>NZ_CP198946.1:0-1470000 GCF_052363175.1 Rhodobacter capsulatus
CAAGGGGGGCGCAGATTCGATTTGGGGAAAGTAGGCGTCAAGCGCGAAGTTCGGTTGCAGAAGCCCTCGCCCGCTTGCTAGCGTCAGCAGGCGATTCACGTCGTCTTGGGGGACAAGACGCATCCGAAAGGTCGAAGCGGGGCCAAGTTGCTGCCGCACCATAAGAAGCCGCAAGCTTCGACGCTGAGGGTGTGATCCGTTTCAAATGGGAGCAGATGCTCCGGTTTGGCAGGTGATGCCGCCACCGGGTTATCCGGGTGGTTCGGCATGTCTTCATTCCCGCCCCACCGCAAGGTGGACCCGTGTCGGTGACGAGTGTCGGTATGAAAAGCGATGGAAAAAGACATGACGAACGAACTCTGGGGGCAGGTGTGCAATGAGCTACAAAGGACGGTCGGCCGGACCAACTTCAACACCTGGATCGCGCCCCTTCAGCTGATCGACCTGTCGGACGGCATCGTCTCTTTCGAAGCGCCCACGAAATTCATGTGCGACTGGGTGTCGCGCAACTATGGCGAGCCGATTCTGCGCGAGCTGCGCAATTCCGGCGTTGCCGCCGAACGCGTCGCGATCCGCGTGCCGGAAGGCCGCCCGGTTGCGCCGCCGGTCGAAACCCGCCCCGTCGCAGAAAAGGCACCGGCCGCCCCACGCCGGACCCTGCGCGCAATGGATGAGCAGGAGCTTCCCGGGGCGCCGCTCGACGCCCGCTTCACCTTTGACAGCTTTGTCGTCGGCAAGCCGAACGAGCTCGCCCATGCCGCCGCGCGCCGCGTGGCCGAAGGCGGCCCGGTCACCTTCAACCCGCTGTTTCTCTATGGCGGCGTCGGGCTCGGGAAGACCCACCTGATGCACGCCATCGCGCATGATCTGCAAACCCAGCATGGCGAGCTGCGCGTGCTGTATCTCTCGGCCGAGCAGTTCATGTACCGCTTCGTGCAGGCGCTGCGCGACCGTCAGATCATGGATTTCAAGGAGCTGTTCCGCTCGGTCGATGTGCTGATGGTCGATGACGTGCAATTCATCGCCGGCAAGGACAGCACGCAGGAAGAATTCTTCCACACCTTCAACGCCTTGGTCGATCAGGGCAAGCAGATCGTGATTTCCGCCGACCGCGCGCCGGGCGAGATCAAGGATCTCGAGGAGCGGATCAAAAGCCGCCTGCAATGCGGGCTCGTCGTCGACCTGCATCCGACCGATTACGAACTGCGTCTGGGCATCCTGCAAACCAAAACCGAGGCCTATGCTGCCCGCAACCCGGGGGTCGTCGTGGCCTCGGGCGTGCTTGAATTCCTCGCGCATCGGATCACCACCAACGTCCGCGTGCTCGAAGGCGCGCTGACGCGGCTGTTCGCCTTTGCCTCGCTCGTCGGTCGGGAAATCACCCTCGATCTGGCGCAGGAATGTCTGGCCGATATCCTGCGCGCGTCTGACCGTCGCGTGACGATCGAGGAGATTCAACGCAAGGTGGCCGAGCATTACAACGTCCGTCTGTCGGACATGATCGGGCCGAAGCGTCTGCGCACCATCGCCCGTCCGCGGCAGGTGGCGATGTATCTGTCGAAGCATCTGACCACCCGTTCGCTGCCCGAAATCGGGCGTCGGTTCGGGGGCCGCGATCACACCACGATCATGCATGGCATCCGCAAGATCGACGAACTTATGGCGACCGATCGGCAACTGGCCGAGGATATCGGGCTGCTGAAGCGGCTGATGGAATCCTGAACCCTTGACGCCCCGCGCAAAGCGGCGGAATGTCCGGAAAAATCTTGTTCCGGCGCGGCGGCGTGTTACCTTGCCGCCCCCGGAAACCGGTGAGGAATGGATATGAAGATCAGCATCGAACGCGCCGCCCTTCTCAAGGCGGTGTCTCAGGCCCAGTCGGTTGTCGAGCGGCGCAACACCATTCCGATCCTGGCCAACGTGCTGATCGAGGCCGAGGGCTCGACCGTGTCCTTCCGCGCCACCGATCTGGATATCGAGGTGGTGGACAAGGCTCCGGCGCAGGTCGAACGCGCGGGGGCGACCACGGTTTCGGCGGTGATGCTGCATGAGATCGTGCGCAAGCTGCCCGACGGGTCGCTGGTGCAGCTCTCGGATGATGCGGCGGCGGGGCGGTTGTCCGTCATGGCCGGACGCTCGAGCTTCAACCTGGCGACGCTGCCGCGCGAGGATTTCCCGGTGATGGCGTCGTCGGAATATACCGCGAATTTCGCCGCCAAGGCGGGCGTGCTGAAACGGCTCTTCGACAAGTCGAAATTCGCGATCTCGACCGAGGAGACGCGCTATTACCTGAACGGCGTCTACATGCATGTGGCGACGGGCGAAGAGGGTCCTGCCCTGCGCTGCGTCGCGACCGACGGGCACCGGCTGGCGCGGATCGACGCGGCCCTGCCCGAAGGGGCAAACGGCATGCCGGGCGTGATCGTGCCGCGCAAGACGGTGAACGAGCTGCGCAAGTTGCTCGATGACGACGAGGCGCAGATTGCGGTCTCGGTCTCGGAAACCAAGGTGCGCTTCGCGACGCCGGCAATCACGCTCACCTCGAAGGTGATCGACGGGACGTTCCCCGATTACACCCGCGTCATTCCGATGGGGAACACCCGGCGTCTGGAAGTCGACGCGGCCGAGTTTGCGAAGGCCGTCGACCGTGTGGCGACCGTGTCTTCGGAACGTTCGCGCGCGGTGAAGCTGAGCCTGGACGAGGACCGGCTGGTCCTTTCGGTCAATGCCCCCGATGCGGGCGCGGCCGAGGAAGAGCTGGCCGTGGCCTATGGCGACGAGCGGCTGGAGATCGGCTTCAACGCGAAATACCTGCTGGAGATCGCGTCGCAGGTGGACCGCGAAAACGCCGTCTTCCTGTTCAACTCCTCGGGCGATCCGACGCTGATGCGCGAGGGCAATGACACCTCGGCGGTCTATGTCGTGATGCCGATGCGCGTGTGACGCAGGCGGCAAGGGCGTATTTGGACCAAGAAAAAGCAGGGCCGCGATGCTGCGGGATCTGACCTTGTTGCAGTTCCGCTCGCATCGGCGTGCGGTTCTGTCGGTCGATACCCGGCCTGTGGCGCTTTATGGGCCGAACGGCGCGGGCAAGACTTCGGTGCTGGAGGCGGTGTCGCTGCTCTCGCCCGGGCGGGGGCTGCGCCGCGCTTCGGCCGAGGAATTGATCCGGCGGCAGGAACAGGTCGGCTGGAAGATCCGTGCGACGCTGTCGGATTACGAGATCGAGACCTCGGCCCTGCCCGGATCGTCGCGCGAGGTGCTGATCGACGGCAAGGCTGCTGCGCAAGTCGCCTTGGGGCGGCTTTTGCGCGTGCTGTGGCTGGTGCCCGCGATGGATCGGCTCTGGATCGAAGCCGCCGAGGGGCGGCGGCGGTTTCTGGACCGGATGACGCTGTCGTTCTTTCCGACCCATGCCGAGGCCGTGCTGGCCTATGAAAAGGCGATGCGCGAACGCAACCGGCTTTTGAAGGACGAGATCCGCGATGCCGCCTGGTATGGCGCGTTGGAGGCCCGGATGGCCGAGGCAGGCGCCCTGATGAACGCGCATCGGCGCCAGGCCTTGGCGCAGATTGCGACGGCGCAGCGGGGCGCGGCGACGGCTTTTCCGGCCGCCGATCTGGGTCTGACCGCCGAAGGGCCGGAGGATCTGACCACCGCTTTGGCCGAGGGGCGGCGCCGCGACATGGCCGCGGGGCGGACGCTGGAGGGCCCGCATAGGGTCGATCTGACCGCCGTCTATGCGGAAAAGGCGATCCCGGCCGATCAATGCTCGACCGGCGAGCAAAAGGCGCTGCTGATTTCGCTGCTTCTGGCCAATGCCCGGGCGCTTGCCGGAGAAAATACCGTGCTGCTGCTGGATGAGGTGGCGGCGCATCTGGATGCCGGGCGGCGGGCAGCGCTCTATGACGAAATCTGCGCCCTGCCCGCGCAGGTGCTGATGACCGGCACCGGGGCCGAGCTTTTCGACTCCCTTGGCGACCGCGGGCGGTATTGGCAGGTGACCGAGGTCGCAGGAACCTCGGAACTGGTGGAAAGCAGCCCCTGAAACGCTGAATATTGTGGCCAAGGCGTGACATTGCCTGCCCGAAACTCTATAAGTCCGCAACGATCAGCAGGATAGGCGCGGATGACCGAAACCCCGAAGAACAAAGCCGAATATGGCGCGGAGTCGATCAAGGTCCTGAAAGGCCTCGAAGCGGTGCGCAAACGCCCCGGCATGTATATCGGCGACACCGACGACGGCTCGGGCCTGCATCACATGGTCTATGAGGTCGTCGACAACGGCATCGACGAGGCCCTCGCGGGCCACGCAAATTATGTGGCGGTGAAGATCCACGCCGACAGCTCGGTTTCGGTGCGCGACAACGGCCGGGGGATTCCGGTCGACATCCACCCCGAAGAGGGCGTCTCGGCGGCCGAGGTCATCATGACCCAGCTGCATGCGGGCGGCAAATTTAACAATACCGACGAGGGCGGCAACGCCTACAAGGTCTCGGGCGGTCTGCACGGCGTCGGCGTGTCCGTGGTGAACGCGCTCTCGGATTGGCTGGAACTGAAGGTCTGGCGGAACGACAAGGTCTATTTTGCCCGCTTCGAAAAAGGCGATTGCGTGGTCCATGTCCACGAAATCGGCGATGCGCCCGGCGAAAAGGGCACCGAGGTCCGGTTCATGGCCTCGTCGAAAACCAACGACCCCGAGGGGACGTTTTCGAACCTCGATTACGTCTTCAAGACGCTCGAAACCCGGTTGCGGGAACTGGCCTTCCTGAACTCGGGCGTGCGGATCATTCTGGAAGACGAACGCCCCGCCGAGCCCCTGCGCAGCGAGCTGCATTACGACGGTGGCGTGCGCGAATTCGTCAAATACCTCGACCGCTCGAAAACCGCGGTGATGCCCGAGCCGATCTACATGGTCGGCGAGGTCCGCGGCATCGGCGTCGAAGTGGCAATGTGGTGGAACGACAGCTACCACGAGACCGTGCTGCCCTTCACCAACAACATTCCCCAGCGCGACGGCGGCACCCACCTTGCGGGCTTCCGCGGCGCGCTGACCCGCACGATCACGAAATACGCGCAAGACAGCGGCATCGCGAAGCGCGAAAAGGTCGATTTCACCGGCGATGACGCCCGCGAAGGCCTGACCTGCGTTTTGTCGGTGAAAGTGCCCGATCCGAAATTCTCCAGCCAGACCAAGGACAAGCTGGTGTCCTCCGAGGTCCGTCCGGCGGTCGAGAATCTGGTGAACGAGAAGCTGTCCGAGTGGTTCGAGGAACACCCGACCGAGGCCAAGGGCATCGTCGGCAAGATCATCGAAGCCGCGCTGGCACGGGAAGCCGCCCGCAAGGCCCGGGAACTGACCCGCCGCAAGACCGCGATGGATGTGGCCAGCCTGCCCGGCAAGCTGGCCGATTGTCAGGAAAAAGACCCCGCGCTGAGCGAAGTCTTCCTGGTCGAAGGGGATTCGGCCGGTGGCTCGGCCAAGCAGGGGCGCGAACGGAAAAATCAGGCCGTGCTGCCGCTGCGGGGCAAGATCCTGAACGTGGAGCGGGCGCGGTTCGACCGGATGCTGTCCTCGGATCAGATCGGCACGCTGATCACCGCGCTGGGCACCGGGATCGGGCGCGACGAGTTCAACATCGCGAAGCTGCGCTACCACAAGATCGTCATCATGACCGATGCCGACGTCGATGGCGCACACATCCGCACGCTGCTTCTGACCTTCTTCTTCCGGCAGATGCCGGAGCTGATCGAGCATGGCTATCTGTATATTGCGCAGCCGCCGCTTTACAAAGTTGCCCGCGGCAAATCCGAAGTTTACCTGAAGGATCAGGCTGCCCTGGAAGATTACCTTGTGCATCAAGGCGTCGAAGGGGCGATCCTGCGGCTGGGCGACGGCACCGACATCATTGGCGCCGACCTGACCCGTCTGGTCGAGGAAGCCCGGCAGATCCGTCGCATCCTGCAAGCCTTCCCGACGCATTACCCGCAGCGCATTCTCGAACAGGCGGCGATCGCCGGGGCGCTTCTGCCCGGCCGGATCGACGCCGATGCGCAGGGCGTGGCCGACGAGCTTTCGGCGCGGCTCGACCTGATTGCGCTCGAATATGAACGCGGCTGGATGGGGCGGCCGACGCAGGATCACGGGCTGCGGATGTCGCGCATTCTGCGCGGCGTCGAAGAGGTGCGCACACTTGATGGCCCGGTGCTGCGCTCGGGCGAGGCGCGGCGGCTGTCGCAATTCACCACGAGCCTGCAGGAAAGCTACCGCGCCCCAGCCCGCCTGGTCCGCAAGGACCGCGAGCAATTCATCTATGGGCCGCTCGATCTGCTGACGGCGATCCTGCAAGAGGGCGAAAAGGGCCTGACGCTGCAACGCTACAAGGGTCTGGGAGAGATGAACCCGGAGCAACTGTGGGAAACCACGCTCGATCCGGCGGCGCGGACGCTGTTGCAGGTGCGCGTCGATGATGTGGCCGAGGCCGAGGACATCTTCTCGAAGCTGATGGGCGATGTGGTGGAACCGCGACGCGAATTCATCCAGCAAAACGCGCTGAGCGTGGAAAACCTCGATTTCTGAGGCCTGTTCGGGCCGGGACGGAAGGGGAAGATCATGAGCGAGAGCGACAGGATCGACGCTGCGATCCGCACGGCCGAAGATCTGGCCAAAGGCCACCGGCCCGATCCGGCGGACCCGCGGCTTTTGCGCGATGCGCTTGGCCGCTTTGCGACCGGGGTAGCGTTGGTCACCGCCTGCGATGTCGATGATGGCAATCCGATCGCCATCGTCGTCAATTCCTTTGCTTCGGTTTCGCTCGATCCGCCGCTGGTGTTGTGGTCGGCGGCGCGCAGCTCGATGCGGCACCGCCATTTCACCTCGGCGCCCGCGTTCGCCATTCACATTTTATCCGAGGTGCAACGCGATCTGACCTCGCGATTCTCGCGTTCGGGTCCCGGGTTCGAGGGGCTGACACTCGCCCGCAATGGCGAGGGCGTGCCAGTGCTTCCCGAGACGCTGGCACGATTCGACTGCGTGACCGAGGCCCTGCACGAGGGCGGCGATCACACCATCATCATCGGCCGTGTCACCCGTTTCGACCTGCAGCGCGAAGGCGGGCCTTTGTGCTTCTTTGGCGGCGGCTTTGGCGGGTTCACCCCCGGAAGCTGACCCGGAACCCCTCATGATTGCTTGGGATTTTAGCCGTTAAGGCCGCCTTAAGTGGCGGCTGCTATCTCTTGTCGCGGGTGAAATTGAGGTGGTGGGAATGGGCGCACACGATGGTGTCGCACCAGTCATCATCAAGCGCAAGAAGGTCGTCGGGGGCGGCGGGCACCACGGTGGGGCGTGGAAAGTTGCCTATGCCGACTTCGTCACTGCCATGATGGCCTTCTTTCTGCTGATGTGGCTGTTGAACGCGACAACAGAAAAGCAACGCAAGGGGATTGCGGATTACTTCAACCCGACGATTCCGATCAACCGGATCTCGGGCGGCGGCGAAGGCGCCTTTGGCGGCGATTCCGTCTTTTCCGAAGATCAGGTGGCACAGAACGGAACCGGGGCTTCGGGGCAAGCGCCGACCGAAGAACGGCAGGCCCGGGGCGACAGCGGCACCGTCAAGGAGCAGCAAAAACCCGATCAGGCCGAGTTCGACCGGATGGCCAAGGAAATCGAAAAGGCGCTCTCTGCGACCTCGGGCGAATCGATGGTCAGCGAGCAGATGGCCCGGCACATCGTGACGAAAGTGACGGATGAAGGGCTGATCGTCGAATTCTTCGATCTTGAAGACGAGCCGCTCTTTGCCCCCGAAACCGCCGAGCCGGAGCCGATTCTGGGCGAGATTGCCGGCATGCTGAACCGGGTTTTCGGGCTCGCCAAGAACAACATCGCAATCAATGGGCATACACGTTCCTATCCGTCGATGCTGCGGGCGAATCCGGTCTGGGATCTGTCCTCGTCGCGGGCCCAGACGATGCGTGAGCTAATGGAAAAAGCGGGTTTCGATCCGGCGCGGGTGGAACGGGTTTCCGGATTTGCCGACCGCAAACACGCAGTCGATACGCCGATGTCGGTGCGCAACAACAGGCTCGAGTTGATCTTGCTGCGCAACGGGCGCTGAAACGAACGAAGAAGAAATCGGACGTATTTTACGCGTTAGGCCGATCTTAACGGCGACTGCGGCAGTGTGGACTTCGATCGAGGACGCAGCAGCAGAAAGGCGCTCTTATGTCCATTTCTTCTTCGCTCAACGCGGGTGTGGCCGGTCTTTCGGCCAACTCAACGCGATTGGCAACGATTTCCGACAACATCGCCAACTCGGGCACATACGGCTACAAGCGGGCGACGGCGGATTTCGAAAGCATGGTCCTGACGCAGACGCGCAGCGCGGGCACCTATTCTGCGGGCGGCGTCCGGGCGTCTTCGGGACGGCTGATCGACGAACGCGGATCTCTGGTTTCGACCTCGAACGCGATGGACATCGCGATCTCGGGCCGGGGCTTCCTGCCGGTGGCCAACACCTCGGCCCTTGAAGGGGGGCTGGGCAATCAACCGTTGACCATGACATCGACCGGGTCTTTCCATACCGACGAAGATGGCGTGCTGCGCACCGATTCCGGTCTGGTTTTGCTGGGCTGGCCTGCGCTTGCCGATGGCACGATTCCGGTCAATGCGCGCGATACCGTCTCGGGGCTCGAGCCGGTCGTGATCAACGCCAACCAGACCGCGGGCGATCCGACGACGACGATGAACTGGGGGATCAACCTGCCTGCGGACGAAACCGCCTATGGGGCAGGCGGCGAAACCCAGACCTCGACAATCGAGTATTTCGGCAACCTTGGAAACTCGAATACGCTGACGGTCTCGTTTACCCCGACTTTGCCGGCGAATGACGGCGATCCGAATACGAACACCTGGACGATGCGAATCACCGACTCGGCCACCACGGGGAACCCGACCGGTCTTGGCGCGGGGATCGTAGGGGAATATACGCTCGAATTCGACAACACGGGCACCAACGGCGGCACGCTGGCCAATGTCACCACGGTGGCGGGCCCGACCTGGGACTCGACCGAAGGTACGCTCAACTTCACCGATGCTGCGGGCTTTGCCTTGGCCGACGGGCTGCAGGACATCACCGTCACCATCGGCAAGCAGGGCGATACGAATGGTCTGACTCAACTGGCGTCCGATTTCGCGCCCACGTCGATCAGCAAGGATGGGTCGCCAGTGGGCAACCTGACCTCGGTCGAAATCGATGAAAACGGGTATATCAAAGCGACCTATGACACGGGCTTCATCCGTACCGTCTACCAGGTTCCGCTCGTCGACGTCGCGAACATCAACGGCCTGAATGCGCTCGACAACCAGACCTTCCAGGTCTCGTCCACCTCAGGGTCGTTCTATCTCTGGAACGCGGGCGACGGCCCGACCGGCGCCATCAAGGGCTATGCCCGTGAAGGCTCCGCCGTTGACGTTGCGACAGAGCTGACGAACCTGATCCAGACCCAACGCGCCTATTCGTCGAACGCGAAGGTCATCCAGACCGTCGATGAAATGCTTCAGGAGACGACGAACATCAAGCGCTGAGCCTGATGAACGCCTTAGGAGGAGATGACCCATGAGCATCGCTAGTGCCTTCAACTTCGCCCGTTCGGGTCTGACGGCATCATCTCGGATGGCAGAGGTCGTCTCTTCCAACATCGCCAATGCGATGACCGAGGGCTACGCGCGCCGCGAACTTTCGCTCAGCTCGCAGACCTTGGGCGGAACGGGGGGCGGCGTCAGTATTGTCGGGGTGAACCGCGTGGTGAATCAGGTTGTGACACAAGACCTGATGCTGGCCGATGCGGCTTCGGCGAACTCCACCGCCAAGACCGATTTCTACAACCGTCTTGAAACGCAGATTGGCGATCCGGAAACAGCCGGATCGCTTTCTGCCACGATGTCCGAATTCGAGAACGCGTTGCAGACAGCCGGTAGCATGCCCGATAGCACTCCCCGACTGACGGCGACCGTCAAGGCGGCCGCAACGGTCGTCAGCAAAGTCAATTCCATTTCCGATGATATTCAGGCAACACGACTGACCGCCGACAAGTCGATCGGCAAACAGGTCCAGACCCTGAACCAGACTCTGTCACAGCTGGAAGAATTGAACCGGACGATCACGAC
This sequence comes from Rhodobacter capsulatus, assembly GCF_052363175.1. GTDB lineage: Bacteria > Pseudomonadota > Alphaproteobacteria > Rhodobacterales > Rhodobacteraceae > Rhodobacter > Rhodobacter capsulatus_D. The sequence goes on from NZ_CP198946.1 coordinate 10,169, forward strand.
CCAGATTTCCATCGGCAACGATGCTGCCGGACTGATGGACGAACGCCAATCGCTGGTGAACCAGATCTCCGAAATCGTTCCGATCCGGGTCGTGCAGCGCGACAACAACCAGATCTCGCTTTTTACCAGCGGCGGGGCGATCTTGCTTGATGGCACGGCTGCCCACCTCGATTTCGATGGGGCTGGTGTGATGCAGGCGAGTTACAGCCTCTCCTCGGGGGAACTGAGCGGGATCACGATCAATGGTGTTTCCGTGTCTACCGCGGATGATGGTCCCCTGGGCGGCGGAACCCTTGGCGCCGCATTTGCTGTTCGGGACGAGCTTGCCCCGGAGGCGCAGAGCCAACTTGATGCCTTTGCCATGGATCTTGTGAACAGGTTCCAGGATTCGTCTGTCGACACGACTCTAAGTTCGACTGACCCCGGGTTGTTCACCGATCGCGGTGACGCCTTCGAATTCGCGAGTGACGGAACCGCACTCGATCCCTCCAAAGAGGTTGGCCTGGCTGGTCGGCTGAGGCTGAACGCAATCGTCGATCCAGAACAGGGTGGCGCCGTCTGGCATCTGCGGGACGGTCTCATGGCCGGATCTCAGGGTGCAATCGGCGATGCAACGATTCTGAACGCCCTCTCCGGCGCCTTGTCCAAAGCATCGGCCCCCGCTTCGGGGGATTTCGGTTCCGCGCTGCGCAGCTCTTCTGGTCTGGCCTCCGATCTTCTGTCCTACGCGTCATCGGGCAGGCAATCTGCCGAACTCACTCAAGGCTATACCACTGCGCGTCAGGAAACGCTGAAAGAGATGTCGCTCGCCGATGGCGTCGACACGGATTACGAAATGCAAACCCTTCTCGTCGTGGAGAAGGCCTATGCCGCCAACGCAAAGGTCGTTCAGACCATAGACGCGATGCTGCAAGAACTTCTGGATATCTGACATGAAATACATCTCTGTCGGCGACATGTCGCAAACTTATCAGATGCGGCGTCACAACGTGCAGCTGAAGTCGACGATCTCGCGTCTTTCGGACGAGATGGTCACGGGTATCAGTCAGGATCTCGGCGCGGCGGTCGGCGGCGACTTCACTGCGTTGGCAGCCATCGACCACTCGCTCGCCCGCAGCGACACGTTCAAGCAGGTTGCCGAAGAGACGACTCTTGTCGCAAGCACTCAGCAAAACGCGCTCGAAACGATTCAGGGGCACGCCCAGACAATCGGCCCAACTCTTGTGTCTTCGTCCTACAGCGGCTCCTCCGGCATGATCGACTCCGGGGCACAGACGGCCGCCGAGCGGTTTTCCTCCGTGATCGACGCCCTGAATATCAGTGTCGCGGGACGCTATGTCTTCTCCGGCACCACCACCGACACGAAGCCTGTTGCCTCAGCGGATACGATCATTTCTGGACTCGAAACCGCCATTTCTGGACTGATTGCGGCGGAAGACATCGCCAATGCCGTCGATGACTGGTTCGACGCCGCCTCGGGCAATGGCGGTTTTCTGGATCAGGCCTATCTTGGAAGCGACGACAGCCTGGCCTCGGTACGGGTATCCGAAACAGACACGGCGCAACTGAAGATCACCGCAGCCGATCAGACAATTCGGGACAGCCTGAAGGGCTTCGCCCTCGCCACACTCGTCGCACGCGATCTGGTGCCAAGTGATACCGAAACGCGTGCCTTGCTGATCAGGGCCGCGGGCGAACGTATCACCGCGGGCGAGCGAGAAATCACCGACCTGAGGTCGGAACTTGGGACGGTTGAGAGCATCATCACGGATGCTCAAACCCGGAACTCGGCGCAGAAAACGGCGCTTGGCATTGCCCGCAAAGACTTGGTCGGTGTCGACGATTACGAAAGTGCGACCGCGCTTGAGGCTGCACAAACGCAAATGGAAACACTTTACACCCTGACGTCACGTCTGACGAAACTCTCCCTGACGGATTATCTCTGATGAAAATCGCCGCTTTCCTGCTGATGCTTCTGCTGCCGACGATCTGCGTAGCATCGCCGATCCGCATCAAGGATCTCGTCGACTTCGATGGCGTCCGTGGCAACGATCTCGTGGGCTACGGGCTCGTCGTCGGCTTGAACGGAACCGGCGACGGCATCCGCAACGCCCCTTTCACCGAAGAGATCATGTCAAATATCTTGGAGCGCCTCGGCGTTAACGTTACCGGCGAGCAATTCCGGCCCAAGAACGTCGCCGCGGTCATGGTGACAGCCTCGCTGCCGCCCTTCGCGCGCGCCGGGGCCAAGATTGACGTCACCGTTTCGGCGATCGGCGACGCCAAGAGCCTTCTGGGCGGAACGCTCGTCATGACTCCGCTCAATGCCGCCGATGGCGAGATTTATGCCGTCGCGCAAGGTGCCGTGATCGCGGGCGGGGTCTCCGCTCAGGGGGCTGCTGCTTCGGTCGTGCAGGGGGTGCCGACCTCGGGCACGATCCCCTCGGGGGCCCATGTGGAACGCGAGATCGGCTTCAAGCTCGACAGCCTGTCTGACGTGCGGTTGGCGCTTCGGACGCCGGACTTCACCACGGCAGCCCGAATCGAAAAGGCGATCAACAGTGAATTTGGCGCCCGTATTGCCGCAATGGAGGATTCAGGGACCGTTTCCGTCAGCATCGCCAATGCCAATATGCGCTCGGCCGCCCATGTGCTGGAACGACTGGAAAACCTGACCGTCGAGCCCGAGCAGCGTGCACGCGTCGTCGTCGATCAGCGATCGGGGACCATCGTCATGGGCGAGGATGTGCGGATTTCGCGCGTCGCTGTCAGTCAGGGCAACCTGACACTGCGGGTTCAGGAAAAACCGCTGGCTGTGCAACCAAACCCCTTCGCGCGCGGCGAGACTGTCGTCGTTCCCCGGACCGAGGCGTCGATCCAGCAAGGCGCGGGGCTGAAGATGGCCGAAGTCGGTGAGACAAGTTCGCTCTCCGATGTTGTGGCCGGTCTGAATGCCCTGGGTGTCAGCCCGCGCGACATGATCGACATCCTGAAAAGCATCAACTCTGCCGGGGCGCTTCATGCCGAGTTTCTGGTAAACTGAACCCGGAACATCAATTTGTCATCGGGCGCACCTTCCCTGCGCGCCCTTTTCTTTATCTGCTCCGAATTTGGCCGTTACGAGACTTCGCGTTTGACCTTTCAAACGATCGATTGAATTCTGCAGGCATGAGCGACGAACGCGACATGACCGACTCGGGCACGAGACCCGAGGGAACCGCCGGGGCACTGGTCGCCGCGGCCCTTGAGATTTTCGGACGCAAGGGCTTCGACGCCACCTCGACCCGCGAAATCGCGGCCGCCGCAAAAACCAATATCGCCTCGATCTCCTATCATTTCGGTGGCAAGGCCGGATTGCGCATCGCCTGCGCCGAGGCTTTCGCCACCCGTGTCGGCGCGCTGGTCGGAAACCTGATCACGCAGGAACCCACTGGCCCCCATGCGGCAGAAGACCTGCTTCTGGCCTTGATCGACCGCCTCGCGAGCCAGCTGATAGGATCGGCAGAGATGAGACCGCTCGTGGCTTTCGTCCTGCGCGAAATTGCCGATGGCGGACCGGGGGTCGACGTCATTTTCAACGCAATGATCGGCCCTGCGCATCAAAGGTTGTGTCGGATCTGGGCGCGGGCGACGGGCGAAGATCCCGATGCCGAAGCGGTAAAGATCTTCGTTTTCAGCATCATCGGCCAGATCGTCTATTTCCGCATCGGCACCGCCATCGTCACCCGCCGCATGGGTTGGGCCGACATCGGCCCCGAGGAAGCGTCGAAGATCGTCGCGGTGCTGAAAGCCAATCTCAAAGACTTGATCGCGGCCAGACGGAGGTTCCCGAAATGACCCTGTGCGCGCTTCCCCTGATCGCCGCGCTGTTGAGTAGCTGCGCCGCGCCCGCCCCGCTTGCGACCGGATATGTCGAAGGCGAGCATGTGCTGATCGCACCGGTCTCGGTGGCGGAACTGGCCCATCTTTCCGTCGCGCGTGGGCAGCGGGTGCGGGCGGGGGAGCCGCTGGCCGAACAGGAAGACCGCGATGCGCGGATTGCCGTCGAACAGGCGACCGCAGCTTTGGCGCAGGCGGAAAGCCAACTGCAAAACCTGCGTGAAGGCAAACGACCCGAGGAAATCCGGGTGATCGAGGCCTCGCTCGCTTCGGCCAAGGCGCAGGCGACCGAGTCCGAACGCACCGCCCTGCGGCTTGCGGCGCTGGAAGCCCGCGGTGCGGCGACCTCGGCCCAGCGCGAGGATGCGCAGACCGCACTGACCGTCGCACAGGCGAAGGTGGCCGAGATCGAGGCCAATCTGGCCGTCGCCCGTCTGCCCGCCCGTCAGGCCGAAATCACCGCCGCCGAGGCCGCCGTCCGCGCTGGTCAGGCGACGCTCGAACAGGCGAACTGGGTGCTCGAGAAACGCAAGCTGACCGCACCGAGCGACGGGGTGATCTCGGATCTGCTGCGACGGCCGGGCGAGATTTCGGGGCCGACTGCACCGGTGCTGACGATGCTGCCCGATGGCGCGGTGAAGCTGCGGCTTTATGTGCCCGAAGCGCAGGTGGCGCAGGTGCAGGCCGGAACCCGGCTCGAGGTGCATTGCGACGGCTGCGCCCCGGGGCTGAGCGCCACCGTGTCCTATGTCTCCGACGGGCCGGAGTTTACCCCCCCGGTGATCTACTCGCTGCAAAACCGGCAGAAGCTCGTCTTCATGGTCGAGGCCCGCCCGGAGGGCGACGCCGGGCTGAAACCCGGTCAGATCGTCGATGTCAGTCTGGCCGAGGCCAGCAAATGACCGCACCCGCCATTGCCGTGACCGAGCTGACGAAGCGGTTCGGCAGTCGAACGGTGGTGGACCGGGTCTCGATCACCGTGCAACCGGGCGAGATCGTCGGCTTTCTGGGGCCGAACGGCTCGGGCAAGACTACGACGATCCGGATGATGTGCGGCTTGCTGACCCCAGATGCAGGATCTGGCCGGGTACTTGGCCACGACATCTTACGAAACCAATCCGCCATCAAGCGCGAGGTCGGTTATATGACCCAGCGTTTCAGCTTTTACGAAGACCTGACCATCGCCGAAAACCTGAGCTTCGTCGCGGGCGTCTATGGCCTGCCCGGCAGTGCCGTCCCCGACACGTTGGAGGATCTCGGCCTGACCAGCCGCCGCGCGCAACTGGCCGGATCGCTCTCGGGCGGCTGGAAGCAACGCCTGGCGCTGGCCGCCTGCATCATGCACCGCCCGAAACTGCTGATGCTCGACGAACCCACCGCGGGCGTCGATCCGAAAGCCCGGCGCGAATTCTGGGACGAAATCCATGCCCGCGCCGCCACCGGCCTCACCGTCCTCGTCTCGACCCATTACATGGACGAGGCGGAACGCTGCCATCGCATCAATTACATCTCTTACGGCAAGCTGATTTCCCAGGGCACGGTGGCCGAGGTGATCGCGGCGGCCGGTCTTGTGACCGTGATCCTGCGCGGCGGCCGCACCGCCGAGGCACAAGAGCGGCTGGCCGGGCAGCCGGGCGTCGATCAGGTGGCGCATTGGGGGTCGGACCTGCATGTGATCGGCCGCGACGGCCCAGCGCTCCGCCGCGCCGCAACCGAGGTCGCCACCGCCACCGGCGCCAGCGTGATCGAGGCCGAAACCAGCCTTGAAGACGTGTTCATCCAGCTCATGGGCGCATCGACGGACAACATGTCATGACCAACTTTCTGTCTCTCCGCCGCCTTCTGACCATCATCCGCAAGGAAGCGGTGCAGATGCGCCGTGACCGCATCACCTTTGCGATGATGCTGGGCGTGCCCTTGATGCAGCTGATGCTGTTCGGGTTCGCGATCAACAACGACCCGAAGGGCCTGCCCGCCGCCCTGGTCGCCCCGGCACAGGACCGCTATTCCCGGGCGCTGGTTTCTGCGCTGGAACTGACCGGCTATTACCGCTTCACCCATCCGCAAGTCAGTGTCGCCGAGGGCGAGCGGCTGATCGCCACCGGACAGGTCAGTTTCGTCGTCACTGTGCCCTCTGATTTCGGCCGCAAGGTCATGCGCGGCGAGCATCCGCAGATATTGATCGAGGCAGATGCCACCGATCCCGCCGTTGCCTCGGGCGCCATCGGCACGCTTGGCACCGTCGCCGCGCAAGCGCTTTTGCGCGAAAGCGGCACCGAAGCCGAAGCCGAAGCAAGCGCGGCGCAAAAGCTCGAGGTCGTCGTGCACCGCCGTTACAACCCCGAGGGCCTCACGCAATACAACATCGTCCCCGGGCTTCTGGGCGTGATCTTGCAGATGACGATGGTGATGATGACCGCGATGGCGCTGACGCGCGAGGTCGAGCGCGGCACGATGGAAAACCTGCTTTCGATGCCAGTTACGCCGATCGAGGTGATGCTGGGCAAGGTGCTGCCGTTCTTCGTCGTCGGCGCGGTGCAGGTCATGGTGGTGCTGACGGCGGCCAAGACGATCTTCGGCGTGCCCTTCGTCGGCAGCCTGTGGCTTTTGATGCTTGGGGTGCTCGTTTTCGTGATGGCGCTGGTGGTGCTGGGCTATGTGTTTTCCACCTTGGCCCGCACGCAGATGCAGGCAATGCAGCTGACCTTCTTTTACTTTCTGCCCTCGATCCTGCTTTCGGGCTTCATGTTCCCGTTTCGCGGCATGCCGACCTGGGCGCAGTGGATCGGGGAAACGCTGCCCTTGACGCATTTCCTGCGGCTCATTCGCGGGGTGATGCTGAAGGGGGCGACTTTGGCCGACATCGCGCAACCGCTGCTGACGCTGACGGGCTTTGCGGTCTTCTTCTCGCTTCTGGCGCTGAGCCGGTTCCGGCAGACGCTGGATTGACGGCGGGGCGATTGAAAAGGGCCGCTTGCGCGGCCCTTCCAAGGTTCAGACGAACCGGTTCCAGAGATTTTCGAGCCGCTCTTGCCGCCCGGATTTCGGCTGCGGGTTGATGCCCTTGGCCCGCACCAGCGCCTCGATGCTGGCCAGATCCGAGCCGAGCATCGCTTTCGCCTCGGGCTTGTCCCAGCCCGCATAGCGCGCGTTGCGGTTCGCTTCGAGCCCGCCATCTTCCAAAAGCGCGGCAGCAGCCTTCAGCGCCCGGGCGCAAACGTCCATCGCGCCGACATGGCCGAGGATCAGATCTTCCGGGTCGATAGACTGACGGCGGATCTTGGCGTCGAAGTTGGTGCCGCCGGTGGTGAACCCGCCCGCTTTCAGCACTTCGTAATAGGCCCGCGCCATTTCCGGCACCGAATCCGGGAACTGGTCGGTGTCCCAGCCCGATTGGTAATCGTTGCGGTTCATGTCGATCGACCCAAGGATGCCAAGGCTGGCCGCCAGCGCCAGTTCATGCTCGAAGCTGTGCCCGGCCAGGATCGCGTGACCCTGTTCGATGTTCAGCTTCACCTCGTTTTCCAGCCCGAAGCGTTTCAGGAAGCCGTAGACCGTCGCCACATCGTAGTCATATTGGTGCTTCGACGGCTCCTGCGGTTTCGGCTCGATCAGGATCGTGCCCTTGAAGCCGATCTTGTGCTTGTAGTCGACGACCATCTGCAGGAAGCGCCCGGCATGCTCCGCCTCGCGGGTCAGATCGGTGTTCAGAAGCGTCTCGTAGCCTTCGCGACCGCCCCAAAGCACATAGTTCTGACCGCCCAGCTTGTGGGTGGCATCCATGCAGGTCTTCACCGTCGCCGCCGACCAGGCAAAGACCTCCGGGTCGGGGTTCGTCGCGGCACCCGACATGAAGCGGCGATGGCTGAACAGGTTCGCCGTACCCCAGAGCAGTTTCGTCTGCGATCCCGCCATCTTCTCGCCGATGTAATCGACGATGGTTTCAAGGTTGCGGGTGTTTTCCGCGAAATCCTTGCCCTCGGGACGGATGTCGGCGTCGTGGAAGCAGAAGAACGGCGCGCCGAGAATATCGAACATCTCGAAGGCGACATCGGCCTTCAGCTTCGCCAGATCGAGCGTGTCGCCGAACCACGGCCGCTCGAAGGTCTGGCCACCGAAGGGGTCGCCGCCCGGCCAGGCGAAGCTGTGCCACCAGGCAATGGCAAAGCGCAGATGCTCGGCCATCGTCTTGCCCATCACCACTTCCGTGGGGTTGTAGTGCCGGAAGGCGAATTCATTGGTGGAATTCGGGCCCTCGTAGCGGATTTGCGGAATACCCTTGAAGAAGTCGGTCATGTCAGTCCCCGGATTGCGGCCTGTGCCGCGCGGTAGCGGGCATGGCCTTCGTCGAATGCCGCCGACAGCGCCGAAACAGGCTCTATCACGGCTGAAATCACCGGTTGCGAGGCCACTTCGGCCCCGGCCCCGGTGGCGGCCATCACGGCCAGTCGCGCGGCGCCAAAGGCCCCGCCGAAATCCCCCGCCACCGGCAAGGACACCGGCGTGCCCAGCGCCGTGGCAATCGCCTGACACCAGTAAGCCGATTTCGAGCCCCCGCCGACGGCCAGCAGGCTGTCAATCTGCGTCCCGGTCGCGGCCAAGGCATCGCGGCAATCGCGGATGGCAAAGGTCACGCCTTCCAGAACCGCCCGCGTCGCGGCCGCGCGGTCGGTCGCATGTTCAAGGCCGATGAAGGCGCCGCGGATCGCGGCATCGTTCAAAGGCGTGCGCTCGCCGCCCAGATAGGGCAGGAATCGGGTCTTTCCGGGCGCCTGAAGCGCACCAAGACCCGAAGTCAGATCCTTGGGCGAGGCCCCCGCGATACGCGAAAACCAGTTCAGCGCATCGGTCGCGGCCAGGATCACCCCCATCTGATGCCAGGTTCCCGGCAGCGCGTGGCAGAATGTGTGCACGGCCGTCGCGGCATCGGGCTGATAGCCGTCATTCGCGGCAAAGAGCACGCCCGAGGTGCCAAGGCTGACAAACGCCTGACCGGCCTTCACCACACCAACGCCGATGCCCGAGGCAGCGTTATCGCCCCCGCCCCCGGCCACGACGACACCGGCGGGCATCCCGAACCGCTCGGCCAATTCGGCTCTGATCTGGCCCGAAACCTCGGAGCCCTCGACCAGACGCGGCATCTGATCGCGGCGCATCCCCGAGGCTTTCAGCAATTCCTCGGACCAGTCGCGGCGGCCGACATCAAGCCACGAGGTCCCCGCCGCATCGGACATTTCCGCCACATGCTCGCCGGTCAGCCAAAGCCGCAGATAGTCTTTCGGCAACAGCACCTTCGCCACGCGGGCGAAAATCTCGGGTTCATGCCGCGCCACCCAGCACAGCTTCGGCGCGGTGAAGCCCGGAAAGACGATGTTGCCCGAGAGCCGCCGGAAGATCGGGTTCGCATCGAGTTCGGCAGCTTCCACATGGCTGCGGGTGTCGTTCCAAAGGATGCAGGGCCGCAGCACGTCATCCGACTCATCGATCAGCGTCGCCCCGTGCATCTGCCCCGACAGCCCGATCCCGCGCAGCTGACCCAGACCGAAGCCCGACAGCTCGGCCAGCACCTTTTCCGCCGCGCCGATCCAGTCGGCAGGCGCCTGTTCCGACCAGCCCTCATGCGGGCGGGACACGGTCAGGGGGGCCGTCGCCTCGGCCAGAACCTTCTGATCAGCGTCGATCAGGATGCCCTTGAGCCCGGAGGTGCCCAGATCCAAACCGAGATACATCAGCAGGCCACCCCCTCGGGCTTCTTGCCAAGAATGATCATGCCGAGGATATCCTCGTCGGTGACCTCGTTCACCTTGACCGTGCCGACCAGCTGGCCGTTCTTCATCACCGAAGCGCGGTCGCACAGCCGCATGACGTTGTGAATGTCATGCTCGATCAGGAAGATGCCCAAACCCTGCGCCTTCAGCTCTTCGATCAGTTCCGCCACCATCTGGGTTTCATGCGGGCCCAGCGCGGCGGTGGGCTCGTCCATGATCAGGATACGCGCGTTGAAATAGACCGCCCGCGCGATCGCCACCGACTGCCGCTGCCCGCCCGAGAGCGCCTTCACCGGCTCCTTGAACTTGCGGAAGTTCGGATTGAGCCGCCCCATGATCTTGCGGGTCTCGGCCTCCATCTGCGCATCGTCGACAAAGCCGAAGGGCGTCACCAGCTCGCGGCCCAGGAACAGGTTCGAGGCCGCATCAAGGTTGTCCGCCAGCGCCAGCGTCTGATAGATCGTCTCGATGTTATAGGCGCGGGCATCGCGCGGATTGCGGATCTCGGCCTTTTCGCCGTTGATATAGATGGCGCCGCTATCCATTTGGTAAGCGCCCGACAGGCACTTGATCAGGGTCGATTTGCCAGCGCCGTTATGGCCCAGCAGACCGACCACCTCGCCCGGGTAAAGGTCGATGGTCACATGATCCACCGCCTTGATGCCGCCGAAGGCGATCGAGATGTCGCGCATCTCGACCAGAGGGGTTCCGCGATGGCTCATACCTTTTCCCCCGTGCGCTTGCGGTATTGGATGTCGATCCAGACGGCGAGAACCAGCACGCCCCCGACGACGATGTTCTGGAACGGCGCATCGACGCCGACCATCGCCATGCCCGATTGCAGCGTTTGCATGATCACCGCGCCCAGAACGGCGCCATAAATCGTGCCGATACCACCGGCCAAAGCCGTGCCGCCAATCACCGCCGCGGCGATGACGCGCAATTCATCAAGCGAGCCGATGTCGTTCGTGTGGTTGGCCAGACGCGCTTGCGCCACCATCGCCGAGATCGCGCAGAGAACGCCCATCAGGGTGAAGATCTTGACCGTCAGCATCCGGGTGTTGATGCCCGAAAGTTCGGCAGCATCCGGGTTGCCCCCGGCGGCGAAGATGTAGCGGCCAAAGCGGGTCTTGCGGGCGACGAGCGTCATCACGACAACGATGACGATCAGCATCAGCACCGAAATCGGCAGACCGAAGTAATCGACGTACCCCTCGGGCAAGACCTCGCCGCGCGACTCGAATTCGCGTTTCAGACGGCCGACCGGGATCGCATAGCTGTTCAGGATCGCGACAAAGCCGAGGATCGCCGCAACCGAGGCGGCCATCAGCGCGCCCTCGGCCCATATCGGCTTCACCGGGAATTCATGCCGGATCTTCGCCTGACGTGCGCGCCAAAGCCCGAAAACCGAAAGAATGGAGAAGAGAATCGCCAGCCCCCATGAGAGGGCCGAGCCCACCGTGCCCTCGACACCGCCAAACAGCATGAAGGTCTGATCGAGCGGCCCAAGCGTCTGCCCATCGGTCAGGTACCAGCCCACGTTGCGCCAGATCAGCAGCCCGCCCAGCGTCACGATGAAGGCCGGAATCCGTTGATAGCCGACGAGCCAGCCGTTCAGCGCGCCGATCGCGGCGCCGGTCAGAAGACCCGCAATCACGGTGAGCGGCATCACCAGCGGATGGCCGATGCCGAACAGCTGCGGCAGCAGCTGCACCTGCATCACCCCCATCACCGAGGAACAGATGGCCAGCACGGCGCCCACCGAAAGGTCGATGTGCCGGGTGACGATCACGAAGACCATGCCGGTGGCCATGATCGCCACGGAAACGGTCTGGATCGACAGGTTGAAGATGTTGCGGGGCGTCAGGAAGCGCCCTTCGGTGATCACGTTGAAGACAAGGCAGATCACGACGAAGGCGCCGATCATGCCCAGAAGCCGTGTATCCACCTCGAGCGATTGCAAAAGCGAGCGCTTTTGACCGCCGTCCTGCGGGGCCGGAGTGTTCATGGGGTGTCCGATCGAAAAAGGGCGCCGCGGCGCTCTTTGGAAGGGGGGCGGCCCTTGCGGCCGCCCCGGTTCATGTCAGCTCAGATCAGTTGCACGGCGCCGGGCCGGCGGTCACGCCCTGGCACAGCTCGTCCTTGGTGATCCAGCCAGCATCAACCACGGTGGACAGGTTGTCCTTGGTGATCGGCATCGGGGTCAGGAACTTGGCGGTCATCTTGGTCCCCGCGGGCGAGGTCCATTCCGTAGCGCCATCGACCGACTTCATGTCACCGCCCTTGGCCAGAGCCACGGCGATTTCGGCCGCATTCTTGCCAAGCTCGCGCGCGTCTTTCCAGACCGAGACGGTCTGCGTGCCGAGCGCCACACGGTTCAGCGCGGCATGGTCACCATCCTGACCCGAGACCGGAACCACCAGGCCCTGCGCCGAGAGCGCGGCAACGGCGCCACCGGCGGTGCCGTCGTTCGAGGCCACGACCGCATCGACCTTGTTGTCGTTCGCGGTCAGGATCTGTTCCATGTTGCGCTGCGCGTTCGCGGGCAGCCAGCCGTCGGTATAGGCTTCGCCGACGATCTTGATATCGCCCTTGTCGATCGCGGCTTGCAGGACCTCTTGCTGACCGCCCCGCAGGAAGTCGGCGTTCGGGTCGGTCGGCGAGCCCTTGATCATCACGTAATTGCCCTTCGGCGCCGCAGCCAGAACGGCCCGTGCCTGCATCCGGCCCACTTCGGCGTTGTCGAAGGTCAGGTAGAAGGCGCGCGGATCCTCGATCAGGCGGTCATAGGCGATGACCGGAATGCCCTCGTCGGCAGCGGCCTGAACGGCGGGGCCGATCGCCTCGGTGTCCTGCGCCAGCACGATCAGCGCGTTCACGCCCTGCGCCATCAGCGATTCGATGTCCGACAGCTGCTTGGCCGAAGACGATTGCGCATCGGCGGACACATATTTCGCACCGGCAGCTTCCAGCGCAGCCTTGATCGCGGCCTCATCGGTCTTCCAGCGCTCCTCCTGGAAGTTCGACCAGGACACGCCCACGGTCATTTCGGCAAAAGCCGTGGTGGCAAGGCCGGCCGTCAGCGCGACGGCGGCGAAAAGGGTTTTATACATGTTCTCCTCCCGAGATTTGGCCCGACGGGCCGCCCGACAGATTCGCCGGGATGGCAAGAGGATGAGTCTAATAATTTTAGTTGTCAAAATAAAAATGGGGCGCAAGAATGAAGATGACCAACAAAACGGCAAGAAAACGCTGCATTGCGGCAATTAAGGTCACCGCAACGCGTTGAAGCCACGTCGTTTTGTTAATTCATTGAACGAAAGATGCCGCGATGAAGAAGATCTCTCAGATCGGAAAGGCTTCTCTCGGCTGCGGCCCTCTGATTCAGCCCTTGTCGGAAACCGCACGCCCGCTGCGTCAGCAGATCTTCGAGCGTGTGCGCGCCGCCGGACAGATCGCCCGGGTGCAGCTGGCGAAAGAGCTTTGCATCAGCCCCGCCTCCGTCACCACGATCACCTCGGAACTGATCGAAACCGGGCTGCTTGAAGAAGTGCAGACGACCCGTGACGGCGAAGGCGGCCGCGGTCGCCCGGCGGTGGCCCTGCGGGTCCGCCCGAACACCCGGCATGTCGTCGGCATCAAGCTTTCCGACCGCGAACACACGGCGGTTCTGGTCGATTTCGCCGGGAATCTGATCGCGGGCGAGGCGATCCCGCGCAGCCCCGGGGCGATGGGGATCGACGGTATCCTCGAAGCGGCCGAGCGGCTTTTGCACCGCGTCTGCGCCAAGGGCGGCATCGATCGTGATGCGATTCTTGCGCTTGGCCTTGGCGTTCCGGGCTTCGTCGATTCCGAAGCGGGCGTGGTGCATTGGTCGCCCGTCCTGTCCGACCGTCACGTCAGCTTGCAGACGGCATTGCGCGACAAGCTGGGCCTGACCGTCTTCATCGACAACGACGCCAATCTGGTGACCTTGGCCGAGCTTTGGTTCGGCGCGGGGCGCAAGCTCTCAGACTTTGCGGTCGTCACCATCGAACACGGTCTGGGCATGGGCTTTGTGATCAACCACCGCATCTATCGCGGCTCGCGCGGCATGGGGATGGAGCTGGGCCACACCAAGGTGCAGCTTGATGGTGCGCTCTGCCGCTGCGGCCAGCGCGGCTGTCTGGAGGCCTATGTCGCCGACTATGCGCTGGTGCGCGAAGCAAGGACGGCGCTGAACCTGCCGCTTGGCGACACGCAGCCGGTGGGGGTTATGCTCGAAAGCCTCTTCGATCATGCCAAGGCGGGCAATGCTGCCGCACGGTCGATCTTTCGGCGCGCCGGGCGCTATCTGGCGGTGGGGCTGTCGAACATCGTCAACCTGTTCGATCCTGCACTGATCATCCTCTCGGGTGAACGGATGCGCTATGACTATCTCTACGCCAGCGAAACTCTGGCCGAGATGCGCGAATTGATGCTGGACACCGGCCGCGACGGACCCCGGATCGAGACGCATGCCTGGGGCGATCTGCTTTGGGCACATGGGGCGGCAGCGCTGGCGTTGCATGAACTGACCGAGCAACTGCTGGGTTCAACTCGGGATCTGGCAGCGCAATAAAGCGCCACCAGATTGTTATTCGGCTGAAACAGAGCCTGTTTCAGCGGTTCTCCGACGACCTTGCCCAAAGGTTGATCGCTTCATCCTGCGCATGGGTGTCGATTTCAGCCAGTTCCGCAGAGCTGAAGCTCAGATTGCCCAGCGCAGCCACACAATCAACCACCTGTTCCGGTTTCGACGCGCCGATCAGCGCCGAGGTAATGCCATCGCGCAGCACCCAGGCCACGGCCATCTGCGCCAGCGTTTGCCCGCGCCGCTCGGCAATCGCGTTCAGCGCGCGGATCTTGTCGAGCGCCTGCGGCGTCAACGTGCCGGGATCAAGCGACTTGCCCTGTCCCGCGCGTGCCCCTTCGGGAATGCCCTTGAGGTATTTCGAGCTCAGCAGACCCTGTGCCAGCGGCGTGAAGGCGATCGAGCCGACGCCCAGATCGGCAAGCGTCTCGACCAGACCATCGCGCTCGATCCAGCGGTTGAGCATGTTGTAGCTCGGCTGATGGATCAGCAGCGGCACGCCCATCGACCGCAGGATCGACGCGGCCTCGCGGGTGCGCTCGGAATTGTAGGAGGAAATACCGACATAAAGCGCTTTGCCCGAGCGCCAGATCTGCTCGAGCGCGCCCATGGTTTCCTCGAGCGGGGTCTCGGGGTCGAAGCGGTGCGAATAGAAGATGTCGACGTAGTCGAGCCCCATCCGCTTCAGAGACTGATCGCACGACGCGATCAGATATTTCCGGCTACCCCATTCGCCATAAGGCCCGGGCCACATGTCATAGCCCGCCTTCGAGGAAATGATCAGCTCGTCCCGCAGCCCGGCAAAATCGGTTTTCAGAATCTGGCCGAAGGCCTCCTCGGCCGAGCCGGGCGGCGGGCCATAGTTGTTCGCCAGATCGAAATGGGTGATGCCCAGATCAAAGGCGGTCCGGCAGATCGCCTGCTTCACCGAATGCGGCGTGTCGTGGCCGAAGTTGTGCCACAGGCCCAGCGAGATCGCGGGCAGTTTTAGGCCGGAAGCCCCGCATTTGCGGTAAATCATTCGGGAATAGCGGTTTTCAGCGGGGGTATAGGTCATCGTGTCCTCCAGACTGCGTCAGAAGACCACAGCCCGGATCGCGGCGCAAGTTGTGCCCGGCCCGGCAATCGGCGATGGTAAAGCCGGAGGCACCATGCGGTTCATCTTCGGCTTGCGGGACAGGCTGTCCCAGACCAACATCTTCCTGATCTCGGCCGGGGTGGCGTTCTATGCCATGCTGGCGGTGTTTCCGGGCCTGACCGCGACGATCTCGATCTGGAGCACGGTCGCCGATCCGGTGGTGATCCGCACCTATCTGGAGGTGGCGCAGAATTTCATCCCGCCCGAGGCCTATGCGATCCTGGATGCGCAGGTCAGCATGCTGCTGGCCGGGCCGCGCGGGGTGATCGGCTGGGGAACGCTGGTGTCGGTGCTTTTCGCGCTCTTTTCGGCGCGCGCCGGGGTCGATGCGCTGGTGCAGGGTCTGAACGTGATCCACGGATCGGTGCCGCGCAACACGATCTTCGGCTTCATTTTCGGCTATCTGATGACGGCGGCACTGGTCGGCGTGATGCTGGCGGCCATGGCCACAATCGTCGCGATTCCGATCGTGGCGAATTTCCTGCCCTTCCATGCGGTGACGACGGTGCTGCTCTCGGGCCTGCCCTGGATCGCGATGGTGCTGTTGATGCTGACGGTGCTGGGCGTGCTCTACCGCTTCGCCCCCTATCGCCCGGTGCGCCGCGATCCGATCTTTTCGCTTGGCGCGGTGGTGGCGACGGTGGTCTGGGGTGGGGCCTCGATCGGCCTCACCACCTATCTTGCGAATTTCGGCACCTACAACAAGGTCTATGGCTCGTTGGGGGCCGTGATCGCGCTTCTGATGTGGCTCTATCTTGGCGCCTTTTCGGTCTTGTTCGGCGCTGCCTTGAACGCCGAACTGGCCGACAGGCACCGGGCTCAGAAGAACGCCTGAAGCCCGGTCACCGCCCGCCCGAGGATCAGCGCATGCACATCATGCGTGCCTTCGTAGGTGTTCACCGTTTCGAGGTTCACCATGTGGCGGATCACCTGGAACGACTCGGAGATGCCATTGCCGCCGTGCATGTCGCGGGCATGGCGAGCCGCTTCCAGCGCCTTGCCGCAGTTGTTGCGCTTGATCAGCGAAATCATCTCGGGCGCGGCATTGGCGTCATCCATCAGCCGACCGACCTGCAGACAGGCCTGCAGACCCAACGTGATATCAGTCAGCATGTTGGCCAGTTTCAGCTGATAAAGCTGCGTCTGCGCCAGCGGCTTGTTGAACTGCTTGCGATCAAGCCCGTATTGCCGCGCCGCGTGGAAGCAGAACTCGGCCGCGCCCATCACGCCCCAGGCAATGCCGTACCGCGCCCGGTTCAGACAGCCAAACGGCCCTTTCAGCCCCTCGACACCCGGCAAAAGCGCGTCTTCGCCAACTTCCACACCGTCCATCACGATTTCGCCGGTGATCGAAGCCCGCAGGGAAAGCTTGCCCGCGATCTTAGGCGCCGAAAGCCCTTTCAGACCCTTTTCCAGCACAAACCCCTTGATCTTGCCGCCATGCGCCTCGGATTTCGCCCAGACCACGAAGACATCCGCGATCGGCGCGTTCGAGATCCACATCTTCGAGCCGGTCAGCACATAGCCATTGGCCGTCTTCTTCGCGACGGTCTTCAGGCTGGCCGGGTCCGACCCGGCGTCAGGCTCGGTCAGACCGAAACAGCCGATCCATTCACCCGAAGCAAGCTTCGGCAGATATTTCCGCCGCTGCTCCTCGGTGCCATAGGCATAGATCGGATACATGACGAGCGACGATTGCACCGACATCATCGAGCGATAGCCGCTGTCGACCCGCTCGATTTCCCGCGCCACCAGACCATAGGCCACATAAGAGGCGCCAAGCCCGCCGTATTCCTCGGGGATGGTCACGCCCAGAAGGCCCATCTCGCCCATCTCGCGGAAGATCGCGGGATCGGTTTCTTCCTCGGCAAAGGCGCGGATCACCCGCGGTTGCAGCTTTTCCTGCGCATAGGCCCGGGCCGCATCGCGCAGCATCCGTTCCTCTTCGGTCAACTGGCCGTTCAGGCGCAGCGGGTCATCCCAGTCGAACCGGGCAAGATCGGGGGCATCCTTGGGTTTCAGAGCCATCTGGTCCTCCATGCGTTCGATGCTTTATGCGCGAGGAAAATACGCTAATCTACCGCTATTCCGGCTTATGTCAATGCACGGAGCACATACATGACCCTGCCCAGACGCTACATTCCCTCGGTCTCGCTGCTCGCCGCCTTCGAGGCGGTTTGTCGGCTTGGCTCGACCGCCGCCGCCGCGCGGGAGTTGTCGCTGACGCAAGGGGCGGTCAGCCGGCTGGTGCAGAACCTTGAAGGGCAGTTGGGCGTGCAACTCTTTCGGCGCGAGGGGGCGGCGACTGATGCCGACCGAGGCCGCGCAGGCCTATGCCCGCGACGTGCGCAAGGCGCTCGAACTGATCGCGCGGGCCTCGCTGGGCTTGCGCGCCAATCCGGGCGGTGGGGTGCTGAACCTTGCCATTCTGCCGACCTTCGGCACGCGCTGGCTGGCGCCGCGGCTGGCAAGCTTTCTGGCGGAAAACCCCGGGGTTACGCTGAACCTTGGCACGCGGCTGCGCCCCTTCGATTTCGCGACCGAGACCTTTGACGCCGCGATCCATTTCGGCGTGCGGCACTGGCCCGATGCCGAGCACATGCTGCTGTTCGAGGAACGCATCATCGCCGCCTGTTCTGAAGATTTCGCCCGTGCCCATCCGATGCGAAGCCCCGAAGATCTGCTGGACCAGTCTCTGTTACAGCTGGAATCGCGTCCGAATGCCTGGACGGCCTGGTTCGCGCATCACGGGCTGCAGGCGCCCGCCACGCGCGGGATCATGTTCGACCAATTCGCCCCGATGATGCAGGCCGCGGCGCATGGTGTCGGCATCGCGCTTCTGCCCGAGTTTCTGGCGCTGCCCGAAATCGCCGAGGAGCGGTTGATCCGCACCCCGGGCGAGCCGGTTTCGGGCGTTGGCGCCTATTATCTGGTCTGGCCGGAGGGCGTCACGCCCTCGCCCGCGCTCGTGGCGTTCCGCGACTGGATCGCCCGCACCGCGGCTCAATAGTCCTTTTCGTAAAAGACCCCAAGCGAGCTGTCCCCCGCCGAGCCGACCGAGGCCTTGGCGGTAATCTGCTTGGTGATATCGAGGTTCAGCGTCACCTCGGCCTGACCGGAGCTGTCCACCGATACGTCGGAATAGACGTTCTTTGCCAGATACTTGCCCGCCTTGACCGTGGCATTGCCGCTATCGTCGGTGCCGACATCCAGATCATCAAGACCAAAGCCCTGCCGCAGCTTCGAGACGATCCCATCGCCGCCCTTGCCCGCCAGCGTCGCCACTGCCGACGCGAGCTGCGCCGCCTGCAGGGGCGAGAGGTTCGTCAGCCCCTTGTCGAACAGAAGCCGCGCCAGAACCTCTTCCTCGGGCAACTCGGGCGAGGAGGTGATGGTGAGCATCGGCTCGGTCGCCTCCCCCTCCAGCGTCAGGCTGATGTCGAGATCGTCTTGCGAGGTCGTCGCCTTGAACATCACCCAGGGCACCAGCGCGCCTTGCAGCGCAACTTGGCCATCGGTCAGATCGAAGCGCTTGCCCAGCACGTCGAGCCGACCCCGGATCAGGCTGAACTGACCGACCGGAACGATGTTGGCGGTGGTGCCGGTGACGCGCAGCTGCCCGCCCAGCTCGGCATCGAGCCCGCGACCACGGACGAAAATCTGCTGCGGCGCCGAGACCGTCACATCAAGCCCGATCGCGCTGCTGCCACTTTTCGCCGCCTTGGCCGTCTCGATCAGCCCGGCCCGCACACGGGTCTGATGCACCTTGGCAGGCTCGCCCCGATGGGTGATCGCGGGAATCGACCCGGCCCCGCCAAGACCGCCAGCCGGAATCCGTAGCTCGGTGTCCTCAAGCGTCAGAGCCCCGCCAATCCGCAAGGCGCCGGTCAGCCCGCCGTTGATCGCCAGCTTGCCGCTGACGCGCGTGTCGTAAAGCTCGGGGTCGCGCAGACGGGCGCGGTCCAACACCAGCGCCAGTTTCGCCGGGAAAGGCCCGGTCAGCCCGACCGGCCCAGAAAGATCCAGCGTGCCGCCACCCTCGAAACTCGCCTGACCCGAGAGCTGCGCCGTGCCATTCGCCAGTTTCGCCCGCAGATCGACATTGCTCAGCGCCTGGCCCAAGGTGGGCGCGGCAAGGCGCAGGTTCGAGCCCATGATCTGCCCGGACAGCGCCGAAAGCCCCGGCGCCCCCTTAAGCGCCAGATCGAAGGTCAGCGGGCCGCGGATCGATTGCGGCTCGAGGAAACTGTTCGCAAGCGCCGTCTCGGCCCGGCCGGAAATCGCCAGATCGACTGTCGAGGCATCGGCGGCCACTGTTCCCTTGACCGTCGCCTGCGTGCCGCCCGGCCCGGTGCCGCGCAGATCCAGCGCGTAGCGGCTGCCCTGATCGGTCAGACTGCCCGACACCGCGAGCGGCCCCGGGAAACCGGGCGCCAGAAGGGCGACGTTCGAGAGTTTGGTGGACAGATCGAAAACCTTCGGCGCATCCTTGCGCGGCTTCGCCGAGGCGGAAAGCTGCGGCGTCGACAGGGTCAGATCGGCCAGATGGAAGGTGCCGTTCGCTTGCCGCAGCGTGAGCGCAAACTGGCTCTGTCCCGCCAGAATCCGGTTCAGATCGGCCTGCGGCAGGGCCATGTTCTTGCCCGTGCCACTGGCCGAAAGCACCCGCGCATTCAGCGGCCCGGTCAGCTTCGCATCAAAGCCAACGGCGCCGCCATAGCCCGCGCCAAGACGCCCGAGATTTTGCGCCTCGAGCCGGGCCGAGAGCGTGCTTTCAGCACTGTTGAGAATCCCAGACGCCCGCAGCGATGCCCCGCCCGCATCGGCGGAAAGGTCGCGCAGGGTGAACCCCGTGTCGTCGCGCTTGGCCGACAGATTGATCTGCGCCTGCCCGGCCAAGAGCGCATCGGCCTGCGCCTGATCAAGATGCAGATCGGTGGCATCGACCTTGGCCGCCGCATCGAAAGCCCCGCTCGACAGCACGTAGGTTCCGTCAAGATCGGCCGAAACAGAGCCTGAAAGCGCCCGGCCCGCCAATGCGGAAAGGCTCGCCAACTTGCGGTGGTCAGCCTCGAAATGGCCTGAAACCGCCAGATCATCGCCCAGCGCAAAGCGGCCGCGCGTGGTGAAGTCGCGCGTGCCGAGGGTCAGGTTCGGCACCGTCAGCTTGTGCCCCTTTTGCCAGAAGAACTGCAGCTTGCCGGAGGCAAAGGGGCCCAGCGCCTCGGCCAGCGCCTTGTCGGAAGGCGCAAGCCCCGTCGCGATCAGGTTCAGCGCCCCACCGACCGTCTGCGGCCCGATCCGGCCAGAGCCCGACAGACTGAGCCGGTCGAGCGTGTCGGCCTCGCGGGTCAGACCAGACAGATCGGCGACAAGGCTCCAGCCCTCGCTCGTCGCGCGGTCGTAGCCAAGCTTCAGCTGCCCGCTGCGCAGGCTGACCGGCGCGCCGGAGAGCGGCAGAATCACCGGCTCGCCACTCTCCAACCCGAGCTTCGCAGACAGATCGAAGCGATCCGGCAGACCATCGGGGCGCAGGTCAAGCCCGCCCGAAAGGCTGACCGCCTGCCCTTGCAGATCAAGCTTGCTCAGCCGCAACATCCCCGTTGCGCTGCGCGCGCCCGCCAGATCAAGCCGCGCCTCGGGACCGAAGAAGGGGCGATATTCGGGCGGCAGCAGATCGGCGACATCGCCGCCAAGGCTCGCCTCGAAGCCCTGCGTGCCGTCCTTGCCCTTCAGCGCCACCGTGCCGGTGATCCGCGACACCCCGGCCGTGCCCAGAAGCACATCGGCCTTGAAATCATCGATCGAACCCAGCCCGCTCATCGACAGCGTCAGCGAAGGCCGCCCCGGCAGGCCGATCAGACCCGAGGCAATGCCGTCCTGCGCCTCGGTCACGAGCAGATCCAGAAGCAGCGCACCGCTGTCTTCGGCGTAACTCGCCTTCAACGCCAGCCGCCCCTTCGGTCCATCGGTGCGGGTCGCCGTGAGGTCGGTTTCGCCATCGCCCCCCGAAAGCCGCAGCGAGCCGCTCAGCTGAAACTCGGCCGCCTGCCCCAGAACGGGCGCCCCCAGAACCACCTTTTCCGCCTTTACAGAGCCGATATCGACCGAGACCGGCAGCTTCGGCAATGAGAAGGGTTTCGCCTCGGGCGCGGTTTCCTGCGGTGGGCTGACGGGCAGGCGCGGCAGGTCGATCTCGGCCGCCGAAAGCTCCTCGACCGAAACCCTGCCCAAAAGCAGCGCCGAGCGATCCCAGCTCATCGCGCCATTGTGCAGGGTCAGCCAGACGCCCTGGTCATCGGCGATCGTCAGCGTGTCGAAACTGGCGCGCGAAGACAGCGCACCCTTGAAACCCTCAAGCCGGATCTCGCGCCCGGCTCCGGAGAGGTTATCCTCGATCAGCCCGGTCAGATAGGAGCGGTCACGTTCGGTCTGGGCTTGATCGGCCTCCTGCGCCAAGGCGGGAAGTGGAAGCAGGACCAGGGGAAGAAGCAACCACCGCATCAGAACGCCTGCCCTATGCCAAGGTAAAGCTGCGGGCCATCGCCCGTGTCGCCATCGACGGGGGCGGCGACGTCAAGCCGGATCGGGCCGATCGGCGTCTTGTAACGCAAGCCAAGGCCCGCGCCGGAATGCCAGTCGCCACCGCGACCGAAGAAATCAGACGCGCTGACATAGCCTGCATCATAGAAAGCGACGACGCCGATCTTTTCGGTGACGCCCGCACGAAGCTCGGCCGACAGCCCGACAAAGCGAGTGCCCCCGGTATGCAGCGTGCCCCCCTCCAGCTCGGTCACGCCCAGCGCTTGATAGGGCTGGCCCCGTACGGTGCCGCCGCCGCCCGAATAAAACAGGTAATCGCGTGGTGTTTCGGCCAGGTCAGAGCCGAAAACCCCGCCGATCTGGGCCCGTCCGGCCAGCACGAAGCGGTCATTCGCACCAAAACCGCGATAGGCGCGGAAATCGCCCTGAAGTCGTGCCCCCGAGCCAGTGGTCCCAAGCCCATAGAAGGGCATCAGATCGACCTTGGCATAGCTGCCGCGCGTCGGATCCGTCGGAACATTGCGGTTTTCCCAGGTGGCCGACAGCGGCAAGGTGATCTGGCGATAGATTTCCTCGCCGACGTCATCCTCGATCTTTGCCCATTCATAGCCGATCCCGGCCTCGGCAGAGAGTTTCGCACTGAAGATATGGCTCAGGCCGAAGCTGAGCCCATAGCCGCTCTTGCTGTAATCATCCTCATGCGTACGGGCGAGCTCGGTTTTGAGGTAAGCCGCGGTATCCGGCGAGAAGGTGGCGGGGCGGTCAAGCCTTGCACCGAAGCTGTAATCGGCGCCGCCGGTGCTGGCGCCGATGCCCGAGACCTCGGCATCGAGTCGGAGTTTCTCCCCCCCGCCCATCAGGTCGCGGTGCAGCCAGTACCCCGAAACGGTCGCCCCGTCCGAGGTCGAGACCTCTGCGCCGAACCCGAGCCGCCGCAGTTTGGCCTCGACCACGGTCAGCTCGCCATCGAGAAGCTTGCCGTCGCGCAGCTTCTCTGCCTCGGTCAAGGTCACGGCGCTGAAGATCCCGGTGCGACGCAGGCGGTTGCGAACCTCTTCCAGCGCGGCGGGCGAGAACACCTCGCCCGTGGGATAACCGGCGATCTTCGCCAGACGGGCGGTGCGCAACCGCTCGTTCCCGGTCATGTGCAACGTGCCGAACCAGGTCAGTGGCCCGGGATCGAGCGCGATATCGGCGGCCAGTTCCTGCTTGCGGTGATCGGCGGTTATCGACTGCCGGGCAACCGAGGCCTTGGCATGGCCGGCATCGCGCCAGGCGGAAACGCCGTTCCCGGCCGCTTCGACGATGGTCGAGGACCGGGCCACCTCGGCCAGACGGAAGGTGGCGGGAACCTTCGTCGCCGGACCCAGAGGGCCAATGGTAGCCTGGGAGAACCGGAAGACGGGACCGGGATCGATCTTGATCTCGATCCGGCCGATATGCTCGGGGGCATCCATTGGCGCAATACCCGCCGCCTCGCGCCCGTCGATCAGGATCGAGACCGTGCCGCCATAGCGCCCCTCGTCATAAAGCGCGCTGACAAGCCGGGCGTAATCCGCCCGGGCCGCGCCGAACAGATCCTGCGCATCCGAGTCCTTGTTGCTCGCGGTGCTGCGCGAAAGCGAAGCCTGTTCCAGCGTTTTTGTCAGCCCGGGGTGGGGTTCGGAAAGCTGAAGCTGGAATTGCGTCTCGGCCGACGCCATGGAGGCGCAGGCGGAAATCAGAACGAACAGGCTCGCAGAACGACGCAACGACACTTTCACCCCCGGATCAATTGGGTGAATGATGCAGCTTTGCGGCCGGAATACCAGAGCCGGGATCGGGGATGGGTGCGTTTTCGCCGGTTTCGCGCGCCCTGCGCCTCACTCGCGCAGAAGCGAGCCGAAAATCCGGTCCAGATGGCTCGACAGATAGATGTTGAGCCATTTCGAGAACCGCTCGGGGTGGCGACCAGCCTCGGCCGCAAGGTCGTAAAGCCCGATCCAGCGCACTTCCGAAACCTCGTGCGGATCGGGTTCGATGCGCATATGCGGTTTGGCATAGGCCAGATAGATGTCGACCACCTCGTGCTCGATCATGCCGCCGCCCACATCGGCCCGATATTCGAGCCGGTCGGCATGGGCGGGATAAAGCCCGGTGATCCCCATTTCCTCGCGCAGGCGGCGCACGGCGCATTCCTCGGGGCGTTCATTCCAGCCCGGATGGGTGCAGCAGGTGTTCGCCCAAAGGCCCGGAGAATGGTATTTTTCTTCGGAGCGGCGCTGGATCAGCACATTTTCGCCATCCATGACGAAAACAGACACCGCCTTGTGGCGGAGCCCTTTCAAATGCACCTCCAACTTGTCCACCGGGGTCAGTCTGTCGCCAACCCAGGCGGGTATAAGCTCACTCATGTGACCGACCCGAAAAGCAAAAGCCATCGCATTTTGAAGGCGATGGCTTTCGAAGTCAGCGGGTCACCTTGTCCCTGAGGCAGGTTGACGCGTCAGCAATTTCAACCAAAGGTTGATCAATTCACGATCGCATCGCCTGCTTTTTGCGCTTCGTTCCGACGCGCGAGTTCGGCGCGATAGAGCGCCACAAAGTCGACCGGATCGAGATTGAAGGGCGGGAAACCGCCGTCGCGGGTCACGTCCGAGACGATGCGCCGCACATAGGGGAAAAGCTGACGCGGGCATTCGATCAGCAGGAAGGGGTGCATCTGATCCTCCGGCACGCCCTCGATGTGGAAGATCCCGCCGTAATCGATTTCCAGAAGGTAAAGCGCCGAGTTGGTCGCCTTGTTGGTCGAGGTGATCTTGAACTTGGTGATCACTTCATATTGATGATCGGCCGGGCGCTTGCGGGCGTCGAGGCTGACCTGCACCTGCATTTCCGGCTGCACTTCGGGGCTTTGCAGCCCGTTCAGCGCCACCGCGTTTTCAAAAGACATGTCGCGCACGAACTGCGCGAGAATGCTCATCTTCATCTGCGGCTGAGCCGCTCCGTTCGTGGCTTCGGTCATGGGTCACTCCAAAAATCGTTGCGACTTTCTAGCATCCCGAAGGCCTTGCCTCAATGGCGAGTCCAGCCCGAATTCCCCTTGATCGCAGGGTTTTTCGCGTCGATTTCCTGAAAGTCACCCTCGATGACCTGACCGCCATCCGGCTCGGAACGGGCGGTCTGAGACATGGTGCCGAAGCTTTGAACAACAACCCGTTTCGAGAGCCGGGCAATCAGCAGCGCCCGCACCGGCGGAAGCAGAAGAACAAGACCCAGAAGATCGGTGCAAAACCCCGGCAGGATCAGCAGCCCCCCGGCGACAAGGATCAGCGCCTCCTGTGCCAGCGGCACGGCGGGATTGCCAAACCCTTGCATCGCCTGCCGCAATCCGGCTTGCGCCCGATCCCCCTGCGCACGCAGCACCGCAATGCCCAGCGCCGCCGTCCCCAGAACCAGCCCCAAGGTCGGCCACAGCCCCAACCGCCCGCCGATCTCGACGAAAAGGCCGATCTCGATCAACGGCCATGCGATCAGAAGCATCAGAAACCACATTCTAACCTCCGGAGGGGTGGGACAAGGGCATCGGTGGACTTGAATGCACCGCTCCCTTACATAAGTGGGAGAAGCACAGGTTCCAATCGTCAACATCGCCGCGGAAAAGTCCATGAGCCCAGCCATCTTCCAGTTGATCGTTCTTGCCGCCATCGCGATCTTTCTGATCCTGAAGCTCAAGAGCGTTCTTGGCACCCGCGAGGGCTACGAAGATGACTTCGTGCCGGTGGAACGCCCGAGCCCCCGCACCGTCGAGACCTTCGAGGTGATCGAGGGCGGTCCGGATCACGACATCATCGACCATGTGACCGAAGGCTCGGATGCCGCGGTGGCGCTGGCGCAGATGAAGCGGGTCGAACCCGCCTTTAACGTGGGTGCCTTCCTGCAAGGGTCGAAAGCGGCCTATGAGATGATCCTGATGGCCTTCGAGCGCGGGGATCTGTCCTCGATCCGCCGCTTTCTGGCACCCGAGGTGCTGGAGGCTTTCGAAAGCGCCGTGGCCGACCGGCAGCGGCAGGGCCTGACGGTCGAGGCGGATTTCCTTGGGCTGCGCGAACTGGTGCTGACCGACGCGACTTTCGACGAACGCACCCGCGAGGCCGAGGTGACGGTGCGGTTCGGCGGCGAACTGATCTCGGTCGCCCGCGACGCGAATGGTCAGGTCGTCGAAGGCGATCCGAAGACGCCGCGCAAGCAGCGCGACAGCTGGACCTTTGCCCGCGTCATGGGCAACCCCGATCCGAACTGGCAGCTTGTCGCCACGGGCGGCTGATCGATGCTCTGGCCCGACCTGCCCGGTTGGGCCAACGAGGACCACGTGGCGGCTTGGAACACCTTTGCCACGACCGCCGACCTGATCGGGCTTTCCGGTGCCGATCTGGCAGAGCTGCCGCCCCGCGCGCGATTCGAAACCCTGTTCGAGCCGGTCGAGATCGTGCCCCCGGGCACGGCCCATTTCACCGCCTATTACGAGCCGGAGTTGCCCGCCGCACGCTTTTGCAGCGACCGCTTTCCCGCCCCGCTGCATTGCCCGCCCCCGGAGTTTCAGCCCGGTCAGCTGTGGCACAGCCGGGCCGAGATCGGCCGCGGCACTCTTCTTGCGGGCTGCGAGATCGCCTTTGTCGAAAGCGCAATCGAAGCTTTTCTGGCGCAGGTGCAGGGATCTGTCCGGTTGCGCTTCGAGGATGGCAGCACGCTGCGGCTTGGGTTTGCGGGCAAGAACGGGCATCCCTATCGCTCGATCGGGGCCGAGCTGATCCGGCGCGAAATCGTCTCTGATCCGGCCCAAATGACGCCCGAGGTGATCCGCAGCTGGTGCGCACAAAACCCCGGCTCGGTCGTGGAACTGCTGGAGACGAACCCGTCCTATGTGTTCTTTCGCGTCCTTGATCTGCCCGGGACAAGCGGCCCGCTGGGCGCCACTGGTCGGCCGGTCACGGCGGAACGCTCCTTGGCCGTCGACCCGGAGATGATCCCGCTCGGCACACCGGTCTGGATCGACTGCCCGGGTCTGGGCACGCGATTGTTGGTGGCGCAGGACATCGGTTCGGCGATAAAGGGACCGGGACGCGGGGACATCTTCCTTGGCTCGGGGCCCGAAGCGGGTGTCCGGGCGGGTGCGATGAACGCCCGCGGGCGAATGGTGATGCTGCGGAGGCGGTCATGAAACGGCGTCGGCTGCTGTCTGCAGAGGAACGCGAGCTTTGGGAAAAGGTCGCCTCGACCACCCATGCAATCCACCGTCATGCGCCGATCTCGGCCGAAACAGAGCCTGATCCGACCCATCCCCACCCGCATCATCCACCGAAAAAACCGCGCTTCGAGATGAAGGACTTCCGCGTCGGAGAACAGGCGCCGGACCTCGGATGGCGGCTGGATCTGGCACCCTCGATTTCCGAGCAGCTGCACCGCCAGCCGATCGTGATGGACCGCAAGACCCATCGCGAGATGAGCCGCGGCAAGCTCGACCCCGAGGCGAAGATCGACCTGCACGGAATGACGCTGTCGCAGGCGCATCCCGAGCTGATCCATTTTCTGCTCTCGGCGCAGGAGCGCGGGTGTCGCCTTGCGCTCGTCATCACCGGCAAGGGCAAACGCGGCCTTGATGACGGGCCGATCCCGCAACGCCAAGGCGTGCTGCGCCATCAGGTGCCGCAATGGCTGCGCCTGCCGCCCTTGGGCGCCGTGGTGATGCAGGTGACCGAGGCGCATCTGAAACATGGCGGCTCGGGCGCTTATTACGTCTATCTGCGGCGGATGCGTTAATTCGCACTGCCCAACGCGGTGATTGGCGACAGCACGATGCGCGTCGCATTCTGCACCGACAGCACCACCCCCGCCGCAAGATTGCGCTTGCCGGTCTGATCGCCTTCCAGGATCTTCACGACCTGCCCGGTCTGGCCCAGAAGCCGGATCAGCGCCGGGTTGTTCGCCACGTTGAAATGGCCATCCGCAGTCGAAAAAGCCCCGGTATCGATCATCGTCACCTTCAGATCGGCCACCCGCTGCAGATCCTGCAGCGTGCCCAGCCGGTCAGGCTCCCCCGCGATCTTCGACGACAGCCGCAAGGCCTTGTCTTTCTTCGAGGTGAAGATGACGAAGGGCTGCGGCAGCTTGCCGATGGTGCGGGCCTGCTCGCGGAACATGTCGACATCGATGTCGGGGGAAATCAGGATCACCCCCTCAAGCTCGGCCAGCGTGGCCCTTTCGCCCGAGAGCGCCATGTCGCGCAGGGTTTCCATGGTGACCGAGGAGCCCATCGAATGCCCGACCAGCAGGATGCGTTTGGCCCCGGCACGGTCCAGTTCCCGCAGCGTCTCGCGCAGGCCGTCGCGGGCGAAAACGGCGGAATCTCGGTCATAGGCATAGCCCAAGAGCTGCCCGCGCGAGGGCCAGGCGTAATAGACCAGCGTCTTCGGCAGGGCGAAATCCTCGCCCATCTGCGCCAGCCGGTACAGCCCCTCGGCAAAGGTGTTGTTGAACCCGTGCACGAAGACCACCGCCTCGCCACCGCTTTCTTTCAGACTGCGGCGCAATTCGGCCTTGAAGGGCTCGGGGCCGGAAAACTTCTGCGAGCCCGCCAGAACGAAGTCTTTCCGCGGATCGACCTTGCGCCCTTTCAGCGGATAGCTGAGCTGCCCCGCGCTGCGATGGGGCGGCACGGAGACATCGAACCGCGCCAGTTGCAGCGTCTCGCTGCGGCTGTAGCCGTATTCCGCCCCGGTTTCGGGATCCAGCCCGCGGGTCGAGCCGACGAAGACCTGCCGGATATGGGCACTTGGCTCGGGCGTATAGGCGATCTCTCCGCGCGGGGCGCAGCTGATCAATACGACGAAGGCGACAAGGATGAGGGAACGGATCTGCATGCCGGGGAGGATAGCACATGCCTCCCCGACTGCCAGACCTCAGAGAACGTAACGGCTCAGATCGGCGGATTGTGCCAGACTGCCCAGATGCAGCTCGACAAAGCCCGCATCCACCGTGACCTGATCGCCGGAGCGGTCGGGGGCGGTAAAGGACAGTTCCTCGAATACCCGTTCCATCACCGTATAGAGCCGCCGCGCGCCGATGTTTTCGACCGAGCGGTTCACCTCGGCGGCGATCCGGGCCAGGGCCGCGATACCGTCGGGGGTGAAGGTCACCGTGACCTCCTCGGTCGCCATCAGCGCGGTGTATTGGCGCGTCAGGGCATTGTCGGTCTCGGTCAGGATGCGGACGAAATCTTCTTCGGTCAGCGGACGCAATTCGACGCGGATCGGCAGACGCCCCTGCAATTCCGGCAACAGATCCGAGGGTTTGGCGATATGGAACGCCCCCGAGGCGATGAAAAGGATGTGATCCGTCTTCACCGGCCCGTATTTCGTCGAAACAGTCGTGCCTTCGATCAGCGGCAGCAGATCGCGCTGCACGCCTTCGCGACTAACGTCAGCCCCGCGGGTTTCGGCCCGCGCGGCGACCTTGTCGATCTCATCGAGGAAGACGATGCCGGATTGGCTGACCGCCTCGATCGCCGCGGTCTTCACCGCCTCGTCGTCCAGAAGCTTGTCGGCTTCCTCGGAAATCAGCACCTCGTAGCTTTCCGAAACGCTCATCTTGCGCCGAGTCTTGCGGTTGGCGCCAAAGGCCTTGAACAGATCCTGCAAGCCCTGCATCTGCATTTCCATGCCGGGATTGCCCATCATCATCTGCGGTCCGGCGGCGGCTTCGGCTACCTCGATCTCGATCTGCTTGTCGTCCAACTCGCCATCGCGCAGCTTGCGACGGAACATTTCCCGCGTCGCCTCGCGGGCATCAGTCCCGGCCAGAACCTCGATCACCCGATCTTCGGCGGCCTTGTGGGCGCGGGCCTTGACCTCTTCGCGCATCCGCTCGCGGGTTTCGACCATCGCCACATCGACCAGATCACGGATGATCTGTTCCACATCGCGGCCGACGTACCCCACTTCGGTGAATTTCGTCGCTTCGACCTTGAGGAACGGGGCTTTTGCGAGCTTGGCAAGCCGCCGGCTGATCTCGGTCTTGCCGACGCCGGTCGGCCCGATCATCAGGATGTTCTTCGGATAAACCTCTTCGCGCATCTCGGGCGAGAGGCGTTGCCGCCGCCAGCGGTTGCGCAGCGCCACGGCGACGGCGCGTTTCGCCTCGGCCTGGCCGATGATGAAGCGGTCGAGTTCCGACACGATCTCGCGCGGGGTAAGGCTCGTCATTTCGAGATGCTCTCCACGGTCAGGTTGCCGTTGGTGTAAACGCAGATATCGGCGGCAATCGCCATCGCCTTGCGGGCAATGGCTTCGGCATCAAGCTCGGTGTCCATCAGGGCCCGCGCCGCAGCCAGCGCGTAATTCCCGCCAGAGCCGATCGCCGTCACGTCATGTTCGGGTTCCAGAACGTCGCCCGCCCCGGTGATGACGTAAAGATCGGCGCCATCGGTGACGATCAGCATCGCTTCCAGATTGCGCAGATATTTGTCCATGCGCCAGTCCTTGGCGAGTTCCACACAGGCCCGCGCCAGTTGACCGGGTGCCGCCTCCAGCTTTTTCTCAAGCCGTTCGAGCAGCGTAAACGCATCCGCCGTCGATCCGGCAAAGCCCGCCACCACCTCGCGCCCGCCAGGGCTAAGCCTGCGCACTTTGCGCGCCGTGCCCTTGATCACCGTTTGACCAAGGCTCACCTGCCCGTCGCCGGCCACCACCACACGGCCACCCTTGCGCACGCCGATGATCGTCGTGCCGTGCCAGCCGGGAAATTTCTCGTCGGTCATGTTGCCCTCCGTTTGCGCAGATATGTGCGGGGGGCGCGCAGCTTGCAAGATGACCGATGGCGCGCATGCAAAAGGGCGCCCGAAGGCGCCCCCGAAGTCTATGTCGCGGCGATCAGAGCGAGGCTTCGATCCAGGCCTGCAGCGCGGCTTTCGGCGCAGCGCCGACCTTGTTCGAGACGACCTGACCGTTCTTGAACAGGAACAGCGCCGGAATGCCGCGCACACCCAGCGTGGCCGGGCTGTCGGGGTTTTCATCGACGTTCACCTTGACGATCTTCACCTTGCCGGCCAGCTCGGTCGACAGGTCTTCCAGCGACGGGCCGATCATCTTGCAGGGGCCACACCATTCCGCCCAGAAGTCGACGACAACGGGCAGGTCGGATTGGCGCACTTCGGCGTCAAAGGTGGCATCGGTGACGGCGACGGTAGCCATGGGAATCTCCAGATTGAGGGTTGTGGGAAGCTAGGTCTGGCCCGGCCTCGCGTCAAGATGCTGTGGCCAACCGCAGGGCATCCTCCAACAGAGTGTCACCCAACGGCATGATCTCGCCCGTCGCGGTCCACAGCAGAAAACTTTCAATCGTGCGGCCCGGATAGATCTGCCGCAGTGCGGAGCGATAGGCCGCCATCTGCCGCAAGAGCCCCAGCGGCACCTGATCGGCGGTTTTCGGCACGACCGCGTTCGACTTGTAATCGAGCACGCGGATCCGGTCGGGCAAGACCTGCAGCCGGTCGATGATGCCATGCAGCCGTTGCCCGCCCAGTTCCGGCAGGTCGGCCGTCAGTTCCACCTCGGCCAGAGTGTCAGGGCCAAGGAACCCCGCCTTTTCGACCGCTTGCAGCACCGCGCGGGCTTGGGCCAGAAGGGCGTCGATCTCCTCTGGAAAGGCTCTGTCACTGCCGAAACCCAGCAGAGACTGCGCCAGATCGGGCCAGGTTTCGGGCGGGGATTGCGGCAGATGCTCCAGAAGCAGGTGCAACTGCCGCCCGCGCAGCATCGCGGCTTCGGTGGAGAGTTCCGCGGTTTCCCCGGGCAGCGCCTTCGGCCCGCCCAGATCCGACGCCGACAGCACCTTTGCCGCTTGCGTCGCAGGCGAAACCCGCTCGCGCGCCCAGTCCGGAAGCGTGATCCGCGCCGTCTCGGCCTTGCGGCTCGGGGTGCCATTGTCCGGCCAATCGCCATGCAAAAACCGCTGCACGGGGCCAAGCGCCTGCAAGGGCGCGGAAAGTGCCAAAACCGTCTCTGTTCCGGCAGCTTTCATGCCATCCGAGATCAGCGCGTGCCAGCTTTCGCCGCTCTCGTCTTCGTCGCCCGCCGTGGCGACAATGAGCCATTTCTCGGCCCGGGTCATCGCAACGTAAAGCAGTCGCAAGCGCTCGTGCTTTTGCCGTTCCAGCACCTCGGCTTGCGCTTGCGCCAGCGCGGGCGGCATCGTCGCTGCAGCGGATTTCCAGAACGGAAGCCCCTCGGCCAGGATCACCTCGCCACGCTGCGAATTGCGCAGCTTGGCCGTGTCGGGCAGGATCACGATTGGCGCCTCAAGCCCCTTCGAGCCATGCACCGTCATCACCCGCAGCGCCGTCCCGGCACTGTCGGATTGGCGCTTGATCTCGATTTCATCGGCACCGAGCCAGACCAGAAAACCCGTCAGGCTCGGCACTTCGGTCTGTTCATAGGCCAAAGCCTGCGCGATCAGCGCGTCGATCCCCTCCTCGGCCTCGGCCCCGAGTCGCGCCACCAGACGCTTGCGGCCTTCGTGGCGGGTCAAGAGCCGCTCGATCAGATCATAGGGCCGCAAGAAATCCGCCTGATCAAGCAGATCGCGCAGAAGCGTCAACGTCGCCTCGTCACCCCCCTCGCGCAGCGCCGCCCACAGATAGCCCTTGCGCGGTTGGGCAAGACGGAAAAGCCGATCCTCGCTCCAGCCGAAAAGCGGCGATCGCAGCGCCTCAGCGAGCGACAGATCATCTTCGGGCGTAGCCAAAAAGGCCAGAACAGAGACGATATCCTTGACGGCAAGCTCGCCTCCGAGCTTCAGCCGATCGGCCCCCGCAACCTCAAGGCCGACGGCCTTGCAGGCCCGGATGATCTCGTAAAACAGACCCGAGCGGCGCTGCACCAGGATCAGGAAATCCCCCGCCGTCACCGGCCGGGGACCGTCGCGGCCCGGAAGCTGCACCCCGGCGTCGACCATCGCCCGGATCTCGGCGGCAATCGCGCGCGCAAGCACCACGGGGGCGGTATCTGCGCCCGGCTGATCGACCGGGTCATCCCAGTCTTCGGGCTCGGTCTTGTCGGGTTTCGGCACGGCGGGCCAAAGATCGACGCGCCCGGGAAGCGTTTCATGAAAGGCGAGATGTTCAGGGGCACCGCCCAGCGCCAGCGCCGGATCACCGCGAAAGGTCAGATCGACCAGCCGCAGGATCGCCAGCGACGAGCGGAAGGAATGCAGAAGTGCGGCATCCTGCAGCGGCCGCGAGATCGCCGCGAACTTTGCCGAAAACAGGCTCTTCATCGCCTCGAAATGGGTCAGATCGGCGCCTTGAAAGGAGTAGATCGACTGCTTGCGGTCCCCCACCACAAAGATCGTGCGGCGGTTGTCGCGCGCCCCATCGCCCGAGGTGAATTCATCCGCCAGCCGCTCGATCACCCGCCATTGCCCCGGTGAGGTGTCCTGCGCCTCGTCCACCAGAATGTGATCGATGCCGCCATCAAGCCGGAACAGAACCCATTGCGCGACGGACGGATCAGAAAGCAGGGCCCCCGCCCGTTCGATCAGATCGTCGAAATCGAGCCAGCCGCCCTGCGCCTTCTTGCGCTTGAGCGCGGGCAGAAGCACATGCGCAAAATCGTGCAACGCGCGCGTCCGGGCGAGCGTTGCAAGGGCGTTTTCCTGTTCCCGCGCCCAGCGCACCCGCTCGGCCATATCGAGGAATTCCTCGGCCAGATCGGGGCCAAAGGCCTCGACCGCCCCCTTGGTCAGAAGCTTGGCCGAGACGCGACTTCCATCCTTGACGAGGCAAAGATCGGACAGGCGGGCCAGATCGACCGGCCCCGGCGCAACAAGGTTGAGCAGCGACAGTTCCGCCGCCAGCGTCTTCATCGTGGCCGATTGCGTTTTCAAAAGCGGGATCGCATCGGCGATCACCCGATCTGTGCCGGGCAGAAAGACCGCGTCGGGCAAGGTGTCGAGCCGCAGATCAGGGGCAAGCCCCAGAACCTTGCGCAAGTCTGCCTCTGTCACCGGACACGAAAAAGCGTCTCTGTCATGGCTGATTTCACCGATCATGCCGGTCAGATCGGCGCCGGTGAAGGCCTGAAGGAAGCGGTCGAAAATCGGCCGATCGGGCCCCGAGGCGATATCTTCCAGAACCTCCTCGCGCATCCGCGCGGCGGTGCGATCGTCAATTTCAGCAAAGCCGTGCGAAACCCCGGCCTCAAGCGGGAAACGCCGCAGAAGCGCGCCGCAAAAGGCATGGATGGTCTGGATCTTCAAGCCGCCGGGCGTTTCGATCGCTTGGGCAAAAAGCCGCCGCGCGCGGGCCAAGGCCTCGGCATCGAGCGCCCCGGCTTCGCCAAGCGCGGCCAGTTGCGCCCGCAACTCGGCATCCGGCAGCATCGCCCAGTCCCCCAGACGCTTCAAAAGCCGGTTTTGCATCTCGGCTGCGGCGGCCTTGGTGTAGGTCAGACACAGAACCTTTTGCGGCTCTGTTCCTGCCAAAAGCAGCCTCGCAACTCGGTCGGTCAGCACCTTTGTCTTGCCCGATCCAGCATTCGCGGCAAGCCAGGTCGAAGCGGCAGGATCGGCAGCCTGAACCTGCCGTTCGGTGGCGGGGTTGCGCGGGCTCATCCAACATCCTCCGGGACCGGCAGATCGGTAATGTCCCATTCGCCGAACCGGGACAGATGATCATAATCGCTGATGTCGCGGCTCATCTGCATCGCGCGGCGGGCGGCAAAGCCCTGCGACGGCGACAGATAGCGCGCGATGAGCCCCTGAAGCCGGGTCCAGGTTTCCTCGACATCCTCGCGGCCAAGGGCGAGCATCCGGCAGTCACCAGTTCCGCCCAGATGCACGTAACTCATCGCCGCAACGGAACGCGGACCAATCTCGGCGAAGGCGCCGCGTTCGATCATCGCCGCTTCAAGCAGCAATTGCTTGTCGAAATGCCGGACCTCGGCCTCCTTGGGCGGCGTTCCGGACTTGTAATCGTAAACAAGCGCCGTGCCGTCGTCGTGCAGATCGATCCGATCCGGCCGCGCCATGAGCGTGAAGCCCTGCACCCCAAGGTCGATCGTGGCCGAGGTCTCGATGACGGCGGGAACCGAGGCGACCCGCCTTTGCGCCTCTTGCGCCACCAGCTGCGGCGCGATCTTCAACAGTCGGTACAGCCAGAGCCGCTGCGTCGAGGGCCAGGGGATCATCTCTTGCAGAACAGTCTCGGCGATCTCGGACAAGCGTTTTTGGCTGTCTTCGAGACGGATTGAGGGATCGAAGCCCCTCACGAACAGCTCGACGATCCGGTGCAGCGCCTCGCCACGCAGTCGCGGATCGGGGCCAGGCTTGAGCGGATCAAGCGGTCGCAACCGCAGGATCCGCCCGGCATAGACAGCATAAGGATCGCGGATCAGCGTCTTGATCGCCGTCACCGGAAGCTGCCGCGGACGGGCCTCGGCGGGCGGGCGCGGTGCAGGCCGGGCCGCAGGCGGGACCGGCTTTTCGGGCAGATCGAGCGCGGAAGCCATGTCGAGGAACCGTGCTCCGCGCGCGCGCATCTCGGCAACCGCCTCGGGTCCCTGCGCGTGGGTCAAACCGCCCGCGAGGTTGATAAGCCGGTTCAGCCAGCGCGAGGGCACCGTTTCGGCTTCGCTGTCACGACGGGCGCGCGACAACACAACCTCGGGCGCGGCAATCGCTTGCTGAAAGTCATGCGCCGAAAGGCCGATCTGCCGTTCGGGCAACAACAGACCCGCATCCAGACGCATCTTGCGGCTGAGCCAGGGATCGGGCGACGGCGCCTCGGGCCAGCTTTTCTCGTTCAGACCGGCCAGAATGACGAGTTCGGCCCCATGCGATCGGGCCTCAAGCGTGCCAAGGAAGGACACGAGCGGATGCGCGACAAGGGTCGAGCGGACCTGCCCCTCCTGCAGAAGCGAGTCGATCAGATCGGCGAAATTCGCGGCACTGATCTGAAGCCCGGTTTCTTCCTGCGCAGCGAGGTCGGACAAGGTTCGGAAAGCGGTCTGACCCGCCTCTTCAAGCCAGAGTTCGCTGGCGGCAACCGTTCCCCCGGGACCGGCAGCGAGGCCTTCGAGCAAGGTGAGAAGCGTCTCTAACCAAGCTGAAATGGTGTGGTCTTCGCCCGTCAGAAGCAGATCCAGCTGCGCCGCGAGCCATTCTGACCAGTGTTGACGCTCGGCGTCCTCGCTTCCGCCCCAGTCGCGCAGGGTGGTGGCATCCGGAAAGGCCGGTCCCTTGCGGCGCAGCGACAGTTCGAATTCCCGCGTCAGCCGAAGATGCGCCCCGCGCAGGGTCGAGCCGGTCGCGACCAGCGGATGTTTGAGCACCACAAGCAGGTTTTCCATCGACAGCTTGCGGCCAAGAAGCCGGGCAAGATGCCGGATCAGACGGCCGGGGGCGGTCAGCGGCAGCGGTTGACCGGCAGAATCGTCGGGGACGATTCCCCAGCGGTCGAGCGCGGCCGCAACGCGACGGGTCAGCATCCGATCCGGGCTGATCAGCGCCGCCTTTTTCCCCTGCGCGACCGCTTCACGCAAGATCAGGGCGATGGCTAGCGCCTCCCGCCGGGGATCGCTGGCTTCGATCAGGGTCATCTGTGAGGTCGCGGCGGGCAGATCGCTGAAGACCCGCCCCTCCTGCATCCATTGGTCGGTCACCGGCGCGGGACGCAGCGCCAGCGAAACAAGCGCGTTGCGCTGGGGCGACGGCGGCGGCGTCTCGGTCCAGCGCTCCACCTGTTGCGGGCGGAGGTCGAGCGCGTCGAGGATGGGAAGATAGCGATATTGCGGATGGTCTTCGATTGGAATCGGGCCTGAGCAGAGACTGTTCCAGGCCATCTGCGGCATGTCGAAGTCGAAGCCGGGCAGGACCAGCATACCCCGCGGCAACCGCGCGACGGCCTGCATCAGAAGCCGCGTTGCCCCCCGCGACCCGGTCGAGCCCGCGATGATGATCCGATCTTCGGTGGGGGTCTCGGCCCAGGTACGGGCCATCATCTCGGCCACCCGTCGCTGCCGAGCTTCGGCATCCAGTGCGGACCCGGCCTCGAAATAGCGCGCGACGATGCGGATGAAGACAAGGCTCTGCCGCCAATGTTCGGCATGCGAGGCCTGAATGTCGAGATGCTCGAAGACGTCGGGATGCACGCCTTCGCTTTGCATCTCGGCCATCAGGGTCAGCAGGCTGTCGGTCAGGCTGAAGATGCCGGAGCCGGTTTCGAATGCCGGAAGGCCGCGGGCAAGGCGATCGACCAGACAGGCGAGGTCAAGCTTGCGCCGCAGCGGCGGGATCGGCGCGGGCAGGCCCGGCATCGGCACGCGAGCCAGATCCGAAACCAGCTCGATCCGGGGCAGGAAGCGGGTGCCGAGACGGTCGAATTCCTCGCGCACGCGGCGGCTCATCCGCCCGGCGTTGAGGATCAGACGCAGCCGCGCCATCGCCTCGGGCGGTTCGTCCTGCATTCGGGTAACGAGCCCCTGCACCAGTTCCCGGGCGAAATCGACGCCGGGTGGCAGCGCGAAGACATGCGGCTCAGCGGGCGGCATCGGACAGAAGCCCCTCGGCCAAGGGGATGCATTCGGGTCGGCCGACATCGCACCAGCCGCCGTGATGGACCACGCCATAGGCGCGCCCCTCGGCGATCATCCGGTTCCAGATCAGGTTGAGCGAGAAGACAGGGTCAGGAATCGTCTCTATTTCGGCGGGATTCAGGATCTGGGCCCCGGTGTAGACGTAGCCAACGCCACGGCTGATCCGACCATCCGGCGCCAGCGAAAAGTCGCCCTTGCCGATATAGCCGACTGCCGCCTCGCGCGGGACGATTGCCAGAAGCGCGGACATCCGATCACCGTCCCAGGCCGCCTTCAGCGTCGAGATCACATTCGGCCCGGTCCAGACCGCATCGGTGTTCAGGGTGAAGACCGGACCGGGACCGAGCAGCGGCAGCGCCTTGCGCAGGCCGCCCCCGGTTTCCAGAACGACATCGCTTTCGTCGGAGACAAGCACATCGCGGCCCGCCAGATGCGCGGTGATCTGATCGGCACGATAATGCGCATTGGCAACGATCCGGCTGACACCGCCCGCGCGCGCCAGATCAAGCGCGTGGTCAAGGAGCGGCTTTCCGGCCACCTCGATCAGCGGTTTCGGCCGGTTTCGGGTCAATTCCTTCATCCGCGTGCCAAGACCGGCCGCGAAAAGCATCAGCGCATCGGGTGCTGACCGCATTGCTGTTTCATCCTTTCAAGCAGCGCCGCATCGGGCGGAAGCAGGGCTTGTGTCACCACCTCGCGCAGGGGCGCAAGGGCCCCGTGCGCCAGATTGTGCTGCACCTGAGCCCAGACCCGGGGGATCAGATCGACGTAACCGGGCTTGCCCATGCAAAGACAAAGGCGGGCAAAAATGCCAAGGATGCGCAGCCCGCGTTGCGCCCCGATCAAGGCGAAGGCATGGTCGATCTCTTGCGGATCAAGATCACGGGCGGCCGCGTAGCGGGCCTTTTCCGCCGCGATGACGGCGGGGGAAACATCGCGGCGGGCATCGTGCAACGCCGAGACGAGATCGTAGACGGGATGGGTAGCGACGGCGTCCTGAAAATCGAGAAGGCCAAGGCGGGCAGTGCCAACGCGGCTGGGCAGGATGATCACGTTTTCGGCGTGGAAATCGCGCAGCGACAGAACAGGCGGCAGGGGCGCAAGGTCACCGCAGAGCTGGGTCACCAAGGGCGCGAGCCTCTCGGCTGCGGCCTCATCGCGCAACGGATACCAGTCGCGGGTCAGTGCGACGAGGGCGCCAAGCCCCTGAGCATCAAGACTGGGGACAAAATCGGGCGGCGGCAGGCGGTGCAGATCCAGAAGAAACTCGGTGATCGCGGCGTAATGCGCGGCCTCGGTTCTCGGATCTTGCCGCAGCAGGCGGGCAAGCTGGTCATCGCCGAAATCTTCGAGCAGCATCAGGCCGGCCTCGGCGTCGAAACCCAGAATCCTTGGGGCAGAGAAGCCCTGCGCCAGAAGCCAGTGGTCGATGCGCTGAAAGCGGTGCATCTCTTCGCCCGGGGGGGCGATCATCAGAACTGCGGTCGCCCCGGGTCGGTGCAGACGGTCATAACGGCGGGCCGAGGCATCGCCCGCCAAAGGCGTGCGGCGGGCCTGCGCCCAACCGAAACGGCTCAGAAAATCCTGGATCTCGGGCTCGGTCGCGGCCATGTCAGATCTGCCCCAAAGCGGTCAAACGCTGCGCCCAATCCGCATCGCCAATAAGCTGAACCTGACGCGAGGCACCTGCGTCCGTCAGCGAAAAGCGCAGGACCAGAGCCTTTTGCGGCTGGAGATCGCCCAGACGCTCGGGCCATTCGATCAAAGAGATCGCGGTGTCGAAAGCTTCCTCAAGGCCAAGCTCGATCGCTTCATCGGGATGGGTGAGGCGGTAAAGATCGGCATGCCAGATCTCGGGGTCGGCGCCATAGACCTGAACCAGCGTGAACGTGGGTGAGGGCACATCTTCCGCAGGGCCAAGACGCGCGCGGATCAGGGCGCGCGCGAAATGGGTCTTGCCCGCGCCGATCGGACCTTCGAGCAACAGCACGTCACCCGCGCGCAACAGCGACCCCAAGGCAACCCCGAACCGGTCGGTGGCGTCGGCGTCGGGCAGATCGAAACGGAGAAGCGCGGGGGTGTTTTGCATGGCCGCACTCTAGCGGCCCTGCCCCCCGCGGCAACCCCCTTAACTGGCCAGAACCGTGACCGAGCGGTCGTCGTCGAAGACGGCACGGGTCGGCGGATCAAGGGTCACGACGCCCTTGGGAAGAAAGCTGGCCATCATCGCGCCTCCGGTCATCGGCGCAAAGCGACAGCCGATCATCAGCCCATCTTCGCGACGGCGCACGGTGGCCTCGATCGGGGCGCGCTGCCCCAGACGGTTGTTGAAGCCCCGCGCCGAGGTCCAGATATCCGAGGCATCGCATTTGCCCTGCCAGAGCCGCACGGCGTCCAGAATGGTCGTGCGGGTCAGAGAGGTGTTGGTTTCCACGCCCCAGAGCCGATCATAAGCCGCGTTCGAGGCCGAAAGCTCGCCCGAGGGCTGGAACACCGCCACCGCCTCGCTCATCATGTCGAGGATCTCCTGCCCCTGCTCCAGTTCGGCGCGGAAGCGGCGGGTGAGCGAAACTTCCGAGGAGATGTCCTCGAACAGGAACGCAACGGCGCCATCGGGATGCGGACGGCCGGTGACCCGATAGGTCTGGCCCGAGGGCAGCATCCAAGTTTCCGAATGGAAGCCCGCAGCGGCGGCCTGTTCCAGCTCGGTCATCTTCAGCCGCCAGCTGCGATAATCCTTGGGTTCGGGCATCATCCGTGCCTCGCGCAGACGGTCAAGGAAGGCGTAAAGCGTCGGCCGGTTCGACAGGAAGTCGGCGCCAAGCTGCGTGAGTTCGATCAAGGCCGGGTTGAACAGCTGCAGTTGCCGCGCCCGGTCGAAGATCGCCAGACCGATCGGCAGATCGGCGAAGGTTTTGGTCAGGGTCTGCACGAAATCGCGCAGCGCCTTTTCCGCCCGCACTGTCGCATCGGCCGGCAGGGCGAAATGAAGCGCGCCCTTTTCCAGCGGGAAGCTGTGGCAATCGAACCAGGCCGCCTTTTCATCGCCATCGTCGAGCCGCAGACGACGGGGGCCGGTGTGACGGGGATTTTCCTCCATGTGGAAGAGATGCGGCAGCGGCCAGACCAGAGCCTCTTCGTTGTCGGCAAAAGCCCCGGAGCGCAGCACATAGGCGCGGTTCGCCCAGGTGATCGTGCCGGTCTCGTCCTGCCGCCAGATCAGCGTCGGCGCGCGGTCGAGCGTCACCCGCAGCAGATCGAGTTCATCTTCCAGCGCGCGTTGCGACAGCCCGTCCACAAGAACGCCACGGCCCTCGGCCTCAGGGTCGTTAAGGGTGATTCGGGCCAGACCGTTCACCTCTTCGGCAATCAGCCTGATCTGCGTGCGGCGACCTTCTTCGGGTTTCGAGACCAGCTCGATCCGGCCCAGTTCGGCGAGTTTCTTCATCGTGTTTTCGAAGCCCTCGAACCGCGGTGCAACAAAGGCGCACAGACGCGCCCAGTCCGACAGCGCCATCGGCGAGGCATCCAACAACGCGCGGGCAGGCCCGGTGGCATCCACCAGATCTTGATCGTCAAAAAGGAAGACCGTTTGTTCAAGAACCGGCTGGGTCGCCACCCGGGTCACCGTCCCTGCCCTGCGGGCATTGACCATGCTGACCAGAAGCAAAGCAAGCAAAGCCGACCCAACCGAAGTTGCCGCGATCAGAATCGCCTGGAAAATCTCAATCTGCATGACTGCAGCCCTCTCGCCTGTCCCGCAGTCATGATTGATGAATAAAGGTTAATGTGCAGTTAAGTTAACAGAGGATTATGGTTGTCAGGCCGTGATCGGAAGATTCTCGCCGAGCGGGCCGGTCTCGGGCGCGATCAGACGCCCGATATGCCAGCGCAATTCGACCACCGCGCCCGAGCGCCGCGGCACCGGAGCGTTCTTCTGATAGGGTTCGGAGCCGTTCGCGAATCGCAGTTTCGCCCCCGTGCGCTCCAGCAGAGTCTTCGCAATGAAGAGACCAAGCCCCATCCCCTCGTATTCCTTGCGCTCGGCCGAGCGGGTCGAGATGAAGGGATCGCCGATGCGGTTGATGACGCTTGGCGTGTAGCCGCGCCCATCGTCGGTGACCCGCACGATGATGCTGCGGTCGGTCCATTCTGCATCGACCCAGACGGTCGTCTGCGCGAAATCGACGGCGTTCTGGATCAGGTTGCGCAGGGCATGAACGAGCTCGGGATAACGGTAGATCGTCGGCTGACGTTCGGAGCCGCCCTCGCCCGGAACCACGTCGAAATAGATCATCTTGCCGCGGTCGAGATGCGGTTCGGCGGCCTCACGCAGCACGGCGAGCAGCGGAGCCG
Organism: Rhodobacter capsulatus; assembly: GCF_052363175.1. Taxonomy (GTDB): domain Bacteria; phylum Pseudomonadota; class Alphaproteobacteria; order Rhodobacterales; family Rhodobacteraceae; genus Rhodobacter; species Rhodobacter capsulatus_D. Next base: position 52,091 of record NZ_CP198946.1, read on the forward strand.
TGCGCAAATGCACGTCATCCTTGCCCGCCCGGCCCATCGACCGCAGGATGTCGCGGCAGCGTTCTGCTTGCTCGCGGATCAGCACGGCATCGTCATGCAATTCGGGATCGTCGATCAGCTCTTCGGCCAGTTCGGTCGAGACAAGCTTGATCGTCGCGAGCGGCGTGCCGAGTTCATGCGCCGCCGCCGCCACAACCCCGCCGAGGTCGGTCAGTTTCTGCTCGCGTGACAGCGCCATTTGCGTTGCAAACAAGGCATCAGACATCGAATGGATCTCTTGCGCGATCCGGTGCGCATAGGCGCCAAGGAAGATAACACCGATCACGATCGCCACCCAGGAACCGAATTCGATCATGTGCGGCACGTCGATCAGAACACCATCACGGGTCTTCAGCGGCTCGTTGAAGACCGCGACGAAGGTGATCATCGCAATCGTCGCGCCGCCCAGAAGCAGGGTCGGACGCAGCTTCAGCGCCGTTGCGGCGATTGTCACCGGAACCAGGATCAACAGCGCAAACGGGTTGTTGAGCCCCCCCGTCAGCGACAGCAGCAGCGCCAGCTGTGCAGTATCGAACAGAAGTGTCGCCGTCACCTCGGCCTGCGACAGCCGCCGGGATTCCGGGTAAAGATAAATCGCCGCGATATTGGCCGCGATGGCAAAGCCGACGGTGCCAAGACACATCGGCAGGTTCAGGTCGATGTCATATTTGATATAGGCTGCGGCCAGGGCGGCCACCTGCCCCACGACCGCGGCCCAGCGCAACAGGATCAACGTCCGCAACCGGACCCATTCCTGATGGCTCAAACTCGCCGACATGTCGAATTCCGGCCGGTCGACAGCCCTTGTCATATCTGCCATCGCGTCCCCACCGCCTCACCTTCACCGCAACCCCTTGATATTCCCGTTGCGCTGAGCAATCAATCACCTGCACGTGAAGGAGAAGCGATGAACGTTTCGAACAAGACCGCCGCGCTGGCTGCCACGGCAGCCGTCGTCGCCGTGGTGGGCATCTCTGTCGTCCTGTCCTTCGGCAGTTCGGAACCTGATCGCTTCGCGCAGTGCCGCAAGGGCGTTGGCAGTGCCACCGCCAAGATCGGTGGGCCGTTCACCCTTGTTTCGGAAACCGGCGCGACCGTCACCGACAAGGACGTGATCACCAAGCCGAGCCTGATTTACTTCGGCTACACCTATTGCCCGGATGTCTGCCCGATCGACAGCACCCGCAACGCGGCCGCCATCGATCTGCTGTCGACGCGCGGCGACGACGTGACGCCGATCTTCATTTCGGTCGATCCGACCCGGGACACGCCGCCCGTGCTGACGGAATTCACCGATCTGATGAGCCCGAAGATGATAGGGCTGACCGGCACGACCGAGCAGGTCGATGCCGCGGTCAAGGCCTATCGCGCCTATTACATGATCCGCACACCGGGAGACCCGGCGACCTTGGTCGATCACTCGACCCAGACCTATCTGATGGATCCGAAGCTTGGCTTCCTCGATTACTATGATCGCGATGCCACACCCGAAACGGTGGCCGAAAGTGTCGGCTGCTTCCTTGATGCGCTGAAGTCCGAGGGCGCAACGCCCGGTTCCGGCAACGGAAATTGACCAGCGCCAAATATAGATTTAGACTCTAACAAAGAGGGTGAAAGGGGGAGCCATGGCCGAAGAAGAATTCGCCGAACTCGGAAGCGACAGGTCGCTGCTGCTGGTCGATGACGATAACGCCTTCCTGACCCGGCTTGCGCGCGCGATGGAAAAGCGCGGTTTTCAGACCGAGATTGCGGAAACGGTTTCGGCCGGCAAGGCGATCGTGCAGAACCGGGCACCGGCCTATGCGGTGATCGACCTGCGGCTGGAAGACGGCAACGGTCTTGAGGTTGTGGAAGCCCTGCGCGAGCGCCGTCCCGAAGCGCGGATCGTCGTTCTGACCGGATATGGCGCCATCGCCACCGCGGTTGCGGCAGTGAAAATGGGCGCGACGGATTATCTGTCGAAACCGGCTGATGCGAATGACATCACCAATGCGCTTCTGGCCAAGGGCGAAGCCCTGCCGCCGCCGCCGGAAAATCCGATGAGCGCCGACCGCGTACGGTGGGAACATATCCAGCGGGTTTACGAACTTTGCGACCGCAACGTTTCGGAAACCGCCCGGCGGCTCAATATGCACCGCCGCACGCTGCAGCGGATTTTGGCGAAACGCAGCCCGCGTTAATCAAATATATCTTGATTGCGCCGAAATAATAATCGATATCCATGAGACCATTCACTGGAGGCTCTCATGGATATCGATGCGCTTTCTTTAAACGAGCTCAAGGCGCTCCGGTCCAAGGTCGACCGCGCGATCGTGACTTACGAAGATCGCAAGAAAAAAGAAGCTCTCGCCGAGCTTGAAGAGATCGCCCGCAAGATGGGCTATCCGCTGGCTGAAATCATGGCCGTTGCAGGCACCAAGCCGCGCAAGACTGTTGCTGCCAAATATGCGAACCCTGAAAACCCGTCCGAAACCTGGACCGGGCGCGGCCGCAAACCGAAATGGGTCGAGGCCGCTCTGGCTGCGGGCAAATCGCTTGACGATCTGACGATCTGATCAGGCTTCGGCCTTCAGCCATTCGATGAAGATCTTGGCCGCCGGGTTCAACCGCCCAGGCGGCCTGACAATATAATAACCCAGGCTTTCCTCGGTCAGCTCGTGGATTTTCACAAGCCAGCCCAGTTTCAGATCCTCGACGATCAGCGCCTCGGTTTCCAGATGCAGGCCGATCCCTTCGCGGGCGGCGGCCAGCGCCAATTCCTCGTTCGGGAAATCGACGAATTTCAGCGCCGCCGGAACCAGCCCCATCGATTCCAGCAATTGCATCTGTTCCGGCCAATCGCCTTCACGCACCCATGGCAGCATTGCCATTTCCCGCAGAGATAGTTTTTTTCGCCCTCCCAGCAATTCTGGCGCAGCCACCACAACCTGAGGGGCAGCGGTGAGAAACTCGGAAATAACGCCCGGCCATTTTCCGACGCCAAAGCGAATACCGATATTCGCGCCGATTTCCTTCAGATCGACCACCCGGGGATCTGGCAGAAGGGAGAGCGGAATATCGGGGTGTTTTTTCCAGAACCGCGCCAGACGCGGCATCAACCATTCCGAAGCGAAAACTGGCGGAACCGTCACCGAAAGCGCCTTTTCGCTATTGTCCGCACGCAGCATTTCTGCCGCCGATTGTATCATCGAAAACCCGTCCGCGAGCGCCTTGGCGAAGCGCTCGCCCTCGGGCGTCAAGTGCAGATGCTTGCCGTCCCGCCACACCAAAGGCACGTCCAGATCGGCCTCCAGCGCGCGGACTTGTTGCGCTATGGCAGCGTGGGTGACATTCAGCTTGCGGGCTGCGGCACTGAACCCTCCCTCGCTGGCCGTTGCGGCAAAGGCGCGCAGCGCTGTCAGCGGGGGCATACGCCGCCAATCGATCTCGCTCATCTGTTAGCTCACCTATCACCTGTGGAAAAATTCCTGACTCGCCTTGTGGCGCAGGTCAAGGCATTTTGGGGACACAAGTGAAGTAAAGGAGATCCGTGATGTTCCGGATTCTTGGAGAAGTGATGGCTCTGGCCATGGGTGGCTACGCCCCCCGCGCCCGCAACGCAGGCGAATACAAGTTCAACCGCTGAGGGCACTCAGCAAGGCATGGTGACGCGCGGTAAAGGCTGCGCGCACCTCGGGCGGGGGACGCAGGCGGATCGCCAGACCCCGCACAAGGACAGGATCGGGCTTTCCAAAGATCCTGTCCGCCTCGGCCTCTGAAAAACCTGCGATCTGTTCGGCCTCGAGCCGGGCCGAAACCCTGTCTGCCGCCTTGATCGCCTTCTTGATCGGGGCGGGCAGCACGGCGGGAAGGCCAAAGCGCAGATGCACCGCAGCGGTCAGCCGGTCATCCAGTTCCACATAACCCTTGCCGATCGCCGCCTTGACAGGGGTGATCATGTCGCCCAGCACATATTCGGGCGCGTCATGCAGCAGCGCCGCCAGCCGCCAGCGTTCGCCGATCCCCGGATTGGCGCGGGCGAACAACTCCTCGACCAGCAACGAATGTTCGGCCACCGAATAGGCGTAATCGCCCGTCGTCTGCCCGTTCCAGCGCGCGACAAAGGCAAGGCCGTGGGCGATATCCTCGATCTCGATATCCATCGGCGTCGGGTCGAGCAGATCCAGCCTGCGCCCCGAAAGCATCCTCTGCCACGCCCGTTTCATCGAAGTCTCCCGTTTACCCCCTGCTAGCCAAAGCGAAAGGGTCTGTAAACGTCGCAGGTTCGCTTCGTTGCGCCAAGGGGCTCAAGGTGCTATGCAACCGCCGACTGAAATTCGAGGAGCGCCCGATGGCCGATTACATCGTCAAGGATATCAAGCTGGCCGACTTCGGCCGCAAGGAATTGGATATTGCCGAAACCGAAATGCCGGGCCTGATGGCCTGCCGCGAAGAATTCGGGCCGAGCCAGCCGCTGAAAGGCGCCCGCATCGCCGGGTCGCTGCACATGACGATCCAGACCGCCGTGCTGATCGAAACGCTCAAAGCGCTTGGCGCCGACGTGCGTTGGGCCTCGTGCAACATCTTCTCGACGCAGGATCACGCCGCCGCCGCCATCGCCGCGGGCGGCACGCCGGTCTTTGCCGTCAAGGGCGAGACGCTGGAAGAATACTGGGCCTACACCGACAAGATCTTCCAGTTCCCCGAGGGCACCTGCAACATGATCCTGGACGATGGCGGCGATGCGACGCTGTACATCCTTCTTGGGGCCCGCGTCGAAGCCGGGGAAACCGATCTGATCGCTACGCCGACTTCGGAAGAAGAAGTGTGCCTCTTCAATCAGATCAAGAAGCGCATGGTCGAAACCCCCGGCTGGTTCACTAAACAGCGCGAGGCGATCAAGGGCGTTTCGGAAGAAACCACCACCGGCGTTCATCGTCTTTACGACCTGCACAAGAAGGGCCTGCTGCCCTTCCCGGCGATCAACGTGAACGACAGCGTCACGAAGTCGAAATTCGACAACAAATACGGCTGCAAGGAATCGCTGGTTGACGGCATCCGCCGCGCCACCGACGTGATGATGGCGGGCAAGGTTGCTGTCGTCTGCGGCTATGGCGACGTGGGCAAAGGCTCGGCGGCGTCGCTCCGCGGGGCGGGCGCCCGGGTGAAAGTGACCGAAGTCGATCCGATCTGCGCGCTGCAAGCCGCGATGGACGGGTTTGAGGTCGTGGTGCTGGAAGATGTCGTCGCTGATGCCGACATCTTCATCACCACCACCGGCAACAAGGACGTGATCCGCATCGAGCATATGCGCGAGATGAAGGACATGGCCATCGTCGGCAACATCGGCCATTTCGACAACGAAATTCAGGTCGCCGCGCTGCGCAACCACAAATGGACCAACATCAAGGACCAGGTGGACATGATCGAGATGCCCTCGGGCGCGCGGATCATCCTTCTGTCCGAAGGGCGTCTGTTGAACCTCGGCAACGCCACGGGTCACCCGAGCTTCGTGATGTCGGCGAGCTTCACCAACCAGGTGCTGGCGCAGATCGAGCTCTTCACCAAGGGCGCCGACTATCAGCCCGGCGTCTATATCCTGCCGAAATCGCTGGATGAAAAGGTCGCGCGTCTGCATCTGAAGAAGATCGGCGTGAAACTGACGACGCTGCGCCCCGATCAGGCGGCCTATATCGGCGTGACCGTCGAAGGCCCGTTCAAGTCGGACCATTACCGCTACTGATCCTGCCTTCAAGGGCAGCAAGCGGGGCCTTCGGGCCCCGCTTTTCATTGCGCCCTGCCCCATCGGCAAAGACATGCCGCAGCCCACGCAACCCCGGGGAATTTTCTTTGTTTCACGGGGAACTCCCGCCTAGGCTTCGCCATGGGAGAAGCGCGCCAAGACGGGAGCAAGGACGATGGGCAAGCGGGATGCATTGATTGCGAAATATGCCGAGGATTTGCAGGGCAAATGCGGCATCACCCCGGACATGGCGCTGTTGGAAAAGGTCACGATCGGCTGCGGGCCGGCGATCTATGACCCGGATGCCGAGATCGTCGCGGCTGGGCAGAAATCCGAGATCGATCACATTCGACGCAATTTTCTGGGCAAGAAGCTGGGCCTGCCCAACGGCCCGGAGCTTGACGATGCCATCGATGCCGCGATCGAGACCTATGGCCGCTCGGAACCGCGCAAATACCGCGCGGTGATCTATTATATGCTGGTCCGGCATTTCCGGAAGGAAAGCCACTACCTCTGATCAGATCAGCGCCTTGATCGCCGCCACATGCGACGGCTTGGCGGCGGTCACATCGGCGACGAGCGCGGCAAGGGTCTCTTCCATCGCTTCGGGGGCGACGATGCGGTCGATCAACCCCCAAGTCAGCGCCTCGGCCGCCTCGATCTTCTGGCCTGCCATCAGGATCATCTTTGCCCGCGCGGGACCAACCAACGCAGCAAGACGTTTCGGATCAGAGGGTTGCGGCAGAAAACCAAGCTTCATCACCGGATAGAAGACCTTGGCCTGCGGCACCGAAATCCGCAGATCGCAAGCGAGAACCATCCCCATCGCCCCACCCGCAAGCGTTCCGTTCAGCGCCGCGATGGTCAAACAAGGCAGCGCCGCAACCGCCCCGGAAAGCCGTTCCCAGACCGGATCGGTGGCCAGCCCCGTCTGCGCCTCGTCAAGGTCCATCCCCGCCGAAAACACCTTGCCCGTGCCACGCAGCACGAAAGCATGGGCCTCGGCACGGCCCGCCGCCTCGGCCGCATCGGCAATCTCGGACAGCATCCCCCGCGTCAGCGAATTCGCCTTTTCCGGCCGGTCGATCGTCACCGTAAAGACGCCCTCGGCCGATTTCACATGGATCATCTTCCCCTCCGCGGTCAGCTTTCCCAAGGGTGTTAGCAACCCCATTGCCCCTTGACCATTACTGATGTGCAGCGGAAGGTGGAGCAATTCCTTTATCCACGAGGTCCCCATGGCACGGCTCAAGCCCGCTGGCACAACCACTTTCATCGCGCTTCTGATGAGCTCGACCGCGGCACTCGCCGACGTCACCCCGGAACAAGTCTGGGAGAGCTGGCAAAAACAATATTCTGCTTACGGTTTCACCGTCACCCCCGGCGCGGTCGAGCGCGATGGCGACGTTCTGACGATTTCCAATCTGGTCCTGACGAACGAGACCACCACCGAGGTCGGCACCGACAAGGTGGTGTCGAAAACCGTGATGAACGTGCCCACGATCCTGCTTGAAGATCTGGGCGACGGCACGGTGAAGGGCTCGATCGATGGCGAGATCACCGGGACCAACGACACGACCGATCCTACCGGCAAATCCGATACGGCGAAGATCAAGGTCAACAAGACCGACGCGAGTGTCGTGATTTCGGGCACGCCCGAGGAGATGTCCTATCTCGTCGACGCGCCAAGCGTCAGCGCCAGCGTCGAGGCGCAGCCCGCAACGCCGGGCGGCAAGCCCGCGCTTCTCGGGATGACGCTGACCGGGCTCAGCGGCACGCAAGCAATGTCCTCGGTCGGCGGTCAAGGTATCAAGGCTGATCTGAAGGCCACCGGCATGTCGCTGACGATGACCGGTACCGACCCCGAGGACGCGACCACGATCAACGCCAATGTCGAGATGAAGGATCTGGCGATCAAGGCCGACAGCATGATGCCCGAGGGCGCCGATGCTGCGAAACTCGGCGATGCGATCGCCAAGGGCATGCACACCAACAGCGACATAAGCTATGGCACGCTGACCTATTCGATGGACTCGGACACCAAGCAGGGCCCGGTCAATGTCTCGGGTTCGGCTGAAAGCGGCCATGCGATCATCGCGCTGTCGCGTGATGCGGTGCGCTATGCCGCCACCGGCACCAAGACCAAGCTTGATATCCAGACCGCGGAATTCCCGCTGCCGATGTCGGCCACCATCGATCAGGGCGAAATCGACTTTGCCATGCCGCTGGCGGCCACGCCCGAACCGCAACCCTTCACCGGCAAGGTCTCGCTGGTGGGGCTGAGCCTCTCGGATCAGATCTGGAAAGTGATCGACCCGACCGCGAAGCTTGCCCATGGCCCGGCGACGCTGATCGTCGATCTGACCGGCACCGGCAAGGCGATGATCGATCTGTTCTCGCTGGCCGCGGCCGCCTCGCCGGTGCCGCCGGTCCAGATCGACAGCCTCAACGTCAATCAGTTGCAACTGACCGCCGCCGGAGCCGAGCTGACAGGCAATGGCGCGCTCACTTTCGACAATTCGATGGGGATGCCGATGCCGCTGGGCGCGGTTGACCTGAAACTTGCGGGGGCGAACAAGCTGATGGATGGGCTCGTCGCGATGGGCGTCATGCCGCAAGATCAGGTGATGTTCGCCAAGATGATGATGGGCATGTATGCGGTGCCCGCGGGCGATGACCTGTTCACCTCGAAGATCGAGTTCAAGGAAGGCGGCCAGATTCTGGCCAACGGCCAGCCGATCAAGTAAGACGATACCACCGGAACAGCAAAACCGCCCGGCCTCCCGGGCGGTTTTTCACAAGGAGAGCCGATGCCCCCCGTTCTTGCCGATCTGACCGATGCCCTGCTCTCCGCCGCCCGCAAGGCCGGGGCCGAAGCCGCCGATGCAATCGCCGTCGATGGCCGCGCCGTGTCGATTGACGTTCGTGGCGGGGCGCTGGAACAGGCGGAACGCTCCGAAGGGCTGGAAATCGGCTTGCGGGTGCTGATCGGCGGGCGTCAGGCCTGTGTCTCGGCCTCCGATATTTCCGCTCGCACGATGGCCGACATGGCCGAACGTGCCGTGGCGATGGCCCGCGAAGCCCCGGCGGACCCGAACGCGGGTCTGGCCGATCCGGCACAACTGGCGCAGGGCTGGGACGCTGCGGCGCTGGAACTGGCCGATCCGGGTGCGGAACCCTCGGCCACGGCGCTGGAAACCGACGCGCGCGAGGCGGAAGCCGCGGCGCTTGCTGTGAAAGGTGTCTCGCAGGTGCAATCGGCCTCGGCCTCGTGGTCGAAGCGGCTGCTCCACATGGCGGGAACGAACGGATTTTCAGGCGGTTACGCGCGCACCTCGCGCTCGATTTCGGCCGTCGCCATCGCCGGTGAAGGCGAGGCAATGGAACGCGACTGGGCGTCCGAAGCGCGGATTTTCGGCACCGATCTGCCCTCGGCCAGCTCGATCGGCGCGCAGGCGGGCGAACGCGCCATTGCCCGTCTTGGCCCGGTGCGGCCGAAAACCGGATCCTTCCCGGTGCTGCTCGATGAACGCGTCGCGGCGAGCCTCATTGGCCATCTTCTCTCGGCGATCAACGGCACCGCCATCGCCCGCGGGGCATCGTGGCTGCGCGACGGCCTGAATGCCGAGGTGCTGCCGAAGGGCATCAGCCTGATCGAAGATCCGTTCCGCCGTCGCATCTCGGGCTCGCGTCCCTTCGACGCCGAGGGCCTGCCCCCTGCCCGTCGCGCCATCGTCGAGGATGGCGTGCTGACCGGCTGGGTGCTGGATCTGGCCACCGCCCGCAAGCTCGGCATGCAAAGCACCGGCAATGCGTCGCGTGGAACATCGACACCGCCCTCGCCCGCCGCGGGCAATGTGGCGCTGACGCAGGGCACGAAATCGCGCGAGGATCTGATCCGCGACATGGGCACCGGGCTTCTGGTGACCTCGTTCATCGGTGCGACGATTAACCCGACCACGGGCGATTATTCGCGCGGTGCCGCGGGCTATTGGGTTGAAAACGGTCAGATTTCGCATGTGGTGAACGAATGCACCGTGGCCGGAAACCTGCGCGAGATGCTGCGCCGGATCATCCCCGCCAATGACGCCCGTGGTCATCTGAACCATGTCGTGCCGTCGCTTCTGCTTGAGGGGCTGACGATTGCCGGAGCATGACGCCACCGCCGATCTGGAGCTGCTGATCCGGGCCGCCGAAGCCGCGGGCGAATTGGCGCTGCAATACTGGAAACACGCGCCGAAGCATTGGGACAAGGCGGGCGATGCCGGTCCGGTCTCGGAAGCCGATCTGGCGGTGAACGATCTGCTGTTTCACATGCTGCACAAGGCGCGGCCGGACTATGGCTGGCTGTCCGAAGAAAGCCTCGACAATGCCGACCGACTGTCCTGCCGTCGGCTGTTCGTCGTCGATCCGATCGACGGCACACGGGCCTTTCTGTCGAACGAACCGGGCTTTGCCCATGCCATCGCCGTCGTCGAAGATGGTGAAGTGCTGGCCGGTGTCGTGCATCTGCCCGTGTTCGAGGAAACCTATGCCGCCGTGCGCGGTGGACCGGCGCTGCTCAACGGGCAACCGATCCGCAATTCCGACCCCGGCCCGATCGATGGCTCCAGCCTGCTGGCCTCGAAAGTCTGTGATATCGCCACGAACTGGCGCGCGGAAAAGCCCGCTTATCGCCGGTTCTTCCGTCCCTCGCTGGCTTGGCGCCTATGTCTTGTGGCCGAGGGGCGGTTTGACGCCAGCCTGACCGTGCGCCCGACCTGGGAATGGGATATCGCCGCCGCGAGCCTGATCGCCACCTGCGCCGGGGCGCTGGTGACCGACCGTGCCGGGGGTCCGATCCGGTTCAACACCCCCAGCGCCCAGATCGACGGGCTGCTGGTTGGCGCCCCCGGATTGCATGCCCAATATCTCGCGCAGCTGAGACCCCAGACCCAAGATTCCGACGTCTGATTACCGGATGTAAACCTTCTTTCCCTAGCTTCAGCCTTGGCAAGAACTGCTGAATCAAGGGGGAACCCCATGCCAAGGCATTGGCGAATCGTCATAATCTTCATGCTTGGCATGTCCGCCACGCTGCGTCCGGCGCTGGCGTCCGAGTCGACAAAAAGCATTTCCGCCACTTGCGATCAGGTCGCCGAATACGCGTCGCAACGCACGGGCGTTCCCGTTTCGGTTCTCAAGGCGATCACCCTGACCGAGACCGGCAAGAAGATCGACGGAAAATTGCGTCCCTGGCCCTGGACCGTGAACATGGAGGGGACCGGGCACTGGTTCGACACGCTCGACGAAGCCCGTTCCTATGTGTTCAAGGAATATCAGCGCGGGGCCCGCAGCTTCGACGTCGGCTGCTTCCAGATCAATTACAAATGGCATTCGGAACATTTCTCGTCGATCGACGAGATGTTCGACCCCAAGTCCAATGCGCTTTATGCGGCAAAATTCCTCGCCGATCTCTATACCGAGACCGGATCGTGGAACGATGCCGCCGGTGCCTATCATTCTCGCACCAAGGAATATGCCGATCGCTATTCCGCCCGGTTCGCCGAATTGCGCCAACGGTATCTGGGCGGCGGATCGGAAAACGAAGTTCTGGCGATGAACGACGCGCCGGATGGCATGCCCTATGACAACATTCCCGAAATTCCGGACATCGTCGCCGCGCTGAATACGCCGGTGACGCCGCCGAAACCTCCCCGGGTCAATTCCTATCCGCTGTTGCGCCGCACCGGGACCGTCTCGCCGCCGTTGGGGGCCGCCCCGGGCGCCAGTCTCTTCGCCATCTCCCTGAACAAGACCGAGGTGAACTGATGCCGAAGCTGACGATTTCGGCGATCTTCCAGCCGACCATCCTTCTGGCGCTGGCGCTGATGGCAGTGATCGTGATGATGATCCTGCCGGTTCCGGCCTGGGTGCTCGATACCGGCCTTGCGGTCTCTTTTGCGCTGGCGATCCTGATCTTCACCGTGACGCTCTTCATCGAGCGGCCGCTGGATTTCTCGGCCTTCCCGACGATCCTGCTGGCCTCGCTGATGCTGCGGCTGTCGCTGAACGTCTCCTCGACGAAGCTGATCATCGGCAACGGCCATACCGGCACCGCCGCCGCGGGCCATGTGATCGAGGGGTTCGCGAATTTCATCATGGGCGGCTCGGTGATGATCGGGCTCGTCGTCTTCGGCGTGATCCTGATCGTCAACTTCATCGTCATCACCAAGGGTGCTGGCCGGATGGCCGAAGTGGGCGCCCGTTTCGCCCTCGATGCGATGCCCGGCAAACAGCTCGCCATCGACAGCGACATGAACGCCGGCGCCATCGACCATGCCGAGGCCCGGGCACGGCGCGAAAAGGAACAGGCGGAAACGACCTTCTTCGGCTCGCTCGACGGTGCGTCGAAATTCGTCAAGGGCGACGCGGTGGCGGGTCTTCTGATCACGCTGTTGAACCTTGTCGTCGGACTTGCCATCGGGACGATCGTGCATGGCATGCCGCTCGATCGCGCGCTCGAAACCTATGCGATCCTCACCGTCGGCGACGGCCTCACCAGCCAGATCCCGGCCGTGATCATCTCGATCGGCTCCGCCATCCTGCTGTCGCGCGGCGGCGCCAAGGGCTCGGCCGATACCGCGCTTTTCGAACAGCTGTCGCGCTATCCTTCGGCTCTGATCACCGTCGCGATGCTGATGGCAGGCTTTGCCATCGTTCCTGGGCTGCCTTTCGTGCCCTTCATGACCGGCGCTGCGATTCTGGGTGGCACCGCCTACATGGTGAAGCGCAATGCCCGCAAGAAGGCCGAACTTGAGGCGATGAAGATGCCCGATACCGCCGAGCCGAAGAAACGCAAGTCGATCGGTGACGTGCTTGATGTCGACGACATCCATGTGGAATTCGCCCCGGATCTGGTGGCGATGGCGCTCGATCCGGCGACCGGCCTTGATGCGCGGATTACCAACATGCGCAACCATGTTGCGGCAAGCTATGGGTTGATCCTGCCGGAAATTCGTCTGACCGACGATGCGACACTGGATTCCGGCTGTTATCGCATCCGCATTCAAGGCGTCGAACAGGCCAAGGACAAGCTTTTCCCCGATCGCGTTCTGGCACTGATCACCGACAACCGGGATTTCCTGCCTGACGGCGAAGATGTACGCGAACCCGTCTATGGTGCCCCTGCCCGCTGGCTCTCGCCCGCCAAACAGGAAGACGCCGCCCTTGCCGGGTCGACGGTCGTCAGCCCGACCGAAGTTCTGGCAACCCATCTGCTCGAAGTGATTCGGCGCAACTTCGGCCGGTTGATGACACTGCGCGCCTTGCGGCGTCTGCTTGAGGAAGTCTGCAACCTGTCCGACACTGCGCGGGCCGACTCGAACCGCCGACTTCTGGACGAGTTGATCCCCGACAAGGTTCCGGTTGACCTGCTGCTTGCCGTGCTGCGTCTGCTCCTCGAAGAACGCGTTTCGATCCGCAACCTGCTGGTGATCGTCGAATCCATTGCCGAAGTCCGCGGCATGCAGTCGCCCGAAGCAATCTGCGAACATGTTCGCCAACGTCTCGGGTTCCAGCTCGTCGCCGAATACCGCCGGGAGGATGGCACGCTACCGCTGCTGCAGCTTGCGCCGGAATGGGAAGACACCTTTGCCGCCTTCCAGGTCGCGGGCGATCGCGGGCAGACCGATGTCGCCCTGCCACCGGACAAGTTCAATCGGCTTGCAAACAATGTCGCCGAACGGATCGCCCGCGCGGGGGAATCCGGAATCTTCCCGGCGATCGTCACCTCCACGCGGCGGCGGCGCTTCCTCAAAACGGTTCTGGGTGCCAAGGGTATCCTGGCTCCGGTGCTGAGCTTCGAGGAAATCGGGCTCGACGCGCGGCCTTCGATGGTCGGGGTGGTGCAACCATGACCGCCGAGCTTGCAGAGCTGATGCAATCGGCCCGGAGTTTTCTCTGGATCGGCTTCGTCGTCTTCCTGCGCGTCGGTGGAACGATGGCCGTCATGCCAGCTTTTGGTGAGATGATGGTGCCGACACGCGTGAAACTGGGGCTTTCCCTCGCCTTCACCGCCATTGTGATGCCGGGTGCCCAACCCTTCGTGAACGATCCGGACACCAGCCTGCCCGTCGCGGTCTGGCTTTTCGCAGAGATCGTGATTGGCCTGTTTCTCGGCCTGATGCTGCGGCTTTTCGTGCTCTGCTTGCAGATTGCGGGTACGATCGCCGCTCAATCGACCTCACTTTCGCAACTTTTCGGCGGCACGACCGGCGAACCGCAACCGGCCGTGGGGGAACTTCTCGTGCTCGCAGGCCTGGCGATCTCGGTGCACTTTGGTCTGCATGTGAAGGTTACCGAGATTTTCCTCAACTCTTATCAGGTGCTGCCGCCTGGCGCCTTCCCCGATGCGGATCTGTTCCGGCAATGGGGTCTTGGCGGGATCGCGCATTCCTTCGCGCTTGGTTTTTCCATCGCTTCGCCTTTCGTCATCGCCGGGCTGATCTACAACGTGGCTCTTGGCGCGATCAACCGGGCCATGCCACAGTTGATGGTCACGATGATCGGCGCTCCTGCGCAGACGTTGGCCGGGCTGGCGCTGCTGATGATCGCGCTGCCAACCGGTCTTGTCGTCTGGCATGACGCCTTCCAGAGCTTTCTCGCCGCACCCTTTGAGGTGCCGCAATGAGCGAGGAAGACGACAGCTCAAAGGAATTCGACCCAACTCCGCAGAAAATCGAACAGGCCCGAAAACAAGGCGATCTGGTCCGATCTTCCGAGGTGACTGTCGCAGCCGTCTATGCCGCGTTCGTAGTGACCGCGCTCGCTTTCGGAAAAAGCACGCTCGAAAGCTTCGGCACCTGGGCCAGCGTCCTGATTGACCAGGCGGATTCGATCTCGACCCAAATGCTGGGCGGTGGCACCGCCGTGGCTGGCGGGCTTTTGTTCCGTGCTGGCATCTCGGTTGCCCCTTGGCTCATTCTGCCGGGCGTTCTCGTGCTTGGGGCGTTGATGGCGCAACGCGCAATCGTCTTTGCCCCTGAAAAATTGATGCCGAAATTCAATCGCATCGATCCGATTGCGAACTTCAAGCAGAAATTCGGGCGCACAGGTCTGTTCGAATTCGCGAAAAGCTTCGTGAAGCTGGTGGTGATCTCGATCATCCTTGGCAAATTCATCCTGCGCGAACTGCCCGGAATTCTGCTGGCGCAACAATATGACGCCCGGATCATATCTGGCCGTTTTCCCGAATTGATCGTCGAATTCTTGTTACTGATGCTACTTCTTGCGGGTGTTATCGGTGCCATAGACTACCTGTGGCAAAGATTTGAATTCATGCGCCGCAACAAGATGACGCGCAAGGAATTGACCGACGAGATGAAGCAGTCCGAAGGTGACCCCCATATCAAATCGCAACGTCGTCAAAAGGCCATCGAGATCGCGACGAAGCAGATGATTGCGGATGTCGCCAAGGCCGATGTCGTGATCGTCAACCCGACGCACTATGCGGTGGCACTGAAGTGGGAGCGTGGTGCGAAACGGGCACCGATCTGCGTGGCGAAAGGCGTCGACGAAGTTGCGGCGCGCATCCGCGAAGTGGCCGCCGAATCTGGCGTTCCGATCCACTCCGATCCGCCGACTGCGCGCGCGCTTCATGCCTCGGTCGACATCGGTAACGAAATCCATCCCGATCACTACCGGCCGGTGGCTGCCGCCATCCGGTTCGCCGAAAAGATGCGTCGTCGGTCTCGGGAACGCGGGGCAAGAAAATGAAACGCAAGGATCTTCAGTCCCTGAACGACATCGCCTCAATGATTCGCGATCGTGAAATGGCGGAACTGGCAAAGTTGAACCTGCGAAGATTGCGCTTGGAGGCGGAACGCCAGAAAATCACCCAAGACGTTCAGGCCGCCTGGAAGAGTGGGAGCGACAATCTGATGTCGGCTCGTGCTGCGGAGAGTTTCGAGAAATGGGCGCAGATGCGCCAGACGCAGATCAACGATCTGATGGCCAACCTGCAGCCCTTGATCGAAGCGCAGAAGCAACGAACGGCCACGGCAACCGGGCGTCACCGCAACCTTGGAAAAATTGCGCATCAATTGTTGGCAAAACATCAAAAGACAAAGGAAAATCGGCTCTGATCCTGCCTTGGGATCGGAGCCGATCTTCGAGATCTGGTCAGGCGATGTGGCTCAGCGCTTGGCACAAACGATCGAGATCATCGAGTGTCGCATAGCGAATGGTCAGCCGTCCACCCTCTGCCCCCTCGTGGTCAATACTCACTGACATGCCGATCGTTGCCGAAAGGTCCGCTTCAAGCGCCCGGGTATCCGCATCCTTCTCTTTTGACGCTCGAGAAGCGGTTCTCGACACCGTGCCAGGCGCCGTCGGAGCCTCGTCCTTGGCAAGTCGTTCGACATCGCGGACCGAAAGACCCTTGGCGATGGTTTCCTTTGCAAGCCGAACCGGGTCCGGAGCTGTTACCAGCGCCCGCGCATGACCAGCCGTCAGCTTGCCCTCGCGCAGGAATTCCTGCACCTCGTCGGGCAGGTTCAGCAAGCGCAGCAGGTTGGCGATATGGCTACGGCTTTTCGACAGTGCTTCGGCAAGCTTTTCCTGGGTATGACCGAAGCGATCCATCAACTGCCGATACCCCATCGCCTCTTCGAGCGGGTTGAGATCGGCACGCTGAATGTTCTCGATGATCGCGACTTCAAGGACTTCGGTATCCGTGAAGTCACGCACGATGACCGGAAGCTCGTGCAATTTCGCCAGTTGTGCGGCACGCCAACGCCGCTCGCCAGCGACAATCTCATAAATATCTGCATCGCGCGGATGTTTGCGGACGATCAGCGGCTGAATGATTCCCTTTTCCGCAATTGAGGCGCGCAATTCTTCGAGCGCTTCTGGCGCAAAGGTTCTACGCGGCTGGTCAGGGTTGGGAACGATCTTTTCGATCGGCACCAGCAAATCTTTCCGACGCGGCACCGCTTCGGCCTCCACCGGTGCCAGCTGAACATCCGCCATCAATGCGGACAGACCGCGACCAAGGCCGCGACGCTCGGGTTTTTTGTCGCTCATGACCTAGCCTTTCGTTCTTGTCATTGTGTGATGGTCAAGCAATTCCGCCGCAAGCGATCGGTAGGCTTCCGCACCTTTCGACCCCGCATCGTAACTCAGGACCGGCAAAGCATAGGACGGCGCTTCGGAAATCCGCACGTTCCGCGGGATCATCGTGCGAAAAACCAGCTCTCCAAGTGTGGCGCGGGCATCGGCCTCTACCTGCTGCGAGAGGTTGTTGCGCACATCATACATCGTCAGAACCACGCCCTCGATACGAAGATCCCGGTTCGCCGTCTGACGAACTTCCCGAATCGTAAGCATCAGTTGCGACAGCCCCTCCAGCGCGAAAAACTCGGCCTGCAGCGGAACGAGGATCGACTGTGCAGCCACCATCGCATTTACAGTCATCAGATTGAGCGACGGCGGGCAGTCGATCAACACATAGTCGAGCATATATCGATCGATATCATTCTGCCGAAGCGCATCATGAAGGAGAAAGCTGCGTTTTTCCGAGGAAACCAGCTCCATATCCGCTGAAGACAGGTCTGTCGTCGCGGGAGAGATGAAAAGACCCTCAAAGGCGGTCTTCTGAATGACATCTGAGAGTGGTGCGTCGCCGAAAATCAGATCGTAAGTGCTGAACTTACGATCTTGGGTATCGATCCCCAAACCTGTAGAAGCGTTCCCCTGCGGATCAAGATCGACCAACAGAACGCGGCATCCACGCTCTGCCATAGCGGCCGCAAGGTTGATTGCTGTGGTTGTTTTGCCGACACCGCCCTTTTGGTTGGCAATGGCGATGATTCTTGGTTGAGCCGGTCGTGTAGGATCAGACATGTTGCAACCCCTTGATTTTCAAGACCACGGACTCCGGATCCGTTGCACTGGGTTTCTGTTCGCAGTCAAAGGACCATTTCTGTTCCGCCAACGCAACCTCTTCGCGCCAACGATTTCCCTTCGGGAATAGTGCGATGCCATCGGGTGACAGGTGACGTTCTGCAAAACCCAACAGAAGATCGAGCGATGCCAGCGCGCGCGCGGACAGGACATCGACAGCAAGAGGATCGAGCATCTCTATACGAACAGGCGCGACCGTCGCGGATATGCCCAGGTCTCGCACAGCCGTCAAAAGGAATGCTGCCTTGCGCTTGTCGCTTTCGACCAGGGTCAGTTTCATCTTCGGAAACCGTTCCTTTGCAAGAACACCGACGACCAGACCGGGAAAGCCGCCACCACTTCCAAGATCGGCCCAATGGTTCGGACTGTGGTCAAGCAGATGAATAAGTTGCGCCGAATCGATAAAATGACGTGACCAGATTTCAGAAAGAGTGTTCGGCGAGACCAGATTGATCGCCGGATTCCATTTGCGCAGAAGCGCTTCCAGCTGTTCTAGCAACTGAATTGTTTCACGTGAAACATTGAAACGCTGTGAAAAGAGCTCCGCGCCTGTCATTTCTGCGCCGCTCGCTTGTTTTGCCGCAAACGGGCAAGGATCAAGGCCAAAGCTGCTGGCGTGGCTCCATCAACCTGACCTGCCTGATGCAGAGTGCGCGGCGCCGCCGCCGAGAACTTCAGTTTCAACTCGTTAGACAGGCCGGACAGAACCCCGTAATCAAAGTCGACCGGGATCTCCCAATTCTCGTCACGACGCATCGCCTCCACATCGCGCTGCTGCCGAATGATGTAATTTTCATAGAGTGCCTCGTTCGAAAGCTGCGCAGCAATTGCTGAGGGAATATTCGTCAACTCCGGAAACGAGCCCCCGAGGCGGTCGAAGGTGACTTCCGGAAAGGCAAGAAGCTGGAACGCGGTGCGCTTGACCCCGTCCTGATTCAATTCGAGGCCGAGCGAGATCGCCTGTTTCGGGGTGAGAACGATGCCGTCCAACACCGCTTTACCGGACTCCATTGCTTCCATCTTGCTCTCGAAAGCCGCTTCCCGCTCTTTCCCAACACAGCCGACCTCGATCCCGCGCGGCGTCAGCCGCTGATCCGCATTGTCAGCCCGAAGGAAAAGCCGAAACTCGGCGCGCGATGTGAACATGCGATAGGGTTCACTGACGCCGCGTCCCACAAGATCGTCGATCATCACCCCGATGTAGGAATCGGTTCGGCTGAACGTAATCGGATCACGCCGCAAGGCTTTAGAAGCGGCGTTCAAACCCGCAACGAGCCCCTGCGCGGCTGCCTCTTCATAGCCCGTGGTGCCATTGATCTGACCCGCGAGGAAAAGACCGGCCTGCTCTCGTAACTCTAGCGTCAAGGTCAAAGCCCGCGGATCAACGAAATCATATTCAATCGCATAACCCGGCTGCAGAATCCGAACCTGCTCAAGACCTCTGATCGAGCGCACATAGGCTTCCTGCACATCACTTGGCAAAGACGTGGAAATACCGTTCGGATAAACCGTGTCATCGTCCAGGCCCTCGGGCTCAAGGAACACCTGATGCGAGGTCTTGTCGGCAAATCGCACCACCTTGTCCTCGATCGACGGACAATACCGCGGGCCGACGCCTTCGATATGCCCACCGTACATCGCAGAGCGCTGCAGGTTGTTCCGAATCACCTCATGAGTCGATTCGTTCGTATGGGTGATGCCACAGGAAATCTGCCGCACAAACGGCTTCTGGCTGAGGAAGCTCAGCATCACTGGATCGTCGTCGCCCGGCTGGGTCTCGAGGATATCCCAGTTGATCGTCTTTCCATCAAGCCGCGGCGGCGTTCCTGTTTTCAGTCGACCGACGTTCGGCGCAAGCTCCCGCAGACGATGCGAAAGCGGTACGGAAGGGCGATCGCCGACGCGGCCCCCCGCAGTCCGTTGATCACCGATATGGATGACGCCATTCAAAAACGTGCCGGTCGTCATCACGACCGCAGCGGAAAAAATATCGGACCCATCCTGCAGACGCACGCCGGAAATGGCCGAGCCATCCATCAAAAGATCAACCACTTCGCCTTCGACGATTTCAAGGCAGGGCTGCGCTGCGCAAAGCTCGGTGATCGCAAGGCGATAGAGCTTGCGATCCGCCTGCGTCCGGGGCCCCTGCACCGCTGGACCCTTGCGCCGATTGAGCAAGCGAAACTGAATGCCCGCACGATCGGCGGCCTTGCCCATCACCCCATCCATCGCGTCGACTTCACGAACGAGATGTCCCTTCCCCAGCCCACCAATCGCCGGGTTGCAGGACATCACGCCAATCGCCTCGCGGCGCATCGTGACAAGCGCCGTTCTCGCCCCCATCCGGGCCGCGGCATGCGCTGCCTCGGTTCCGGCGTGACCACCGCCGACGACGATGACGTCAAAATGTTTCACGTGAAACACTCCTCACTTGCCGATGCAGAAACTGGAGAAGATCTCGTCAAGAAGGCTCTCGACATCGACCCGTCCCAGCAAGGATTCCAAGGCTCGAACGGCCGTCCGGCACTGCTCTGCCGCCAAGTCGAGCCGATCAAGCCCATGATCTAGCTCGACCGCCGACGCCCGCAAGGCTGCCTCTGCCCGGATCAGGCAGTCACGATGCCGTTCCCGTGTCATGACACCTGCCCCGGCCGCCCGTTCGGACAGCCGCGCCGTAATCGCCGCAACGAGCGCGTCGATCCCTTCGCCCGTTTTCCCGGAAACGCGGAGATCCCCAGCGCCTCCCAGATCGGCCTTGCCGCGCACCACCAGGTCCTCCGCGACCGGCTCCAAAAGCGGGATATCCCCGTCATCCAGCAAGAACACCCGCAGATCCGCCTGCTTCGCCCGCTCGATCGCCCGGGCCACACCGATCGCCTCGATCCGATCTTCGGTATCGCGCAAACCCGCGGTATCCAGCAACGTCACGGCCAGACCAGACAGATCCATCCGCACTTCGATCACGTCGCGCGTCGTTCCCGCAACTTCCGAGGTGATCGCCGCCTCCCGACCCGCAAGCGCATTCAGAAGCGTCGACTTCCCGGCATTCGGTCGCCCGACGATCGCAACCTCAAAGCCCTCGCGCACCCGTTCGGTCACAGAAATCCGCGCCATCTCCTGCGCCAGCTGAACCGAGACATCGCTCAGCAAACCACGCACTTCCGGCGTCACATCTTCGGGCACATCCTCATCGGCGAAATCGATGCAGGCTTCCATCAGCGCCGCCGCCCGGATGAGCTTGCTGCGCCAAGTCTCGACCACCCGCCCGACCGAACCCGACAGGACCGCCAAAGCCTGTTTCCGCTGTGCCTCGGTCTCGGCTTCGATCAAATCCGCCAAGCCCTCGACCTGCGACAGATCCAGCCGTCCACTTTCCATCGCCCGTCGGGTAAATTCGCCCGGCTCGGCCAGACGCAGAAAACCCAGCGATCCGAGCGCTTTCAGCACCGCGGCAACCGTCGCGACCGCCCCATGCAGATGCAACTCGGCCGATTCTTCGCCCGTGAAACTGCGACCGGCCTCGAAACACAGCACCAGAGCCTCGTCGAGAACTTCACCCTCGATCTTCAGCAGCCGCACCGAAGCCTGCCGCGGCGTGGGCAGACGGCCACACAAAGCCGTAATCGCCTCCCAGGCGCGCGGCCCGGACAGGCGAATGACAGCAACGCCGGCCTTGCCGCGGCCGGATGCCTGCGCATAGATCGTGTCCATCGAAATCCCTCTCGGGGCAACGATACCTCAGCCGTTCATCGAATCGAAGAACTCGCCGTTGGTTTTCGTCTGCTTCAGCTTCGAGATCAGGAATTCGATCGCATCCGTCGTGCCCATCGGGTTCAGGATGCGGCGCAGCAGATAGGTTTTCTGCAGGTCTTTCTGGTCGACCAGCAGATCTTCCTTCCGCGTGCCCGACTTGAGAATATCCATCGCCGGGAATACGCGCTTGTCGGCGACCTTCCGGTCCAGCACGATCTCGCTGTTGCCGGTGCCCTTGAATTCTTCGAAGATGACCTCGTCCATCCGCGAGCCGGTGTCGATCAGCGCGGTGGCGATGATGGTCAGCGAGCCGCCCTCTTCGATGTTCCGCGCAGCGCCAAAGAAGCGCTTCGGACGTTGCAGCGCGTTCGCATCGACACCGCCCGTCAGCACCTTGCCAGAGCTCGGCACAACGGTGTTGAAGGCCCGCCCAAGTCTTGTGATCGAGTCAAGCAAGATCACAACATCTCGCTTATGCTCGACCAGACGCTTGGCCTTTTCGATCACCATCTCGGCCACCGCAACGTGCCGCGTCGCCGGTTCGTCGAAGGTCGAGGAAATCACCTCGCCCTTCACCGAGCGCTGCATGTCGGTGACTTCCTCGGGACGTTCGTCGATCAGAAGCACGATCAGGTAGCACTCGGGGTGGTTCACCTCGATCGAATGCGCGATGTTCTGCAGCAGAACCGTCTTACCGGTCCGCGGCGGCGCGACGATCAACGAGCGCTGCCCCTTCCCGATCGGCGCTACCAGGTCGATGATCCGGGCCGAGCGATCCTTGATCGTCGGATCCTCGATCTCCATCTTCAGCCGTTCATCGGGGTAAAGCGGGGTCAGGTTGTCGAAGCTGACCTTGTGACGCGCCTTTTCCGGATCTTCGAAGTTGATCTTCTCGACCGCGGTCAGCGCGAAATAGCGTTCATTCTCGCCGGGGGCGCGAATGATGCCCCAGACGGTATCGCCGGTGCGCAGGCTGTATTGCCGGATCATGTCGGGCGAAACGTAGATGTCATCGGGGCCGGGTAGATAGTTCGCCTCGGGCGAGCGCAGGAAGCCGAACCCGTCCTGCAGCACCTCGAGCACGCCATCGCCGCCGATTTCGACGCCCTCTTCGGCATGCTCTTTGAGGATCGAGAACATCATCTCGCCCTTGCGCATCGTCGAGGCGTTTTCGATCTCCCAGTCTTCGGCCATCGCCAAAAGGTCCTTGGGGCTTTTCGCCTTGAGATCGGAAAGGTTCAAACGTTCGGTCATCTCGCATCCATCCGCGAAAGGCGCCATACCCCTTCGGGGCGGCGCAGCAAGGGTCATGGCTCGGCTAAACCTGCGGCCGGACGGCCGGGGCTGAGGCGCTTCTACGCTCAAAGCCCGCAGCGAGTCAACGAATTCAGAATTTCACGATCACCGAGATGACGATGAGAAACATCAAAAGCGTCGGCACTTCGTTCATCATCCGCCATTGCCGACCCGCCAGATCATTCGTGCCATCGACGAATTTCAGTCGCGCCCGGGCGAGGAACAGATGAAACACCGTCATCGCGATCACGCAGGCACCCTTGATCCAGGGCCATTGCATGCTCCAGTCGATGATGCCCGGCGTGAAGACAAGGCACAGACCGAAGAACCAGGTCGAGACCGCGGCCGGGTTCATGATCGCCTTGAGCAGCATCCGTTCTTGGTGCTGGAACAGCAGATCCATGTCCGAGCCGCGTTTCACACCCTGCTTCTTCAGCCCTTCGACGTGGTAAACGTAGAGCCGCGGCAGGTAGAACAGACCGGCCATCCAGGCTAGGACCGACATCACATGCAGCGACTTCGTCCAGAAATACCAATCCGAAAGGAAATCCGTGACGAGTTCGAACATCTGTGCCTCCTGTGTCGGCTTCTTCTTAAGAATTATTATTGAAAAGAAAAGATGTTGATTTTGTAAGGGCTGTGGACAGTGTGGATAGTCCAGTTTTCCAAGTCTTTTCCCATGCCTTGAAAGGCTCCGGCAAGGCATCGAAAAACCCTGTTGAAAAATCAGAAAGTCCATTTTCTATCAAGCACTTGTGTGGTTGATAGCGAGGTGAGCGGTTTGGGAGTGTTCCATTTTGTTCTTGTGGGTTGCGGCACTTCCTCACATCCGCCGTATCGTCCTTCCCACATGCTGGGAGTCTCCTTTCGTTCCTTGACAAACTCGCCCCTTCCCGGGGAGGAAAAGTTGCACCACCTTCTGTCCCCAGGCTCCCCCATCCGGTTTTCCCTACGGTTGTCCACATGCTCCCCGACCTTGTTCTGGCCTCTTCCTCGCAGATCCGCGCGCAGCTTTTGCGCTCTGCCGGGCTTTCGGTGACCATCGCCCCCGCCCGTGTCGATGAAGACGCGATCCGCCAAGCGCTTGAGCAGGAAGGCGCGAAGCCGCGCGATGTCGCCGATCAGCTGGCCGAGGCGAAAGCGATGAAGCAATCCGCCCGCCATCCCGGCGCGCTGGTGCTGGGTGCCGATCAGGTGCTCGAACTGCAGGGCGAGATTTTCGCGAAGCCCGAAAGCCCCGATCAGGCGATTGCGCATCTGCAAAGCCTTTCGGGTCGAACGCATCGCCTGCTTTCGGCGCTCGTCGTCGTGCAGGATGGCCGCCCGCTCTGGCGCCATGTGGCCGAGGTTCGCCTGACCATGCATCCGCTGACCGACGCCTTCATCGCCGAGTATGTCGCGCGCAACTGGGACTCGATCCGCCACGCGGTCGGCTGCTACAAGCTCGAAGAAGAAGGCGTGCGGTTGTTTTCCGCCATCGAGGGCGATTACTTTGCCGTCCTGGGCCTGCCCCTGATCGAAGTCCTGAACTGGCTGCGCGCACGAGGAGATCTGACGACATGACCCGAATTCCTCTGGCTGGCGTGATCGGGCATCCGATCAACCATTCCCGCTCGCCCGCACTGCATGGGCATTGGCTGAAAACTTACGGTATTCGTGGCCATTACATCCCGATGGATGTGGCCGAGGGCGATCTGGAGCCCGTGCTGCGGACCCTGCCCAAGGCCGGGTTTGTTGGGTGCAACATCACGATTCCGCACAAGGAAACCGCGCTGGCGCTGGCCGATGTGGTGTCCGACCGCGCCGCCCGGATCGGGGCGGCGAACACGCTCGTGTTCGATGAAACCGGCCGGAGTCATGCCGACAACACCGACGGCATCGGCTTTCTCGCCAATCTGATCGAGGGCGCTCCGGGTTGGCAGGCCGAAGCTGGACCCGCCGCGGTGATCGGCGCCGGAGGTGCCGCCCGTGCCATCGTCGTTGCCCTGCTCGACGCCGGTTGCCCGGAAATCCGCATCGCCAACCGCACCCGCGCCCGGGCAGAGGCACTTTGCACCGCCTTCGGCCCCCGAGTTGTGGTCGAAGATTGGGACAAGGTCAGCACCATCTTCGACGGCGCCGCGACCGTGGTGAACACCTCCTCGCTTGGCATGGCTGGGAAAGCGACCTTCGACCTGCCGCTCGACGCGCTTTCCGCTGCGGCCGTCGTCACCGATTGCGTCTACACGCCTCTGCGCACGGATTTTCTGAACGCCGCCGCCGCCCGCGGCTGTGTCACTGTCGATGGTCTGGGCATGTTGTTGCATCAGGCCGTCCCGGGCTTTGAACGCTGGTTCGGCCGCCGCCCCGAGGTCACCGCGGAATTGCGCGCTCTGGTGCTGGCGGCATGACCCGCCCCTTCCGTCTCGGTCTCACCGGCTCCATCGGCATGGGGAAATCGACGACGGCGCGGCTGTTTGCGGAAGAAGGCATTCCGGTCTGGGATGCCGATGCCACTGTGCATGCGCTTTACGCCAAAGATGGGTCCGCCGTTGCCCCTTTGGCCGCGATTTTCCCCGAGGCGATCCGCGACGGCGCGGTGGATCGCGACCGATTGAAGACCCTTCTTCAATCCGACAAACAGGCTCTATCCCGGCTGGAATCGGTCGTTCATCCCCTGGTTCAGGCCGCACGTGAGGCGTTTTTACTTACCCATAACGCCGATGATCTGATCCTTCTCGACATTCCGCTGCTTTATGAAACCGGTGCCGACAAGGATTGCGATGCAGTCCTTGTCGCCACCGCCGGGCCCGATGTGCAACGCGCTCGCGTGCTCGCCCGCGGCCAGATGACCGAGGCACAGTTGGAGATGATCCTTTCCCGCCAGCTGCCCGACGCTGAAAAACGCCGCCGCGCCGATTTCGTGATCGAGACCTTCACTCTTGAACAGACCCGCACCGAGGTGCGAAAGCTGATCAAACACCTGCGGAGCCGCCATGCGTGAGATCGTCCTCGACACCGAAACGACCGGATTCGAACCCTCCGAAGGGCATCGCATCGTCGAAATCGGCGCGGTCGAGCTGATGAACCACGTTCCCACCGGGCGGACCTATCACCAATACATCAACCCCGAACGCGCGATGCCGCAGGAAGCCTTTGCCGTGCATGGCCTTGGCGACGATTTCCTGCGCGACAAGCCGAAGTTCATCGAAATCGCGCAGGATTTCCTCGATTTCATCGGCGATGACTCGAAGCTGGTGATCCACAACGCCGCCTTCGACATGAAATTCCTGAATGCCGAGCTTGGCTGGGTGCAAAAGCCGCTGCTCCCCATGGATCGCGCGCTCGATACGCTGGCGATGGCGCGGCGAAAATTTCCCGGCTCGCCCGCGACGCTCGATGCGCTCTGCCGACGCTTCGGCATCGACAACTCGGCCCGGACCTTGCACGGGGCGCTTCTCGACTCCGAAATCCTGGCCGAGGTCTATCTGGAACTGATCGGCGGACGGCAGCCGGGTTTCGGGCTGAATATCGACCCTGTTCCAGCCAAAAACGCTGTTTCCGTCCCCGATTGGCGACCCCGCCCGCGGCCCGTTCCGCTGCCCTCGCGCATCACCGAAGCCGAGGCGGAAGCGCATGCCGCTTTCGTCGCCAAACTGGGCGATGGCGCGATCTGGAAGCGACCCCGCTGACACATATATTTCACAAAACGCATCGTTGCGGCAATTTTCCCATTCCATCCCCGCCCCGCAGCCATTAGATGCAGCGCGTTCGCAATATTGGGCGTTCGCAGTTTTGGGGAGGGAGCCCATGCTGGACTTCGCTACGATGCGCGCGGCTCTGGCCGAGGCCTATGACCTGACACCGTCGCTGACGCTGGCGCAGGACATGGCCGATATTCACGCCCGCATGGACCGCGTGATCCCCCTGCCCGATTTCGCCCGTCACGCACCCTATATCCGCGCGATAAACCGGCTGAAGCGCGAAAAGAACGCGGTGATTCTGGCGCATAACTACATGACGCCCGAGATTTATCACGGTGTCGCCGATGTCGTGGGTGACAGCCTGCAATTGGCGATCGAGGCGACGAAGGTTGAAGCCGAGACGATCGTGCAATGCGGCGTGCATTTCATGGCCGAGACCTCGAAGATCCTGAACCCGGCCAAGCGCGTGCTGATCCCCGATGCGCAGGCGGGCTGTTCGCTGGCCGAAAGCATCACGCCCGAAGGCATTGCCCAGATGCGGGCGAAATATCCGGGCGCTCCGGTTGTCAGCTATGTCAATACGACGGCGGCGGTGAAGGCGGCCTCGGACATCTGCTGCACCTCGGCCAATGCGGCGCAGATCGTGGCAGCCCTGCCCGAGCACACGATCATCATGACGCCCGACCAGTATCTGGCGCAGAATGTGGCGAAAGCCGTGCCGCAAAAGAACGTGGTCTGGTGGGCGGGCTCCTGCATCGTGCACGAGCAATACACGCCTGCCGATCTGCGCGATTTCCGCGCCTGGCATCCCGGCACGAAGATCATCGCCCATCCGGAATGCCCGCCCGATGTGGTTGCCGAGGCCGATTTCTCCGGTTCGACCGCGGGGATGATCGACTTCGTGACGCGCGAAAAACCGGCGCAGGTGATGTTGGTCACCGAATGCTCGATGGCCTCGAACATTGCTGATGCCCTGCCCTCGGTCGAGTTTCTGGGGCCGTGCAACATGTGCCCCTACATGAAGATGATCACGCTCGAAAAGATCCTGTGGTCGCTGCACACCGGCACCGAAGAGGTCACCGTCGACCCCGCTGTGGCCGACAAGGCCCGCCTCGCGGTCGAACGCATGATCGACCTGTCGCGGAAGCTGGCCCAGTGAGCGATCCGGTGATCGAAACCCCGCGCGTCGTCATCGTCGGTGCGGGGCTGGGGGCGCTTTATGCGGCGCTGAAGCTGGCGCCGCACCCGGTTCTGGTGATCTCGCCCGAGAGCCTGGGCGAAGGCGCCTCGTCGGCCTGGGCGCAGGGCGGTGTCGCCGCCGCAATGGCTCCGCCTGACAGCGCCGAGGATCACGCGAAAGACACCGAAACCGCGGGCGCGGGTACTGTCGATGCCGCGATCGCGCGTCTGGTGACGACCGAGGCCCGCGATCGCATTCTGGACCTGACGGCCTTGGGCGCGCCGTTCGACCGCGATGCGCAGGGCGATTACGTGATGTCGCGCGAAGCCGCGCATTCCCGCCCCCGCGTCGTGCGGGTCAAGGGCGATCAGGCCGGTTACGAGATCATGCAGACGCTGATCGCTGCCGTGCGGGCATGTCCCTCGGTTCAGGTGGTCGAAGGCGTGATCGCGACGCGGCTTGAGGTCGAAAACGGCGCTGTCACCGGGATCTGGGTCGAATCCGCCGCCGCCTCGACCGGCCGCGTGCTGATCCGCACCCCTGCGGTGCTTCTGGCCGGGGGGGGCTCGGGCGGGCTTTTCGCCGTCACCACCAACCCGCCGCGCATTCGCGGTCAGGTCATCGGCATGGCCGCCCGCGCGGGGGCGTTGATTGCCGATGCCGAATTCGTGCAATTCCACCCGACCGCGATTGCCACCGGCGAAGACCCGGCCCCCTTGGCGACCGAGGCTTTGCGCGGCGAAGGGGCGGTTCTGCTCAATGACCGGGGCGAGCGGTTCATGCAGCCGGTCCATCCCGATGCCGAACTGGCGCCGCGCGACATCGTTGCCCGCGCCGTCTATCTGGAACGGCAGGCGGGGCGGAACCCGGTTCTGGACACGCGAGACGTGCTGGGGGCCGAGCTTCCGAAACGCTTCCCCGCCGTCGCGGAAGCCTGCTTTTCAACCGGAATAGACCCTGTTTCGCAGCCGATCCCGGTTGCCGCCGCCGCGCATTATCACATGGGTGGAATTGCCGTCGATGACCGCGGGCAATCCTCGCTGAACCGGCTCTGGGTTTGCGGCGAGGCTTCCTCGACCGGGCTGCACGGCGCCAATCGGCTGGCCTCTAATGGCTTGCTGGAAGCCCTCGTCTTTGCCCGCATTTGCGCCGAGGGCATTGCCGAAACGCTTCCCGTGGCCGATGCTGACCGGATCACCCTGTCCTTCCCCGCGGGCGGTCACCCCGTCGATGAAGCCGCCGTCGCCCGCTTGCGGCAGGCGATGACCGATGGTGTCGGCGTCGTCCGCGATGCAGCGGGCCTCACCTCCGCCCTGCGCACAATCGCCGAGATCGAAGCAAAGGCCGAGCGCGAAGCCCTGCGCAACATGACCGCCACCGCTACGCTGATTGCCGCCGCGGCGCTGATCCGCACCGAAAGCCGGGGCGGCCATTACCGCTCCGATTTCCCGAAAACAGACCCTGTTCAAGCCAAACGCAGCTTTCTGACCTTGACCGAAGCGCTGGACATCCGCTCCCGCGCGCTGGAGGAAGAATGACCCCCCTGCCCGATTTCCTGCTCGAACCCGTGATCCGCGCCGCGCTGATGGAAGACCTGTCGCCGATGGGCGACGTCACCACCCGCGCCGTCGTTCCCGCCGCCACCCGCTACGAAGCCCGCGTCAACGCCCGCGAAGAAGGCGTCGTCTCGGGCATGCAGGTGGCCACCCTCGCCTTCCGCCTTGTCGATCCGACGCTCGTGGTCACGACCCATGTCGCCGACGGCCATCCCTGCGGCAAGGGCCAATGCCTGATGACGATTTCGGGCTCGGCGGCGTCGATCCTGATGGGCGAGCGCGTTGCGCTGAACTTCGCGGGCCGGATGACCGGCATCGCCAGCCTGACTGCCAGTTTCGTCGCGCAAACACGCGGCACCAAAACCCGGATCACCTGCACGCGGAAAACTACCCCCGGCCTGCGCCTGATCGAGAAAACCGCGGTTGCGCATGGGGGCGGGTCGAACCACCGCTTTGGCCTGTCTGACGCGATCCTGATCAAGGACAACCATATCGCTGCGGCGGGTGGTATCCGCGCCGTGCTTGAAGCTGCTAAGGCCGCCCGCAGCCACATGATGCGGGTCGAACTGGAGGTGGACAGCCTTGACCAGCTGGATCAGGCGCTGTCGATCGGCGGCGCCGACGTGATCCTGCTCGACAACATGGACACGCCCACGCTGCGCGAGGCGGTGGCGCTGACCCACGGCCGCGTCGTGCTGGAGGCCTCGGGCAACATGCGTATGGAACGCATCGCCGAGGTGGCCGCGACCGGGGTCGATTACATTTCGTCGGGTGCGCTGACCCATTCGGCGCGCACCTTCGACCTCGGTCTCGACTTCTGACGGATCAGATCATTTCTTCAGGTGTTCGGCGAAGGTGTCGAACACCTGTTCATAGACCGCGCGTTTGAAGGGCACGATCTTTTCCACCAGCTCGGCTGGCTCCATCCAGCGCCAGACCGAAAATTCCGGATGTTCGGTCGCGATATTCACATCGCTGTCCTGGCCCAGAAAGCGGAACAGGAACCATTTCTGCTTCTGGCCGCGGTATTTGCCGCCCCAGATAGTGCCGATCAGATCCTCGGGCAGGTCATAGATCAGCCAATCCTCGGTCTTGGCGATCTTCTCGACCAGATCCGCGCGAACCCCGGTTTCTTCCTCCAATTCGCGCAGCGCGGCTTCCTTTGGTCGCTCGCCCGCGTCGATGCCCCCTTGCGGCATCTGCCAGGCGTTGCCCGGATTGTCGATGCGCTGACCGGCAAAGATCAGGCCTTCGGAATTGATCAGCACAAGGCCGACATTCTTGCGATAGGGCAGCGCGGCAAGCTCTTCGGGGGTCATTTCATCCTCGTGTAGAAAGGGGGCCTTTCGGCCCCCGGTCTTGTTACGGTTTCGCGGGTTTGGCCGCGGCTCTGGGATCGTCCACCGGCACCAGCGTCTGACCGGCAACGGCCAGCCCCTTGATGATGTCGATCGCATAGGCCAGCTGGAAGTCCTCGAGCCGCAGTTTCGCGGCCTCTTCGGCCTTGCTGCGCTCTTCCTCGGCCTGCTTCTTCTCGTCCTCGGTCATCGAGTCGTTCGACAGCACGCCGCGCAGATCCGCTTCCGACCGGGTTTCCGGCGTGTCCTCGGCGGTCTTGTCGGCATCCGGCGCTTCCGGCGGCTGCGGCACGACGATATCGGGGGCAATCCCCAGCGCCTGAATCGACCGCCCCGAGGGCGTGTAGTAGCGCGAGGTGGTCAGCCGCATCGCGCCTTCGTTCTGCACCGGAATGACCGTCTGCACCGAGCCCTTGCCGAAGCTCTTCGTCCCTACCACGATGGCGCGGTGGTGATCCTGCAGCGCCCCGGTGACGATTTCCGAGGCCGAGGCGGAGCCGCCGTTGATCAGCACCACGATCGGCTTGCCATTCACCAGATCGCCCGGGGTGGCATTGAACCGCTCGCTGTCCTCGGACTTGCGGCCGCGGGTTGAAACGATCTCGCCCTTGTCGAGGAACGCATCCGAAACCGCGATCGCCTGCGTCAGCAGACCACCGGGGTTGTTGCGCAGGTCCAGCACGACACCGTTCAGCTTGTCGATCCCGCCCGCCTCATCGGCGACCTTCTTCAGGCTCTCCTGCAGGTTCGGGAAGGTCTGGTCGTTGAAGGTGGTGATGCGCAGAACGGCGGTATTCGCTTCAAGCCGTCCCTTCACCGCAGTCAGCTTGATCGTGTCGCGCGTCAGGGCCACGTCAAAGGGCTCGGTCTTGCCTTCGCGGACGATCTTCAGCGTCACTTCGCTGCCGACCGGGCCGCGCATCTTGTCGACGGCGTCATCCAGCGTCAGCCCCATCAGGCTCTCGCCGTTCACATGGGTGATGAAATCGCCCGACTGAATGCCGGCCGCCGCGGCGGGCGTCCCGTCCATCGGCGACACGACCTTGACCGCGCCGTTTTCCATCGTCACTTCGATGCCCAGACCGCCGAACGAGCCGCGCGTCTGCACCTTCATGTCGTCGTATTCATCGGCGGGCATGTAGCTCGAATGCGGATCAAGCGAGGACAGCATCCCGTTGATCGCGGCTTCGATCAGCTTCTTGTCGTCCACCTGCTCGACGTAATCGCTGCGGATGCGCTTGAACACATCGCCAAACAGATCCAGCTCCTGATAGACCGAGGCCGGTTTCGACGTCTCTTCCGCCAGCAGCGGCGCCACCTGCACCGAGAGCAATGTCCCGGCGATCGTTCCGCCCAGTGCGGCAATGACGAATTTCTTCATTTTCAGCCCTTGTTCTGGTCTTTCGTCGGGGTGAACCATGGCGCGGGGTCCACGGGCTTCTTGCCCTTCCTCAACTCGATATAAAGCGTTTCCGAGCGCGTGGCGCCACTCCCCATCTGCGCGTTCTTCACGAAATCCTCGCCGAATTCCTGTGCTCCGGGTTCGCGCCCGCCCATCAGACCGACCGGAGCCCCCGCCGCAAGCACGTCTCCGGTCTCACCATAGACGCTGCCCAGCCCCGCCAGAACCAGAAGATAGCCTTCCGCGGGTTCGAGGATCATCACATTTCCGTAGTCGAGAAGCGGGCCGCGATAGCGGATCGTGGCGGGCCAGGGCGTCGTCACCAGCGCCGCGGGCGCGGTGGCCACCACCAACCCCGGACGACGGATCCCCGCTGCATCGGCCTCGTTGAACTTGCGCAGCACCGTGCCCAGAACCGGCATCGGCAGATCGCCCTTGGCTTCGGTGAAATCGGCCAGCGGCGGGCCGATATCGCCTTCCAGATCGGCCAGACCCGAGGCGAACCCCTCCAGCGTATCGACGCTTTCGACCAGCTCGCGCAGCTCTTCGGGCTCTTCCATGTAGCGCTTGGGCAGTTTCGAGCGATCCGCCATCGCCTTCGACAGCGCCGTGCGGGCGGCCTGCACCGAGCTCAGCCCGGTTTCGAGCACCTTTTCGGCGTTGCCCTGCACGGTGCGCAGTTCCTGAATCTCGACCAGATCGGTGCGCATCTTTTCCGCTTCGGCCTGAAGCGCGGGCGTCACCGCGCCCAGCATCATGCCCGAGCGCGCGGTGCCCAAGGGCCCCGAGGGATGCAGCAGCAAAAAGCGGCCCTTCGGTGCTGCTCATCGTGCTCATCACACCCAGAAGCCGGCCGATATCTTCGCGTTTCGCCTCGAATTTCGCGCGGATCTCGGCCTCGCGGACCGAGGCCCGGCGCAGCCCGTCGCGCAGCGCGCCAAGGCCCGTTTCATAAGCCGAAATCGTCTGCGTCAGCGCCGCCACCCGGTCGGCCTTGGTCTGCGCGGCATCCAGCGCCTCGATCGAGGCGCGCAGATCCTCGGCGGCCTTCTGTGCAACGTCACCGGCGGGGCTGGCCAAGGCCGCCCCCGCCGAAAACAGCAAGGCAACGACCGCCTGACGGATCATCTGTCGATCAGCGTCTTGCCGGTCATTTCCTGCGGCACGGGGAGTTGCATCAGATCCAGCAGCGTCGGCGCCAGATCGGACAACCGCCCCGGATGCAGCCGCGCCCCCGCCGGGCCGCCGACCAGCGTCACCGGCACAAGGTTCGTCGTGTGCGCCGTGTGCGGCCCGCCCGTCACCGGGTCGATCATCGTTTCGCAGTTGCCGTGATCGGCGGTGATGATCATCGCGCCCCCGGCCTTTTCCAGCGCCGCCAGAACCCGGCCCAGATCGCGGTCGATTTCCTCGCAGGCCTTGATCGCGGCGGGAAGGCTGCCGGTATGGCCGACCATGTCCGGGTTGGCATAGTTGACGATGATCAGGTCATAGCCCTTTTCGATCGCAGCCACGAAATGATCGGTGACCTCGGGGGCCGACATCTCAGGTTGCAGGTCATAGGTCGCCACTTTCGGCGATTTTGGCATGTAGCGATCCTCGCCCGCCCAGGGCGCTTCCTTGCCGCCATTGAGGAAGAAGGTCACATGCGGATATTTCTCTGTTTCGGCCAGATGGAACTGCGTAAGCCCTTGTTTTGAAACCCATTCGCCAAGCGTGTTGACGATATCGCGCTTGGGGTAAGCGGCGGTCATGTAGGCGTTATGGCCAACCGAATATTCGACCATGCCGAGCATCGCCGACCAGTGCGGCCGGGCCGAGACGTCGAATTCGGCAAAGCCCGGCTCGCCGAGCGTGCGCAGGATTTCCCGCGCCCGGTCGGCGCGGAAGTTCAGGCAGAAGAAGCCGTCGTTGTCCGCGGTGCCGGTATAGCCCGCGATCACGGTCGGCTTGATGAACTCGTCCATCTCGCCCTTGGCATAGCTTTGCGCCACGGCTTCGGCCGGAGTGGCCGCGGTGAACC
The DNA here is from genome assembly GCF_052363175.1 of Rhodobacter capsulatus. GTDB lineage: Bacteria > Pseudomonadota > Alphaproteobacteria > Rhodobacterales > Rhodobacteraceae > Rhodobacter > Rhodobacter capsulatus_D. The sequence continues at coordinate 86,046 of NZ_CP198946.1, forward strand.
CCTGCCCTTTCACGATCGCATCAAAGGCGGTGCCGACGCGTTCCCAGCGGTTGTCGCGGTCCATCGCCCAATAGCGGCCGATCACCGTGGCGACAGTGCAGCCCGCGGGCAAACGCTTGCACAGATCGTCGACGAACCGGGCCGAAGAATCCGGCGCCACGTCGCGGCCATCGGTGATCGCATGCAGCACGACCGGTACCCCTGCCCCGGCAATCATCTTGCAGGCGGCCAGAACGTGCTCGATGTGGCCATGTACGCCGCCATCGGACACGACGCCCATCAGATGCGCGCGGCCCCCCGCGGTCTTCACTTTTTCAATGAATTCAAGGATCGGCGCGTTCTGGAAGAAGCTGCCATCCTCGATCGCCAGATCGATCTGCCCCAGATCCATCGCCACGACGCGCCCGGCGCCGATGTTGGTGTGCCCAACTTCCGAGTTCCCCATCTGCCCCGTGGGCAGACCGACATCATTGCCATGCGTGATCAGCGTCGATTTCGGGCAGGTCGCAAAGACCCGGTCAAGGTTCGGCGTATGGGCCAGTTTCGGCGCGTTGCCCTCGGTTTCGGCGCGCTCGCCCCAGCCATCGAGAATGCACAGAACAACGGGTTTCGGACGGGTCATGAGCGCCTCCTGACGAATTTGCCCCTTCCTACGCTGCCCGTGTTGAAACGGCAAGTTCGGCAGGGTCAAACCCGGTGATAGGGCGTGCCCGCCAGAATTTGCCCGGCGCGGTACAGCTGCTCTGCCAGCATCACCCGCACCAGCATATGCGGCCAGACCATCTTGCCAAAACTGAGCGACCAGTCAGCTTTCGCCCGCAGCGCAGGTGCAATCCCGTCCGCCCCGCCGATCACAAAGGTCACATCGCGCGCCGCGTCGCGCCAGCCGCCGAGGCGCGCGGCAAACTCGGGCGAAGACACCACATCCCCGCGCTCGTCCATCGTGATCAGCACCGATCCGGCGGGAACCGCGCGTTCCAGCAGTGCCGCCTCGGCGTCCATGCCCAGATTGCGCTTGTCCTCGACCTCAAGAATTGTGGCCGGACCAAGACCGAAAGACCGCCCGGCCTTGCCGAAGCGGTCCAGATAATCCGTGATCAGATCCAGCTCGGGGCCCTTGCGCAGCTTGCCCACCGCGCAGATGGTCACCTTCATGCGCCGCCCCTTTCAGGTCGTGATCAGACCTTGGCGCCGGTCGGCATCCACATCTTTTCGAGCTGATAGAACTCGCGCACTTCCGGGCGGAAAACATGCACGATCACATCGGTGGCGTCGATCAGAACCCAGTCGCCCTGATCCTTGCCCTCGATCTTGCAGGTGCGGCCGAAGGCTTCCTTCAGACGCTCGGTCAGCTTTTCGGCGATGGCGCCGACCTGACGCGACGACCGGCCCGAGCAGATCACCATGTGATCGGCAATCGAGGACCGACCGCGCAGGTCGATCGAAACGATCTCTTCCGCCTTGTCATCGTCAAGGGAAGAAAGCACGAGCGCCAGCACCTGATCGCTCGTTTCGGCATCCGTGACGTTCATGGTCATGGCTGCCACCGGTGCACCCGAAGCGACGGGCGCGGCATTGAGATGAGACAGGACATTGTCCTCCGAAACTCCACACGCCACTAACCCCGGGCGCCAGGTCGAAGCCCAAACTAACATTGCGGGCGCGAAATCTCAACCGATGGGCGACAGAATTGGTGTAGCCGTGGCAAAGGGCGGCGGATCACGGCCAAATTCCTTGCGTCAAGGGTGCCCTTGGCCTATATCCGGGCCATGATCCGCATCTTCGACATGGACGATCGCGCCCGGCTTCGGGAACGCTTCTACGGCGAAAGCCGTTCCATCCTCGCCCGACTTTGACGTTGGCGCGGGGGCTTCGCCCCTGTCTGTCCGGCCGTTTCGGCCATTGATCTTCCTCAGCTATCCAAAGAGAGAGCCATGTCCGCTCCGAAGACCCTCTATGACAAGATCTGGGATGCCCATGTCGTCAGTGAAGACGCCGATGGCACCTGCCTGCTCTATATCGACCGCCATCTGGTCCATGAAGTGACCTCGCCCCAGGCCTTTGAAGGTCTGCGCATGACCGGTCGCAAGGTCCGTTGCCCGGAAAAGACCATCGCCGTGCCGGATCACAACGTCCCCACCACCGAGGGCCGTGACAAGCACATCGAAAACGAGGAAAGCCGGATTCAGGTCGAGGCGCTCGACAAGAACGCCCGCGATTTCGGCATCCATTACTATCCGGTGACCGACATTCGTCAGGGCATCGTGCATATCGTCGGCCCGGAACAGGGCTGGACGCTGCCGGGCATGACCGTCGTCTGCGGCGACAGCCACACCGCGACGCATGGCGCCTTTGGTGCGCTGGCGCATGGCATCGGCACCTCGGAAGTCGAGCACGTTCTGGCGACGCAAACGCTGATCCAGAAGAAATCCAAGAACATGAAGGTGGAAATCACCGGCAAGCTGAAGCCGGGCGTGACCGCCAAGGACATCACGCTCGCCGTGATCGGCCTCACCGGCACCGCGGGCGGCACCGGCCATGTGATCGAGTATTGCGGCGAGGCGATCCGCTCGCTGTCGATGGAAGGCCGGATGACGGTCTGCAACATGGCGATCGAGGGCGGCGCCCGCGCCGGTCTGATTGCGCCCGATGAAACCACCTTCGAGTATGTCCGCGGTCGTGCCCATGCGCCGAAAGGCGCGCAGTGGGAAGCGGCGCTGAATTGGTGGAAGACCCTTTTCACCGATGAAGGCGCGCATTTCGACAAGGTCGTGACCATTCGCGGCGAGGATATCGAGCCCGTCGTCACCTGGGGCACCTCGCCCGAGGACGTGCTGCCGATTTCGGCCGTGGTTCCCGCGCCCGAGGATTTCACCGGCGGCAAGGTCGAGGCGGTCAAGCGTTCGCTCGACTACATGGGTCTGACCCCGGGTCAGAAACTGACCGATATCGCCATCGACACCGTCTTCATCGGCTCGTGCACCAACGGCCGTATCGAAGACCTGCGCGCCGCGGCGAAGATCGTCGAAGGCAAGAAGATCAAGCCCGGCATGCGGGCGATGGTGGTTCCGGGTTCGGGCCTCGTGCGGCATCAGGCGGAGGAAGAGGGCATCGCCCAGATCTTTATCGACGCCGGCTTCGAATGGCGTCTGGCCGGCTGCTCGATGTGTCTGGCGATGAACCCCGACCAGCTCGGCGAATATGAGCGCTGCGCCTCGACCTCGAACCGTAACTTCGAGGGCCGTCAGGGCTACAAGGGCCGGACCCACCTCGTCAGCCCGGAAATGGCCGCCGCCGCGGCCCTGACCGGTCACCTGACCGATGTGCGTGAATTGATCTGAGAGGGCACTGCGATGAAAAAGTTCGAAAAATTCACCGGCATCGCCGCCCCCATGCCGCTCGTCAATATCGACACCGACATGATCATCCCGAAAGGGTTCCTGAAGACGATCAAGCGCACCGGCCTGGGCGTGCATGCCTTCGACGAGATGCGCTATGACCGCGCGGGCAACGAGATCCCCGATTTCGTGCTGAACAAGCCGCAATACCGCAAGACGGAAATCCTGATCGCGGGCGACAACTTCGGCTGCGGCTCGTCGCGCGAACATGCCCCCTGGGCGCTCGCCGATTTCGGCATCAAGGTGATCGTCTCGACCTCGTTTGCGGACATCTTCTTCAACAACTCGTTCAAGAACGGGATGCTGCCGATTGTTCTGCCGCAAGAACAGGTCGACGTGCTGATGAAGGATGCCGACCGTGGCGAGAATGCCCGGATGACCATCGACCTTGAAGCGCAGGAGATCACCACCTCGGACGGTCAGGTGATCAAATTCGAGGTCGATGCTTTCAAGAAGCACTGCCTGCTGAATGGCCTCGACGATATCGGGCTGACGCTGGAAAAAGCTGCGGCGATCGACAGCTTCGAGTCGCAATCGGCGCAGGCTCGTCCCTGGGTCTGAGCCCTTTAGTGGGGTCCAACCCCTTGAAACACAAGATGAAGGGCCGCCCACTGGGCGGCCTTATTTTTGCACCGAAATTGATGCAATCGCGCACCAGTTTTTCCCACAAATCGGCCGATTGTTAACTGAGACGTTAAGCATCCGTTGCCACTCACGGTGAAACAGGGCAATTTCATGGCAAGAATGAGGCAGTTCGCCACAATTGGCGGAAACGATTGGCATGGTTCCGGCAGCGTATCGGGACCGGCAAAGGCAAAGGGCAGTATCGTGGTGGCACGTTATCTGGGAGCTTTGGTGCGGGCAATTCTGGTCATTGCGGCCATCGCCATGCCGTCGCTTCTGCTTCCGTCTGTCAGCGATGACACTGGCCAGATCGTGGCGCTGGTGGGTATCTTTGCCGCGACGCTGACCTTCTTCGAATATGCCTCGGTCTATCCGGGCCTGATCGAGTTCCGCGATGCCCCGCCCTTCAACCGCATCCGCTATGCCTCGCTGGTCGCGACGGTGGGTCTGCTCTCGATGGTGGTGATGGCCCGGACCGAGCCCTCGACGTTGACGCTCTTTGTCGATGTTCTGGGCTCGGCGATGGCGCGCTCGATCGATGTGCCCTATTCGCCGGTGCGCTTGCTGGTTCTGATGCTGCCGGCCAACGCCTCAAGCGAGCAGGTCGAGATCGTCCGCACCGCAGGCGGCATCGCCTACATGACCTCGCTGATCACGCTTGGGTATTTCGTCGTGGTGATCCGTGCGCTGGGCTGGCCGACCTCGGGGCAAAGCTTCAACGTCTGGGTCAACCTGCCGACCTTCGACCCGACCGCGGGCGGGGACGTGGTCGAGCGTCTGCGTCGCGACGCCTGGTTCAACATTGCGCTGGGCTTCCTTTTGCCCTTCGTTATCCCGGCGGTGATCAAGGCGATTTCCTCGGGCTTTTCTCCGGTCTCGCTCGAATCGCCGCATACGATGATCTGGACGGTGACAGCATGGGCCTTCCTTCCGGCCAGCCTGTTCATGCGCGGCATCGCGATGGGCCGGGTGGCGAACATGATCGAGGAAAAACGTCGCGCTTCGGGGCTGGCAGAGTTTCAACTGGTCTGATCGCGCTTTTCCTTGGCTTTCCGGCCGCAGCCGACACGCTGCGGCTGGCGACATTTTCCCCCGCGCTGTCCCGGCCCGGTCCCGGCCTTCTTCTGGCGGCGCTGCAAAAGGGCGAGGATCCGCAGATCAGCGCCGTCGTCGATCTGATCGTTGCAGCGAAGCCCGATGTTCTGCTTCTGACCGATTTCGACTGGGACTACCGGGCAGAGGCGCTCGGCGCGCTGCAGGGGCAACTGGCGAAGCGGGGGCGTGATTACCCCTTCGCCTTCGCGCCGCAGCCGAATACCGGCGTCGAGACCGGCTTCGACATCGACGGCAACGGGCGGATGGCCGAGCCCCGCGATGCGCAGGGCTACGGGCAATTCACCGGCCAGCATGGCATGGCCTTGCTCTCGACGCGGCCGATCCGCGCCGATCAGGCACGGGATTTTTCGACCTTTCTCTGGCGTGATCTGCCCGGATCGCAACTGCCGCAGGCGCAGCTGCCTCAGGGCGCAGCGGATGTGCAGCGCCTTGCCACGACGGCGTTCTGGGATGTGCCGGTTCAAACCGGGGCAGGGGAGCTGCATCTGTGGGCCTATGCCGCGACGACCCCGGTCTTCGACGGGCCCGAAGATCGCAACGGTCGCCGCAATGCGGATGAAACCGGGTTCTGGCTGCGCTATCTGAACGGCAATCTGCCGCAACAGCCGACTGCGCCTTTCGCGATCCTTGGCCTTGCCAACCTTGATCCCGACCGCGGCGAGGGGCGGCACGAGGCGATGCGAAAGCTTCTTGCCGATCCCCGGCTGCAGGACCCGAAACCGACTGCCCCGGAGGCCCCCTCGGGCCACCCGCTTGCGACCGCCGATTTCGGCGGCGCCATCGGCCCGCTGCGGCTTGATTACATCCTGCCTGCCGCCGGGCTGAAGGTTCTGGGCGCGGGCACGGCGGGCAATCCGCAGGCCAGCAAACACCGTCTTGTGTGGGTCGATCTGGCACTGCCCTGAGACCCGCGCTTGACCCCGCCCCGGCCCTCGGCTAGGCCGCTTGCAACCCTTGTTCCGTTGGAGAAAACGATGGCCAACCCTTCCCTTCTCATCCTTGCCGGTGACGGCATCGGCCCCGAAGTCATGGCCGAAGTGAAGAAGATCATTTCGTGGTATGGGGACAAGCGCGGGCTTGCCTTCGACGTCAGCGAAGATCTGGTCGGCGGTGCCGCCTATGACGTTCACGGCGTGCCGCTCGCCGATGCGACGATGGCGAAGGCGCAGGAAGTCGATGCCGTGCTTCTGGGCGCCGTCGGCGGGCCGAAATACGACGTGCTCGACTTCTCGGTGAAGCCGGAGCGCGGCCTGCTGCGTCTGCGCAAGGAAATGGACCTCTACGCCAACCTGCGCCCGGCGCAGTGCTTCGACGCGCTGGCCGATTTCTCCTCGCTGAAAAAGGATGTCGTTGCCGGTCTTGATATCATGATCGTACGCGAACTGACCTCGGGCGTCTATTTCGGCACGCCGCGCGGCATCACCACCCAGCCCGATGGCTCGCGCGTCGGCATCAACACCCAAGTCTACACGACCGAGGAAATCCGCCGCGTCGCGCGCTCGGCCTTTGAACTGGCCCGTCGTCGGGGCAACAAGGTCTGCTCGATGGAGAAGGCCAACGTGATGGAATCGGGCATCCTGTGGCGCGAAGAAGTGCAATGGGTGCATGACAACGAATATCCGGATGTCGAGCTGAGCCACATGTATGCCGACAACGGCGCCATGCAGCTGGTGCGCCGGCCGAAGCAGTTCGACGTGATCGTGACCGACAACCTGTTCGGCGACGTGCTCTCGGATTGCGCCGCGATGCTGACCGGCTCGCTGGGCATGCTGCCCTCGGCCAGCCTTGGCGCGCCGATGGCGAATGGCCGTCCGAAGGCGATGTACGAGCCCGTGCACGGCTCGGCGCCCGATATCGCGGGGCAGGGCAAGGCGAACCCGATCGCCTGCATCCTCTCGTTTGCGATGGCGCTGCGCTACAGCTTCGATCAGGGCGACGAAGCGACCCGTCTGGAAAAAGCGATCGAGAAAGTTCTGGCCGATGGTGTCCGCACCGGCGATCTGATGGGCCCCGAAGGCGGCAAGCCGGTCTCGACCACCGAGATGGGCGACAAGATCCTCGACGCGCTGAACGCCAGCCTCTGATCGCTTGCGCTGATGACAAGACGGCGCGGGGTAACCACCTCGCGCCGTTTTCATTGCCACCGCTTGCATCCGCGACATATCGGCGCGATTGTCGGCGGTAACGGAGGACATCCATGCATTTGGGAAAGCAGAACGCGAAAGGGGCCGGTCTCGGGCTTCTGTCGATGGCGATCTATGCGACGCATGACGCGGTGGTGAAGCAACTCGGCTACACCTATTCCGCGGTGCAGATCATCTTCTTCGCCGCGTTGCTCAGCTTTCCGTTGCTCACGGTGATTCTGCTGCGCGATCCGCGGGCGGGCAGTCTGCGCCCGGTGCGGCCGTTCTGGGTGATCTTGCGCGCGATTGCCACCGTCGCCACCTCGGTCAGCGCCTTTTATGCTTTTGCGCATCTGCCGCTGGCGCAGGTCTATCCGCTGCTGTTCGCCATGCCGCTGCTTTTGACGATCATGGCGATTCCGATCTTGGGCGAGCGCGTCGGCTGGCACCGCTGGGCTGCCGTCGTGATCGGGTTGATCGGTGTCATTATTGTCGTGCGGCCGGGGCAGGCCGACCTTGGCCTCGGGCATTTGGCCGCAGCCTTCGCCGCCTTCTGCGGGGCGCTGGCTTCGGTGATCGTGCGCAAGATCGGCAACGAGGAACGCTCGGTCGTGCTGCTGCTCTCGCCGCTTCTGGGCAACTTCCTGGCCATGGGGGCGGCGCTGCCCTTCGTCTGGGTGCCGCTGCAACTGCACGACCTTGGCCTGATGTCGGTGGTGGCGCTGTTCGGGCTGGTCGCGGCCTTCCTCAGCATTCTGGCCTATCGCATCGGCGAGGCGGTGATCGTTGCCCCCATGCAATATTCGCAGATTCTCTGGGCGGTGTTCTTCGGCTGGGTGCTGTTTCACGAAAAGGTCGACACCCAGACGCTGGTGGGCGCCGGGGTGGTGATCGCCTCGGGGCTTTACATCGTCTGGCGCGAAAGCACCGCGGATGTGTCGCAAAACACCCCGGTTCTGCAGACCCGCGGCCGCACCGAAACCGTCACCACACCCCGCGCCTCGATCCTGCAGCGCGCATTGAATTCGGGAACGCGCAGATAGCCGCACGAATCCCCCTTGCAAATACCTTCGGGGTTCGGTAACTCCCGCCCACACGGTCGGAGCGTAGCGCAGCCTGGTAGCGCACCTGCTTCGGGAGCAGGGGGTCGGAGGTTCGAATCCTCTCGCTCCGACCATGAAATCCCCCTGAAAATAAAAATGAATGTGCCCCTCGGGGCGCCCTTGGGGCGTTCGTGGGGAATTGACACCCGCCGGGCAAGCGCGCATCTTCGCCTTGCCTTGGTTCCGCGGCTGATCCCGCGGACGAAGAGGGAAGCCGGTGCAAGTCCGGCGCTGCCCCCGCAACTGTAAGCGGTGAGCCCAAAGCACTGCCACTGACGGCCCGGTGATCCGGGCATCGGGAAGGCGCTGCGGGCGTCCGAGCCGCAAGCCAGGAGACCTGCCAGGCCATCGACCATCCCGGGCGGCGGGCCCGGAGGCAGGGTGCTTCGGCTTGTCCGGGGCCTGTCCCCTTACCGCTTTCCGGCCCACTGCCAAGGACAGGGTATGGAGCCGAAAGACACGACCACGAACGAGGCCTTCAAGGGTTTCACCAATGCGAACTGCCCCTTTCTGCCGTGCCATCCGGGGGTGAAGCGGGCCTTCAACTGCCTGTTTTGCTACTGCCCGCTGATCGGCTACGAATGTCCCGGTCCCTATCAGACCTACACCGACCGCAACGGGCTGACGCGCAAGGATTGTTCCGCCTGCACCCTGCCGCATGACGGCTACGAGCAGTCGTGGAACTTCATCCAGAAATGGCTCGAATATCCGCAGCCCTGGTCGGGCAAGCCGCAAACCGATCCGCCGACGCCGCGCCCGAAACCCGTGCTGGCAGAGGGGCAGGGTCATCATGGCTGATGGCGGCTCTCCTCCCCGGATGCGCCCGCAGCGGATCCTGCGCTGCACCGCCTGCCGCCATGGCAACCCGGCCTGCGCCCCCGGGATCGCGTTCCTCACCCGTCTCGGCGCCGCCATCGCGCTTGCGCCGGTCGGTGCAGAGTTCGAACTCGTCGGCTCGGCCAGCCTGATCTGCAACGGGCAGGTCTGCCCGGCGGTCTGGCGAGCCACTGCCGACGCGACATGGCTGTGGGGCGATGTCGCCCCCGATGTGCCGATTGCCGCGCTGCTTGGCACGGGCGCGGGCGAAAGCGTCACCGTCGCAGCAGAGATCATGACCGGCGCGGTGGTGGTGCAGTGAGGCGGGGGTCACGCGCTCTCGGTCAGCGGATCGCCGTGGTGGTCATGCGCGCAAAGCCCGTGATCGCCCAGCACCTCGATCACCCGGCAGGTGGAGACCGTCCCCTGCGCGCAGGACCCGATCATCCGCGTCAGCTCGTCTTCCAGCGCCCGCAGCCGCGCGATCCGCGACTGCACGGCGGTCAGCTGCGCCCGCGCCAGCGCATCCACCCCGGCGCAGGATTGATCGGGGTGATCGGAGAGCGACAGCAAATCGCGGATTGCCTCAAGCGGGAAGCCAAGGTCGCGGGCATGGCGGATGAAGGCCAGCCGCCGCTTCGCCGCCGTGCCGTAAAGCCGCTGATTGGCGGCGCTGCGCTCGGGCTCGGGCATCAGGCCGATCTCTTCATAATACCGGATCGTTGGCACCTTGACCCCGGTCGCCTCGGACAGCTTTCCGATTGTCAGCATGAAAACCCCCTTGCCCCTCTAGTGACTAGAGAGATTAGGCAGGAAGCTGGGCCCCGGCAAGTGACCGGGCGATGAAGCGGCAAGAGGATGAGATGACAGCGCATTCCCGGGGTGAATCGGTCGAGTGGCAGGTCGGCGGCATGGATTGCGCCGCCTGTGCGGGCAAGGTCCGCACGGCGGTGGAACGCCTGCCGGGTGTCGAAGCGGTGGAGATCGCGCTGATGTCTGAGCGGCTCACGGCGCGGCTCAGCCCCGAGGGCGCCGGTGCCGCAGAGGTCGAGCAAGCCGTCAAGCGGCTTGGTTTCACCATCAGTCGCGCGGCGCAAAAGGCGCCGCCGCGTTTCGTGATGCCGGGCGAGTCGAGCTGTGGCTGCGGCAGTTGCGGCTGTGGCGGGGCCGAGACGCCGGAGCCCGAAGCCGTGGTGCAGGAAACCGCCGTCGAACCGACCGCAACGCCGCGCTGGTATCACCAGCCGAAAGGGCGATTGGTGCTCGCTTCCGGCGCGGCGCTTGCGCTCGGCTGGGCCGTGTCGATCCTGCTGCCGGGTCTTGAACGTCCGGTCTTTTCGCTGGCCTGTCTCGTCGGGTTGATCCCGATCGCCCGCAAGGCCTGGGCGCTGTTGCGCAGTGGTCAGCCCTTCACCATCGAGATGCTGATGACCGTCGCAGCCCTCGGCGCGCTGGTGATCGGCGCTGCGGCCGAGGCGGCGATGGTGGTCTTTCTCTTTGCTGTGGGCGAGGTGCTGGAGGGCGTCGCCGCCAATCGCGCCCGCGACGGCATCCGCGCCCTGACCCGGCAGATGCCCGCGACGGCGCTTCTGGATCATGGCGGCCATACGCATGAGGTCGCGGCCTCCAGCCTGCGGCCGGGGCAGATCATCCGGCTACGGCCGGGCGACCGGCTGGCCGTCGATGCCGAGATCGTCGACGGCGTGTCGCGCCTTGATGAAAGTGCGGTGACCGGGGAAAGCCTGCCGGTGACGCGCGGGCCGGGGGCAAAGGTGCCCGCCGGGGCGATCAATGCCGAGGCACTCCTCACCCTGCGCGTGACCCATTCCGCCGCCGACAGCACGCTGGCCCGGATCGCCCGGATGGTGGCCGAGGCCGAAGCCGCCCGCGCCCCGGTCGAGCGGTTCATCGAACGTTTCAGCCGCTGGTACATGCCGCTGATCGTCGGCCTTGCGGCGCTGGTCGCGGTGCTGCCGCCGCTGCTGGCGGGCGGGGCCTGGGCTGACTGGACCTATCGCGCGCTCGCGCTGCTGCTGATCGGCTGCCCCTGCGCGCTGGTGATTTCCGTGCCCGCGGCGATGGCGGCGGCTCTGTCCTCGGGGGCGCGGCGCGGCCTTCTGGTCAAGGGCGGCGCGGTGATCGAGGCGATGGCAGGGCTGCGCACGATCGCCTTCGACAAGACCGGCACCGTCACGCTGGGCCGTCCCGCGGTGACTGATCTGTTGCCCGCCGAGGGCATCGAGGCGACGGTGCTTCTGCAGCTTGCCGCCGGGGTCGAAGTGGGATCCTCGCATCCGCTGGCCCGCGCGATTCTGAGTGAGGCGAAGGGCAGGGGGATTGCCCCCGCCGCCGTTACCGCGGCCCGCGTCATCCCCGGGATCGGCGCCGAGGCTATGTGCGAGGGGGCCATGCTGCGCCTCGCGGCACCGACAGGCGCAAGCGCCGCCGTGGCCACCTTGCAGGCAACTGGCAAGACGGTGGTCGAACTGACCCGCGATGGTCAGCCGCTTGGCCTCATCGCGCTTTCTGACACGCTGCGCCCCGAGGCGAAAACCGCGCTGGCAGAGCTTGACCGGCTTGGTCTTGGCAAACTGATGCTGACGGGCGACGCGCTGGCTCCGGCGCAGGCGGTGGCCGGGCCGCTCGGTCTTGCGGTGGAGGCCGGGCTTCTGCCCGAGGACAAGCTGGCCCGCATCCGCAGCCTTGGCGCCAAGGGCGGGGTGATGATGGTCGGCGACGGCATCAACGACGCGCCCGCGCTGGGGGCGGCGGATGTCGGCGTGGCGATCGGCGCGGGAACCGATGTGGCGATCGAGACCGCCGATGCGGTTTTGCTGCACGACCGCCTGACCGATGTGCCCGCGCTGATCCGGCTGTCGCGGCAGACGATGCGCAACATCCGGCAAAACGTGGCAATCGCGCTCGGGCTGAAGGGGGTCTTCCTTGTCACCTCGGTTCTGGGTCTGACCGGGCTCTGGCTGGCGGTCCTGGCCGATACCGGTGCCACCGTCCTTGTCACCGCCAATGCGCTGCGGCTCTTGCGATTCGACCCTTTGAACGAGAGGTGATCCTTGCTGCCGAGACGAAGTTGACAAAAACACTAAGTTGCCCTTAAGGATGTCCGACATAAATACTCGGGGTTGGTGAGTCCATCGCCCCTTCCGTCATCGAGGTCTGCCATGCTCCCCGCCACTCCCGTGCCCGCCGATGATGTGCTGATTCAGGCCCTTGAGCATCTTGGCCTGTCGAGCCTTGCCGAGTCCCTGCGCGCCGCGGCGGTCTCCGAGGCGCTGACGCCGCTTGCGATGTTCGCCCATGCCGACGCGCTGGTGAAGGCAGTGATGCTGGGTCTGCTTGCGGCCTCGGTTCTGGCCTGGGCGATCTGGGTGGGCAAGCTGGTGCAGCTGACGCTCGCGAAACACCGCCTTGGCCGCGACTATCGGGCGCTTGCGGCGCGTGGCAGCCTTGGCGCTTCCCTGCGCCGGGGGCCTTTGGATCGCATGCAGGCGGCCGCGCAGGCCGAGATCCGCGCTTCGGAAGGATTGCCCGATGCGGGGATCAAGGAACGCGTGGCCATCGACCTTGCCCGGATCGAGGCGGGAGCGGCGCGCAGGCTGCAATCGGGGGTGACTGCCGTTGGCTCGATCGGCTCGACTGCGCCTTTCGTCGGTCTGTTCGGCACGGTCTGGGGGATCATGAACGCCTTTGTCGGCATTGCGGAAAGTGGCTCATCGAGCCTTGCCGTCGTCGCCCCGGGCATCGCCGAGGCGCTGATGGCCACGGCGCTCGGTCTGGTGGCCGCGATTCCCGCCGTGCTCCTTTACAACCACCTGACCCGCGCGGTCGGCGGCTATCGTGCCTGCCTTGCCGATGCGGCGGCTTTGGTGGAACGCACGCTCTCGCGTGATCTTGATCGGGCGCGGCTGACGCCCACGGTCACGCCGCTGCATCTGGTGGCGGAATAATGGCGGTCCGGCTTTCCGACGGCGAGGATCTCGCCCCCGAGGCCGCGATCAACATCACACCCTTCATCGACGTGATGCTGGTCCTGCTGATCATTTTCATGGTGGCGGCGCCGCTCTCGACCGTTGATGTGCCGCTTGATCTGCCGGTGGCCAGCGGCACCCCGCAGCCGCGTCCGCCCGAACCTGTGGTGCTGAGCCTGACCCCGGACAAGGGCCTGCTGCTCGGCCGCGATCCCGTGACGCCCACCGATCTGCCCGCGCGGCTGGCCGAGGCGACCGGCGGCAAGCTCGACACGCGGATCTTTGTTTCGGCTGACAAATCCGTGCCCTACGGCGAGATGATGGGGCTTTTGAACCAGCTGCGCGCCGGCGGTTATCTGAAGATCGGTCTTGTCGGTCTGGAAGAGGCGACGCCGTGAGCCTTGCCCTGTCCGACCGTCCCGAAGGCCCCGGCCGGGCGCTGCTGCTGGGTCTGGTCGTTTCGGTCGTTGTCCATGGCCTTGCCGTGACGGTGCTTTCACAGACCGAGGCGGCGCCCTCGGCGCTCGTTGCGGCGGGCGCGGGCGGGGAAGAGCTTGAAAGCATCGAGGCGATCGCCGCGACCTTTGTTGATCTCGCGCCCGAGATCCGCTTGCCGGAGCCCGAGATGGCGCTGCCGCTGACGGCGCCAGTGATCGACATTCCGCAGGTCAGGTTGCCCGATCCGGTGCTTTTGCCCCCCGAGCCGCCGAAGATCGCGGTGGAAAAGCCCAAACCCGCGCCGCCGAAACCGAAACCGGTGCGGCGCGAAAAGGTCGAGAAGCCGAAACAGGCAAAGCCCGCCAAGGAGCAAAGCGAAAGCCGGGCCGCCTCGCGCGCGGCGGGATCGGGCGGAGCGGCGCAGGCGGGCACGGGCGGTGCCGAAGCGCAGGCGACGGTCTCGGCGGGCACGACGAAAAGCCTGCTTTCCAAATGGGGGGCGACGATCCGCACCCGCATCGAGCGGCGCAAGAGCTATCCGTCCGCGGCGGGCCGGGCGTCCGGATCGGTCGGGTTGGCGCTGCGCGTTGGCCGTGATGGCACGCTGCAGGCAGCCTCGGTCAACCGCTCCTCCGGCCATGCTGCGCTGGACGCTGCGGCGCTGGCGGCGGTGCGCAAGGCGGGGAAATTCCCCGCCGCACCGACCGAATTGACGAAATCGAGCTACACCTTTTCCGTCGCCGTCAAGTTCAGTCGCTGATCCGGCCTCAGCCCTGCCGGGTCTTGACCTGAATCGAGGTGAACCCCTCGAACCGTGGTGCCCCGGCATGCAGCTTGCGGGTATCGCCCGCGCGGGCATGGGCCTCGCGGAACTGTGGCGAGGTCGTCCAGTTGCGAAAAGCTTCCTCGTTCTCCCAGACCGTATGCGAGGCGTAAAGCCGGGTGCCATCCTCGGCCTCGGGGCCGCGCAGCATGTGGAATTCGACAAAACCTGGCAGCTCGTGCAGCCGACTGTCTCGGCCAAGCCAGAGCGCCTCGAAATCGGCAGCGTTTTCAAGTGGAACGGTGAAGCGGTTCATCGCAAGGAACATCGAACATCCTTTCAGGTCGCAGCGGGAATGGCTGGCCGCGATGGCTGGCTGCACGAACTGTAGGGGCGAGGACAGTTCGGGCAAGTGAAAATATATTCTTGACAAATAAAATCAGAAATAGATGATCCCCCGCAACGGACGACATGCCAGCACTCGCCAGCGAAGCCGACACCTGTTTCGACTGGGAGATCTCCATGCGCCTCGCATCGCGGCATCTGGCCGCTTTTCTGTTTTGCACCACCGCCCTTTGCCAACCTCTGAGCGCCGAAGAGACGGCAGAGACGACTTGGCTGGGCCAGATCGTGATCGGCTATGCCGAAGACGGCTCGCCGATCTTTGCCGGGGAAAACGGCACGCATCTGGATGGCGACGATTTGCGCGGAGCGCAAAGCACAACCGATGTGGATGGGCTGTTGCGGACGCAGACCTCGGTCTTCACGCAAAAGGATCCGGGCAACCCGGGCGTTGCGGTGAACATCCGCGGGTTCGAGGGCTCGGGCCGGGTGGCGATGTCGCTCGATGGCGTGCCGCAGACCTATCGCCTGACCGGCCATGCGGCGCAGGGCTATGTCTTCGTTGATGAAAACCTGCTGTCAGGCATCGACATCACCCGCGGCCCGGTGACCGGGCTCGGTGGTTCCGGCATCGCCGGGTCGGTAAATTTCCGCACGCTCGAAGTGGGCGATGTGCTGAAGGACGGGCAGGGGCAGGGCGGTCTGGTGCGGCTTGACCACGCCTCGAACGGCGACACCACTTCTGGCATGGCTGCGGCGGCGCTGAAGGCGGGGCGGTTCGATGCGCTGGCGGCGATCAGCCGTCACACCGGCGGCAGCTACGAGGATGGCGACGGCGCCGAAGTTGCCAATACTGGCACCGACATTTCTTCGGCGTTGGTGAAACTTGGGTATGACCTGACCGAGACGCAGCGGCTGACCTTCTCGCTGATGCGCTACGACACCGATTTCTTTGCCACGAGCTACTTCCAGAACCTGACGAACGATGTGGCGAAGCTTGGTTATCATTACGACCCGGGATCGGCGCTGGTCGATCTGCGGGTGAATGCCTATGTCGGCAAGACCGAGACCGACTGGCTGCGCGGCCTTTCCTCCAGTGCGGCGTATGTCGGGCGCAACATGTCCACGACGACGCGCGGCTTTGATGTGACGAACACCTCGGAACTGAGCTTCGGAGCCTGGTCGCTGACCAGTGCGAACGGGATCGAAGCGTCGCAGGACAGTCTGGACGGAACTCTGGGCGGCGTTAACCCGACCACCGGCAAGGCGCGGCGGCTTTCGGCCTTTTCGGAGAATGTCTTCGTCAAGGACAAGTGGGAGATCACCGCGGGGCTGCGGGCGAACTCCTATACCCTCGACGGCGCGGCCTCGCAGGGGACGATCGATATCGACAACACCTCGCTCGATCCGAAGCTGACACTGGCCTATCAGCTGACCGACTGGTTCCAGCCCTATGCGACGCTGTCGCGGGCGATGCGCTCGCCGACCTTGCAGGAAACAATGCTGGGCGGCAGTCATCCGGGCGGCGGCATCGGCATGATCGCCAACCCCGAGCTTGAGGCAGAGACGGAACAGGGGGTCGAACTTGGCTTCAATCTCGACCGCGAGGGGCTTTTCGCGGCGGGCGACCGGCTGACCGGCCGGGTGAATTACTACAACATGGATGTCGACAATTACGTCGTCACCGATTTCACCTTCACCAATGCCTTCGGCCAGACCGGCGCCGCCTTCGTCAATGTCGATGGCAAGACCAAGACCGAAGGCGTCGAGATCGAACTGAACTACGCACATCGCGCCTTCGATCTGGGGCTGAGCTATACCCACAATTCCAGTCATCTGCCGAGTCAGACCCCCGGTCTGGGCGCGGGGCAATATCTGCCCGATGACACGGTCTCGCTGCGGCTCTCGCGCGATTTCATGGCGGATCGGCTGACGGTGGGAGCGCAATACACCTATGTCTCGGGGGGGCCTTTTACCGACGCCTACACCTCCACACCCTATCAGAAGGATGACAGCTACGAGCTGGTCGACCTGTTCGCAAGCTACGAGCTGACCGAAGACGCGGTGATTTACGCCAAGGTCACCAACGTCTTCGACGAGGTTTACGCGCCCTGGCTTTCGGCCAGCGCCACCGAGAACGGGCAGGGCCGCACCCTGCACATCGGCACCTCGATCCGTTTCTGATCCCACCTGAAAGGAGAGCCCATGACGACGCTCAGCCCCGAAGACATTCGCAAGGCCCGTGCGCTGGATCGCCGCCTGCATGCCCGCGATCTGGCCGCCCAGCTGGGCGTCGCCGAGGCCGAAATCTGCGCCGCTCTGGTGGGGTTTGGCGCCACGCGGATCGCCGCCACGCCCGATCTGGTGATGCCGCGCCTGACCGCCTTCGGGCCGCTGATGGCGCTGACCCGCAACGACGCCTGCGTGATCGAAAAGGTCGGTGTCTATGACGATTACCGCCCCGGTCCGCATGCGGCGCTGGTGGTGAACGAGGAAATCGACCTGCGGATCTTTCCCGCGCAGTGGGTGCATGGCTTTGCGCTGGAGGAAGAGACAGAGAAGGGCATGCGACGCTCGCTGCAATTCTTCGATGCGGCGGGGGATGCCGTGCACAAGGTGCATCTGCGCCCGGGCAGCGATGCAAGCCACTGGCAACCGCTGATCGACGATCTGCGGCTGGTGGATCAAAGCGCGGCGCTGAACCTGTCTGCGCGGCGTCCGCCCGAGGTGGCCAAGATCAATCCGGCAAAGCTGGCCGAGCTGCGCGCAGGCTGGGCAGCGCTCGAGGACACGCACCAGTTCTTGCGGCTTTGCGCCAAGCTGAAGATGAACCGGCTTGGTGCTTATCGGCTGGCGGGGGCACCCTTCGTGCGCCGACTCGCCCCAGGCTCGGTCGAGCGGCTGCTGTATCGCGCCGCCGAAATCGAGGTGCCGATCATGATCTTCGTCGGCAACATGGGTTGCATCGAAATCCACACCGGCCCGGTGGGCAAGGTCGGCGATGCCGGGCCCTGGATCACGCTGTTCGATCACGGCTTCGATCTGCATCTGCGCATGGACGAGATCGCGGAAATCTATGCCGTGGTGAAGAACACTGCCCGCGGTCCGGCCCATTCGGTGGAGTTCTTCGACGCGCAGGGCATGCTGATCGCGCAGATCTTCGGTGTGCTGCGGGCGGGGGCGCAGGCGGTGGCCGAGTGGAACACTCTGGTCGCCGAACTGCCGGATGCTCCCGTGGCGGAGGCGGCGGAATGATGCGGCGGATTCTGTTTGCGGCGCTGCTTGCCGCGTTGCCGGGCGGTCTGGCCGCGCAGGATCGAGTTCTGTCGATCGGCGGCGGCGTGACCGAGGTTGTCGCCGCGCTGGGCGAGGAGGGACGGCTCGTCGGGCGCGACACCACCTCGACCTATCCGGCTGCGGTCACTGCGCTGCCCGATGTGGGCTACATGCGTGCGCTTTCGCCCGAAGGCGTGCTTTCGGTCGCGCCGGATCTGATCTTGCTGACCGCGGGCGCCGGCCCGCCGGAAACGCTCGAGACCCTGCGCGAAACTGGGGTGAAGCTTGTTCCCGTGCCCGAAGGCCACACGCCCGAGGCCGTCCTGACCAAGGTGCGCACCGTGGCCGGGGCGCTGGGTGTGGCGGAAAAGGGCGAGGCTCTGGCCTCCCGTCTTGAGGCCGAGATGACGGCGGCTCTGACGCAGGTTGCGCGGGACACCGGGCCGAAACCGCGGGTGTTGTTCATTCTGTCGAATGCCGGTGGTCGGCTGACCGGCGCGGGGACGGGCACCTCGGCCGAGGCGATGATCACCTTGGCGGGCGGGCAGAATGCCCTGACCGGCTTCGAGGGCTACAAGGCGCTTGGCGACGAGGCGATTGCCGCGGCTGCGCCCGAAGTGATCCTGATGATGGCGCGGACCGGGGAAGATGCGGGCGGCCATGGTGCGGCGGAAGTTGCCACCCATCCGGCGCTGGCCGCGACCCCGGCCGGGCAGGCGGGTCGGGTCGTGCGGATGGATGGGATGTTCCTTCTGGGCTTTGGTCCCCGCACCGCCGAGGCGGTGACCGCCCTGCATGCCGCCCTTTACCCCAAGGCGCCGTAACATGGCCGAAACGACGCTCGCCGCGCCGCGCCACCGCAAGGCAGGGCTGCCGCATCGGCTGCCCGTGCCGCTGGTTGCGGGCGCGTTGATGCTGGCCCTTGCGCTGGCGGCGGCGGCAAGTCTGAGCCTTGGCGCCTCTGGGCTTTTGCCCTGGGAACCGCTGACCCGCGATCTCTCTCCGGTCGAGCGGGCGATCCTGTTCGACATCCGCCTGCCGCGGTTGTTCATGGGGGCGCTTGTCGGCGCGGCGCTGGCGGTCTCCGGTGCGCTGATGCAGGGGCTTTTTCGCAATCCGCTGGCCGATCCGGGGCTGGTGGGCGTGGGGGCTGGTGCGGGGCTCGGGGCTGTCGCCGCCATCGTTCTGGGCGGCCTTCTGCCTGCGGCGTTCCGTGCCGCCACCGGGCCCTATGTCGTGCCGCTCGCCGCCTTCGCGGGCGGTTGGGCGGCGGTGCTGATCCTGGCTCGTATCGCCAGCCTGCGGGGCCAAACCTCGATCGCGACACTGCTTCTGGCGGGGATCGTTTTGGGTGCGCTGGCGGGGGCGGTGACCGGCATCCTGATCTTTCTGGCCGATGACAATCAGTTGCGCGACCTGACCTTCTGGGGCCTTGGCTCGCTTGCCGGAGCAAACTGGCTCAAACTGACCGCAGCGGCCCCGATCCTGATCGCCGGGCTGGCGCTGGCCCCCTTTCTGGCGCGCGGTCTGGATGCGATGGCGCTGGGCGAGGCGGTGGCGCACCACATGGGCGTGCCGGTCGAACGGGTGAAACGCGGGGCGATCCTGTCGGTCGCGGCGATGACCGGGGCGGCGGTGGCGGTCTCGGGCGGGATCGGCTTTCTGGGCATCGTCGTGCCGCATATCCTGCGCCTTGCCATCGGGCCCTCGCACCGGCTGCTTTTGCCGCTCTCGGCGCTCTTCGGTGCGGCGCTGCTGATTGCCGCCGATACCGTCGCGCGGTTGGTCGTGGCCCCCTCTGAACTTCCCATCGGCATCATCATGGCGCTGATCGGCGCGCCTGTGTTCCTGTGGATCCTGCTCGCCCGCCGTGCCATCGTGGAGATCTGAGCCATGCTGATTGCGACAGATATCACTGCAAGACTAGGAGGCCGCGAGGTTCTGCACCACCTCGATGTCGAGGCCCGGCCGGGTCAGATCACCGCCATCGTCGGGCCGAACGGATCGGGCAAGACGACGCTGCTGCGCCGCCTGACCGGCGATCTGCCGGGTGGCGGGGTAATCTTGCTGGAGGGCGAACCGGTAGCGCAACTTTCACCGCGCGCGCTTGCACAGCGCCGGGCGGTATTGCCGCAGGCGAGCACCGTCGGCTTTCCCTTCACCCTGCGCGAAGTCGTGACGATGGGCCATCAGGCGGGGGCCAGTGCGACCCGGCCGGGTGTGGTCGAGGCGGCGCTGGCCGAGGTCGGTCTGGCCTCCAGGATCGACGGTTTCTTTCAGGACATGTCGGGGGGCGAGCAGGCGCGCGGTCATCTGGCGCGGGTGCGCGCGCAAGTCTGGGAGCCGGTCGCAGACGGCCGCCCGGCCTGGCTTTTCGTCGATGAGCCGGTGGCGGCGCTCGACATCGGGCATCAGCTGCAGGTGATGGCGGTCTTGCGCCGCTTTGCCGATTCGGGCGGGGGCGTGGTTGCCGTGATGCACGATCTCAATCTGACCGCGATGCATGCCGACCGGATGGTGCTGATGGAGGCGGGCCGGATTGCAGCCTTTGGCCCGCCGGAAGTGGTGATGACGGCACCGCTTCTGTCACGGGCTTATCGTTGTCAGCTTTGCCTCAACACCGCCCCGCGCAAGGGGGTGTGGCTCCTGCCTCAGGCCGCATCGCTGGGCTGAGGCAGGCAGTAATATTCGGACGAGGCGCAGCCGTCCTTCGACTTGCAACCGCAGCAGGCGGCTTCTTCCACTGCGAGGGCAAGCCGTCCCTTGCGCACAAGGCGCCCGGCCATGTCGCGCATCGCCTCGGGGGACGATCCGAAATGCAGGCTCAGATCGCGCAGGCTCGCCTTGCCCATCTTGGCGACGTAATCCTGAATGTCTTGCAGGGCCATCTTTGTCACCTATTCGGCTGCGACAGTGCGGGCGCGGTCAGCCCGGTTTGCCCAGAACCTGAGCCCGCCGAACATCGCCGCCGAGACGATTGCGAGACCGACAAGCCAGGCCGAGGAGGCGCCGGGATGCAGGCTGAAGCGCGCCGCCTGATAGACGCCGGTGCCAAGGATCCAGCCCACCGCCGTGGCCCAGCTTGCCACGAAGACGGTCCAGCCCATGCCGGCTTCCCGCACCATCGCCGCCAGCGCCGCGGTGCAGGGGAAGTAAAGCAGGATGAAGAGCAGATAGGCATAGGCCCCGGCGGCGCCGTCAAAGCGGGTCAGCATCGCCTGACCGGTCGGCGTGGCATTCGCCCCCGCCTGCGCCTCGATCTCGCCCAGACCCAGCGGGTCCGTCCAGTTCGCCAGCGCATCGCCCAGATTCGCGGGCACGGTGGCAACGGCTTCGCCCAGCGCGGCGGACAGGCTGAAGGGCGCCTCGGCCTCGGCCGGGGCTTCTTCCTCGGCCCCGGACGCGGCGGCGGCATCGGCCTTGCCCGCTTCGGCATAAAGCGCATCGAGTGTGCCGACGACGGCCTCTTTCGCCAGAATGCCGGTGAAGACGCCGACGGCGGCGGGCCAGTTTTCTTCGGTCATGCCCATCGGGGCAAAGATCGGCGTGATCGTCCGACCGATCGAGCTCAGCACCGAATTGCGGCTGTCTGCATTGCCGAAGCTGCCATCCGTGCCCATCGAGTTCAGCACGTTCAGAACCATCACCATCGGCACGATGATCTTCGTCGCCTGCGTCACGAAGTTGCGGGTCTTTTCCCAGGTGCGGATCAGAACGCCCTTCAGCGTCGGCACGTGATAGGGCGGCAGTTCCATCACGAAGGGGGTGACGGGGCCCGAGAGCAGCGTCGATTTCATCACGAGGCCCGACAGGATCGCAACGGCAATCCCCGCCATGTAAAGGCTGAACACGATCAGCCCGCCGTGGCCGGGAAAGAACACGGCCGCGAAGAGCGCATAGACCGGCAGCCGCGCGCCGCAGGACATGAAGGGGGCCATAAGGATCGTCATCAGTCGGTCGCGGTGGCGCTCGATCGTGCGGGTGGCCATGACAGCGGGGACGTTGCAGCCAAAGCCGACGATCAAGGGCACAAAGGCCTTGCCGGGCAGGCCGATCGCCCGCATCGCGCGGTCCATCACAAAGGCCGCCCGGGCCATGTAGCCCGAATCTTCCAGCGCCGAGAGGAAGAGGAACAGGAAGACGACGACCGGGATGAAGGTCGAAACCGTCTGCACGCCGCCGCCAAGGCCGGTGGCGATGATCTCGCGCAGCCAGTCGGGGCTGCCGAGTGCCGTCAGCGTGTTGCCCAGCCAGTCGACGAAAATGGCCCCCGCGGCGATGTCGAAGAAATCGATGAAGGCGCCGCCGATGTCGATGGTGAAGAGGAACATCAGATACATCAGCGCAAGGAAGATCGGCACCCCGGCGATGCGGTTCAGAACCACGCGGTCGATCCGGTCCGAGGTGGTTTCCGACACCCGGCGTTGATCGCGGATCGTGGCCGCCATCACCGTGCCGATGAAGCCGTAGCGGGCATCGGCCAGCACGATGTCGATGTCTTCGCCCAGTTTCTCCGTCAGATCCTGGCGCGCCTTCGTCAGGGCGGCAACCAGCGCCGGTTCGGGCGTGTCGCCCAGAAGACTGTCGCTTTCCAGAAGCGAGAGCGCCGCCCAATCGGTTTCAACGCCCCGTGCGGTGGCCAGCGGCTCGACCAGCGGGCGCAGGGCGGTGACCGCCGCCTGCACTGGCGCGGCGTGAAAGCTGGCGCGGCGTGGCTGGACGATCTCGTGGCCGAGCGCGGCAAGGCCTGCTTTCAGCGCCGGAACCCCGCGGCCTTCGGCAGCGACGACGCCGTAAACCGGGCAGCCCAGACTTTCCGAAAGCGCTGCCAGATCCAGTTTCAACCCGCGGCTTTCGGCGATATCGATCATGTTGACTGCCAGCACCACCGGAACCTTCATCTCCAGCAGTTGCGCGGTCAGGTACAGGTTGCGTTCGAGGTTCGAGGCATCGACGATGTTGAGCACCACATCGGCTTCCCGTGCGGCGACGAAATCGCGGGCGATCTGTTCATCCAGCGACAGATCCCCCTCGGAGGCATCCAGCGAATAGGTGCCCGGCAGGTCGATCAGCTCGACCTCTGTCGTGCCGTCGCGGAACTTGCCCGACTTGCGTTCCACGGTGACGCCGGGCCAGTTGCCGACCTGTTGCCGGGCGCCGGTCAATGCGTTGAAAAGGGTGGTCTTGCCGCAGTTCGGGTTGCCGACGGTGCCGACGATCAGTTTCTTCATTGTGCCTTCTCCGACAGCATTTCAACCTGCAGGGCATCGGCCTCGGCCTTGCGCAGGGTCAGACGGAAGCCGCGCAGGGCGATTTCCACGGGGTCGCCCATTGGCGCCACCCGCTGCACGGTGAATTCGGCGCCGGGGGTCAGCCCCATCGACAGGAGTTTCGCGCGATACCCGCCCGCGCCGCCCGCCAGACGCACCACCCGGCCCCGGGTGCCGACCTTCATGTCCTTGAGCTGAATGGTCATTTCAGATCCCCCGTCCGGGCCTCGGTGACCATGATCTTTTGCGCCACGCCGCGGCCGATGCCGAAGCGGCTGTCGCCGACGGCCAGCACCACATGGCTGCCTTCGCGTTGAAGCAACCGGATCACCCGCCCGGGTCCGATTCCCATCGCCAGCATCCGCGCCGCAAAATCGCCGCAGCCGGACAGGCGTTGCACTTCAAGCGCCACCCCAAGGGGCGCCATCGCCAAAGGCAGAGCCTTCAGATCGGGGTGAAAGGCCATGGTCATCCGGCTGCCTCGCTTAATCTGACTGGATAAGTCAAGAACTGCGTTATTCCTGACCGAAATAGTATGGGTCAAAAGCGCGCAGAGGTCAAAGGCCGACAAAAGCCGGATGCGAGGTTCGTGCCAACTGTGGGAATTTGACCCGGCCTTCAGGCGGCCGGGTTCACCTCGATGGTGACATGGGCGAGTTCGTGCAGATGCGCGAGCCGGGCCCGATAGGTGGCGGGGGGGTGCGGATGATCGGTGCAAAGGGCGATGATGGCGCCATGTTGCCCCGGTCCAAGCTGCCACAGATGCAGGTCGGTGATCTTCGCGACCGGGTCCAGAGCCGCGCGGATTTCGGCAGGCAGGTGTTCGTCTTTCGGAATGTAATCGACCAGCACGCCGCCCGCCTGTTGCATCAGTCCGAAGGACCAGCGTGCGATGACCACGGCGCCCAGGAGACCGATGGCCGGATCAAGCCAGACCCAGCCCCAGATCCGCCCGCCCAGAAGCGCCGCAATCGCCAGAACCGAAGTCAGCGCATCGGCGAGCACATGCAGATAGGCGGCGCGCAGGTTGCTGTCATGGCCGTGAGAATGGTGGGGATGATGGTCGTGATCGTGAGCATGCCCATGATGATGGTGATCCTCGTGCAGGAGCACCGCCGAGCCGAGATTGACCAGAAGCCCGATCACCGCCACGAGGATCGCCTGGGTGAAGTCGATGCCCACCGGATTGGCCATCCGCCACAGGCTTTCCCAGCCAATGAGCGCCGCCACCACGGCCAGCACCACCGCGCTGGCAAAGGCCGCCAGATCGCCGATCTTGCCGGTGCCGAAGCTGAAAGCCGGATTGCGGGCGTGCTTGCGCGCATAGGCATAGGAGGCGGCGGTGATCGACAACGCTGCCGCATGGGTGGCCATGTGCCAGCCATCCGCCACCAGTGCCATCGAGCCGAACACCGTTCCTGCGGCAATCTCGGCCACCATCATCGCCGCGGTGATGCCGATCACCAGACGTGTGCGACGGGCGTTGCGGTCATGATCCGTGCCCAGAAAGACATGCTCGTGCGGGGCCGCCATTCCGGCAAGACGGGATGACGCGGCCGGATGTTCTGCGTGATCGTGCATGGGTGCCTCTATTTCAGATAGATCCGCAGCGCCTTGGACAATTCCTCTGCGCCGCGTTTGCGCGCCTCGGGGTCGTCGACCTCGCGGATGTGATGGGCCAGATGCGATTCGATCAGTTCCGCGGTCAGGCCGCTGACTGCCCCGCGGACCGAGGCGACCAGATGCAGGATGTCGCCACAGTCGCGATCCGTCTCGACGGCGCGTTCGATCGCTTCGATCTGGCCCTTGAGGCGGCGGATGCGCGACAGCAGGGCGGTCTTGTCTTCGGGCTGGTTCAGGTGGGACATGATTGGCTTTCAGATAGCTATAGGGGTATGGGTATCATGTGTTGCGCGGGATCGCAAGTTCCGGCGCTTGACTTTGCATAGTAAAACAGTCAACTATTCTGCACCCAGCCTTGTGCACGGCACCTCCTTCCCCTTTCGAAAGGCTTGTCGATGTCCCATCCCGGCTGCTCTTCCCGCAACGCCTTTGCCCCCGCGCCCGCCTCGGGAAGCGCCGCATGGACGGTGTTGCAAATCCTGCGACTGCAGATCCAAAGCCAGATCGCGCCGGAGCGGCACAGCTGGCAACGCGGACTGGCGATGGCCTCTTCGGTCTGGGGGATGGCCGAGGGACCGCAGGTCTTTGCCGCCCTGGCCGAAATGCTGGACCAGATGGGGCGCTCGCGCCGCTCGATCTTTCGCTTTTCCAATCCCGATTGCCGCGGCTGTGCGGCGATGATGACCGCCCACGAGACGCAATTTCTGCAGATCATCTCCCTCGTGTCCCGCGCGGAGACGGAAAAGGCCGAACGTCTGGCATTCCTGCTGTGCGAGGCGAACGACACCACCGGCCTGCTTCTGGTTGCGGGGCGCCTGTCGAAACTCTTGCCCGCACCGGCAACGGTTCGCTCGTGACGCCGGTGCACCTGCCCGACCTTGTGACGGCGGGGCGTTGAAATAGCCATTCCGAAGCCTGGTCAGAGCGGTTAGAGAGGCCCGTCAGCGGTGAGAACCGTGCCAGACGACGAGGTGAGAATGAGAGGCTCAGGCGCAACCCCTCCCGATGCAGAGGAGCGGCGCGGATGAGCTTGCGCGCGCAGATCCGTGCCCGTTTGATGCCGCTGATCGTGGCAGTCGCGCTGCTGATGGAGACGCTCGACGCCAACGTGATCTCGACCTCCCTGCCCGAGATCGCCCGCGATCTGGGCACCTCGCCCATCCATCTGAAACTGGCGCTGACCTCCTACATGCTGGCGCTGGCGATCTTCATTCCGGCCTCGGGCTGGGCCGCCGACCGCTTTGGCGCGCGGCCGATCTTTCGCCTTGCCATCGCGGTCTTTGCCGCCGGGTCGATCGCCTGCGGGGCAGCCACCTCGCTCGAGTCGCTCGTTGCCGCGCGCATCCTGCAAGGCATCGGCGGCTCGATGATGGTGCCCGTGGGGCGACTGATCGTTCTGCGCACGACGCCGCGCAGCGAGCTGGTCAACGCGCTCGCCTGGCTCACCGTGCCCGCGCTGATCGGGCCGGTGCTGGGGCCGCTCCTGGGTGGCTTCATCACCACCTATTGGGACTGGCGCTGGATCTTCTGGATCAACATCCCGATTGCGGCGCTGGGAATGGTGCTGGTCAGCCTGTTCGTGCCGCAGGTCACCGCCGAGCCCCCCCGGCCGTTCGATCTGCGCGGCTTCCTGCTGCTTGGCCCAGGTCTGGGCGCGGTGCTGACCGGGGTCACGCTTGCCGGGCTCAACCTGTCCTCGCCGCTCTGGATGGCGGGCTTCACGCTGGGCGGCGGCCTGCTCATCGCCGCCTATGTCGCCCATGCGCGCAAGGTGGCGGAACCGCTCGTCGATCTTGGCCTTCTGCGCATCCCGACCTTCCGGATCGCGGCGCTGGGCGGCACCTTCTTCCGCATCGGCGCCGGGGCGCGGCCCTTCCTGCTGCCGCTGCTGTTCCAGATCGGTTTCGCGATGACGCCCTTCCAGTCGGGCGCCCTGACCTTTGCCGCAGGACTTGGCGCGATGACGATGAAATTCGTCGCCAAACCCATCCTCGACCGTTTCGGCTTCCGCCGCGTCCTGATCGCCAATGCGGCGATTTCCGCCGTGCTGATGCTGCTGCCGATCCTGTTTACCGCCACGACGCCCTGGGTGCTGATCGTCGTGCCGCTGTTCGTCGCGGGCGTCGGCTGGTCGCTGCAATTCACCGCGATCAATGCCATCGCCTATGCCGAGGTGCCCGCCGCGCGGATGAGCTCTGCCACCTCGTTCAATTCGGTGCTGCAACAGCTCTCTGGCTCCATCGGCATCACCGTCGCCGCTTTTGGTCTGACCGGAATGCAGGCGATGAGCGGGCATGCAACGCTTTCCGCCACCGACTTCGCCCCGGTTTTCATTCTGATGGCGGCGGTCGCGCTGCTCTCGGCCCCGATCTTCGCGCGACTTGCGCGGGATGCCGGTGGCGGCATGCTCAAGCGCCGCCCTGCGCGTTGAGCCAAAGGCGTCCGGACGGCTTGCAGCACTGCACCTACAAGCGGATCAGGCATTGACCTGCGCCCCGCGTTTGGAAATCGAGTTTGAGGGCGACGGCGGCGGTCATGTGCTGCGCGTCATTGCGGCTGACGGCAAGTCTGCCCTTGGCTCTGCGCCGACCATGTGCCTCTTGGACGAACGGGGCCACTGGGCCTTGGACAAGGGCGGCGAACTCGAGGCCGCGCTTCTGTCGGGCCTGGGCAAGCGGGGCGGCCGTACCCTGATCATCAGCACTTCTGCGGCCGACGACACGCACCCGTTTTCCAAGTGGATCGACGAGCCCTTGCCCGGCTCCTACGTCCAGGAACACCGGCCGCCGCCTGGCCTTCCGGCCGATGATCGCGCCTCGCTGATCATTGCCAACCCCGGTTCGGCGCATGGGATCGGGGCCGACATTGATTGGCTTGTGGGCCAGGCCGGGCGGGCGATTGCGCGGGGTGGCTCAAGCCTGACTTCCTTCCGCCTTTACAATCGCAACGAACGGGTGAGCGGCGAAAACCGCGACCTTCTCGTGACCATGGACGAATGGCTTTCCTGCGAGACTTCCGACCTCCCGCCGCGCGAAGGCCCGGTTGTGATCGGGATCGACCTGGGCGGCTCTGCGTCCATGACGGCGGCGGCGTTCTACTGGCCCGAAACCGGGCGGCTCGAATGCCTGGGCACGTTCCCGGCTTCGCCCTCGCTTCTAGATCGCGGCCAGGTGGACGCGGTGGGCGACCGTTACGTTCAGATGCAGGACCGGGGCGAATTGTCCGTGATGGGCGACAAGACGGTGCCCGTCGCTTCCTGGCTTGCCGAGGTGGTCAAGCACGTTGAGGGCCAATCCATCGCGGCCATCACGATGGACCGATACAAGCAATCCGAGCTGGCCGAGGGCCTGGGCCGGGCGGGCATCCGCGCGCCCCTGGTCTGGCGAGGCCAGGGGTTCCGCGAAGGTGGCGAAGACTGCGAACGGTTCCGCCGCGCCGTCTTTGACGGGAAGGTTCTTGCCCGGCCGTCGTTGCTTCTGTGGTCCGCTTTCTCGGATGCCGTCTGCCTGCGTGACCCGGCGAACAACCTGAAGCTGGCGAAAGCCCGGTCAAACGGCCGGATCGACGCGGCGGCCGCATCGGTGCTGGCCGTCGCAGAAGGGGCGCGCATCGCTGGGCGTCCGAAATCGAAAGCGAGGGTGATATGGGCATGAATGCCGGAAAAATGGATCTGCGGATTTCCATTGAGCGCGAAGCCGCAAGCGCGGTGAATGCATTCGGCACCGC
This sequence comes from Rhodobacter capsulatus, assembly GCF_052363175.1. Lineage (GTDB taxonomy): Bacteria > Pseudomonadota > Alphaproteobacteria > Rhodobacterales > Rhodobacteraceae > Rhodobacter > Rhodobacter capsulatus_D. The sequence goes on from NZ_CP198946.1 coordinate 114,650, forward strand.
AACACAAACCTTTCCTGATACCACGCCGCCACCACCTCGCGTTCGGTTTCCAGATCCGCAAGCAAGCGCTCGATCGCCCGATCTGCACCGCCGCGGCCTCTCCCGCCGCCACGCCGACGACCGCCGCCAGAGCTGCGCGCCGCCTGCTGCCGATTGTAGATTGTGGCGCTTCCAACCTGACCGCGCTGCGAACCGCGCTCGTCATCCATCGTCGTCAGGCCACCAGCATCAGACACTGCCGCAGCTCGCGCCGCCGCCGCCTCCCAAAGCTTTCCAGCCAGCGTCGAAGCGCCGTCAATCGCCGCCGCAAGCCAACCGGCCCGCGGCGCAGATGCGGCAAGCTCTTTCATCGCCTCTTCGCTCGAAACGATGGACTGATAGAACTCGCGCTGCGCCTTGTCCGAAAGATCGATACCGCCCGGAATGGCTTCAAGCTCAGTCCGCAGACGGGTCAAAGCCGCAGCCTTGTCCTCGAAGGTTACCGCGGCCATTGCATCGTCTAGCGCATTGGTCACCTTCCGCGCTGCACTCAGCGGAATATCGAAGAGCCGTGCCAGCTCCGAAAACGTCTCGCGGTTGTTTGCGCGCAGATCGTCATACATCTTCGTCAGCGTCGTATCCGTTGCCGCCATCGCATCTGCAAGCGCAAGCTGCCGCTTGGCTTCGACCATCCGAGAACGCAAGCTCTTCCTTCAGTTGCTCAAGCGTGCAGATCATCCCCGAAAATCTCCAATTACCGCAAATCTAACGCGCACTACCCCGCGCCGGTCCCCATGAGGGTGTCGAAGTCCAGAACCACCCCCCCCGGGGTCAGGCTCAGCTCGCCGACGCGTGAGTGACGACGATGTTGCTGTTGATCGGTGCCCGCACCAACGGCATGAGCCACCCGCCCGGCATTGCGTGCCCGATCACCCCGAGACGGGCAAAACCCCGGGCTTGCAGCCATGCGTTCCACTCTGCCTCTTGCTCGCTTCCGAAAGGCACCAACACGGTGGAGATTTTGGGCATGGGAAGACCGCGGATTTGCGCCACCGGGTGACGCCCGTCTTTTTGGTTCATATTTGGTTGATCCTTATAGGGGGGTCTGGGGGGAAACTCAGAACTGAGGGGTGTCACCCTCAAATCTGAGGGGTGTTCAGACCCAGCGAAGCGGCGCGGGTTTTCCGGCTCATTGGGGAAGCGGAAGCGAATGGCCGCGCGAATGCCGGGCGCATTTCCGCCCAGACGCTCGACCCATCCGGCAAGCTCAAGCTCACGCAAGACGCGCTCAATCGTCTTGACGCTCGTTGCGCAGTCCTCGGCCAAGGCTTGCGCCCCGGGTCTGCACTCCCCTGTTTCAGCGTTCGAGAACCCTTGCGCCAGCGATTGCGCGACAAGGCGGGCCATCGGTGACAGGTCGGCACAGCGCCGAACCTGCCGCATCCAATCCCACCGCCCCTTCGCCCACCCGCCCGGCCGCTGGCCGTTGAGGTGGACGACTTTAGCCATGATCGCCCCGGTTCAGCGGCGTATCATGTTCCTGACTCGTTCTGTTTTCGTCCCGATACGAAAAATGGGCGCTTCGCACTGACCCGGAACGGCTTTGTTCCGAAGGGCCAATACGCTCCCCCTTTCCCATTGCGCGAGGTGACTTGCGTTTTCGCGCCGATGCCCGCAAAAAGCCGATACGACCCCGTGGCTCAACTGGATAGAGCAGCCCCCTCCTAAGGGGCAGGTTGGTGGTTCGAATCCACTCGGGGTCGCCAATTTTCCGATTTTCGCCGGAAATCGGAAGAAAATCAGTCGCTTGCTCCTGCGTGTCCCGTTTCTGGGCTTGCGTGTCCCGTTTCATGCTTCCACCATGAGAAGTTTCACCAACTTGAGTCGGTCAACAGCGCGGGTGTATCGCTCGACTTCGCCAAGGGTGAGGTGACCGGCCATGGCCGCGATTTGATGGGTAGAGACGCCTTTCTCTGCCCAGTAGACGCAAAAGGCCTTACGCAGACCGTGCAGCCGGGCCACCATTCCGGCCGCAGTCGCAGCATCGCGGAACAGGTTGCCCAAGCTCTCGGCCGTGTAGGGTTTTCCCTTGCGGTTCAGGATGAACGCCGGGGATATGTCCGCAGTCCGCTCGATAACGGCGCGCAGCTCTGGGGTAACAGGCACATTCGCCTCGACCTTGGACTTTTGGCGCCGGTAGGTCAGAATTCCATCCTTGATGTTTCGGCGCCCCAACTTCACCAAATCCGCACGGGCGGCGCCGGTATAAAGCGCCAGGTCAAACACCAGACGTTCCGTCGTGCCCACGGGCCAACGCTTTTGGAAGGCTTCAATCTCATCTGCATCAGCAGTGCGGAAGCCATCCGAAGAGGGGCGGTCGAGCCTCAAGCCGCGCGTCGGATCGGCCGCAATGAAGCGCAACTTAGCTGCATGGGCAAAGACCGGCTTAAGCGCCTTCAGTTCGTTCACGGCGGCATGGCCACCGACAGAGTAGAGATAGGCTTCAAGGTCTTCTGCTCGAATGTCGGTCAGATAGCGCCCGCCCTGGGCCTCGACATACCGCCGAAAGATGGATGACCGGCTCTTGCGCGTGGAAGCCGCCAATGCTTCCCATTGGGGCGAAGCCTGATAGAGATCAACTGCCCAAGCGAAAGTTCCGCCTTTGGGTGTCGGTGTGTCTGCGGGCCGATCCTCCCAGCGGGCATGTGCCGCACAATAGGCGGCAAAAACTTTCGGGTTGGTAGGATGCAGCCCATGAACCTCCAACGAAATTTCTTTGTCGCCGCGCCGGTAGGTGTGGAACCAACGGCCACGGCGCAACTTGGAACGGAGATAGGGCCGGTTTTTGGTCACCTGCGCACCGGGGCAAAGGGGTTGGCGCTGTGTCCGCTTTCACCCTGCACGCGAGGGTAGTCGAAGACGATGCCGTTCTGATGCGGCACAACCCGGTGAAGGGGCTGCGCAAGGGCAAGATCCCGGAGGCGAAGCAAAAGCCGCATCTGCCTTGGACGCCCGAGGCGGTGGCGAAGTTCCGGGCCGAGGCGCTGCCGCTTCCGCGTCTGATCTTTGAGGTCGGCGTGGGCACCGTCCAGCGCCCGGCCGATTGGTGCCGGTTCACTTGGGGGGCCTATGACGGCGACACGCTGCGCATCGTGCAAGGCAAGACCGGGGTTGCCCTCACCCTGCCCTGCACGGCGGCGCTCAGGGCGGCTCTTGATGCGGTGCGGCCGGTAGATGCCTCGGCCGATGCGCCCATCCTGTGCGGGGCTAGGGGAGGGCGGCTGCGTTACAAGGACGTGGCGGAAATCATGCTCAAGGAGCGGCGGCGGTTGGGGGTCGAAGCCCACGACCTGCACGCGCTGCGCTACACCGGAGTGCAGGAGCTGGCGCTTGCGGGCTGCGATGATGACGAGATTGCAAGCTACTCCGGTCACACCTCCAAGGCCATGATACGCAAGTATGCGGGCGAGGCGCGGCAGCTTATGCGCGCCCTGAGCGCGCGCGAGAAACGGTGGTGAACGGATACGGAACGAAACGGCGACGTGATACGAAAAACGATACAGGCGGAGAAGGCTAGATGCAGAAGGCAATCAAAGCAGGCGGTTGCGCCCACACAATGGGAAAGGGGGAGCGTATTGGCCCACCGCTCCCCCCTTCGCTTCCCCGGCGGCTGAGGAAGGATCGCCGCTGCCGAGGTTGAACGATTGCGCCCGGATTTGCACCCGATTGCACCGTTAGCGATAACATACGGATGCGCTTCGACTTGCACAAGCGAAATGTTTGACGCTATCTGATAGCGTTCCCATGGAAAGGACCTGCCTTGGCCCGTTCGCCCAACGACTCCCGCCGTCGCCTGACCCTGCGTGACGTCTCCGAGGCTTCGGGGGTTTCCGAAATGACGGTCAGCCGCGTGCTGCGCAACCGGGGCGATGTGTCGGAAGCGACACGGGAAAAAGTGCTCGAGGCCGCGCGGACGCTCGGCTATGTGCCCAACAAGATCGCGGGCGCGCTGGCCTCGCAGCGGGTCAATCTGGTGGGCGTGATCATCCCGTCGCTGTCGAACCTGGTCTTTCCCGAAGTTCTGTCGGGGATTTCGACCGAGCTTGAGGATACCGGGCTGCAGCCGGTCGTGGGCGTCACCGACTATTCGCCCGAAAAGGAAGAGACCGTCCTTTACGAGATGCTGTCGTGGCGGCCCTCGGGGGTGATCATCGCGGGGCTTGAACATACCGCGACGGCGCGGGCGATGCTGCAGAATGCGGGCGTGCCGGTGGTCGAGATCATGGATGTAGATGGCGAGGGCGTCGATTCGGTTGTCGGTATCTCGCACCGCCGCGCCGGGCTGCAGATGGCGCAGGCGATCATTGCCGCGGGCTATCGCAAGATCGGGTTCCTTGGCACCAAGATGCCCGAGGATCACCGTGCCCGCAAACGGCTTGAAGGGTTCTCGGAAGGGCTGGCGCAGGCTGGCGTCGTGCTGCACGATACCGAATTCTATTCCGGCGGTTCAGCGCTTCTGAAGGGGCGCGAGATGACAGGCGCGATGCTGGCGCGCAGCCCGGACATTGATTTCCTTTATTACTCGAATGACATGATCGGCGCGGGCGGGCTGCTTTACTGCCTTGAGAAGGGCTTCGATGTGCCGGGCGGGCTGGGTCTGGCCGGGTTCAACGGCGTCGAGCTGCTGGACGGTCTGCCGCGGCGGCTGGCGACGATGGATGCCTGTCGGCGCGAGATCGGGCGCAAGGCGGCCGAAATCGTCGCGGCGCAATCGGGCAAGACCTCGGCCGGGGGCGAGGTGGTCGAACTGCAGCCGGTGATCCAGTTCGGCGACACGATCCGCAAGCCGTAAGGGCGGGCGGATCTCAGTGCTTCGCCGACCAGCTCGCCGAGGCATATTGGCGGGTGTAGAACTCGCCCATCAGCCCGATTGCGAGCAGCGCCAGCGCGACGTTCAGCGCATATTCCCAGTTCGAGAAATGCGGGTTGTAATTGATGAAGGTGTAGCCGCGCGCCTGATCGATGATGTGAAACAGCGGGTTCCAGCTGAACATCACCAGCATCTTGTGCGGCAGCGTGTTGGCCAGAAACATCTTGCCCGAGGCGATCATGTTCACCCGTCCGTAGATCTGCTGGATCATGTTCACCAGCGAGGGGTTCCACGGTTTGATCGCCAGAAACACCATGCCAAGCGAAACGCCGGAAAACCAGCCCAGCATCACCATGCCCATCGCACCGGACCAGTCGTAGATCTCGATCGGCTTGATTGCAGCGTGATAGAGGTAAAGCACGACGAGCATCGACAGCATCTGCGTGTAAAGCGCGCCCAGCGCCGCCGCCGAGATCGCGATCGCAGTGGTCATCGGCCCGTGTTTCATCATCGCCGAGGATGAGCCCTCCGAGGCGAAAACGGCCGACATCGCCTTGGTATAGGTCATGTAGAGGAAAATCCCCGACATGATGTAGAGCATGAAATCCCCGCGCACCGCGCTGCCGCGCATGCCGAGGATGGAATACATCAGGTAAAAGGTCGCCACGAGCATGATCGTCTGGAACATGTTCTGCAGCAGACCAAGGATCGCATTGCCCTGCGACTTGCGGATCGAGCGGACGGTGGCGTGATAGATCAGCTCCAGCAGGCTGAAGGTCGATGCAAGGGCACTGGTGTTGCGTTCGGTTCTGAACATGGCTCCGCCGGGCTGCCTGATGCTGGATTATGGGTCGGAAAACTTGCCGTTCCCTTGCCATGGCATCATAAAGATGCGGAAATCGCATGGCAATCTGGCCGAAATGCGGCCGACAGGAGAGAACGATGGACTTTGACCGTCTTGTGAGCGTGATGCGCCGTCTGGCGTTGGAGGCGGGCGACCGGATCATGCAGATCTACGAATCTCCCGATTTCGACGTGAAGACCAAGGCCGATGCCTCGCCGGTGACCGAGGCCGACGAAGCCGCCGATGCGCTGATCTCCGAAGGGCTGGCCGAGGCCTTTCCGCAGCTCGCCCTCGTGACCGAGGAACAATCGGCCAGCCACGGCCAAAGCGTGAAGACCTTCCTGATCGTCGATCCGCTGGACGGCACCAAGGAATTCGTGCAGCGCCGCGGCGATTTCACCGTCAACATCGCCTATGTCGAAAACGGCGTGCCGCTGCGCGGTGTCGTCTATGCGCCCGCCAAGAAGCGGCTGTTCTACACGCTCGCCGACGGCCGTTCGGTCGAGGAGCTGGGCGCCTTTGACAAGGAAACCGTGGGCGAACAGAAGCCGATCACGGTTTCGGTGCCCGACAACCGCGCGCTGATGGTGGTGGCGTCGAAATCGCACCGCGATCAGGCGACCGATGATTACATCGCGCGCTATGCGGTGGCCGACATGACCTCAGCCGGTTCGTCGCTGAAATTCTGTCTCGTGGCGACCGGGGAAGCCGATCTTTATCCGCGTCTGGGCCGCACGATGGAATGGGACACCGCCGCCGGGGATGCCGTTCTGCGCGGTGCGGGGGGCGAGATGGTGCGCTTTGATGATCACAGCCCCTTCATCTACGGCAAGGAGGGTTTCGCCAATCCCTTCTTCATCGCCTACGCCCCCGGCGTGATGCTGGTGAAGTGATGTCGGTTCTGGTCGTCATCCCCGCCCGTTACGCCTCGACCCGCTATCCGGGCAAACCGCTCGTCGCTCTGACAGGCGCCAGTGGCACCGCAAAGACGCTGATCCGGCGCAGCTGGGAAGCCGCGATGGCGGTGCAGGGCGTGGCCCGTGTGGTGGTGGCGACCGACGACGATCGCATCCGCGCCGAGGCCGAGGGCTTCGGCGCCGAGGTGGTGATGACCTCCTCGGCCTGCGCCAATGGCACCGAGCGCTGCGCCGAGGCCTATGCAAACCTTGGCGGCGGCTACGACATCGTGGTGAACCTGCAGGGCGATGCGCCGCTGACCCCGGCCTGGTTCGTCGAGGATCTGGTCGCGGGCCTGATCGCCAACCCCGCGGCGGAACTGGCGACGCCGGTTCTGCGCTGCGAAGGTGCGATGCTGGCGAGCCTGATCGAGGACCGCCGCAATGATCGCGTGGGCGGCACCACCGCCGTCTTCGGCGCGGGCCATCGCGGGATTTACTTCTCCAAGGAAGTGATCCCCTACACCGGCAAGATCTACGGTGCCGAGGAACCGACCCCGGTCTTCCATCACGTCGGCGTCTATGCCTATCGTCCCGAGACGCTGGCCGCCTATCCGGGCTGGCCGGTCGGGCCGCTCGAAACGCTCGAAGGGCTTGAACAGCTGCGATTCCTGGAAAACGGCCGGACCGTGCTGTGCGTCGAGGTCGAATCGCACGGACGGCAGTTCTGGGAGCTGAACAACCCCTCCGACGTGCCGAAGATCGAGGCGATGATGGCCGCAATGGGGCAGGACTGACACATAGATCGCGCCTGCGTGAGAGTTGTTTCTGCAGCGGCAAAAAACCGCCTGCCTTTTCTGCCCACGCTTACCCTTAAGATCACGTGTTGCTTGAGCAGGTCTTAAAAACGGTAGATTATGCCCCCAACTAGAACACGAGCAGCCCACACACACAAAGGTGCTATATGAAACGCAAGGTCACCAAGGCGATTTTCCCCGTCGCTGGCCTCGGCACACGCTTTCTTCCGGCCACCAAGTCGATCCCGAAAGAGATCCTGACGCTGGTTGACCGCCCCCTCATTCAATATGCGATCGATGAGGCCCGCGCGGCGGGCATCAAGGAATTCATCTTCGTCACCTCGCGCGGCAAGTCGGCGCTGGAAGACTATTTCGACGACGCGCCCGAGCTGGAAACCTCGCTGCGCAAGAAGAACAAGACCGATTTGCTCGAGGCGCTGAAAGCCACGAACATGGATTCGGGTGCCATCGCCTATGTCCGGCAGAACCGTCCGATGGGGCTTGGCCATGCCGTCTGGTGTGCCCGCCGTCTGGTCGGCAACGAGCCCTTCGCCGTCATCCTGACCGACGACGTGATCGCGGCCGAAAAGCCGTGTCTGCAGCAGATGATGGAAGCCTATAACGAGACCGGCGGCAACGTCGTTGCGGCGATGGAAGTGCCGCATGAGAAAACCTCGTCCTATGGCGTGCTCGACATTGCCGAGGACATGGGCTCGCTCGTGAAGGTCAAGGGCATGATCGAGAAGCCGGCCCCCGATGTGGCGCCCTCGAACCTCGCGGTGATCGGCCGTTACATCCTGACGCCGCGGGTGATGCAGAACCTGAACAAGAAGAAAGAGGGCGCGGGCGGGGAAATCCAGCTCACCGACGCCATTGCCGAAGAGATCGAAGCCGGGCAACCGGTCTACGGCTTCCGCTTCCGCGGTCAGCGCTATGACTGCGGCTCGAAAGCCGGGTTCCTGCAGGCGACGGTGGCCTTTGGCCTTGCCCGGGAGGATCTGCGCGACGAGTTCGGCGATTTCCTCGGCGACGTCATGGCCATGCGCACCGCGGCGCAATAAGATGGCGCGGCACGTTCTGGTCACCGGGGGGGCCGGTTACATCGGCTCTCATGCCTGCAAGGCGCTGGCAAAGGCCGGTTACGTGCCCGTCACCTACGACAGCCTCGTCACCGGCTGGCGCGATGCGGTGAAATTCGGCCCGCTCGAAGAGGGCGATCTGTCCGACCGCGCGCGGCTCGACGAGGTCTTCGCGCGCTGGCAGCCGGTGGCGGTGATGCATTTCGCCGCCCTCAGCCTTGTCGGCGAGTCGATGAAGAACCCGGGGCTGTACTGGCGCCACAACGTCCTGTCCTCCCTGACCCTGATCGAGGCTGCCTGCGCTGCGGGCAGCCTCGATTTCGTTTTCTCCTCCACCTGCGCCACCTATGGCGATCAGGATGGGGTGATCCTGAACGAAGCCACGACGCAGGCGCCGATCAACGCCTATGGCGGCTCGAAACAGGCGATCGAGATGATCCTGCGCGATTTCGAGGCCAGCCACGGCCTGCGCTCGGTGATCTTCCGCTATTTCAACGTCGCGGGCGCCGACCCCGAAGGTGAAGTGGGCGAGTTCCACCGCCCCGAAACCCATCTGGTGCCGCTGATGCTCGACGCGATCGACGGCAAGCGCCCGGCGCTGACGGTCTTCGGCTCGGATTATCCGACTGCGGACGGCACCTGCATTCGCGATTACGTCCATGTCTCCGATCTGGTCGATGCCCATGTGCTCGGGCTGAAATGGCTCGAGGCGGGCAAGGGTTCCGACGTGTTCTGCCTCGGCTCCGGCACCGGCTTTTCGGTGCGCGAGGTGATCGCGCAATCGCGGGCGGTGACGAACCGTGAAGTGCCGATCATCGAGGGCGACCGCCGCCCGGGCGATGCCGCGGTGCTGGTGTCTGGCTCTACCAAGGCGATCCGTGATCTGGGCTGGGCACCCAAACGCAGCGACCTGACGACGATGATCGCCGATGCATGGCGCTGGCATCAAAGCGGACATTATGAAAGATAACCCCCAACGGGGGTAAGATGGCGCTTTGGTCGAAGCTGTGGCAGGCCTATCGGTGGCGGCTCAGACGCCGCTATCTGCTGGCGCGCGCCCTGCGCCGTCGTCGCCGTCTGACCGTGGTGCAGGATCGCACCCTGGCGATCCGCAAGGGCGACATCCTGCTGTTTGCTGCGGTCAGGAACGAGGCGCAGCGGCTGCCGCATTTCCTCGATCACTACCGGCGTCTGGGTGTCGATCATTTCCTGATCGTGGACAATATGAGCGACGACGGAAGCACCGATCTGCTGGCGGCCGCGCCTGATGTGTCGCTCTGGCAGACCGGGTCAAGTTATCGGCTGCACCGCTTCGGGCTTGACTGGCTGACCTGGCTGATGATCCGTCACGGCCATGATCACTGGTGCCTGACCGTCGATGCCGATGAATTGCTGATCTATCCGCATCATGACACCCGCCCGCTTTCGGCGCTGACGGGCTGGCTGGACGAGAGCGGGCAGCGCGTCTTTCCGGCGATGATGCTGGAGCTTTACCCGAAGGGTCCGGTGCAGGCGCAACACTTCGCGCCCGGCAGCGATCCGTTGCGGCTGTTGCGTTGGTTCGATCGGGGAAATTACACGATCACCCGGCAGGAAAAGACGAAAGCTCTTTGGATTCAAGGCGGTCCGCGGGCGCGGATGTTCTTTGCCGACCGTCCCCGCCATGCGCCGACGCTGTCGAAAATTCCGCTCGTGCGATGGAACCGGCGTTGGGTCTATCTCAATTCCACCCATTCGATCCTGCCTGTGCGGCTGAACGAGGTCTATGACCGGCAAGGCGGCGAGGCGATCTCGGGGCTGCTTCTGCATACGAAATTCCTGCCCGAGGTGGTGCGCAAAGCCGCCGAGGAAAAAGACCGCCGCGAACATTTCGGCCGCCCCGAAGTTTTTGACGCCTATTACGACAGCCTGATGGGCTCGCCCGATTTCTGGACGCCATGCTCAACCCCGCTTGGCAGCTGGCGCCATCTCGAGGCGCTGGGCCTGATGTCGCGCGGCGGCTGGCTCTGACGGTGGATCGTATCTGCAGAAGAACCAAAGGTTTACCTGCTGTGTGGTTCCGCCTATGCTGATTTCCGCGTGGCCGGGACGGGCTTAACCCTGTCGCAAGCGGAATGCGCTAAAAGGGGCCGCAAGGCACGACACGGGGCGCGAGGGCAGTTTGGGACTGAGACAGGCGATCAGGCTTCGGCGGGAGCGGCGTCAGCGCCAATGGCGCGCATTCCGCAAGCGCCGCCAGCTGAAGCCCGTCGCGGACCGCACCGCGAAGATCGGCGCCCGCGATGTCATCGTCTTTTGCACCCTGCGCAACGAGCGTATCCGGCTGCCCTATTTCCTGCGCTATTACCGCGACATGCGGGTCGGTCATTTCATCTTCGTCGACAATGACAGCGACGATGGCTCGCGCGACTATCTGGCGGCGCAGCCCGATTGCTCGGTCTGGACGACGAAGGCCTCTTACAAGGCCGCCGCTTTCGGCATCGACTGGCTCAATCACCTGCTGCGCAAATACGGCACCGGCCATTGGACGTTGACCGTCGATCCGGACGAATTCTTCGTCTATCCGTTCTGCGACACCCGCCCGATCGACGCGCTGACCGACTGGCTTGATACCTATCATCTCCGCACCTTCCCGGCGATGCTGCTCGACATGTATCCCAAGGGCCCGATCGACGCTGTCCCCTATCGCGAGGGGCAGAACCCGTTCGAGATTGCGAGCTGGTTCGATGCCGGCAATTACATGATCTCGCGCAATCGCAAGATGCAGAATCTTTGGATTCAAGGCGGGCCGCGGGCGCGAGTTTTCTTTGCCGACGATCCTGTCTCGGCCCCCTCGCTGAACAAGATCCCCGTTGGTGAAATGGCAGCGTGGCTATGTTTTTGCCTCTTCGACCCACATGCTGATGCCGCGCGGGCTCAACATGGTCTATGACGAATGGGGCGGCGAAAAGGCCTCGGGTTGCCTTCTGCACGCCAAATTCCTGTCACCGATCACCGCCAAGGTGGCCGAGGAAATGGTGCGGCGCGAGCATTACGCGGGCTCGCGCGAATACGAGGCCTACAGCGCCCGGCTCAGCGCCGAGCCTGATCTGTGGACCAAGTGGTCGGAGAAGTATATCAACTGGCGCCAACTTGAAATTCTGGGGCTGATGTCGAAGGGCAACTGGGCATGAGGGCAGGGCGGTGACGGTCGGCTTCATCATGATGTGTCACACCGCGCTCGACCGGGCGGCGCAGGTTGCGCGCTATTGGGCGACGCATGGGGCGCCGGTCGTCATCCATGTCGATGCCCGCGTCTCGGCCGCGGATTTCGGCCATCTCGGCCAGTCGCTCGCCGATCTGGACACTGTCTCCTTCTGCAAACGCTTCAAATGCGACTGGGGCACCTGGTCGCTGGTGCAGGCGGCACAGACCGGGGCGGAACAGATGCTCGCCCGCCACCCCGAGGTCGGCCATGTGTTTCTGGCTTCCGGCTCCTGCCTGCCACTGCGGCCGCTGCAAGAATTGGCTGATTATCTTGCCGCCCGTCCGACGACCGATTTCATCGAAAGCGTCACCACCGCCGAAGTCGGTTGGACGGTGGGCGGCATCGACATGGAACGCTTCACCCTGCGCTTCCCGTTTTCGTGGAAGAAGCAGCGCCGCCTGTTCGATGCCTATGTCGATTTCCAGCGCCGCATCGGCTTCAAGCGCAAGATCCCGGGCGGCATCATCCCGCATCTGGGCAGCCAATGGTGGTGCCTGTCGCGCCCGACCCTTGCGGCGATCCTGCAAGACCCGGACCGACCGCAGCATGACCGCTATTTCAAGCGCGTCTGGATCCCCGATGAAAGTTACTTCCAGTCGCTGTCGCGGCTCTATTCGACCAATATCGAAAGCCGCTCGCTGACGCTGTCGAAGTTCGATTATCAGGGCAAGCCGCATATCTTCTACGACGATCACCTGCAGCTTCTGCGCCGCTCGGATTGCTTCGTGGCGCGGAATATCTGGCCGAAGGCGGAAAAGCTTTACGCCACCTTCCTGTCGGACCGGCCCTCGGAAAGTCTGGCCGAGCCGAACCCCTCGAAGATCGACCGGCTGTTTTCCAAGGCGGTCGAACGGCGCACGCGCGGGCGGCCGGGGCTTTACATGCAAAGCCGCTTCCCGCGGCAGGACCACGAAAACGGCAAGACTTCGGCGCAGTATTCGATCTTTCAGGGGTTTTCCGATCTTTTCGAAACTTTCGAAGGTTGGTTGGCCAAGTATGTGGGCGCCCGGGTGCACGGGCATCTGTTCGGACCCGAACGCGCCGCCTTTGCCGGCGGCGAGCGGATGTTCAACGGCTGTCTGACCGACTCGGCCCTGCTGCGTGACTACAACCCGCGCGGCTTTCTGACCAACCTGATCTGGAACGGCCGCGGCGAGCGGCAGTGTTTCATGTTCAGCCCGCGCGACACGCAGGACATCAACTGGTTCACCGCCACCGATCCGAATGCGCAGATCTCGGTCATCTCGGGCGCCTGGGCGGTGCCGCTGTTTCATTCGCAGCTGGATTTCGCCGAGATCCGACGCGAGGCGGCGCGGCTGCAGCAGATCGAGATCGAGCATCTGAACATCCTGCGCTCGATGTTCGTGAAGGCGCGGGTGCGGATCTGGACGATGGCGGAATTCATCGAAAATCCGATGGAGCCGTTGCAGACGATCATCGACGAAATCAGCCCGCGGGCGACGCGGCGGCTGACCGAAGCCCCGCAGATGATCGAGCTGACGGGCTTCGGCCAATTCCTGCAGAACCTGAAGAATCAGGGCATGCAGCCGCGGCTGATGGGCGATTTTCCGGTGGCGGGCGAGACTGTGCCGCCGCCGCGCCGCCGCCCCTATCTGGTGAAATGACATGAGCCGGTTTGATTGCTTTGTCGTCTTTGCGGAAATGCGCACCGGGTCGAACCTGCTCGAAGCCGCGCTGAACGACCTGCCCGGCGTCACCTGCCACGGCGAGGCCTTCAACCCCGCGCTGATCGGCTATCCGAAAAAGACCGAGCTTCTGGGCGTCACCCGCGAGGCCCGCGATGCCGATCCGCTGGCGCTCTGGATCCGGATCAAGACGGCCGAGGGTCTGAACGGCTGCCGGTTCTTTCACGATCACGACCTGCGCGTTCTGCCCGCGATGCTCGAAGACAAGCGCTGCGCCAAGATCGTTCTGACCCGCAATCCGGTCGAAAGCTATGTCAGTCTGAAGCTGGCGCGGGCAACCGGGCAGTGGAAGCTGGGCGATGCCAAGCACCGCAAGAATACGCCGCAGGCCGCGTTCGAGGCTGCCGAATTCGAGGCGCATCTGGAAGGCCTGCAGGGCTTTCAGATCACCCTGATGCGGGCCTTGCAGACCACGGGGCAGACGGCCTTCTACATCGATTACGAAGACGCGCAGGATCTCGAGGTGCTGAACGGCCTTGCCGCTTGGCTCGGGATCGAGGGGCGGTTGAGTGCGCTGCCCTCGAGCCTTGTGGTGCAAAACCCCGAGGCGCTGGAGGAAAAGGTGGCGAATTTCCCGGCGATGGCGGCCTCGCTGGCAAAGATCGACCGTTTCAACTTGTCCCGCACGCCGAATTTCGAGCCGCGCCGGGGGCCGGGCGTGCCCGCTTTCGTCGGCTGTGCGGCGGGGCTTTTGTATCTGCCGATCCGGCCGGGGCTGGATGCGCCGATCCGCGACTGGCTGGCGAAGCTTGGGCCGCTCGAAGGCGATTTCTCGCAAAAGACGCTGCGGCAGTGGAAGCGCAAGCATGTCGGCCACCGCAGTTTCACCGTCGTCCGCCATCCGCTGTTGCGCGCGCATCTGGCCTTTGCGGCGCTCCTGTCGCAGGACGGGATGCTTGAGATGCGCGAGGTGCTGCGCCGCAGCTACAAGCTGCCGCTGCCGCCCGAAGGCAAGCCGATGGCGGCGCAGGACTGGGCGGCGGGATTGCTGGCCTTCCTCGGCTGGCTGAAAGCGAACCTGAACGCGCAGACGAGCCTTGCGGTGCATCCGCTCTGGGCCAGCCAATCGGCCAGCCTGCAGGGCATCGCGCAATTCGCGCTGCCCGATCTGATCGCGCGCGAAGATCGCCTGCCTGAAGACCTTGCCGCGCTCGCGCAAGCTGTCTGCGTCGAGGCTCCTGCCTTCGCAGCCCCGCAGAGCGATACAGCACCGGTCAAGCTCGCCGATGTCTGGATGCCGGACCTTGAGCAGGCAGCCGCGGACACCTACTCCCGCGACTACATGCAGTTCGGCTTTGGTCCGTGGAAACGGAAAAAGGGCTGATCAGGCCGCTTGAACGCCGCCCGTTGCCGCGGTCAGCACTGCGTGCAGCGCCGCCGGGTCGGAATTGGCGCGCAGCTTCGCGCAGGTCTCGGCATTGCGCAGCGTCCGCGACACCAGCGCCAAGGCCTTCAGATGCTCGACGCCCGAGTCCTTCGGCGCGAAAAGCGCAAAGATCAGATCGACCGGAAGCCGGTCCACCGCGTCGAAATCAAGCGGCTTTTCCAGGCGCAGGAACACGCCCACCACCGATTTCAGCCCGTGCAGACGCGCATGCGGCAGCGCAACCCCGTGACCGACCCCGGTCGGCCCCAGCATCTCGCGTTCCTGCAACGCGTCCATGGTCTGGATCGCATCCAGCCCGTAGGCTGAATGCGCGATTTCGGAAAGGTCCTGAAACAGGCGCTTCTTGCTCGTGACGTTGGTCAAAACCTTGACCGCTGCCGGTTTGAGCAGGGTGGAAAGATCCATCTGTCCTTTTTCCGCGCCCATCGTCGAACGCTCACTTGATGTTGCGGGGATCAATCCAGCCGACGTTGCCATCGTCCCGCCGGTAGACCACGTTGACCCCGCCATGTTTCTCGTTGCGGAAGACCAGAAGCGGCTTCGTCGACAGCTCCATCTGCATCACCGCCTCGCCGACCGAAATCGTGGGGACCTTGGTCTCCATCTCGGCCACGATCACCGGCGCCAGGCTGTCGCCATCGGTTTCCGTCTCGTCATCTTCCGCGGCGAGCACATACAGGCCCGCGGCATCGAATTCAACCGGCGTCACACGTTCGCGGTGATGGTCTTTCAGGCGGCGTTTGTGACGGCGCAGCTGCTTGTCCATCTTTTCGCGGCAGGCTTCGAACGCGGCATAGACTTCGCCCGCACGGCCCGCGGCCGAGGCGGTCAGACCGGTGGAGAGGTGCACGGTGATTTCGCAGACATATTCATGCGAGGTCCGCGAAAAAACCACGGTCGCATCGGTGGGTCGTTGCATGTATTTGTCGACCGTTTCCCCCAATTCGGTCTTCACATGGGTTTGCAGGGCTTCGCCAACGTCGAGCTGTTTTCCGCTGATCTGGTAACGCATGGCTTCTCCTTCACGTCATTGTCCCGCAACCGGAATGCTCTGTCCGGGGTGCGAGGTGGTTGAACTCTTCTTTGAAACCGGGGAGGTCGAGCCCCAAACCCGATCGGGGCCGGGAATCGGACCGAACGGGAAACGGGGCGAGGGTGCGTTGGTGCACATACCCTGTATTTGGGAACGGAACCGCGGGGCTGTCAACTGCCCGAACGCATCCTTTGTGAAACGTTTCTTACTGAATGCGGAAATTCTCGCCGAGATAGACGCGGCGCACGTTTTCGTCCTGCACGACCTCGTCGGTGCGGCCCGACATCAGCACCCTGCCATCGTGAAGGATATAAGCCCGATCGACGATTTCGAGCGTTTCCCGGACGTTGTGATCGGTGATCAGAACGCCGATGCCGCGTTCCTTCAGATGTGACACCAGAGCGCGGATTTCGGCTACGGCGATCGGGTCGACCCCTGCAAAGGGTTCATCCAGAAGAAGATATTTTGGGTCAGCCGCCAGACAGCGGGCGATCTCGACGCGCCGCCGCTCGCCGCCCGAAAGCGCCAGCGCCGGCGCCTGCCGCAGATGGGTGATGGCGAAATCGCCGAGCAGTTCTTCCAGCCGTTCGCGGCGGTGATGCGGATCGGCGACGGCGATTTCCAGCACCGCCATAATGTTCTGCTCGACCGTCAGGCCGCGAAAGATCGAGGCCTCCTGCGGCAGATAGCCGATGCCCAGCCGCGCGCGGCGATACATCGGCATGCCGGTCGCATCGATCCCGTCGATGCTGACCCGCCCGGCATCCGGCGCCACCAGCCCGGCGATGGTGTAAAAGCACGTCGTCTTGCCCGAGCCGTTCGGACCCAGCAGCGCCACCACCTCGCCGCGCTCCAGCCGCAGCGAGACATCGCGCAGCACCAGACGCTTGCGATAGCTCTTGCGCAGGCTGGTGACGTCGAGCCCGGTCAGGCTTTCGGTCACGATCGGCTTTGCCTCGGTCATGGCGTTCCCCCCGGCTGCAGGATCGAGCGCACGCGCCCGTCCATCCGGCCGGTGCCGGTCTTCAGATCGATGGTCATGTGCTGCCCGGAGAGCACGTTCTGCCCCTGCGTCAGCAGCACGTCACCGGTCATTTCGACGGCGCCCGTGGCGACCGCATAAACAGCTTCTTTGGCTTCGGCGGCATCGGTCTTCGAGGCCAGCGTCACTCCGCCCGAGGCATGCAGCTTGGCGATCTTGCTGCGGTCGGCGCCATATTCGACCTCGACCTTTTCGGCCTTCAGCCGCATCGGCCCCTGCACGATCAACACATTGCCGGTGAAGACCGCGGTGCCCTTGGCCTGATTGACCGAGAGGCTGTCGGCGGTCACCTCGACCTGGGCCGTCGTATCGGTGCGCAGGCCGGGAAAGGCGACCTCCTGTGCCGATGCCGTCGCAAGGCCGAGGGCAAGGATCAGAACGGCAAGGGCGGGAAGGGAGCGCATCGAAACCTCATTTCTGCGGCTGATATATCAGCTTCACGCCGCCTTTGAAAACCAGATCGGAGCCGGTCTTCGGGTCGGTGGCATCAATCTGCATCTGCCCCGCATGCAGCGTGCCGAAGGGGGCCTTGGCCTCGACCGTGCACGGGGCACTGACCGAGGTGCGGTCGGTGGCCATGTCCACCCGCTCGGTCGAGATCCGGTAGCCCGAGGAGGTCTGGACGGCCACGCCCTCCGACAGGCTGATCTGCCCGGCGGCGGGATCGATCCGGCCGGTCTTCGCGCTCATGTCGGTGACGACGCCGGTGCCTTCTTCGAGCTTGGCGATGATCTTGCTTGCCGAAGCGCCATTGCCCGAGGGATCGGGGGCGGCGGTCGCGGCCTGCACGGTCAAGGCGGCGCCGTCTTCGGTGACGCCCGAAAACTCGGGCGCGGTCAGGCGCTGCTCGCGGGCAAGGGTCGTGACATCGACCTTGGAATAGATCGCCGCCGTCGTCGGATCGACCTTGCCGGAAAACAGAAACAGCGTCGAAAGCAGCACCAGCGCGCTGAGCGGCAGGGCGATTTTCGCCCAATGCACCAGCGTGGTATGGCGGCTCTCAGAGGTCATCACACCACCCCGGCACGCAGGCAGTCGTGGATGTGCAGGATGCCGACCGGAACGCCTTCGTCGACGGCGAAAAGGCAGGTGATCTTGCACTCGTTCATCACCGCGACCGCGGCCTCGGCCAGCGCCGTGGGCGCGATGGTGCGCGGGGTGCGGGTCATCACTTCGGCGACCGAACGCGACAAAAGCCCGTCCATGTGACGACGCAAATCGCCATCGGTGACGATGCCGATCAGCCGCCCCTCGGCATCGGTGACGCCGACGACGCCGAAGCCCTTCTGGCTGATGATCAAGAGCGCCTCGGGCATGGCCGTCGTCGCGGGGACGAGCGGCATGTCGGTATGCATCAGATCCGCGACCTTCGAGAGTTTCGCGCCGAGCTTGCCGCCCGGATGGAAGGTGCGGAAATGCTCGGGCGTGAAATGGCGATGCTCCATCAGCGCGACGGCCAAAGCATCGCCAAGCGCGAGCGTCATCGTTGTCGAGGTGGTGGGCACGACGCCAGTGCCGCAAGCCTCGGTGGCCTGCGGCAGCACCAGCGCCACATCGGCCTGCCGCAGCAGCGTCGAATCGGGCCGCGCGGCGACGCCGATCAGCGGAATGGAAAACCGCCGGGTATGGGCGATCAGATCGGCCAATTCCGGGGTCTCGCCCGAATTCGACAGCACCAGCGCCACATCCTCGCGCGTGACCATGCCCAGATCGCCGTGGCTCGCCTCGGCCGGATGCACGAATTGCGCCGGCGTGCCGGTCGAGGCCAAGGTCGCCGCGATCTTGCGGGCGATATGGCCCGATTTGCCCATGCCCGAGACGATCACCCGCCCGCGCGCGGACAGGATCATCTGCACCGCCGCGCCAAAGGCGCCATCGAGGCTTGCGGCCAGCGCCTGCAGCCCCGCGATCTCGATTTCGATCACACGCCGCGCGGTATTGGCGTAATCAGTGGTGGAAGATGTCATTCGGTTCCTCCCAGCCCATCAGATCCAGACGGGCGCGGGCGGGCAGGAAGTCGAAACAGGCCTGCGCCAGCTCGGTCCGGCCTTCGCGGGCCAGCCGCGTCACCAGAGCCGCCTTCAGCTGATGCAGGTAGAGCACGTCCGAGGCGGCATAATCGAGCTGCGCCGCGGTCAGCTCGGCCGCGCCCCAATCCGAGGTCTGCTGCTGCTTCGACACATCGACGCCCACCAGATCCTGCAACAGATATTTCAGCCCGTGCCGGTCGGTGAAGGTCCGCACCATCTTCGAGGCGATCTTGGTGCAGAAGACCGGCGCCGTCACGACACCGAAGGCATTGTAGAGCGCCGCAATGTCGAACCGGGCGAAGTGAAACAGCTTTTCCACCTTCGGATCGGCCAGCATCGCGCACAGTCGCGGCGCTTCGGTCTGACCGCGACCGATCTGCACAAGATGCGCATTGCCATCGCCCGAGGACATCTGCACCAGACACAGCCGATCGCGGCGCGGATCAAGCCCCATGGTTTCGGTATCGATGGCGACGACGGGGCCAAGATCCAGCCCCTCGGGCAGATCGTTCTGGTGCAGGTGAATGGTCACGGACGGTCCTTTCGCGACGTTTGCCGCAGGTATAATGGCTTTGGCCGCGCTTTGCCACGGCCCAACGGGTCACGCCCCGGTGACAGGGCCAAAAACCGCAGGCGCGGCGCTGTCAGCCATTGCGCACCAGCCACCCGTTCGGACACCAGGTCACGTTGTGGCCGAAGTAGTCGCACAGATCCCGTTCGATCCGGTAGTCCGCATGTCGCGCCAGCAGGAAATTCCGTACCGCCCGGTTCGGCCCGTCTTCGTATCTGCGATAGGGCGGTTCGGGCAGATCGGCGACGACGCCATCCTCGACCACCAGATGATCGCCCGGCGCCAGCAGCGGGTCGAAATAGGCCAGCACGGCCACGGTTGCCTCGAAAGTATGGGCGCTGTCTTCGATCACCAGCCAAGGATGCGGGGCCTCGGCGATTGCCGCATGCGGGAAGGTCCGCACCGGGTCGGAGGCATCGACCGAGAAGATCTCGACCCCGTCGATGGCATCTTCGGGCGGGGTGATGTCCATCGTCAGGATGCGGCAATCGATCCCCAGCGTCCGGCACTGATCGCGCAGCCAGAGCGCGCTGCCGCCCTCGGATGTGCCGACCTCGATAATCGTGCGGGGTCGAAGTCGTTCAAGAAGCTGCAAATACAGCACCAGGTCGAAAGGGTTTTTTGCCAGGCGACGCCCTCTGTAGCGGGTGCGCAATGTCCCCGCCTGGATCGCGCTGAGTGCATCTGACGGCAGGGCGACCTTGAACGGCCGGCCGAAAACCATATGGGCTTGACGTGGCGGTCCCATGGGCTCGGGCGTGAACCGGCGCGCAAGCTCTGCGGAGAGCGACCCGATATAGCGAGGCGTGTAGCTGACACGCGCGAGCGGCTTTCCGAAAATGCGCCGATGCTCTGCAGCCATGGCGATGCGATCATCCTGTGTACCGTTGGTTGCAGCGCCGCCGTGGATCTGGTGAAATGTGCCTTCTCCAAGCAGGATCCAGGGTTGCCCCCCCGAAAGATCGACTGCGCGCTGCCAGAACTCCAGATTGACCAGACCACCCCCGGGGCTCGCATATCTTTCATCGAAGCCGCCCAGCTTTTGCCAGAGCGCCCGGTCAAGAAACAGGCCGTTGGATTCCTCGATCGGGCCGAACCAGCCCTGACTGGAAGAACCCGCCAGGACCGACTTTTGGAAAAGGGTGTAGCCGTCGCGCTGCCATGGAATTTCGGCAAGCAGATCGTCTTCCACTTGCCGGGTGTAGCCATTGAGCACGGAGCGCATCTGCACATCAGGTCCGAGATGGAACCC
This sequence comes from Rhodobacter capsulatus, assembly GCF_052363175.1. Lineage (GTDB taxonomy): Bacteria > Pseudomonadota > Alphaproteobacteria > Rhodobacterales > Rhodobacteraceae > Rhodobacter > Rhodobacter capsulatus_D. Next base: position 135,383 of record NZ_CP198946.1, read on the forward strand.
GAGCGAGCCGATCACGCGGTTCGGGTCGGCCTGATGGGCCTGAATGGCGAGTGCCAGCATCCCCGGTGAGACCATCCGTGCCCCGTCAATGAACAGCCCGACGAGACGACCGGTGGTGTCCGCCACCGCGGCATTCAACGCGGCCGCGGGTGATGCCGCCGCATTCTCGATTCGAACCACACGCAGGTTCGGTGCGATGGCCTGCAGTGCGGCAGCGTTCACGGGCTCTGGTGAACCGTTGTCGAGAACGACAATTTCATAGCTCAGATCCCCCATATCACGCTGATGGTGCGGACTGAGCGTCTGGATCGTTCGCGGCAGTTCCCGCGCCATGTCATAGGCGCAGACGACAAGGCTCAGGTCCATCCTGTGTCACTCCAGTGCAATCGCGGCGACCAGCGCCGCGCGCGTTGGTGCGACAACGCCGATCCGTTCGAGAACCTCGGTCGGAGGTATCCCGCTGGCTTGCTCCAGTGTGCGCAAGATCGGATTGTAGTTGTTCCAAAGGACCCTGTTGTCCGGAGCGAGCCTCGTGATCACCAGAAGGCCGGTCGGCGCGGTGTCGAGAAGCGTCAGCTTCAGATCGGGGCGATGCTTGCGCAGCAGCGGAACGATCCGCCAGACGTCGCCACACCAGACCCGGGACTGGCGGTCACGCTCGGCCTGAACCGGGTGGTTGGGCAACACATCATCGATCACGATGACACCGTTGCGGGGCATCTGCCGCTCGATATTCATGAAATCGCGCAGCGCGAATTCCAGAAGATGCATGCCATCAATGAACGCCAGGTCCGGTTGCCGCGGGAAGGGTTTGGTGCCGTGAAAAAAGAAGAAATCGTCACTGCTGCACGTGTGCAACGTGACCCGATCGGGCAACGGTTCGTTCAGCGCGGGTTCGGGGTCGATGGCCACCGCGTCGCAGCTTGCCAGCCGCAGGCTGTTGCCGCGCCGCACGCCAATCTCTGCGTAAAGTCCGGGTTTGACCAGATCATGCAACTCGCCCAGAACCTCAAGATAGGGGCGGGCGCCCTGCGTCTTTTCGGCGGCCGGATCGGGATGGGTGACCTCGTGCAGGATCGAGGTGGAAAGCTTCGGCGGCGCGGTCAGCGGCTGCAGATCGCCGCCCTTCTGGAACACGCCGACAAGATCGCACCAGGGGCCGCGTTCGTCGCGCCAGCAATGCACCAGCCGCAGCCCGGCCCAGTCGGCCAGCGCCTGATACGCATCCGGGTAGAAGCGATAGCAGTCAACCGGATAGCGGTGGATCGGCCCGGCCGAGGGCGCATTGATGAAGGCCATCCCGCCCGGTTTCAGCACCCTGCCGATCTCGGTGAAGACGCGCCAGAAATGCGCGCAATGCTCGATCATCTGCCCCGACATCACCAGATCGACCGAGGCATCGGGAACCGGCAGGCAATAGGGGTCTTGCAGCACGATGTCGACGCCGGGCCCGGCGGAGAGATCGAACCCGGTATACTGAGCGCGGGCGGGCATCAGCTGCCGATAGGATCCGTTCACGTCATAGGCGCCCAGATCGATCACACGCAGATCTCCCTCGGGCAGATACCAGTCGACGCAGCGTTTCATATTTTCCATCGACGCCGGATGCATGCTTGGCTTTTCCTCCCCGGGGCTGTTTCGCCAGTCGTGCGTCACCCATGGGCGACCGCAGTCAAGCTAACATCTTGGCGCGGCAGTGCCAGCCGCGTTTTTGTCCCGGGTGCGAAAACCAAAAGACCCCGCAGTCTGATGACCGCGGGGCCTTTTGGGTATTGGTGCCCAGAAGAGGACTCGAACCTCCACGCCTTGCGGCACTGGTACCTGAAACCAGCGCGTCTACCAATTCCGCCATCTGGGCGATGTCGTGAGGCGGGGTTTAGCCGGGCGGTTCGGGAGTGTCAACAGGGGGTCGCAAGAAAAATTTGACCGACATGTCAGATGCTCTACCCTCTGACCACGCAGGGCTTGTTTGACGGGGGCCTTGCGGCTAAATCAGTGCACAACGGTATGCAATGAGGGCGGAAGCGATGTCGAAGCTTGTCACCATCTATGGCGGTTCGGGATTCGTCGGGCGTTACATTGCCCGACGCATGGCGAAAGAAGGCTGGCGCGTGCGCGTCGCCGTGCGCCGCCCGAACGAGGCGCTGTTCGTCAAACCCTACGGTGCCGTGGGGCAGGTCGAACCCTTCTTCTGCAACATCCGCGACGACGCCTCGGTGCGCGCTGCAATGCAGGGCGCGGATGCGGTGGTGAACTGTGTCGGCATTCTGGTGAACGAAGGCCGCAACACCTTCATGGATGTGCAGGCCGATGGCGCCGGGCGCATTGCCCGCATCGCCGCCGAGCAGGACGTCGCCCGTCTGGTCCATATCTCGGCGATCGGTGCCGACAACGAATCGGACAGCGCCTATTCCCGCACCAAGGGCTGGGGCGAGCTGGCGGTGCAGAAAGCCTTCCCGAAGGCGGTGATCCTGCGTCCCTCGGTGATCTTCGGGCCGGAGGACGGCTTCTTCAACCGCTTCGCCGCGATGGCCAAGTTCGGCCCGCTGTTGCCGATCACCGCGCCGCTGACGAAATTCCAGCCGGTCTATGTCGATGACGTCGCCGCGGCGGCGGTGCAGGGCATTCTTGGCGAGGCTGAGGGCGTCTATGAGCTGGGCGGCCCCGATGTCGAGACCTTCGAAGACATCATGAAGCTGATGCTGAAAGTGATCGGTCGCAAGAATTTCGTCGTCGGCCTGCCGCATGTGGTGGCGCGCACCACCGCGGCGATCGGCGATACCGTGCAATGGCTGACCGGCGGTCTGCTGACCAACCGCATCCTGACCACCGATCAGCTGAAGAACCTTGGCCGTCACAATGTGGTCGGCAAGTCTGCGAAGACCTTCGCCGATCTGGGCATCACGCCGACGCCGATGGCCGCGGTTCTGCCCGATTACCTCTGGCGCTTCCGCCCGCATGGGCAGTATGAGGCGATTCAGGCTTCTGCGAAGAACCTCAAAAAGGTGTAATCTTGTCCTATCTGGCCGATGTCGTTCTGGGGGTGATCGAAGGGATCACGGAGTTCCTGCCGATCTCCTCCACCGGGCATCTGCTGCTGGCCGAGCAATGGCTTGGCGCAAGGTCGGAGACCTACAACATCGCGATTCAGGCCGGGGCGATCCTGGCCGTGACGCTGATCTACTGGCGCCGCATCACCGGGATCTTCCTTGGCCTCGGTGAGGCTGAAAACCGCGACTACCTGATCAAGCTGGTGCTGGCCTTCCTGATCACCGCCGTTCTGGGGCTGGTGGTCAAGAAGCTCGGCGTCGAGCTGCCGGAAACCGTGATGCCGATCGCCTGGGCGCTGGTGCTGGGCGGTTTCTGGATGATCGCGGCCGAGTGGCTGGCGGGCAAGAAGCCCGACAATGACTTCATCACCCTGCGTGTGGCGATTGCGGTTGGCATCGCCCAGATCATCGCCGGGGTGTTTCCGGGCACCTCGCGCTCGGGCGCGACGATCTTTGTCGCCATGCTGATGGGCACGACGAACCGCGCCGCCGCCACTGAATTCGCCTTTCTCGTCGGCATCCCGACGATGTATGCCGCCACCGGCTACGAACTGCTCAAGCAGCTCAAGGGCGGGGCCCCGGCCGAGGACTGGACGGCGCTGGGCATCGGCTTTGTCGTCTCGACCGTGACCGCCTTTGTCGCAGTGAAATGGCTGCTGACCTATATCCAGTCGCATCGCTTCACCTACTTCGCGCTCTACCGCATCGTCTTTGGCGGGGCGCTGCTGGCGCTGGGCGCGGCCGGTGCTCTGGTCTGAGCTTTCCAAAAGAACCGAATCACCCCCTTTCCGCACAAGATCGTTATCGGCTTTTCGAGATAGGTAAGTTTAGCTGCCATATTATTTCACCCCAAACCGCCCTTGCAGCGGCGTTGCGACGATAAATCCCTATTTAAGGTCATAACTGCTGACTTTTATTTTGATTGGACCGGGTGTAACAAGACCTCCCGAATTGACCCCAGTGGGAGGCGCAGCCATGGCTCAGCAACGCATGCTCAAATTCGTCACGACGGCGAAAGAGACGCCGGAAAAACGCGATGCCACCGCGCGCACCCATGACTTCGACGAGATCTACGCCGAATTCGCCGATGCGAAAGCGGCCGAGCAGGCCAGCCGGTGCAGCCAATGCGGCGTGCCCTACTGCCACAGCCATTGCCCGCTGAACAACAACATCCCCGACTGGCTGCGTCTGACCGCCGAGGGCCGTCTGGAAGAGGCCTATCAGGTCAGCCAGACCACCAACACCTTCCCGGAAATCTGCGGTCGCATCTGCCCGCAGGACCGTCTGTGCGAAGGCAACTGCGTGATCGAGAACTCGGGCCACGGCACCGTCACCATCGGCGCGATCGAGAAATATATCACCGACACCGCCTGGGAACGCGGCTGGGTCAAGGCGATTGCCCCGGCCATCGAGCGTCCGGAATCGGTCGGCATCATCGGGGCTGGCCCCGGCGGTCTGGCCGCGGCCGACGTGCTGCGCCGGGCGGGGGTGCAGGTCACCGTCTATGATCGCAACGACCGCGCGGGCGGGCTGCTGACCTATGGCATCCCCGGCTTCAAGCTGGAAAAAGACGTGGTTATGCAACGCGTCCGTCAGCTGGAACAGGGCGGTGTCGATTTCGTGCTGAACTGCAATGTCGGCACCGACATTTCCTTTGATGCGATCCGCGGCAAGCATGACGCGGTGCTGATCGCCACCGGCGTCTACAAGACCCGCGCGCTGACTGACCCCGGCTCGGAGGCCAAGGGCATCGTCCGGGCGATCGACTATCTGACCGCCTCGAACAAGAAAAGCTTCGGCGATGACGTGGCCGAATTCGACGATGGCACGCTGAACGCCACCGGCAAGCGCGTGCTGGTGATCGGCGGTGGTGATACTGCGATGGACTGCGTCCGCACCGCCATCCGTCAAGGTGCGACTTCGGTCAAATGTCTGTACCGTCGCGACCGGGCCAACATGCCGGGCAGCCAGCGCGAAGTGACCAACGCCGAGGAAGAAGGCGCGGAATTCGTCTGGCTTTCGGCGCCGAAGGCGTTCTCGGGCAATCCGGTCGACAGCGTCACCGTGCAGCGCATGCGTCTGGGTGCCCCCGATGCCTCGGGCCGTCAAAGCCCCGAGCCGATCGAGGGCGGCATCTATGAAGAACCGGCCGATCTGGTGATCACCGCGCTGGGCTTCGAGCCCGAAGACCTGCCCGCGATGTGGAATGTTTCGGCGCTGGAAACCACGCGCTGGGGCACCGTCAAGGCCAGCTTCGGCACCCATGTCACCAGCCTTCCCGGCGTCTATGCCGTGGGCGACATCGTGCGCGGGGCCTCGCTTGTCGTCTGGGCGATCCGCGATGGCCGCGAGGCCGGGGCCGAGATCGTGAAATACCTCGACGGCGCCGGTCGCGTCGCCGCCGAGTGATCCGCAATCCGCGAAAGGGCAGAGCCATGCTTCGGCATTGGGCAGGTCTTGGGGGCATTCTGGCCGCGATCGGGGGGCTTTTCACCGCCCTTCCCGCGGCTGCGGAGCCCAAATTCACCCCGCCGCCCGGCTGCACGTTGCAGACCACGGTGCAGATGCATTCCTGTCAGGTGGCCAATTACTACACCTGCGCAGGGGATGCTCCGGGCGATCAATGGGTGTCCTTCGCCGATGGCGAGGGCGAGTTCTTCGTCAGCCACACCGACGCCGAAACCCGCTGGGTGGAATCGGTCAGCCTGAAGGATGGCACGGTCGAAAAGCTGGATGCGGCCGGGTCGAAGGACAATGCCTCGTTCAGCACGCTTCTGGCGACGGGTCGGGACGATTACGACTTTGTCACCCGCAGCAGTGCGGGCGTCATGCAGCGCTTCAAGGGCTTTGACCAGCTTTCCGGTGAAAGCACGGTGATCGACGGGGTTCCCCTTGAACGCTGCAGCTTCGAGATGACGATCGAGGACGAGGCGGGCAACAAGCTTGCCACCCGCAAGGGGCAGCAGTTCATCAGCCGCCAGATGCGCGCCTTCTTTGCCGATGTCGAAAGCTTCGAAAATTCCTACGGCGATCAGGTGACCACGTCGGAAGCGCCGGTGACCTTCGCCTTTCCCGGTGACGACGATTTCGCCGCCGCCAAGCCGCAATATGACTGCGACATGATGATGACCGATCTGTCGCTTGACCATCCCTCGAAGGAGGCCTTGAGATGACGAACTACGACGAAGCCTGGGTTGCCGCCGAGGAAGCCAAGCGCAAGTGGATGGACGAACATTCGCTCTACAAGACCGAGGACGAGCATTCGTCTTGCGGCGTGGGGCTTGTTGTGGCGCTGGATGGCAAGGCCAGCCGCAAGGTCGTGGCGTCGGGCATCGATGCGCTGAAGGCGATCTGGCACCGCGGCGCGGTCGATGCTGACGGCAAGACCGGTGACGGTGCGGGCATCCATGTGCAGATCCCGGTGCCCTTCTTCTACGACCAGATCCGCCGCACCGGGCATGAACCCGACATGGAAAAACGCGTCGCCGTCGGCCAGATCTTCCTGCCGCGCACCGATTTCGGCGCGCAGGAACGCTGCCGCACGATCGTCGAATCCGAAGTGCTGCGGATGGGTCATTACATCTATGGCTGGCGTCACGTTCCGGTGAACACCAGCGTTCTGGGCGAGAAAGCCAATGCGACCCGTCCCGAGATCGAGCAGATCCTGATCCGCTGCGAAAAGGACATCGACGACGAGACCTTTGAACGCGAGCTTTACGTGATCCGTCGCCGGATCGAGAAAGCCGCGATCGCCGCGCAGATCGCGGGGCTCTACATCTGTTCGCTGTCGTGCCGCTCGATCATCTACAAGGGCATGATGCTGGCCGAACAGGTGGCCGAATTCTACCCGGACCTGAAGGACGACCGCTTTGAATCGGCCTTCGCGATCTATCACCAGCGCTATTCGACCAACACCTTCCCGCAATGGTGGCTGGCGCAGCCCTTCCGCATGCTCGCCCATAACGGCGAGATCAACACGATCAAGGGCAACATCAACTGGATGAAGAGCCACGAGATCCGCATGGCCTCGACTGCCTTTGGTGACGCGGCCGAGGATATCAAGCCGATCATCCCTGCCGGTGTGTCCGATTCGGGTGCGCTGGATGCGGTCTTCGAGGTGATGGTGCGCTCGGGCCGTTCGGCGCCGATGACGAAAACCATGCTGGTGCCGGAAGCCTGGTCGAAAGCCACGACCGACATGCCGAAGGCCTGGCAGCACATGTATGCCTATTGCAACTCTGTGATGGAGCCCTGGGACGGTCCGGCGGCGCTGGCCATGACCGATGGCCGCTGGGTCTGTGGCGGGCTTGACCGCAACGGCCTGCGTCCGATGCGCTATGTGGTGACCGGCGACGGCATGCTGATCGCGGGCTCGGAAGCCGGGATGGTGCCGGTGGACGAGATGAACGTCCGCGAAAAAGGCGCGCTCGGGCCGGGGCAGATGATCGCCGTCGACATGCGCGAGGGCAAACTCTACCACGACAAGGACATCAAGAACCGTCTGGCGAACAGCCAGCCCTTCGGTGAATGGGTCGAGAAGGTCGTCGATCTGAACGCCATCCTGCGCGACGTGCCGGAGAAAGCCGTCTACACCGGCGCCGAGCTGCGCAAGCGCCAGATCGCGGCGGGCTATTCGGTCGAGGAACTGGAAAACATCCTCGCGCCGATGGCCGAGGACGGCAAGGAAGCCGTGGCCTCGATGGGCGACGACACCCCGCCGGCGGTTCTGTCGAAGCAATACCGCCCGCTGAGCCATTTCTTCCGGCAGAACTTCTCTCAGGTCACGAACCCGCCGATCGACAGCCTGCGCGAAAGCCGGGTGATGTCGCTGAAAACGCGCTTTGGCAACCTGAAGAACGTGCTCGACGAAGACGGCTCGCAGACCGACATCTGGATCCTCGAAAGCCCCTTCATCGCGAATACCGAATTCAACGTGATGATGAAGACCTTCGGCGCGAAAGTGGCGCAGATCGACTGCACCTTCCCGGCCGGGGCTGATCAGGAAGCCCTACGCGAAGGGCTGGAGCGCATCCGCGCCGAGGCCGAGGATGCCGTGCGCTCGGGCGCGTCGCACCTTGTGCTGACCGACGAGCATCAAAGCCCGTCCAAGGTCGCGATGCCGATGATCCTGGCCACCTCGGCGGTGCATTCGTGGCTGACCCGCAAGGGCCTGCGGACCTTCACCTCGATCAACGTGCGCTCGGCCGAATGCATCGACAGCCATTACTTCGCCGTGCTGATCGGCTCGGGCGCGACGACGGTGAACCCCTATCTGGCGCAGGACAGCATTGCCGACCGGATCGAACGCGGTCTGCTGGAAGGCACGCTCGAAGATGCGCTGCGCCGCTATCGCGATGCGATCGACGCGGGCCTTTTGAAGATCATGTCGAAGATGGGGATCTCGATCATCTCGTCCTATCGCGGGGGTCTGAACTTCGAAGCCGTGGGTCTGTCGCGCGCGATGGTCGCCGAATATTTCCCCGGCATGCAAAGCCGCATTTCGGGGATCGGTCTGCACGGCATCCAGCACAAGCTGGAGCAGGTGCATGGCAAGGGCTGGCTGGGCGGTCAGGACGTTCTGCCGATCGGCGGCTTCTACAAGGCGCGGAAATCGGGCGAGAAACACGCCTGGGAAGCGCAGACGATGCACATGTTGCAATCGGCCTGCGAGCGCTCGAGCTTCGATCTGTGGAAGCAATATTCCGCGATGATGCGGGCCAATCCGCCGATCCATATCCGCGATCTGCTCGACATCAAGCCGCTGGGCCGTCCGGTGCCGATCGAGGAAGTCGAAAGCATCACCGCGATCCGCAAGCGCTTCGTGACGCCGGGCATGTCGCTGGGGGCGCTCAGCCCCGAGGCGCACAAGCTTCTGAACGTCGCGATGAACCGCATCGGGGCGAAGTCGGACAGTGGTGAAGGCGGCGAGGATCCGGCGCATTTCGTGCCCGAACCGAACGGCGACAACCCCTCGGCGAAGATCAAGCAGGTGGCCTCGGGGCGTTTCGGTGTGACCGCCGAATACCTGAACGCCTGCGAAGAGCTGGAAATCAAGGTGGCCCAGGGTGCCAAACCCGGCGAGGGTGGCCAGCTTCCGGGCATGAAGGTGACGGAACTCATCGCGCGTCTGCGGCACTCGACCAAGGGCGTGACGCTGATTTCGCCGCCGCCGCACCATGACATCTACTCGATCGAAGACCTCGCGCAGCTGATCTATGACCTCAAGCAGATCAACCCGCGCGCCAAGGTGACGGTGAAACTGGTGGCCTCGTCGGGCGTCGGCACGATCGCGGCCGGGGTGGCAAAGGCGAAAGCTGACATCATCCTGATCTCGGGCCACAATGGCGGCACCGGGGCCAGCCCCGCGACCTCGATCAAATACGCCGGTCTGCCTTGGGAGATGGGCCTGACCGAGGCGCATCAGGTGCTGGCGATGAACAACCTGCGCGAGCGGGTGACTTTGCGCACCGATGGTGGCCTGCGCACCGGGCGGGATATCGTGATGGCCGCGATGATGGGTGCCGAGGAATACGGCATCGGCACCGCCGCGCTGATCGCGATGGGCTGCATCATGGTGCGTCAGTGCCAGTCGAACACCTGCCCGGTGGGCGTGTGCACGCAAGACCCGAAACTGCGCGCCAAGTTCACCGGCACGGCGGACAAGGTGGTGAACCTGATCACCTTCTACGCGCAGGAAGTGCGGGAACTGCTGGCCTCGATCGGCGCGCGCTCGATGGACGAGATCATCGGCCGGGCGGATCTCTTGACGCAGGTGAACCGTGGCTCTGCCCACCTTGACGACCTCGACCTGAACCCGCTGCTGATCACCGTCGATGGCTGGGACAAGATCGTCTACGACCGCTCGAAACCGCGCAACTTCGTGCCCGATACGCTCGATGCCGAGATCATCAAGGATGGTCACCGCTTCTTCGAGGACGGCGAGAAGATGCAGCTCTCCTATGCCGTGCGCAACACTTTGCGCACGATCGGGACGCGGGCTTCGAGCCACATCGTCAAGAATTTCGGAATGCGCAACGCGCTGCAGCCCGATCATCTGACGGTGAAGCTGACCGGCTCCTGCGGGCAGTCGCTGGGCGCTTTCGCGGCGCAGGGGTTGAAGCTGGAGGTTTCGGGCGATGCGAACGACTATGTCGGCAAGGGGCTGTCGGGCGGCATCATCGTCGTGCGTCCGCCGATGTCCAGCCCGCTGACCGCGGCCGAGAACACGATCATCGGCAACACCGTGCTTTACGGTGCGACCGATGGCTATCTGTTCGCGGCGGGCCGGGCGGGCGAACGCTTTGCCGTCCGCAACTCGGGCGCCAAGGTGGTGGTCGAGGGCTGCGGCTCGAACGGCTGCGAATACATGACCGGCGGCGTTGCAGTGATCCTTGGCCGGATCGGCGCCAACTTCGGCGCGGGCATGACCGGTGGCATGGCCTATCTTTACGACCCGGACAACGTGGCCGAGGATTACATGAACCTCGAAAGCCTCGTGACCTGTGGTCTGGGCCACCCGCATTGGGAAGCGCAGCTCAAGGGCCTGATCGAGCGGCACGCCGCCGAAACCGGCTCGGCCAAGGCGAAGGCGATCCTGTCGAACTGGGAGGCCGAGCGGAAGAACTTCCTGCAGGTCTGCCCGAAGGAAATGCTGGTGCACCTGCCGCATCCGCTGACCGATGAACCGAAAGCGGTTCCGGCCGAGTGATCGGGCGAACATGACAGGGGGCGGGGTCCGGTGACCCCGCCCTTTCCCATTTCGGTGCGGCTTGACCGGGCTGCCCCCGGCGTGACAGATGACGCAATGGCGCCGCGCAAGAAAAACCCGATCAAAGCGACGATTCCCCCGGGGCGGACGGCCTCTGTCGGGCAAATTCTGCGTGCGCCGCTGCGCTTTGCCGGGGCCTGGGCGGCGCGGATCGGGCTTGGCATTCTGGCGGCCTATCTGGCGCTGATCGTGCTTTATGATGTCGTCGATCCGCCAACGACCTTCACGATGTGGAGCGAGAAGCAACGGCTGGGCAAGCTCGATCAGGAATGGACCGATTTCGAGGATATCGCGCCGGTCATGGCCCGGTCGGTCGTGGCCGCCGAGGATGCGAATTTCTGCACCCATTGGGGCTTCGACATGGGGGCGATCCGGCAGGCGATCGACAAGGGCGCCAATCGCGGGGCCTCGACGCTGTCGCAGCAGGTGACGAAGAACGTCTTCCTGTGGCAGGGCCGCAGCTGGGTGCGCAAGGCGCTTGAGGCGCTTCTGACCCCCGCGGTCGAGGCGGTCTGGACGAAGCGGCGCATCCTGGAGGTCTATCTCAACGTCGCCGAATTCGGCGAGGGCGTGTTCGGCGTCGATGCGGCTGCCTTCCATTATTTCCGCACCACCCCGGCGAAGCTGTCGCCGCGGCAGGCGGCGCTGCTGGCGGCGGTTCTGCCCGACCCCAAGGACCGCAATGCCGCGCGTCCCTCCCGCTATGTCTCGAAGCGGGCCAATCAGATCGCGGATGGGGCCGAGACGATCAAGGTCGACGGCCGCGCAGATTGCTTTTCGCGATAAGTCGGCGCGTTGCGCGACAGCTCTTGGCGGCGGGATGGACAGTGGGTGACCGCAACGCTAGTCTGACCACATGGCGGCGAAGCGTCTGATCTCATTTGGGAGAATTCTTGTGATGATGGGTGCAGGGCTTGCCCCCGTCCCGGGACATGCTGACCCCGGGATCACGCTCAGTTGCCTTCCGCAAACCGAAGAGGTTGCAAAGGTCTGTGCGCTGATGCGCGACGTGATCGCGGCGGGAAAGCCGGAACACGCGGTTCAGCTGGTCGATGCGGACAGGCATCCTGATACGTCTACGGCGGTTCGGCTGAACGTCGAGCGGCTGACAAAGGACATGATCGCCGTTCATCTGGAATGGCGACACCCCGCCCGGCACTGGCAACGGGGCGAGACGATGGTGTTCTCGGTCATGGACCGAGAGCTGAGTGCGCCGATGATGAGCCGGTTTTTTGAAACCCTCTGGGCTGAAACCCCTGTCGCAAGATAGGCGCGGCGGAAGAAGTACGGAAAGGAATGCACGGATGACAGGTCAGCTCGGCGAGCCCGTTCGGGACGCGGTGAAAGCCGCTCTTTATCAGACGTTCTCCGAAAAAGCGGATGCGGCGGCGAGCAGCAGCACTGGCTATACCATGTCTGTCGGCGACACCTTCAGCGGAACGCTTTCACTGGGCGATCGGGATGGCGTGCGGGTCTTCCTCGAAGCCGGGCAAGCCTATGAGATCAATCTGGCTGCCTCGGGTTCTGGCGCCGGTACTTTGGTCGATTCCTTTCTGCGGATTTACAATGGTGCCGGGACGTTGCTGAGCAGCGACGACGATAGCGGTCAGGGCAGCGATTCCCTGCTGACCTTTACTGCAACGACCAGCGGCTATTATTACCTTGAGGCGGGCGCCTTTGGTGACAACAGTCTTGGCACCTATGCGCTCAGCGTCACCGAGCATGTGCCGCCCACTGTGCAGGAGCTGGCCGACTATCTGGTCAACGGCTATTGGCAAGACAATGGCGATGCGGCGCGCAAGTTCGACACGACGAGCAGCACCGTCATCACGGTCAATCTCAGCGCCCTGACTGCCGAGGGGCAGCAGCTGGCGCGCTGGGCGCTGGAAGCCTGGGAGGCCGTGGCCAACATCACCTTTCAGGAGGTCTCGGGCTCGGCGGATATCACGTTCGACGACACGGATTCCGGGGCGTATTCGGAGTCTGTCACGTCCAGCGGCACGATCCTCAGCTCGACCGTGAACATCGGGACTGGCTGGATCGCCAGCTATGGCACGACGATGGACGGCTACAGCCTGCAGACTTATATCCACGAGATCGGTCACGCGCTCGGGCTGGGGCATCAGGGCAGCTATAATGGTTCTGCCTCCTATCCGACCGATGCGACCTTCGAGAATGACAGCTGGCAGCTCTCGGTCATGTCCTACTTCTCGCAGGACGACAATACGACGGTCAACGCCTCTTTCGCCTGGGTCACGTCTGCGATGATGGCGGATATCATCGCGATCCAGTCGATGTATGGCGCCTCTGCCGTGAATTCGGGCAACTCCATCTATGGTCTGAACGCCAATATCGGCGGCTATATGGAAACCCTGTTCGACAGCCTCGTGGCGGGGAGTTCCACAAGCTATTCCGGCGAGTCGGTGACGATGACGATCTGGGATTCGGCGGGCAGCGACACGATCGATTACAGCTTCTCCAATCTCGATCAGTCGCTCAGCCTGGTTGCGGGCAGTTTCTCCGACATGCTCGGTCTGGTGGGGAACCTTGGTATCGCGGTTGGTGCCGTGATCGAGAACGGTTTCACAGGGGGCGGCAATGACACGATCACCGGCAACGCCGCGGCAAACTGGCTGAAAGCCGGGGCGGGCTCGGACGTGCTGCAGGGCGGGGCTGGCAATGACACTCTGGTTGGCGCTGCCGTCAATGACACTTTGCGCGGCGGGAATGGCGCCGACAGCATCGCCGGCGGCGCAGGCAATGATCTTCTTGTCGGCGGCGCCGGTGTCGATCGCATGACCGGCGGAGTCGGGCGTGACACATTCGTGTTCAATGTGGCCGTCCAGGCGGCCCATGCCGATGTCATCGCCGATTTCGTGGTGGCCGATGACACGATCTGGCTGGACCGCTCGTTCTTCACCGGATTTACAAGCATCGGCACGCTGGCGGCAACCGCATTTGCCGCGAATACCACGGGGCTTGCCGAGGACGCCTTGGACCGGATCATCTATGAAACCGACACCGGCAAGGTCTGGTATGATGCGGATGGCACGGGGGGCGCCGCACGGACTCTGGTTGCAACGCTCGGCGCCCATCTGGGGGTGACCAACGCGGACTTTCTCATCATCGCCTGAGACGGCTTTCGGTCCGAAATCGAGGCGTTGCGCGGTGGGCGGGAAGACTTCCCGCGGTTGCCCTGACCTTGCCTCGGCCGGAACGGGATGTCATTGTGACCGCCAATGACTGTCCGCGCAATCTGGCGAAGAAGGTTGCGCCGGAAGATCACGCCCCGGGCGTTGCACGCGAAAAGACCACGGCGCCGCAGTTGGTGCGAAGACGGTGGCGGGCTGTGTCGGGACCACAAGGAAGGCAGACAGATGAGCGATTTTGTCCCCCCATTCGTTAGTATCATGGATACTGCAGATCTTCCGGTGACAAACGGCATCCTCAAAGGTCGGGAGGGCTGGCTTTTCCTTTGGGATGGCTCGAACGACGTGCATCGCTATTACATGGAGCCCGGGTTCTTTGGCGCAACGCAAACCGCGGGCTGGGTGTCCTTGCTGCAGGACCGGGCGGGGCGCTGTGCGCGGATGGGGATGCAGTATCGCCACCTTGTCGTCCCCGACAAGATTTCCGTCTATCCGCAGCATCTGCCTGTCCCCCTGCCGCATTACGCCTGTCATCCGGCGGCGCAGTTTTCCCGGGCCTTTTCCGATGACTCGCTTTACGTCGACATCCTGCCCGACTTGCGCGGGCATCGCGGCAACTGGGCCGAGCGTGTGGAGCGCGGGGGCGGTGATGCCGCGGGCCCGGATGCGTTCTTCTTCAAGACCGACAGCCACTGGACCTTCGAAGGGTGTCAGGTCGGCTATCTGCGGCTGTGCGAAAGCCTGGGTGTGACACCTTGCGACCTGAGCAAGGCACGCCCCGGCCCGGGCAAGGAAATGGCGCTGGATCTGGGTGCCAAACTGTCGCCGCCGGTGCTGGAACATGCGCGTTTCGGCCGGGTGTTGCGGCTCGCGAAGCGGCAGGCCGACAACGAGATGGTGCGCTACAACGAATGCGAGGGCTTCGCCAAGGGGGCCCCGCGCTTCGTCGGCTGTATGGTGCACAACCATAATGACCAGCCGCAGGCGATTGCGAAACGGGTCGTCCTTTTTGGCGATTCCTTTTGCGAATTCCGCCCGCATCTGCTGACGGCGATGCTGTCGGAGACCTTCCGCGACGTGCATTTCGTCTGGTCGACCAGTCTTGACTGGGACTTCATCGCGGCGCTGAAGCCCGACATCGTGATCACCGAAATCGCCGAGCGGTTCGTGAACCGACTGCCGAAAGACGATTTCTTCGTTTCAAGTGAATGAGTGAGGGGATTTCCCCTCACTCCTCCAGCAGGTTTCCGTAGACCTGACGTTCGATCTCTGCCCAAGTCGGGTTGTCCGCGTAAAGATCCCGAAGTTCTGTCGGCGTGAACCAGAAATCCAGATTCCGGATATAGTCGATCTTGCTTTCGTTGGCGCGAACGAGCTGCACCCCCGGGAGGTTGAAGACTCGTTCGGTGTCTTCTTGCATCTTTTCGACCCGGATCCATTCGTCGACTTTGGTGCGGGTGAAATGGCGGATCAGCTTTTCGGCGGAATGTACCGTGTTCGCGTTTTCGTAGAATTCGCCGCGCAGGAATTGTGCGCGGGATGGAACAGGGGCGTCCGGTGCGCGGTCGACCTCATAGTGGACACGGCTCAGAAGCCATGTCGGAAGGCGACGAATTGTTGCAAGAACTCGTTTGCCGGTCGTCTCGAAACTCGGATCGTGTTCCTTGCGCAACTCTATGTTATGATGCCACAGCACGCGTCCCTTGGCATCCCTGTTGTCCATGCGCTTCACGTCGAAGGTGACGTCTTTCCGTCCCGCAAAAGCCACGCTCAGCGTACGTTCGATCGAGGTGCCGCCGCATTTGGGAATGTGAAGCCAAATGAAGTCAGGGCCGATAATCATGATCTTTCCTTTTTCGTATTTCGGTTGAGTGCGGCGGTCTTGCCTGGCATGCGGGGCCGTGTCTCATCCTTCCGGGGGGGCGGGCCACACGAAATCAATTCCGAAGGTCGCGCAAAACGCCTCGTAATCGGCCCGCATGATCCGGCTGAGGCGATCGAATGTCGCTGGAGAAATATCTCGAAGCGCCGCGTTGTTGCTGTGCCTGATCTCAAGGAAGCTGTCCTTCCAGATCGGGTCGACGCCCACATGTTCGAACAGGCGTCGAACCGTCGCTTTGGGATCGTTGCGCAACTGGCTGTTGTCGATCACCAGCAGCCGATCACCGAAAATGCTTCGATATCGTTGTGCCTTTGCCAGATAGAGACTGAAGGTCATCGCATGCATGAAGTTGCTTTGAATGAGCCCAACTGCGGGAAGCATCCTGGCCAGATCTCGGTTGAAGAACGTGTCGGCATCCATTTCCAGTAGGGGCGGGATCTTGTTGACCACCTGCAGATGCCGGAAATGCGAAATCGCCCGCTCGACCGGGTTGCGGGTGATCAGGATCAGCTTGCCCTGCGGGCTGTATCTGTCGATCAACCGCGGCAGAAGCGGCGTGTTGGAGGCATCGAAATAGGTCGGGCTGGCATCGACATAATGCTGTCCGGCGGGAAGGCCTTCGAAATGGCGGTGATACCAGTCGTCGCCTTCGGCATAATTCAACGAGAAATAGTGTATTTCTTTCTGAGTGCCCGAGTGGATCTCGGGGTGCTCGGTCAGGATGCGGTGCACCGCGGTCGTGCCGCCTTTCATCGTGCCGATGATGAAGATATCGGGTCGGTTGATGGTCTGGGTCATGTCGGGTTCCGCCTTAAGCTGCCACAACGGCTCCGGTCGGCCGGAGGCAGGCCTGCACCCCGGCAACCGGGAGGCTGCAGTCATGAAGAGATGGCACAGCGCAATGCGCGCTTGTGTGTTGTCGGAAAGCCGGGGAACGGCTCATGCTTTCGTCTTTCCTTGCAGGCCGAATTGCACGGCAAGTTCCGTGACATAGTCTTCGGCTCTTTGTTTTTGCGCGCTGCCCAGCCCGTGACGGGTCAGCACGTCGCGTTGCACGGTTTCGATCTCGGCCAGTTGTCTGGCGTCGAAATTCGAGATCGTGACGCTGTTCTGATGCCGACGGTGGATGTTCTTCGAAGCGGTGTTGAAAGCGATCCTGCCCCGTTCCAGCAGCCACAGATAGACCAGCCAGTCGCCGACGAAGCGCACCGATTCAAGGTCGGTGCGATGCTCGGCCAGCACCGTCTGCAGCGCCTCTGCCGCCATCACCACACCCGAGACATTCGGGATCGTGTTCTTCAGATAGAGCACCTCGGAGATTTCCTCGGCGCCGTCGCGACAGTAGTTCTGCGCCCAATGCGTCGGGCTGATCTTGTCGGTGTAATAGCGATAGTTCGGCGCCAGCGGCGTGCCGTTCTCGTCAATCTGCGCCGAGTCCGTATAGGACAGCACCGTGCCCGGTTTTTCGAAGCCGCGCATCGCCGTGCTCAGGAAATCGGGCTCCGCCAGATCGTCGGCTTCGGCGATCCAGATGTAATCGCCATGCGCGAGGTCGAGCCCCTTGATCCATTGCCGGAACACGTTGCCCGAATTGGTCTCGTTCGGGACGATGCGGATCGGCCGCTCGCAGCGCGCCGCGAAGGCGCGAATGCGCTCAAGACTGTCGTCGGTCGAGCGGTCATCAAGCACGATGATTTCGTAGATCGGGAAATCCTGCGCCAGAACCGAGGCCAGCCTGTCTTCGATGTAGCGGCCGTAGTTGTAGTTCGGCACGATCACCGAGACCCGCGGCACATGCCGCCCCGAGAGCCGCAGCAGATCCAGCGTGTATTTGGTGAAATCGGCCTCGGCCTCGATGTAGTCGCGCGCCGCCGTTACTATCTGGCCGCGCCGCTCGGGGTGGTCGATCAGGCTTTCGACCGCATGGGCCATTCCGGCCGGGTCCGTGCCCTTCACGGCAATCGCCAGACCACGCTCGGCCAGCAGCTCGCAGCCGGTGGTGCCACCGAACATCACGCAGGGCAGGCGCGCCGCCATCGCTTCGAGCACGACCGAGGGGAAGGGGTCCTCGCGCGAGGAAAGCAGGAACACGTCCGCGGCGGCATAGAACGGGATCGGGTTCTTTTGTCGGCCAAGGAAACGCATGTGTTCTGCCACGCCCAACTCGCGGGCAAGGGCCTCGACCTGCGGCTGGAAGTGGATGTCGCCATGGCCGATCCAGATGCCTTGCACCTTGCGCCCCGCCCCGCGCAGGGTTGCCAGCGCGCGCACGAACAGATCGCCCCCCTTGCGGTGATCGACATAGCCGACCCCGAGAAGCACGGTGGTCTCCGCGTCGATGCCCAGTTCGGCGCGCAACCGGGCACGCTCGGCGGCCAGCTCGGCCGAAGAGGCAAGCTCGTGCAGGTAAAGCCCCTGCGGGCGTACGGTGGCCTGCGGCAGATCGCGGCCCAGATAGGTCTGGAACTGCATCTGCACCAGCGGCGCCGGGAAGACGATGCGATCGGCGTGATCGGCGACCAGAGTCATCTGCCGCCGCAGGCCCATCTGGTGGTAGACGGATTGCATCTCGTGGATCAGCGATATGGTGCGATAGCCGGCGTCGCGCAGCATCGGCAGGATATCGGCGCTGACCGTGGTATTGACGATCGCCACCTGCCCATCCTCGGCCCGCAAACGCCGCAGCAGCGGGGTGGTGTTCTCGCCCGCAAGCGCGGGATCATCGAGCACGATCACCTGCGCATGGCGGGCGTATTCGGTGACCAGCTGCCCGCCTTGCAACAGCACGATCTGCACCTGCAGCCCGTTCTGCGCATAGCTGCGCGCAAGGTTCAGAAGCAGGATCTGCGCCCCGTGCGGATGCGCGTCATGGCCGACCAGCGTCACCGTGCGCGGCACTTCGGCCGGGTTCAGCGCCGCCCGCGAGGCGTCGAGATAGGCATAGCCGTATTTCGTGTCGGGCTCGAGATGCGCGCCCTCGGCCCATTCGTTCCAGGCATTGACGAAGATCACCCGCTCGTCCGGGGTGCGGGCATCGGCCAGTGTCCGGGTGATGGCGTTTTCCAGCCAGACCCGGTACTCAGCCGGGTTCGAATTGGCAAAGATCGCGCCCTTGTTTTTGCGTCGGGCGGTGTTGTCCCAGGACGGGCAGACCGAGCGGTAAAGCTTGTAGTCCGGCATCGGATAATTGCGCGAGCGCTCGACATAGGACCGCCAGTCATAGACGATGCCACCGAAATCGGGCGAGAGACCCGGCACCCGGTCGGTCAGATTGTCGGGGGAATAGTTGTTGGGCGGGAATTCCACCGCCGCGTCGAACCCGTATTGTGCCGGATCGACCGTCTCGAAGCTTTGCGGATAGGCCAGATAGATCTCGCCGATGCCGTTCTTGCGGCACCAGTCGCGCCAGCGCGCCGAGGTCTCGGCGACATTCGGCATCAGGCTGGGGCGATAGAGCAGGATCAGCGGCTTGCCGTCGATGCGGATGTAACGCGGATCGCGCAGATAGGGCGCCAGCTCGGCGATGAAGGCCAGATCATCTTCGGGGCTGTGGTTTTGCGAGATCAGCAACTCCTGATCCAGCCCGTCCCAGCGCCGCGACCAGTTCTCGTTCGCCCAGCAGATGCAGAAGGGGAAATCGAGATCGGGGGTGTCAAGCCAGTTGCGCACCGGCTTTTCCAGCAGACGCTTGCCGCCGAACCAATACCAGTAGAAGCAGAAGCCGCCGATGCCGTAGAGCTTGGCCAGTTCGATCTGCTTGCGCTGCACATCGGTGTCGAGCAGGTCATACTGACCCAGTTCGGGCACCGGCTCGTGCGGCTGGTAATGACAGGGGAATTGCGGCTGTGCCGGGCCGACATTCGTCCATTCCGTGAAGCCCTTGCCCCACCAGGCGTCATTTTCCGGAATCGGATGGAACTGCGGCAGATAGAAGGCGATCAGCCGCGCTTTCGGATTGGCCAGATCGGTTGTCGGATGGCGGGCGACGAAAGTGTTCGTCTCGGGGATCAGCACCTGTGCAGGGGCCGCCGGCTCGGCCGCGGTGGCGGGCTCCGGGGCGGCTTCGGCGGTCGGCTGCGGTTGTGCGGGCGACAGATGCTGCGCCTGCTGCCGCTGGATCGCCTGCAGCTGTGTCGCAACCGCTTCACGGTCGCGCTTCGCTTCCTGCCAGGTCTGATAGAAATGCGTCCCGCCAAGCAGGAAGCCCATCTTGCTCAGCACATTGTCCTTGAACTGCAGTTTGCGCGACCACGGCAGCGGCAGGTAATGCCAGACGAACCGCGCCGTCACCGAGGCCGAGCGTCGGCTGTTGCGCTTGACCCAGCGAGCCCCGGTCACGGTCACGCGCAGCGGTGCGGTGATCCGCCAGGAGGTGCTCGCGCGCAAGGCGGCGATCGTCGTCTCGTGCTGCGCGATCACGCGGTCCAGATGCGCGATATGCAGATGAAGCGCCTGCATCTGCGCCTGGGATTGATCCCGTTCCCCGATCAATTGCTTATCGCGCTGCTGCAACAGCGCTTGGGATTGATCCCGTTCCCCGATCAGCTGCTTATCGCGCTGCTGCAACAGCGCCTGCACATGCGCAAGTTCGCCAGCCTGAACCTGAAGCTGCCGCTGCGACTCCGCCCGATGCGCTTCCGCTTGTTCTTGCTGCAGGCTGCGCTCCAACAGTCGACCGCGGGTTTCAGTCAGCTGCGTTTCGGCTGTGCTCAGCCGTGCCGCAAGCACGTCGCGCTCGGCGCGGTGCTCGTCGATCTGTGCGAGGCTGACGGCAAGCTTCGTCTCGACATCGGCCAGCCGGAGCCGCAGCTCCTGTTCCAGCTTGAGCCGAGCGCCCTCGATCCGGTTGCGGGCTTCGTTGCTGGCCTGCAGTTGCGCCAAGGCTTCGGCGAGTTGCCCGTCGAGATGTGCGACGCGCTCCTGCATCGCATCATTGAGAAGCGCGCGTTCAGCGTAGCTTTCCTCAAGACGTTGCTGCAACATCTGGCCGCTGTTCGACGCCTCCAGCAAGCGCGCGTTCAGGGCATTGATTTCGTTGATTTTCGCGTTCAGCGCGTCATGCGCCTCGCTCAGTTCCGCGGCGCGCAGGCGCACGGCATTCTCGCGTTCTGCCAGCCGCGCCGTCAGATCCGAGATATAGGCCTCGTTCTTTCGGTTAAGCTCGGAAATCGTGCCGTGCAATTCCCAGATGCCGCCGACATTGCGGGTCATCTCCTCGTAGCGGGCTTTCAGATCGACATGCTCGGCTTCCAGCGTCTGCAGTGCCGTCTGCACATCCGCCAGCAGCCGGTCGGCTTCGCGCTGGGTCGGAAGGGTCAGATGCTCGATCTCGTCAAGCTGCTTGCGCAGCCGGTCGAAAGTTGCCAGCGCTGCCGCCGACATGGGATCGGCGCAAAGATCGGCCAGCGTGCGATAAATCGTCAGCGCCATCCCGGCGGTATAGTCGATCTCGGCAAGGGTCTGACTGTCGCCCGAATGATGCCGGAATTCGTCCGAAACGAAGGAATCCGCCTCTTCGGCGATTTCGTCGATCCGCGTCAGCCGGTCGAGCCCGACATCGCGGCTGATGCGCTCCAGCTCCTGCGCCCAGTCTGACATCACGGCGGTGTAATCGACAAAGCTGCGTCGCAGGCCGCGGCTGTAGACCTCCGCATCCAGCACATGACGCATCCACAGCAGCACGCCGCGCCGTTGTGCGATCTTGTCCCGCGCTTCCAGCGATCGCGCCACTTCGAGCGGGTTGCGATAGGGAATGATGACGCGGGTCTCGAACCCTTCGTCTTTCAGCGCTGCAAGGATCGGTGGCGCCAGACGGCAGGCGCGCGGTTCCTTCAGCACGAGGCTTTGGCGGGTGCCCTTTTCGCTGCGAAGCCAGGCGCGCAGATCGGCGCCATAAGCGGCGAGGACATCCCTGGGCAGGGCATCGAAGTCGAGACGCGACCAATCGGACCAGTCGCTACCAATCCGGACCAGAAAATCCTGGTTGAGCGTGTTCAGAACGACAGGCTCCCAATGCCCGGTCTGGTTGTCCTTCGTCGCACCGATCAGTTCGGTGGGCAGGGCATAGCCCGCGATGTTGAGCAGCCGGGTCAACATGCTCGTGCCCGAGCGATGCATGCCAAGGATCAGAACGCAAGTCGGTGTCGACGGCTGCGACCGGCGCTTGCGGGCGTGCGGTTCGCCGCCGGAGCGCACAGGATCGGACGTCGCGCCCTCCATCAGGATTGCGGGGTTGTCGACGTTCTGTGACCCGGTGTTCTTCATGCTCTGCCTTTGCGGTTATGCGGCCTTCGGGCTCGCGGCAACTTAATGCGGCCTCCGAAGCCGTGCAAGGCGAGGGGGCCCCCGTCAAGTGTCTTGGCACGATCATGCTGCAAATGCGCGGTGGTTTGCCGGGCGCTTCAGCGTTCGGAGAGCAGTTTGCGATGGTTGCGGTGCAAAAGCAGCATCCCGGCCGCACCGATCACCAAGGCGACGCCATAGACGAAAACCTCGGACACATAGGGCGCATCATAGGTGTCATAGAGCCCCCGGCGCACCATCATGATGAGATGGGCAGGCGGCAGCAGCAGGCTGATGTCCCGCACCGTTGTCGGCAGTTCGTCGACCAGATGCAGCACCCCGGCAACCAGAAACAGCGGTCTGTTCAGGATCGCCCAGATCGACTGCCAGATCGGGAAGCTGGTCATCAGATAGCAGTTGAGCAGGCCGACAGCGGTTCCCAGGGCAATGATCATGGCCCAGGCACGGGCAAGGACGATGTAATTGATGTTGACCTGCATGTGCTGCATTGCGATGGCGCCGATGACCACGATGGCAAAAACCTGCAGCTGTGTCAGGGTCGTCAGCAACAGGCGCGCGACGATGGCATCGATGTAGGTCACGCTCGGATAGGCCAGAAGCGCCTTGGAAAAGCGGATCGACATCGCAACGTTGATGGAGATCGCGTTATAGGCGCTCAGCACCAGAAACCCGCTGGCGTAGAACAGGATGAAGCTCTGTCCGAGCGGCGGATTGTTGACGATCAGCGAAAACACCACCGAGAGCAGCGCGATGGCCCCGACCGGTTCGGCAATGGCCCAGAAATAGCCTCCGACCGACTTCCCATAGGTCGTCGTCATCTCGCGCAGTATGAGTGCGAAAACCGCCCGGGTGCCGATCAGTCCGCTCCGGTTTGTTCTCACGCGCACCGCGGCTTTTGCCATCTGGACCGGTCCTCCAAAGGGGTATTCCGCTTGCTTGCTAGTGCTTTTTTACTTGCAATGCGAGGGACAAATAACCATGAGTTGCGCACCTCGATGGTGCGACGGGAGTATGGGCGATTAACAGGCAGTTGTCGGATGCGGCGAGTGCCGCCGCGCGAATGGTCACGAACACGATTGCCGGTCCCTCTGTTGCCCGGCCGAGGTTGCGCCACAAGCTTCTGCTTCTCAGTTTTCTGGTGGGTGTCGTCGGGCCGGTTGCGGTGGGGGCGGCATATCTTTACCTGATCGCCGCCGATCAATACGCCTCGAAAGTGGGCTTCACTGTCCATTCCGAAGACATGAGTTCCGCCGGAGATTTGCTGGGCGGCCTGTCGATGCTGACGCATTCGAGCTCGTCCGATTCCGAGGTGCTTTACGAATTCATTCAGAGCCGCAGCCTTGTCGAGCGCATCAATCGCAAGATCGATCTCGCCAAGGTCTTCTCGCGTCCGGCTTTCGATCCCGTCTTCGCCTATGACACCGATGGCACGATCGAGGATCTGGTCGATTATTGGCAAGACATGGTCAAGATCTCCTATGCCTCGACCACTGGCCTGATCGAGGTGGAAACCCGGGCCTTCACCCGCGAGGATGCGCTGGCGATTTCAGAGCAAATCGTGGCGGAATCGACGGCGGTGATCAACGAGATGTCGGCGATCGCCCGGGAAGACGCCACCCGCTACGCCAAGGAAGAACTGGGCACCGCCGTTGAACGTCTGAAGACCGCCCGTGAAGAGCGCACGCGGTTCCGCTCGAAGACCCGGATCATCGACCCGGCCGCGGATGTTCAAGGGCAGATGGGGCTTCTGACCTCGCTCGAGCAACAATTGGCGCAGGCCTATATCGATCTGAACCTGACGCTCGAGACCTCTTCCGGGGATGATCCGCGGGTGTCGCAGTCGCGTCGCCGCATCGACGTGATCCAGACCCTGATCGAGCAGGAAAAGAGCAAGTTCGGCATGGGCAATGCCGAAAATCCGGATGTCGCGTCGGAGGAAGATTATCCCACGCTGATGGCCGAATACGAACGCCTGAGCGTCGATGTGGAATATGCGAACTCGGCCTATCTCGCGGCGATGGCCTCGCTTGACGCCGCAAATGCGCAGGCGCAGCGGCAAAGCCGGTATCTGGCGACCTACACGCCCCCAGCGCTGGCCGAGGCCTCGACCTATCCCGAACGCGGCATGATCCTTCTTGTGATGGGGTTCTTCCTGACGCTTGCCTGGTCGATCTGCGTTCTGATCTTCTACAGCTTGCGCGACAGGCGCTGATCCGATGATCGAGTTGCGAAACCTGAACAAGACCTTCCGGCTGAACGGGGTGTCGAAGACGGTGGCGCGCGACATCAACTTCGTCTTTCCCACCGGGGAGGCAGTCGCGCTGCTGGGCGGCAACGGGGCCGGCAAATCCACCATGCTCAGCATGATCGCGGGCACGGTCGAGCCGGACAGCGGCGAGGTGCTCTCGGACGGGTCTGTTTCGTGGCCGATCGGCTTTTCGGGCAGCTTCCACGGCGATCTGAGCGGGGCGCAGAACGTGCGCTTCGTGGCGCGTGTCTATGGCATCGACACCGACGAAGCGATCCGGTTCTGCCGGGAATTCGCCGATCTGGGGCAGCATTTCCATCTGCCGACACGGACCTATTCCTCGGGGATGCGCTCGCGGCTGGCCTTTGCCCTGTCGATGGCCGTGCCTTTCGACACCTATCTGATCGACGAGGTGATGTCGGTCGGCGACACTTCGTTCAAGGAGAAGTGCCAATCCTTCATGCAGGAACGGCTGAAGACCTCGAGTGCGATCATCGTCTCGCACCAGTTCGGGGAACTCAAGCGGCTCTGCGCCTCGGGGGTCTATCTGGAGGGCGGGCAGCTTTATTACTACCCCGAGGTCGGCCAGGCGATCGAGCATTACCAGAAGGCGATGCATCGCAACGCCGCCCGGACGCCCGGCGGCGTCTGAAAGCCGTTGCGGATATGCCCTCCCGGGCGTGCGCCGGTCTGCGGGCATCTTAACCCTCTCGCGGGAAATCTGGGGCAAATCCACCTTTGCGGAGATTTCCCATGGCCGATCAAACCCCGCTTCTGGGGCTGCCCCTCATCCTGCCCTCGCAAGCGCAAAAGCATGTCACCCATAACGAGGCGCTGAGCCTGCTGGATGCGATCGTGCAGCTCGCTGTGCTCGGCCGCACGCTGACGGTGCCGCCCGCCGCGCCGCAGACCGGGGATCGTTACATCGTCGCCCCGGGGGGGGCGGCGGGCTGGAGCGGGCAGGATGCGGCAGTGGCGCTGTGGACCGGCAGCGGATGGCTCTTTGCGACACCGCAACCCGGCTGGGTGGCACGCGATCTGTCCGACGGGGCGGTGCTCGTCTTTGACGGAACCATCTGGGGGCTGGCGCCGGTCCAGACCGACAATCTGCCGGGAGTTTGGATCAACACCACGCATGACGCCACGAACCGGCTCTCGGTCCATGCGGCGGCGACGCTGCTCAGCCACGAGGGGGCCGGGCATCAGCTGAAGATCAACAAGGCGCTGTCGACCGACACCGCAAGCCTGCTGTTTCAGACCTCGTGGTCGGGCCGGGCAGAGATGGGCACGACCGGCAGCGACGGCTTTGCGATCAAGGTCAGCGCCGATGGCACGGCCTGGACCACGGCGCTGAGTTTCGCGGGCGCAACGGGAATGGCGTCGGGGGCGGCAGTGCAGCAGTCGCGCACCGATGTGACCGCGGGGCGGCTGATGCGAGCGGATTACGGCTACGGTCCGGGCAATCTGCTCGGCACGGTGGCGCAAAGCGCAGGTGTGCCGACCGGGGCGGTTCTGGAACGTGGCACGACGGCCAATGGCGACTACATCCGCTTCGCCGATGGCACGCAGATCTGTTTTGCGCAGCGCACGCTTGGCTCGATCATCGCCGTCGGCTCGGGCACGTTCACCGCGCCTTACAAGACCGGCGATGTCACATGGACCTATCCCAAGGCCTTCTCGGCGGCGCCGGTGCTGAGCGCGCGCGGCGTGGCGCCGACTGGGTTGACGCAGGATCGCCGCAGCTGTTCGGCTTGCGTCGGCGATCTGGATGCGACGGCGGCAGCCGGTATCCATGTCGTGCGACTGGGAAACGCGGCGAATGCCGATGTCTTCAAGATCGATCTGATCGCCGTCGGCCGCTGGGTCTAGAGCCGCTTCAGCAGCGCCCCGGCATAAAGCGAGAGCTGCCCGCGCAGGCCTTGCCGATAAAAGCCCGCGTTGCGGATCGCGGCGAGGCTTTGCAGCGGCGGCAGGGTGCGGGCGGTTTCAAACGTACTCAGCAGGGCGCGGTTTTCGGGCGTCAGCATGTCGTCGATTGCTCGTAGCGCCGCGATATTGCGGCGACACCAGTCGGAAAACCGCCCGGTCACCAGCATATGTGCCCGCACAAGCGTGGCCAGCGCGCCGCGGTTCGCGCCGATCACATTGCCCGCATGCTGGCGGTAAAGCAGATGCGGCGTGTCGTCGAAGATCACCCGACCCCCGATGCCGGTGATCACCTGATAGACCCACCAGTCATGGATCACCGTATCCGTCGTTCGCAGCGCGGCTTTGCGGATCGCCTCGGCCGCGGCGCGGTTCAGCACCATCGTGTTGCCGCCCGCGATGTTCTGCACCAAAGCATGGGCAAAGGAGGCCGGTCAGGGCGCCCCGCGCGACAGCCGATGCCCGGTCAGATCCTCGTTCACCTCGAAGGAGCGGCCGCAGTAAAGCGCGGGCTGATCGGCCCGCCCCAGTGCCAGCGCCTCGGCCGCGACGCGCAGCTTTTCCGGCAGCCAGACATCATCCTGATCCGAGATCGCCCAAAGATCGGTCTCGACCGGCTGGCGTAGCAGCGACAGGAAATTCTGCGCCGCCCCCGCCTTTGGCCCGTCCATCAGCCGCAGCGCAATCGCGGGATGGCGGGCCGCCCAGTCGGTCAGCACCTGCCGCGTCGCATCGGTCGAGCCATCATCGCTGACGATCAGCTGCACGGGCGGCAGGTCTTGCCCGGCAAAGCTGTCGAGCTGCGGCACCAGCCGCGCCGCCCCATTCCACGTCGCCATCAGGATCGAGACCGAGGTCACGGGCCGCCTCACGCGTCGAGCAGCTTGATCAGGTAGTTGCCATAGTCGTTCTTGCCGAAGAGTTTCGCCCGGGCGCGCAGGCCATCGGCATCGATCCAGCCGCGCTCGAAGGCGATCTCGTCCGGGCTGCCGGTCTGCAAGCCCTGGCGTTCTTCGAGCGTGCGCACGAAATTCCCCGCATCGAGCAGGCTGCCATGGGTGCCGGTATCGAGCCAGGCATAGCCGCGACCCATCTGACAGACGCGCAGGCTGCCCTCGGCCAGATACATTTCCAGGAGCGTGACGATTTCAAGCTCGCCCCGCGCCGAGGGGGTGACCTTGCGGGCGCGTTCGGGCGCATTGCCATCAAGGAAGTAAAGCCCGGTCACGGCGAAATTCGACGGCGGCACCGGCGGTTTTTCGATGATCGCGCGGACCTTGCCCTCGGCGTCGAAATCCACCACGCCGTAGCGCTCGGGATCGGCGACGCGATAGCCGAAGACGGTGCCGCCCGCGGTCTGGGCATCGGCCTCGGCCAGAAGCGCCGAGAGGCCATGGCCGAAAAAGATGTTGTCGCCCAGAACCATCGCCGAAGGGGCACCATCCAGAAAATCCTCGGCGAGGATATAGGCCTGCGCCAGACCATCGGGCGAGGGCTGCGCGATATAGGTCAGGCTCAGACCCCATTGCGAGCCGTCGCCGAGTGTGCGCTTGAACTGCTCCTGATCGATCGGGGTGGTGATGATCGCGATCTCGCGGATGCCCGCCAGCATCAGGACAGAGAGCGGATAATAGACCATCGGCTTGTCGTAGATCGGCAAAAGCTGCTTCGAGACCCCGATGGTGATCGGGTAAAGCCGCGTGCCGGAGCCGCCCGCCAGAATGATGCCCTTGCGTGCCGTCATCTCAAACCTCCAGATCTTTCAGGACTTTGGCCAGACCGGCCTTCCAGTCGGGGGGCGCGATACCGAAATCGCGTTCCAGTGCCGAGCAATTCATCCGGCTGTTCAGCGGCCGCACCGCAGGCGTCGGATAGGCCGAGGTAGGAATGCCCGTGACCGCGACCTTGCGCCCGGCAAGCGCAAAGATCTCGCGGGCGAAATCGGCCCAGCTGACCCATGGCGTGCCGCCGAAGTGATAGGTGCCGCCCGGCTGCCCGGCGACCATCTTCTGCGCCATCACGACCAGCGCCGCCGCGATGTCAGCCGCGGGGGTCGGACCGCCGATCTGATCCTCGACCACGTTCAGCGCTTCGCGGGTCTCGCTCAGCCGCAGCATGGTCTTGACGAAATTCGCCCCATGCGCGGAAAACACCCAGCTGGTGCGCAGGATCGCGGTGTTGCCGCCCGCGGCACGGGTGCCGATCTCGCCCGCGAGCTTGCTGCGGCCATAGGCATTCGGCGGCGCCACCGGATCGGTTTCGACCCAGGGCGCGGTGCCTTCGCCGGAAAAGACGTAATCGGTCGAGACATGCAGGAAGGGGATGCCCTTTTCCGCACAGGCCCGGGCCATCGCCGCGGGGGCCTCGCCATTGACGACGGTGGCCGCGGCTTCCTCGGTCTCGGCCTTGTCGACGGCCGTCCAGGCCGCGGCATTGATCACCACATTGACGTCGCTTTCGCGGATCGCCTGCGCGCAGGCGGCCGGGTCACTCAGATCTGCCGCATCGCGCCCCAGAAAGATCGCCTCGGGAAGACAGCGCTGCAGTTCCTGCGCCACCTGTCCGGTCTTGCCGAAAACGAGCGTCTTCATGGCTTTACCCTTTCCCCAGCCGTTTGCCGACGCCGTCGCGCTCTTGCAGCGGCCGCCACCAGCTTTCATTTGCCAGATACCAGTCGACGGTGCGTTCAAGCCCCTCTTCGACCGTCACCGAGGGGCGCCAGCCCAGTTCGGCCCGGATCCGCGTCGGATCGATCGCATAGCGCGCGTCATGGCCCGGCCGGTCGGTGACGAAGGTGATCTGATCGGCATAGCTGCCCGAGGCCTTCGGTTGCTTCCGGTCAAGGATCTCGCAGAGCGTGCGCACCAGTTCGAGGTTCGTGCGCTCGTTCTCGCCGCCGATGTTGTAGCTGCGCCCGACCTGGCCCTTTGCGACCACGGTCAACAACGCATCGGCGTGATCCTCGACATAAAGCCAGTCGCGGATATTCGATCCGTCGCCATAGATCGGCAGCGCCTTGCCCGCCAGCGCATTCAGGATGATCACCGGGATCAGCTTTTCGGGGAAATGGAACGGGCCATAGTTGTTCGAGCAATTCGTCAGCACGACCGGCAGGCCATAGGTCTCGTGCCAAGCGCGGACGAGGTGATCCGAACCCGCCTTCGACGCCGAATAGGGGCTGCGCGGATCGTAGGGCGTATCCTCGGTGAATTTCACCTGCGGATCATGCGGCAGCGAGCCGAAGACTTCGTCGGTCGAGATGTGATGGAAGCGGAAGGTCTCGGGGCGGCCGCGGCCTTCCCAATACTGCCGGGCGGCCTGCAGCATCTGATAGGTGCCCATCACGTTCGTCTCGATGAAGACGCCCGGCCCGTCGATCGAGCGGTCAACATGGCTTTCGGCTGCCAGATGCATCACCGCATCGGGCTGATGCCGATCAAGGATTGCCGCGATCGCAGCGCCATTCCGGATGTCGGCCTGCTCGAAGGCATAAAGCGGCGAGGAGGCCACCGAGGCGACATTGTCGAGGCAGGCGGCATAGGTCAGCGCGTCGACGTTGACGACGGCATGACCGCGCGCGATCGCCAGACGCACCACGGCGGAGCCGATGAACCCCGCCCCTCCGGTCACGAGAATCTTCATGGCAAATTCCATTTCTTCTGGTCTGAAACAGGCTTACTTGCCGCAACTGCAAAGGACAACTGAGCATTGCAGTTGCGGCGCTTGACCTCAGCCCAGCCAGCTGAAGGCGCTGTCGAAATCGGCAATCCGGCCCGCCACCGCATCCTTGGCCGAGAGCACCGGCTCCAAATCGCCCATGCCCCAGTCGATGCCGATATCCGGATCGTTCCAGATCAGCGCGCCTTCGGTTTCCGGGTGGTAGTAGTCCGAGCATTTGTAGATGATCTCGGTTTCCGGCAGGCGGGTGACGAAACCATGCGCGAAGCCCTTGGGGATCAGCAGCTGACGGCCATTTTCAAAGCTCAGCTCGGCGCCGAACCAGTGCCCGTAGGTGGGCGAGCCCTTGCGGATATCGACCGCGACATCGAACAGGCAGCCCTTGCCGCAGCGCACCAGTTTGTCCTGCGCATGCGGCGGGTTCTGGAAATGCAGGCCGCGGATCGTGCCCACCGTCATCGACAGCGAATGGTTGTCCTGCACGAAGACGGTGTCGATGCCATGCTCGGCCAGCGCCTTGGCCGAGTAGCTTTCGGAGAAGAAACCCCGGTGATCGCCGAAGCGGCGCGGGGTGATGAGTTTGACACCGGCAAGCGGCGTGTCTTCGACGAGCATCGCGGTCCTCGTTGCAGCTGGGGTTCCGCGTTTGCTTAACAACTGCCCGGCGCAAAGTCACCCGGTGCGTTACACCAGAAAGTAATGCGTCGTGTCATCGATCCGCAGGGCCAGGCGGTCCAGGCTTTCGGCATCGATTACCGTCCAGATCGCTTCACCGGTGGGGCGGTAGAGGATTTGCACGTCGCGCACGGCATCATCGCCGCCAAGGGTCACCCATCGGAGTCCGAAACTGGAGAGCTTGGCCGCTTGTCCCAGAAAGACCAGTGTGTCCTGGGCCGTGTAATCGGTGATCCAGTCCGTGCCCCAAGCCTTGCGGCCATCATGCAGGAAGAGGTCGTTGCCCGGCCCACCGGTCAGCGTGTCATTATCGCCATCACCATAAAGCACATCACTGCCCGCGCCGCCTTTCAGAAGATCCGCCCCGCTGCCGCCGCGCAGTGTGTCGTTGCCCGGTCCCCCCCAGAAGCGTATCCGCCCCCGCCCCGCCCCAGATCCGATCGTCGCCGTCGCCGCCCGACAGGCTGTCTGCCAGATCCCCGGTCAGGCTGTCGTCCGCACCGCCGATGATCCTGTCCGCCCCAGATCCGCCCAGAACGGTATCGGCGCCCGCGCCCGCGTCGATCACATTGATGCCACTCTCGTCGGACAGAAGATCGTTGCCCGCGCCGCCCTTGAGCGTGTCATCGCCCGCCCCCCCCCCCTTGAGCGTGTCATCGCCCAGCGATCCGTTGCATCGGTCATTGCCCGCCCCGGCCGAGATGGCATCATTCTCGCTGCCACCATCCATGAGGTCGTTGCCCGCTCCGGCCTGCAGCGTATCTGCCCCGGCATCGCCGATCAGCGTGTCATTGCCGACATTGCCGACAAGGGAATCTGCGTTCACCCAGCCATAGAGCACATCGTCGGCATCGCCGCCGATCAGCGTGTCATCGCCGCCACCACCGTTCATGCTGTTCCGGCCGCTGCCCCCCTCGATGCTGTCATTGCCCCCATTGCCAAGGATCGTGTCATCACCGCTGCCCCCGAAGATGACATCGCGCCCGCTGTCGCCGCGGATCTGGTCGCTTGAGTCAAGGCCGAAGATCGTGTCGTTTCCCACGCCTCCCAGCAAGGTGTCGCGGCCGATCGTGCCTTCAAGCACGCCACCGTTCTGACCGGCCTGCCGCCGTTCGCCAGCGACTTCCCCCAGCATGATCACCCGGTCGGCCAGACCGAAGCCGAGCCCGGCCCAGATGTCGGTCAGCGCGAGCGGTTGGCCAGTGCTGGAAACGATCTCGATCTCGGTGCCGAAGTAGGTCAGCAGGATGCCGCGGCTGGTCGCTTTCGCCGTCAGTTGCGCGGTCGAATGCAGCATCGGCAGGCCGCTCAGGTCGATGCGGTCGCCGGGAGTGAAATCCATCACATATTGCCGGTTGCCCGAGCTGCGGATCACGAAGACGTCGTTGCCATCGCCGCCGAACATCTGGGTGCTGCCCGGCCCCGAGACCAGCACATCCTCGCCCGCGAGGCCCATCAGCGTATCCTGGCCGGCGGTGTTCGCGATCAGCAGATCATCGCCCCCCGATCCGTCCCGTCGCAGGTTGCCGGTGTTGGTGCCGTTCACGGTTGTGCCGAGATCGCCAAGGTCGATGCGCAAGAGGCTCATCCCCGTTGTGCTGCCCGAGGAGACAAAAAGCCGGATTTCGGTGCCCACCACCGTCATCTCCAGCGCGGTGATGTTTTCGAGCCCGAGGCCCGGCCCCTGTTCCAGCACTTGCAGTTGCACCAGACGGCCATCGGGCAGAAGCGTGAACAGCGTCAGCCCGTCATCGCCGCCACCCGCGACCACGAAGACCCGCCCCTCGGCCTTGAGTGCCTTCAGCACGGTCAGCGTGCCGAACCGGCTCTCGAGCGTGTCGAGCAGATGATCGGTCGGGCGCAGGCTGCCGGTCGCCGTCAGCTCCATCACCGAAATCGTGCTGCTGCCGCCTGCGCCAAGCAGCACGAAGGTTTTGCCAAAAGCGCTGACCGTGGTCATCGCGGTGGGATCATTGATGCCAAGCCCGTTCGCGGCGCCAAGCGATCCGACCTGCAGCAGCGTCCCGGTCGCGCTGATCGTGTAGCTGGCGACGCCATCGAAACTGCCATCGGCGCGCAGCAGGAATTCCGTGCCGCCGACGTTCACCCGGTCGAGCAGCACCTGTGTCGCCGAAGCCGCGCCCGAGGGGCTTGCCGTGGCCGAAACCCAGCGCGGGATGCCGTCGCGGTCGATCGCATAGCCGTTCAGCGCCCCGCTGATCGCATCGGCCACATAGATCATGTCGGCGCCGCTGGCGATTTCCGCCGTCAGCAGCCCGTTTTGCAGCCAGGGCGAATGCGCATCGTCGAGCCGCACCGTCGTCTGCCGGTCAAGATTGCCGGGGCCCGCGGAATTGCTGCTCAAGAGATCCCCGCCCTGGGTGACGCCGAAGATGATCCGGGTGTAACCGTTGAACGTGGCCCAGGACAGATCCAGTGTCATCATCGAGGCAAGGCTGCCCGGGAAGTAGAAACTGTCAACGACGCCGGGCACGGCGCCGCCATCGACCCGCCAGGCGAGGATGCCGCCATTGCTGCCGGTCGAGCTGTAGAGGAACGTTCCCGAGTCCGTCACGGTGATCTCGAGCCGTTCGATATTCGTGTCGAGCAAAGAAAAACCAGACTCGAAACGTCTCGAAAACTCGATCCGCATCGTGTAACCTCTCTGTGAGCATATTGGGAACATAACGGAAACAATCCGCGCCGTCGCGGCATGATTGTTTCGAAATTGCGTAGAGTTTTACCGAATTTGGTGCGGCTCCCCCGCTCAGGCGCCTCGCCGCGCTGCGCGTTCGGTGCTTGCCAAAGCGCAAGCGACGGGTCTAATCGGCACATGACCCAGTTTGCCCTTGCCGCCCTTGCCGCCACCCGCGCCCTGCGCACGCTCTTCGAGCCGACGCCGCTGCAGCGCAACGAGTTCCTGTCCAAACGCTACGAGGCCGATATCTGGCTCAAGCGCGAGGATCTGACGCCTGTGCGCAGCTACAAGCTGCGCGGCGCCTTCACCGCGATGCGCAAGCTGCTGGAGGTCAACCCCGAGGCACGGCAGTTCGTCTGTGCCAGCGCGGGCAACCATGCGCAGGGCGTCGCCTTTGCCTGCCGCCATTTCGGCGTGCGGGGGACGATCTTCATGCCGGTGACGACGCCGCAGCAGAAGATCGACAAGACCCGCACCTTTGGCGGCGATGCGGTCGAGATCGTGCTGACGGGCGATTATTTCGATCAGACGCTGGCGGCGTCGCAGAAATTCTGCGCCGAGGTGGGGGCGCATTTCCTGTCGCCCTTCGACGATGAGAATGTGATCGAAGGCCAGGCCTCGGTCGGGGTCGAGATCCTCGATCAGCTCGGCAAGGCGCCCGATCTGGTGATCCTGCCGGTCGGTGGCGGTGGCCTGTCGGCGGGCGTCACGGGCTATCTGCGCGCGACGGCGCCGCAGACGCAGTATCGCTTCGTCGAACCTTTGGGCGGTGCCAGTCTGACCGCCGCGGTGGCCGCGGGCGAGCCGGTGACGCTGAAACATGTGAACAGCTTCGTCGATGGCGCGGCCGTGGCCCGGATCGGGGCGCTGCCGCTTGCGGCGCTCGACTGGGTGACCCCCGCCGAGATCCTGCTCGCGCCCGAGGATCGCATCTGCCTGACCATGCTCGAGATGCTGAACCACGAGGGCATCGTGCTGGAACCGGCCGGGGCGCTGGCGCTGAACGTGCTGCCCGAACTGGCCGAGGAGATCCGCGGCAAGACCGTGGTCTGTCTGACCTCAGGGGGCAATTTCGACTTCGAGCGGCTGCCCGAGGTCAAGGAACGGGCGCAGCGCTATTCGGGTCTGAAGAAGTATTTCATCCTGCGGATGCCGCAGCGGCCGGGGGCGCTGCGGGAATTCCTGTCGATGCTCGGCCCCGAGGACGACATCGCGCGGTTCGAATATCTGAAGAAATCCGCCCGCAACTTCGGCTCGGTGCTGATTGGCATCGAGACGAAGCAGGCCGACGCGTTCGATGCGTTGACGCAGAAACTGGATGCCGCGGGATTTGATTACCGCGACATCACCGATGATTCCGCGATCGCCGAATTCCTGATCTGAGCCTCAGGCCGCCGACAGGAATTCGTCGACTCGCCCCATGAAGATATCCTTCGACCGGCCATAGCAATCGAGCACGGCGGGAATGTCGACCGTCGCGGCATTGCCCGCGGCGCAGCGGCGTTCGCCGTCCTGACAGATGGCGCCGAAGGCACGGAACCCCAGATTCCAGGCCGAACCTTTGAGGAAATGCAGCTCTTCGCCCAATTTTTCAGGGCGACGACCGAGATTCATCACCACATTCTCGACTTCATCGAGGAAAAGCTCCAACACTTCGGCAAACCCTTCGGCGCCGATTTCGGATCGCAACTCGGCGACCCGTTCCCAATCGATCATCTTGCCCTCCACGGAGCCCATTTCTTCACCACAGGGCGAGGCTACGGCGCATTTCTTGCGGAAGACTTAACCCCCGGCAGCATTACTGGGATTCACCAGTTCTTAAGTCCGATCACGGACAGTGCGCCATGCATAGTTCCGGTGAGCCCGTGACCGATCCGATTTCCGACCGTCAAGACCCGACCTCTGTTGCACAATCCGATGCGGTGCCGCGTCGGGTGCTGGTCGTGGATGACAGCAAGATGCAGCGCCGCATCCTGTCCGCGCAATTGTCGCGGTCGGGCTATGAGGTGCTGGAGGCGGGCACGGCGGAAGAGGCGCTGGAGATTTGCAGTCAGATCGAACCTGATTTCGTGCTCTCCGACTGGATGATGCCCGGCATGTCGGGGATCGAATTCTGCCAGCAGTTCCGCACCATGCCGCGCGAAGGATATGGCTATTTCATCCTTCTGACCTCGAAGACGGAAAAGCACGATGTGGCCGAGGGGCTGCAAAGCGGCGCCGACGATTTTCTGGCCAAGCCGGTGAATGGTGACGAGCTGCGGGCCCGGCTGACGGCGGGCGAGCGCATTCTGACGATGGAACATGCGATGAAGGAGAAGAACCGTCAGCTCTCCTCGGCGCTGGGCGAGTTGCAGTCGCTTTACGATTCGATCAACCGCGATCTGGTCGAAGCCTGCAAGCTGCAGCAAAGTCTGGTCAAGGAACGCCACCGCAGTTTCGGCAATGCGCAGGTCTCGCTGACGCTGCGGCCTTCGGGCCATGTCGGTGGCGATCTGGTGGGGTTCTTCCCGATCAACATCCGCCGCGTCGGGCTTTACGGCATCGACGTGTCGGGGCATGGCATCACCTCGGCGCTGATGACGGCGCGGCTGGCGGGCTATCTGTCGGGCACCTCGCCCGAGCAGAACATTGCGCTGATCCAGACCGAATTCGGCTTTTACGACGGCCGCGACCCGGCCGATCTGGCGGCCTATCTGAATACCCTCGTGCTCGAGGAAATGCAGACCGACAGCTATTTCACCCTGATCTATGCCGATGTGGACCTGATTTCCGGCAAGGTGGCGCTGGTGCAGGCGGGCCATCCGCATCCGGCGGTGCTGCGCGCCGATGGCTCGGTCGAGTTTCTCGGCGATGGCGGCCTGCCCGTCGGGCTGATCGAGGGGGCGCAATACGAGACGGTGACCACCAAGCTTGCCCCCGGCGACCGGCTTTTTCTCGGCTCGGATGGCATCACCGAGGCCGAACCGCCGCGCCGCCCGCAGATCGGCGAAGATGGGTTGGCGATGCTGCTCAACCGGCTGCAATTGCTGCGCGGCCCGGCCTTTCTCAATGCGCTGTACTGGGAATTGCAGCGTATGACGTCGGACAACCTCTCCGATGACGTCTCGGCGGTGCTGTTCGAAT
Source organism: Rhodobacter capsulatus (assembly GCF_052363175.1). Classification (GTDB taxonomy): domain Bacteria; phylum Pseudomonadota; class Alphaproteobacteria; order Rhodobacterales; family Rhodobacteraceae; genus Rhodobacter; species Rhodobacter capsulatus_D. The sequence continues at coordinate 171,883 of NZ_CP198946.1, forward strand.
TCGACGGCGCCAAGGAAAACGTCGGTTAAGGCTCCCGCAGGGCCTCGCGCGGTTTGTCGAGCGGCCTGACCGTGGCAAACTCGACTGACATTGCCCGTCTTGCGGCTTAGGCTCGAATATGATCCGGCTTTTGCGACCGGAGGATCACTTTTGAAATCCGAATACCCCGAAGGGGCACAAGGGCTGGTCATAAATATTGAGGCGGAAACAACGGGCGGTTTCGCGATCAGCTGATGCAGAGAAAACGTAGCGGTTAGCCCATATTTTGTAGGACCTTGGCCAAAAAGTGCCGGTCGCCGGTGTTGTCGAGCGCGGCCAGAGCCTCGCGTCCCGACATCCAATGCGCGACATGTCCAGATTCGGTTGGCGGCCCCAGCCGCAGCGCCGGACGCGCCATGTAGACGTGGCAGATCTTCTCGGCCCACAGGTTGTATTCCGGCATGAAGGTGAAGCGCCGATAGGCCCCCAGACGCCGATGGCCGGTGATCGACCAGCCGGTCTCCTCGTAGACCTCGCGGTTCAGGGCGGTCAGCGGCCCCTCGCCGGGGTCGATGCCGCCGCCGGGCAGCTGGAACTCGGGCTTCGGCTCGGCCTGATGGGTCAGCAGGAACCGGTTGCCCTGCACCAGCACCGCATAGGCCCCCGGCCGCTGCTTGTAGCGCTGCCCCGAGACCACCCGTTCACCGAACCGCCGCATTTTCGCACATCCTCTGTTGGGGGAACCGGTTGCCCCGCCTATATAGGCACGGTATGCCAGCCCAAGGGCTGCTCGAAAACCCCCGGGAACCAGATGACACCGCTTTCGCAAATCGCTTGGGACGATACCGTCCTGCCGTTCCAACTCGACCGCTCGGATGTGCGCGGCCGTATCGCCCGCCTTGATGGCGTGCTGGAAGACGTGCTGCGCCAGCACGATTACCCGGCCATCGTCGAGGGTCTGGTCGCCGAAATCGCCCTGCTGACGGCGCTGATCGGGCAGACGATGAAGCTGCGCTGGAAGCTCTCGCTGCAGGTCCGCGGCAAGGGGCCGATCCGCATTCTGGCGACCGACTATTACGCGCCCACCGAAGAGGGGGCCTCCGGTCGCATTCGCGCCTGGGCCAGCTTCGACCCCGCGCGGCTTGACGAAAGCGCCGATGCCTTCAGCCAGATCGGCGAGGGCTATCTGGCTGTGCTGATCGATCAGGGCGAGGGGACTTTGCCCTATCAGGGCATGACGCCCTTGGCCGGTGGCTCGCTCTCGGCCTGTGCCGAGACCTATTTTGCCCAGTCCGAACAGCTGCCGACCCGCTTCCAGCTGGCCTACGGCCGCTCGACCGAGGCGGGTCAGGCCGAGCGCTGGCGGGCCGGCGGGGTGATGCTGCAGATGATGCCGTCGTCGCCGATCACCGCGCGCGAAGGCTCGGGCGAGGGGGGGCTGCTGCGCCACGCCGACATTCTGGCCGGGGCCGAGGACGAGAACTGGACCCGCGCCAATGTGCTGCTCGACACGGTCGAGACGATGGAGCTGATCGGCCCCTCGGTCGGGCTGACGAACCTGCTGGTGCGGCTCTTCAACGAGGAAGTGCCGCGCGTCTATGATCCGACGCCGGTCCGGTTCGGCTGCACCTGTTCGGAAGATCGGGTGCGCACCAGCCTGTCGATCTATTCGGCGCGCGACATCCGGCACATGACGACGGCGGACAACACCGTGACCGCCGATTGCCAGTTCTGCGGTGCCCATTATGTCTTCGATCCGCTGACGCTCGGGTTCGAGGCGCAGAAGAACCCCGATGGCAGCCCGAAAGAGGCCGCGGATGGCTGAGGGTTTTGCGCCCCTTCGTGCCGCTTTGGCGCGGCCGGGGCGGCCTTCGTCGGACTATGACCTGAATCCGGAGACAGACTTGCCCGCGGGGCGCGTGCTGCGGCCCGCGGGCGTTCTGATCCTCTTCGAAGAGACGCCTGCGGGACTGCATCTCTATCTGACCAAGCGCGCCTCGCATCTGCGCCATCATCCGGGGCAGATCGCCTTTCCGGGCGGCAAGGTCGAGCCGGGCGACGCGGACCCGGTCGCGGCGGCCTTGCGCGAAGCCGAAGAGGAAATCGGCCTGCCGCGCGAAAACGTCGAAATCCTTGGCGTGCTCGAACCGCATGAGACGGTGACCGGTTTTCTGGTCACCCCGGTTCTGGCGCGGCTCGTTGGGCCGTTCACCCCGCGCTCCGACCCGTCCGAAGTGGACGAGGTTTTCACCGTGCCCTTCGCGCATCTTGCGTCATGCCGGTTTCGGGTCGAAAGCCGCCGCTGGCGCGGGAAGATGCGACATTACTATGTTGCGCCCTTCGGCCCCTATTACATCTGGGGCGCCACCGCGCGGATGCTGCGGGCGCTGTGCGACCGGATGGGCCGATGAAGATCGCGGGCGACTGGCTGCAGGCCAGCCATGTGCAGAAGGTGCTGGCGATGCTCTCGGGCGGCGGGCATCAGGCGCTTCTGGTCGGCGGCTGCGTGCGCAATGCGGCTCTGTCCCAGCCGGTTTCCGATATCGACATCGCCACCGATGCCCCGCCCGAGCGGGTGATCGACCTGGCGAAAGCCGCCGGGCTGAAGCCGGTGCCGACGGGGATCGATCATGGCACGGTGACCGTCGTCGCCGATCATGTCGGGCACGAGGTCACCACCTTCCGCCGCGATGTCGAGACCTTTGGCCGTCATGCGACCGTCGCCTTTTCGGCCGATATCCACGACGACGCCGCCCGGCGCGATTTCACCATGAACGCGCTTTATGCGACGGCCGATGGCACGGTGCTTGATCCCTTGGGCGAGGGGTTGGCCGATCTGGCGGCGCGAAGGCTGCGCTTTGTCGGCGACCCGGCGCAGCGGATCACCGAGGATTACCTGCGCATCCTGCGCTTCTTCCGCTTCACCGCCTGGTATGGCGATCCCGAACAGGGGATGGATGCCGAAGGTCTGGCTGCCTGCGCCGCGTTTTCTGCCGGAATAGAGACGCTTTCGCGCGAACGCATCGGCCATGAGATGCGCAAGTTGCTCGCTGCCCCCGATCCCGCGCCCGCCGTCTGCGCGATGCAGGCGAGCGGCGTGCTGTTGCAGGTTCTGCCGGGGGCCGAGGCGCAGTTTCTGGCACCGCTCGTGCATCTGGAAGCCGCTCTTCCGCCCGATCCGATCCGCCGTCTGGCGGTTCTGGGCGGCGCCGATGTCGCGGCGCAGCTGCGCCTTTCGAAAGCCGAGGCCCGGCAGCTTGAGCGCTTGCGCGAGGCTTTCGGCGATCCGGGGTCCGACGCTGAACTCGGCTATCGCTACGGGGCCGAGATCGCCCGCGATGCGCTTTTGATCCGCGGTGCGTCCCTGGGGCAAGCCATCCCCGAATTCAGCCTGAACAGAGTCGCTTTTGGCGCCGCGCAGCGCTTTCCGGTGACGGCTTCCGACCTGATGCCCGGTCTTGCCGGACCGGCGCTTGGCGCGAAGCTGAAAGAGCTGGAATGCCGCTGGATCGCCTCGGGCTTCTCGCTTTCGCGTGAGGCGCTGCTCGGTTCGGACGGCTGAGCTTTCCCTTTCGCCGTCGCCCGCTATATTTGATGGCGAAAGGATCTCCGATGATTGACGCCTTCCTGCCTGCCGAGGGACCGCCGCCCTCGCGACTGACCCCGTTTCTGCGGTGGTGCCTGAAGGGCGCCTGGCCCGCTGTCTGGATTGCCGGGGCGGCTTCGGCGCTGGCAGGCTCGATGGAGGTGGGGGCAGCCTGGCTTCTGGGGCTGGTCATCGACAGCGTCGTCGGCGCCGATCCCGCGACCTATGCCGGGCAGCATCTGTGGCTGCTCTTCGCCTTTATCGTCTTCTATCTGGTGATCCGGCCGGGGGCCTTTGGCCTGTCCACCTGGACGACGAACATGCTGGTGGCGCCGAATGTGATGCCGCAGGTTCTGTCGCGGCTGCATCGCTGGACGATGGGCCATTCGGTCACCTTCTTCGACAACGACTTCGCCGGCCGCATCGCGCAAAAGCAGATGCAGACCGCCCGCGCGGTGACGGATGTGGTGTCGGAAATCATCGGCACGGTCTTCTTCGCGCTCGCCTCGATCATCGGCTCGGTGGTGCTTCTGGCCGGGATCGATGGCTGGGGGGCGCTGTCGCTGGCGCTGTGGCTGGTGTTCTATCTGCTGTTGATCCGCGCCTTCCTGCCCCATGTCCGGGGCCGGTCGAAGGCCCGCGCCTCGGCCCGCGCGATGGTGACGGGGCAGGTCGTCGACACGATCACCAACATCAAGACGGTGAAGCTCTTCGCCCATGCCGATCACGAAGACCGCGTGGCGCTGGGCGCGATGGAGGGGTTCCGCACCGCCACCAAACGCTTTGGCGTCACCACCACCTGGTATCGGCTGAGCCAGATCACCTTCTCGGGCCTGTTGCCGATCCTGCTTGTTGGCGGGGCGATGCTGATGTGGCGCAAGGGCGCCGCGACGCCCGGCGACATTGCCGCCGCGGGGGCTGTCGCGATGCGGATCGCGCAGATGTCGGGCTGGGTGTCGCAATCGCTGATGGCGCTGTGGTCGAACATCGGCGAGGTCGAAGACGGCATGCGCACCCTGACCCCCGCCCATGCGATCACCGACGCGCCGGGCGCGCAGGTGCTGGGCCGGGTCAAGGGCGAGGTCCGTTTCGAGGCCGTCAGCTTCGCCTATGGCCGCGAAAAGGGTGGCATCGACGGGGTGGATCTGGCGATCAAGCCGGGCGAACGCATCGGCATCGTCGGCGCCTCGGGGGCCGGGAAATCGACGCTCGTCTCGCTGCTGCTCAGGCTCTATGACACCGAAAAAGGTGCGGTGACGATCGATGGCGTCGACCTGCGCGAAGTCACGCAGGAAAGCCTGCGCCGCAATATCGGGATGGTCACGCAGGAAACCGCGATGTTCAACCGCTCGGCGCGGGAGAATATTCTTTACGGTCGCCCCGACGCGAGCGATGCCGAGATGATCGCCGCCGCCGAGGCCGCCGAAGCGCATGAATTCATCCTTGGGCTGGTCGACCACACCGGCAAGACCGGCTACGATGCGGCGCTGGGCGAACGCGGGGTGAAGCTTTCCGGCGGGCAGCGGCAGCGCATCGCGCTCGCGCGGGCCTTCCTGAAGAACGCCCCCATTCTGGTGCTGGACGAGGCCACTTCGGCCCTTGATAGCGAGGTGGAGGCCGCGATCCAGAAGGCGCTTCGCCGGGTGATGGAGGGCAAGACGGTTTTGGCGATCGCGCACCGGCTCTCGACGATTGCCGAGATGGACCGGATCGTCGTGCTCGATCAGGGTCGGATCGTCGAAGAGGGCAGCCATGCCGAACTGCTGGCGCAGAACGGGCTTTATGCGCGCTACTGGAACCGGCAGTCGGGCGGCTTCCTTGGCACCGACGAGGAAGAGGCCGAGGAGATGCTTGGCATCGAAGCCGCGCAATAGGCTTGGCCCGCGCGGTCCCATCGGCTAAGCGGGGCTCAAAGGAGCCCGCCCATGCCATTCCCCATCGACCGTCTCTCCCTGCTTGCCGATGGCGTCGCCCACGGGCCCGAGGGGACCGTGCATGTGGCGATGGCGCTTCCGGGCGAGGTGGTCGAGGGCACGGTCGAGAACGGTCGCATTGCGACGCCGTCGATCATCACGCCCTCGCCCGAGCGGATCAAGGCGCCCTGTCCGCAGTATCGGGCGTGCGGGGGGTGTCTGCTGCAACATGCCTCCGACAGCTTCGTGGCGGGCTGGAAGGCGCAGGTCGTCGAAACCGCGCTCGCCGGGCGGGGCATTGCGGTGAAGATCGAGCGCGTCGAAACCTCGCCCGAGTTTTCGCGCCGTCGCGCCACCTTTTCCGGGCGACGGACCAAAAAGGGCACGCTCGTTGGCTTTCATGCCCGCGCCTCGGATACGGTGGTCGAGGTGCCGAACTGCCGGATCCTGCGGCCGGAACTTCTGGCCGTGCTGCCCGCGCTGAACGAAATGACCGCGGCGGGTTCCTCGCGCAAGGGCGAGATGTCCTTTGCGGTGACGCTGTCGGAAGCCGGGCTGGAAATCGCGGCCAAGGGCGGCAAGGAGATGGACCCCGCGCTGTTTCAGACCCTTGCGGGGCTGGCCGAGCGGCATGATTTCGCGCGCCTCAGCTGGGATGCCGATACCGTCGCCGCCCGCCGCCCTGCGCTGCAAAGTTTCGGCGCGGCACGGGTCAACCCGCCGCCCGGGGCCTTCCTGCAAGCGACCGCCGCGGGCGAGGCCGCCTTGGTCGATTTCGTGCGCAAGTCCACCGAGGGCGCTTCGAAGATCGCCGATCTGTTCGCGGGGTGTGGCACCTTTGCCCTGCCGCTGGCCGCCGCGGCCGAGGTTCATGCGGTCGAAAGCGAGGCCGCGATGCTGACGGCGCTCGACAAGGGCTGGCGCACTGCGCAGGGCCTCAAGCGGCTCACCCACGAGGCCCGCGATCTGTTCCGTCGGCCGCTCCTGCCCGACGAGATCGACCGCTTCGACGCCGTGGTGATCGACCCGCCGCGGGCCGGGGCGGAGGCGCAGGTGGCCGAGATTGCGGCCTCGAAGCTGCGCAACCTCACCTATGTCTCCTGCAACCCGGTGACCTTTGCCCGCGATGCCGAACGGCTGGTGCAGGCGGGCTTCGTGCTGACCCACGCAATCGTGGTCGATCAGTTCCGCTATTCCGCGCATATCGAGCTTGCGGCAAGCTTTCGGCGGACGTAAGGGCTTCGCGCTCGCCCAATTTTCCTGCTAGGGTGGGCGCAACCATAACACCAAACGATACCGGCAGCACACAGGCACGTCATGAACCGTCGCACGCTTCTTCTGGGGCTTTCCAGTCTCACCCTTCTGGCAGCTTGCGGTGGCGATTCCGCAAAGTTCCGGCATTACTCTGGCCCGCGAGTCACGCAGATCCAGGTCTTCAAGCGCAAGCGCAAGATGTTCCTGTTCTCTGGCAATGATGTGGTGGCGAAATACAAGATCGCGCTGGGCGGAAATCCGGTCGGCAAAAAGCGCTTCGAGGGCGATGGCAAGACCCCGGAAGGGCTTTATTACATCTCGGCGCACAACCCGAATTCGGCCTATCATCTGTCCTTGCGGGTCTCCTACCCGAACGAGGAAGATGTGGCCTATGCCGAGGCGCAAGGCCGCAAGCCGGGTGGCGACATCATGATCCACGGGCAGGGGCGCGGGTATCGCGGCACCCGCGGCGACTGGACGGCGGGCTGCATCGCGGTCGAGGATGCCGAGATCGAGGATATCTTCGCCATGGTGCCGAACGGCACGCCGATCTTCATCTTCCCCTGATCCAGATCCGATCCCCGGACATGCAAAAGGCCCCCGCGGGGGCCTTTTTCGTTTCGGATGGGGCGCGGCTTACTGGCCGGTGACCATCGTCCACCAGATCTTGCCCGAGGGTTCCTGATACCAGGAAAAGCCCATCTGCGTCGCCGCCGGGTTCAGGATCACGTCGCGCGTGTCGGCCAGCGCCATCCAGGCGGAGAGCGTCTCGGTCTCGGTCTCGTAGGTCTCGGAGATGTTCTCGCCCAAGAACTGCCCGGTGAAGCCCGCGCGCTGCACGCGCTGGATCGGCGAGGAGCCGTCCGAGCCCCAGTGCCACGGCCGGTTCTGATCGGCCATGTCGCGCGAATGACGTTGCGCCGCCGAGTTCAACGCCGGGTTCAGCGCCACGGGCGCGGTGCCGCGGGCAGAACGCAGCGTGTTGACGGCCTCAAGCACGCGCGTCGGGATTTCTTTCGCATCGCTCTTCGAGATGCGATACATTTTCGGCAGCGGTTTGCCATCGGGCCCGACCTGTTCGCCGGACGTGGTGCAGCCGACAAGAGCAAGACTTGCCGCAATAATCAGGGCGGTTGCGCGGATCATGGTATTCCCCCGGGGTTTGAGCGGTCCCTTACACTGCTCTGCACTGCGGCGCAAACCCACAGTTGCGTGAAACGTCACAATGACGTCGGTTTGATTTGCACATGCAGCGCAGCGGCATTAAGGAGACGCCCTGAATAGTTTCCCGCCCTACGGAGTTCACCATGTCGGATGCGCGCAAGATGCTCGACCGCCGTTCTTTCCTCGGCACCGCCGCATTTGCCGGGGTCTCTCTGGCTGCACCCGCGGTGCTGGCTCAGGCCTTGCCGGACACCGGCCTCGAACAGCACGAGGAAAACGCCAACACCAACATGCGGCGCAACATCTCGAGCTTCCGCGAGCTCGACTGGAAGCCCTATTTCTCCAACACCACGAATGGCATCATCCTGGTAGACACGATCTCGCGGGCGCTGCATTTCTGGTCTGAAGACCTGTCGATCTACAAGCTTTACCCGACCTCGGTGCCGGTGTCGGAAGAGCTGACCCGTCGCGGCCGGACCGAAATCATCCGCAAGGTGAAGAACCCGACCTGGTCGCCGACGCCCTCGATGAAGCAGCGCAACCCCGACTGGCCGGATTTCGTTGAAGCCGGTCCGGACAACCCGCTTGGCACCCGCGCGATGTATCTGAGCTGGCAGTATTACCGCATCCACGGCACTCACGACACGCGCAAGATCGGCCGCAAGTCGTCGAACGGCTGCATCGGTCTTTTTAACCAGCACGTCGAAGAGCTTTACGAACTGGCCAAGGTCGGCACGCAGGTCGTGCTGATCTGAGACCGGCATCATCGCCAAAACGAAGGGGGCCAGCGGCCCCCTTTTTCATGTCCGGTGGTCGGTTGTTGTTCAGTCGATCCAGCCCGCCAGATTTTCCTCGACCACCTCAAGCAGCGCTGCGATATGCAGGTCGTCGTCATTGAGGCAGGGCACATAGGTGAAGCTTTCGCCCCCCGCATGTTCGAACGCCTCGCGGATCTCGCCGTTGATTTCTTCCAGCGTCTCGATGCAATCGGCGGAAAAGGCGGGCGAAATCACCGCGATGCTTTTCTTGCCCGCTTCGGCCAACTGCACCACATGCTCGACCGTGTAGGGGCGCAGCCATTCCTCGGTGCCGAAGACCGACTGGAAGGTCGTGTCGATCGAATCCGGTCCCCAGCCCAGCCGCTCGCGCAAGAGGCGCGAGGTCTTCTGGCATTGGCAGTGATAGGGGTCGCCTTCGCGGTGATAGCGCTTCGGCATCCCGTGATACGAGGCCACCAGCACATCGGGGCGTTTGTCGAGCGTCGCATAGACCCGCTCGACCGAAGCTGCCAAGGCCTCGATGTAACTCGGGCGGGCGAAATATTCGGGGGCGGTGCGGGCAGCGGGCTGACGCTTGACCTCCATCAGCGCGCGGAAGAACTGGTCGTTCGCCGTGGCCGAGGTGGCCCCCGCATATTGCGGATAAAGCGGCAGGAACAGGATGCGCTCGCACCCCTGCGCCAGCATGTCATCCAGCACGTCGCGGGTGGAGGGATTGCCGTAGCGCATGCAGAAATCAACCACCACATTGCCCGCGCCATAGCGACTATCGATCGCGGCCCGCAGCTTGCGCACCTGATCGCGGGTGATCGTCATCAGCGGGCTTTCGTCGCGCTCTTCGTTCCAGATCGTGCGGTAGTTGTTGCCCGAGGTGAAGGGGCGTTTCGACAGGATGATCAGCTGCAGAAGCGGCTGCCATTTCCAGGTCGGATAGTCGATCACCCGCTTGTCCGAGAGGAATTCGTTCAGATAGCGCCGCATCGACCAGTAGTCGGTGGAGTCAGGCGTTCCGAGGTTCGCAAGCAGCACGCCGACACGCGGAACCGGCACCGACGGGTGGTCGGCGGGGGCGTGCGGAAGGATGCGGTTGGCGATCGTCATGACTCGTCCTGCTGGCTGTCCGGTCCCGGAGGTATAGCTTTTTCATTTGGGGTCAATGAAAAGCTGAACAATATCCTTGTGCAATGATTGAGCACCGTCACCCCTGCGACGTTTTGCCCAGAACATCGGTCAAGGAACAAGCAGCCGAGCCCGGCCGAAGGGGTTTTTGTTGACTTTCATGCGGTTTCCAGCCGGTCAGCCAGACCATGTCGAAACTCGCGCGCACCTGTCCCTCGGCATCGGCGAAATGGGCGACATACCGCGACAGCGCCTGCATCAACACCGCGCGCGAGGTGAAGCTGCGGCGTCGCTCGATCAGCGCATTCGTCTCGCCCATCGCCCGCAGATCGCGCAGAAGCTTCAGCGGATCGCCATAGCTGACCCGGCGCAGCACGCTGTCGGCAACCGGCAGCGCCAGCCCCGCGCGTTGCAAAAGCGCGCCCAGATCGCGGATCTCGCCCATCGGCAGCACCCGCGGCGACAGACCGCCGGTCACTTCAACCTCGGCCTCGGCCAGAACCGCGCGCAGCTCGGACAGCGTCTGCCCGCCAAACAGCACCGCGATAAAGAGCCCGTCGGGCCGCAGCGCCCGGGCGCATTGCACGATCTGCCCCACCGGATCATCGGCCCAGTGCAGGCACATCGCATGCACGATCAGATCATGCGCCTCGGGGGCAAGGTCGAGCAGATCCTCGTCCGCGACAACTTTCGCCCCCGGCAGGATTTCGCGCCAAGGTTGTGAAAAATTCGTCACCACAGCCGGAGACGTAAACGATCTGTTAACCTCGTTCAGTCTCTCCTGCAGTTCGACGGCAGCGTCTTCGTGCAGGAAAAGCTCAGGCCCAAGCGATCGGGCACGGGCACGGTGGCGCGTCAGGGCGGTGCGGTCGGTCAGTCGTGGAGAGTGTGTCATGGTCAGGACGAAAGATAGGGCGGTTCGCCCGCAGATGCCAGATGCCGTGCGGTCCGCCCTGCGCATGGCGCTGCATACAGTGTTTCCGCCGCGCTGTATCTGTTGCGGCGAGGCGGTCAGCACCGATTACGGCCTGTGCGGCCCGTGCTGGCGCGAGACGAGCTTCATTTCGGGCACTGTCTGCGATTGCTGCGGCTTGCCGCTGCCGGGCGAGGCGGCGGAGACGGTGCTGTGCGACGACTGCCTTGCAAGCCCACGGCCCTGGGGGCGGGGGCGGGCGGCCTTTCTTTACGCGGGCACCGGGCGCAAGCTGGTGCTGCAATTGAAACATGCCGACCGGCTCGATCTGGTGCCGCCGCTGGCGCTGATGCTGGCCCGCGCGGCCGAGCCGATCCTGCGGCCGAAGATGCTGGTGGCGCCGGTGCCCTTGCATCGGTTGCGTCTGGTGCGGCGCAAGTTCAACCAATCCGCGATGCTGGCGCAGGGGCTGGCGCGCGAACGCGGTCTGGCCTGCGTGCCCGATCTGTTCCTGCGCACCCGGCCGACGGCGGCGACGGAGGGGATGACCCGGGTCGAGCGGAGGACCAATCTGGAAGGCGCCATCGCGGTGACGCCGAAACATCTCGACCGGATCAAGGGCAAACACCTGCTGCTGATCGACGACGTGCTGACCTCGGGCTCGACCCTCGAAGCCACGGCCGAGGCGGCCTTGGCGGCGGGTGCGTCCAAGGTCTCGGTCGCGGTGCTGGCCCGCGTTGCGCGCGACGGCTGAAGCCCTTACGTTGGGGCCAACAAGGAGCCCCCATGAAACGCGTCGAAATCTACACCACCCGCACTTGCCCCTATTGCCTCGCCGCCAAGGAGCTTTTGACCACCAAGGGCGTCGCCTTCGAGGAGACCGATGTCGGCGCCGATCCGGCGCTGCGGGTGGCGATGCGCGAGCGGGCGAACGGCCGTCATACCGTGCCGCAGATTTTCATCGGCGGCGTGCATGTCGGCGGCTGCGACGACATCCATGCGCTGGATGCGGCGGGCAAGCTTGACCCGATGCTGGCGGATTGATGCGCGCCGCTCTGGTCCAGCTGTCGGTGACCGAGGATCCGGCCGCGAACCTGCCGGTGACGGTCGATTTCATCCGACAGGCCGCGGCGGGCGGGGCGGGCTTCGTGCTGACCCCGGAGTGCACCAATCTTCTGTCCTCGGACCGGGCGCATCAGCGCGCGGTTCTGGCGCACGAAGAAGACGATGCGACGCTCGCCGCCCTGCGGGCCGAGGCCGAGCGTCTGGGCATCTGGCTGCTGATCGGCTCGCTGGGGCTGAAGACCCATGATGCTGACGGCCGCTTTGCCAACCGCTCCTTCCTGATCGGTCCGGCGGGGCAGATCGTCGCCCGCTATGACAAGATCCACATGTTCGACGTCGATGTCAGCCCGACCGAACGCTATCGCGAATCCGAGGCCTATCGCCCCGGCACCCGCGCCGTGCTGGCCGATGCGGGCTTTGCGAAACTCGGCATGGCGATCTGCTACGACCTGCGCTTTCCGCAGCTCTTCCGCAGGCTCGCGCAGGCGGGTGCCAATGTCCTGACCCTGCCCGCGGCCTTCAATGACACCACGGGCGCGGCGCATTGGGAAAGCCTGATCCGGGCACGGGCGATCGAAAACACCTGTTTCGTGCTCGCCCCCGCGCAATGCGGCACCCATGCCGCCCACGCCGGAAAACCGCGCCGGACGCATGGCCACAGCCTTGCCGTCGCGCCCTGGGGCGAGGTGCTGGCCGATGGCGGCCTTGAGCCCGGGGTGGCGCTGGTGGACCTTGACCTCGCCCGCGTTGCCGAGGCCCGCGCCCGCGTCCCCTCGATCACCCATGACCGCGGGTTTGACGGGCCATGAGCGATCCGACCGACCCGCTTGCCGCCGCGCTCTTCGCCGAGGTCTTCATGGCCGATCAGCTGGCGCGCAACGTGGTCAGCCGGGCGCTGCCGAAAGGGATGGAAATCTCGCATTTCTCGGTGCTCAACCATCTCGCCCATATCGCCGAGGAACGCACCCCCGCGCAGCTGGCCGCCACCTTTCACGTCACCCGCGGCGCGATGACCAACACGCTGTCGAAACTGGTCTGGGCCGGGCATGTGCATATCCGCCCCGACTGGGACGACGCGCGGCGCAAGTTCGTCGCGATCTCGCCCGCCGGGCGGCAGGCGCGGGATGCGGCGCTGACCTCCTTCATGCCGGTCATCGCCGATATCGTGCGCGACATCGGCGCCGAGAAAGTCCGTGCCGCTTTGCCGGTCCTGCGCGAATTGCGGCTGCGGCTCGAGGAAAGCTGAAGCCGCGGAACGGGGGGGCTTTCCGCCCCCCACACCCCCCGAGCGTATTTGCGCCAAGAAGAAGCGAAGGGGTTTCTTCTTGGGAAAAATACGCCCTTTTCTTGGCCTAAATACGCAGACTTCAAATCAAAAAGGCCCCGCCGAGCGAACGGCGGGGCAAGGTCGTGCCTTGGGACGCTTCGTCCAGACACCGGCGGTAACCTTGAATTGGGTCAGTTCATCTCGGCGCGGATCTGCTGGCGCAGCAGGTCGATCGGCACCATCTTGCCGTCGCGCTTGAAGTGCCAATAGGTCCACCCATTGCAGCTGGGCGCGCCTTCGAGATGGGCGCCGACCTGATGGATCGAGCCCTTCACGTCATTGCCGACGAGCGTGCCATCGGCGCGGACCTTCGCCTTGAAGCGATTGCCGATGGAATACAGCTCTTCGCCCGGGCGCAGCATGCCGCGTTCGACCAGCTGGCCGAAGGGGATGCGCGGTTCGGCGCGTTTCGAGCCGGTGATCTCCAGCGCCTCGCGGTCGAATTTGCGGACCTTCTCGATGCGCTTGCGGGCGGCGTCGCGATAGGCTTCCTCGCGCTCGATGCCGATGAAGTCGCGGCCCAGCATCTTCGCCACCGCGCCCGTCGTGCCGGTGCCGAAGAACGGATCAAGCACCACATCGCCCGCATTGGTCGTGCCCAGAATGATCCGGTGCAGCAGGCTTTCCGGCTTTTGCGTCGGATGCGCCTTGTCGCCCGCATCGTCCTTCAGCCGCTCGTTGCCGGTGCAGATCGGCAGCACCCAGTCCGAGCGCATCTGGATGCCCTCGTTCAGCGCTTTCAGCGCCTCGTAATTGAAGGTGTATTTCGCGCCTTCGCCTTTCGACGCCCAGATCAGCGTTTCATGGGCGTTGGTCAGCCGCTTGCCGCGGAAGTTCGGCATCGGGTTCGACTTGCGCCAGACCACGTCGTTGAGGATCCAGAAGCCCTGGTTCTGCAACTCGGCGCCGAGCCGGAACACGTTGTGATAGGACCCGATCACCCAGATCGCCCCATTCGGCTTCAGGATGCGCTTCGCCGCCGCCAGCCAGTCGCGGGTGAAGCTGTCGTAGTGATCGAAGCTGCCGAACTGGTCCCAGGCGTCATCCACCGCATCGACCTTGGAATTGTCGGGGCGATGCAGATCGCCGCGCAATTGCAGGTTGTAGGGTGGGTCCGCAAAGATCAGATCGACGCTTGCCTCGGGCAAGCCGTTCATCACCTCGATGCAGTCGCCTGCAAGAATTTCATTGAGCGGAAGCGCCGCCTGCGGCTTCCGCGTCTCGGATTTGGTCATGTATGCCTCATTCTGCCCGTTCGGGTCTTGCCCACCAGAGCTGCCCATCGGTCGCCAGCTTGTGCCGGTCTATGGAGACAAACATGAGTCAAACACGATTCGCCGTCAATTTCTTTTTTGAATCAACGGGTTACAGAAATGTCTTGGCACAAGATGTTGTGCACGGGCTTGAACGAACGCCTATGAACGGGGGTGACCCCAAAATCTAGAAGCGCCTGCAGATGGTCCTTCGTCGGGTAGCCTGCGTTCCTCTCCCAGCCGTAGCCGGGGTATTGTTGCGCCAAATCCACCATCAGCGCATCGCGCACTTCCTTGGCCACGATCGAGGCTGCCGCGATCGAAACCGACCGCGCATCGCCCTTCACGATGGTCTCGGCGCTGATCGCGAGCGCCTTGGGCATCCGGTTGCCGTCGATCAGCACATGGTCGGGCGGGGTATCAAGCCCCGAGATCGCGCGGAGCATCGCCAGATGGCTGGCTTGCAGGATGTTGAGCGCGTCGATCTCTTCGACGCTGGCATGGGCGACCGAGACTTCGGCCGTGGCGGTGATATGCGCCACCAGCTCGGCGCGGCGTCTGTGCGAAAGCTGCTTCGAATCGTTCAGCCCCGCCGGGATGCACGACAGATCCAGCACCACCGCGGCTGCGGTGACCGGTCCGCAAAGCGGTCCGCGGCCGACTTCGTCGACGCCAGCGATGCGGGTGAAGCCGCGCGCAAGGGCGGCCAGTTCGAAACTGGTATCGGGTGCGGTGCTCATGGGACCGGTGTGCCGTCTGCCGTGCCGCCGCGCAACGAAAAAGGCGCGGGGGGTGCCCCGCGCCAGTCCGGTCCGGCTTCTCGTGTCCGGTTGGTATTCTGCCTGCTCAGCGGCTGTAGCTCCAATCCTCCGGGTCGCGGTGGTGACGATGGGGACGACGGTGTTCGCCGCCGCGGCCATAGCCGTCATCGTCCCAGCAACCGGGCGAGCGTTCCTCGACCCGGCGACCGTGGCGGTCGTAATAGACCTCGATCCGGCAGTCGTCGGCGCGGCGATAGTCGCGGTCATCTCGCCGCGGCGGAGGCGGCGGGCGATGGCCGCGGGAATTGTCGTTGCTATCGGCGATGGCGGCCAGCACACCCAGACCCACAATCAGGCCCAGAGCGGCCCGGTCCCGGTCGTTCATGGCACTTGCAGGCGTGGCCGAAATCCCGGTCAGCGCGACGGCAGCGGCAAGCGCGGCAGCGGTCAAACGCGGGAAGGCGAAGGCGGTCATGGCAGGGATCCTTTCGATGCGGGCCGGGTTCAGCAAGGGCCCGCGGTTTGCCTGTCCCGAACATGGGGCGGCCCCCGCCGCAGCGCAATATCAGCCCCTTGTTATCGGATAGCAGACGCGAAAACGCCTTTGGTTCTTGCATAACGCGGCCTGCGCGGGCAGCCTGCGGCCATGATGAAGACCCTGCTCCTCACCTTGCTTGTTCTGGCCGCCGCCCCGGCGCAGGCGCAGTGTTTCGCTTCCTGGAAGGCGAAACAGGATGCGCCCTTGCGGCTGATCTATGGCGTGTCGGAGGTGTCCGACGCCGCCTGTTCCAAGAAAGCCGCCAAAGCGGAACTGGCGCCGCGGCTGGCGTCGGGTGGCTGGACGCTTCTGACCGTCGTCTCGGTCTTTGGCCCCGAGGGCCTCGAACAAAGAAAGGTCAGTTCCGGTGCATTCTTCCTCCGTTACTGAGGGGCTGAAGACCGGCTCGCGGGCGCTGATCTGGGGGGTGGTGGCGATCGGCCTTGCGCTCTCGGCGGCGGCTGCCTTCCTGTTTCTGTCGCTGCCCGACAGCAATGCCTTTGACGCGCGGGTCGAACAGATCTTCGTGCAGAACGACGTGCTGACGAACCCGACGCAGCTGCGGCTTTTGGAGGTGCTGGCGTCCTCGTCGAACACCTTCGCCGACATGCTGCAATCCTACCGGGTGATCATCTTCATCCTTCTGGTCTTTGCGATGGTGCTGATGATCGCGGCTTTGGTGCTGTTGATCATCATCGCGGGTCTGAACCGGCGGATGAGTGCGATTCAGCGCGCGGGGATCGAGGTGCAGTCCCTGCGCATCCTGCGCGCGGAAAACGCGGTGATGCTGAACGACATGGTGTTCACCCTGACTCCCGCCGCGATCGAGACTTTGGCCGTTCTGGCCGAGGCGCGGATGGATGACGAATGGCTGACCGGGTCGAAGATCGAATCGGTGATCTCGGGGCGGCCCGAGCCCGATTGCGAGGAAGCGGCGGGCGCGACGCGGATCAAGCGGCTGCGCGATGCGCTTGGCAATGCGCTCGTCTCGGAACTGCTTGTGAGAAATGTTTCACGAAAGGGTTACACGCTCGGCGTAGCGAAAGAGCGGCTGCGGGTTGACTGACCCCCCTTTTCGCCCATCCGCGAATTCTGTTGCGCGGGGGGGGAGGGGGTCCTATATCGCGGCTTCACTTTCGCGCGGGGGGGCGCCCTTGATTCCGACACCCTTCTACCTGATCGACGAGACGGCCCTTTTGCAGAACCTGCAAAAAGATCGACCTGCTGCGCGAGGCCTCCGGGGCCAAGGCGCTGCTGGCGCTGAAATGCTTTGCCACATGGTCGGCCTTTGACATCATGCGCCCGCATATGGATGGCACGACGTCCAGCTCGCTGTTCGAGCTGCGTCTGGGCAAGGAAAAGTTCGGCAAGGAAACCCATGCCTATTCGGTGGCCTGGTCGGATCGCGAGATCGACGAGGCTTGTTCCTATGCCGACAAGATCATCTTCAATTCGGTCGGTCAGCTGACCCGCTTTGCCGAACCCTCGCACGGCATCAAGCGCGGCGTGCGGCTCAATCCGCGGTTCTCGACCTCCGGATTCGATCTGGCCGATCCGGCGCGGCCGTTCTCTCGGCTGGGCGAATGGGACGTGACGAAGCTTCTGGGCGTCGCGGACCTGATTTCCGGCGTGATGATCCACTACAACTGCGAGAACCGCGATTTCGCGCTGTTCGATGACCAGCTGGGCCGGATCGAGCGGGAATTTGCGCCGCTGCTGGAGAAACTGGAGTGGGTTTCGTTGGGCGGCGGCATCCATTTCACCGGCGAGGGCTATCCGCTTGAGGATCTGGCCAAGCGGCTGAAAAGCTTCTCGGATCGCTTCGGGGTGCAGGTCTATCTGGAACCCGGGGAAGCCTCGATCACGAAATCGACGACGCTTGAAGTCACGGTGCTTGACCTGCTCGACAACGGCAAGCAACTCGCCATCGTCGACAGCTCGATCGAAGCCCATATGCTTGATCTGCTGATCTACCGCGAAAGCGCGAAGCTGCCGCAGATGGGCGAGCACGCCTATCAGATCTGCGGCAAGTCCTGCCTTGCGGGCGACATCTTCGGCGAGGCGCGGTTTCCCGCGGCCCTGAAGGTGGGCGACCGCATCTCGGTTGCGGACGCGGCAGGCTACACCATGGTGAAGAAGAACTGGTTCAACGGCGTCAACATGCCGTCGATCGCGATCAAACGCGCTTCGGGCCAGATCGATCTGATCCGCGAGTTCACCTACGAGGATTACCTCTCATCCCTGTCCTGAGGGGCTGATCGCCCCCTTCCCTGTCTCGTGAAAGGAGCCAGAAGAAGTGAAGAAGAACGTGCTTATCATCGGTGCCGGTGGCGTCGCGCAGGTGGTTGCCCACAAATGCGCGCAACACAACGACATTCTGGGTGACCTGCACATCGCATCGCGCACCACAGCGAAATGCGACGCCATCATCGCCTCGGTGCACGAGAAGAACGCGATGAAGGTGCAAGGCACGTTCGAGGCGCATGCCGTCGATGCGATGGACACGGCGGCGGTCGCGGCATTGATCCGCAAGACCGGTGTGCAGATCGTCATCAACGTCGGTTCGTCCTTCGTCAACATGACGGTGTTGCAAGCCTGCATCGAGACCGGGGTGGCCTATATGGACACGGCGATCCACGAAGATCCGAAGAAGATCTGCGAAGCGCCGCCGTGGTATGGCAACTACGAATGGCAACGCCGCGAGGCCTGCAAGGCCGCCGGTGTCACCGCGATCCTGGGCGTCGGCTTCGATCCGGGCGTGGTGAACGCCTATGTGCGGCTTGCCGAAGAAGAATATCTCGACACGATCGAAAGCGTCGACATCGTCGACATCAACGCCGGCAGCCACGGCCGCTGGTTCGCGACGAACTTCGACCCCGAGATCAACTTCCGCGAATTCACCGGCACGGTCTATTCGTGGCAGAAGGGCGCGTGGCAGACGAACACGATGTTCGAAGTCGGTAAGGAATGGGATCTGCCCGTCGTCGGCACGCAGAAAGCTTACCTCACCGGCCATGACGAGGTGCATTCGCTGTCCGCCCGCTATCCGCAGGCGGATGTGCGCTTCTGGATGGGCTTCGGCGATCACTACATCAACGTCTTCACCGTGCTGAAGAATCTGGGCCTGCTCTCGGAAAAGCCGGTGAAAACCGCAGAAGGGCTGGAGGTGATCCCGCTCAAGGTGGTGAAAGCCGTGCTGCCCGATCCGGCCAGCCTCGCGCCCGATTATACGGGCAAGACCTGCATCGGCGACGTGATCCGCGGCACGAAGGATGGCAAACCGGCCGAGGTCTTCATCTACAACGTCGCCGACCACAAGGAAGCCTACGAGGAAGTCGGTTCGCAGGGCATTTCCTACACCGCGGGCGTGCCGCCGGTCGCCGCCGCGATCCTGATCGCCAAGGGCATCTGGGATGTGGGCCAGATGGCCAATGTCGAAGAGCTGCCGCCGCGGCCCTTCCTCGAACTTCTGGGCGAGATGGGCCTGCCGAACCGGGTCATCGACGCCAGCGGGCAAGATCGCCCGATCTGAGGCCCCGACCAGAGAGCAACGACCCCGGGCCGGATCGGCCCGGGGTTCTGCTTTCCCCCCTTGGCCCCTTGAGATACGGGCGAAAACCCACTAGACCCGCGCGAAACCGCATCCTCGGAGGCTCCTCATGTCTGCTCCCAAGAAAGTTGTGCTTGCCTATTCGGGCGGCCTTGACACCTCGATCATCCTCAAATGGCTGCAGACCGAATACGGCTGCGAGGTCATCACCTTCACCGCCGATCTGGGGCAGGGCGAAGAGCTGGAACCGGCCCGCGCCAAGGCCGAGCTGATGGGGATCAAAAAGGAAAACATCCACATCGTCGACGTGCGCGAGGAATTCGTGCGCGACTTCGTCTTCCCGATGTTCCGGGCGAATGCTCTGTACGAGGGGCTTTACCTGCTCGGCACATCGATCGCGCGGCCGCTGATCTCGAAACATCTGGTCGAGATCGCGCAGCGTCACGGCGCCGATGCGGTGGCGCATGGCGCGACCGGCAAGGGCAACGATCAGGTGCGCTTCGAGCTGTCGGCCGCGGCGCTCGATCCGTCGATCCGGGTGATCGCGCCGTGGCGGCTCTGGGATCTGACCTCGCGCACCAAACTTCTGGAATTCGCCGAAGCGAACCAGATCCCGATCGCGAAAGACAAGCGCGGCGAGGCACCGTTCTCGGTCGATGCGAACCTTCTGCACACCTCGTCGGAAGGCCGCGTGCTGGAAGATCCGGCGCAGGAATTCCCGGAATATGTCCTGCAGCGCGTCGTGCCGGTGGAACAGGCCCCAGATCAGGCCGAGATGGTCGAGATCACCTTCGAGAAGGGCGATGCCGTCGCGATCAATGGCGAGCGCATGTCGCCCGCGACGATCCTCGCGACGCTGAACGAGATCGGCGGCAAGCATGGCGTCGGCGTGCTCGATCTGGTGGAAAACCGCTTCGTCGGCATGAAGTCGCGTGGCGTCTATGAAACTCCCGGCGGCACGATCCTCTTGGAAGCGCACCGCGGCATCGAGCAGATCACGCTCGACGCGGGCGCCGGCCACCTGAAAGACAGCATCATGCCGCGCTATGCTGAGCTGATCTACAACGGCTTCTGGTACAGCCCCGAGCGCGAGGCGCTGCAGGCGCTGATCGACAAGACGCAGGAGCATGTGACCGGCACCGTTCGGGTCAAGCTTTACAAGGGCAAGGCCTCGACCGTCGCGCGCTGGTCGGATCACAGCCTTTACAGCGAAAAGCACGTCACCTTCGAGGAAGACGCGGGCGCCTACGATCAAAAGGATGCGGCCGGCTTCATTCGTCTGAACGCGCTGCGGCTGCGCCTGATCGCCACCCGCAACGCCCGGGTGGAAAAGAAGTGACGGCAAAGGTTGCCATCGTCACCGTCTCCGACCGCGCGAGCCGCGGCGAATACGAGGACAAGGGCGGACCGGGCTGCGAAGACTGGCTGAGGGGTGTCGTCACGACACCCCTTTCCATTTCCCGCGTGATCATCCCCGACGGCCGCGCGAGCGTCGCCGACTGCCTGAAGGATCTGGTGTCCCAGGGCATGGATCTGATCCTTGTCACCGGTGGCACCGGCCCGGCCCCGCGCGATGAAACGCCCGAAGGCGCGGCCGAGGTGATCGAAAAGGAACTTGCCGGTTTCGGCGAGGAAATGCGACGGGCGAGCCTGCAGGAAGTGCCGACGGCGATCCTGTCGCGCCAGACCGCGGGGATTGCGGGCAAGAGCCTGATCATCACCCTGCCGGGCAATCCGCGCGCGATTGCGACCTGCCTGAATGCGGTCTTTGCGGCGGTGCCCTATTGCCTCGATCTGATTGGCGCTGGCCATATCGACACCGATCCGGCGAAGATCGCGGCCTTCCGTCCGAAGACGAAGTAAAAGGGTAAGCCTCCGCCGAGTGCCGCTGTCAGGCAGCCTTGACTTCGGTTTTTTCGAGCGGCTTCCAATGCCACGGCAGCAATTCGGGCAGGCGCGAGAGCGGCAGGTCCGAGATCCTGGCGATGACGTCGGCGAGCCAGGCTTGCGGGGCGATCCCGTTCAGCTTGGCGGTGCCGATCAGGGAATACATGAAGGCCGCGCGCTGCCCGCCGCGCTCGGAACCGGCGAAGAGCCAGGATTTGCGGCCAAGCGCGACACCGCGCAGGGAGCGTTCCGCCGCGTTGTTGGTGAGGCAGACCCGGCCATCGTCAAGGAACCGGGTGAAGCCGGGCCAATGATCGGGCGAGAGCAGATAATCGATGGCCTTGGCGACTTTGGCGTGCTTCGAGATCTGCGCGCGTTGCGCCCGAAGCCAGAGTTCCAGGGCCGCGACCAGCGCGGCGGAGCGCGCCTTGCGGGCTTCCAGACGGGCGGCGGGGTCGAGGCCGGAGATCTCGCGCTCGATGTCGAAGAGGGCATCGATGCGTTTCACCGCCTCGAAGGCGATCGGCGAGATTTCCCGGGCATCCTTGCCCTTGCGGATGTTCCCCTCGACATCAGCCAGTTCGAAGAACGTGGCGACCGCGCGTGGCTCCAGCACAGAGCGGGAAGAACCGGCCCGGGCTTGCGATCGCCGCGGTAGAGGTCGTTGTAACCGGCATAGGCATCGGCTTGCAGGATGCCCTGCCAGCCTTCCAGATGCTCGGTCGGATGCGCGCCGCCCCGATCACGCGAGAAGCGGAAGATCACCGCTGGCGGCGCGGTGCCGCCGAAGGGGCGGTCGTCGCGCAGATAGGTCCAGAGCCGCGCCGTCTTCGTGCCGCCGCGGGCCAAGAGCGGTACGGTGGTGTCATCGCCGTGCAGGCGTTCGGCCGCCAGGACATGCGCCGCGATCAGATCATGGAGCGGCTTGAGCAGCTCGGCCACGGCCCCGACCTGATCGGCGAGGGTCGAGAGGCTGAGGTCGACGCCCTCGCGGGCATACCGCTCGGCCTGCCGGTTCAACGGTTGATGCTGGCCCTTGCGCCATTGTCGCTCGGACCAATGGCGCGCCAATGGCTCATTTCGAACACGATCATCGCCAGCAGGCTCGGCCCAGCCCAACCGCGCGACGTCGGATGGAACGGCGCCGGGGCTTGCGAGATCTTCTCACAGTCGCGGCAGGTGAACTTTTCCCGGACGGTCTGGATCACCTTCCACTGCCGGGGGAGTTCGCGCCGGTCCGCGCAGCGGCAAAGCGTCCAGTGGACGCTTTGAGGCAAGAACGGGCGGAGCCCATCGAGGGTCTCGGTGATATCCTCGCCCATCTTCACGATGCGGTCCGAGCTGCAACAGCTGCAGCTGGTCGGCGCTTCGATCACCACCCGCTCGCGCGGCAGATGCTCGGGGAAGGGTTTGCGCACCGGCTTCTTGCGGTCGAAAGCCGCGACCTTCGTGGTCTTTTCGGCTCGGGCCGCATCCTCGGCGGTGTCGGTCACCAGCTCCTCGAGCTGCAATTCCAACTGATCGATCAGCCTGGTCGTGCGTTCCGCGCTGTGACCATAGTGCTCGCGCTTGAGCAGCGCGATCTCGAGCTTCAGGCCCGCGATCATCGCCTCCGAGGTCGAAACCACCGCGCGCGCCTGCGCCAGTTCAGCCTTGGTGGCCGCCAGCTCGGCGCGGAGTTTTTCGAGTTCTGAGACGGGATCGGACATGGCCGCTTCTACCATGAACGACCATGTAAGCCAACAAATACAGGCGTTTCCGCTGCCTCAGCCCATCTTCTTCGGCCGCTGTGTCCAGCGCGGATTGCGCCAGTCATTCGTCGGGGAAACGGTCCCCCGGACCGTTTCCTGATCCTCCTCATCGTCCAGAAGATAGCCGAGCTGAGCTGCCGATATCGCAACGGCCGCGCCCGTGGCGCTCGACGGCCAGACGAATTTACCCGCCTCAAGGCGCTTGGCGTAAAGCGAAACGCCAATCCCGTCGAACCACAAGAGCTTCACCACATCCGCCTTGCGCCCGCGAAAGCAGAAGATCTCGCCACTGTGCGGATCGCGGCCGAGGCCCTGCTGGATCTTCAGCGCGAGGCTGTTCATGCCGCACCGCATGTCGGTGACGCCACCGGCGATCCAGACCCGCGTGCCCGCCGGAAAGGCGATCATGCCCGCTCCAGGATCTGCACGAACCGCATCAGCACACCCGCGTCGACATCCGGCGGCACGATCACCCGCCGCCCATTCGAAAGCGCGATCTCGATCGGACCCGACGTGACTGCGGTGGAAACCGCTGGGGCAATCCCCTCCGGAAACAACTCGACGGCCCGAAACGCGGGAACCTCCCCGCCCAACTCGCCGCGCTGATACTGCCGTCGCCATTGGTAAAGCCCCGACAATGCAATGCCATACCGGCGCGCCGTCGCCCGCGCGAGCTTCGGGCCGGAAAGGCTTTCTTCGACTATTCGGATCTTCTCCGCGAGGCTGAAACGACGGCGACGCCCCGTGTTCGTCACGTCCAGAATTTGCAGCATGTCATGCACCGTCCATAAGCAGCTCAATATAGACGGTCCACTAACCCCGCACCCGCGTCACTCAAAGACGGCCCTCGCCGCAGGCTTACGTAAAAGGGGGCGCTGCCCCCTCTTTGCCTGTCGGCAAATTCACCCCCGAGATATTTGGAGCAAGATAAAGGAGCCTGTTTTTATCTTGCACCAAATATCTCGGGGGTCTGGGGGCAGAGCCCCCAGCCGTTTCGATCTGGTCTTAACGTTTCACGCAGGCGGCGGCGTAGTTCACGCTGAGGTCGCGCGACGAAAGCGACCAGCTCCAGCCCAGCGGATTGAACACCATCCCCTTGCGGTCGATCGGGTCCACACCCGCCTTGCGCATCAGATCGTAAAGCTCGTCGGGCGTGACGAATTTCGACCAGTCATGCGTGCCGACCGGCAGCCAGCGCATCACCCGCTCGGCGCCGAAGATCGCCATGACATAGCTTTTCGGGTTGCGGTTCAGCGTCGACATGATCATCAGCCCGCCCGATTTCAGCAAGTTGGCGCAGGTGTCGGTGAAGCCCTGCGTGTCCGAGACATGCTCGATGATCTCCATCGCCAGCACGACATCGAAGCGTTCGCCAGCGGCCGCCAGATCCTCGGCGGCGCAGTTGCGGTAGTCGATCGTCAGGCCGGATTGTTCCGCATGAAGCTTCGCCACCGGGATATTTTTCGGGGCCGCATCGGCGCCGACAACGGTTGCCCCGAGCCGCGCCATCGGTTCCGCCAGCAACCCGCCGCCGCAGCCGATGTCGAGAAGGCGCAGCCCCTCGAAGGGCTTCGGGGCGCGCAGATCCCGTCCGAATTGCGCCGCGATTTGCGTGGTGATGTAGTCCAGACGGCAGGGGTTGAGCATGTGCAGCGGCTTGAACTTGCCGTTCGGATCCCACCATTCGGCGGCCATCGCCTCGAATTTCGCCACCTCGGCGGGGTCGATTGTCTTCGTTGCGGTTTCCATGCCATCCTCCGGTCAACTTTTCGGTCAGCCCCATGGCGGGGGCGTTTGAGGCGTTATATAGTGCAGTGATGGACAAGAACGCAGGGCAAAAGCGCACGGCAAGTGCCTTTCTCTATCCGCCGGTCGAACCTTTCGATCAGCGGATGATCGATGTCGGCTTTGGTCACCACATCTATGTCGAGCAGGCGGGCAATCCGCGCGGCCAGCCGGTCGTGGTCTGCCACGGCGGGCCGGGCGGCGGCTGCAGCCCCGCGATGCGGCGCTATTTCGACCCGGCGCATTATCGCATCGTGCTTTTCGACCAGCGCGGCTGCGGGCTCTCGAAACCGCATGCCTCGGTCGGGCACAACACCACCTGGGATCTGATCGCCGACATGGAGCGGATCCGCACCGAGCTTGGCATCAACACCTGGATCGTCTTTGGCGGCAGCTGGGGGGCGACGCTGAGCCTGCTTTACGCCCAGACCTACCCGGACCGGGTGCAGGCGCTGGTGCTGCGCGGCGTGTTCCTCGCGCTGAAATCGGAACTCGACTGGTTCTATGGCGGCGGCGCGGGGCAGTTCTTCCCCGACCTCTGGACGCAGTTCATCGCACCGATCCCCGAGGGTGAACGCGGCGATCTGATCGCGGCCTATCACAAGCGGCTCTTTTCTGGCGATTACCTGCAGGAAGCCCGCTTTGCCCGGCATTGGGCGATGTGGGAAAATGCGCTCGCTTCGGTCGATTATGATGGCTTCCCGGGCGAATCGCCGCCCGATTACGCCCATGCCTTCGCGCGGCTGGAAAACCACTTCTTCATGAACCGCGCCTTCCTTGAAGTCGACGGACAGATCCTGCGCGACCGGCATCTGATCGAGCATATCCCGACGACGATCGTGCAGGGACGGATGGACATGATCTGCCCGCCGATCTCGGCTTGGCGGCTGGCGCATGGCTGGAAGAAGTGCGAGCTGCGCCTGATCCCCGCCGCGGGCCATGCGCTGAGCGAGCCCGGGATCACCGCCGACCTTGTCGCGGTGATGGACCGGATGAAGGCCTGATCCGAGAGAAAGCTTGCAACACATGGGCGATTCGCCTATACGCAATGCAACAGCGGCGTTTCAGGGTCCAAACCTGAAGCCCACCGGATCCATGTGACGGGCCGCTCGGGCCCGTTTTTTGTTTTCAGGGATCGGAATGACCGACCTCATCGCCAAGACCGGTATCGACCGGCGTCTCGCCGACATCGTCGGCCCCACCATCGAAGGCCTCGGCTTCGAGCTGGTCCGTATCCGCATGCAGGGCGGGCGTCACCCGCTGTTGCAGATCATGGCCGACCGCCCCGAGGGCGGCATCGACGTTGACGATTGCGGCGCGATCTCGACCGCCGTTTCCGCCGTGCTCGATGTCGAAGACCCG
Source organism: Rhodobacter capsulatus (assembly GCF_052363175.1). Lineage (GTDB taxonomy): Bacteria > Pseudomonadota > Alphaproteobacteria > Rhodobacterales > Rhodobacteraceae > Rhodobacter > Rhodobacter capsulatus_D. The sequence continues at coordinate 197,869 of NZ_CP198946.1, forward strand.
ATCGAGGAAAAATACACGCTGGAAGTGTCCTCCCCCGGGATCGACCGTCCGCTGACCCGGATGAAGGATTTCGACGTCTGGGAAGGCTATGAAGCGCGCATCGAGACCGACGAACAGATCGACGGCCGCAAGCGCTTCAAGGGCATCCTGCGCGGCACCGAAGACGACGAGGTTCTGATCGAAATCGAGAACCAGGGCGAACAGGTCACCATCGGCCTGAAGTTCGACTGGCTTTCGGATGCGAAACTGATCCTGACCGACGAGCTGATCGCCGAGATGCTGCGCCAGCGCAAGGCCGCGGGCATCATCGACGAAGACCAGTTCGACGAGATCCAAACCGAAGACGACGACCAGACTTCCCCCGACGAGGAGACCTGAGAGATGGCAATCACCTCTGCCAACCAGCTCGAGCTTTTGCAGACCGCCGAGGCGGTTGCCCGCGAGAAGATGATCGACCCCGACCTGGTCATTCAGGCGATGGAAGACAGTCTCGCCCGGGCGGCGAAGTCGCGTTATGGCGCCGAGATGGACATCCGTGTCAGCATCGACCGCAAGACCGGCCGGGCCCGGTTCACCCGCGTGCGCACCGTGGTCGAAGATGATGCCGTCGAGAATTATCAGGCGCAGCTGACCGTCGCGCAGGCGAAGCAATACAAGACCGCGCCGCAGATCGGCGACGAGATCGTGGACGAGGTTCCCCCGGTCGATCTGGGTCGGATCGCGGCGCAATCGGCGAAACAGGTGATCTTGCAGAAGGTCCGCGAGGCCGAGCGCGATCGTCAGTTCGACGAATTCAAGGATCGCAAGGGCACGATCATCAACGGCGTCGTCAAGCGCGAGGAATACGGCAACATCATCGTCGACATCGGTCGCGGCGAGGCCATCCTGCGCCGCAACGAAAAGATCGGCCGCGAAAGCTATCGCCCGAACGACCGCATCCGCGCCTATGTGAAGGACGTCCGCCGCGAAACCCGCGGCCCGCAAGTCTTCCTGAGCCGCACCGATCCGCAGTTCATGGCCGAGCTCTTCAAGATGGAAGTGCCGGAAATCTATGACGGCATCATCGAGATCAAGGCCGTGGCCCGTGATCCGGGCTCGCGCGCGAAGATCGCCGTGATCTCGAACGACAATTCGATCGACCCGGTCGGCGCTTGCGTCGGTATGCGCGGCTCGCGCGTGCAGGCCGTCGTGGGCGAGCTGCAGGGCGAAAAGATCGACATCATTCCGTGGAACGCCGATGCGGCCACTTTCCTTGTGAACGCGCTGCAACCGGCCGAAGTCGCGAAGGTCGTGATCGACGAGGAAGCGGGCAAGATCGAAGTGGTGGTGCCGGACGAGCAGCTTTCGCTCGCCATTGGTCGTCGCGGCCAGAACGTGCGTCTGGCCTCGCAGTTGACCGGCCTCGACATCGACATCCTGACCGAGGCCGAGGAATCGTCCCGCCGTCAGGCCGAATTCGCCGAGCGCACCAAGCTCTTTGTCGATGCGCTGGATCTGGACGAATTCTTCGCCCAGCTGCTGGTCGCTGAAGGCTTCACCAACCTTGAAGAAGTCGCCTACGTCGATCTGGATGAACTCCTCTCGATCGAAGGCGTCGATGACGGCACCGCTTCGGAACTGCAGGCCCGCGCCCGCGATTATATCGAGGCGCAGAACGCCAAGGCGATCGCCGCCGCCAAGGAACTGGGCGTCGAGGACTCGCTCTTCGACTTCGACGGCCTGACCCCGCAGATGATCGAGGCTCTGGCCAAGGACGACGTCAAGACGCTGGAAGATTTCGCCACCTGCGCCGACTGGGAACTGGCTGGCGGCTGGACCACGGTGAATGGCGCCCGCGTCAAGGATGAAGGCATTCTCGAGAAGTTCGGCATGAGCCTCGAGGACGCGCAGAAGCTGATCATGACGGCGCGCATCCAGCTGGGCTGGGTCGATCCTTCGGAACTTGAAGCCGAAGACGCGACCGAAGAAGACGACGAAGAAGAAACCGAGGAATGAGATGAGCCGCGGCGGCAAAGACAAAGACAGCGAAGATCCGGAACGGCGCTGCATCGTCACGGGCGATGTCGGGCCGAAGACCGGGTTGGTGCGCTTTGTCCTTGGCCCCGATGGCATGATCTACCCGGATCTGGCCGAAAAGCTTCCCGGTCGGGGCATCTGGGTGACGTCGGACCGCGACGTTCTTGAAAAGGCAGTCGCCAAGGGGCTCTTTGCCCGCGCCGCAAGGTCGCAGGTGAAGCTGCCCGAAGACCTGTGCAAGATCGTCGAACAAGGTCTGGCGCAGCGGGTGGTGGAACTGGTATCCTTGAGCCGAAAGACCGGCCATGCCGTCTGCGGCTTTGAAAAGGTCAAGGGTTGGCTGGCCGATGGCAAGGCCAAGGTGTTGTTTCAGGCCTCGGACGGATCGGATCGCGGCAAGGGCAAGCTCTGGACACCGCCCGGCGGGCGCTGGTTTGGCTGCCTGACGGCCTCGGAAATGGGTTTGGCTTTTGGCCGCGACCATGCCATACACGGCGCGCTTGCGGCTGGGGGACTCACCCCGCGTGTAATCAGAGAAGCGGCAAGGCTTGCAGGTTTGCGCAAGCAGGACGGCGGCGATACCGCCATGAAGGATACGAAGACGGCATGAGCGATACGGACGGCAAAAAACCCCTCGGTCTTGGCGGCGCCCGCCCCGGTTCGGTGAAGCAGAGCTTCAGCCACGGACGCACGAAAAATGTGGTGGTCGAAACCAAGCGCAAGAAGGTGGTTGTGCCGAAACCCGGTGCAGCCCCGGCCAAGCCCTCGGGGTCGCCCGCACTGGGCGATCCGTCGCGTCGTCCCGCGGGCATCTCGGATGCCGAGATGGAACGCCGCCTGAGGGCGCTGCAGGCCGCCAAAATCCGCGAGGTCGAAGAGGCCGCGCAACGCGCCGCCGATGAAAAGGCCCGCGAAGAAGAACGCGAACGCCGCCGCGCCGAGGCCGAGGCCAAGGAACGCGAAGAGCGCGAACGCGAAGAAGCCCTGCGGCTGAAGGCCGAGGAAGAAGAGCGCAAGGCCCGCGAGGCCGAACTGCGTGCGCAGAAAAAGGAAGAGGTCCGGGCGAAACCGGCGCCGAAACCGGCTCCGGCCGATCCGGCTGCGGCCGAGGCTGCAGCGGCGCGCGCCGCGACCAAGGGTGTTTCGGCGACCGGTCCACGCAAGACCGACCGCGACCGCGACGATCGCAACGCCACGCCGGACCGCAATGCGAAAGCTGCCAAGGGCGGTGACGAAGGCCGCCGGGCTGGCAAGCTGTCGCTGAGCGACATCGAAGGCGAAGGTGGGCGTCAACGCTCGCTCGCCGCGATGAAGCGCAAGCAGGAAAAGGCGCGTCAAAAGGCGATGGGCTTCGGCCAGAAAGCCGAAAAGATGGTCCGCGACGTGCAGTTGCCGGAAACCATCGTGGTGTCCGAACTGGCGATCCGGATGGCCGAACGGGCTGCCGACGTGATCAAGGCGCTGATGAAGATGGGCATGATGGTCACGGCCAACCAGGCCATCGACGCCGACACCGCGGAACTGATCATCGAGGAATTCGGCCACCGTGCCGTGCGCGTTTCGGACGCGGACGTGGAACAGGTGATCGACACCGTCGAGGACAAGGCCGAAGACCTGCAATCGCGTCCGCCGATCATCACGATCATGGGCCACGTCGACCACGGCAAGACCTCGCTTCTGGACGCCATCCGCCACGCCAACGTGGTGTCGGGCGAAGCGGGCGGGATCACCCAGCACATCGGCGCCTATCAGGTGACGACGGATTCGGGGGCGGTTCTGACCTTCCTCGACACCCCCGGCCACGCCGCCTTCACCTCGATGCGCGCCCGTGGTGCGCAGGTGACGGATATCGTCGTGCTCGTGGTCGCTGCCGATGACGCAGTGATGCCGCAGACGGTCGAGGCGATCAACCACGCCAAGGCCGCCAAGGTGCCGATGATTGTTGCGATCAACAAGATCGACAAGCATTCGGCCAATCCGCAGAAAGTGCGGACCGATCTGCTGCAACACGAAGTCGTCGTCGAAGAGATGGGCGGCGAGGTGCAGACGGTCGAGGTTTCGGCGAAGACCGGTCTGGGTCTCGACAAGCTGCTCGAAGCGATCGCGCTGCAGGCCGAGATCCTCGAGCTGCGCGCCAACCCCGGCCGTGCGGCGCAGGGTGCGGTGATCGAAGCGAAACTCGACGTTGGCCGTGGCCCGGTGGCGACGGTTCTGGTGCAGCACGGCACGCTGAAGCGCGGCGACATCTTCGTCGTCGGCGAGCAGTGGGGCAAGGTGCGCGCGCTGATCAACGACAAGGGCGAGCGCGTCGATGAAGCCGGTCCCTCGGTTCCGGTCGAGGTGCTGGGTCTGAACGGCACGCCGGAAGCCGGTGACGTGCTGAACGTCGTCGAAACCGAAGCGCAAGCGCGTGAAATCGCGGATTACCGCGAGAAAGCCGCCAAGGACAAACGCGCCGCTGCGGGCGCCGCGACGACGCTCGAACAGCTCATGGCGAAAGCCAAGGCGGACGAGAACGTTTCGGAACTGCCGGTGCTGGTCAAGGCCGACGTGCAGGGCTCGGCGGAAGCCATCGCCCAGGCGCTGGAAAAGATCGGCAACGACGAGGTCCGCGTGCGCGTGCTGCATTCGGGCGTTGGCGCGATCACCGAAAGCGACGTCGGTCTGGCCGAAGCTTCGGGCGCGCCGGTGATCGGCTTCAACGTCCGGGCCAATGCGCCCGCGCGTGCCGCCGCGAACCAGAAGGGCGTCGAGATCCGCTACTACTCGATCATCTACGATCTGGTGGACGACATCAAAGCGGCCGCCTCGGGCCTGCTCAAGAACGAGGTCCGCGAGAACTTCATCGGCTATGCCGCGATCAAGGAAGTCTTCAAGGTTTCCGGCGTCGGCAAGGTCGCTGGCTGCCTTGTCACCGAAGGTGTGGCACGGCGCTCGGCCGGTGTGCGCCTGCTGCGCGACAACGTGGTGATCCACGAAGGCACGCTGAAGACGCTCAAGCGCTTCAAGGACGAGGTCAAGGAAGTGCAATCCGGTCAGGAATGCGGCATGGCCTTTGAAAACTACGACGACGTCCGCGCGGGCGATGTCATCGAAATCTTCGAGCGCGAGGAGGTCGAGCGCAAGCTCTGACCTTTGTCGCCGCGGCGTGAACATTGAAAAGGGGGGCGAAAGCCCCCCTTTTGAATTCCGTGAGTGGTCTGTGGTTGGCGGATCAGGCGTTGTTGCGCATCACGGGCTTGCCCGCGAAAAGCCTATCCCCAACACGGACAACGATTTTTCCGTTGTCGAGCTGCGATTCGAACGTTCCCTGCACGGAGACGCAGCTGCCGACGACGATGGTGCGAAGCATGAGACATCCTCCCTAGAAATCTCGATTACACCTTCAGCTTAGTCACGATTACTTAACAAAGTGCAAACGAAAAAATACTCTGGAGGTATCTTTTGGATAGTTTTATTGCCGCACGTGGCGCGTTGGCGCAGGAAAGTTTCTGCACTGCAGGAATTTTCGCTGCATCTGCGTGATCAAAGCCAGTCCTGAAGCACCGGAATGAGCGGTTCGTCGGCGGGCGGCATCGGGTAGTCGCGCAGTTTCGCGGGCGCGACCCAGGCCAGCTTCTGCCCTTCCCGCGGTTGCGGCGTGCCCGACCAACGGCGGCAGGCAAAGAGCGGCATCAGCAGATGAAACGTCTCGTAGCTGTGGCTGGCAAAGGTCAGCGGCGCCAGACAGCTGCCCCAGGTGTCGATGCCGAGTTCCTCGTGCAGCTCGCGGATCAGCGCGGCTTCGGGGGTTTCGCCTGGTTCGACCTTGCCGCCCGGAAACTCCCAGAGCCCGGCCAGCGACTTGCCTTCCGGGCGCTGCGCGAGCAGCACCCGGCCGTCGGTATCGATCAGCGCCACCGCGCTGACCAGAACCACCCGCGCCGTGGTCAGCGCGGGCGACGGACCACAGGGCGAGGTCACGAGCGGTAATCCGCGTTGATGTCGATGTAGCGATGCGTCAGGTCGCAGGTGAAGACGGATTTCGCCGCCTTGCCCAGCCCCAGATCGATGCCGATCACCAGCTCCTGCCCCTTCATATAGGCCGAAGCGGCTTCTTCGGAATAATCCGGCACGCGCCAGCCATTCTCGGCCAGAACCATGTCGCCGAAGGAAATCCGCAGCTTGTCGCGATCGGCCTTGGCGCCCGACTTGCCGACGGCCGCCACGACCCGACCCCAGTTCGCATCCTCCCCCGCGATCGCGGTCTTCACCAGCGGCGAATTCGCCACCGCCATCGCGACCTTGTGCGCATCATCGGCATTGGCGGCGCCGCTCACCCGGATCTCGACGAATTTCGTCGCGCCTTCGCCGTCGCGGACAACTTGCTGCGCCAGATCAAGCATCACCCCGCGCAGCGCGGCTTCGAAATCCTTCGCGGCGCGCGAGCGCAGATCGGTGATCTCGGCCGCAGCGGACCGACCGGTGGCGGCCAGGATCAACGCATCCGAGGTCGAGGTGTCGCTGTCCACCGTGATCGCGTTGAACGTGTCGTCGACGTGCCGCGACAGCATTTTCTGCAGCAGTTTCGACGGGATCTTCGCATCGGTGAACAGATAGACCAGCATCGTCGCCATGTTCGGCGCGATCATCCCCGAACCCTTGGCGATGCCCGCGATGCGGATCAGACCACCGTCGCCCTGCACCTCGGCGCAGGCGCCCTTGGGAAAGGTGTCGGTGGTCATGATCGCCCGTGCGGCGGCCTCCATGCCTGCCGGGTCGAGCGCGGCGACAAGGCCGGGGACGGCGGCAACGATGCGTTCATGCGGCAGCGGTTCACCGATCACCCCGGTGGACGACGAGAAGACGCGGTTGATCGGCAGATCAAGCGCCTCGGCCACGGCGCCGGTCACGGCATCGACCGAGGCCTGCCCGGCGGCGCCAGTGAAGGCATTGGCATTGCCAGAGTTCACGACGATCGCGGCGCCCGTGCTTTCATCCGCCATCCCGGCCAGTTTCGCCTGACAGTCGAGCACGCAGGCCGCCCGGGTCGTGGAGGTGGTGAACACCCCCGCAATCGTCGATCCGGGCGCGATCTGCGCCAGCATCACGTCGGTCCGGCCCGCATAGCGCACGCCCGCGGCGGCGGCGGCAAAGGACACGCCCTCGATCACCGGCAGCGCCGGGAAAGCGGCGGGGGCGAGGGGCGAGACCGGGTTCTTGGCTTTCGCGGGGGCGGCGGTTTCGCTGGCCGCAGCCGCGGCTGCGGCGGCCGCTTCGGCCACGCCTTCGCGCAACGCCGAGGCGACTTCCGTCACCTCGTCACGCAGCATCGCCACGGCATCCTCGGTGATCTCGCCCAGCTGCGAGCGCAGATCCTTCACCTTGGATTTCAGCTTCTCGATCTTTTCTTCGAGTTCGCGTTTCTTCGCCATCGTCCTCTCCCCTCAGTCCGGTGGTCTTATTTTTCGCCGAAGAAGTTCGGCGCCTTCAGCACGGCCGGGTCGATCCCGTCGATGTGTTTTTCGACCTTGGCCTTGGCCACGGTGTCCGTCACCCGATCCTGCACGGCCTTCTGGCGCAGATCGCCCGACAGCTCGGCGGTGGCTTCTTCCAGCGTCGGCGCCGCGGCCAGACGGCTTTCCATCAGCTTGATCACGTGCCAGCCATATTCGGTCTGCACCGGGCCCTTGACCTCGCCCGGCTTCATCGCCGCCACGGCTTCGGCAAAGGGCGGGACCATTGCGGAGAGGTCGAACCAGCCCAGATCGCCGCCATTCGCCGCCGCGCCATCCTTCGATTTCGCCTTGGCTTCCTCGGCGAAATCGGCGCCGCCGTCGATCTCGGCCTTGATCTTCTTCGCCTCTTCTTCGGTCGGCACGATGATATGGGCGGCGTGATATTGGCGGCTCGGCTCGGCCTTGGCGAACTTCGTGTCATAAGCGGCCTTCAGCTTCTCGGGCGTCACCGCGCGGTCGGCGGTATAGTCGAGCAGCATTCCGGCCAGATAGGCGCGCCGTTCGACTTCGAGCGCGATCTCGTCGCGGTGGGTCATCATGCCTTCGCCGACCTTCGCCAGCGCGGTCTGCTGAACCAGCTGATCCAGAACGCCATTGAACAGCACCTGATCGGGCAGTTGCTGATATTCCGCGGGCAGGCTGTTGCGGACATTGACCATCATGCCCAGCGTGATTTCGGTGCCGTCGACGGTGGCAACGACCGTATCCGGGCTCGGCATCTTGGCCGGTTTGGCGGCGTCTTCGGCCAGCGTCGGCGCGGCCAGAAGTGCCATGACGGCCACGGAACCCAGAACTCGTGTGAAAATCGGCATCAAAGCCTCTCCCGCAGGGCCGCGGCACCCCGCGGCGTTGACACTCGGACGGCAGCCCCTTACATCGCCAAGGGTCCTGTGAAGGCCGTTTCGCCCTTATCCGCTTGCCGTTCTACGGGTGCGCGACGGGTGCGACAAGACCGCATTTCACACGATTTGGTCAGACGAACCCGCGGAGAAAAAATGCTGGGCCTCGGTTACATTGGAAGAAAGCTCTTCGGCACGCCCAACGACCGCAAGGTCAAGCGGACGCGCCCGCTGGTGGCGAAGATCAACGCGCTTGAGCCAGCGTTCGAAAAGTTCTCCGATGCCGAGATCGTGGCCAAGACCCGCGAGCTGCAAAAGCGCGCGCAATCGGGGGAGGATCTTGACGCTCTTCTCGTCGAAGCCTTTGCAAACTGCCGCGAAGCTGCACGCCGGGCGCTTGGCCTGCGCGCCTTCGACACCCAGCTGATGGGCGGGATCTTCCTGCATCAGGGGAACATTTCGGAAATGAAGACCGGCGAGGGCAAGACCCTTGTCGCCACCTTCCCGGCCTATCTGAACGCGCTGGCGGGCAAGGGCGTGCATATCGTCACGGTGAACGATTACCTCGCCAAGCGGGACTCGGAATGGATGGGCAAGGTCTATCGCCATCTGGGCCTGACCTGCGGCGTCGTCTATCCGTTCCAGTCCGATGATGAGAAGCGTGCCGCCTATGCCGCCGACATCACCTATGCGACGAACAACGAGCTTGGCTTCGATTATCTGCGCGACAACATGAAATCCTCGGTCGCCGAGATGTATCAGCGCGATCACTTCTTCGCCATCGTCGACGAGGTGGACAGCATCCTGATCGACGAAGCGCGGACGCCGCTGATCATTTCCGGCCCGTCGCAGGATCGCTCGGACATGTATCGCACGCTCGACGCCTATATCCCGTTCCTGACCGAAGAGCATTACAAGCTCGACGAAAAGCAGCGCAACGCGACCTTCACCGAAGAGGGCAACGAGTTTCTGGAACAGAAGCTGCAGGCCGATGGTCTGCTGCCCGAGGGCCAGTCGCTTTATGACCCGGAAAGCACGACGATCGTGCACCACATCGGGCAGGCTTTGCGGGCGCACAAGCTGTTCTTCAAGGATCAGAACTATGTCGTGGCCGATGACGAGATCGTGCTGATCGACGAATTCACCGGTCGGATGATGAAGGGCCGCCGTCTGTCGGACGGTCTGCATCAGGCGATCGAGGCGAAGGAACGGGTGACGATCCAGCCCGAGAACGTCACGCTGGCTTCGGTGACCTTCCAGAACTACTTCCGCCTCTACGAGAAACTGGCGGGCATGACCGGCACTGCTGTGACCGAGGCCGAGGAATTCGGCGACATCTATAAGCTCGGTGTGGTCGAAGTGCCGACCAACCGCCCGGTTGCCCGGAAGGACGAGCATGACCGCGTCTATCGCACCGCGCGGGAAAAATACGCCGCGGTGATCGAGGCGATCAAGACCTCGCATGAAAAGGGCCAACCGACGCTGGTCGGCACCACCTCGATCGAGAAATCCGAGATGCTCTCGGAGATGCTCAAGGCCGAAGGTCTGCCGCATAACGTTCTGAACGCGCGTCAGCACGAGCAGGAAGCGAAGATCGTGGCCGACGCGGGCCGTCTGGGCGCGATCACCATCGCGACCAACATGGCTGGCCGCGGCACCGACATTCAGCTCGGCGGCAACGTCGAGATGAAGGTACTCGAAGAGATCGCCGCCAATCCCGAGGCCGCGCCCGAAGAGGTCCGCGCCCGGATCGAGGCGGAACACGCCGACGAAAAGCAGAAGGTGATCGAGGCTGGTGGCCTCTTCGTTCTGGCCACCGAACGCCACGAAAGCCGTCGCATCGACAACCAGCTGCGCGGTCGCTCGGGCCGTCAGGGCGACCCCGGCCGCTCGCTGTTCTTCCTGTCGCTCGAAGATGACCTGATGCGCATTTTCGGTTCGGACCGGCTCGAAGGCGTGCTGTCGAAACTGGGCATGAAGGAAGGCGAGGCGATCATCCACCCCTGGGTGAACAAGTCGCTGGAACGCGCCCAGGCCAAGGTCGAGGGCCGCAACTTCGACTGGCGCAAGCAGCTTCTGAAATTCGACGACGTGATGAACGACCAGCGCAAGGCGGTGTTCAGCCAGCGCCGCGAGATCATGGAAACCGAAGAGATTTCCGAGATCGTCGCCGACATGCGCCAGCAGGTGATCGACGATCTGATCGACGATTACGCGCCGCCGAAAAGCTATGTCGATCAATGGGATGTCGAAGGCATGCGCGAAGCCTTCATTGAGCATACCGGGGTTGATCTGCCGCTGGCGCAATGGGCTGCCGAAGAAGGCGTCGATCAGGTCGAGCTGGCGCAGCGCGTGACCGCGGCGCTGGATGCGGTGATGGAGCAGAAGGCGCAGGCTTTCGGTGGCGACACGATGCGGGTGATCGAAAAGCAGATCCTTTTGCAGACGATCGACACGAAATGGCGCGAGCATCTGGTGACGCTCGAACATCTGCGCTCGGTCGTGGGCTTCCGCGGCTATGCGCAGCGCGATCCGCTGTCGGAATACAAGACCGAGTCCTTCCAGCTGTTCGAAAGCATGCTCGACAGCCTGCGCTACGAGGTGACGAAGCGCCTTGGTCAGATCCGCCCGATGAGCGAAGAGGAACGCGCCGAGATGCTGCGTCAGCAGGCGGCCGCCCTTGCCGCTGCCGAGGCGACCGTGGCGGCCCCGGCCGAGGTTTCGACCCCCGCGCCGCAGCCCGCACTTGCGATTGCCGCTGCCGCTCCGGGCTTTGTCGAATCGGACCCCACGACCTGGGGTGAGCCTTCGCGCAATGATCCCTGCCCCTGCGGCTCGGGCGAGAAGTTCAAGCACTGCCACGGCCGTCTGGTCTGACGCAATTGCGGAAAAATCATGGCGGCGGCGCGGAGGAGATCCGCGCCGCCGTTTTTTATCGTGCTGATTTTCCGTGAATTTCTGGCGATCTTCTGGCAGTGGGTGCGTTTCCAGTTTGGAAACCATGCCCCAGTCTGGCCCAAGCTTTGCCGAGATGCTTCGTTAACCTTCTGGCAAGAAGTCAGGAGGCGACGGAGATGAAACCGCTGCACAAGATCGCGCTTGTTTGCACCACCTTCATTCTGGCTGCGGCCACGGGCCATGTGATGCAGAACTCGGCCCGTTTCGGTCTGACCTCGGATCAAGTGTCACCGCCGATGGCCGGTACGCCGCAATCGCCCGCCGAACCGGTGGCGCTTGCTGCGGAGCCGGAGGTGCATGTGGCGCAGGTGCCGGGTCTGACCGCGCCTGCGCCGCGCCTGCAGGTCGTCGAGACCGACACGGTCACGCTGCCACAAGACGATCCCGCCCCCGCGACTGGTTTCGCGAAACCTGCCTGTGCGGCGCCGACGCTCTCGGTGGCATCGGCGCCTTCGGCTTCGGTCCAGCTGACGCTGGAGGCCCCCTGTCTCTCGGGGCAATGGGCCACGATCCGGCACGAGGGGCTGACGCTGCCGATCCGGCTTTCGACAAACGGCGATTGGAGCGGCCTTGTTCCGGCGATGGCGCCCGAGGCCCGGCTGAGCGTTGCGCTTCCCGATGGCACGCAGCTGAACGCGGTGCAGGCGGTGACAGGGCTTGCCAATCTGAACCGCTATGTTCTGAGCGCCGAAGGCCCGGCCGCCTTGCAGCTGCATGGTTATGAATATGGTTCCGGTGCAGGCGGCGAGGGCGACGTGAGTGCCGCGATGCCCCGCACGGCCGATACACCGCTGGGTGGCTGGATGGCGGTCTTTGATGACCCTGAGGCCGGGACGCAGGTGCAGATCTATTCCGCCCCCGCCGAGATGGCCGACATCCGGCTGCAGGCCGAGGCCGAGATCACGCCGCAAAGCTGCGGCAAGGATCTGCGCGCGCAGGCGCAGCGTCTGCTGAAAGGCTCGGCTGAGGCTCCGGCGCCGATCACGCTGGCGATGCCCGACTGCGGCGATGGAGAGGGCGCGGTGGTGATGGCGCTGCCGGATTTCCCGCTCAATGTGGCGGCGAATTAAAGCAGTCCCTCAGCCCGGAAGCTGAGTTCGCGGCCCTTGCCGATCACCAGATGGTCGTGCAGCACCAGCCCCAGCGCTTCGGCGGCGTGGCGGATCTGCGCGGTCATCGCGATATCGGCGGACGAGGGCGTCGGATCGCCCGACGGGTGATTGTGCACGAGGATCAGCGCCGAGGCATCCAGTTCCAAGGCCCGCTTCACCACCTCGCGCGGATAGACGGGCACATGATCGACCGTGCCGCGCGCCTGTTCCTCATCGGCAATCAGCAGGTTCTTGCGGTCGAGATAGAGCACCCGGAACTGCTCGGTCGGGCGATGCGCCATGGCGGTGTGGCAATAGTCGAGCAGTGCCTGCCACGAGGACAGCACCGGCCGTTGCAGCACCCGCGACCGGGCCAGCCGTTGCGCGGCCGCCTCGACGATCTTCAACTCCTGCACCACGGCTGCGCCCACCCCCGTGACCTCGGTCAGACGGGCCTGTGGCGCGGCCAGCACATGGCCGAAGCTGCCGAAGACCTCAAGCAGCCGCCGCGCGAGTGGCTTCACATCCTGACGGGGCAGGGCGCGAAACAGGATCAGCTCCAGCAACTCGTAATCGGGCATGGCCTCGGCGCCGCCCGCCAAGAACCGGTCCCGCAGGCGCTTGCGGTGATCGGTGATGTAAGAGGGCAGCCGGTCGGAGGAGAGAGATACCGGCTGCGCCTCATCAGGGTCGCCAAACAGCGTCGGCCCTTCGTCGAAACTGGAGGAACGGCTCTTCATGCCCTCAGCTTGCCTTGACGTGGTAAATAAACGGTTAACGCTTTTCCTGGCCCAAATACGCAAAAGGGCGCCCGCAGGCGCCCTCTTTTCGGTCTGATCGGAAAGTCAGCCCTTCATGCCATCCCAGAAGCTTTTCACCTTCTGGAAGAACGACGCCCCTTCGGGGTTGTTCTCGGCCTGAATGCGCTGGAACTCGTCCAGCAGTTCCTTTTGCCGTGCGGTCAGGTTCACCGGCGTTTCGACGGCCAGTTCGATCACCATGTCGCCGATGCCGCCGCCACGCAGGGCGGGCATCCCCTTGCCGCGCAGACGCATCTGCCGACCGGACTGGCTGCCCACCGGCACCTTGACCTTGGACCGGCCACCGTCGATCGTCGGCACCTCGACCTCGCCGCCGAGCGCGGCCGAAACCATGCTCACCGGCACCCGGCAGAACAGGTTCACCCCGTCGCGCTGGAAGATCGCGTGCTCGCGCACTTCGATGAAGATATAGAGATCCCCCGAAGGCCCGCCGCGCATCCCGGCTTCGCCCTCGCCCGCCAGACGGATCCGCGTGCCCGTTTCCACCCCGGCCGGAATGTTGACGGACAGGGTGCGTTCCTTCTCGATCCGGCCCGAACCGTGGCAGACGCGGCAGGGGTTCTTCACCACCTGACCTTGCCCGCCACAGGTGGGGCAGGTGCGTTCGACGGTGAAAAAGCCGTTCTGCGCCCGCACCTTGCCCAGACCCGAACAGGTCGGACAGGTTTGCGGTTCCGCGCCACCCTCGGCCCCCGTGCCATTGCACGAGCCGCAAGCGGCCGAGCCCGGAACGGTGATTGTCTTCTGCGCGCCCTTGTAAGCCTCTTCGAGCGTCACCCGCATGTTGTAGCGCAGGTCCGAGCCGCGCGTCGCCCGCGACCGGCCGCCACCACCCGGGCCACGCCCGCCCATGAAGTCGCCGAACAGATCCTCGAACACATCCGAGAAGGCCGAGGAGAAATCCGCGCCCTGACCATAAGGCCCGCGCGGCCCGCCGCCGCCCATGCCGCCCTCGAAAGCCGCGTGACCATAGCGGTCATAGGCGGCTTTCTTGTCGCCATCCTTCAGCACGTCATAGGCTTCGTTCACTTCCTTGAACTGGGCCTCGGCCTGCGGATTGTCCTGATTGCGGTCGGGGTGCAGTTCCTTCGCCTTGCTGCGATAGGCCTTCTTGATCTCCTCGGCCGAGGCGCCCTTGGACACCCCCAGAACCTCGTAGAAATCACGCTTCGCCATTGGAAAGCCCCACTGCGAGAACACGGAAGCGAGCCCCATGACGGGGCCCGCTCCTCAGGTTCCGGCGCTTACTTGCGCTTGTTTTCACCCATGTCCTCGAAGTCGGCGTCGACGATATCGTCGTCGACCGACCGCGGGCTGTCGTCGTCATCCGACGCGGCGCCACCCTCGCTCGACGCCTGCGCCTTGTAGATCGCTTCGCCCAGCTTCATCGCGGCATCGGTCAGGTTCTGCACCGCGCCCTTGATCTTGCCCGGGTCTTCCGACTTCAGCGATTCTTCCAGCGCGTTGCAGGCCAGTTCGATCATCTCGACGGTCGAGCCATCGACCTTGTCGCCATGCTCTTCCAGCGATTTGCGGGTCGAATGCAGCAGGCTTTCGCCGGTGTTCTTCGCCTCGACCAGTTCCTTGCGCTTCTTGTCGGCTTCGGCATTGGCCTCGGCGTCCTTGATCATCTTTTCGATGTCATCGTCCGACAGACCGCCCGAGGCCTGGATGGTGATCTGCTGTTCCTTGCCGGTGCCCTTGTCCTTGGCCTTGACCGAAACGATGCCGTTCGCGTCGATGTCGAAGGTCACTTCGATCTGCGGCACGCCGCGCGGCGCCGGGGGGATGTTTTCCAGGTTGAACATGCCCAGAATCTTGTTGTCGGCGGCCATTTCCCGCTCGCCCTGGAACACGCGGATCGTCACCGCGTTCTGATTGTCCTCGGCGGTCGAGAAGATCTGGCTCTTCTTCGTCGGGATCGTGGTGTTGCGGTCGATCAGACGGGTGAAGACACCGCCCAGCGTCTCGATGCCGAGCGAAAGGGGGGTGACGTCCAGCAGCACGACGTCTTTCACGTCGCCTTGCAGCACGCCCGCTTGAATCGCGGCGCCAAGGGCCACGACTTCATCCGGGTTCACGCCCTTGTGGGGTTCCTTGCCAAAGAACTTCGTCACTTCTTCCACAACGCGCGGCATCCGGGTCATCCCGCCGACAAGGACGACTTCGTCGATCTCGTCCTTCGACACGCCGGCATCCTTCAGCGCCGCGGCGCAGGGCTTGAGCGAGGCCTTGATCAGGTCATCGACGAGGCTTTCCAGTTTCGCGCGGGTCAGCTTCATCACCATGTGCAGCGGCACGCCGGTCGCCGCGTTCATCGAGATGAACGGCTGGTTGATTTCGGTCTGGCTGGCCGAGGACAGTTCGATCTTCGCCTTTTCAGCCGCTTCCTTCAGCCGCTGCAGCGCCATCTTGTCCTTGGTCAGATCGACGCCATGCTCCTTGCGGAACTCGTCGGCCAGATAGTTGACGATGCGCATGTCGAAGTCTTCACCGCCAAGGAACGTGTCCCCGTTGGTCGATTTCACTTCGAAAAGGCCGTCGTCGATTTCAAGGATCGTGATGTCGAAGGTGCCGCCGCCAAGGTCATAGACCGCGATCGTCTTGCTGTCCTTCTTGTCGAGGCCGTAAGCCAGCGCCGCCGCCGTCGGTTCGTTGATGATGCGCAGCACTTCCAGACCGGCGATCTTGCCCGCATCCTTGGTGGCCTGACGCTGGGCGTCGTTGAAATAGGCCGGAACGGTGATCACCGCCTGCGTCACGGTCTCGCCCAGATAGCTCTCGGCGGTTTCCTTCATCTTTTGCAGGATCACGGCCGAAACTTGGGCGGGGGAGAATTTCTCGCCGCGCACTTCCACCCAAGCGTCGCCGTTGCCGCCGTCGACGATGGCATAGGGCACCAGTTTCTTGTCCTTTTCCACCTCGGCATCGGTGGTGCGGCGGCCGATCAGGCGCTTGACCGCAAAGACGGTGTTGGTCGGGTTGGTCACGGCTTGCCGCTTGGCGGGCTGGCCGACCAGACGCTCGTTGTCGGTGTAGGCGACGATCGAGGGGGTGGTGCGCGCCCCTTCCGAGTTCTCGATCACGCGGGGTTGAGAGCCGTCCATGATGGCGACGCAGGAGTTGGTCGTCCCAAGGTCGATCCCGATGACTTTGGCCATTTCAATACCTCTTCTTTCGGCGACAGGTGGGGGCGGGTCCCATCAGGCCCCCGGCCCCTATCCCAAGGTTTCCAGACGGTCCGGCGCAGGTGGCCTGCTCCGGCTTCCCGGCGTATATAAGGAGGGGAAAATAGCCCTGCAAGAACTGACGCGCGGGAGTTTGCGACAAATGCCACAATCCGCCCGACCGGTGCAAATTCGCCCTGATCCGCAGGAGATCCGCGGCTTTCAGCATTACCCCGGCTGGCTCGTGCCCACGGAACAGGCGGCGCTGGTCGAGGAGTTGCGCGCGGTCGTCGCCGCAGCCCCGCTGTTCTCGCCGATGACGCCTTATGGGCGGCCGATGTCAGTGCGGATGACCTCGGCCGGGCGGTTCGGTTGGATAAGTGATCGGCGCGGCTATCGCTACAGCGAAACGCACCCTTCGGGCGGGGCCTGGCCACCGATCCCCGAGTGCATTCTGGAGATCTGGCGGGCGGTTTCGGGCTCTGATCGCAACCCCGAGTGCTGTCTGGTGAATTTCTACGCTGAAAAGGCTCGGATGGGCCTGCATCAGGACCGCGACGAGGCGGATTTTGCCCAGCCGGTGGTGTCGATTTCCTTGGGCGATGACGGGCTTTTCCGCATCGGCAACGAGACGCGTGGCGGGGCGACGCAGAGCCTCTGGCTGCGCTCGGGCGACGTGCTGGTGATGGGCGGCCCGGCGCGGCTGCTTTACCACGGCATCGACCGGATTGCGCCCGGCACCTCGACGCTCTTGCCGCAGGGCGGGCGCATCAATCTGACGCTGCGCGTGGTGACCTGAGGGGGCAGGGGCGTATTTGCGCCAAGAAAAAACCCGCACCCTTTTATCTTGCCTCAAATATCTCGGGGGTGCGGGGGCAGCGCCCCCGCCTGTGCCCCCGCTTCTGCCAGATCCCAGACCTTGCGCATCACCGTGGGCAGGGCGGCGGGCGAAAACTCCTGCCTTGGGGTGAAGCCCTCCCCCTCGGTTTGGGCGATGAAGACCCGCAGCCGCAGATGGAAATGGGTGAAGGTGTGGCGCACCTCATGCGAGAGCGCGGTCCAGTCGGCGGCAAGGGGCGGGCAGGGGGCCGGGTCGGTCTCGGCCCAGTCCGAGCCGGGAAAGCCGAGCATCCCGCCGAGCAACCCCTTCTCGGGGCGGCGCTCCAGCAGCACCCCGCCATCGGGGGCTAGCGCGACATAGGCAAGGCCGAAGCGCGTCGGTTTCTCGGGTTTCGGGGATTTGCGCGGCAGCTCGGCCGCGATACCCTGCGCCTTCGCAGCACAGAACGCATTGACCGGGCAAAGCGCGCAGGCCGGATTGCGCGGGGTGCAGATCGTCGCGCCCAGATCCATCATCGCCTGTGCGTGATCGCCCGGGCGCAGCTTCGGCGTCAGGCGCCCGGCTTTGTCGACCAGCTCCGGTTTCGCTGCGGGCATCGGGGTCTCGATCGCCCAGAGCCGCGCCACCACCCGTTCCACATTGCCATCGACCACCACGGCCGGTTCGTCGAAGGCAATCGCCGCCACGGCCGCCGCGGTATAGGGGCCGATCCCGGGCAGCGCCCGCAGGCCTTCGGCGGTTGCGGGAAACTGCCCGCCCGCCGCCGCCACGGCCCGGGCGCATTTCAAAAGATTGCGGGCGCGGGCGTAATAGCCAAGCCCCGCCCATTCGGCCATCACATCGCCATCCTCGGCCGCGGCCAGATCGGCCACGCCGGGCCAGCGCGCGGTGAAGCGGCGGAAATAGTCGCGCACGGCGGCCACCGTCGTCTGCTGCAGCATCACCTCGGACAGCCAGACGTGATAGGGATCGGGGCGGACCCCCGCCGCGCGCTCGGCCGGACCCACCCGCCAGGGCATCACCCGTGCCTGCCTGTCATACCAGGAAAGCAGGGCCGCCCCCGCTTCCGCCTCGCTTCCGTCACGCAATCTTTATGGCCCCCCGCCCCATTCCTCTGGCTTTGCCCCGTGGCCTGCCTAGAATAGGGCCAAGTTTCCGGAAGGACAGGGATGGACGACGACCACGACCACGAACCGCTCGAGCGCCCCGCAGCGCCCGTGAAGCTGCGCCGGATGCGCGGCTTCGAAGCGGCTGCGGGTCTGGTGAAAGAGCGGATCCGGGTCGCGGGGGAATCGCGTGGCTTCGCCATCGCCCGGCTCGTCACGCATTGGGCCGAGGTCGTTGGTCCCGAGATCGCCGCCCATGCGGTGCCGGTGAAGATCGGCTATGGCCGCGAAGGCATCGGCGCCAGCCTGACGCTGCTCGTCGCCGGGCCGATGGCGCCGATGATCGACATGAGCCGCGAGAAGATTCGCAAAAAGGTCAACGCCTGCTACGGCTACAATGCGATTTCCCGCATCCTGATCACCCAGACTGCCGCCACCGGCTTTGCCGAGGGACAGGCGGCCTTTGCCCCGGCGCCGAAAAAGGCGCCCGCGCAACCCACCCCCGAGGTCTGCGCCAAAGCGCAGGCGGCGACCGAAGGTCTGGCCGATGCCGGGCTGCGGACGGCGCTGGAAGACCTTGCCCGAAACATCCTGATGAAACCCGCAAGACAGCGGGAAGACCTGAGAAAGGCTGATCCATGAACCGACGTTCCCTTCTTCTTGGCCTCGCCGGTGGCGCCGTGGTGGCGGCTGCGGGCGGCTATGTCGCGCTTGGCCGCGGTCCGGCCGAAACCCTGATCGCGACCCCTGCGGTTGCCGCGGGCGCGACTGGCACCATCCTGCCTGATATCCCGCTCGGCAAGGCCGACGCGCCGATCACGCTGATCGAATATGCCTCCTACACCTGCCCGCATTGCGCGCATTTCCATGACGAGGTTCTGAGCAAGCTCAAGCGCGACTACATCGAGACCGGCAAGGTCCGCTTCATCCTGCGCGAGGTCTATTTCGACAAGTTCGGTCTTTGGGCCGGGCAGATCGCGCAATGTGGTGGCGATCTGAAATACTATGGCATCTCCGGCATGCTGTTCTCGGAACAGAAGGCCTGGATCGGTGATGGCACTGAAGCGACGATCGCCGAGAACCTGCGCAAGATCGGCATCAAGGCCGGGTTGACCAAGGAGCAGATCGAGACCTGCCTGAACGATCAGGCCCGCGCCGAAGCGATGGTGATGACCTATCAGAAGAACGCCTCGGCCGATGCGATCGAAGGCACGCCGACGCTGGTGATCAACGGCGAGAAGCACGACAACATGAGCTATGAGGATCTGAAGAAGATCCTTGATGCGAAGCTTGGCGGCTAAAGCCCGAGGCTTTCGAGCGCTTTGAGAAGCGGTGCGGCGTCTTCGAAGACCAGCCGCACCGGCAGCGCCAGAACCTTGGGCCGGAAGGCCGGAGGCAGGCGCACGGCATCCTTTTCCGTCGTGACCAGCTGCGCATGCTGGAACAGCGCCTCGGTTTCGAGCCGCGTCAGCAGTTGCGGCGAGAAGGGCTGATGATCGTCCAGCGCTTCGGCCCGCACCACCTCGGCGCCAAGGCCGCGCAGGGTGGCGAAGAATTTCTCGGGGTGGCCGATGCCCGCAAAGGCAAGCACCCGCTGGCCCTCCCAATCCATCCCGGTGGGCAAGGGCACCAGTTGTCCGCGCAGGTGCGGCACGGTGATCTGGTCGCCCCAGCGCGCGGCAAAGCTTTCCTGCGCCGGGACCTGCCCGATCGACAGCACCAGATCGGCGCGGGTCATCCCCGCGGCCACCGGCTCGCGCAGCGGCCCCGCGGGCAGGCACAGGCCGTTGCCGAAGCCCTTCGCCGCATCGACGACGATGATCGAAAGATCCTTTTGCAGCGCCGGGTTCTGATGTCCGTCATCGAGCAGGATCACCTTTGCCCCGGCGCCGATCGCCGCTCGTGCGCCCTCGGCGCGGTCCTTGGCGACCCAGGTCGGCGTGAAGGCCGCCAGCAGCAGGGGCTCGTCGCCGACATCGGCGGCCCGGTGGCGCATCTCGTCGACCCGCACCGGCCCGGGCAGACTGCCACCGTGACCGCGGCTGACCACATGCGCCTCGAGCCCGCGCGAGGCCAGCAGTTGTGCCAGCGCGATCACCGTCGGCGTCTTGCCGGTGCCGCCCGCGTTGATGTTGCCGACCGAAATCACCGGCACCGGCAGGCGCAGACCGTCCTTGGCCACCCGTGCCCGGGTCGCGGCGCCATAGACCTGCCCGAGCGGCTTCAGCAGCCGCGCCCGCAGCGCGGGGCGGGCCGGATCGGTGAACCAGAAAGCGGGGGCCTGCATCAGGGTGTCCTTTCTGCGCGGGCGGTGTCGAATTCCCGCAAGATCGCCCGCACGATGGCCTCGGCCGCGGCCGCCCCGCCCGAGGTGACGGCCCAGGCATTATGCGCCAGAACCGCCGCCCGGTCGGGCGACATCAGATCTGCGATGGCCTCGCCGAGCGAGGTTTCGTCATGGATCGACCGCGCCGCCCGGGCCTCGTCGAGCCGGACATAATCCTCGGCGTAGGGCGCCGTCTGCGGCCCGTGCACCACCGCCGACCCGAGCGAGGCGGGTTCGAACGGCGAGCGCGCATGGCCGGCGGAACCGATCAGCGTGCCGCCCATATAGGTCACCGGGGCGACGCGATACCAGAGCCCGTATTCGGCCGGATCATCGGCCAGGAAGATTTCCGTTTCCGCATCGGGTTCGCCTTCGAGCGAGCGGCTCGCCACCGCCCAGCCCTCGTCGGTCAGCCGGTCGCCCAGTTCCAGCGCGTCATCGGGCTGATCGGGGGCAAGGATCAGCAGCATCCGATGCGCATGATGTTGCGCATGGGCCTGTGCCGCCAGCACCGCGGCAAGTTCCGCCTGCGGCACCGAAGCCGCCAGCCAGACCGGCCGCGTATGGGTCAGCGCCGCCATCGAGGCCCGCTCGGCCTCGGAACAGCGCAGGGGCTCGGGTGGCAGGCCAAGGGCCCCGCCGACATCGATCTGTGCCGGATCAAGGCCCTGCCGCTCCAGCAGCCCGAACGAGGCCTGATCGCGCACGAGAATCCGGCTGATCCGGCGCAAAAGGCCGCGCTGCCCGATCCGGCCGAGGCGACGCAGGGGCGGCGGCAGGCAGACATCGACCATCATCACCGGGATGCCCTCGCGGTCGGCGCCAGTGATCAGCGTGCCAGGCAGATCGTTGCCGAAAAGCACGACAAGCCCCGGCTTGACCCGGTCCAGCGCGTCACGGGCAACGCCGATGCTTTCATCGGGCGGGGGAACAAGCTCGACCCCCTCGGGCAAAATGGGCTCTAGCCCCGGCGGCAGCGCCAGCATCACCCGCATCTCGGGGCGCACCCGGTGCAGCCGGGTCAGAACCTGCAGCGCACCGTCAAGACCGGCACTCGCGGCCTCGGGGCCGATCTGCATCCAGATCACCGGCCCCGGAGCATCGGGCGGCAGCACGTCTTCCCCGGTCCCCGTCGCGGGGTCGGGGCTGCCGCGCCACCAGCGTGCAAGCGATCCCAGCATCGGGGGTCAGGGTCTCAGCTGCCGAGTTCCTCGGTGGGCGACGCGTCGGTTTCCTCGTCGCGCAGCCGGTGCAGGTGGGCGATGAAATAGCGCATATGCGCGTCGTCCACGGTCCGCTGCGCCTCGGCCTTCCAGGCGGAATAGGCCGTGGCGTAATTCGGATAGATGCCGACGATATGGATGGCGGACACATCCTTGAACTCGCTGCGCGAGGCGGACACAAGTTCGCCGCCGAAAACGAGATGCAGGCGTTGGGGAGAAGGTTTGCTCATGGGCCATCCTGTCGGAGAAGTTGTGCGGGCAGACTATGCGAAGCCCCGTCGCCTCTCAAGCCGGGATGCGGGGGGCAGTTACTGGGCCAGCCCGAGCCCGATCAGATAGTCCGCCCCCTTGCGCAACCCGCGCGGGTCGAAGACTTCAAGCAGCAGCCGCGGCATCTGCGGCAACCGGTTCAGCGCGGCAAAGACTGCCTTCCAGGGAATGTTGCCCTCGCCCGGGTGCCAGTGCCGGTCGGCAAAGCCATCGACGTCCTGCAGATGCACATGCCGCAGCGCCGCACCGCCCGCCAGCGCGAAGGCATCGACCGGCGGAGCCCCGCAGCGGTGGTGCATCATCTGCGCATGGCCTGTATCGAGCGACAGCTTCACCGCCGCACTGCCCAGCGCCTCGGCCAGCCGGGCGCGCAGCCCCGGATCGGTGTCCTCGACATTTTCCAGCACCAGTTCGACGCCCAGCCGTTCGGCCCGCTCGATCACCGGCCCCATCACGAAGCGCACCCGTTCAAAGGAAATCGCGGCCGCGACCGAGGAGGTGGCGATATCCGCTTCGGTCCAGAGCCCGTAGGGTGAATGCACCACCATCTGATCAGCCTCCAGATCGGCGCAGATTTCGAGCGTGCGCAGCAGCCGGTGCCGGATCACCGGGGTGATTTCGGGGTCGGCGCAATCGATGCGGAAGGACATGAACGGCCCATGCAGCCCACGCCGCCCTTTGTGACCCTCCAGAAGCTGTTTCGCGCGGGCCACCAGATCAAGCGTGTCGCCGTCATGGGTGGTGGGCCAGCAGAAGCTTTGAATCTCGATGTCGCGGTCTTTCTCGAACAACCAGTCGCGATGGAACTCGATCATGTCAAGGCTGAGCGCAGCGCCCAGAACGGGTAACTCTTTTGTCATCGCTGACCCCTATGGTTGCTCGTGCTGACACAGGCTGCGCCAGCCGCGCGCGCTTTTCAATCCGGTTTGAAGCCGCTATCAGGCGCCATGCACAGAACTCTGACCCAGATCTACGATGGCCGCGTGGCGGCGGGAACCCTGCGTGCCGATGCCGCCCAGCGGGCGGTGCTGCCGCTTCTGGACCGGGTGCGGTCAGAGCTGGAAGCGCCGGTGAAAAAGCCTGGTCTCTTCGGGCTGTTCGCCAAGCCGCCAGAGCCGGTGAAGGGGCTTTATCTCTGGGGCGGCGTCGGGCGCGGCAAGTCGATGCTGATGGATCTGTTCGGCGAGGCGGCTGCGGTGCCCAAGCGCCGGGTGCATTTCCACGCCTTCATGCAGGAGGTGCAGGGCAAGATCGACGCGCACCGCCGCGCCAAGGAGGAAGACCCGATCCAGCCCGTCGCGGCCGAGATCGCGGCCTCGGTCCGGTTGTTGTGTTTCGACGAGATGCAGATCACCGACATTGCCGATGCGATGATCGTCGGGCGGCTCTTTGACGAGATGTTCAAGCGCGGCGTGACGGTGGTGACGACCTCGAACCGGCCGCCCTCCGATCTTTACAAGAACGGCTTGAACCGGCAGCTGTTCCTGCCCTTCATCGACATTCTCGAACACCGGCTCGAGGTGCACGAGATCGTTTCGGAGACCGACTACCGGTTGCATCGGCTCTCGGGGGCGGAGGTCTATTTTGCGCCCGCGGGGACGACGGCGCACAAGAAAATGGACGGGCTCTGGAACGAGCTGACCGGGCATGACGGCACGACGAAGCTGCGCATCGAGGTCAAGGGGCGCTCGGTCGTGATCCCGCATTACCACAACGGCGTCGGGCGGGCGCGGTTCTGGGATCTGTGCGGGGCGATGCTGGGACCGGCCGACTATCTGGCGATTGCCGGCGCGCTGCGGGTGCTGATGATCGACGACATCCCGCATCTGTCGGCCTCGAACTTCAACGAGGCGAAGCGGTTCGTGACGCTGATCGATGCGCTTTACGAAGGCAAGGTGCGGCTGATCTGTTCCGCCGCCGATGTGCCCGAGCGGCTTTACAACGAGGGCGAGGGCAGTTTCGAATTCGCCCGCACGGTGTCGCGGCTGCGGGAAATGCAGTCGGCCGACTGGTCGCAGGAAAACCGGTAAGCGGGTCGGTGTCGGGCGAGGAAAGGCGGTGCCTTTCCTTCTCCGCCCGAACGCCTGTCAGCTCAGCATGTCCCGCACCAGCGGCGCGACCTTTGCGCCGTAGAGCTCGATCGCGTCGCGCAGATGCGCGGGGTTCTGCGGTCCGGCCGAGTATTTCAGCGTGAACCGTGACGGTCCCAGCGCCTTGACCGTCGTCGCGATCTTTTTCGCCACCGTCTCGGGGCTGCCGACATAAAGCGACCCCTGCGCGATCTCGGCCTCGAAGGCGGCCTTGGTGAACCGCGGCCAGCCGCGCGAGCGCCCGATCAGATCGTGCATTGCCGCATAGGCAGGGAAGTAGCGCTCTTTCGCTTCCTCGTCCGTGGTCGCGACATGGCCCGGCGAATGCACCGACAGCGGCAGCATCTTCGCCCCCATCCGCTCGCGGGTATGGCGGTAAAGATCGACGAGCGGGCCGAACCGCGCCGGATTGCCGCCGATGATCGCCATGACCAGTGGCATGTCCATCGCCGCCGCCTCCATCACCGAGTCGGGGCTGCCACCCACGCCGCGCCAGACCTGCAACGGGCGTTCGGGGCGCGGATAGACGGTCACGCCTTTCAACGGGGTGCGGTGTCGGCCCTGAAAGCTGATCTTCTCCTGCGCCACAAGGCTGTGCAGCAGCTGCGCCTTTTCGGTGAACAAGGTCTCGTAATCGTTCAGATCGAAGCCGAAGAGCGGGAAGCTTTCGGTGAAGGACCCCCGCCCGATCGTCAGCTCTGCCCGTCCCGGCGCAATCGCATCGAGCGTCGCAAAGCGTTGAAACACCCGGATCGGATCATCCGAGGACAGCACCGTGACCGAGGTCCCGGCATGGATCTTCTCGGTCGAGGCCAGGATCGCCCCCAGCAGCGGTTCCATCGAGGAAATCGCGAAATCCGGGCGGTGGTGTTCGCCCAGACCGATGAAATCAAGGCCGACCTGATCGGCCAGGATCGCCTCGGCGAGCGTGTCGCGGATCACCTGTGCGCCGGATCGCAACCCCTGCGCATCGGCGGTGATGTCGCCAAAAGTATCAAGGCCGAATTCAAGCGTCATCATGGGCCTCCTTTCCGTTGCAGGAAAGATAGGCACCTGAGCCCTGTGCGCCTAGGCACAGGAGCGCACAGAACTTGGCACAGAAATGCGCAAGTCTCAGCCGTTCTCGCGCAGCACTTGCCCGGCAAGATACAGCGAGCCGCAGATCAGAACCCGGGCCTGCGGGTCGGTTTGCGCAATCGCATCAAGGGCTTCCGCCACCGACGCGGCCTCGGTCACCTGCGCGAAACCGGCCGTGCGGGCGGCTTCGGCGGTGGCGGCGCTCGGCAGGGTGTTGATCTCGTTCGGGATCGAGACGGCGGTCAGGCTTTGCGCCTGCGCCGCCAAGGGGCGCAGATAGCCCGCGATGTCCTTGGTGTTGAGCATGCCGCAAATCAGATGCGTCGGGCGTTTTGGCATCCGGGCCAGCGTCGCGGCAACGGCCTCGCCCCCGGCCGGGTTATGGCCACCATCCAGCCAAAGCTCGACCCCGGGCGCGCTGGTCGCAAGCGGCCCCTGCCGCAGGCGCTGCATCCGCGCGGGCCATTCGGCCTTGCTCACCGCTGCCTCGCAGGCCAGATCGTCGAAGCCGAGGAGCCGCAGCGCGGCAATTGCGGCGCCTGCGTTTTCGATCTGATGCGGCCCGGGCAGGGTCGGCAAAGGCAGATCCAGAAGCCCGGTCTCGTCCTGATAGATCAGCCGCCCGCGCTCCTCGAAGGCGTGCCAGTGCTGGCCATGCGCGAACAGGGGCACGCCCAGACGCGCGGCTTTCTCCTCGATCACCGCAAGCCCGTCGGGGTGCTGCGGACCGACGATGCAGGGCACGCCGCGTTTCAGGATCCCGGCCTTTTCGCCCGCGATCTCGGGCAGGGTCTCGCCCAGATATTGCTGATGGTCGATCGAGACCGGGGTGATGATCGTCGCCGCCGGTTTCGCGATGACATTGGTGGCATCGAGCCGCCCGCCAAGGCCGACTTCCAGCAGCGTGTAATCGGCGGGCGTGCGGGCAAAGGCCAGAAACGCCGCGACGGTGGTGATTTCGAAAAAGGTGATCGGCTGCCCGCCATTCGCCGCATCGCATTCATCCAAGAGCGCCGACAACGCAGGTTCGGAAATCAACGCGCCCGCCAGCCGGATGCGTTCGTGAAAGCGGGCGAGATGCGGCGAGGTATAGGCATGCACCGTCTTGCCCGAGGCCTCGAGCCCGGCGCGGATCATCGCCTGGGTCGAGCCCTTGCCATTCGTGCCCGCGACATGGATCACCGGTGGCAGGCGCGTCTCAGGGTGATCGAGCGCGGCCAGAAGCCGATGCACCCGGTCGAGCGTCAGATCGATGATCTTCGGATGCAGCCCCATCAGCCGCGCCAGGATTTCGTCGGAAGGTTGCGGCATGCTGGGCTCCTTTCATGCAAAGGCCGGGGGCGCTGCCCCCGGACCCCCGGGATATTTAGAGCAAGATAAAGGTTATTCCGCCGCGGGTTGGTCGGCGGGCGGGGCCGCTTCGGTCGGCGCGGGGCCGGGCGGCGGCAGTTCGCCCCAGATCGGCGGCGGCAGGCGCATCATCATGCGCAGGATCACGATCAGCTCTTCGCGCAGTTTCTTGCGATGCGTGACGCGGTCGAGCATGCCATGGTCGAGCAGATATTCGGCGCGCTGGAAGCCCTCGGGCAGGGTTTCGCGGATCGTCTGTTCGATGACGCGCGGACCGGCAAAGCAAATGAGCGAATTCGGTTCGGCGATCTGCACGTCGCCGAGCATCGCATAGGACGCCGTCACGCCGCCCGTGGTCGGGTGGGTCAGCACGACGACATAGGGCAGCCCGGCATCCTTCAGCATCTGCACCGCGACGGTCGAGCGCGGCATCTGCATCAGGCTCAGGATACCTTCCTGCATCCGCGCCCCGCCTGCGGCAGAGAACAGCACCATCGGGCAATGCAGCTCGATCGCGCGCTGGGCGGCGGCCAGGATCGCATTGCCGACATACATCCCCATCGAGCCGCCCATGAAGGAGAAGTCCTGCCCGACGGCGACGATCTGGGTCTTGCCCATCTCGCCTTCGACGACGAGCATCGCCTCTTTCTCGCCGGTCGATTTCTGCGCCGATTTCATCCGGTCGGGATATTTCTTCTGATCGCGGAAATGCAGCGGATCGGCGATCGGCTCGGGGACTTTCACCTCGGTGAAGGCGCCAAGGTCAAACAGCGCCTCGAAGCGCTCGCGCGGCGTGATCGCCATGTGATGGTCGCAGTTGGTGCAGACGTTCAGATTGTCCGTCACTTCGCGGTGGAACAGCATGGTTCCGCATTCGGGGCATTTCGTCCACAGGTTCTCGGGCATCTCGCGGCGCGAGAACAGCGAGTTGATCTTGGGTCGGACGTAGTTCGAGATCCAGTTCATCGGGGGGCCCCTTGGTTTCCGCGACGTCGCTTTGTGAGCTTGGGCTCAGATAAGCCCGCGCGCGGGCAAATGCAATCAGCGCCGCAGCCGCAGGCGCGCAGCCAGCCAGAACACCACGATCGCCAGCGCATCGAGCGCAAGATAGGGCGCCATCGCCCCGATGTCGCGGGTGTTGATGACGAGCGTGTAAAGCGAGAGCCCGTCGAGCTGGCCATAAAGCCCGACCAGAAAGAGCGCCGAGATGTTGTTGGCGAAATGGAAGGCGAGCGAGGGGCCAAGATTTCCGGCCCGCGCCGTCAGATCGGCGGACAGGCAGCCAAAGAGCATTGCCCAGAGCACGAAGATGATCGCGGTCGGGCCATTTTTCTCGGGCGCATAATGGAGCGCGCCGAACAGGGCGGCGGGCAGCACCATCCAGGCGAGCGGATGGCGCAGCCGTGCGGCCATCTGCTGCAGGAAATAGCCGCGAAAGAGCAGCTCTTCCGAGGCGATCTGGATGAAGAGCAAAGGCAGCGCGATCGGCAGCCATTTCAGCAGCACCGGCAGGGGCGTCGATTTGCCAAGGCTCGGGTCAAGGGCCGAGCTGGCGGCGACCAGCGCGACAAGCCCGAGCAGGGTCGGGAAGACCTTCAGGAAATCGCCAAAAGCGCCGGTGCCGAACAGGCTGGCGATCGGGCGGCGATGCAGGAAGCGGGTGACCAGCATCACGCCAAGCGCCAGCGGCAGGAAGCTGAGCATCACCAGCACGAGGCCGCCCGGGGTGCCGCCGCGTTCCATCGCCATCACCACGGCGGCGAATACGATCGGGCCGCCGAAGCGGTAAAGCAGCGCCAGAGCCCCCATCACCGCGCCCCAATAGATCCCCCCGATCAGGATCAGACCGGCAAGGCTGCGCAGCCATTCCGAGCGGGTCCGGGCGGGGGCGATGAAAAGCTCAAGTCTGGGGTAGGGCATTGCGGTCTCCCGATCTGGCGGGTGACCCTAGCGGCGCGGCTTGCGTGGGACAAGTCGCTTTACTTTGGTCGGGCGCTGGCGGAAGAGGGATCTCTGCCCCGGAGGATCCATGTTCGAAGTTTCCCTTGATCTGGCCCTGTCGCTGATCGGCGCGGCCTTTGTGGCCGGGTTTGTCGATTCCATCGCGGGGGGCCGGGGGCTGATCACTCTGCCGGTGCTGCTTCTGGCCGGGGCAACGCCGTTGCAGGCGTTTTCGACGAACAAGGTGCAGGGGGCTTTCGGCGCGGCGACGGCGGCGCTGACCTACGCGGCCAAGGGCCAGGTGAACCTGCGCGCGCAGTTGGGCGCGGCGTCTCTGGCGTTCCTGTCGGGGCTTGCGGGGGCGTTTCTGGTCTCGGTCCTGCCGACCGAGGCGTTGCGCCGCGTGCTGCCCTTCATCCTGATCGCGATCGCGGCCTTTTTCGCCTTTCGCAAGGGGCTCGATGACACCGACCGGGCCGAGCGGATCAAGCCTGCGGCCTTCACCGCCTTTGTCGTGCCGCTGATCGGCTTTTACGACGGGCTGATCGGGCCGGGGGCGGGGGCGTTCTACATGATCGGCTTCGTGATGCTGGCGGGCTATGGCGTGCTGAAGGCGACGGCGCATACGAAGCTGCTGAACTTCGCCTCGAACCTTGGCGGGCTTGCGGCCTTTGCCGCGATAGGCGCGCCCTGGTGGGTGACCGGCATCGCTATGGGCTTTGCGCAGGTGGCCGGCGCCAGCCTTGGCGCAAGACTGGCGATGAAGAAGGGGGCACGGCTCATCAAGCCGCTTCTGGTCGTGACTTCGACCGCGCTGGCGGTGCGGCTGATCTGGCAGATGATCTAGCAAAACCCCTTTGCCAGCCGCATTCCCCCGGTTGCGAACCCGCGCCAGTTCTTGCTGACCGGTGGCAGCAACTGCGCCACCACCGGGTTATCCGGGTCCAGCGCGCCCAGATGCACCAGAAGCGCGGTGATCGCCGCTTCCGAGGCACGGCTCGCGCCATCGGTGATCTTCAGCGCCACGCCGCGCTTCTGCTCGGGCAGGATCGCGACGAAGACCCCCTCGGCCCCGGTCTTCACCGTGACCTTGCCGCCCATCGCCCGCATCAGCTTGGTGCAGGCACGGTTCTCGCCCGCCACCAGTTCGGGGAAGGCTGTCATCGCCTCGATCAGCCGCGCCGCGGCAGCCGCGCGCAGCCCGCCCTCGGGCCGGGCGGCGGCAAAGAATTGCATCGCCCGCGCCAGACCCTCCAGCGTGCAGGCGAAATTCGGCGCCGAGCAGCCGTCGACCCCCCAGCCCGCCGCGGTCTCGCCCGTCACCTCCTCGAAGGCCCTGCGCACCGCGCGCTGCACCGGATGGTCGATCTCGACATATTCGGCGCCGCCCTTCAAATGCCGGTTCAGGGTCAGGAACCCGGCATGCTTGCCCGAGCAGTTGTTGTGCAGCTGGCAGGGCTTTTCCGCCGAACAGGTGAGCCGCTGCGCCTCGACCGGGTCAAAGGGCAGATGCGACCCGCAGCGCAGATCGCTTTCGTGCATGCCAAGCTCTGTCAGCCAGTCGCCCACCGCCCCCACATGCAGCGCGGCCCCGGAATGGCTGGCGCAGGACAGCGCCAGGTGCCGCAGGCCGAGCCCGGCAGCCTCGGCCGCGCCGCTTTCGATCAGCGGCAGCGCTTGCACCATCTTGCACGACGAGCGCGGAAACACGACCGCCCCCGCCTCACCCCAGACCTGCTCCGCACCCTGCGGCCCATAGACCACCGCATGGCCATGGTGCAGGCTTTCCAGCAAATCCCCGCGCCAGATCTCGATCAATGCCGCCGCTGCCATGCCAAACCTTCCTTATCATGCGCGAAAACCCGCCGGGGGGGCTTTCCCAAAACGCCACTTTTGCGTTATCACTGGAATATCGAGTTGAAATCGGGTCTGCCACAGTCAAGAACGGCCAATAGCCCACGGGCGGACCAGAGGCACAGACAGCTGGAGGCTGTTTCATGAAGACGATCATCACGAGCGTCGCTGCGTTTGTCGCCGCGTCGCTGGCATTTTCCCCTGTCGCGCAAGCCCAGGAAAGCTCGAACCGCGTCGCAGCGAAAACCGACTGGAGCGTCTTCGTCGAGGACAGCCCGAAGGAATGCTGGGGCGTGTCGCCGCCGAAAAAGTCGGTGGCCACCAAGGATGGCAAGACGGTGCAACCGCGCCGCTCGGAAATTCTGCTCTTCGTCACCTATCGCCCCGGCAAGGCTGGCGAGGTGATGTTCATGGCGGGTTATCCCTTTGCCGATGGCTCGACCGTCGATCTGAAAGTGAACACCGGCGCGACCTTCACGCTGTTCACCAATGGCGAAGGCGCCTGGGCGGGCTCGCCCGAAGACGACGCCAAGCTGATCGCGGCGCTGAAATCCGGGGCCGAGGTGACGATCGCCGGGCATTCGGGCCGCGGCACCAAGACCGAGGACACCTTCTCGCTGATGGGCTTCACCGCCGCGCTCGACGAAGCGTCCAAGCGCTGCAAGTAAGCGCCGCGACACCTGCGGGGCCCCGGGCATTGTCCGGGGCTTTTGCGTTTCGGGCTACCGTTTGGTGACCGAATCCCCTATATGCTCGGCTTTCGCTATTCTGGACCTGCCATGACCGAGCCGACCTCTCCGATCACGCAAGACGTGCTGACCCTGCCGCGCAAGCTGCCCGAGGGCGGCAAGGTCAATCTGGTCGGCCTGACCCGCGAGCAGCTGCGCGCGGCGCTGATTGCTGCGGGCACGCCCGAGAAACAGGCGAAGATGCGGGTCGGTCAGGTCTGGCAGTGGATCTATCACTGGGGCGTGCGCGATTTCGCCGCGATGACCAATCTGGCGAAAGACTACCGTGCGCTGCTCGATGCGCATTTCGAGATCGCCCTGCCCGAGGTCGTGACCTGTCAGGTCTCGATGGATGGCACGCGGAAATATCTTCTGCGCATCGCGGGCGGGCATGAGGTCGAGGCCGTCTACATCCCCGAGGAAAACCGCGGCACTTTGTGCATTTCTTCGCAAGTCGGCTGCACGCTGACCTGCTCCTTCTGCCATACCGGCACGCAGAAACTGGTGCGCAACCTGACGGCGGGGGAAATCGTCGGTCAGGTGATGGTGGCGCGCGACGATCTGGGCGAATGGCCGGTGCCGGGCGAACCGAAGGACGAGACGCGGCTGATCTCGAACGTCGTGCTGATGGGCATGGGCGAGCCGCTCTACAATTTCGAAAACGTCCGCGACGCGATGCAGGTCGTGATGGACAACGAGGGGCTGACGCTGAGCCGCCGCCGGATCACGCTTTCCACCTCGGGCGTCGTGCCGGAGATTGCGCGCACGGCCGAGGAAATCGGCTGCCTGCTGGCGATTTCCTTCCACGCGACCACCGATGCGGTGCGCGACCGTCTGGTGCCGGTGAACAAGAAATGGAACATCGCGACGCTGCTTGATGCCCTGCGCGACTATCCGCGGCTGTCGAATTCCGAGCGGATCACCTTTGAATATGTGATGCTCAAGGACGTGAATGACAGCGACGCCGACGCGCGGCGGCTGGTCAAGCTGATCCAGGGCATTCCGGCGAAGATCAACCTCATCCCCTTCAACGAATGGCCCGGCTCGCCCTATCAGCGCTCGGACTGGGAACGGATCGAGGCCTTTGCCGATATCGTCTACAAGGCCGGTTACGCCGCGCCGATCCGCACGCCGCGGGGCGAGGATATCATGGCCGCCTGCGGACAACTCAAATCCGCCACCGAACGGGCGCGGAAATCGAAGGCCGAGATCGAGGCCGAAACCGGTCTCTGATCCCCGCCGTCGCAAAGGGCGTATTTGCGCCAAGAAAAAACCAGCCAGCTTTTTCTTGGTCCAAATACGCCCTTTCGCGGCTTGTCTCAGGCGTGCCCGTTCGTCCAGGTCTCGATGACGTCCACCGCTTCTTCGGCGGTTTCGACAAAGCTGATCAGGTCAATGTCCTCGCGCGCGATCGTGCCTGCCTCGGCCAGATAGTCCCAATCGACGACGCGGCGCCAGAATTCCGCGCCAAACAGGATCAGCGGGATGCGTTTCATCCGCCGGGTCTGGATCAGCGTCAGCGTTTCGAACATTTCATCGAGCGTGCCGAAGCCGCCCGGAAAGACGCAGACCGCTTTCGCCCGCATCAGGAAGTGCATCTTGCGGATGGCGAAATAGTGGAAGTTGAAGCACAGATCCGGCGTCACATAGGCATTCGGCGCCTGTTCATGCGGCAGCACGATGTTGAGCCCGATCGATTGCCCCCCGGCCTCATGCGCGCCGCGGTTGCCCGCCTCCATCACGCCGGGGCCGCCGCCGGTGCAGATGACATATTCGCGCCCGTAAGCCGCCATCGAGCGTTCTGTCATCATCCGCGCGAAGGTCCGCGCCTCGTCGTAATAGCGGCTCAGTTCCGCCAGAATGGGGGTCTTGGCGGTGTCTTTTTGCGCCGGTTCCGGGATGCGGGCGCCGCCAAACAGCACCACCGTGCTTTCCACGCCGCGCTCGTCCATGATCAGCTGCGGCTTCAGCAGTTCGAGTTGCAACCGCACCGGGCGCAATTCCTCGCGCATCATGAAGCCGCCATCGGTGAAGGCGAGCTTGTAGGCGGGCGCGCGGGTCTGCGCGGTGGCGGGGATGTCCTGCGCCGTTTTGGCATCCATGATGCTGTCACGGAACGGGTGGGATCGGCTTTCGTCTTTCATATCCTGCTCATTGCGCGAAGGGCTTTCCCCAACTATAGGGGGAAAACCATGAAGACCACTTGAAAGAGGACCGTTCCGATGTCGAACGCCATGCTCGAAGCTGCCATCGAAGCCGCCTGGGAGGTTCGCGACACCCTCACGCCCCACACCAAGGGCGAAGCGCGGGACGCGATCGAGGCCACGCTCGAGGCGCTCGACAAGGGCGTGCTGCGCGTCGCCGAGAAGAAGGACGACGGCAACTGGCATGTGAACCAGTGGGCGAAAAAGGCCGTGCTGCTGGGCTTCCGCGTCAAGGACATGGAAGTGCATTCGGGCGGGCCGCAGAACGGCACCTGGTGGGACAAGGTCGACAGCAAATTCGCCCATTGGGGCGAGGCGCAGTGGAAGGCCGCCGGTTTCCGCGCCGTGCCGCACTGCATCGTCCGTCGTTCGGCCTATATCGCCAAGGGCGCGGTGCTGCTGCCGTCGTTTGTCAATCTTGGCGCCTATGTCGACGAGGGCACGATGGTCGACACCTGGGTGACGGTGGGCTCCTGCGCGCAGATCGGCAAGAACGTCCACCTGTCGGGCGGCGTCGGCATCGGCGGCGTGCTGGAGCCGATGCAGGCCGGTCCGACGATCATCGAGGACAACTGCTTCATCGGCGCGCGCTCGGAAGTGGTCGAGGGCTGCATCGTCCGCGAGGGCTCGGTTCTGGGCATGGGCGTCTTCATCGGCAAATCGACGAAGATCGTCGATCGCGAAACCGGCGAGGTCTTCTATGGCGAAGTGCCGCCCTATTCGGTGGTCGTCGCGGGGTCGATGCCGACCAAAGGGGGCATCAACCTTTACTGCGCGGTGATCGTGAAACGGGTCGATGCGCAGACGCGCTCGAAGACCGGCATCAACGAACTGCTGCGGGACTGATCATGCTTTTGTCGCTGGGCGCCAAGGTGGTCGATGCGGTGCGCGGGGCGGCCTTGCCGCAGCCCCTGCGCTTCGTTCTGATGGTCGCCGATCTGGCGATGATCGGTCTGGTGACGCCCGTGGCGCTGAGCAAACTGGGCGAAATGGCCAAGGCCGCCGCCCCCGGGGACTGGATGCCCGGGGCGGCGATCGGGCTTTATGTACTGGTCGCAGCCTGGCTGGCCGTGACCTCGCTGCGGTCTTTGCGCCGCAGCTGAGAAGGGAAACAGGATGACCGAGACGGCCGAGAAACCGGAAAAGGCGAAACGCCCGCAGCAGGTCTATACGCTGCTCGTGGAGGTGGGCCGCTCGGCCAATGACGGGTTGCCGAAGGGCTCCACCGGGGCGGGTCTTCTGTGCTACGCGAGCGGCGTCGACGAGGCCGAGGCCGTGCGCGAAACCGTGGCGATCCTGAAGCAGGCGGATATGGCGCCGCTCGACGTGACCGGCTACGGCACTTTGGCCGAGCGGGAAAAGGCGGGCGACGAGATCGACGCCGCCGAGAAGGAGCTGATGCAGCGGGCGCTGGATGAAAATTCGGTCGTCGTCGCGCAGATGACGCCCTTCTACGACGAGAAGGCTTGAGCGGACACTCGCCAAGCGGGTTTGCGCCCTGTCCATAGCCTGCTAGACTGTTTTCAAACAACGAACAGTCGGGCAGGCCATGAAACGCGCGTTGAAACCCATCCTCTTCTCCCTGTTGGCTTTTTCGGCTTTGACCGCCTGCGGCGGGCTGCTGGATCGGGGAGGCGTTTCCATGAACACCATCGAAGAGATTCCCCCCGTCGATGCGGCGACGCAGGCGGGGATGGATGCCTGGGTCGAGGGCTTCAAGCCGCGCGCGATGGCGGCGGGGATTTCCGAGGCGACCTGGAACCGCGCGATGCGCGACGTGCCCTATAACCCGAAGGTGATCGAGCGGCAGCAGTTTCAGGCCGAATTCGTGAAGCCCATTTGGGACTACATGGACAGCGCGGCCTCGGACGAGCGGATCGCCAACGGTCGGGCGGCGCTGGCGCAATATGACGGCGTGCTGCGCGAGATCGAGGCCCGGTATGGCGTCGACAAGGAAGTGGTGGTGGCCGTCTGGGGCATGGAAAGCCGCTATGGCGCCAAGCGCGGCAACACCCTGATCATCCCGGCGCTGGCGACGCTGGCGCATGATGGGCGGCGGGCCGAGTTCTTTGAAAGCCAGTTGATCGGCGCGCTGAAGATCCTGCAGGCGGGCGACATCGACCCGGCGCATATGACCGGGTCCTGGGCCGGGGCGATGGGGCATACGCAGTTCATCCCGACCTCCTATCTGGCTTTCGCGGTCGATTTCACCGGCGATGGCAAGCGCGACATCTGGTCGGACAATCCGGCCGATGCGCTGGCCTCCACCGCGGCCTATCTGGCGCGCTCGGGCTGGTCGAAGGGGCAGCCCTGGGCGGTCGAGGTCAGCCTGCCCGAGGGCTTCGATGTGGGGCTGGCGGGCAAGGGCACGAAGCGGGCGCCCTCGGACTGGGCGGCGCTGGGCGTGCGCGGCGTGAATGGCGGGGCGGTGCCGAATTACGGGTCGGCCTCGATCCTGCTGCCGGCCGGGCCGGAGGGGCCTGCGCTGATGATCTTCGGCAATTTCACCGCGATCTCGCGCTACAACAATGCCGATGCCTATGTGATGGGGGTCGGCCATCTGTCGGATCGGCTGAAGGGGCAGGGGCCGTTCGTGCACCCTTGGCCGCGCGAAGGCCGGGCGCTGACCGATGCCGAAAAGGTCGAGGTGCAGCAACTGCTGACCGCGCAGGGTTACGACACCAAGGGCACCGACGGGCTGATCGGCCCGGGCACGATCATGGCGGTGATGGACTATCAGCGCGCCCACGGCATGACGCCGAATGGCTGGGTGACGATCAAGCTGCTGGAAAGCCTGCGCGGCGGTTGAGCGGGTGTTTCGGGCGGGTCAGCGCTCTGCGTTCCCCTGCCCGAACCGACAGGGCTTATGGCGCCGGGCTAAGCCCGATCACCAGCTCGTGCAGGTGAAAGATCGCCGCCCAAGCGAAGACTGCGATCCCGAGCCGCAGCCACGAAGGCCGTCCCTGCGGGCGCCAGCGGCCGCTGAGGAAGGCGGCAAAGGGGATCAGGCTGGTGTGCGTCGCCAGACGGCCAAACTCGCCCGCGCCGATGCGGCGGATCAGGCGCTTTTCCATCGCCCGCATGCCGATCAGCGAGAACAGAAGGAACACCCCGAACAGGATCGCATGCGCCAGATCGCCGTTCACCAGCAGATGCGCCGACGCCCAGAGCACCAGCGCCCAGAGGAATGGTTGCCGGGTGATGCCGACGATGCCCGGCCGCGCGGGGTCGAAGCCGGTCGAACGGCCCTCGAAGGCGAAGGGGTTCGGGCAAGCGATCGCATAGCTTGAAATCAGGATCACCACAGGCATCACGATATTCGTGACCCAGCGCATCCAGATCTCTTGCGGCCAAAGCTCGACATAGGGGGCGCGGGCGGCAGCCCCGATCAGCCAGTAGAGCAGGCCAAGCGCAAGCCCGCCAAAGGCGATGCCGTAGCCCGCGCGGCCAAGGGTGGCGACCAGCAGCCCCTTGATCCGCGGATTGGCCGGGATCAGGTGGGTCGACAGGAAGGCCAGCCCGGCAAGGGCGAATTCGAGCCAGTCCATCGCTTACCTCTGTTTCGACAGTTGCACGGCCAGAATCCCGCCCGCGATGATGATCACGCCCAGAAGGTCCAGCAGACCGAGCCGCTCGCCCAGCACCAGCGCCGCGATGGCGACGCCGAAGAACGGGTTGAGGAAGTGGAAGGTCGCGGCCTTCACTGCGCCGATCCTCCCCACCAGCTTGAACCAGATCCAGGTGGCCAGAAGCCCGGGGATCAGCGTCGTGTAAAGGAAGGCCAGCACCAGCCGGGTCGAGGGCACGACGTCCCAGCTTTCGGTCGCGGCCGAGACACAGGCGAGCACGGCGGCGCCCACCCACATCTGCAGGCCGACGATCATCAGCACATTGCCCCCCGACGACGCGCCCCGCACCGAGAGCGTGGCAATCGACAGCGCCAACGCCGCCGCGAAGCACAGCGCAAGGCCGACCGGATCGACCCCGCCCGAGAGCCGCGCCCCCATGATGATGCCGACCCCGATCACCCCGGCCACCAGCCCGGCAAGGCCAAGCGGGCGCACGGTATCGCCAAAGACCACCCGGCCAAGCAGCGCCACCATCAGCGGCATGGTCGAGGCGACAATCGAGGCGACCGAGGCCTGCACCCACTGCATCGCGACGAAGTTCAGCCCCAGATAGAGCGCGTTCTGGCAGATGCCGAAAATCAGCGTCGCCTTCCACTGCGCCCGGCTCAGCCGCCAGCTTTGCCCCAGCGCCAGCGCAATGGCGACGCCCAGCCCGCCCGAGATCAGGAACCGCGCCGAGAGCGCCAGCAGCGGCGGCGCCTCGGCCACGATGATCCGGGCCGAGGTGAAGGCCGAAGACCACATCACCGCGAAGGCGAGCCCCATGAGTATGGCGCGAATATCCATTCTGTTCCCATCCGTCGGTGCGATTTCGAACAGCCAGAACCGGATTTGACCGCTTCGGACAAGACAAAACCTGTATGCGATACAGGTTATTTGCCGATGCCAGCGCCAGCGCCCAAGAAGAAGGCCGCCCTGCGGTGCAGAGCGGCCCAAATACGTCAGCACCCTTGCGGGGGCCTCGGGGATCAGACGTTGACGCTGTCCTTGAGGGCTTTGGCGATCGTCACTTTCACCTGCTTGTCAGCCGGTTTCATCATCGTCTCGCCGGTGGCGGGGTTGCGCACCTGACGCTCCGGACGGGCCTTGCACGAGACTTTGCCGATCCCCGGCAGCGTGACCGAACCGCCCGCCGCGACTTCTTTCGTCACGACATCGGCGATGGCGTCGATGGCGGCGGTCGCGGTTTTCTTGTCCGAACCCATGGCTTCGGCAAGCGCGGCCACCAGCTGGGTCTTGGTCATCGGTTTCGACATGGGTCTTCCTCTCATATGCCCCGGTGGGCGGGGCCATCTTGATCCGTCTGCACGGTTTGATGCGCCCTCTAACACACCGTTTTTTCCAGCATGGCAAGCCTTTTCGGGCATGTTTTGCTGATTTTCCCGGCGTCAAGGCAGCGCATCAGAGGAAGGCTGTTTCGTCGAAAGAGCGCAGTTTCCGGCTGTGGATCCGCTCCAGCGGCATGGCCCGAAGCTTCTCCATCGCGCGCACGCCGATGAGCAGATGACTGGCCACCTGAGTGCGGTAAAACTCGGTCGCCATGCCCGGCAGCTTGAGTTCGCCATGCAAGGGTTTATCCGAAACGCAGAGCAGCGTGCCGTAGGGAACCCGGAATCGGAACCCGTTCGCGGCGATGGTCGCGCTTTCCATGTCGAGCGCGACGGCGCGGCTTTGATTGAGCCGCTGCACCGGGCCGGATTGATCGCGCAGCTCCCAGTTGCGGTTGTCGATCGTCGCCACCGTGCCGGTGCGCATGATCCGCTTCAGCTCGTAACCTTCAAGCTGGGTGATCTCGGCCACGGCTTCCTGCAGGGCCACCTGCACCTCCGCCAGGGCCGGGATCGGCACCCAGACCGGCAGATCGTCATCCAGCACGTGATCCTCGCGCAGGTAGGCATGGGCCAGAACGAAATCGCCCAAGCTTTGCGAGTTGCGCAGCCCTGCACAATGGCCGACCATCAGCCAGGCATGCGGCCGCAGCACGGCGATATGGTCGGTCGCGGTCTTCGCGTTCGACGGGCCGACGCCGATATTGACCAGCGTAATGCCGTTCCCGTCCGGCCGCTTCAGGTGATAGGTCGGCATCTGCGGCAGCTTCGCCAAGGGTGGGATCACCCCGTCTGCCGTGGTGATTTCCACATTCCCGGGCGCGACGAAGCTCGTATAGCCCTGTGCCGGATCGGCCAGCATCTGCCGCGCGACCTTTTCGAATTCGTCGACGTAGAACTGGTAGTTGGTGAACAGCACATGGTTCTGGAAGTGCTCGGGCGCCGTCGCGGTGTAATGCGAGAGCCGGGCGAGCGAGTAATCCACCCGTTGCGCGGTGAAGGGCGCCAGATGCCCCGAGCCATCCGGGTTCGGCTTTGCCGTGCCATTCACGATGTCGTCGTTCATGCTTTCCAGGGACGGCACGTCAAACACATCGCGCAGCGAAATGGTCAGCGCGCCTTCCTGCGGGATCGTCACCTCGGGCTGGCCCGCGACGGCGAAATGCACCGGGATCGGGGTTGCCGACGGGCCGACCGTCACCGGCACGCCATGGTTGCGCATCAGAAGCCCGATCTGCTGCGTCAGGTAATTGCGGAACAGATCGGGGCGGGTGATCGTCGCGACCTTGGTGCCGGGCGAGGACACATGGCCGAAGCTCAGACGGCTGTCGGATTTCAGGTGCGAGGTGACGGTGATCCGCACCTCCGGGTAGAAGGCGCGATAGCGGGTGTCGGCATGGCCGGTGGCAAGAACCTCATTGAACTTCTGCAACAGGAAGCCGGTCGCCTCGCTGTAAAGCTGT
Source organism: Rhodobacter capsulatus (assembly GCF_052363175.1). Classification (GTDB taxonomy): domain Bacteria; phylum Pseudomonadota; class Alphaproteobacteria; order Rhodobacterales; family Rhodobacteraceae; genus Rhodobacter; species Rhodobacter capsulatus_D. Next base: position 237,689 of record NZ_CP198946.1, read on the forward strand.
TCGAGCCGGGCCACGGCGGCGGCCGCGTCGGTGAAGGTGTCATGCGCCGACGGCGGCGGGGTGAGGATCGTTACGGGGTCATTCATTCGAAAAGCTCGGTCAGTTGGAATTTCGTCACATCGACAAGGCCAAGGTCGGAGATCCGGATTTCCGGGATCACGACCAGAGCCAGCAGCGAATGCTGCATGTAGGCGTTGTTCAGCGTGCAGCCGCAGTCGGCCATCGCCTTGACCATCGCCGCGGCGCGGGCGGCAACCTCGGCGGCGGGGTCGTCGGACATCAGCCCGGCAATCGGCAAGGGCACGGCGGCCAGTTCGGCGCCGTCTTTCCAGACGCTGATGCCGCCGCCCATCTGCCCGAGCCGGTTCGCGACGGCGGCCATCGCGGCGCGGTCGGTGCCGACGACGATCATGTGGTGGCTGTCATGCGCGACGGTCGAGCCGATCGCCATCGAGCCCTTGTAGCCAAAGCCCGAGACGAAGCCGTTCACCACCTTGCCGGTGCCCCGGTGCCGCTCGACCAGCGCGATCTGCGCCACATCTTTCGCCTCGTCCGGCTGCGCCAGCCCGTCGACCACGGGCAGCTCCGCGGTCAGCGCCTTCGTCGGCGCCTGATTTTCGACGACGCCGATCACCTTGGCGGTCACCGTATTCGCGCCCTCGGGGGCGGGAATGGCGAAATCCGCAGGCTCGAGGTGCTTGCCCAGATGCACGGTCTGCCGCGCGCTTTCGGGCCAATCGTAATGCGGGCAGTCGACGGTCAGGGTGCCGTTCTCGGCCACCACCTCACCCCGCGCGATCACCATCTCGACCGGCAGGGTGACCAGATCCGAGGTCAGGATCACATCCGCCCGCCGCCCGGGCGCGATCGAGCCCAATTCCCGTTCCAGCCCGAAATGGCTCGCCGTGTTCACCGTGCACATCTGCAGCGCGATCAGCGGATCGCAGCCGCAGGCGACGGCATGGCGGTAAACGCGGTTCATATGGCCTTCGTGGACCAGCGTGCCGGAATGGCAATCGTCGGTGCACAGGATGAAGTTGCGCGGATCAAGCCCGCGTTGCGTCACCGCGGTGATCTGGCTTTCGACGTCATACCACGCCGAGCCGAGCCGCAGCATCGCCCGCATCCCTTGCCGGACCCGGGCCACGGCATCGTCTTCGCAGGTGCCCTCGTGGTCATCGGCCGGACCGCCCGCCGCATAGGCGCGGAACGGTGCCCCAAGGTCGGGGCTGGCGTAATGCCCGCCCACGGTTTTCCCCGCCCGCTGCACGGCCGCGATCTCGGCCAGCATCTTGGCATCGGCGCCGATGACACCCGGAAAGTTCATCATCTCGCCAAGACCGATGATGCCGGGCCAGGACATCGCCTTGGCCACATCCTCGGGGGTGATTTCAAAGCCCGTCGTCTCCAGCCCCGGGGCCGAGGGCGCGCAGGAGGGCATCTGGGTGAAGATGTTGACGGGCTGCATCATCGCCTCGTCATGCATCATCCGCACGCCCGCCAGACCCAGCACGTTGGCAATCTCATGCGGGTCGGTGAACATCGTCGTCGTGCCATGCGGGATCACGGCGGCGGCGAATTCCGCGGGCGTCAGCATGCCGCTTTCGACATGCATGTGACCATCGACGAGACCGGGGATCATGTAGCGGCCCTGCGCCTCGATCACCCGTGTGTCCGGCCCGATGGCCGAGCTCAAATCGGGGGCGATGGCGGCGAAACGCCCCTCGGCAATCGCGATGTCGTAACCGTCCAGCACTTCGCGGCTTTGGACGTTGACCCATTTGCCCTGCCGGATCACGCAATCGGCGGGTGCTCTGCCCGCGGCGACGGCAATCAGACGCGGCGCGGCCTCGGGCCAGGTTTTGAGAGATGTCATATGTTCCATGACCAAAGGTGCCAGAGCTTTTTGCCCTTCGCAAGTGACGACGTGATGACTAGGTTGCGAGGCGAAGGAGAAACCCATGAAAACGCTGCTCTCGATCGGTCACGGTTATTCCGCGCGGGCGCTGGCCCGGCTGCTTTTGCCCGATGGCTGGCGGATCATCGCGACGACGCGCAGTGCGGCGAAAACCGAAATGCTGCGCAGCGAAGGGGTGGAGCCGATGGTCTGGACCGGGGGGCCGCTGCCGCTGGCGGAGGCCACGCATTTGCTCACTTCCGTGGCCCCGGATGGCTCCGGTGACCCGGTTCTCGCTGCGCAGAAAGAGGCGCTTTTCGCTGCGCAGCATTTGCGCTGGGTTGGCTATCTTTCGACCGTCGGCGTCTATGGCGATCATGGCGGTGGCTGGGTGGATGAAGACACGCCCCTGACCCCCTCGACCACGCGCGGCGTGCAGCGGGTGGCGGCCGAGGCGGGCTGGCAGGCGCTGGGTCTGCCGCTGCAGATCTTCCGCCTGGCCGGGATTTACGGCCCCGGCCGTGGCCCGTTCGAGAAGGTTCGGGACGGCACCGCGCGGCTGATCCTGAAGCCCGGGCAGGTGTTCTCGCGCATCCATGTCGAGGACATCGCGCAGGTGCTGGCAGCCTCGATCGCGCAGCCGAACCCCGGGCGGGTCTACAACGTCTGCGACGACGCGCCCTCGCCGCCCGAGGATGTGCTGGCCTATGCGGCCGAGCTTCTGGGCCTGCCGCGCCCGCCCGAGGTGCCCTTTGACCCCAGCCAGATGACCCCGATGGCGGCCAGTTTCTATGCCGAAAACAAGCGGGTTCGGAACGACCGGATCAAGACGGAGCTCGGGATAACCTTGCGCTACCCCGATTTTCGCGCCGGTTTGGAAGCGATGCTTCAGGCCGGTTGAGCGATCAGCGGGCGCTCTTTCACCGGAAGGTGGACGAGCGCCGAGAAGGCCCCCATGCCGACGCCGACCCACCAGACCAGCGTGTAATCGCCCGAGATGTCGTAAAGCCGCCCGCCCAGCCAGACGCCCAGAAAGGCGCCGACCTGATGCGAGAAGAAGACGACGCCGTAAAGCGTGCCCATGTAGCGCAGCCCGTAAATCTCGGCGATCAGGCCCGAGGTCAGCGGCACCGTCGCCAGCCACAGCGCCCCCATGACGAGCGAGAACACCAGCACCGTCGCGGGCGTCATCGGCGTCAGGATGAAGGCGGCGGCGGCGATGGTGCGCAGCAGGTAAACGATGGCGAGGGCATATTTCTTCGAATAGTGCCGCCCGGCCCAGCCCGCAAAGATCGTGCCCGCGATATTGGCCAGACCGATCAGCGAGATGGCGACGGCGCCGAGGGTGGACAGGCTCTCGATCCCCACCGCGGCCAGCAGCGAGCCGGGGGGAACGGCGCCGCACATCTCGGTCACCATCGCGGGGAAATGCGCGGTGATGAAGGCGAGCTGATAGCCGCAGGAAAAGAAGCCAAGGAAGATCAGGGTGAAGGACGGATCTTTCAACGCGCGTTTCAGCACCGTGCCCATCGGCTCGCTTGTGCCGTGATGCGCGGCGCGGGCGGGGCTGCGCAGAAGCGGCAGGGCGGCCATCGCGGCAAGGATCGTGACCGAGAAGATCACGAAGACGGTCTGCCAAGGGAACTGCGACAGCAACGCCTCGGCCACCGGTGCGCCGAAGACCTGACCGGCCGAGCCTGCGGCGGTGGCGATGCCAAGCGTCAGCGAGCGATTCTCGGCCGAGGCGGCGCGGCCGACGACGGCCAGGATCACGCCAAAGCCCGTGCCTGCGATGCCGAAGCCGACGAAGATTTCCAGAAGGTCATGTTGCCAGGGCTGGGTGGCAAAGGCGGAAAGCACCAATCCCAGCGCATACATCAGCGCGCCCAGAACGATCGCCTTGCGATCGCCAAACCGCTCCGCAATCGCGCCGAAGATCGGTTGCCCGATCCCCCATGCGAGGTTCTGGATCGCGATGGCCAGCGAAAATTCCGCCCGCGGCCAGCTGAATTCGGTGGCGATCGGGATCTGGAACACCCCGAACGAGGCGCGGATGGCGAAGCCAAGCATCAAGATGATGGCGCCGCCCACAAGGACGGGGGTGATCAGGCGGGTCTGGGTCATTTGGTCTCCCTCGCAAGGCGGCCAGTTCGCCATGCGGGGGGGGCTGCGTCAATCTGTCGATTGTGCCCCGAACAATCGCGCCGCCGCCTGCCCGGCGACGCGGCCGGTGGCCAGACAGCCGGTCAGCAGATAACCGCCCGTCGGCGCCTCCCAATCCAGCATCTCGCCCGCGGCAAAGACCCCGGGCAGGGCCTTCAGTTCAAGACCGTCGGTCAGGGCGGTTTCGGCAATGCCGCCCGCCGAGGAAATCGCCTCGGCCAAGGGACGCGGGCCAAGGTGGCGCACGGGGAGCGCTTTCAGCTTGCGGGCGAGCGCGAGCGGATCGGTGGGCAGCGGCCGCCCCCATTCCTGCAACAGGGCGAGCTTCACCGGATCCAGCCGCAAAGCCTTGCGCAGACGGTTCGGCAGGCTGTCGCGCACAGGCGTGCGGGCGAGCCGATGCGCGATGTCGTCCACCCGCAGATCGGGCGCAAGGTCGAGCGACAAGGGCGCCCCATCCCGCACCAAAGCCGCAATCGCATAGATGCCGCCGCCTTCGAGCCCCCGGGCCGAGAGCACGAACTCGCCCCGGCTTGTTTGATCCGGCGTGATCAGCGCGGCCCCCTTGACCGGCTGTCCCAGATGCGCGGCCATATGGGGTGACCAGTCGACCATCAGCCCCATGTTCGCGGGCCGGAACGGTGCCAGCGTCACGCCTTTTTCGGCCAGCCACGGCACCCAGGCCGCATCCGAGCCAAGCCGCGGCCAGCTTGCGCCGCCAAGCGTCAGAACGGTCACTTTGGGAGTCAGCAGTTTCGGCCCCTCGGGCGTGTCGAAGGCGAAACCATCCCCGGCAAAGCCTGTCCAGCGCCATCGGGTGCGGACCTCCACCCCCAGATCGGCCAGCCGCCGCGCCCAGAGCCGCAGCATCGGCGAGGCTTTCATCTCGACCGGAAACACCCGCCCCGTCGAGCCGGTGAACAGATCGACGCCCAGACCGCGGGCGAAGTCCTTCACCCCCTCGGGGCCGAAACCGGCCACATGCGGGCGAATCCAGTCGGGGGAATAGGCGTCGAGAAACTGCGCCAAAGGCTCGTCGCGGGTCAGGTTCAGCCCGGATTTCCCGGCCATCAGGAATTTCCGCGCCAAGGTCGGTTTCGCCTCGGCCAGCACGACCCGGACGCCTGCGCGGGCCAATTCCTCGGCCGCCATCATGCCCCCCGGACCGCCGCCAATCACCAACGCCTGCGTCATCCGAGCTTCGCCGCCATCGAGGCCAATCGCATCAAAGCCCGTTCGATCACCGCCATCTGCGGCGCTTTCGAGGCCGAGCGCAGCGTCAGGTCGGCTTCGATCAGCACTTTCAGCGCCTCTTCGAGCCGCATCATCCCCCAGCGGCTCGCCTGCCGCTGCAACACGTCGCGGCGCGGACCGAAGACCGGCGGACGCAGCTTGCCGATGCCCGCCCCGGCCCCGCCGGGGTCCGAGGCCGCCATGTGCAAGGTGCGGAAATGCCGTGTCGCCATGATCGCCAGCGTCACCGGCTGCACGCCCTGCCCCTCGATCCGGCGCATCATCCGCGCAAGGTCCAAGGGCCGCCCGTCGGCCACCAGTTCGAGCACCTCGTCGATCTCGGCTTCGACCGTCGTGGGGGCGCAAAGCGCCACCTCGGCCGAGGTCAGGGGGCTGCTATCCCCATGTTTGTAAAGCGCGATCTTTTCGATCGTCTGGCGGAAATCGCCCGGATCGAGCGCCTTCGACAACGCCAGAACATCGGTCATCGTCTCATTCGGGATCGTCCGCAGCCCGGCCTTTTTCAGGATCTCCTCGATCTCTTCGCGGCTGGGCGGGTCGTCATAGATGCCGATCGCATAGGCGTTCGGGTGATTCTCGAAGATCTTGCGCAGGGCAGATTTCGCGGTCAGCGCGCCTGCCGTGACGATGATCTGCGCATCGCCATGCGTCCAGGCCTTCACCGCGGCGTCAAAGGCCGGGGCGGTAGTGTCGGTGGCTTCTTCGACAAAGACCACGCGCGGACCGGGAAAGAAGCCGATCTCCTTGATGCCGTCGATCACCTGCGAGGCATCCTTGCGCAGATCGGCGCCCGAAAGCCGGGTCAGCCGCATCTCGGCCTCGCCCTCGGGGCCGATCAGCGCCGCGATGACTTCCTGCCGCCGCAGCGCGACCCGCATCGCATCGGCGCCGTAGATCAGAAGCCCAAGCCGCGCCGGATCGGGTTTGCCGAAATAGCGCGTCGCGGCGATGCCGGTCAGCTTCATTTCGGCAGCGTGCTCGCCTGCGCCAGCAGACGGGTGACGATCTGATCGGCGAGCATCCGCATCAGGCGGCGATGGGCGTCATCCTCGGCCGAGGAGGTCGCGACCACCGAGCCAGAGGCCGACCACGAGGTGAAGCTGCTCACCTTGCCCGCCAGCAGCACGGCATCCGAGCGGCTGTCGTGCAGCGTGTAATCGACTTGCCCGGTCAGCGAATAGCGCGTCGTCGACCCTTCGGGCGTGATCGCCTGACCCAGCACGTCGGTGGTGACGGTGTAAGACAGCCGATACCGCGCCTTTTCGACCGGGCCGAGTCGTTCCGACAGCCGCCGCACCAGCGCGAAATCGTCGGGCGTTTGCGGCATGTCGGTTTCGACGCGGCCCAGAAGCCCGGCCGCGCCGCCCTTCGGCCCAAAGGCCGGGGTGAAGCCGCAGCCCGAAAGGGCCGCAGCGCTGATCAGAAGCAGAAAGGACCGACGGTCAGACGACCACATTGACGATGCGCCCCGGGACGACGATGAGCTTTTTCGGCTGGCCACCGGCCAGAACCTTGATCACAGTCTCGTCCGCCAGCACGAGCTTTTCAACCTCGGAAGCGGGCATGTCTTTCGGCACGACCACTTCGGCCCGACGCTTTCCGTTGATCTGAATTGGCAGCGTGACCGTGTCTTCGATCAGCATCGCCGGATCGGCCTTCGGCCAGGGCGCGCGCACCACCAGACCTTCGCCGCCCTGATGCGCCCAGACATCCTCGGCCAGATGCGGCGTCATCGGTGCCATCAGCTGGGCAAGCGTGCGCATCGCCTGTTGCCGGACCGGTTTCGAGGCATCCGATTTCGCCAGCGTGTTGGTGAATTCGTAAAGCTTCGCAATCGCCTTGTTGAAGGCGAAATTCTCGATCGAGAAGGTCACATCGGCAATCGCCCGGTGCATGGCCCGCAGCAGCGCCTCGTCCTCGCGGGGCGGCAGGTCATCGGGCAGGGTGGCGATGCGGTCGCACAGGTTCCACACGCGCGTCAGGTGCTTGCAGGCGGCCTCGGCCCCCGAAGCGGTCCATTCCACGTCGCGCTCGGGCGGGCTGTCCGACATCACGAACCAGCGCGCGGTATCGGCGCCGAATTGCGCGATGATGTTCATCGGATCGACGACGTTCTTCTTCGACTTCGACATCTTGGCCGAGGGGATGATCTCGACCTTTTCGCCCGTCGCCTTCAGCGTGCCCGCCTCGTGGTCCACGTCTTCGGGCAGGTGATAGACCGGACGGCCATTGGCGTCGCGGGTCAGGTAGATCTCGTGCGTCACCATGCCTTGGGTGAACAGCGCGTCGAAGGGCTCGATCGCTTTGGCGGGCAGGTGCCCGGTCTTCGCCATCGCGCGGGCGAAGAAGCGTGAATAGAGCAGGTGCAGAATCGCATGCTCGATGCCGCCGATATATTGATCGACGTTCATCCAGTAGTCGGCATCCTCGGCCACGGTCGGCGTCGTCGCATGCGGCGCGGTGAAGCGCGCATAATACCAGGACGAATCGACGAAGGTGTCCATCGTGTCGGTTTCCCGCCGGGCGGGGGCCCCGCAGGCCGGGCAGGTGCAGTCGCGCCAGGTCGGATGCCGGTCGAGCGGGTTGCCCGGCTTGTCGAAGGTGACATCATCGGGCAGCCGGATCGGCAGGTTCTCTTTCTTCTCGGGCACGACACCGCAGGCGGCGCAATGCACGACGGGAATCGGGCAGCCCCAGTAGCGCTGACGGGAAAGCCCCCAGTCGCGCAGGCGGTATTTCGTGACGCCGGTGCCCCAGCCTTGCGATTCTGCCACGGCGATGGCGGTGGCCACGCCCTCTTCGCCGGTTTGCACGTCCGCCCCGGCAAAGCCGCGGATGTAGCGCACGGGTTCCGATTTTTGCGGAACATAAGCTCGATTAGCGATTAGCTCCGAGGCTACCACAAATGCGGGGCGATATGGGCCTTCATCGTCTATGGCGTCATAGCCGATTCCGTTCTCCCAACCGCCTCTCAGATAGCCAGCGTCTTGTTGGGAACCAATCAAGATCGGTTCCCCCGGTACGAAGACCGGGTTGATCGGCAAGGCATATTTCGTGGCAAATTCGAAGTCGCGCTGGTCATGCGCCGGGCAGCCGAAGATGGCGCCGGTGCCGTAATCCATGAGGATGAAGTTCGCGATCCAGACCGGCAATTCCCAAGCCGGATCAAGCGGATGCTTGACACGGATGCCGGTATCAAGGCCGATCTTCTCGGCCGTCTCGATCGCTTCCTCGGTGGTGCCGCCCTTGCGGCATTGCGCGATGAACTCGGCCATTTCCGGGTTCGCCGCTTCCAGCACTTTGGCCAGCGGATGGTCGGGCGAAATGCCGACGAAGCTGGCCCCCATCAGCGTGTCAGGCCGGGTCGTGTAGACCTCGATCTGGCCGAATCCCTCGGGCGCATCGACGGTGTCGAAGCTGAATTGCAGCCCGCGCGACTGGCCGATCCAGTTCGCCTGCATCAGCCGAACCTTTTCCGGCCAGTCCTTCAGACCATCAAGCGCCGCGAGCAATTCACCCGCGTAATCCGAGATCTTGAAGAACCACTGCGTCAGTTCCTTGCGCTCGACCAGAGCACCCGAGCGCCAGCCGCGCCCGTCTTCCACCTGCTCGTTCGCCAGAACCGTCATGTCGACCGGGTCCCAGTTCACCACCGCGTTCTTGCGATAGACGAGACCCGCTTCCAGCATATCAAGGAACATCGCCTGTTGCTGGCCGTAATATTCCGGGCGACATGTGGCGATTTCGCGGCTCCAGTCGATCGACAAGCCGAGCGGCTTCATCTGGCTCTTCATTTCCAGAATGTTGTTCTCGGTCCAGTCCTTCGGATGGCCGCCCCGCTCCATCGCGGCGTTTTCCGCGGGCATCCCGAAGGCGTCCCAGCCCATCGGGTGCAACACGCTGAAACCGCAGGACATTTTATACCGCGCCACCACGTCGCCCATGGTGTAGTTGCGCACGTGGCCCATGTGGATGCGCCCCGACGGATAGGGGAACATCTCGAGCACGTAATATTTCGGCTTTGCGGGATCACGCCGCGCGGTGAAGACGCCCTCCGCCTCCCAGGCGGCTTGCCAATTCTTTTCGCTCTGGCTCGGCTCGTAACGCGACATCTGGCCCCTCGTTCGTCATCGGTCGCGGTTTGCTACACCGCGCGGGGCCGGAAGGTCCAGTGATCAGGAAAGACAAGTGACAAAATAACCCCGCCGCGGAGGGTTCCGGGCGGGGAAATCGCAGTCTTGTGACGGCTTAAAGCCCCGAGTCGCGAATCCGCAGCTGCCGGGCCCGGGTCAGGATCGCATCCTCGACCGCGCGCACGGTTTCCGGGGCCACCGCGCCACCGCGGCTTTCCAGCGACACTTTCAGCGAGCGGGCGTCAAGCGCCGGATCGGTGACATGGATCGTCGCCCGGTAGGCCTTGCCGCCGCCGGGCGGCGTGCCGTAGCCGGTGACGATCAGGCCCGAGAACGGATCGACCGATTCAATCGGCAGGAAGTCGAGCACTTCCAGCGAGGCGTTCCACAGATATTTGTTCACCGCGAGCGAGACGTTCGGGTCCTGGTTGTTCGAAAACAGGTCGAACAGCGTCGATTGCTTCGGCTGCGGGTTGAACTTGTCGAAAGCGGTTTCCTGCTTTTGCGGTGCCTTCGCGGCGCCGCCCCAGGAAAACAGCTTGCCGCTCGAGGTGCCGCCGCAACCCGCAAGGGCAAAGGCGACACCCAGCACCGCCGCGGTGCGCAGAGAGGTTGCTTTCTTCATACGATCGACTGCCCCCGCAGGCTGAACCCATTGGCTTTTCCCGTCTCTAGCCGAAGGCTGGGGGGGCGACAAGATTTTTCCCCCTTCGGGCACATGTTGCGGCGGTCACGAAGCCGTCTGCCCCCAGCGGGGCACTGTGGCAAAGCTGCACCATGCGGTTTTGCTTTGGCCGCTTCGGCCCTGTTTTCGTTGCAAAGTGCGACGTGGCGAGAGAAAAAGCCTTCATACCCAACTCGGAGTCCCCTGAGTTGGGGCTGACCTTAGCAAATGAGGGAACAAATGAAAAAGCTTCTCATCGCGACGACCGCGCTCGTCATGACCGCCGGCATGGCTGCCGCTGAAGTGAAACTCTCGGGCGACGCCCGTATGGGTGTGGCCTATGCCGGCGGCGATGGCGTCACCGACAACGAATGGAACTTCTCGAGCCGCGCTCGCGTCAAGTTCACCCTCTCGGGCACCACCGACACCGGTCTGGAATTCGGCGCGACCTTCAAAACCTCGGACCTGCGTGGCGAAGACGCCGATCCGCGCAACGGTAGCCGCGGCACCGTGTTCCTGTCGGGCGCCTTCGGCAAGGTGACCATGGGCGACGTTGCTTCGGCTCCGGAAGAACTGTTCGGCGACCTGGCCGACGTGGGCTACCTGGGCGATGACCAAGGCACCGCTGGTATCACCAATGGCGCTCTGAACACCAACGATATCCCCTATCTGACCCTCGACAACCAGACCCAATCGGCTCTGCTGTACACCTACAGCACCGGCCCGATCTCGGTCGCCGCTGCTATGTCGGATGGTTACACTGATCAGACCACCGTCGAGGAAGCCCAAGCTTACTCGGTCGCCGCCGCCTACACCTTCGGTAACTACACCGCTGGCCTCGGCTACGAAAAACTCGATGGCGTAACCGCTGCCGGCGACAAGTCGCAAACCGAACTCGCCGGCATGGCGAAATTCGGCAACACCGATGTCAAAGCCTACTACGCTGCTGGTGGCGACGAAAACCTGGTTGACTACGCTGTTGGTCTGAGCGTTGCCTCGGCGTTCAACGCGGTCACCGTCAAAGGCTACGTCCAAAAAGCCAGCCCGGTTGACGGCGCTGACATCGGCGGCGGTGCTGATGAGTCGGTCACCTGGTACGGCCTCGGCGCCGACTACGATCTGGGCGGCGGCGCGATCCTCGCGGCTGGCGTGCAAGATGACGACGTTGACGGCTCGGATCCGGTCGCCAACCTCGGCGTGAAATTCTCGTTCTGATCGTTCAGAACTTGATGGGAAAGAGCGGGCCTTGGCCCGCTCTTTTCTTTTCTGCGGGGCCGTGCTGGAGTGTGCCGCAAAGGAGATCGCCATGGGATTGATGGATATTCAGGCCCGGATCGCCGCGGCGATGCGGGCGGCCGGGCGGGCCGAGGGCTCGGTGCAGCTCATCGCCGTGTCCAAAGTGCAGCCGCCTGAGCGAGTCGAGGCGATTCTGGCTGAGGGGCAACGGCTCTTTGGCGAGAATTATGTGCAGGAGGCGGCGGGGAAATGGCCCGCATGGCGGGCGCAGTTCCCGGGCGTGGCCGTGCACATGATCGGGCCTTTGCAGACGAACAAGGCCAAGCAGGCTGTGGAGCTGTTCGAGGCGGTCCACACGCTCGACCGGCCGTCGCTGGCGACAAAGCTTGCATCGCTGGCGCAGGCGCGGGGGGCAAGCCCGGATCTGTTCGTGCAGGTCAACACCGGCGCCGAACCGCAAAAGGCAGGCGTTCTGCCCGAGATACTGGATGATTTTGTGGCCGAGGCGCGGCGGCTTGATCTGCCGGTGGTCGGATTGATGTGCATTCCGCCGGAAGCGGAAGACCCCGCCCCGCATTTCGCCATGCTGGCCGAGATGGCGGCGCGGAACGGGCTGACCGGGCTCTCGATGGGGATGAGCTCTGACTTCGAAGCGGCGATTGCCGCCGGGGCCACGCATGTGCGGGTCGGCTCGGCGATTTTCGGCGCCCGGGATTACCGGGCGAAGGCTTAAGCCTTGTCGGCGGACCGGGGCGCTGCCCCGGACCCCGAGGTATTTTTCGCAAGATGAAAGCAGGCGAGGTTCGGGATCTCGATCTCGGTGCCGGGTTTCAGATTGCGGGCGAGCTTGATCAGATCGGCACGGCGCAGCGCAAGGCAGCCCGCGGTCGGGTAGCCGAGGCGGCGGCGCTGGTGCACGAAAATTGCCGAGCCCTTGCCGGGCGTTGCGTTCGGATAGTTCCAGTCCGTCACCAGAACGATGTCGTAAAGCGGATCGCGGCGGGCCAGGCGTTCATGGCTGGCGGTGAATGGTGCCGTGATCGGCTGGTTATAGGCCGGGTGATCGGGGGCATCGCACCACAGATCCTGTGGCCCGATCGGCCTGGCCCAAGGCGCCGGGCGGGGCAGGCGGTCGGCGCGGTAAAGCAGCCCGACGATGCGCAAGCGGCCCACCGGGGTGGCGCCGTCGCCCTCGCGCTTGGCGGTGGAAAGGCCGCCGCGGCCGATCTGCACCGGATGGCGGCGGCCGTTGAACAGAAGTCCGGTGGCGGTCAGACGGATCACAGCAGGTGCCCCGATTTCGCGGCCTTGGTGGCCAGATAGGCGGCGTTATGGGCGCTTTTGCCGACCTTGAGCGGCACCCGCTCGGCCACGGCAATGCCATGAGTTTCGAGCATCCGCACCTTGGCCGGGTTGTTGGTCAGAAGTCGCACCGATTTGAACCCGAGCTTTTTCAACAGCGCTGCACCGATGCGGAAATCGCGCTCGTCATCCTCGAAGCCCAGCCGGTGGTTTGCCTCGACGGTGTCAAACCCCTGATCCTGCAAGGAATAGGCGCGCATCTTGTTCGCCAGACCGATGCCGCGGCCCTCCTGATTGAGGTAAAGCAGCACGCCCGCCCCCTCGGCCCCCATCTGATGCAGGGCAGCGTCGAGTTGCGGGCCGCAATCGCATTTCAGACTGCCCATCACGTCGCCGGTGAAACAGGCCGAATGCAGCCGTGCCAGCACGGGCTGCATCCGGTCGGGGGAGCCGATCTCGATCGCATAGTGTTCCGGCCCGCCATCATCGGGGCGGAAGATATGCAGCCGCCCCTTTTCCGCCGCCCGCATCGGCACCCGCGCCGCGGCAACGGGGGCGAAGGCGGCCTCGGAGGACAGCAGTTGCAGCACCTGCCCCGCGTCGAGCGCGGTCAGCCCCTCGGGCGCAGGCGTGGGCAGGGGGGCGAGCAGCGCGGCCGGAAGAAGTTGCGCCGTCTTGCAAAGACCGATCGCGGCCCGGGCGAGCGTGGCCTCGCCGCCGCGTTGGCTGGTGAGTGGCCCCTTCATCGGCACGCGCAGATCATCAGCCGGATCGGCCAGCGCCCGCAGCCAGCCCAGATCGGCGTCTTCGGGCACGGCGATCCGGGCGAGATCGCCATCATAGACCCGGGCCTTCAACGTCTCGGCCCGCCACGAGGTCAGCGCGAGCGTCAGCGGCCCGAGACTACGCAGGGCGCGCAGCCGCTCGGGCGAGAGTGTCTCGACGGCGACGGCCAGCACCTGCCCCGAGAGCACGACGGGAAGACCGAGCCGCAGGTCGGCGCGGGCGCGATTCACAAGTTCAAGGGCGCTCGGGCCGAGGGCGAAGGGCGTTTCCATGGCCGGAAGATAGCGGCGACTGAAACAGATTGAAACACTTCCCGCCCCTGCGTCACCCTTGCGTGAGAAAGATTTCACCTCCCTTGCCGCAGTCGTGATGAGAGTCCAGCTTGACGGAAACCGCAGCGAGACCGGGAGGCAAAGATGGCCGGGCTGAAAAAAATTCTTCTGGTGGATGACGACAGCGACCTGCGCGAGGCGCTGGCCGAGCAGCTGATCGCGACCGAGGAATTCGACGTGTTCGAGGCGGGTTCGGGCGCTGAAGGGGTCGAAAAGGCCAAGGGCGCGCTTTACGATCTGGTGATGCTCGATGTCGGCCTGCCCGATACCGATGGCCGCGAGCTGTGCAAGAAGCTGCGCAAGCAGGGGGTGAAATGCCCGATCATGATGCTGACCGGCCATGATACCGATGCCGACACGATCCTTGGGCTCGATAGCGGCGCGAATGATTACATCACAAAGCCGTTCAAGTTCCCGGTGCTGCTGGCCCGCATCCGCGCCCAGCTGCGCACGCATGAACAGTCGGAAGACGCGGTGTTCCAGCTCGGGCCGTATACGTTCAAGCCGGCGATGAAGATGCTGATCGACGCGAAAGACCGCAAGATCCGGCTGACCGAAAAGGAAACCAATATCCTGAAGTTCCTTTACCGGGCGCAGGATGGGGTGGTGGCGCGCGATGTGCTCTTGCACGAGGTCTGGGGCTACAATGCGGGCGTGACCACGCATACGCTCGAAACCCACATCTACCGCCTGCGTCAGAAGATCGAGCCCGATCCGTCGAATGCGCGGCTGCTGATCACCGAGTCCGGCGGTTACCGGCTGGTGGCCTGACACAGCTCAGGAGCGGGGGTTTCACACCCCCGCGCCCCCGTGGCGTATTTTGCCAAGGAAAGGCAGGGCTTTTTCTTGGCAAAATACGCCGGGGGGAGTCCGCTTGCGGACGGGGGCAGCGCCCCCCCTTATACCGTCGGGGTGGATCTCGTCCTCGGCTTCCTCAAGGCTGATGCCCATCGCATTCAGCCCGTCTTCAAGGTAATCAGCCAGCATCGGAATGCCGAGCAGATAGTCCTCGGTGGGGGCGGTGGCTTCGGCCTTGGCGGTCTCGAAGGCTTCGTCGAATTCCTCGGGCTCGAAGGTTTCGCGGCCGATCCACATCAGCGCGGTCAGGGCGGCCTGTTCATCTTCGTTCAGCGCCGCGATGAAGGCGCGGAGCTCGCGCGCTTGACCGGACCCCGGCACCTCGGCGTCGAATTTCCGGGCGTTGATGATCACATGGGCGATTTTCGACGGGCTGATCGGCAGCATGACACGTCCTCCTGTGGGGTCAGTCTCGCCCCGGATCGGCCGTGACGCAAGCGCCATCTCAGCTTTTGACGGGAAGCCGCAGCGGTGGTTCCGGCGCCAGCTCCTCGAAGTCGAAATTGTCGAGCCGATGCGCCCGCTTGCCCGCCTTTTCGGCAGAGGTCTTGATCTCTTCGATGTCGCGCGCGGCCATGGTGAAATGGCGATCGAGGTTCGCCACCCGTTCCCCCAGCCGCCCGACATCGCCATGCAGCGCGGCGAGTTCGCGCCGGATCGCCCCCGCCTGCGCCCGCATCCGCGCATCTTTCAGCACGGCGCGCATCGTGTGCAGCGTCGCCATGCAGGTCGTGGGCGAGACGATCCAGACCTTGGCGGCAAAGCCCTCGCGCACCAGTTCCGGGAAATTCGCGTGCAGTTCGGCGTAGACCGCTTCCGACGGCAGGAACAGAAGCGCGCCATCGGCGGTCTCGCCTTCTAGGATGTAGCGGTCGGCAATGGCGCGGATATGAGAGCGCATGGAAATCCGCATCATCCGCTGCGCCTCGATCAGCTGGCTCTGGTTTTCGGCCCGGCGCAGGGCTTCATAGGCTTCCAGCGGGAATTTGCTGTCGATCACGATCGGGCCGGGGGGATGGGGCAGATGGATCAGGCAATCGGCGCGGCGTCCGTTCGAAAGCGCCGCCTGCATCGTATAGGAATCGCGCGGCAGCGCCTTTTGCACGATGTCATGCAGTTGGATTTCCCCAAAGGCGCCGCGGGTCTGCTTGTTCGAGAGAATATCCTGTAGCCCGAGCACGTTGCCCGAGAGCTTCTCGATATTCGCCTGCGCCTTGTCGATCGCGGCCAGCCGCTGTTGCAGATCGCCCAAGCTGCGCGCCGTGCGGGTGGCCGAGCCGTGCAGGCTTTCGGTCATCGCGCGGTTCACCTCGGCCAGCCGGGCTTCCATCAGTTGCAGCATCCGGCTTTGGCTCGCTGCCTGCGCCTCCGACACATGATGCAGCCCGCCTGCCAGCTGGTGTTGCCCATCCGAGAGCGCCTGCACCCGTTGCGCCAGATGCAGAAGGTTGCCCGCGAGCGGATCGAGCGCTTTTGCCGCGCGCAGGGACGCCCGCAGCATCAGAAGGACGAGCACCAGCAGCACCGCCGCCGCGCCCAAGGCACCCTGCACCAGGGGGTCGTGCAGGTCGATCACATGCGCGCCGATCTGGATCATGTCCGGCCGAACAGCCGTTCGATGTCGGAGAGTTTCAGCTCGACATAGGTCGGGCGGCCGTGGTTGCATTGGCCCGAGAGCGGGGTGGCTTCCATCTCGCGCAGAAGGGCGTTCATTTCCTCGACCCGCATCTGCCGACCGGATCGGATCGAGCCGTGGCAGGACATCCGCGACAGAACCGCGTCGATCTTCGATTGCAGCCGCAGGCTGTCGCCCTGATCGGCGAGTTCATCAAGGATATCCCGCAGCAAAGCCGCCGCGTTGATTTCGCCAAGGATCGCGGGGGTTTCGCGCACGGCGATGGCACTGCCGCCGAAGGGCTCGATCGCAAGGCCAAGCCGGTGCAGATCGTCGGCGACGTCCAGCAGCCGGGCGGCATCGGCAGCGGAAAGTTCGACGATTTCGGGTATCAGGAGCGCCTGCGCCGCGATGCCCTTTTCCGCGCTTTGCGCCTTCAGCCGTTCATAGACCAGCCGTTCATGCGCGGCGTGCTGATCGACGATCACCATGCCGCGCTCGGTCTGGGCGATGATGTAGTTTTCGTGCAGTTGCGCCCGCGCGGCGCCGAGCGGGCGGTGGACCAGCTCCGCCGTCTCGGGCGGCGGCGTCTCGACCCGGGCCGAGGGGGCAAAGGGCGCGGTGTAGCTTTGCGGAGCCTCGTCAAAACTGGCAAGCGGCATCTGCGCGGCAAAGGCGTTGCGGATCGCGCCGTAACTGGGCCGCTCCATCTGATAGATCCGCGGCTGCGCCGGTTCGGGTTGCATCGCGCCCAAAGTCGCGGTGGCGACGGTCGAGGACGAGCGATGCCCCGATTGCGCCAGTGCGTGGCGGATGCCGGTGACGATCAGCCCGCGCGGCACGCCCGCCTCGCGGAAGCGAACCTCGGCCTTGGCCGGATGAACGTTCACATCGACCGACTCGGGATCGCAGGTCAGGAACAGCACGGCGGCCGGGTGGCGGTCGCGGCTGAGCACATCCATGTAGGCTGCCTTGAGTGCGCCCAGCAGCATCTTGTCCCGCACCGGACGGCCGTTGACGAACAGGAACTGCTCGATCGCCGCGCCGCGGGAATAGGTGGGCAGGGCGGCATAGCCGGTCAGCCGGATGCCTTCGCGTTCGGCATCCAAAGGCACGGCATTGTCGGCGAAGGCGCGGCCAAGGATGCGACCCAACCGGCCCGACAAGGCGCCGAAGAGTTCGCCCTGTTCGGCATCGGCGCGGAACAGTTCCCGCGTCTCGGTCCCCGCGATCTCGCGCAGGGTGAAGCTGACATAGGGCTCTGCCATCGCCAAGCGCTTCACCGTGTCGGCGATCGCCTGCGCCTCGGTCCGGTCGGTGCGCAGGAATTTCAGCCGGGCGGGGGTGGCATAGAACAGGTCGCGCAGCTCGACCACGGTGCCGCGATTGAGCGCCGCCGGTTTTACCGCGCCGATCTTGCCACCCGAAACGCTGATCTGCGCCGCCTCATAGCCCTCGGCGCGCGAGGTGATCGTCAGCCGCCCGACCGCGCCAAGCGAGGGTAGCGCCTCGCCGCGAAAGCCGAAGGTGTGGATGTTCAAAAGGTCCGAGCCGTCGATCTTCGAGGTGGCATGACGTGAAAGCGCCAGGGGCAGGTCTTCGGCACTCATGCCGCAGCCGTCGTCACTGATGCGGATCAGCGTCTTGCCGCCGTCGGCATAGGCGACCTCGATCCGTGTCGCCCCGGCATCGAGTGCGTTTTCGACCAGTTCCTTCACCGCCGAGGCGGGCCGTTCCACAACCTCGCCCGCCGCGATGCGGTTGGCGGCGGCTTCGTCAAGCTGGCGGATCACCGGGCGGGATGCGCCCATTTGGGGGGGCTGTGCGTTCATTCCACAAGGGATAGCACAGCCCGAAACCGAGCCCAACAGATTCGGGCGTTACTTCAGCCCCTCGGGTTGCCCGACGACGACAAAGCGCAGCCCATCCGCCTTCATCAACCGCTTCGCCACGCGGGCGATGTCGTCTTTCGTCACCGCATTGACCTTGTCGTTGCGGGTGTTGATGTAATCGACGGGCATCCCGTTCAACTGCATCCCCGCCAGAATGTCGGCAATATTGCCGTTGCCGTCAAAGCGCAGCGGATAGGCGCCGGTCAGATAGGTCTTCGCATCGGCGAGTTCGCGGTCCGAGACCTTGCCGGTCGCGGCCTTCGCCCATTCCTTCTTCACGATCTCGACCGCTTCGGCGACCTTGCCATTGGCCGACGCAAAGCTGCCCTGCCAGGTCTCGGCCAGATCCTTTGGCACCAGATAGGTGTAGATCCCATAGGTCAGGCCGCGCTTCTCGCGCACCTCTTCCATCAGGCGCGAGGAAAAGCCGCCCGCCCCAAGGATCTCGTTGAAGACATAGGCGGGGAAGAAATCCGGGTCCGACATCGCCAGACCCTGCTCGCCAAAGATCACGGTGGCCTGCGGCGTGTCGAAGGGCACGACAGTGACACCACCGGAAATCTGCAGATCGGCGCGCGGCGGCAGGGGGGCGCCGGTGGCGGGCAGATCGCCCAGCAGCTTGTCGAGCAGCGGGCCGAGGTCCGTGGGGGTGATGTCGCCCACGGCGGAAACCACCAGTCGGTCGCGGGCCATCACCCGGGCCTTGGCGGCGAACATGTCCTCGCGCGTCAGCGCCTGCACGCTATCGACCGTGCCATTGAGCGACGTTCCATAGGGATGATCGCCGTAAGCCAGCTTGCGGAAGGTCTCGCCCGCGATCTCGTTCGGGTCCTGCGCATTCGAGGCGATGATCGAAAGCACCTGCCCCCGCACCCGATCGACCGAGGCCTGATCGAAATGCGGGTCGGAGAGCGCGCCATGCAGCAGCTCGACCGCCTTGTCGCGGTTTTCCGTCAGCATCCGCGCGGAAATGCTCAGCGTGTCATCATCGACGTCGAATTTGAAACTGGTGGCCAAAGCCTCCTGCGCGGCGGCAAAGCCCTGACTGTCGAGATCGGCCGAGCCTTCCTCGAGCGTCGCCGTCATCAGATTGATCGCGCCGCGCTTGCCCGGCTCGTCCAGACTGGCCCCGCCGCGGAAGCGGATTTCCAGCGCGGTGAAGGGGATGTCATGCGCCTCGACCAGCCAGGCCTTGATGCCGCCGGGCGAGGTGACTTCGGTGATTTCGATCGCCTGCGCGGGCAGGGCAGAGAGCAGCGCGAGCGCAACCGCGGCGATCACGCGAAAGGGGGCGCGAAGGATCATTTCGTGGCCTCCGGGGTCAGGGAGGGTTCAGCGTCGGCTTGCGCCTGGGCGCCGCCCTCGGGTTCTGCAAAGACGGTCACCGCTTGCGCCGGATCGAACAGCGCCTTCGCCGCCGCCATCACATCGTCGGGGGTGACCGACATCAGCACATCAGGCCAGGCCGCGATGTCGTCGATCGAGAAGCCCGAGGCCAGCGCTTCGCCGTAACGCTGCGCCAGCGCCTCGGTATCGTCCTGTTCGTAGATCTGGCTGGCGCGGATCTGCGTGCGGATGCGCTCGAACTGCGCCGGATCGATGCCGTCCTTGAAGAAATCGGCCAGCGCCTTGTCGAGCGCGGCTTCGGCCCGGGGCAGGTCGACATCCTTCGCAGGCATCACGGCCAGCGAGAAGGTGGTCTTGTCGATCGACATGCCGTCATAGCCCGCCGAGACATGGATCGCATCGCCCGCCTCGAACACCAGTTTGCGGCCGAGAACCGAGGTGGCCATGTTGCCGCCCAGCAGTTCCGCCAGAATCGTCAGCGCGGCCGCCTGCTTCTGATCGCCGGGGTTGCGCTCGGGCGCCAGATAGCTGCGCATCACATAGGGCTGGGCGATGCGGGGATCGCGATAGACCATTCGCCGCTCGGCCAGTTGCGGCGGCTCTTGAGGGCGCACGCGGGCGGGAATGTCGGCCGAGGGCGCCAGCGGGCCATAGTAGGTCTCGGCCAGCTTCTTCACCTGATCGGGCGTCACATCGCCCGCCACCACCAGCACCGCATCGTTCGGCGCGTAATAGCGGCGATACCATGCCAGAGCGTCGTCGCGGGTCAGCTCCTCCATCTCCTGGCGCCAGCCGATCACCGGCGTGCCATAGGGGCTGTTGAGGAATTGCGCCGCCCGCATCTGTTCGCCCAGAAGCGCCGAAGGATCGCTGTCGGTGCGCTGGGCGCGTTCCTCCAGAATCACCTCGCGCTCGGTCTTCCAGTCGTCCGGCGAGATCCGCAGGTTGCGCATCCGGTCGGCTTCCATCTTCATCACCAGCTCCAGCCGGTCGGCGGCGATGCGCTGGTAATAGGCGGTGTAATCATAGCTGGTGAAGGCATTGTCCGAGCCGCCATTCGCGGCCACGACCTTCGACAATTCCCCCCGCCGCCATCGTGTCGGTGCCCTTGAACATCAGGTGTTCAAGGTAATGGGCAATGCCCGACTTGCCGCGGAGCTCGTCGGCAGAGCCCGGCCTTGTACCAGACCATCTGCACGACGACCGGGGCGCGGTGATCCTCGATCACCACGGCTTCAAGGCCGTTTGGCAGGGTAAAATGGGTTACCGGCGCGGCTGAAGCGCCAAAAGCCGTCGCCGTCAGGAACAGTCCGGCAAGCATCGTGCGCATGGGCACCTCCGTCGATCTGGCGTCAGGGTAGCCCCGCCGTTGCCACAAACAACCGTGACCGCGCGGCACTGACGCAGGTTTGATCGGCCGTTACGGCAGCGATTTCTGTGCCTTGCCCGAGGGTGGGGCCGCCGGTGTGCGCAGGCCGAGCTGGCGCCAACGGTCGAGTTCGGCCTTCTGGTCAAGCGACATCGGCCGATAGGCCTTGAGGTAGACGTTGATGTTGAACAGCCGCTCAAGCAGGCGGCCGTCATGCTTGCGCCGCCACTCGAGATCTTCGGCGGCGAGCTGATCGCGGATCTTGCCATCGACGCCGAAGCGGTCGGCATGGGACAAAAGCCCACCATCGCCCGCACTGCGCCCCTTGGCAGTTACCCGTTCTGGGTTGCCACCAAGCGCCGCCACCGCATCGGCCTGCGGGGTGGGATCGGTGATGTTCGCCCCGCCGGGCGTCGGCGCGGGCAGCTCGGTCAGGCTGTCGGGCATCGCGAGCGGCTTGGTCGGCAGGATGCCGAATTCATCCGGGCCCGAGGTGGTCGAGCGCAGGTGCATCAGCTCGGGTTGCTTGTCCTTCGCGCCGCCGCAGCCGCCAAGAGCCAGCGCCGTCACCAGCGCAATCCCGAGCGTTCCAGACACCGATCGCATGCAGCACCCCATCGTCGTTTGTCCCGTCTTAGCCGATCACTCTGCGCGCGTCACGCCGAAAGGCGTCACGCCCGGCCGGACTTGCCCTCTCCGGTGAACAGCACCAGACCCGCCGCGCCAAGGAAGATGGCGATATCGGCGACGTTGAAGGAAAAGGGGTTGTCCCAGAACGGCGCCGAGACATTGAGGAAATCGGCGACCGCGCCATAGGCGATGCGGTCGATCACGTTTCCGAGCGCACCGCCGATCAGAAGACCCGCCGCCAGCTGTACCCGGCCTTCTTGCGGGCGCCGGGTCACCCAATGCCAGACCCAGGCCGAAATCGCCAGCGCCATCCCCACAAGGGCCCAGCGGGTGATTTCATCCTCGCCCGAGAACAGGCCGAAGTTGATCCCCCGGTTCCAGGCCATGCGCAGGTTGAACCACGGCGGCAGCACCGCCATCTGTCCGATCCGGTCAAGCCCGAGCCCCTGCACGACCAGGAATTTCGATCCCTGATCGAGCAGCAGCACGAAGGCCGCGATCCGCGCCATCAGTCGCATCGTTCCTGAGCCTCAGTGCCGGAAGTGGCGCATGCCGGTGAAGACCATCGCCAGACCGCGCTCGTTCGCGGCGTCGATCACGTCCTGATCGCGCATCGAACCGCCGGGCTGGATGATCGCCGTCGCGCCCGCTTCGGCCGCGGTGATCAGACCGTCGGCAAAGGGGAAGAACGCGTCGGACGCCACGACCGAGCCTTTGGTCAGCGGCCCGGGCAGGCCCATCACTTCGGCCATGTCCTCGGCCTTGCGGGCGGCGATCCGGGTGCTGTCGACGCGGCTCATCTGGCCCGCGCCGACGCCGACGGTGGCGCCGTCCTTGACGTAGATGATCGCGTTCGACTTGACGTGCTTGGCGACCTTCCACGCAAACAGCAGGTCTCTCAGCTCCTGTTCCGAGGGCGCGCGCTTGGTGACGACCTTCAGATCATCCATCGAGATCGCGCCATTGTCCTTGCCCTGAACAAGGAAGCCGCCCGCCACCTGCCGGAAGCTGGTGATCGCGGCTTTCGGGTCGGGCAGGGCGCCCGTGGTCAAGAGGCGCAGGTTCTTCTTCGCGGCAAAGATCGCCTTGGCCTCGTCGCTCGCTTCGGGGGCGATGACGACTTCGGTGAAGATCTTGCAGATTTCTTCCGCCGTCGCCGCGTCGAGCGTCTGGTTCAGCGCGATGATCCCGCCAAAGGCCGAGGTGCGGTCGCAGTCAAACGCCCGGGTATAGGCTTCGAGCATCGTCTTGCCGGTCGCGACGCCGCAGGGGTTGGCGTGCTTGATGATCGCGCAGGCCGGGGCCTCGGTCGGGAATTCCGCCACCAGCTCGAAAGCCGCGTCGGTGTCGTTGATATTGTTGTAGCTCAGTTCCTTGCCCTGATGCTGCTTCGCCGTCGCCACGCCCGGACGGTTCGAGCCGTCCAGATAGAAGGCCGCAGACTGATGCGGGTTCTCGCCGTAGCGCAGGGTCTGCGCGATGGTCCCGGCAAAGGCGCGGCGGCGCGGCGCTTCCTCGCCGATTGCCTGCGCCATCCAGGTCGAGACGGCGGCATCATAGGCGGCGGTGCGGGCATAGGCGATCTGCGCCAGCCGCTGGCGGAAGGCGAGCGTCGTCTTGCCGTCGTTGGCATCGAGTTCCGCCAGCACGGCGGCGTAATCCTCGACGTCGACCACGGTCGCGACGAAGGCATGGTTCTTCGAGGCCGCGCGGATCATCGCCGGGCCGCCGATGTCGATATTCTCGATGCAGTCGTCATAGTCGCCGCCCTTGGCCACGGTGGCCTCGAACGGGTAGAGGTTGACGACGAGCAGATCGATCACCTCGATGCCGTGGGTTTCCATCGCGGTCAGGTGCTCGGTATTGTCGCGCAGCGCCAGCAGACCGCCATGCACCTTCGGATGCAGCGTCTTCACCCGGCCGTCCATCATCTCGGGAAAGCCCGTCACTTCCGACACGTCGCGCACGCTCAGGCCAGCTTCGCGCAGCGTCTTCGCCGTGCCGCCGGTCGAGAGCAGCTCGACCCCGCGCGCGGCCAGCGCACGGGCGAAATCGACCAGACCGGTCTTGTCGGAAACCGAAAGCAGGGCACGGGTGAGCGGAACGGGACGGGTCACGAGACTTTCCTTCTTTGCAAGGGCCGTCGCGGCCCGTGGTCAGGGAGCGGGAGAGGGCGGTGTGGGCTCGCCCGGATTGGCGCCGGAGGTATCCTGAGCCTTGGCCAAGGTCCAGCCGATTTGCTGGATCGGCGCCTGCAAACGGCCCGAAAGCACGATTTGTTGCGTCGCGCGCGGGCGTAAACGGCCCTTTTCCAGATAGACCGAGGGGTCCAGCGTCAGATCGACCGGGCCATCGAAGCGGAAAACCCAGATTTCCCCGGATTTGAGCGCCATCGACACCGCCCAGCCGCCCATGTCGAGCGTCGCATCGACCTCGGGGTGGATGTGGAAACGAATCTGAAACGGAATGCCGCGCAGGGCATCGGCCTGAAACACCGTCTCGAAGCGAGCCTTGTCGGCACTGGTCATCGCGCCGAGCGTATCGGTGCCCTTCAGCGCATTGCCATCGGGCGAAAGCTCAAGCTCGCGGATATGGGTCAGCCCATGGGTGATCAGATAGCCGTCATGGCCGAACAGCGCATGCCGGGCCGGGTCGCTTTCCGGCCGCATCCAGGCTTCCGCGGGGGTTTCCTCGAGCCAGGTCCGCATCGCCGCCCCGGTGCGGCGGGCGGGACCAAGGCGCGAGGAGGAATAGCCCTCGATCGCCAGCGTCGAATGGCTGGGCGTGGCCCGGCCGACGCGGTGCCAGTCGGGTCCGAACATCGCGCCCGAGCCGCAGCTGACGATCAGCGGCCAGCGCCCGGAGGTCATCTCGAAGGCCAGCGTCGAGGCATGGGCATTGGCCGAGGCGGCGCCCTTGGGCGGCGGTGCCGCATCGACGATCAGGCTGGTGCGACCCGCATGCAGCCGCGCAAAGCCCATCGCCAGCCCCTGCCGCGCCACGGCCCGGGTGCCGGAGGCGTTCAGCGCCGTATCCAGCCGCCCCTCGCCGCCGCGGCCCCCGCCATGAAACCGTGCCAGCCCGCCATCGGAATGGCGCAGCGCCCGCAGCGTCGGGGCAATCCGCGCGATCGCGGCCAGATGCGCGGGCAAGGGCGTGCGCCCGGCCGCGGTCATCGCATCGGCGGCCCATAGAAGCAGCGTCAGGACTTCCAGCAATTCCTCGGGGTTGCGGGTGGGAATGCCGCCCGCCTCGTCGATCTCGTCGTTGCATTCCTCGGCCAGTGCCTCGGCGGCGGCGGCGGCATGGCCCTCCATCCCGGTCAGGGCAAGGCTCGCATAAATCAGCCCGGTCAGCGCCTCGACCCGCGGCAGGCCGGGGCTCGCCGAACGCCAGCGCCGCGCCAGAAACAGCGTCTGCTGGCCAAGGCTGCGGAAAAACGCCTGCGCCTCGGCCTTGTCGCGGCCGTTGAGCAGGAACAGCGCATGGTTGATCAGCCGGATCAGCCGCCGCCCGGTCAGATCCGGGGTCCAGCCCGGTCCCTTCGCCTTGCCGTAGCGCGCGATCCAGTCGAAGACCCAAGCCTGGGCCCGTTCGCGTGCGGGCCGGTCGCCCACCGCGGCCAGATCATCGAGCCAGGTGCAGCCCTGCAGCGCCTCTTCGAAGCTCGGGTCGGGAACGGCCAGATCCCAGATCGAGCGGTCGGGGCCTTCGATAAGGAAACCCGCAAAGAGAAAATTCCCCGCGATCATCTGCCGACCGCGGGCAAACGAGCCGATCGAGCGCGGCTCTGGCTGGCTGACGAACCCGGTGGCGGGACTGGCCTTGGTGGCGCGCAGCGCGGCCAGCCGGTCGAAGAGGCCCGTCAGCCGCCCACGCGATTCGCCTCGCGAGGATTTGCCCTTGCCCCCAGTCATCGCACCCGCCCTCGAATGTGAACCGTCATGCCTGTTGTTGTGTTCGGCGCAGTTTAAAGCTGCGCAGGGGCCCTGTCATGGCCCGAATTTACCCGTCAGCCGCCTTGTTGCAGAACGGCGACGAAGAAGCCATCAAGGCCACCGCGTTCGGACCAGAAATCCGGGCGCAGACGCAGGCAGCCGCTGTCGGTGAGCCAATCTGGATCAAGGCCGGGGGCCGTGATCGGGGTGATCTTCAGCCCCGGATGACGGGTGAGCGCGGCGGTGATCTGCGCCTCGCCCTCCTCGGGCAGAAGCGAGCAGGTGGCATAGACGAGCCGCCCGCCGGGTTTGAGCCAGCCGAGCGCGCGGTCAAGCAGCGCCGCCTGCAGCGCGACCAATTCCTTGATGCCGCTCGCGTCTTTCACGAAGGGCAGATCCGGGTGGCGGCGAATGGTGCCGGTGGCCGAGCAAGGCGCGTCGAGCAGGATCGCATCGAAGGGCGCCTCGGGCGCCCAGTCGAGCGCATCGGCCACGACGGTTTCGGCACGCATCCCGCAGCGGGTCAGGTTTTCTTCCAGCCGGTCAAGGCGCGGGGCCGAGATATCGAGCGCGGTGACCTTGGCCCCGGCTGCCAGCAGCTGCAGCGTCTTGCCACCGGGCGCGGCGCACAGGTCGAGCACGCGCTCGCCCGGCTGGGCATTCAGCGCCTTTGCGGGCAGGGCGGCGGCGGCATCCTGCACCCACCAATCCCCGGTGTCGTAGCCCGGAAGCTCGGTGATCTGCCCGGTCTGTGCCAGACGCAGCGAGCCGGTGGGCAGAAGTTCGGCCCCCAATTTCTCGGTCCATCCCGCGGCATCGGCTTTCACCGACAGATCGGTGCGGGCGCCCGCCAGATGCGCGGCCTCCATCCGCATCACCGCGACCTTGCCGTAAGCCGACATCAGCCGCCCGCGCAGCCAGCCGGGCAGGGCCGGGGCATCGAGCCGCGCCCAGCGCTCGGCATCCGTTGCGATCTTGCGCAGCACCGCGTTGATCAGCCCGGCGAAACCCTCGGTCTTTTGCCCGCCCGAGCGGGTCAGGGAAACGAGCGCATCAGTGACGCCATGGGGCGCCTCGCCCAGCGCGCAGATCTCGACCGTGCCAAGCCGCAGGAGCACATGCAGATCGGGCGGCGGCGCCTTGCGCAGATGCGGTTTCAGCATCGCATCGGCGCGCGAGAGGTTGCGCAGCGTGGCAAGGGCGAGCCTTTGCGCCCGGGCACGCTCGGGCGGTGCCAGCGCGGCCAGCTCGCCCGCCTGTTCGGCGAGCGTCAGCCGTTCCTGCAAGACGCCTGACAAAAGCGCCGCTGCCGCACGACGGGCCGGATCGATCGAAGCCATGGCGCTTTCCCTTGCTTGTTCCTCTGGATGGCGCGGCCTATAACAGGCCAGACCCGAAACGCAAAGCCGGAGGCATTGATGAGCGAGGACGCCCCGAAGGATCTGCCCCCCGCCGCGATCCGCGCGCTGGCCGAGGCCGAGGAACGGCGCAAGGCGGCCAAGGCCGCGGAGCTGCCGAAAGAATTCGGCGGTCGCGACGGTCCCGAGCCGGTGCGTTTTGGCGATTGGGAGAAAAAGGGCATCGCCATCGACTTCTGAGGCGCCCTTGACCGGCCGCGGCGGCGGGGGTTTCACACCCCCGCACCCCTGTGGGATATTTTCGGCAAGATAAAGAGGCGCCGCGGGAGGTCAGATCCCCAGCACGTCGATCATGTCGTATTGGCCGGGCTTCTGGCTTTGACCCCAAAGCGCGGCCTTGAGCGCGCCGCGGGCGAAGATCGCGCGGTCGGTGGCGATGTGGCGCAGCACGATGCGCTCGCCCGCTGCGGCGAAGATCACGTCATGCTCGCCGACGATATCGCCGCCGCGGATCGCCGAAAAGCCGATCGCACCATGCTTGCGGGCGCCGGTGATGCCGTGACGACCCGATTCGCTCATGCCGTCAAGATCGATGCCGCGGCCCTCGGCGGCGGCCTTGCCCAGCATCAGCGCCGTGCCCGAAGGCGCATCGACCTTGCGGTTGTGATGCGCCTCGACCACTTCGATGTCCCAATCGGCATCCAGCGCCTGCGCCACGGTCTTGGCGAGTTTCGTCAAGAGGTTTACGCCAAGGCTCATGTTGCCCGCGCGGATCTGCACCGAATGCCGCGCGGCGGGTTCCAGTGCCTCGATCTGCTCTTTCTCGAAGCCGGTGGTGCCGATCACATGCACGGCGCGGGCCTGCGCGGCCAGCCGGGCAAAGTCCAGCGTCGCCGCGGGGGCGGTAAAGTCGATCACCGCCTGCGCTTTCGCAAAGGCTTCGAGCGGATCATCGGTGACGATCACGCCATTTTTCGCCCCGCCCAGAGCCTCGCCCAGATCGCGGCCGATCCAGTCATGGCCCGCGCGTTCGACCGCACCGACGAGCTTGGCCTTGTCCGAGGCGCCGACCGTCGCGGCCAGCATCCGCCCCATGCGTCCCGAAATCCCCGTGATCACGATCCCCGGCAGGTCACTCATCTGTCTCTCCATGCGTTTCGCCCTTCCTAGCCCGCGGTTGCCCGCTTGGCAAAGCCCCGTTGCAGGCCCCGTTGCGGAATGGGCCCGAAAGCCCTATGTGCGGGGCATGGCAAAGAACCGTTTCTCCTCGGGCGATGGCCCCTCGCAACGTCAGCTTCGCGTCGGCGAACTGATCCGGCGCACCCTTTCCGACGTGCTGTTGCGCGGCGATGTGCATGACCCGGACCTGAACAAGATCTCGATCACCGTGGGCGAGGTGCGGACCTCGCCGGATCTGAAGGTGGCGACGGTTTATGTGGCGCCTTTAGGGGGCACGCTGGGCGGCGAAACCGCCGAGGCGATGCTGGCCGCGCTGCGCCGTCATTCGGGCGAGCTGCGCCATCACGTGGCCAAGGCGATGACGCTGAAATATGCACCCGACCTGCGCTTCCGCATGGACGAGACCTTCGACCGGCTTGATGAAACCCGGCGGCTGTTTTCCGATGAAACCGTGCAGCGCGATATTGCCGCGAAGGACGAAGACGAAGGCGATGAGGACTAAGCCGCTCTGGGCCCGGCTGTTTGCCGCCCTTGCGCTGATCGTGCCGCGGGTGGCGATGGCCGCCGACCCCTGCCACACCGTCACTTTCGAGGACATGCCCTTCACCGTCTGCGAGGCGAAAGCCGGGCAGGATGTGCGGCTGTGGCTGAAGAATGATCAGGGTCAGTTGCTGGGCAATGCCGAGCGGGTCAAGGCCACGCTCGCCCCGGGTGAACGGCTGGTTTTCGCGATGAATGCCGGGATGTATGCGCCCGACCGCGATCCGGCCGGGCTTTACATCGAGAACGGCACCGAGCGGAAGCCGATCGTCACCCGCGAAGGGCCGGGCAATTTCGGCATGCTGCCGAACGGGGTCTTTTGCCTCACGGACAAGTTTGCGGTGATCGAAAGCCGCGCCTTTGCCGCCGCCCCGCCCGCCTGCCGCTTTGCCACGCAATCGGGGCCGATGCTGGTGATCGGGGGCGCGCTGCATCCGCGGTTTCTGCCCGACAGCACCTCGACCTATATCCGCAACGGCGTGGGTGTTTCGGCTGACGGGCTGACAGCCTGGTTCGTGATTGCCGACAGGCCGGTGACCTTTCACCGCTTCGCCCGATTCTTCCGCGACACCCTTGGCGCGCCGAATGCGCTTTATTTCGACGGCTCGATCTCGCGGCTGTTCGTGCCGTCACAGGGCCGCGCCGATTTCGGCCTGCCGCTTGGTCCGATGGTCGGACTTGTCACCCGCGATTGACCGACACGCCCCAAGGCGCTAGCACGCGAGCCTGTCATCAGGGAGTCGGTCATGGGTCGGAAGAAGGGGCGTGAGATTTCGGGCTGGGTTGTCGTCGACAAACCAGCGGGGGTGACCTCGACTGCGGTTGTGGGCAAGGTGCGCTGGGCCTTTGACGCGAAAAAGGCGGGCCACGCGGGCACGCTCGATCCGGCCGCGACCGGCGTTCTGGCCGTGGCGCTGGGCGAGGCGACGAAGACCGTGCCCTTCATCACCGATGCGCTGAAATGCTACCGGTTTCAGGTGCGCTTCGGCGCCGCCACCGCGACCGACGATGCCGAAGGTGCGATTGTCGCGCGCTCGGACAAGCGCCCGAGCGATGCCGAGATCGAAGCGGCGCTGACCGCCTTCCGGGGCGACATCCTGCAGGTGCCGCCGCAATATTCCGCGGTGAAGGTCGAGGGCGAGCGCGCCTATGATCTGGCCCGCGAAGGCGTGGGCATGGATCTGGCGGCGCGGCCCTTGTGGGTCGAAAGCCTCGAGATGATGTCCCGCCCCGATGCCGATACGGTCGAGCTTGAAATGGTCTGCGGCAAGGGCGGCTATGTCCGCGCCATCGCCCGCGATCTGGGGCAGGCCTTGGGCTGCCTTGGCCATGTGCTCTGGCTGCGCCGGGTCTGGTCCGGCCCCTTCGAAGCCGACAAGGGCCTGAGCCTTGACGAGATCGACCGCATGGCGCGCTCGGGCGAGATCGACGCGCATCTGCTGCCGCTCGAACTCGGTCTGGACGATCTTCCCGAGGTCAAGGCCACCGTCGAAGGCGCGGTGCGGCTGAGTCACGGCAATCCGGGCCATGTCATCTGTTCGGGTATCGATTTCGGCACCGAAGTCTGGGTCAGTCACAACGGTCTGGCCATCGCCGTCGGGCGTTACATGGGGGGCGAAGTTCACCCCGACCGCGTCTTCAACCGGGTCGAGGCATGATCACCCGAACCCACGTCAAGGGCGATGCCCCCTCGGTGGCGGTCTATTCCGACTGCGAGGCCTATCGCTATCTGCTGACGCGGGTCTGGGACGACCGCCTGCCGCGCGCCTTGTTCGTGATGCTCAACCCCTCGACCGCGACCGAGGTGCAGAACGATCCGACGGTGGAGCGCTGCGAACGCCGGGCGCGGGCCTTGGGCTTTGGCGCCTTTCGGGTGACGAACATCTTTGCCTATCGTGCCACCGACCCGCGCGCGATGCGGGCCGTGGCCGATCCGGTCGGGCCGGAGAACGACGCGGCGATCCGCGAGAGTCTGGGCTGGGCAGGCGGCCCCGCGGATCGCATCGTTTGCGCCTGGGGCACGCATGGGGCACATCTGGACCGCGGCGCGGCGGTTGCGCGGCTGCTGCGCGACTCGGGGCGCGATCTGCACCACCTTGGCCTGACGGCCGCGGGGGCGCCGAAACATCCGCTCTACATCGGTTATGCGCAACCGCTGCAGCTCTGGGCCTGAGGCGTCGGGTCTCCTTCGCGATGCGTTAACTACACCTTAAGAAACCGACAGCACGGCCTTGGTCGTGCCATGTTTTGGTTTTGTTCGACAGGCCCGTTTCGGCTATGCTCTGCGGGTGAAGCTGGGGTGTGCCATGTTGTTCTTGTCGGGGTTTCTGGGTCTTTTGATGGCGGGTCTTGCTGCCGGGGTTTCCCCTGCGGGGGGCGGGGAGGACGCAGAAACGGATGCCTCTGACGGCGGGTCCGGGGGCGTCTCTCAGGCGCAGGACGGGACTGAGGTGCAGGACGATGCCGCCCCGTCGGAAGAAGTCACCGAAGACACTGTAGACGACGGCACCGAAACCACCCTGCCGGGCGTAGAGCCCACGGACCCCGAGCCCTCGCCCGAGGCGACGGATGGAAACGATATCCTCTGGGGCGATCTTTTCGGCGATGTGCTCGATGGTCAGGCCGGAGACGATCAGATCAACGGCTATGCGGGGGATGACACCGTTTCGGGCGATGCGGGCGACGACAGTCTGGAAGGCGCCGCGGGGGATGACAGTCTGGACGGCGGCACCGGCGACGACAGCCTGACCGGCGATTATGGCACCGATACGCTGATCGGGGATGCGGGCGACGATACGCTTGTGGCCGGGTTCGGCGATGACAGCCTGGGCGGTGGGGCAGGCGCGGATTCGCTCTTGGGCGGGGTCGGGGACGACAATGTTTCGGGCGATGCCGGCGATGACAGTCTGGAAGGCAACGATGGCGACGACACCCTTGATGGCGGATCGGGCGCAGACGATCTGGGCGGCGGACGCGGGGACGATCTGCTGATCGGGGTTGTTTCGGATGACCAAAGCGGCAACACTGACACCGACGGGGTGGATTTCCTCAACGGTGGTGTGGGGGCTGATACATTTATCATGGGGACAGGTGATTGGGCCTCGGGTGGGGAGGATGGCGATCTGTTTGCCTTGGGCGAGTGGATCGATCCTGACAGCCCCGCCACGATCACCGATTACGACGCGAGCGCTGATCAGATCGTCGTCGTCTATGACCCCGACAGCGGTGCGACGCCCGAGGTGACGCTGGAACCGTCCGAGACCGAGGGCAATGTCTGGATCACGCTGAATGGCACGCGTCTGGCCGAGGTGGTCGATGCCGCCGACCTGCGCCCCGAGGATATCCTGCTGATCACCCCCGAGGAGTTCGGCGCCGCCTGATCCGGGCTTTTCCCTTTCCTTCTGGCGGTTTTTCCGCTAAGTGCCGCCATCCGCCGGATTCGGCGGAGCCTCCACGGGCCCTGCTGGACGACATCCCGGCTTGCGCCATCACCCTTTGAACAGGAGACCCCGATGTCGATCACCGTCGAAGAAAAGAACCGTCTGATCAAGGAATTCGCGACCAAGGAAGGCGACACCGGTTCGCCCGAAGTTCAGGTTGCGATCCTCAGCTCGCGCATCGCGACGCTGACTGAGCACTTCAAAGCCCACAAGAAAGACAACCACTCGCGTCGGGGTCTTTTGATGATGGTGGCCCAGCGCCGCAAGCTGCTCGACTATCTGAAGAAGAAAGAAGTGGCTCGCTACCAGTCGCTCATCGAGCGTCTCGGCCTGCGCCGCTGATCCTTCCGAGGTTCGGAAAACGAAACGCCTGTCGCGCAAGCGGCAGGCGTTTTGCTTTGGGGTGGCGTCTCGGCTGCGCCGCGCAAGCCCTTGGCAGAGCAAGCCGAACCCGGATCGCGGGGGCGAGTCAGGGGCGGGGTTTCGCGACTTTCGCGCCGCAAGGATCTGTTGCCCGGGGCGGCTTGGGTAAAAGATTATTTCGGGGGGTCATTTTTGGTCGATCCGAGCGGATAACTTGCAACAATCTTGTCATGCCAAATTTGCAAACCTGCTGCAGCGTCAGAGATAACCATATGAAATCGCGTGTATATTTACTTATGACGCAACGTCAGATCGGTTGATTTATAGGGCGGTTTCCGGTCAACTAATCTTACCGGAAGATCCAATCCGCCAGCCCCTCAGCGCCGAAAGTGCCGCGTCTGGCGATCCGGGTGCGATCCTCCCTCATCCGACCGTCAGGCCGCCAATCGGGCTTTGTGCCCGCGGGAAAGGACCGCTCCATGAATGCCATCACCGAAACTCCGATCCCTGCGGTCGCCGCCGATCCGTGGCACGGTTTCTCGGCCGGGGCCTGGCGCGACAGCATCGACCTGCGCGGCTTCATTCAGGAAAACTACACGCCCTTCACCGGCGATGCGGGCTTTCTGGTCGGGCCGACGGCGCGGACGAAGAAGCTGTGGGCCGATGTCGCGGCGCTGTTGAAGCTTGAACGCGAAAAGGGCGTGCTGGATGTCTCGGCCGACCGGCCTTCGACGATCACCGCGCATGACGCAGGCTACATCGACCGCGAGGCCGAGCTGATCGTGGGCCTGCAGACCGATGCGCCGCTCAAGCGGGCGATCATGCCGAACGGCGGGCTGCGCATGGTCGAGACGGGGCTGAAGGCTTACGGCTTCACCCCGGATGCGACGGTGGCCGAGATCTGGACGAAATACCGCAAGAGCCACAATCAGGGCATTTTCGACACCTATTCCCCCGACATTCTGGCGGCGCGGAAATCGGGCGTGATCACCGGCCTGCCCGATGCCTATGGCCGCGGCCGGATCATCGGCGATTACCGGCGCGTGGCGCTGTATGGCATCGACCGGCTGAAGGCGGCGAAACTGGCCGAGTTCCATGCGCTGGATGACGCTGTTTTCGACGAAGACACGTTGCGGCTGCGCGAGGAGCTTTCGGAACAATTCCGCGCGCTGGAGGAACTGCGCGAGATGGCGCGGAAATATGGCATCGACCTGTCGGGTCCCGCTTCGACCGCGCGCGAGGCGGTGCAGGCGACCTACCTTGGCTATCTCGCGGCGGTGAAGGAGCAGAACGGCGCGGCGATGTCGCTCGGCCGGGTCTCGACCTTCCTGGATGTCTATTTCGAACGCGATCTGGCGGCGGGGCTTCTGACCGAAGAAGCGGCGCAAGAACTCATCGACGATCTGGTGATCAAGCTGCGCATCATCCGCTTCCTGCGCACGCCCGATTATGACGAGCTGTTTTCGGGCGATCCCACCTGGGTCACCGAAGCCATCGGCGGCATGAGCGAAGACGGCCGGACGCTGGTGTCGAAAACCTCGTTCCGGGTGCTGCAGACGCTTTACAACCTTGGCCCGGCGCCCGAGCCGAACCTGACCGTGCTTTGGTCGGTCAGTCTGCCGCGCGGCTTCAAGGCGTTCTGTGCCAAGGTGTCGAAGGATACCTCGGCCATTCAATACGAAAACGACGATCTGATGCGGCCGAAATGGGGCGACGATTACGGCATCGCCTGCTGCGTGTCGGCGATGCGGATCGGCAAGCAGATGCAGTTCTTCGGGGCGCGGGCGAACCTCGCCAAGGCGCTGCTTTATGCGATCAACGGCGGCGTCGATGAAAAGTCGGGGGCGCTGGTGGCGAAGGGGCTGACGCCGATCACCGGGGATGTGCTCGACTATGACGAGGTCAGGGCCAAGTTCGATCTGGCGATGGACTGGCTGGCGCGGACCTATGTCAAGGCGCTGAACGC
This sequence comes from Rhodobacter capsulatus, assembly GCF_052363175.1. Lineage (GTDB taxonomy): Bacteria > Pseudomonadota > Alphaproteobacteria > Rhodobacterales > Rhodobacteraceae > Rhodobacter > Rhodobacter capsulatus_D. The sequence continues at coordinate 271,951 of NZ_CP198946.1, forward strand.
GATCCACTACATGCACGACAAATACGCCTATGAGCGGATCGAGATGGCGCTGCATGACCGCGATATCCTGCGCACGATGGCGACCGGGATTGCGGGGCTCTCGATCGTCGCCGACAGTCTTTCGGCGATCAAGCACGCCAAGGTGCGGGTGATCCGCAACGACGCGGGCCTTGCCGTCGATTACGCGATCGAGGGCGACTATCCGGCCTTTGGCAACAACGATGACCGCGTGGACGAGATCGCCGTCGCCGTGACCGAGGCCTTCATGGCCAAGATCGCCGCGCAGCCGCATTTTTATCGCAACGCGATGCCGACGCAGTCGATCCTGACGATCACCTCGAACGTCGTTTACGGCAAGAAGACCGGCAACACCCCCGATGGCCGCCGCGCGGGTGAACCTTTCGCGCCCGGCGCCAACCCGATGAACGGGCGCGACAAGAAAGGGTTTGTCGCCGCCGGGGCCTCGGTCGCGAAGCTGCCCTATGAAGCCGCGCTGGATGGTGTGTCCTGGACCGCCTCGGCCACGCCCGGCTCGATGGGCCATACCGAGGCCGAGCAGGTGACGAACCTTGCCAATTGCCTTGACGGTTTCTGCGGGGCAGGGGGCTTTCACGTCAACGTCAACATGCTGACGCGCGAGATGCTCGAAGATGCGATGGACCACCCCGAGGCCTATCCGCAACTGACCGTCCGCGTCTCGGGCTATGCGGTGAACTTCGTCAAGCTGACGCGGGCGCAGCAGCTTGACGTGATCAGCCGCACCTTCCACGCGAACATGTGAGGCGCGATGACGTTCCTGACGCCGCATCCCGGGTTCGACACCTTTTGCGATCCGCACGAGGCCGCCTGTCACGGCTTCCTGCATTCGCTCGAATCCGGGGCCGCGGTCGACGGGCCGGGGATGCGCTTCGTGTTCTTCCTGTCGGGCTGTCAGTTCCGCTGCCTGTACTGCCACAACCCCGACACCTGGAAGCTGCACGCCGGGCGTCGGGTGGCGGTCGAGGATCTGCTGGCCGAGGTCGCGCCGCTGGCCAGCTTCCTCAAATTCGCGGGCGGGGTGACCTTTTCGGGCGGCGAGCCGATGATGCAGGCGGCCTTTGTCAACGCGACCGCCCGGGCGCTGAAGGCGCGTTTCGGGATGCATATCGCGCTCGATACGCAGGGCCATCTGCATGACCGCGTGACCGACGATTGGTTTGATCCGATTGACCTCGTGATGCTCGACATCAAGCATATCGATCCGGCGCGTCATCTGGCGCTGACGGCGCAGCCGCTGCAGCCGACGCTCGATTGCGCCGATCGGATGGTGCGGCTGGGCAAGAAAATGCGGATCCGCTACGTTCTGGTGCCCGGCTGGACCGACGCCCCGGACGAGATCGCCCGCATGGCCGATCACGTTGCGGGGCTGGGCCGGGCGGTCGAGCTGGTCGAGGTGCTGCCCTTCCATCAGCTCGGCGCCTCGAAATGGGCGATGCTCGGCCATCCCTATGCTCTGGCCGAAACCCCGACGCCCTCGCCGGAAGCGGCCGAGGCCGCGCGGGCGGTGTTTCGCGCCCGGGGCCTTGTCGCCTGTTAAGACCTTACTCGTTCGCGTCGCGCAGGATGCGGCCGTGCTTGCGCACCTCGGTCAGCACTGCGCCGAAGGTGGTCAGCCCGCGCGCCTTCAGCGCCGGCAGCAGCCGCAGGAAGGCATCGGCCGTGGCGATCGTGTCGCCGATGGCGGTATGGCGGGCCTCTTCGGGGATGGTGATGCCCAGCCGATGCGTCAACGCGTCAAGGCTGTGACTTTCGGACGGGCCGAAGATCACCGCCGACAGCAGCACCGTATCCAGCACCGGATTGTCGAAATTCTTGCCGATCAGCAGTTCCTTGCGGCGCAGGAATTCCAGATCGAAAGGCGCGTTATGGGCGACCAGAACCGCCCCTTCGGCGAATTTGTGAAACCGCCGCCCGACCTCGGCGATCGGGGGCGCCCCCTCCACCATCGCATCGGTGATGCCGTGAATCACGGTCGAAGCTTCGGGGATATGCCGCCCGGGGTTCACCAGCGTGTCGAACACCTCGGTGGCGACGCGCCGCCCGTTGACGATCCGCACCGCCGCGATCTGCACGATCTCGTCGCCCTCCGTCGGCAAAAGCCCCGTCGTCTCGGTGTCGAAGACGACAAAGGTCAGCTTGTCGAGCGGCGTTTCGGCAAAGGCGCTTTCCTTGCCGCGCCCCAGCAGGTCGAAATCATAGACCACCTTGCGCGGCACCGGACGCGGCCCGTTGCCGATCCGCCGCGCCTCGCGCAGCGGCAGGCAAAGCCGGTGCCGCCCCTCGTGCAGCCGCTCGGGCCAAAGGTCGGTCGCATGGACCGAGAGCACGCGCCGCCCGCTCACATCCGGGATGCCGACATCGAGCGGCTCGGTCAGCCAGCCGTCGAGTTCGGCAATCGCCACCGCCTCGCCGCGCCATTCCAGCGCCAGAAGCGCCCCCGCACCTTCTTCAAGCACCTCGAGCCGCTTTTCGACCCGGCCCGCGCCCAGACGGCGCACCAGATGCGCGATCAGCGCCACCATCTCGAAACCCTCGATCCGCAGCATCAGCGGCGCGGTCACCGGCAGCAGATCGCCATTCCCCTCGGCCGCGACGCGGGCCTGCACGGCGGCGCCGAAATCCGAGGCGCGGATCATCGCGAGCGGCCACCAATCGGCTCGCATTGCCTCGTGGCGTTCGAAAAGCGTGTGGATCGCATGGGAAAGACTGCCCGCCTCGGCCCGGGCGGCGCCGCGCAGCTGCGCCCGCGCCTGCGGTTCGGTCGGACCGTCATCGGCGATCAGCACCCCGGTCAGCGATTGCAGCGCGGCAGCCGGGCGACGGATGCGGTCGAAAAGCTCGTCCATCAGCGCCTCGCGCCCGGCATGGGCGCGCATGTCGGCCGACACATCGCGCAGCGTCAGCACATAGCCCGCATTGCGCACCACATGGTGATCCTCGCCCTCGGAAATCAGCCGCATTCGCGCGGCCAAGGTGCGGCCATCGGCGACGGTGGCGCAGAGAAGATCCGAGGCGGCATCGGGATCGGCCGTCGCCAGAAGCCGCGCATAGGCATGCTGGATCGGCGCCGGGTTGAGAAAATCGAAAACCCGCCGATCCAGCCCCGGCGCATGGGTGCCGCCCAGAAGATCGACCGCCTGACCGTTGTAAAAGACCAGCGCATGGTCGGCGGTGCACAGAAGCACCCCCACCGGCACGTCCGAGAGCAGCGTTTCCAGCCGTTCCTTTTCGCGCGCAAGCCGCGTGGTCTCGCGCTGCACCGATTCCGTCAGCGCCGAGCGGGTCTCGTTCAGGTTCTGCGCAATCGCGGCCGCGGCGGGAGCCAGATCGCCCAGATAGCGGCCGGGCAGCTGATCCAGCGCGCTTTCGACCGAGGTCTGCGTGCGGGCGCGGATCGATCCCGCCAGCCGCTCGATCGGTTTCGCCAGATTGGCATCGAACAGAAACCAGACCGCTGCGATCAGGCCAAGGATCGCCAGACCTGCTACCGAACCTCCGACGACGAAGCCATCCAGCGCTTCGGGGCGGCCCAGCTTGTGAAACCCGAAGATCAGACCCGCGACAAGGGCGGCCAGATTGCCAAAGGCCAGCGCGGCGAAGAACAGGAAGATCCGGAGCCGAAGGCTGAGCCGGGTCAGGTCCATCACGCCCCCTCCGCATCGAGCAGCCGGTGCAACTCGTCGCGCAACTCCTTCAGCTCGAACGGCTTGGCGATGAAGCCATCGGCGCCCAGTGCCAGCGCCTTGCGCCGCTCGAGCGCCGAGCCGCGGGCGGTCATCATCACGATCCGCACGTCAGAGAGCGCGCCGTCGGCCCGGACCTCCTGACAGATCTCGTATCCCGAGACTTCGGGCAGCATCACGTCAAGCAACACCAGATCCGGGTGGTCGGCGCGGATACGATCGACTGCGCCCAGACCCGTGTCCATGCGCGCGTGATCCAGCCCCTCGCGGCCCAGAAGATAATCGAGCGCGATGGCGATATTGTCCTCGTCCTCGACGATCAGCACCCGCCTTCTGCGGCCGCTTTGCCCGTTCATTCCGTCCTCCCGCGCAGGCCGCGCTTCATCTCAGGTCACCACGGCCTTGCTGTGCCCCACCGCCGATTGCATCGTGCGGACCACCACGAAGGCGTCGCGCAGATGCGAGCGTTCAAAGTCGCTCATGTCGGAAGGCGCAAGGAAATTGTCGGGCGCTCGCCCGAGCTTGATCAGCGTCACCTGATTTTCAAGCCGGGTGGAGGCGATCAGGTCATAGGCCTCGATCAGGTCGCGCGCATCATTGGCCGAGATCACGCCCTCCTCTTCCGCCGCCTTCAGCCGGGCGCGGGTATTGGCCAGGCCAAGCCGACCCTTCAGCGCATAGACCCGGGCCAGATCGATCACCGGCACCACCCCGTTCATCTTCAGATCGATGTGGTTGCGGTGCTCGCCCGAGCGGATCGTGGCAAAGCCGCGCAGAAGCCCCAAGGGCGGCGTGTGCTTGAGCGAGTTCGCCAGCATGTTCGAAATGAAGATCGGGCTGTGCGAGGCCAGCCGCAGGGTTTCTTCCTGAAGCGCGGCGAACAGATCGGCGCCATTGCCGCCGATCGGGCGCAGATCGAACATCACCGAGGCCAGCATCTGCGCCTCGGGGTTCGGCGTGTCGATCCAGTCGTGGAAATAGCCGCGCCAGACCTTGAGCGGCTGGCACCAGCGCTCGGCCGTGGCCATCATGTCGCCCGGGCAATAGACATAGCCGCAGGCGTTCAGCCCGTCGCAGACGATCTTTGCCAGCGCGCGGAAATAGTCCATGTCCTCGGCCGTGACGCGGTCATCGACGATGAGGCAATTGTCCTGATCCGAGACGCCGGTCTGCTCCTGCCGCCCTTGGCTACCGCAAGCCAGCCACAGATAGGGCACGGGCGGGGGCCCGAGTTCGCGCTCGGCCATCACCAGCAGGCGCCGGGTGACGGCATCGGCGATATCGGTGATCAGCCGGGTCACGACATCATGGGCGTGATGAGCGCCGACGAGTTGCAGCAGCAGCTGCGGGATGCGGGCGGTGACGGCGGTCATCTCGTCCAGCGTCTCGGCCGAGACAACGTCGCGGATCAAGACGGCCGAGGAGACGGCCTGAAACCGCGTCAGGTCGGTCTGCGTGATCATGCCGACGAAGCGGCCCGCTTCGGTGATGGGCAGATGGCCGATGCGCTTTTCCAGCATGATATGCAGGATGTCCGAGCCAAGCGCCGTCGGCGGCAGGCTGATCGGATCTGGCGTCATCACCGCGGCCACCGGCGTCTGCGGCGGCTGGCCATCGGCGAGAATCTTGTTCGACAGATCGCGTTGCGTGACGATGCCCAGAAGCTTCTCGTCGCTCTCGACCACACCGAGCGACGAGACATGGGCATCGCGCATCATCCGCGCGGCCTCAATCGCGGGGGTGCCCGGCGCGCAGGACAGCGGCTTTCGGGCAATCAGGTCGGCCACCTTCTGCGTCGCGATATCGGTCGAGACCTTCTCGCCGCGCTTTCGGTTGAAGAAGCGCTCGAAGGCCGGATAGGTCTCGATCAGCCGCTTGAAGGTCGGGGTGGGCAGCACAAGGCAGACCGTCTGCGCCGTCGCCCGGGCCTGCGTCGCCGCCAGACCGTCGCGCAGAAGCCCGCGTTCGCCAAACGAGTTGCGCGGACCCAGAAGCGAGACCAGCCCGCCATTGCCATCGGTGATTTCCACCGCGCCCTGCTTGATCAGGTAAAGCCCGCCAAGGGGGGTCTGATAGACGTAGATCAGCGCCTCGGGGCGGAACTCCATGCGGCGAAAGGAACTGGCCACATCGGCCAGCTCGTCACGCGGCAGGGAATCGTAGGGATGCACAGTTTCCAGAAAGGCGATGATGGCCTGACGATCGGTGTCCATGATGTCTCCTGCGATCAGGGGGAGGCCCGCCCGCCGAATTCGAAACCGGTTTGGCGGAGGGGCCGAGGGAGAACGGGCGGGGTTTGACCCCCGCCCGCCTTGATCAGTGCGCCGAAGCTTCCGCAGCGCCGATGCCGGTTTCCGAACGGACTTCCTGCGCCAGGTAGCCAGCGCGGTCGGTATCGCCACGGCGGCTCTTGTCGGTGATCGAGAAGAACCAGATGCCGACGAAGGCCAGAACCATCGAGAAGAGCGCCGGCGAGGTGTAGGGGAACGGAGCCGAGCCCTTTTCAAAGCCGAGCGTCGCTTCCCAGACCGAGGGCGAGATGATGGTCAGACCGACCGAGACGATCAGACCGATCGCGCCGCCGATGACCGCACCGCGGGTCGTCATGCCCTTCCACAGAAGCGACATGAACAGCACCGGGAAGTTCGCCGAAGCGGCGATGGCGAAGGCCAGCGACACCATGAAGGCGATGTTCTGCTTCTCGAAGGCCAGACCCAGAACCACCGCGACGAGGCCGAGGCAGATCGTGGTGATGCGCGAGACCCGCAGTTCCGCAGCGCTGTCGGCCTTGCCGTTCTTGACCACGGTCGCATAGAGGTCATGCGACACCGCCGAAGCACCCGAGAGCGTCAGACCGGCAACCACGGCGAGGATCGTGGCGAAAGCCACCGCCGAGATGAAGCCGAGGAAGACGTTGCCGCCGACGGCTTGCGCCAGATGGATCGCGGCCATGTTGTTGCCGCCGACCAGCGCCAGAGCGCCTTTGGCATCATGGGTGATCAGGTTCGGGTTGGTCAGCACGTAGACGATCGCGCCGAAGCCGATGATGAAGGTCAGCATGTAGAAGTAGCCGATCCAGACGGTCGCCCACATCACCGATTTGCGCGCTTCCTTGGCCGAGGGAACGGTGAAGAAACGCATCAGGATATGCGGCAGACCGGCGGTGCCGAACATCAGCGCCATGCCGAACGAGATCGCCGAGATCGGGTCTTTCACGAAGGTGCCCGGGCCCATGATCGCAAGCCCGGCCTTGGCGGCTTCCTCGGGCGTCTTGCCGTCGGCGGTCGCAAGGTTGGTCTTCACCGAAACGGATTCGGCGAACAGGCTTTCAAGGCTGAAGCCGTAATGTGCCATCACCATCAGCGCCATGAAGGTCGCGCCGCCAAGCAGCAGACAGGCCTTGATGATCTGCACCCAGGTCGTCGCGGTCATGCCGCCGAACAGAACGTAGACCATCATCAGGATGCCCACGATGATCACGGCATAGAAGTAGTCGAGACCGAAGAGCAGCTCGATGAGCTGGCCCGCGCCGACCATCTGCGCGATCAGGTAGAAGGCCACGACGACAAGCGTCGACATCGCGGCGAAGACCCGCACCGGGGTTTGCGCGAAGCGGAAGGCCGCCACGTCGGCGAAGGTGAACTTGCCGAGGTTGCGCAGGCGCTCGGCCATCAGGAAGGTCAGGATCGGCCAGCCGACAAGGAAGCCGATCGAGTAGATCAGCCCGTCGAAGCCCTGCATCATCACGGCCGCGGAAATCCCGAGGAACGAGGCCGCCGACATGTAGTCGCCCGCGATCGCCAGACCGTTCTGGAAGCCGGTGATGCCGCCGCCGGCGGTGTAGAAGTCGGCCGCCGATTTCGTCTTCGCCGCCGCCCATTTCGTGATGAAGAGCGTCATCACGACGAAGAAGCCGAACATGCCGATGGCGGTCCAGTTCGTCGCCTGTTTCTCGACCGTGCCTTCGAGCGTGCCCACGGCCATCGCGAAGCCGGGGACCATGGCAAAGCCGGTTGCCGCCGCAAGGCGGGTCAGCGTGGTGATCCGGTTCATTTCAGGACCTCGCGCTTCACTTGGGCCGTCAGGTCGTCATATTCGCGGTTGGCGCGGGTCACGTAGATCGCGGTCACGATGATGGTGAAAAGGATCACGCCGAAGCCGACCGGAATCCCCCAGGTCATCACGCCCTCGCCCATCGGAATGGCGAGCAGGTCCTTGCGGAAGGCGATGACGGTAATGAAGCCGTAATAGACAAGCAGCATCGCGATGGTCAGCGTCCAGCCAAAGCGCAGGCGCTTGCCGCGCAGCGCCTTGTAGGACGGGCTGTTCGCGATGCGTTCAAGCATCGAGTCTTGCATGGTGATCTTCCTCCTCGTTGTATCGTCGCTGACCCGGCTTTGCGCTCTGGGTCAGTGTTTGCTCCCTGTCGGCGGTGATGGGCGGAACATCTCCCCGTCCGCCCGCCGCCCTTCACTGTCTGGATGCCGCCCGACCACGCATGGCCGCAGACTGCCCCCGTCAGGCCGAGACGTCCTCTACGATCGACCCGAGTGCGCTTGCGACGGTATCGATGCTGTCCATCGCATCGACCGAGCGCAGGACGCCCATGCCCCGGTAATGGGCGATGAGCGGTGCCGTCTGCGCGTGATAGGCGTCAAGCCTTGCCCGCGCGGTCTCGGCGGTATCGTCGGCGCGGCGTTTGAAAGCCACCCCGCCGCATTTGTCACAGCAGCCCGCGACGGCGGGTTGCTTGAAGCTGTCATGGTAGCCCTCGCCGCAGGCGGCGCAGGTGAAGCGACCGGCGACGCGGGCGATCATTGCCTCGTCGTCAACGTCAAGGCTGACGGCCGCGGTGACCTTCTGCCCCGAGGCGGCCAGCAGCGCATCCAGCGCCGCCGCCTGCCCTGCGGTGCGGGGAAACCCGTCAAGGATCACCCCGGCGGTCACATCCGGCTCGGCCATGCGGTCTTGCAGGATCGCCAGCACGATCTCGTCACTGACGAGCCCGCCCGCTTCCATCACGGTCTTCGCCGCAAGGCCCGCAGGCGTGCCCGCCGCAACCGCCGCGCGCAGAAGATCGCCGGTCGAAAGCTGGATCAGGCCGAAGCGCTCTTCCAGCATCCGGGCCTGCGTGCCCTTGCCGGCCCCGGGGGGGCCAAGCAGGATCAGCACGGCGGGGGTGGTCACGGTGTCCATGCTCACGCCCGGTTCATTCTGTTGTCGATGAGTTCCTGCACGACGCCCGGATCGGCGAGGGTCGAGATATCGCCCAGCGCGCCGTAGTCGTTCTCGGCGATCTTGCGCAGGATGCGGCGCATGATCTTGCCCGAGCGCGTCTTCGGCAGACCCGGCGCCCATTGAATGAGATCGGGCGACGCAATCGGGCCGATCTCGGTGCGCACCCACTTGACCAGATCCTTGCGCAGATCCTCCGACGGCTCGATCCCGTTCATCAGCGTCACATAGGCGTAGATGCCCTGACCCTTGATGTCGTGCGGATAGCCCACCACCGCGGCCTCGGCCACTTGCGGATGCGCCACGAGCGCGCTTTCGACCTCGGCCGTCCCCATCCGGTGACCCGAGACGTTGATCACGTCATCGACCCGGCCGGTGATCCAGTAATAGCCGTCCTTGTCGCGACGGCAGCCGTCGCCGGTGAAGTAATAGCCGCGATACTGGCCGAAATAGGTCTCCTGGAAGCGGTCGTGATCGCCCCAGACCGTGCGCATCTGCCCGGGCCAAGAGTCCGAGATGCAGAGCACCCCTTCGCATTCCACTTCGCCGATCCGCACCGCGGTCTGCGGGTCCAGAACCACCGGCTTCACCCCGAAGAACGGGTTCGTCGCCGAGCCCGGTTTCGTGGCCGTCGCGCCCGGCAGCGGCGTGATCATGTGCCCGCCGGTCTCGGTTTGCCAGAACGTGTCGACGATCGGACATTTCCCTTTTCCAACATATTTGTCGTACCAGACCCAGGCCTCGGGGTTGATCGGCTCGCCCACAGACCCCAGCACCCGCAGCGAGGAAAGGTCATATTTCTCAACCCATTCCGTGCCCTGCCCCATCAGCGCGCGGATCGCCGTCGGCGCGGTGTAGAACTGATTGACCTTGTGCTTTTCGCACACGGCCCAGAACCGGCCCGCATCCGGCCAGGTCGGCACCCCCTCGAACATCAGCGTCGTCGCACCATTCGCGAGCGGCCCATAGATGATGTAGCTGTGCCCGGTCACCCAACCCACGTCGGCGGTGCACCAGAACACGTCACCGTCCTTGTAATCAAACGTGTATTGATGCGTCATCGCGGCATAGACGAGGTAGCCGCCCGTCGTATGCACGACGCCCTTCGGCTTGCCGGTCGAGCCCGAGGTGTAAAGGATGAAGAGCGGATCTTCCGCATTCATCGGCCGCGGCGGGCATTCGGGGCTGACATGCTCCATGAGATAGAGCAGGTCAACATCGCGGCCATGCACCCAGCTGATCTGATCGCCAGTGTGCTTGACGACAAGGCAGCGCACCTTGTCCGAGCAGTGCAAGAGCGCGGCATCGGTGTTCGCCTTCAGCGGCGTGCGACGGCCGCCACGCGGCGCGGTATCGGCGGTGATGACGAGCTTCGCGCCGCAATCGTTGATCCGGTTGGCCAGCGCGTCGGGCGAGAAGCCCGCGAAAACGATCGAATGGATGGCGCCGATCCGGGCGCAGGCGAGCATCGCGTAAGCGGCTTCCGGGATCATCGGCAGATAGATCACGACGCGGTCGCCGCGCATGATGCCCTGGCTGAGCAGGACGTTCGCCATCCGGTTCACCTTTTCGGACAGCTCCTTGTAGGTGATGTGCTTGGCCGGTTCCTTCGGATCATCGGGCTCGAAGATGATGGCGGTCTGCAGCGCGCGGTCGCGCAGATGGCGGTCGATGCAGTTCACCGAGGCGTTCAGAACGCCATCCTCGAACCATTTGATCGAGACCTTGCCGAAGGTGAAATCGGTGTTCTTGACCTTGGTATAGGGGGTGATCCAATCGAGCCGTTTGCCTTCCCGGCCCCAGAACGCATCCGGGTTCTCGATCGATTCCCGATACATCTCGAGGTATTTCGCACCGTTCGCATGCGCCGTCTCAAATCCCGCGGGAACCTCCCGAAGGTCCGGCGCTGCGACTGCCTGGCTTTGCATCCCCATTCCATCCTCCCTGTGACGCGGCAAGCGCCGCCTGCGCCAGGGGCAAGCCCCGGCATCACTCCTCGAAGGTATTGTAAACAGAATGTGTGCTGAGCTGTAAACCCTTTAAATAAAAGGACAAAGCTGTAAATAAGTTATCAGGGTGCGAGCTTAAATTGTAAATTAATTATCTGATCACGGGAAGTTCATAGAATTTCAACAACTTCCCCGCGAGAGCGCGTAGCGGTCAGGTCTTTCCGGCTTGGCCCTCGCTGCGCGCGTACTGCCCGCTTCGTGGTCATGCCTTGCGCACGCGCCCCGCAAACCCCCGCTTCAGGGTTGCCGATCGGACAAAACCGGAGGAAGCTGGGCGGCGAAAGCGTAAGAGGTACATATTATCCATGTTAGAAGGGCATGCTTGGCTGATACCGATTCTCGACGATCTGATCGAGCATTGTGACCGACATTCCATGAACTCCACGGCGGTCGGGTTGCGTCAGGCGCGGATGGCGCTGGTTTCGGAAGTCGGCGCACTGGAACGGCTTGTCGGCGATGATCCGCAGGAACGCTGGCTGGGCGAGGTGATCGACGAGCTCGCCCGCTATTGTCATCATCAGGGCCTCGACGAGGTCGAGACGAAGCTTCTGCAAGCGCAGGAGGCTTGGCACGAGGAATGTCACCCGCCGCAACGGGGCAATGTGCTGACCTTTCCTGCGGGGTTCGGCCATCGCGAGGATGAAGCTGGCTGACCCGGCACGGGCCGTCCGCGACCTTGGGGGGCTCGGCCGTCTGAGGCCAGTTGTCTTTTCGTGCGACCTGGGGCCCGGATCTGGGGCGGCGCTTCGTTTGGGGTATGCGCTGGTTTGGCCGGTGCAAGCCGCTCTTGCAGTGGGCTGTTGATCCCCTGCGACATTTTTGCGGGCCGCCACGGTTTGCCCGCCATTTCGTCGATTCTCTGCGCCAAAGGCATCGGATTTCCGTAAAATCCTAATGATCAAAGATGCTTATCAATTTTTGAAAAAGGAATTCGGCATTAAGGTCTGGCATCCCCACCGGACAGCGCCCGCCTCGCGCCCAGAGAGCCAGATGAACGCAGTGATATCGCAGACCCTCGCCCGCGAGGGGGAAGTCGATTTCGGCTTCCAAGAACTCTTCTTTTCCCGCACCGATTCGCGCGGGGTGATCCTGTCCGGAAACGAGGTGTTCCGCCGTGTCTCCGGTTATGGTTGGACAGATCTTCTGGGGGCCCCCCACAAGATCATCCGCCACCCCGACACGCCGCGCGGCGTGTTCCGCATCCTGTGGGATGCGCTCGGCAAAGGCCATCCGATGGGCGGCTACGTCAAGAACCGCGCCCGCAACGGCGATTACTACTGGGTCTTCGCCGTGCTGGTGCCCGCGCCAGAGGGATTTCTGTCGGTGCGGATGCGGCCCTCCACTCCGCTCTTTGCCAGTATCCGCGAGGTCTATGCCGAGCTCGCGCAGCGCGAGCGGACAGAGCGTCTGGATCCCGAGGAGGGGGCGCAGGCGCTGTGCGACTTCGCCGCGAGTCAGGGATTTTCAAGCTATACCAGCTTCATGGCCTCGGCGATGGGGCAGGAACTGGTTGCCCGCGATGCCAAGCTGGGCCGTTTGACCGATGCCCGCACCGCGCAACTTGTCGCGCTCAATACCTCGCTCGAAGAGGTCACACGCGAGCAGCGCAACCTGTTGCGCAGTTTCGAGGCGCTGCAGTCCGTGCCCAACAACATGCGCATCATCGCCTCGCGGCTGGAGCCCTCGGGCGGGCCGGTGTCGGCGATTTCGGAAAACTACCGCAGCTCGTCGCAGGTGATCTCGGAACGTCTGCGCAGCTTTGTGGCGGGGCGGGACAATCTTTGTGACCGGGTTTCGCGGCAGGCGTCGAAGGCGCTGTTTCTGATCGGGGCGCATCGGGTTCTGTCGGAAATGCGCCTGAACTTCGCCGATGCGCAGCCGGTGCCGGGGATCGATTGGGCACATGAGCGGCAGATTCTGGTTGCGATCGAGGCTCAGGCGCAGCGGGATACCGGAACGGCGATGGAGCAGGCGATTGCCCATGCCGAGGTGCTGGGCCGCGCCAGTGCCGAGATCCGACGGCAGATGTTGGGGCTTGATACGATCCGGGTTCTGGGCCGGGTGGAGACCGGGCGGATGCGCGGCACCAACAGCCATCTGTCGGCGACGATCGACCAGCTTGATGTTTCGCATTCCGACATCCGGCTGCGGCTCGAAACGATCATGCGGCTGTCCGAGGGGATCGGCACGACGATGCGGATGTTTCAGCGCAGCCAACGCCTGTTCTGACAGCGCCGGGGCCGTCACAGCCCCGCGCGCGCCAGCGTCCGGTCGATCAGCCGGTTGAGCGCGAGCGTCAACGCCAGAATGACCAGAAGCGCCGCAAACATCAGATCGGTGCGCATCCGGGCATTGGCCATCAGCATCAGATAGCCAAGGCCCTGCGACGCACCGACCCATTCGCCGATCACCGCGCCGGTTGGCGCATAGGTGACGGCGATGCGCAGCCCCGCGGCGCCTTGCGGCAGCGCATGCGGCAGGCGCAGCCAGATCAGCGTGCGCAGCTTTGAGGCGCGGGCAATCCGCGCCAGATCGAGCACCGGCTCGGGCGTGGTGGCAAGCCCGTCGCGCAGGCCGGAGGCGACGGGAAAGACAACGAGCAGCGCCACCATCGCCACCTTTGGCCCAAGCCCATAGCCCAGCCACAGCGTCAGCACCGGCGCCAGCACGAAGACCGGCAGCGCCTGCGCCCCTGCGAGCAGAGGCCCGATCAACCGCTCCAGTTTCGGCGCAAGGCTCATCGCCAGCGCCAGCGTGACGCCAACGCCAATTCCGATCAGAAGCCCCGCGCCGGTCTCGGCCAAAGTGGTCAGGGTATGCTGGCCGATCAGGGCACGCTCGCGCCAGAGCGTTTCGAAGACCTGCACGGGCGGGGGCAGCACGAAAGCGGGCACGAGCGCCGCCGCCGTCGCGGCCTGCCACAGCGCCAGCACCGCCAGCACCGGCCACAGACGCGCGCTCATGCTGCCCGCATCCGTGCCAAAAGCCCGGCCGCCGCCTGCGCCAACTGCGGATCGTCGAGCGGCACCGGACGGGCCCCGGGCAGGGGCTGGATCTCGTGCAGGGCCGCGCCGTCCAGCAGCAGAACCCGGTCGCCCAGCCGCAGCGCCTCGGTCGGATCGTGGGTGACCATCAGCACGGTCTTGCCCACAAGACACGCCGCCGCCAGATCCTGCATCGCCGCGCGGGTGGGGGCATCGAGCGCCGAAAAGGGTTCGTCGAGCGCCACCAGCGCGGTCTCGTCAGCGAGCACCCGGGCCAGTGCCAACCGCTGCCGCTCGCCGCCCGAAAGCGTCTCGGGGCGGTCGGCGCCGCGGCCCGAAAGCCCGACGGCGGCCAGAAGTTCTTCGGCCCGGGGGCGGGGCAGGGTCTCGCCGCGCAGCCGGGCCATCAGGCGCAGATTGGCCAGAACCGAAAGCCGCGGCTGCAACAGATCGCCCTGCGCCATCCAGCCGATCCGGTCGGGCGCCTGTCGCCTGCCCTCAAGCCGTGCCGCCACCGGCAGCCCGGCCAAGAGCCGCAGCAGCGTCGATTTCCCCGCGCCGGACGCGCCCAGAAGGCAGGTCCAGCCGGGCTTGAGCTGCAGATCGAGCGCGCGCAGCAGCGGGCGCTCGCCCAGCCAGACCTGACCCGAGAGTGCCGCGGTCATTTCCCCACCGCGATCTCGTCCACCGTCGGGGCGGTCCGGATCAGCCCGGTCTCGACCATGAAGGCGCCGAAATCGCGGTAGCGCGCGGCATCGAGCGCCGCCGGATCGCGGGCGAAATGCGGCCAGGTGTCGGCCCAGGCCTGTTCGTTCAGCGGATCATCAAGCTCCGCCGCATGGGCGCGGAAGCTGTCCCAGCCTGCTTGCGGCTCGGCGGCGATCTCGGTTGCGGCGCGGCCCGTGGCGGCCAGAAACCGGGCGATGCGATCATCCCCCGCCAGATCGGCGCGGGCCAGATAGATCAGCTCGTCATAGGCGGGCACGCCGTTTTCCTCGGGCAGGAAGCAGCGGCCCTGATGCCCCACGGCCGCCATCTGATGCAGCTCGAAATTGCGAAACGCGCCCGAGACCGCATCGACCTGCCCCGTCGCCACCGCGGGGGTCAGGGCGAAATTCACGTTGATCGTCTCGACCTCGGCGGGATCGACGCCATTGTGGCGCAGCATCCGTTGCATCAGCGCCGCCTCGATGCCTGCGAGCGAATAGCCGACCTTGCGACCGCGCAGATCGGCCAAGGTTTTCACCGGCCCCGCGGCATCGGCCATGACGCAATAAAGCGGCGCGTCGATCAGCGTGCCGACCCGCTTCAGGTTCAGCCCGGCGGCGTGTTGCAGATACAGCTGCGGCTGGTAGCTGACCGCCAGATCGACCTGCCCGGCGGCGGCCATCTTCGGCGGGTCCGAGGGGTCGGCGGGTGGGATGATCGTCACATCAAGCCCGGCTTCGGTGAAATAGCCGCGCTCGGCCGCGACGATGATCGGGCCGTGATCGGGGTTCACGAACCAGTCGAGCATGACCGAGAGGTGATCGGCGGCCTCGGCGCGGGGGGCAAGCAGCAGCAGGACAAGCAACAGGCGTTTCATCTATGACCTCTGGGCAAAGAAATGATCGAGCGGGCCATGACCTTGCCCGACCGAAAGCCGGTCGGCCCCGGCGATGGCGCGCAGGGTATAGGTGCGGGCGGCGGCGGCGGCCTGACGCAGATCGGGGATGCGGGCCAGCTGCGTCGCCAGCGCCGAGGACAGCGTGCAGCCGGTGCCGTGGGTGTTCTTCGTCTCGACCCTTGGCGCCTCGAACCAGGTCTCGCCCGCGGCATCGAGCAGCAGATCGGGGCTGACCGGCCCCGGCAGATGCCCCCCCTTGAGATAGACCGCCCGCGCGCCCAAAATCCGCAGCCCGCGGGCCTGCGCCACCATCTCGGCCCGGCTTTGCGCGACCTCGCAGCCGAGCAGATCGGCCGCCTCGGGCAGGTTCGGGGTGATCACCGCGGCGCGGGGCAGCAGGATATGCCGCAGCGCCGCCACGGCCTCGGCGGCAAGCAAGCGGTCGCCGCCCTTCGCCACCATCACCGGGTCGAGAACGACGGGGGCGGACAGCCCCTCAAGTGCTGCGGCAACGGCGGCGATGATCGTGCTGTCGCCGAGCATCCCGATCTTTACCGCATCGATGCGGATATCGGTGCGGATCGTGGCAATCTGCGCCGTCACCATCTCGGGGCGGATCGGATCGACCGCCGTCACGCCGCGGGTGTTTTGCGCCGTGAGCGCGGTCAGCGCCGCCATCGCATAGCCGCCATTGGCGGAGATCGCCTTCAGATCCGCCTGAATCCCGGCCCCGCCCGAGGGGTCGGAGCCGGAAATCGAAAGAATGTTCGGGATCATCTCTGCCTCCAGTCCTGCACCAGCGCGCGGCAGGCGGCCTCGGGGTCGGGGGCGCGGGTGACGGCCGAGACGACGGCCAGCCCGGCGACGCCCGCGGCTTTCAGCGCGGGAATGTCGACCTGCGTCAGCCCGCCGATGGCGATGGTGGGGACCGGGACCAGTCGGGCGATGCGGGCGAGACCCTCGAAGCCGATCGGTGCCGCGGCATCGGGTTTCGTCGCCGTCGCCCGCACCGGCCCCGCGCCGATGTAATCGATGCCGGGGGGCAGGGCGCTTGCCTGCGCCTCGGTCTCGATGGACAGACCGAGCAGCATTTCCGCCCCGATCCGGGCGCGGATGGCGACGGGATCGCCGTCGCCCTGCCCGATGTGCAGCCCATCGGCCCCGGCGGCCAGCGCGACCTCGATCCGGTCATTGAGGAACAGCTTCACCCCATGCGCCCGCATCTCGGGCAGAAGCTGCCGGGCAAGGGCGAGCAGATCGGCATCCGAAGCACTCTTGTCGCGCAGCTGCACCGCGCGGGCGCCGCCGCGGGCCGCCGCCCGGGCCTGATCGGGCACGGAGAGGGGCGTGCCCGGGTCGGTGATGACATAGACCGGCCCGATCATGCCGCATGCACCTTCGCCCCGGCACTGAGCGCCTCGGGCGTCAGGTTGGCCAGCGCATCAAGGAAGGCCACGGCGAAACTGCCCGGGCCTTTCGCGTCCTGAGCGGCGATTTCGCCCGCCAGACCATAGTAGGCGAGCGCGGCCACCGTGGCATCGAGCGGCGGCTGGCCGACCAGAAAGGCGCCGATCACGCCATTGAGCGAACAGCCAAGCGCCGTCACCTTCGGCATCAGCGGATGACCATTGGCGATGCGGAAGGCCTGACGGCCATCGGTGACGTAATCGACCGGGCCCGAGACCGCGACCACGCCGCCCGTCTGGGCGGCCAGCGCCCGGGCAGCGGTCTCGGCCGCTTCGACGGGATCGCCCGCATCGACCCCATGCGCCTGCCCGCCAAGCCCGGAGAGCGCAAGGATCTCGGAGGCATTGGCGCGGATCACCGTCGGGCGCAGATCGAGCAGCCGGGCGCACAGATCCTGCCGGAACCGCGTCGCACCGACGCCCACCGGGTCCAGCACCCAGGGCCTGCCGATCCGGGTCATCACCGCGGCGGCCTGCACCATGCCCTCGGCCCAGTCGGTATCGGCCGTGCCGATGTTCACCGTCAGCGCCCCGGCCAGAAGGGCAAATTCCGCCACCTCGGGCAAAGCATGCACCATCGCGGGCGAGGCGCCCACGGCCAGCTGCACATTCGCCATCACGTTCATCGCGACGAAATTGGTGATGTTGTGAACAAGCGGCGCCGTCGCGCGCATCTTGGCAAGGTAGTGTCCGGTCTCGGTCATCGGTCCCTCCGTGACGCGGAAGACCGAAGCCGGGATGGGGCGGGGGCCACAGCACCGGTTGCGGACTCCCTACGCCAGCATGATCTGGTTCAGGTTCAAAGGGTGCTTCTCAGCCCGGATCCCCGGACGCCCCTGTCGCAGGATCAAGGAACCACGGATGGCGGGGCTTGTCCAGAGCGCGGGAAAGGATGTGTCCCGCAGGATCGCGCGGAATGCCGCTCATGTCGCGGCGGCGGCGGCCCCCCTTGATCCCGATCAAAGCCGGGCCGCGCGAGTTGCGGTAGCGGGGGAACAGTTTCGTGACGAGGAGACGGGCTTTCGGGCCGGGTCTTGGGGTAAGGGCCGGATTCCCGGCAAGACGTGCGCCGGTCGGGGCGCCAATATCTGGACGTTACGAATGATTTCCGAACATCAAGGGCAGTTTTCCCACCCGCTCCCGGGTGGCGATGCGATCGCTTCCGGGGCCGATCTGGCGACACTGGCGCGGTTTCTGCAGGCAAACGAGAACCGGCTGATCGAGATGCACATCGCCTATTCGATCACTCGCAGCTACAACGCCCATGTCTCGACGCTGCCCGAAGCCTGGCGGGCCTCGGTGCAGGGTCTGAATGGCGCCATCGCGCTGATGCTGGAAACCCGCGGCGATGCCGAGGTGGATTACGACAGCGACATCGGCGACGATCCCTCGACCGTTTATGGCATCGACGTGGCGCGTCGGCACGGGCTGCGCGGTGTGCCGCTGGCGATGTTCCTGAGCAATTTCAAGGGCTACCGCGAAAGCTATCTGCGGCTCGTGCGGATGACGGGCTTTCCTGCCGAGGCCGAGGCGCTCTATCTGCGGCTTCTGCGCGGCTTCTTTGACCGTGCCGAGATCGGCATCTGCACGCAATGGGGTCGCGGCGTCGTCGATGCCGATCACGAGCGGCTGCTGGCGGAAAACCAGCGCGTCGTGAATGAAAAGAACAAGTATCTGACGATCTTCGAAAGCATCCAGACCCCGGTTTTCCTGATCGATGCCGAGGGCGGGATCGAGAACATGAACCACGCCGCGGCGCTGCTTCTGTCAAAGGATGTCGTGCCCGGCTCGGTCTATTACGGCTCGGCGGCGCGCCGCAGTTTCCGCGAGCTGTTCGGCCTTGATCCGCGGGCCGTCGGCCCGCTGCTGCCCGAGCACGAGATCCAGACCATCGACGGGCGGCGCTGGGTGTCGGTCTCGACGCAGGAAATGCTTGATGTCTCGCGCAAGTTTCTGGGCACGGTGATCAGCTTCACCGATGTCACCGACGAGCGCCGCGCCCGCGAGGAGGCGGTGGCGCTGGCGAAGGCGAAGACCGATTTTCTGGCGACGATGAGCCATGAGATCCGCACGCCCATCCACTCCATCGGCGGCATCGTCGAGTTGTTGCGGCAAGATGATCTGAGCCCGCGCGCGGCGGGCTATGTCGAGGCGATCGACCGCTCGGCCCGGGTGCTGACCTCGATCGTCTCCGAGATCCTCGATTATTCGCGGATCGAGGCGGGCGGGCTGATGCTGGAGCGCGTCGATTTCCCGCTGGCGGAGCTTCTGAACGATGTCGGCCGGGTGATCGAGCCGCTTGTCGCACGCAAGCCCGGGCTGATGCTGCATCTCGACAGCCCGCAGGAGCGGCCCTGTGTCACCGGCGATCCGGCGAAGCTGCGGCAGATCCTGCTCAATCTGGCGGGCAATGCGGTGAAGTTCACCGAGGCGGGCGCGGTGGTGATCGGGCTCGATCTGCTGACGCGCGATCCGGGCCGGATCCTGGCGCGGTTTTCGGTGCGCGACACCGGGCCGGGGATCGCCGCGGAACGGCTCGAAGAGATCTTCTGCCCCTTCACGCAATCCGACAGCTCGATCGAGCGCAAGCACGGCGGCACCGGCTTGGGGCTGGCGATCTCGCGCCGACTGGCCGAGCTGATGGGGGCCGAGTTGACCGTCGAAAGCCATCTGGGCGAGGGCAGCTGTTTCCGGCTTGTCGTGCCGCTTGATCTGGCGCCGCGGCAGGGCGCCGATTGTGCCCGGGCGCGGGCCGAGGCGAAGCTGCCAGCCAAGGCGCTGCGGCTGCTGATCGTCGAGGATGATGCGGTGAACCGGCTGGTGACCGAGACGCTGTTGCGGCAGGCCGGGCATCAGGTGCGGCTGGCCGAGACGGCCGAGGCCGCGCTTCAGGCTCTGGCCGGGCAGGCTTTCGATCTGGTGCTGACCGATCTCAACCTGCCCGATCTGAGCGGCTTCGAGCTGGGCCATGCCATCCGCGCCCATGCCGATCCGGCGATTGCGCGCCTGCCGATCGCGGCGCTTTCGGCGCATGGTCCGGCGGTCGATGCGGCGGCGCATGGTCCGGCGGTCGATGCGGCGGCGCTTGCGGCGGCGGGGATCGGCGGGTTTCTCTCGCCAAGCCCTTCCCGTTCTCGCGGCTCGAGGAGTTGTTGCGGCGGGTCACCGGCTTTGCCTCGCCGCGGCCGGTCGGCTCGGGGGCGGCGCGGCCCGAGGGGAGCGGGGCAGGGGCTTGTCGATCTGACCGTCCTGCGCGGCCATGCCGAGGCTTTGGGTGTCGAGCCGACGGGCCGGATCGTCGCGACCTTCAAGGCGAGCCTTGGTCACACCGCCGGAGCATTTGAAGCGGCGGCGCAGTCCGAGCGCTGGAATGAAGTGGCGATGATCGCGCATCGGCTGAAAAGCTCGGCGCGGCATGTGGGCTTGCTCGCGCTCGCCGACGAAGCCGAGCGGGCCGAGATGCTGGCCTCTGCCTCGGGGCGGCGCAGCGCCGAGGTTGCGGGTCCGGTGGCCGATCTGATCCTGTCGTGCCGCTCGGCCGTGGGGCTGGTCGAAGCGATCTGGGCCGAAATCGCGGGGTAAGCCCATCTGTCTCGGGCGGATCAGGAAAGGCATCGCCTTTCCCCGCCCGTCCGGGCAACGCCTGTCGCAAGACCGCATCCCCAAGCGTGACAGAGGCCTGCGCTCCGCCCCGGCGGCGCGAATGCGCCCGCCATGGGCGGGGCGGGCGCAGGCCGAGTGCCTGAAGCACTCGGCGGTCACGGGGCCGATGTGTCGCGTGACCTCGGCGATGGCCTCGGTCATGGCAGAGAGAGTTTACGCCGAAAAAACGTAACCCAGCCCGTGCACGGTGACGATCAGCCGGGGCTTCGCCGGATCGGGCTCGATCTTGCGCCGCACCCGGCGCACCAGCACGTCGATGGTGCGATCGAAGCTTTCGTGCCCACGCCGACTGACATGCGTCATCAGCTGATCGCGGCTCAGAACCTGCCCCGGATGGGTGACGAAGGTGGCCAGCAATTCAAACTCGGCCCGGGTCATCTTCACCGCCTCGCCCGAAGGATCGGTCAGGGTCCAATGCGCGATATCAAGCGTCCAGCCCTCGAAGCTTTTCTTCGACTCATCCGCCTTCACCACCCGCGCCGCCGTCACCCGACGCGCCAGATTGCGGGTCCGCGGCAGGATCTCGCGCATGTTGTAGGGCTTGGTGACGTAATCATCGGCGCCCAGTTCCAGCGCCACGATCCGGTCCACATCCTCGCGCCGCGAAGTGACCATGATCACCCCCACCTCGGATTGCCGCCGCAATTCACGCAGCAGCGACAGCCCGTCCTCGCCCGGCAGGTTGATGTCGAGCAGGATCACGTCGACATCGCCCTTGGCAAAGATCGCCCGCATCTGCTCGCCGTCGCCCGCCTCGCTGACGCGGTGATTGTCCTTCACCAGATAGGCGGCCAAGGTCTGGCGCCCCACCGGATCGTCCTCGACGACAAGGATATGATAGGAAGTCTTCATCACCGGCCCCTTTCTTCCGTCATCGCGCCAAAACCCCCGAGCGGCAACGATTTTTGCGTGATTTCCGCTGGTTTTTCCGGGTTTTAACATCCTGTTCACAATTTTTTTCATCGCATTCACAACCGGACGCAACGCGGTTCATATCGCGGGTCTACTCCGATCCTCGAACGGGGTCGGACCGTGACAAGAACTGACGTGCGGCGTCGGTGATGGAGCGGCCCCCGGAACGGCAAGACCGGAGGCGAAAGTGATCAGGAAAATCTGGGGCGTGATGCGCAGGCCCAGCACGCGCTGGGGACTGGGCACGTTGGTGCTGGGCGGGGCCGTCGTCGGCGCGCTGGGCTGGAACGGCTTCCACTATGCCGTCGAACAGACCACGACGACGAAATTCTGCCTGTCCTGCCATACGATGCAGGGCAATTTCGAAGAATACAAAACCACCGTCCACTATTCGAACCCGATGGGCGTGCGCGCGGAATGTGCCGATTGCCACGTACCGAAATCGGGCTGGCGGCTTTATCGGGCCAAGGTGCTGGCGGCGAAGGATCTGTGGGGCGAAATCACCGGCAAGGTCGACACGCCCGAGAAATTCGAGGCGCATCGGCTTGAGATGGCCGAAACGGTCTGGGCTGACATGAAGGCGAACGATTCGGTCGGTTGCCGGTCCTGCCACAGTTTCGAGGCGATGGATTTCGCGCATCAGACGAAGCCGGATGCGGCCAAGCAGATGCAGCAGGCGATGAAGGATGGCGGCACCTGCATCGATTGCCACAAGGGCATCGCGCACAAGCTGCCCGACATGTCCTCGGGCTACAAGAAGCTGTTTGAAGATCTGGAGGCGCAGGCGGCCGACCTGGCGCCGAAAGCGGGTGACACGGTCTATCCGCTGAAGACGATCGAGCTGTATCTGGAAGAGCCGAAAGATGGCGTGAAGGCCGCGGGCAAGGTGATCGCGGCGACGCCGATGGTCGTTCAGGCGGTCTCGGGCAAGGCGCTGCAGGTCAAGCTTGACGGCTGGCAGCAAGAGGGCGCCGAGCGGATGCTCTATGCCGCACAGGGCCAGCGCATCTTCAACGTGGCGCTGGCGCCGACGGCTGTTTCAGCGGTGACCGCGGGCAAGACGATGACCGATCCCGACACCGATCAGGTCTGGACCGAGGGATCTCTTACGGTCTGGGTGAAGAATGGCGATCTGACCGACAGTCTCGACAAGGTCTGGTCCTATGCGGGTTCGATGTTCAGCGCCGCCTGCGGCACCTGCCACGTCCTGCCGCACACCAGCCATTTCCTGGCGAACCAATGGATCGGCACGCTCAATGCGATGAAGACCAAGGCGCCCTTGAACGAGGAACAGTTCCGGCTGGTGCAGAAATACGTGCAGATGCACGCGAAAGACATGGGCGGGGAGGCCGAGGAATGACCGCGATCTCGCTCAATCCCGCTGTTGTGGCTGATCGTGCGCTGCTTTGGCACTGGCTGGCCGAGGTCTTTCTGGCCCCGCCGTCCGCAGATCGTCTGACCGCCTTGCGCGAAGGCGCCGGGTCGAAATGGCTGGCGGCGCTCGGCACTGAACCCGCCTTTGCCGAGGCGCTGACCGAAATCCGCACGGCGCTGGCCTCGCCCCTTGAGGCGGCGCGGCTGCAGACGCGGCTGACCATCGCTTTCAACGGGCTGTTCCTGGGTCTTGGCGGCAAGCGCACGCTGGCGCCGAACGAATCCGCCTGGACCCATGGCGGGCGGCTCTTTCAGGCCCCGGTCGCAGAGATGAGCGCCCTCATGGTCGCCTGCGACCTGCATCTGGCCGAAGGCTGCTGCGAGGCGCCCGACCATCTCTCGGTCGAGCTGATGCTGCTTGCCCATCTCGAAGCCCATGCCGATCCGCGCGCCGAGGCGCTGCAGGCCCGGCTGCGGCTCTGGTTGCCCGGCTTTTGCGCCGCCGTCAGGGCCGAAGATCGCACCGGCTTCTGGGCCGGGGCCGCAGCGCTGCTTCTGGCGGCGCTCGATCACAACTCTCTCACAACCCAACCGGAAGAAAGGACAGTCTGATGACGAAGATTTCCGGAAACGAACTGCGCGCAGAGCTTTCACGCCGCGCCTTCCTCAGCTACTCGGTCGCCGCAGGCGCGCTGGGCATGTTCGGGCCGTCGCTGTTTGCTCAGGGCGCGCGCGCCGAGGCGCTGGCCAATGGCAAGGTGATGTCGGGCAGCCACTGGGGCATCTTCACCGCGACGGTTGAAAATGGCCGCGCCACTGCCTTCACACCCTGGGAAAAAGACCCGCATCCGACGCCGATGCTCGAAGGCGTGCTTGACTCGATTTATTCGCCGACCCGGATCAAATATCCGATGGTGCGGCGCGAATTCCTCGAAAAAGGCGTGAAAGCCGATCGCTCGACCCGCGGCAACGGCGATTTCGTCCGCGTCAGCTGGGATCAGGCGCTCGATCTGGTCGCGGCCGAGGTGAAACGCATCGAGGAAACCTATGGCCCGCAAGGCCTGTTTGGCGGTTCCTATGGCTGGAAGAGCCCGGGCCTGCTGCACAATTGCACCACGCTTCTGCGCCGGATGCTGACGCTGGCGGGCGGCTATGTGAACGGCGCGGGCGACTATTCGACCGGCGCGGCGCAGGTGATCATGCCGCATGTGGTCGGCACGCTCGAAGTCTATGAACAGCAGACCGCCTGGCCGGTGGTGGCGGAAAACACCGAAGTCATGGTGTTCTGGGCCGCCGATCCGATCAAGACCAGCCAGATCGGCTGGGTGATCCCCGAACATGGCGCCTATCCGGGGCTTGAGGCGCTCAAGGCCAAGGGCACCAAGGTCATCGTCATCGACCCGGTCCGCACCCAGACGGTGGATTTCTTCGGCGCCGAGCACATCACGCCGAAGCCGCAGACCGATGTGGCGATCATGCTGGGCATGGCGCATACGCTGGTGAGCGAAGACCTGTATGACAAGGACTTCATCGCGAACTACACCTCGGGCTTCGACAAGTTCCTGCCCTATCTGATGGGCGAAACCGACAGCACGCCGAAGACGGCCGAATGGGCGTCGGAGATCAGCGGCGTTCCCGCCGACACGATCAAGGAGCTGGCGCGGCTCTTCAAATCGAAGCGCACGATGCTGGCGGCGGGCTGGTCGATGCAGCGCATGCATCACGGCGAACAGGCGCACTGGATGCTGGTGACGCTGGCCTCGATGCTGGGTCAGATCGGTCTGCCGGGCGGTGGCTTCGGGCTTTCGTATCACTATTCGGGCGGCGGCACGCCCTCGACCAGCGGTCCGGCGCTCTCGGGCATCACCGATGGCGGCGCGGCGACGAAGGGGCCGGAATGGCTGGCGGCAAGCGGGGCCTCGGTGATTCCGGTGGCGCGTGTGGTCGATATGCTGGAAAACCCCGGCGCCGAATTCGACTTCAACGGCACGCGGTCGAAATATCCGGACGTGAAGATGGCCTATTGGGTCGGCGGCAACCCGTTCGTCCACCATCAGAACCGAAACCGCATGGTCAAGGCCTGGGAAAAACTGGAAACCTTCATCGTGCATGACTTCCAGTGGACGCCCACGGCGCGGCATGCCGACATCGTGCTTCCTGCAACGACCAGCTACGAACGCAACGACATCGAGACCATCGGCGACTATTCGAACACCGGCATCCTGGCGATGAAGAAGATCGTCGAACCGGTCTACGAAGCGCGCAGCGATTACGACATCTTTGCCGCGATCTCGGAACGGCTTGGCAAGGGCAAGGAGTTCACCGAAGGCAAGGACGAGATGGGCTGGATCAAGTCCTTCTACGAAGATGCCGCGAAACAGGGCAAGGCCAGCGGCGTCGAGATGCCCGCCTTCGATGCCTTCTGGGAAGAAGGGATCGTGGAATTCCCGGTCACCGATGGCGACAAGTTCGTGCGCTATGCGAGCTTCCGCGAAGATCCGCTGCTCAACCCGCTCGGCACGCCGACCGGTCTGATCGAGATCTACTCGAAGAATATCGAGAAGATGGGCTATGACGACTGCCCGGCGCATCCGACCTGGATGGAACCGCTGGAACGTCTGGACGGGCCGGGGGCGAAATATCCGTTCCACGTTGCGGCCTCGCACCCGTTCAACCGGCTGCATTCGCAGCTGTGCGGGACGGTCCTGCGCGAGGGCTACGCGGTTCAGGGTCACGAGCCTTGCCTGATGCATCCCGAAGATGCGGCGGCGCGTGGCATTGTCGATGGCGATGTGGTGCGGGTGTTCAACGATCGCGGTCAGACGCTGACCGGGGTCAAGGTCACCGATGCCGTGATGAAGGGGGTGATTCAGGTCTACGAAGGCGGCTGGTATGATCCCTCCGACGTGACCGAGGCGGGCACGCTCGACAAATATGGCGACGTGAACGTGCTCTCGGCCGATATCGGCACCTCGAAGCTTGGACAGGGCAACTGCGGTCAGACGATCCTGGCCGAGGTCGAGAAATACACCGGTCCTGCCGTCACCCTGACAGGCTTTGTCGCGCCGAAAGCTGCGGAATAAGCAATCCCGCTCCCCGGAGGGCTGTCCCGGCCCTTCCCCTGCACCGCGTCTTCGGGCGCGGTGCCCTCTCCCAAGGACTTTTGCGATGACCGCGCAGGATCAACTCTCCCCGATGCTCGACATCGCCGCCGCCCGCGCCCTAGCCACCTCGCTCGTTGATCCGATCACCGAGACCGAGGAACTGCCGCTTGCTGCCGCGCTGGGCCGTTTCTGTGCCGAAACTCTCCAGTCGACGCTGGCACTGCCGCGCTGCGCACGCGCGGCGATGGATGGCTTCGCGCTGCGTCTTTCCGATCTTGGCGATGGGCAGGCCCTGCCGATCGCGGGCACGATCGCCGCGGGCGCCGAGGCCCCCGATCTGCCCGCGGGCGCCTGCCTGCGCATCTTCACCGGCGCGCTGGTGCCTGCGGGCGCCGAGGCCGTGCTGCCCGTCGAGGACTGCACCGAAGAGGGCGCCACCCTGCGCCTTTTGCGGCGTCCCGAACCGGGCGAGAACATCCGCGTGCCGGGCTCCGAACAGCCCGAGGGCGGTGTGCTTCTGCGCGCCCATGCGCGGATCGCGCCGCAGCATGTCGGGCTTCTGGCCGCCAATGGCATCGCCCGCCTGCGCGTGCTGCGTCGCCCGCGTGTGGGCGTCTTTTCGACCGGCGACGAACTGAATGCGCAAAGCCCCGACAGCCTGCCCGACAGCAACCGGCCGATGCTTCTGGCGCTGGCCGCCGCTGCGGGGGCCGAGGTCGCCGATCTGGGACTTTTGCCCGATGACCTGTCCGCGATCACCGCGCGGCTTGCGGGGCTGAGCGGGCATGACCTCATTCTGACCTCGGGCGCGGTGTCGATGGGCGGGCGCGATCACCTGCGCCCGGCGCTGATCGCCGCGGGCGGCCGGATCGACGGCTGGCGCGTCGCGATCAAGCCCGGCAAGCCGATCCTTTTCGGCCAGCTTGGGAGCGCCGCCATCACCGGCCTGCCCGGCAATCCGTTTTCCGCCTTCACCGGCTTTCACCTCTTCGCCGCGGCCCAGCTTGCGACACTCACGGGACAGATACCGCCCCTCCTTTTTCCGTTTGAGGCGCGGGCGGGCTTCGACTGGTCCCGCAAGCCTGGCCGCGGCGAGGTCTTTCCGGTGCGCCTCGCACATGGCGAGATCGACGGCATGCCGGTGCTGCAACGGCTGGGGGCGAGCGTCTCGGCGACGCTCTTTCCGCTGGCCGAGGCCGAGGGGCTGGCCTTCGTTCCCGCCGAGACGAGCCGGGTGGGTTTCGGCGCGCGGCTGCGCTGGATGCCTTTCGTGCACAGGGGGTTTTGACATGCGCTTTCCGCTTGCGGCCATCCTTTACGAAACGACGCCCCCCGATGCGCTTTTGCGCGATTTCGCCCGCGATCTTGCGCGGCAGGGGCGGCATATCGGCGGCGTCGTGCAGCATCGCCCCGGCCTCGTCACCGACTGCCACTGTGCCGAGATGGTGCTGATGTCGCTTGCCTCCGGGCAAAGCTTCCCGGTGGCGCAGCCGCTCGGCTCCGGCTCGACCGGGTGCCGGCTCGATTTCGGGGCGCTGGCGCAGGTGGCGCAGGGGCCTTTGTCCGAGATCGAGGCCGGGCTTGATCTGCTGATCCTGAACCGTTTCGGCAAGGCCGAGGCCGAGGGGCGCGGCTTTCGCGACGTGATCGCCGCCGCGATGGAACGCGAGACGCCGGTGCTGACCGCGCTGCACCCGCGCAACCTGCCCGACTGGATCCGCTTCACCGAGGGCGCGGCGCTGCTGCTGATGCCCGACGCCAGCACCCTGCATCAATGGTTGGCCGACGGCCAGGGAGTTGCCCATGCTGCCTGATCCCCTTTGCGACGGCTTCGGCCGCGATGTGCGTTACCTGCGGGTCTCGGTCACCGACCGCTGCGATCTGCGCTGCTCTTATTGCATGAAGGAAGACGTGACCTTCCTGCCGCGCAATCAGGTGCTGAGCCTCGAGGAACTCGACCGGCTTTGCTCGGCTTTCGTCTCGCTGGGCGTGCGCAAGCTGCGCGTGACCGGGGGGGAACCGCTGGTGCGCCGCAACATCCTCAGCTTCTTTGCCGCGATGGGGGCGCATCTGCGCGCCGGGCGCCTTGATGAACTGACGCTGACGACGAACGGCACCCAGCTTGCCCGCCATGCGCAAGCGCTGGCCGCGTGCGGGGTGAAGCGGGTCAATGTCTCGCTGGATACTCTGCAGGCCGAGAAATACACCCGCCTGACCCGGTTCGGCCGCATCGGGCAGGTGTTCGACGGCATCGCCGCCGCGCAGGCGGCCGGGTTGCGGGTGAAGCTGAACGCGATGGCGCTGAAGGGCGTGAACGACGACGAGATTTTCGCGCTGACCGATTGGGCGGCGGCGCAGGGCTGCGATCTGACCTTCATCGAGCTGATGCCGATGGGCGACATTCCGGCAGGCACGCGGCTCGATCAGTTCTGGCCGCTCGATGACGTCCGCGCGCATCTGGAAACCCGGTTCCGGCTGATCGACAGCGGGCTGAATACCGGCGGCCCCGCACGCTATGTGACGGTCGCGGAAACCGGGCAGCGGATCGGCTTCATCTCGCCGCTCAGCCACAATTTCTGCAACAGTTGCAACCGGGTGCGGCTGACCTGCAAGGGCGAGCTTTACACCTGTCTCGGGCAGGAAGGCTCGACCGACCTGCGCCCCATCCTGCGCGCGGGCGTCGAGGGCGAAGCGCTTGCGCGTGAAATCCGCGCGGCGATTGCACGAAAACCTGCGGGCCATGCCTTCGGTTACGGCCCCTGCGCCGTCGCCGGGCAGATGGCGCGCGGCATGAACCACACCGGAGGCTGACATGCTCGACATCGTCTATTTCGCCTGGGTCCGCGAGCGGATCGGGCAACCGCGCGAGCGGCTCGAAACGGGGGCCGCGACCGTGGCTGAACTGGTGGCGGAACTGCGGGCGAAAGACCCGCGCTACGAGGCCGCCTTTGCCGACCCTGCGGTGCTGCGGGTGGCGCTGGATCAGAATCTGGCCGATTTCACCGCGCCGCTCGCGGGCGTGCGCGAAGTGGCCTTCTTTCCGCCGATGACGGGGGGCTGAGATGGATGGTCCGATGTTCGATCCCGAAGGCCGCTATGCGCGGCATCTGATCCTGCCCGAGATCGGGCCGGAGGGGCAGGCGAAGCTGAACGCCGCCTCGGTTCTGGTGATTGGCGCGGGCGGGCTTGGCTCGCCGGTGCTGCTTTACCTCGCGGCCGCGGGGATCGGGCGGCTCGGGCTGGCCGATGACGATGTGGTGTCGCTCTCGAACTTGCAACGGCAGGTGCTGCACGGCACGGCGCGGTTGGGCCAAAGCAAGACCGCCTCGGCGCGTGACCGGCTTTCGGATCTGAACCCCGAGGTGCTGATCGAGACCCATGCGATCCGCATCGAGGCAGACACTGCCGCGGCGCTGATCGGCGGCTTCGATCTGGTGATCGACTGCACCGACAATCTGGCGGCACGGCATCTGATCAACCGCGCCTGTGTCGCGGCGGGGGTGCCGCTGCTGTCTGGCGCGATCGCGCAATGGGAAGGCCAGATCGGCCTTTATGCGCCGGGCCTTGGTGGCCCCTGCTATGCCTGCACTTTCCCCGAGCCGGACCATCCGCCGCCCGCGCAATCGAAGGGCGTCGTCGGTGCGCTGCCGGGCGTGGTGGGGGCGCGGATGGCGCTGGAGGCGATCAAGTTTCTGACCGGGGCCGGGCAAAGCCTGCTCGGGCGGCTCTGGATGATCGACACGCTCTGGAACGAGGAACGGCTGATGCACACGCATCGGCGCGACGATTGCCCGGTGTGCCGGGCGAGGGGGGCGGAATGCTGACCCATTTCGACGCGGCCGGGCAGGCGCATATGGTCGATGTTTCGGACAAGACCGAGACGAAGCGCACCGCCGTGGCCGAGGGGCGGGTGGTGATGCGCCCCGAGACCTTGGCGCTGGTGATCGCGGGCACGGCGGGCAAGGGCGATGTGCTGGGCGTGGCCCGCGTTGCCGGGATCATGGCGGCGAAGCGCACCGCGGATATCATTCCGCTGTGTCATCCGCTGGCGCTGTCGCGGGTGGCGCTGGAGCTGGTGCCCGAGCCGGAAACGAGTTCCGTGCGGATCGAGGCGACCGTGGTCACTACCGGCCCGACCGGGGTCGAGATGGAGGCGCTGACGGCGGTCTCGGCCGCGGCGCTGACGGTCTATGACATGCTGAAAGCCGCGGAAAAGGCGATGCGGATCGAGGGGATCCGGCTTCTGGCCAAGGATGGCGGCAAGTCGGGCAGCTTCCGCGCTTAAGGCGCGCTTTGGCGCAACCAGTCTTCGGCCCGGGCGAGGTCTTCGGGCGTGTTGAGATTGGCGAAAGGATCGGGTGTCGTGTCGAAGGGCACCGGCACCGCGCCTGCCAGATAGGCGCGCATCCGCCGCTCGTCGGCCGCGAAAAGCGCATCGATCCGGGGTCGGTCCGCCACCCGCCACAAAGCGGCGGTGTAATGGTCGCGCCCGAAGCTTTGCGCATGCGCAGGCCCGCCCGCGGCAGCCAGCCGGGCCACCAGATCGGCGGGCAGGAACGGCGTGTCGGTGGCGGTGCTGACCAGCGCCTCGGCGCCCATCTCTGCCGCCCAGTCGAGCCCGGCGCGAATGCCCGCCATTGGGCCAAGCCCCGATTCCCCGGCGCGATCGGGCAGGACCGGCAGGCCAAGGCCGAACCGCGCCGGATCGCCATTGGCCGAGATCGCGACCGCGTCGACCTGCGGCGCGAGCCGTGCCAGTACCCGCGCGATCAGGGCGTCGCCTGCGAGCGGCACCAGCGCCTTTTTCGCGCCCCATCCGCCGCCCCTGTCCCCCCGCCAGAATGATCCCCACGATCCGCATGCGCCGCCCTTCCGCTTCGCCCAAGCCCTGACCGCTCGGGCGCGCAAGTGCAAGCCCGCCCCATGCAGTTCCCCCGTGCAGCCCCCACTTTCTTGCGCGGTCTCGTCGTGCTAGGCAAGGCCATGACCCATTCCCCCATCCCGACGAAGCAGCAGATCCTCGACTGGATCGCCGACAACCCCGATCAGGGGGGCGAAACGCGATATCGCCAAGGCCTTCGGCCTGAAGGGCGCGGCAAAGATCGAATTGAAGCGCCTGCTGAAAGAGCTGACCACGGACGGTCAGATCAGCCGCAAGAAGCGCAGCTATCACGACAGTGCCAGCCTGCCGCCGGTCACGGTGCTGGAGATCCTGCCCGCCGACACCATGGGCGATCTCTGGGCGCGGCCGCTCGAATGGGCCGGTCCGGGCGAGGCGCCGCGGATTGCCTTCCTGACCCGCAAGGACGATCCCGCGGTCGGCCCGGGCGAGCGCGTGTTGGCGCGGATTTCGCAAGGCTCCGAAGGCCCCGAGGCGCGGCTGATCCGCAAGATCGGGCAGGCGCGGCATCGCATCGTCGGCATCTTCCGCAAGGGCGCCGAGGGTGGGCGGATCACGCCGATCGACAAGGGCGAGATGAACGAATGGATCGTGCCGCCCGGCGCTACCAATGATGCCCGCGATGGCGAACTGGTCGAGGCCGAGCAATCGGGGCCGAAGGGCCGGATGGGCCTGCCGCGGGCGCGGGTGATCGAGCGTCTGGGCGATCCGACCGCGCCGCGGGCGGTGTCGCTGATCGCCATTCACCAGCACGGCATTCCCGATGATTTCCCCGATGACGTGATCGCCGAGGCCGATGCGGAACTGCCCGCCGCCTTGGGGGACCGCGAGGACCTGACCGGCCTGCCCTTTGTCACCATCGACCCGGCCGATGCCCGCGACCGTGACGACGCCTGTTTCGTGCAGCCCGATGATGATCCGGCGAACGAGGGTGGCTTCCTGCTCTGGGTGGCGATCGCGGATGTCGCCCATTACGTCCGCCCCGGCTCGGCGCTCGATCGCGAGGCGCGCAATCGCGGCAACTCGACCTATTTCCCCGACCGGGTGGTGCCGATGCTGCCCGACCGACTGTCGGGCGATCTGTGCAGCCTGCATGAACATGTGCCGCGTGCGGTGCTGGCGGTGCGGATGAAGGTCTCCTCCGAAGGGCGCAAGATTGCGCATCGGTTTACCCGGGGCATCATCCGCTCGGTGGCCTCGCTTGAATATGCGCAGGTGCAGGCCGCGCAGGAGGGCCGCCCGGATGCGAAGACCGCGCCGCTGGTGGAAGAGATCATCGCCCCGATCTATGGCTGCTACCGGGCGATGACCCGGGCGCGGGCGGCGCGGCAGCCGCTGGACCTCGATCTGCCCGAACGTCGGATCGAGATCGACGAGAGCGGCAAGGTCGCTTCGGTCAAGTTCAAGGAACGGCTCGACGCGCATCGGCTGATCGAGGAATTCATGGTGCTGGCCAATGTGGCCGCGGCCGAGGAGCTGGAACGGCTGCGCCGCCCGCTGCTTTACCGCGTGCACGAAGAGCCGAGCCAGGAAAAGATCGACGCGTTGCGGGAAGTGGCGCAGGCCTCGGGGTTTTCGCTGGCGAAGGGGCAAGTGCTGAAAACCGCGCATCTGAACCGGCTCTTGAGCGAGGCCGAGGGCAGCGAGTTCGACGAGCTGATCAATATCTCGACCCTGCGCTCGATGACGCAGGCCTATTATGCGCCGCATAATCTGGGGCATTTCGGGCTCGCCTTGCGGTCTTACGCGCATTTCACCAGCCCCATCCGGCGCTATTCCGACCTGATCGTGCACCGGGCGCTGATTGCCGGGCATGGCTGGGGGAGTGATGGTCTCAGCCGCGACGACATCGCCCAGCTCGAGGACACCGCGCAGCACATCTCCGAGACCGAGCGCCGCTCGATGGCAGCGGAGCGGGACACGACCGACCGGTATCTGGCGGCTTACCTCAGTGAACGGGTGGGCAGCGAGTTCACCGGGCGCATCAGTGGCGTGCAGAAATTCGGCGCCTTCGTGAAGCTCGACGAGACGGGGGCGGATGGTCTGGTGCCGATCCGTTCGGTCGGGCGCGAGTTCTTCCACTATGACCGCGATGCGCAACAGCTGATCGGGGCGGATAGCGGCATCACGCTTGGCATCGGCCAGCGGGTGTTGGTGCGGTTGGCGGAAGCCGTGCCGGTGACCGGCGGGCTTGAGCTGGAATTGCTGGAGCTGGACGGCGAGGCGATGCCGGGCGCGGGCAAGGGGGGCAGAAGGCCCTTCCGTCCGGGGCGGAAATCGGTGGCCTTCAAGGCGAAGGAACGGGCGATTTCGCGCAAGGTGAAGCGCACGCGCAAGTAAGCCTCACATCGAACCAGCGCCAAAACGAAAGGGCCGGGGAAAACCCCGGCCCTTTGTCTGTCTGCCCGTGCGATCAGCCGATCGCGACGGCTTTCACGTCTTCGTCCACATAGGGGACATATTGCGCGAAGTTGTCCGAGAACATCTTCACCAGTTTCGCGGCCTGCGCGTCATAGGCGGCCTTGTCGGCCCAGGTTTCGCGCGGGTTCAGCAGTTTCGCGTCAACGTCATGCGCCGCCACCGGCACGTCGAAGCCGAAGTTCGGGTCCTTGCGGAATTCGGCATTGTGCAGCGAGCCGTCGAGCGCGGCGGTCAGCAGCGCACGGGTTGCCTTGATCGGCATCCGCTTGCCCACGCCAAAGGCGCCGCCGCTCCAGCCGGTGTTCACGAGCCAGCACGACGCGCCATGTTCGGCGATCTTCGCGGCGAGAAGCTTGCCGTAGACTTCCGGACGACGCGGCATGAAGGGCGCGCCGAAGCAGGTCGAGAAGGTCGGGACCGGCTCGACGATGCCGACTTCCGTGCCGGGGGTCTTCGAGGTGAAGCCCGAGAGGAAGTGATACATCGCCTGCGCCGGCGTCAGACGCGCAATCGGCGGCAGCACGCCGTAAGCGTCGCAGGTCAGCATGATCACGTTCTTCGGATGGCCACCGAGCGCGGTTTCCGAGGCGTTGCCGATGTAGTGCAGCGGGTAAGCGCAGCGCATGTTCTCGGTCAGCGAGCTGTCGAAGAAGTCGAGTTCGAGCGTTTCCGGGTCATAGACCATGTTCTCGACCACGGTGCCGAACATCGAGCAGGTGTTGTAGATGTCCGGTTCGGCTTCTTTCGAGAGGTTGATGGTCTTGGCGTAGCAGCCGCCCTCGAAGTTGAAGATGCCCTTTTCCGACCAGCCGTGTTCGTCGTCGCCGATCAGCACGCGCGACGGGTCGGCCGAAAGCGTGGTCTTGCCGGTGCCTGACAGGCCGAAGAACACCGCCGAGTCATCGGGGTTGTCGATCGCATGGTTGGCCGAGCAGTGCATCGCCATCACGCCCTTGCCGGGCAGGATGTAGTTGAGCAGCGTGAACACGCCTTTTTTGTTTTCACCGGCGTAAGCGGTGTTGCCGATCAGGATCAGCTTCTTGTCGAAGTTCAGCGCGATCACCGTTTCGGTGCGGCAGCCGTGACGCTCGGGGTCGGCCTTAAACGACGGGCAGTTGATGATCGTCCATTCCGGGCTGAACGTGTCGAGCTCTTCGCGGGCCGGACGGCGCAGCATGGTGCGCAGGAAGAGGCCGTGCCAGGCCAGTTCGGCGACCAGACGCACGTCCAGACGGTGGGCCGGGTCAGCGCCGCCGTAAAGATCCTCGACGAAGAAATCCTTGCCCTTCATATGCGCCAGCATGTCGGCATGCAGCACGTCGAATTTGGCCGGATCCATCGGCTTGTTGTTTTCCCACCAGATCGTGTCTTCCACGCTGGCAGTGCGGACAACGAATTTGTCTTTCGGGGAGCGGCCGGTGTGCTTGCCGGTCGAGCAATAGAACGCGCCACCTTTACCCAGAACGCCTTCGCCACGTTTGATCGCTTCCTCGATCAGCGCGGGTTCCAGCAGGTTGTAATAGACGTTGCCGAGACCAGTGAGGCCCTGATCTTCCAGCTTTTTCGCCGGGTTCACGCGTCCGATGCTCATTTTCAGCTCCCGTTGCCGCCCTTGCGGCGCAGTGGTTCCTCCCGGTATCCGAAGGCGCCAGAATACCGATCCGCGCAATGAAATTGCGGATGAGGCCCTATAACATGTCGCAAATGCGAAGGAACAGAAGGGTTTGTCGCAGCTAGCGCAAACATTGCCGATTTAGCGCCACCATCTCGCAGAGGTGAGACAAATTAGTCAAAGCTTCGTTTTTTTGCGCTCAGATGATTCCGGCCGGGGGCCTGATTCGCATATCGCAGTTGATTCCGCGGGCCGGAAAGCGGACAATATGCGCAATCATAATACCAAGCAGTATGAGGTGCAGGACATGTCGAGGATCGCGCTGGTCGACGACGATCGCAACATTCTGACATCGGTCTCGATGACGCTCGAGGCCGAGGGCTACGAGGTCGAGACCTACAACGACGGTCAGGCGGCATTGGATGCGTTCAGCAAGCGCCTGCCCGACATGGCCGTGCTCGACATCAAGATGCCGCGGATGGACGGGATGGAACTGTTGCAACGCCTGCGGCAGAAGACGACGATGCCGGTGATCTTCCTGACCTCGAAAGATGACGAGATCGACGAAGTTCTGGGCCTGCGCATGGGGGCGGACGATTACGTCAAGAAACCCTTCAGCCAGCGGCTTCTGGTCGAACGCATCCGCGCGCTTTTGCGCCGTCAGGAGGCGATCTCGACCGGCGAGGTGCCGGTGGCCGAAGACACCAAGGTGATCGTGCGTGGCTCGCTCTCGATGGACCCGCTGCGCCATTCGGTGACCTGGAAGGGGCGCGAGGTGACGCTGACGGTGACCGAATTCCTGCTGCTTCAGGCGCTGGCGATCCGGCCTGGTTTCGTGAAAAGCCGCGATCAGCTGATGGACGTGGCCTATGACGATCAGGTCTATGTCGACGACCGCACCATCGACAGCCACATCAAGCGGTTGCGCAAGAAAATGCGCACGGTGGATGACGATTTCTCGGCGATCGAGACGCTTTACGGCATCGGCTATCGCTACAACGAAGAATGACGATTGCCGGATTTCTTTCAGCGGGGCGGAGGCGTGTGAACAAGGCCACCAAATCCGAGACCGATGTGGTTCTGGGCGAGGACTGGGTCGGGCCCAAGGGCGCGATCGATGAGGATCTGGCCAAGGGTCGCAGCCGACGCCGCTTCATCTCGCTGAACAACTCGCCGCTGGCGCGCAAGATCATCACCTTCAACCTGCTCGCCATGCTCGTGATGGTCGCTGGGGTGTTGTATCTCAA
Source organism: Rhodobacter capsulatus (assembly GCF_052363175.1). Taxonomy (GTDB): domain Bacteria; phylum Pseudomonadota; class Alphaproteobacteria; order Rhodobacterales; family Rhodobacteraceae; genus Rhodobacter; species Rhodobacter capsulatus_D. Next base: position 308,206 of record NZ_CP198946.1, read on the forward strand.
CCCGTTCCGCGACAGCCTGGTCTTTCAACGCGAAAGCGCCATCGTCAGCGAGGCGGAGCTGATCGCCGATGTCTTCGAGGCGCGGATGCCCTCGGCCGCGCCGGTCAATCTGGCGGCGGGCGACGGCATCGATGTCGTCGAAGTGATGCGCGGGATCGAGCTGCCCGAGGGCGCGACGATCTATGTCTTTGACGCGGCGGGCAATCTGCTGGCCGATTCCGCTGCGGTCGGCACCGCGCCGCGCGAACATGTCGAGGGGCTCGGCATCGATACCCGCTCGACAGTGATCACCGATCTGCTGAATTCTGCCTGGGATTGGCTGACCCATATCGCGCGCCGCAGTCAGGACGGGGCGGCCCCGGTCGATACCCGTGCCATCGCCGAGGCGCTGGTGCCGCAGGTCTCCGCCGAACAGACGGTGATGTCGACACGGCGCAATGCCTCGGGGGCGACAATCTTTTCCGTGGCGACCGGGCTTTATCAGGGCGACAAGCGCGTTGGTATCGTGGCGATGACCTCGGCCGCGGGCGAGATCGACAAGCTGGTGCGGGTCGAACGCGAACAGGTCCTGCAGATGTTCGTCATCGCGATCATCGTCTCGATCGGCCTGTCGCTGGTGCTGGCCTCGACCATCGCCAATCCGCTGGCGGATCTGGCCGCCGCCGCCGAGATCGGGCGCGATCGCCATTCGCGCAAGATGACGCCCGGGCGGATCCGCATTCCCGACCTGACGGCACGTCCCGACGAGATCGGGCGGCTCTCCGGTGCGTTGCGCGGCATGGTGGCCGCGCTTTACGACCGTATCGATGCGAACGAACAATTCGCCGCCGATGTCGCGCATGAGATCAAGAACCCGCTGGCCTCGCTGCGTTCGGCCGTTGCGTCTATGCATGTGGTCAAGCGCGATGAACAGCGCATCCGTTTGCTGGAAGTGATCGACCATGACGTGAAGCGGCTCGACCGGCTGGTGAGCGACATTTCGAACGCCTCGCGGCTCGACAGCGATCTGGTGAAGGAAGAGGAAGAATCCTTCGATCTGCTGAAGATGGTGGGCAATCTGGGCGAATATCTGGGCAAGGAAGCGGCGGCGAAGGGGGTCGAGTTCATCACCGATCTGCCGCACGAGCCGATCGAGATCACCGGCTTGGAAGAGCGGCTGGCGCAGGTCTTCGTCAACCTGATCTCCAATGCGATCAGCTTCTGCGAAGAGGGCGATGCGGTCCGGGTCTGGGCGCGCAAGCGTGAAAATCGCGTGCTGGTCGTGGTCGAGGATACCGGCCCCGGCATCCCCGAACAGGCGCTGACCAAGGTCTTCAAGCGGTTCTACTCGCAACGGCCCGAGGGGCAGTTCGGCGATCACTCCGGCCTTGGGCTGGCGATCTCGAAACAGATCGTCGAGGCGCATGGCGGCGTGATCTGGGCCGAGAACATCCGCCCCACCGATGCCGACATCACTTCGGAACCGCTTGGCGCCCGGTTCGTCGTCGGCTTGCCGGTCTGAGCCTTGGACGGGCCGCTGCATGCCACGGCGGTCGCGCTGACCCCGGAGGCGGGGGCGCTGATCCTCGGTCCCTCCGGCTCCGGCAAGTCGAGCCTTGCGCTGCGGTTGATGGCTTTCGGCGCGCAGTTGGTGGCCGATGACCGGGTGATCTTGTCGGTCGAAGACGGTGCGTTGATCGCGCGCTGTCCGCCGCCCATCGTCGGTTTGATCGAGGCGCGCGGCGCCGGCATCCTGCGGGCCGCACCAATCGCGCAGGCGCGGATCGTTCTGGCGATCGACATGGGGCAGGATGAAACCGAAAGACTGCCGCAATCACGCGAGATTGCCTTCCTTGGCGTCACCCTGCCCCTTGTGCTGCGCCTGCAACATGGTCATCTTGAGGCGGTGGTCCTGCAATGGCTGAAGGCCGGGAGAGCGATGTGAACGAGCGCGCGGCAGCGGAGACGACGAACCGTCTGGTTCTTGTCACCGGCCCCTCCGGGGCGGGGCGCACCACCGCCATCGCCGCGCTCGAAGACATGGGCTACGAGGCGATCAACAACCTGCCGCTGTCTTTGGTGCCGCGACTGATCGACGGCCCGCTGCCCCGGCCGATGGCGCTTGGTATCGATGTGCGCAACCGCGATTTCTCGGTTGCGGCGATGATCGAGCTGATCGACTGGCTGACCCGCGAGCCGGGGCTGCTGCTCGAGGTGCTCTATCTTGATGCCACGCCCGAGGCGCTGATCCGCCGCTATTCCGAAACCCGGCGCCGTCATCCGCTGGCGCCCGAGGCGCAACCGGTCTCCGGCATCGATCAGGAAATCGACATGCTGGCGCCGATCCGGGTCCGGGCGGATGTGCTGATCGACAGCTCGAACATGAGCCCGCATGACCTGCGTGCCGAGGTCCTGCGCTGGTTCGACATGGGGCAGATTTCCCGGCTGGCGGTGTCCTTGCACAGTTTCAGCTACAAGCGCGGCGTTCCGCGCGGTCTCGACATGATGTTCGATTGCCGGTTTCTGGCGAATCCCCATTGGGTCGCGGCGCTGCGCCCGCTTACCGGGCTCGATCCGGCGGTGGCGGCGCATGTGCAGGCCGATGCCCGCTATCAACCCTTCATTCAGAAGGTGTGTGATCTACTTCTGTTTCAACTTCCGGCCCATATCGACGAGGGCAAGGCCCATCTGGCTGTGGGCTTCGGATGTACCGGCGGGCAACACAGATCGGTTGCCGTAACGGAAGCGGTCGCCAAGGCCCTTGCGCAGGCGAACTGGCAAGTGTCTAAACGGCACAGGGAGCTTGAACGGCGGGCACAGGCCATGCCCACAGGGAAAGAGGCAGAGGGCGCGTGATCGGAATCGTGATCGTGGCACATGGGGGTTTGGCGCGGGAATATCTCGCGGCGGTCGAACATGTGGTCGGCCCTCAGGAAGGCATCCGTGCCATCACCATAGAAGACGACCATGACAGGGCTGCGAAACAGGCCGAGATTCGGGCTGCGGCCGATGCGGTCGACAGTGGCGATGGCGTTGTCGTCGTCACCGACATGTTTGGCGGCTCGCCCTCGAACCTGAGCCTGATGGCCTGCGAGGCTGGCGGGCGCGAGATCATCTATGGTGCCAATCTTCCCTTGCTGATAAAGCTCGCCAAATCGCGTTCTTTGGGCGTGCATGCGGCGGTGGAAGCCTCGCTCGACGCCGGTCGCAAATATATCAATTGCTATTCGACGGGCGGAGCCTCGGCCAAGTGAGTGTCAGCAAGGTCTTGAAGATCGTGAACGAAAAGGGCCTGCATGCGCGGGCCTCGGCGCGGTTCGTGGAAGTGGTCGAGGCGTATGACGCACGGGCCGAGGTCGAAAAGGACGGGATGAAGGTCTCGGGCGATTCGATCATGGGGCTGCTGATGCTGGCCGCCTCGCGCGGGACGACGATCGAAGTCACGACTTTCGGCACCGAAGCTGACCGGCTGTCGGCGGCGCTCGAAGCGCTGGTTGCCGACCGCTTCGGCGAAGAGATGTAAGCCGCAAGGCAAGGGGAATGCGTCGTGGACGACATGCAACCAGGCGACCTGATGCAGGTCGAGCAAAAGCCTTATGACATCAAGCGACTTTCCTATGCGGGCACGTTCACCAATCCGTGGAAGGCGAACACGATCCGCACGATCGAATGGCTGACGGCGAAATGGACGCTGCTGCGGCTGATCCGCAAGTTCGAACGCCGCGGCGCTCCGGTCGGGCAACCGTTCTGGCCGCAGGCGCTGGAGATCATGGGGATCGACGTGAAGACCCCACCCGAGCAGATCGCCCGCATTCCCGCGACCGGGCCGCTTGTTGTCGTCGCAAACCATCCGCACGGGCTCGTTGACGGCATGGTTCTGGCCTGGCTGGTCGGTCAGGTGCGCACGGATTACAAGATCCTGACCCGTTCGCTCTTGACGGGAATTCCCGAAATCGAGGAATTCATGCTGCCGGTGCCCTTCCCGCATGAACCGAATGCGCAGGAAGAAAGCCTGAAGATGCGGGCGGAATGCATGGCGCAGCTGAAGCGCGGCGGGGTGATCGTGCTCTTCCCGGCTGGTGCCGTTGCGCATTCCCAGACCTACTTCGGCCCGGCGATCGAGGGGGAATGGAACCCCTTCACCGCAAAGATGCTGGCGCGCTCGGGTGCCTCGGTGCTGCCGATCTACTTCCCCGGCAAGAACTCCCGCGCCTATCAGATCGCCAACAAGCTTGGGGCGACGCTGCGGCAGGGGATGCTGCTGCATGAAATCAAGCGCGCGCTTTTCAAGCCGCAATCGCCGGTGATCGGTCATCCGAAAACCGCCACTGAGATGGCCGAGGCGCTGAAACATCCGCGCCAGTTCCTCGCCGATCTGCGCGCCGAGACGCTTGCGCTGAAAAACTGAAAAGGGCCCCGAAAGGCCCCCTTTATCTTGCCGAAAATATCCCGGGGTGCGGGGCAGAGCCCCGCTCCGCCGCAGATCTCAGCGCGTCGGCACCGGCGTCTCGCCGCGGTAGTCGTAAAACCCCCGCCCGGTCTTGCGCCCCAGCCACCCGGCCTCGACATATTTCGTAAGCAGCGGGCAGGGCCGGTATTTCGTATCCGCCAGCCCGTCATAAAGCACGTTCATGATCGCCAGACAGGTGTCGAGCCCGATGAAATCCGCCAGTTCCAGCGGCCCCATCGGATGGTTGGCGCCGAGCTTCATCGCCATGTCGATCGACTGCACGTTGCCGACGCCTTCGTAAAGCGTATAGACCGCCTCGTTGATCATCGGGATCAGGATGCGGTTGACGATGAAGGCCGGGAAATCCTCGGCCGAGGCGGGGGTCTTGCCCAGCCGCTCGATCACGCCCAGAAGCGTGCGATAGGTTTCCTCGCCCGTCGCGATGCCGCGGATCAGCTCGACAAGCTGCATCACCGGCACCGGGTTCATGAAATGCACGCCGATGAATTTCTCTGGCCGATCCGTGCGCGAGGCAAGCCGGGTGATCGAGATCGACGAGGTGTTGGTGGCCAGAATCGTTTCCGGCTTCAGATGCGGCAGCAGACTGTCGAAGATCGCCTGCTTGACCGGCTCGCGTTCCGTCGCGGCTTCGATGATCAGATCGGTCTGGCCCAGATCGGCAATCGTCAGCGTCGTGCGGATGCGCCCCAGCGCCGCGTCGCGATCCTCGTGCGAGATCTTGCCCCGGTGCACCTGCCGGTCGAGGTTCTTTCCGATCGTCCCCATCGCCCGTTCAAGGCTGTCGGGGGCGACGTCGTTGAGCAGCACATCATAGCCCGAAAGGGCAAAGACATGGGCAATGCCGTTGCCCATCTGTCCGGCGCCCACGACACCCACGGTCAAGATCGTCATTTCGTTTCCTTCTTTCGGATTTGACCAAGTCTAAGCCCGGCGCTGCATCGCGGCAAGGGGGCGCCGCCATCGCCGCAAAATAGCCAGATTGTGTCAATTTTCTCTTTAGGTTTTTGGCAAGGCTTTCCGGTCAATTCTTCCTGTGGGTGAGTCGAAATCTACAAGGTGGGATGAATGGCCTTTGAATACACGGGCAGTGGTGCCCTTGACTATTTTCCATGCCGATATGGCAAGTCGAAGCTTCTGTTCCGGGGACCGCGCCGCGATCTGACGAAACCCTTCGTCGCAGCGATGGGCGGCAGTGAAACCTATGGCAAGTTCGTGGCCGAACCCTGGCCGGTGCTGCTTGAGGATCGTCTTGATTTCCCGGTGGTGAACTTCGGCTATCTGAACGCGGGCATCGATGTCTTTTACAGCGAGCCGCAATTGCCCGAGGCGACGAAATCGACCTCGCTCTCGATCATCCAGCTGCTTGGTGCGCCGAACATGTCGAACCGCTTCTACGCCGTGCATCCGCGGCGCAATGACCGGTTCCTGCGCGCCTCGAACCTCATGCGGGCCGTGTTCAACGATGTGGACTTTACCGAGTTCAACTTTACCCGGCACATGCTCAGCACCCTGCAGGCCTATGCGCCGGATCGCTACGAGACGCTGGTGGCGGAGTTGCGCACGGCTTGGGTCGCGCGGATGAAGGGTCTGCTGGAGCGGGTGACCGGGCCGAAGCTGCTTTTGTGGTTGGGGGATTACCGCGACCCGCTGACGGTCGACTCGCTGGGGGCCGAGCCGCTCCTGATCACGCAGGCGATGGTCGACGAGATCACGCCGCTGGCGCAGGGGCTGGTCAAGGTGCAGCCCTCGGTGACGGCGCGCTCGACCGGTACGGTGGGGATGCATTTCGGTCCGATGGAGGAACCGGCGGCGATGACGATGCCGGGCCCGCTCGTGCATCAGGAGATTGCCGAAGCGCTGATTCCCGTGGTGCGGAAGTTCCTGTAACCCCGCAAGAATCGCAAAGGAAAAGCCCCGCCACTGGCGGGGCTTTCTGTTGCAGGTCGCTCGGATCAGAGCTTGTCGGCCAGTTCCGGCACGGCGGTGAAGAGATCGGCAACGAGACCGTAATCGGCGACCTGGAAGATCGGCGCCTCTTCGTCCTTGTTGATCGCGACGATGATTTTCGAGTCCTTCATCCCCGCAAGATGCTGGATCGCGCCCGAGATGCCGACGGCCACGTAAAGCTCCGGCGCGACGACCTTGCCGGTCTGACCGACCTGCCAGTCGTTCGGCGCAAAGCCGGAGTCGACGGCGGCGCGCGAGGCACCGACGGCGGCGCCGAACTTGTCGGCCAGCTTCTCGATCAGCGCGAAGTCGGCTTGCGAGCCCACGCCACGGCCGCCCGAGACGACGATCTTCGCCGAGGTCAGTTCGGGGCGATCCGACGCCGCGACCTTGTCTTCGACCCAGGACGACAGACCCGCGGCGGTTTCGCCCGAGATCGTCTCGACCGCGGCCGAACCGCTGGCGCCGACGGCGCCGAAGGTGGCGGTGCGGACGGTGAAGACCTTGACCTTGTCGGCCGACTTCACGGTCTGGATCGCGTTGCCCGCATAGATCGGACGCTCGAAGGTGTCGGCGTCGATCACGGCGGTGATGTCGGTGATCATCATCACGTCCAAAAGCGCGGCGACGCGCGGCAGCACGTTCTTCGCCGCGGCGGTCGAGGCGGCGGCAACGTGGCTGTAGCCCGAGGCGAGACCGACGATCAGCGCGGCGGTGGCTTCGGCCATGCCATGGCTGTAGTCATTGGCGCCCGCAAACAGCACTTTCGACACGCCGTCCAGCTTCGCGGCCTCGGCGGCGGCAGCTTCGCCGCCTTGACCGGCGACCAGCACATGGACCTCGCCCAGCGATTTCACGGCCGAAAGGGTTTTCGCAACGGAATCGGTGGCCAGTTGGCCGCCATTCACGTCAGCAAGCAGAAGAACAGCCATCAGATCACCCCCGCGTCCTTGAGTTTGCCGATCAGCTCGTCGACCGAGCCGACCTTGATGCCGACGGCGCGGCCAGCCGGTTCGGTGGTCTTCACCACGGTCAGGCGCGGCGTGACATCGACGCCGTAATCGGCGGCGGTCTTCTCGACCAGTTCTTTCTTCTTCGCCTTCATGATGTTCGGCAGCGAGGCATAGCGCGGCTCGTTCAGGCGCAGGTCGGCAGTGACCACGGCCGGAAGCTTGACCGAAATCGTCTGCAGACCGCCGTCGACTTCGCGCGTCACCTTGGCCTTGTCGCCCGCGATTTCCACCGACGAGGCGAAGGCCGCTTGCGACCAGCCGAGCAGCGCCGCAACCATCTGACCGGTCGCGTTCATGTCGTTGTCGATCGCCTGCTTGCCGGTGATGATCAGGCCGGGCTGCTCTTCGGCGGCCACTTTCGCGATGATCTTCGCCACGGCGAGCGGCTCGATGTCGGTATGCACGTCATCGGCAGCCACGACGAGGATGGCGCGGTCCGCCCCCATCGCCAGCGCCGTGCGAAGGGTTTCCTGGGCCTGTTTCACGCCCACGGACACGACGACGATCTCGGTCGCGACGCCCTTTTCCTTCAGCCGGATCGCCTCTTCGACGGCGATCTCGTCGAAGGGGTTCATCGACATTTTCACGTTCGCAAGATCGACCCCGCTGCCATCCGCCTTCACACGGACTTTCACGTTGTAGTCGATCACGCGCTTCACAGGCACGAGGACCTTCATCGGCGGTGTCTCCCTAGGTTTCGAAGGCGCCCCCGGGGGGGCGGATTCTTGCATCGGAAATTTTGTTACAATGCGACCGCAGCAAAAGACAGATGAAAAACGACGCCGGATGGTGTCGCTACGTCACGTCGCGAAGACAGTTGGGCGAAATCGACTCAGGCCTTGGAAAACATCCAGTCCTGAAGCCGCAGCGGCAATATCCGTCGCGCGATGGCGGCCAGCCAGGTCGCCTTGGTCACATAGTAATGCGATTTTGGTTTCGGGTCGGTCAGGGCACGCAGGATCTGGTCGGTCACCGCCGAACAGGGCAGCTCGAACGTGTCGGGTTTGCCCGAGGGGGTATAGAGGCGCTTGAGCAGCGAGGTCTCATATTGTTCGCGCCGGGCCGAGGCTTTCCAGTCGATCCATTTCTCGAAATGCGGGATCGAATTGACCCGGATCTTAGTCGGGATCGGGCCGGGGTTCAGCGTGATGATGTGAATCCCGGTGTCGCGCATCTCGCGGCGCAGCACGTCGGTCAGACCCTCGAGGGCGAATTTCGTCGCCACATAGGCGCCGCGCCAGCGGATGCCGACCAGCCCCAGCACCGAGGAACATTGGATGATCCGGCCCTCGCCATTCTCGCCGTAAGCCCGCATCACCTTGATCGCGCGGATGGTCAGATCGTGCAGGCCGAACAGGTTGGTTTCGAAGATCTCGCGCAAAGCGCCCGGGGGCAGATCCTCGGCGGCGCCGGGGCAGCCATAGGCGGCATTGTTGTAAAGCGCGTCAAGCCGCCCGTTCGCCCGCGCCAAAGCCTCGTTGAAACCGGCCTCGATCGAGGCGGGATCGGAGAGATCGAGCGGAAAGGAGATCAGCCCCTCGGCGCGCAGCCGGGCACAGTCTTCCTCGCGCCGACAGGTGGCCAGCACCTTCCAGCCCGCCTTTTGCAGCCCATGCGCCGCGTCATGACCGATGCCCGAAGAGCAGCCGGTGATCAGGATCGTCTTCGCCATCGTCATCCCCCGTGTTTCGTTCCAGATAGGCGAAGCCCGGTCACGCGACAACGGCTTTGACCGGTGTTTCTGCTGGACCGGGGGCCGGTCCCGAATTACACCGCGACCATGAGCAGCGACGACGAAACCCCGAATTCCGCAACCCATGCCGAACCGCTTTCGCGGGCGATCGGCGAGCGTTACCTGACCTATGCGCTCTCGACGATCATGCACCGGGCGCTGCCCGATGCGCGCGACGGGCTGAAGCCGGTGCACCGGCGCATCCTTTATGCGATGCGGGAGTTGAAGCTGACCTCGACCGGCGGCTTCCGGAAATCGGCGAAGATTTCGGGCGACGTGATGGGGAACTATCACCCGCATGGCGATGCCGCGATCTATGATGCGATGGCGCGGCTCGCGCAGGATTTCGCCATGCGCTACCCGCTGGTGGACGGGCAGGGGAACTACGGCAACATCGATGGCGACGGCCCGGCGGCAAGCCGCTATACCGAGGCGCGTCTTGCCTCGCCCGCCGAGGCGCTGCTCGAAGGGCTGGCCGAGGATTCGGTCGATTTCCGCCCGAACTATGACGGCACGCTGACCGAACCTGTCGTGCTGCCCGCGGCCTTCCCGAACCTTTTGGCGAATGGTGCCTCGGGCATCGCCGTCGGCATGGCGACGAACGTGCCGCCGCATAACCTGGATGAGCTGGTCGATGGCTGCCTTGCGATGATCGCCGAACCCGAGATCGACGATGCGCGGCTTGTGGATCTGATTCCCGGGCCGGATTTTCCGACCGGCGGCGTGATTGTTGAGCCGAAGGCGAATATTCTTGAAGCCTACCGCACCGGGCGCGGGGCGTTTCGGCTGCGGGCGCGCTGGGCGCTCGAGGATCTGGGGCGGGGGCAATGGCAGATCGTCGTCACCGAAATCCCCTATCAGGTGCAGAAGGCGAAGCTGATCGAGCGGCTAGCCGAGCTGATCGAGACGAAGAAGGTGCCCGCGCTGGCCGATGTGCGCGATGAAAGCGCCGAGGATGTGCGGATCGTGCTGGAGCCCCGCGCGCGGACGGTCGAACCGGCGCAGCTGATGGGGATGCTGTTTCGCAACTCCGAGCTTGAGGTGCGGTTCAGCCTGAACATGAACGTGCTGATCGATGGCCGGGTGCCCAAGGTCTGCTCGTTGAAAGAGGTGCTGCGGGCGTTTCTGGATCACCGCCGCGAGGTTCTGTGTCGGCGGTCCCGGCACCGGCTGGAAAAGATCGCGAACCGGCTCGAAGTGCTTGAAGGCTATATCATTGCCTTTTTGAATCTGGATCGGGTGATCGAGATCATCCGCACCGAGGATGACCCGAAAGCCGCCCTGATGGCCGAGAACTGGGCGGTCGAGGCGGGCGCGGTGGTACATCTGAGTGATGTGCAGGCCGAGGCAATCCTGAACATGCGGCTGCGCAGCTTGCGGCGGCTGGAAGAGATGGAACTGCGCGCCGAGCGGGAGGATCTGCTCAAGGAACGCGACGGGCTGGAGGCGCTGCTGGCGTCCGAGGTCGCGCAATGGGCGCAGATCTCGACCGAGCTTGAGGATCTGCGCAAGACCTGGGGCAAGGCGACGACGGTCGGCGCGCGGCGGACCGATTTCGCCGAAGCGGGCGAAGTCGAGGAAGTGCCGATCGAGGCGATGATCGAGCGCGAGCCGATCACGATGATCCTGTCGAAGATGGGCTGGGTCCGGGCGATGAAGGGGCACCAGCCGCTCGATGCCGAGGTGAAGTTCAAGGACGGCGACGGCATGGCCTTTGCGCTGCATGCCGAGACGACGGACCGGATCGTGCTGATGGGCTCGAACGGGCGGGCCTGGACGCTTCTGGGCGCGAACCTGCCCGGCGGGCGCGGCATGGGCGAGCCGGTGCGGCTGATGCTGGAGATGCCGAACGAAGTCGAAGTGACCCATGTTCTGGTGCCGAAACCGGGCGAGAAATATCTGCTGGCTTCGTCTGAAGGGGATGGGTTCATCGTTCCGGCCGAGGAGCTGATCGCCTCGACCCGCACCGGCAAGCAGGTCTTGAACATGAGCGACGGCGTGCGCACGCGGGTGTGCCGGCTGGCCTCGGGCGATGCGGTGGCCTGTGTCGGCGAGAACCGCAAGCTCTTGGTCTTCCCGCTGGAGGAGCTGCCGGAGATGGCGCGCGGCAAGGGCGTGCGGCTGCAGAAGTTCAAGGATGGGGGGCTGTCCGATGCGATCACCTTCCGTCTGGCGGAGGGGCTGAGCTGGAAGGATCCGGCCGGGCGGACGCGGACCGAGGCGGATCTGTCGGAATGGCTGGGCAAACGGGCGAGTGCCGGGCGGATGGCGCCGCGCGGATTCCCGCGCGACAACCGGTTCCCGTGACCGGGGGCTGGCGGTTCCCCTGAGGGGTTTCGGGCGCTGCCGCGCCCGACCCGCGCGGGGGCTCCGCCCCCGCACCCCCGGGCGTATTTTGCCAAGGAAAAGCAAGGAGCGGCCCGGACGTGTCGTTTCGGGGACGGGCTTTGGCGCGGCAAGCGGCCTTGCGCGAACCGGGCTTGATTTTTCCCCGTTTCGGCAATAGGGAACGCGCCATATTCAATGGGCCGACGGCGGCCCCCGAACCAGAGGCGCCCGAAATGGCAAAGGCAAAGTTTGAACGGAACAAGCCGCACGTGAACATCGGCACGATCGGCCACGTGGACCACGGCAAGACGACGCTGACGGCGGCGATCACGAAGTACTACGGCGAATTCCGCGCCTACGACCAGATCGACGGTGCGCCGGAAGAGCGCGCGCGCGGGATCACGATCTCGACTGCGCACGTGGAATACGAAACCCCGAACCGTCACTACGCGCACGTCGACTGCCCCGGCCACGCCGACTACGTGAAGAACATGATCACGGGCGCTGCGCAGATGGACGGCGCGATCCTCGTGGTGGCCGCTTCGGACGGCCCGATGCCGCAAACGCGCGAGCACATCCTGCTCGGCCGTCAGGTGGGCATCCCCTACATGGTCGTCTACATGAACAAGGTTGACCTTGTTGACGACGAAGAGCTGCTCGAGCTCGTGGAAATGGAAGTCCGCGAACTGCTGTCGTCGTACGAATACCCCGGCGACGACATTCCGATCATCAAGGGCTCGGCCCACCAGGCGATGATCGGCGAGAGCAAGGAAATCGGTGAAGATTCGATCCACGCCCTGATGAAGGCCGTCGACGAATACATCCCGACCCCGGCGCGTGCGGTTGACCAGCCGTTCCTGATGCCGATCGAAGACGTGTTCTCGATCTCGGGCCGCGGCACGGTTGTGACCGGCCGTGTGGAACGCGGTGTGATCAACGTGGGCGACGAACTTGAAATCGTCGGCATCCGCGACACCAAGAAGTCGGTCTGCACCGGCGTCGAGATGTTCCGCAAGCTGCTGGATCGCGGCGAAGCGGGCGACAACATCGGCGCTCTGCTGCGCGGCATCGACCGTGACGGCGTGGAGCGTGGTCAGGTTCTGTGCAAGCCGGGTTCGGTGAAGCCGCACACGAACTTCGAAGCCGAAGCCTACATCCTGACGAAGGAAGAAGGCGGCCGTCACACGCCGTTCTTTGCGAACTACCGTCCGCAATTCTACTTCCGCACGACGGACGTGACCGGGACCGTGAAGCTGCCGGAAGGCACGGAAATGGTGATGCCGGGCGACAACCTGAAGTTCGAAGTCGAACTGATCGCCCCGATCGCGATGGAAGAGAAACTGCGCTTCGCCATCCGCGAAGGCGGCCGCACCGTCGGCGCCGGCGTCGTCTCGAAAATCATCAAGTGATGATCCCGAGACGCGCCAATCAGGCGGTGTCGAAAATCATCAAGTAATTTTCCCGCAAGGGAAAATCGGAAGGCCGCCCAAACCGGGCGGCCTTTTGCATGTTGAGGGGCAGGCTGCGGCATCACTGTCGCGACTTCGTGCAAATCGCTCTTGATTTCCCCCGCGTGGTGCCTTAGCACGCGCTCAGGCCTAGGAGTTTAGCTCAGTTGGTAGAGCATCGGTCTCCAAAACCGAGGGTCGTGGGTTCGAGTCCCCCAACTCCTGCCATCCCATCTTTCCAGAAATGATCGGATGATACGGGCGCTTCGGCGCCTTTTCCGGTCTTTCCGGCAGGCCGCGGTGCCGCACAGCATCGCGCTTGAAATCCGCCGCATCTGCGCGTATCTCGGCGCGGTCGCATGAGAGGAAGCAGCATGGCAAACCCGATCCAGTTCCTGAGCCAGGTGCGCTCGGAAGTTGGCAAGATCACGTGGCCGACCCGGCGTGAAACCGTTCTGACCACCGTCATGGTGCTGGTCATGGCGATGCTGACGGCGATCTTCTTTTCCTTCGTGGATTGGGTGATCGGCTTCGGCGTCACCGCAATGTTCATGTGAGACGCATGGAAGCCCTTGAAATACGGGGCGACCGAGGCTAAACGGGCACGACACTCAAGGACCGGCGTGCATCGATTCGAATGATGCGCGCCGTTCTTCGTTGAGAGAGCAACGGCATGACCGTTGAATCGACAAATTTTCGGCGCTCGCCGCCGGGGGGAAAGAGGCAGGTTGATGGCGAAGCGGTGGTATTCGGTTTCCGTTCTCTCGAACTTCGAGAAGAAGGTCGCCGAGCAGATCAAACAGGCCGTGATCGACAAGGGCCTGGGTGACGAGATCGAGGAAGTTCTTGTCCCCACCGAAGAAGTGATCGAAATCCGCCGCGGCAAGAAAGTCACGTCGGAGCGTCGCTTCATGCCCGGCTATGTGCTGGTGCGCATGGACATGACCGATCGCGGCTATCACGCGATCACCTCGATCAACCGCGTCACCGGCTTCCTGGGTCCGCAGGGCAAGCCGACGCCGATGCGTGACAGCGAGGTCAACACGATCCTGAACCGTCAGGGCCCGACCGGCGAAGTCGTCGCGCCGCGCAACCTGATTCGCTTCGAGATCGGCGAGAATGTTTCCGTGACCGACGGCCCGTTCGAGGGCTTCTCGGGCATGGTCGAGGAAGTGGACGACGTCGCGGGCCGCCTGAAGGTCACGGTGTCGATCTTTGGCCTGCCGACGCCGGTCGAGCTGGAATTCACTCAGGTGTCGAAAACCGCCTGAGTTGATGCGTGGGAGGCGGGTGACCGCCCGACCACTAAACTTCGCCTCATGGTGGGGCGGCAGTGAAAAGGAGAAGGCCACATGGCCAAGAAAGTCATCGGGCAGCTGAAGCTGCAAGTGAAGGCGGGGCAAGCCAACCCCTCCCCGCCGATCGGTCCGGCGCTGGGTCAGCGCGGGATCAACATCATGGAATTCTGCAAGGCGTTCAACGCCCGCACGCAGGAAATGGAACTCGGTTCGCCGGTCCCGTGCCTGATCACCTACTACGCCGACAAGTCGTTCACCTTCGAAACGAAAACCTCGCCGGCGTCGTTCATGCTGAAGAAGGCCGCTGGCCTGAAGCCGGTGGGCAAGCGCAACCGTCCGAAAGGGTCGGTCAAGCCGGGCCACGTGGTTGCGGGCACCGTGACCGCCGCTCAGGTGAAGGCGATCGCCGAAGCCAAGATGAAAGACCTGAACGCCAACGACATTCAGGGCGCCATCAACATCATCCTCGGCTCGGCGAAGTCGGTCGGCATCGAAGTCAAGGGGTAAGCAATGGCCAAGATCGGTAAACGTTCGGCCGCTGCGCGGACCGCTTTCGAAGGCAAGGCCAACCTCTCGGTTGAAGATGCTGTCAAGCTGATCAAGTCGGCGGCTTCGGCCAAGTTCGACGAAACGCTTGAAATCGCGATGAACCTGGGCGTCGACCCGCGTCACGCCGACCAGATGGTCCGTGGCGTGGTGCAACTGCCGCACGGCACCGGCAAGACCGTCCGGGTGGCCGTCTTCGCCCGTGGCGCCAAGGCTGACGAGGCGAAAGCCGCCGGGGCCGACATCGTCGGTGCGGAAGACCTGATGGAAACCATCCAGCAGGGCAAGATCGAGTTCGATCGCTGCATCGCCACCCCGGACATGATGCCGCTTGTCGGCCGTCTGGGCAAGATCCTCGGGCCGCGCAACCTGATGCCGAACCCGAAAGTCGGCACCGTGACGATGGACGTGAAGAACGCCATCGAAGCGGCCAAGGGCGGCGAAGTGCAGTTCAAGGTCGAAAAGGCTGGCGTGATTCACGGCGGCATCGGCAAGGTCTCGTTCACCGAAGACAAGCTCGCGGACAACGTCCGTGCCTTCGTCGACGCGGTGTCGAAAGCCAAGCCGTCGGGCGCCAAGGGCACCTACCTGAAAAAGGTGTCGCTGTCCTCGACCATGGGCCCGGGCGTGACGGTCGATCTGACCTCGGCCACCGCCCACTGAAGAATTTGCCGGGAAACCGGCGAATGACGGGGCGGTGACGCCCCGTCCTGTCCGAGACGGAGGGTGGGGGTTTCCCCCATAAGTCCTTCCTGAGATGGGGAACGAGAATTTCCGGGGCTGCTGCCTCGGGCGATCTCTCGGGAACCGATCGGACCCGACCTGCGGGCAGTCTGCTCGTGGGAAACAGAGCCGGGGGGAAACCCCCACACTTGGAGTGTAACCGTGGATAGAGCCCAAAAAGAGAAAGTGGTCGAGGAACTCGGCCAAATCTTCGAAAGCTCTGGCGTCGTGGTGGTTGCCCGCTACGAAGGCATGACGGTTGCTCAGATGCAGGACCTGCGCGCGAAAATGCGTGACGTGGGTGGGTCCGTTCGCGTTGCCAAGAACACGCTCGCCAAGATCGCCCTGGAAGGCAAGCCCTGCGAGAGCATGGCCAAACTTCTGACGGGGATGACCGTTCTTGCCTATTCCGAAGACCCGGTGGCTGCTGCCAAGGTCGCGGACGCTTACGCCAAGACGAACGACAAGTTCGACATTCTTGGTGGTGCGATGGGCAAGGACGCTCTGGACAAGGCCGGTGTCAAAGCCGTCGCCGCCATGCCGTCGCGCGAAGAGCTTATCGCTCAAATCGCGTCGTGCATCGGGGCGCCTGCTTCGAGCATCGCCGGTGCCATTGGCGCGCCTGCTTCCAACATCGCGGGCATCCTCAAGACTCTTGAGGAGCGGGAAGCCGCCTGACGCAACAATCTGCCTTCGTCGGGAAATCTCGACGTCGGATCAACCCTATATCAGAATGGAACGGAAAAATGGCCGATCTTAAAGCCCTTGCCGAGCAAATCGTCAACCTGACGCTGCTGCAAGCTCAAGAACTGAAAACCATCCTCAAAGACGACTACGGCATCGAGCCGGCCGCCGGTGGCGCCGTCGTCATGGCTGGCCCGGCTGCTGGCCCGGCTGAAGCCGCGGAAGAAAAAACCGAGTTCGACGTCGTCCTCGTGGACGCCGGTGCGAACAAGATCAACGTGATCAAAGAAGTCCGCGCCATCACCGGCCTGGGCCTGAAAGAAGCCAAAGACCTCGTCGAGGCTGGCGGCAAAGTCAAAGAAGCTGCGGCCAAAGCCGAAGCCGAAGAGATCAAGAAAAAGCTCGAAGCGGCTGGCGCCAAAGTCGAGCTCAAGTAATCGGGCAGGGTGCTCACGCATCCGACCAGATAACTTCAGGCTGGGTTCGGGGTTTCCCCGAGCCCAGCCATGCCCGTCTCGGCAAGGGGTTTTGCGAAACCCTTTTCCAAGGCAGGGTCGGTTCGGGAGCCTTCCGGTGGGACGGAAGGCAGGTATGGAACCGCCTCCCATTCGCAAGCGGCGTGCATCGGGCCCCGACGATGCACACCCGCGAAGAGACGAAAGGTCACGACGAGCATGGCTCAAGCTTACGTTGGTCAGAAGCGTATCCGCCGCTACTACGGCAAAATCCGCGAAGTTCTGGAAATGCCGAACCTGATCGAGGTTCAGAAGGCCTCCTACGATCTGTTCCTGCGCTCGGGCGATGCCGACAAGCCGCTGGACGGCGAGGGCATTCAGGGCGTCTTCCAGTCGGTGTTCCCGATCAAGGACTTCAATGACAACGCGATCCTCGAATTCGTGAAATACGAGCTCGAGAAGCCGAAATACGACGTCGACGAATGCATGAGCCGCGACCTGACCTATTCGGCGCCGCTCAAGGTGACGCTGCGTCTGATCGTGTTCGATGTCGACGAAACCACCGGGGCGCGGTCGGTCAAGGACATCAAGGAACAGGACGTCTACATGGGCGACATGCCCCTGATGACGCCGAACGGCACCTTCATCGTCAACGGCACGGAACGCGTGATCGTTTCGCAGATGCACCGTTCGCCCGGTGTGTTCTTCGACCATGACCGCGGCAAGACCCATTCCTCGGGCAAGCTTCTGTTCGCCTGCCGGATCATTCCCTATCGCGGCTCGTGGCTCGATTTCGAATTCGACGCCAAGGACCTCGTGTTCGCGCGCATCGACCGTCGCCGCAAACTGCCGGTGACGACGCTGCTGTATGCGCTCGGCCTCGATCAGGAAGGCATCATGGATGCCTATTACAACACCGTCACCTTCCGCGCCGAGGGCAAACGCGGCTGGGTGTCGAAGTTCTTCCCCGAGCGCGTGCGCGGCACCCGTCCGACCTATGATCTGATCGACGCCGGTTCGGGCGAAGTGATCCTGAAGGCGGGCGAAAAGGTCACGCCGCGGATGGTGAAGAAGTGGCTCGACGAAGCCAAGGTGACCGAGCTTCTGCTGCCGTTCGACCACATCCTCGGCCGCTACTGCGCCAAGGACATCATCAACGAGCGCACCGGCTACATCTACATCGAAGCGGGCGACGAGCTGACGGCCGAATATGACCGCGACGGCCAGCTGGTCGGCGGTTCGGTGAAGACGCTTCTGGACAACGGTATCACCGAGATCCCCTGCCTCGACATCGACAACATCAACGTCGGTCCCTACATCCGCAACACGATGGCGGCAGACAAGAACATGGGCCGCGACGGCGCGCTCATGGACATCTACCGCGTCATGCGTCCGGGTGAGCCGCCGACCGTCGAAGCCGCATCGTCGATGTTCGACACGCTGTTCTTCGATTCGGAACGCTATGACCTCTCGGCCGTCGGCCGGGTGAAGATGAACATGCGTCTCGACCTCGATGCGCCGGACACCCAGCGCACCCTGCGCCGCGCCGACATCATCGCCTGCATCAAGGGCCTGGTCGAGCTGCGCGACGGCAAGGGCGAGATCGACGACATCGACCACCTTGGCAACCGCCGCGTGCGCTCGGTCGGCGAGCTGATGGAAAACCAGTATCGCGTCGGCCTGCTGCGCATGGAACGCGCGATCAAGGAACGCATGTCCTCGGTCGAGATCGACACGGTCATGCCGCAAGATCTGATCAACGCGAAACCGGCCGCGGCCGCGGTGCGCGAATTCTTCGGTTCCTCGCAGCTCAGCCAGTTCATGGACCAAACCAACCCGCTTTCGGAAGTCACGCACAAGCGTCGTCTTTCGGCGCTCGGGCCGGGCGGTCTGACCCGCGAACGCGCGGGCTTCGAGGTGCGCGACGTTCACCCGACCCACTACGGCCGGATGTGCCCGATTGAAACGCCCGAAGGTCAGAACATCGGTCTGATCAACTCGCTGGCGACCTTTGCCCGCGTGAACAAGTATGGCTTCATCGAGACCCCCTATCGCCGCGTGCGCGAAGGTCAGGTGACCGACGAAGTCGTCTACATGTCGGCGACGGAAGAGATGCGCCACACCATCGCGCAGGCGAACGCCACGCTCGATGAGAACGGCAAGTTCGTGAACGATCTGGTCTCGACCCGTCAGGCTGGCGAATTCATGCTCAACCCGGTCGATGCGGTGGACCTGATCGACGTGTCGCCGAAACAGCTGGTTTCGGTCGCTGCGGCGCTCATCCCCTTCCTTGAAAACGACGACGCCAACCGCGCCCTCATGGGCTCGAACATGCAACGTCAGGCGGTTCCGCTGCTGCGCAACGAAGCTCCCTTCGTCGGCACCGGCATGGAAGCGACCGTGGCGCGGGATTCGGGCGCTGCGATCATGGCCCGCCGTGGCGGGATCGTGGATCAGGTCGATGCCTCGCGTATCGTTATCCGGGCGAACGAAGACATCGGCATGGGCGACGCGGGCGTCGACATCTATCGTCTGCGCAAGTTCAAGCGTTCGAACCAGTCCTCGACGATCAACCAGCGTCCGATCGTCAAGGTGGGCGACATCGTGTCCAAGGGGCAGGTTGTGGCTGACGGTCCCTCGACCGATCAGGGCGAACTGGCGCTTGGCCGGAACGTGGTCGTCGCCTTCATGCCCTGGAACGGCTACAACTACGAAGACAGTATCCTGATTTCGGAACGCATCCACCGCGATGACGTGTTCACCTCGATTCACATCGAGGAATACGAAGTTGCGGCGCGCGACACGAAACTCGGGCCGGAAGAGATCACCCGCGACATCCCGAACGTCGGCGAGGAAGCCCTGCGCAACCTCGACGAAGCGGGCATCGTCTACATCGGCGCCGAAGTCGGCCCGGGCGATATCCTCGTGGGCAAGATCACGCCGAAGGGCGAAAGCCCGATGACGCCGGAAGAAAAGCTTCTGCGCGCCATCTTCGGGGAAAAGGCGTCCGACGTCCGCGATACCTCGCTGCGTCTGCCGCCCGGCGCCTATGGCACGATCGTCGAGGTTCGCGTCTTCAACCGTCATGGTGTCGACAAGGACGAGCGCGCGCTGCAGATCGAGCGTGAGGAAATCGAACGTCTCGCCCGCGACCGCGACGACGAGATGGCGATTTTGGAACGCAACATCTACGCGCGTCTGAAAACGCTGATCCTTGGCAAGGTGACGGTCAAAGGGCCGAAGAACACCTCGATCAAGGCCGGTTCGGAAATCACCGAAGAACTGCTTGCCTCGCTGTCGCGTGGCCAGTGGTGGCAGCTCGCCCTTGAAAACGAATCCGATGCGAAGGAAGTGGAAGCGCTGAACGACCAGTTCGACGCGCAGAAACGTGCCCTCGAGCATCGCTTCGATGACAAGGTGGAGAAAGTCCGTCAGGGCGACGATCTGCCTCCGGGTGTGATGAAGATGGTCAAGGTCTTCGTCGCCGTGAAGCGCAAGCTGCAAGCGGGCGACAAGATGGCCGGTCGTCACGGCAACAAGGGCGTGGTGTCGAAGGTCGTTCCGATCGAAGACATGCCGTTCCTCGCCGATGGCACCCCGGTCGACCTCGTGCTGAACCCGCTCGGCGTGCCGTCGCGGATGAACGTCGGTCAGATCCTTGAAACCCACATGGGTTGGGCAAGCCGTGGTCTGGGCATCCGTATCGACGAGGCGCTGAAAGCCTATCGTCGCAACGGCGACCTGACCCCGGTGCGCGAGGAAATGCGCCACGGCTACGGTGACGAGACCTACGAGGACGTCTTTGCCGAGATGGAAAACGAACGCTTCGTCGAATGCGCCGAACAGGTGCGCGGCGGCGTTCCGATCGCCACCCCGGTCTTCGACGGTGCCAAGGAAGCCGACGTGAACGATGCGCTGATGCGCGCGGGCTTCAACAAGTCGGGCCAATCGATCGTCTTCGACGGCCGTACCGGCGAGCAATTCGCCCGTCCGGTCACCGTGGGCGTGAAGTACTTCCTCAAGCTGCACCACCTCGTCGACGACAAGATGCACGCCCGTTCGACCGGGCCGTACTCGCTCGTCACCCAGCAGCCGCTGGGCGGCAAGGCGCAGTTCGGTGGTCAGCGTCTCGGGGAGATGGAGGTCTGGGCTCTGGAAGCTTACGGCGCCGCCTACACCCTGCAGGAAATGCTGACGGTGAAGTCGGACGACGTCGCGGGCCGGACCAAGGTCTACGAGAGCATCGTCAAGGGCGAGGACAACTTCGAGGCCGGCGTGCCCGAGTCGTTCAACGTGCTCGTCAAGGAAGTGCGGGGCCTCGGCCTCAACATGGAACTCCTGGATTCGGAGGAAGAGTGAGCGCTTCGGCGCTCACCACCCCCCTCTGACCTCACTCAAGGAAAGATCTGATGAACCAGGAAATCACCAACAACAATCCGTTCAACCCGCTGGCGCAGCCGAAGGCCTTTGACGAGATCAAGATCTCGCTCGCGAGCCCTGAACGGATCCTTTCGTGGTCCTATGGCGAGATCAAGAAGCCCGAGACCATCAACTACCGGACCTTCAAGCCCGAGCGCGACGGCCTGTTCTGCGCCCGTATCTTCGGGCCGATCAAGGATTACGAGTGCCTGTGCGGCAAGTACAAGCGGATGAAATATCGCGGCGTCGTCTGCGAGAAATGCGGCGTTGAAGTCACGCTGCAAAAAGTCCGCCGCGAGCGCATGGGCCATATCGAGCTGGCCTCGCCCGTCGCGCACATCTGGTTCCTGAAATCGCTGCCCTCGCGCATCGGCCTGATGCTCGACATGACGCTGCGGGATCTGGAACGCATCCTTTATTTCGAAAACTACGTCGTGATCGAACCCGGTCTGACGGAGCTTTCCTATGGTCAGCTGCTGACCGAGGACGAATATCTGGATGCGCAGGACCAGTTCGGTGCCGATGCCTTCACGGCGAACATCGGGGCGGAAGCGATCCGCGAGATGCTCTCGGCGATCGACCTTGAAGCGACCGCGGAACAGCTGCGCGAAGAGCTGAAGGAAGCCACGGGCGAGCTGAAGCCGAAGAAGATCATCAAGCGTCTGAAGATCGTCGAAAGCTTCCTCGAATCGCAAAACCGTCCCGAGTGGATGATCCTGACGGTGCTGCCGGTGATCCCGCCGGAACTGCGCCCGCTGGTTCCGCTCGATGGCGGCCGCTTCGCGACCTCGGACCTGAACGACCTCTATCGTCGCGTCATCAACCGCAACAACCGTCTGAAGCGCCTGATCGAACTTCGTGCGCCCGATATCATCGTGCGCAACGAAAAGCGGATGCTGCAGGAAGCTGTTGACGCCCTCTTTGACAACGGCCGTCGCGGCCGCGTCATCACCGGCACCAACAAGCGCCCGCTGAAATCGCTCTCGGACATGCTCAAGGGCAAGCAGGGCCGGTTCCGTCAGAACCTGCTCGGCAAGCGCGTCGACTTCTCGGGCCGGTCTGTCATCGTGACCGGGCCGGAACTCAAGCTGCACCAGTGCGGCCTGCCGAAGAAGATGGCGCTCGAACTGTTCAAGCCCTTCATCTACTCGCGCCTTGAAGCCAAGGGCCTGTCGAGCACGGTGAAACAGGCAAAGAAACTGGTCGAGAAAGAGCGTCCCGAGGTTTGGGATATCCTCGACGAGGTGATCCGCGAGCACCCGGTGCTGCTGAACCGCGCGCCGACGCTGCACCGTCTGGGCATCCAGGCGTTCGAACCGACGCTGATCGAAGGCAAGGCGATCCAGCTGCACCCGCTCGTCTGCTCGGCGTTCAACGCCGACTTCGACGGTGACCAGATGGCCGTGCACGTTCCGCTGTCGCTCGAAGCGCAGCTGGAAGCGCGCGTGCTGATGATGTCGACGAACAACGTGCTGTCGCCCGCAAACGGCAGTCCGATCATCGTTCCGTCGCAGGACATGATCCTTGGCCTCTATTACACCACGATGGAGCGCAAGGGCATGGTCGGCGAAGGCATGGTCTTCGCCTCGGTCGAGGAAGTCGAACATGCGCTGAACGCGGGCGCCGTGCACCTGCACGCCAAGATCAAGGCGCGCGTCAAGCAGATCGACGAAGAGGGCAACGAAGTCTGGAAGCGCTACGACACCACGCCGGGTCGGGTGCGTCTGGGCAACCTGCTTCCGCTGAACGCGAAAGCGCCCTATGACCTCGTCAACCGCCCGCTGCGGAAGAAAGACGTGCAGAACGTCATCGACACCGTCTACCGCTACTGCGGTCAGAAAGAATCGGTGATCTTCTGTGACCAGATCATGGGTCTGGGCTTCCGCGAAGCCTTCAAGGCCGGGATTTCCTTCGGCAAGGACGACATGCTCATTCCGGAACGGAAATGGGAAATCGTCGATGCCGTGCGCGATCAGGTCAAGGAATTCGAACAGCAATACATGGACGGTCTGATCACCCAGGGTGAGAAGTACAACAAGGTCGTCGATGCCTGGTCGAAATGCTCGGATGCCGTCGCGGCCGAGATGATGAAGGAAATTTCCGCCGTTCGCGTCGATGATGCGGGCGCCGAGAAAGAGCCGAACTCGGTCTACATGATGTCCCACTCCGGGGCGCGGGGTTCGCCGGCGCAGATGAAGCAGCTGGGCGGGATGCGCGGTCTGATGGCCAAGCCTTCGGGCGAGATCATCGAGACGCCGATCATCTCGAACTTCAAGGAAGGCCTGACCGTGCTCGAGTACTTCAACTCGACCCATGGCGCCCGGAAGGGTCTGGCCGACACCGCTCTGAAGACGGCGAACTCGGGCTATCTGACCCGTCGTCTGGTGGACGTGGCGCAGGACTGCATCGTGCGCTCGCACGATTGCGGCACCGAACGCGCGATCACCGCTTCGGCGGCCGTGAACGATGGCGAAGTCGTCGCGCCGCTCAGCGAACGTGTGCTGGGCCGTGTGGCTGCCGATGACGTTCTGGTTCCGGGCACCGACGAGGTGCTGGTGCGCAAGAACGAGCTGATCGACGAACGCAAGGCCGACCTGATCGAGCAAAATGCGATCCAGTCGATCCGCATCCGTTCGGCGCTGACCTGCGAGGCCGAAGAGGGCGTTTGCGCGCTCTGCTACGGTCGCGATCTGGCGCGCGGCACGCTGGTGAACCAGGGCGAAGCGGTGGGTATCATCGCGGCGCAGTCGATCGGGGAACCGGGCACGCAGCTGACGATGCGGACCTTCCACATCGGCGGTATCGCGCAGGGCGGTCAGCAGTCGTTCCTTGAAGCCTCGCAAGAGGGCAAGATCGAGTTCCGCAACGCCAACCTGCTCATCAACGACGCGGGCGAGCAGATCGTCATGGGCCGCAACATGCAGCTGGCGATCGTCTCGGATCAGGGCGAGGAACGCGCGAGCCACAAGCTCAGCTACGGTTCGAAGATATTCGTCAAGGATGGCGACACGGTGAAACGTGGCACCAAACTGTTCGAATGGGACCCCTATACCCTGCCGATCATCGCCGAAAAGGCCGGTGTGGCGAAATTCGTCGACCTGATCTCGGGCATTGCGGTGCGCGAAGAGACCGACGAAGCCACCGGCATGACGCAGAAGATCGTGACCGACTGGCGCTCGGCGCCGAAGGGCAACGATCTGAAGCCGGAAATCATCATCGTCAACGCGGACGGCGAGCCGGTCCGCAACGATGCGGGCAACCCGGTGACCTATCCGATGTCGGTCGACGCGATTCTGTCGATCGAAGACGGTCAGGACGTGAAGGCCGGTGACGTGGTGGCGCGGATCCCGCGCGAAGGTGCGAAGACCAAGGACATCACCGGGGGTCTTCCCCGCGTGGCGGAACTGTTCGAAGCCCGTCGCCCGAAAGATCACGCGATCATCGCTGAACTCGACGGCTATGTGCGCTTCGGCAAGGACTACAAGAACAAGCGCCGCATCACCATCGAGCCGTCGCAAGACGGGCTGGAGCCGGTCGAATACATGGTGCCGAAAGGCAAGCACATCCCGGTGCAGGAAGGCGACTTCGTGCAGAAGGGTGACTACATCATGGACGGCAACCCGGCGCCGCATGACATCCTGCGCATCATGGGGATCGAGGCCTTGGCCGACTACCTCATCGACGAAGTGCAGGACGTCTATCGACTGCAGGGCGTGAAGATCAACGACAAGCACATCGAGGTGATCGTGCGGCAGATGCTGCAGAAGATCGAGATCCTCGACAGTGGCGACACCACGCTTCTCAAGGGCGAGAACATCGACAAGTCGGAGTTCGACGAAGAGAATGCGAAGGTCGAAGCCCGTGGCGGCCGTCCGGCGACGGGCGAGCCGGTGCTGCTCGGGATCACCAAGGCCTCGCTGCAGACGCGGTCCTTCATCTCGGCGGCCTCGTTCCAGGAAACGACCCGCGTGCTCACCGAAGCCTCGGTGCAGGGCAAGCGCGACAAGCTTGTCGGCCTGAAGGAAAACGTGATCGTCGGCCGTCTGATCCCGGCTGGCACGGGTGGCGCCACCACCCGCGTGCGCAAGATCGCGGCCGAGCGCGACAGCAAGGTCATCGAGGCCCGCCGCGCCGAGGCTATCGATGCCGCCGCGCTGGCGGCGCCGATCGATACGGCCTATGGCGACGACGACTTCGGCCCGGTGGAAACCCCGGAAAGCCGCGAGTGATCGTCTGATATGATGAAAGCCCCCGCGCAGTCCGCTGCGCGGGGGTTTTCTTTTGCCTTGACCCCCGGGACCGAAGTGGAAATCCTGCCCCCGTCAGAACGGGAGCTAGTGTCTTGTCGGAAGAATTTCGCAACCAGATCGTCGGGTTGATCCGCTTTTCCTTTGTCACCACCGGCGATTTCTACCCCGGCTTCGACACCATCGAGGACATGAAGGCCTTCCTGTTCGACGAATCCCGGCTGGAACGCCGGTTCCGCCTGTTCGAGGGCATCTGCCTGCCGACACTGAAAGCGCAGACCGATCAGGATTTCACCTGCATCTTCCTTGTATCGCAGGATTTTCCAAAGAAATGGCGCAAGCGGCTGGACAAGCTTCTGGAGGGATTGCCCTTCGTGCGGATCGTCGAAAAGCCGCCGATGAACCACTATCAGGGCATCCGCGAGGCTTTCGGCGAAGTCTCAAGCGCGGGCTTCACTCATCGCACCACCTTCCGGCTGGATGACGACGATGCGGTGAACCTGAATTTCATCGCGACGCTGCGGGGCTTGGCCGAAAAGGTTCACATGATTCCCGCGAAGGACGAGCCGATCGGCATTTCCTTCAATCGCGGGCTTTACCTGACCTATTCGAAGAAGGGCACGAGCTATCAGCGCGCGGTCGAGCGCACGCCCTTGTCGATCGGCACGGCGCTGCTGGCGCCGGTCGCTTTCACGGGCAACATCTATGCCTACAACCACCGCGCCGTGGGCCAGTATCACAACACCTGGATGGATCAGCAGGATATCGTCTACCTGCGCACCCTGCATCGCGACAACAAATCGAATCCGCATTTCTCGGGCTCGATGGAGCCGGTCGAGCCGAAACGGGCGGCTGTGCTTCTGAGCCAGAAATTCGGCTTCGATTTCGACAGGATCGAGACCCTGATGACCGGCACCTGAACCCGCGCGGGGCACTGCGGTTGACAAGGGGGGCGCAACCCCCTATAGCCGCGCCATCCTGCGGACAGACCTGCCCGCCGGTATTCGATCTTCAGTGGTGATGGTCCGGGTCCCATAACCCGCTCCTCTGGATATCGCCCGTTCGGCAGCCTTCGGGTGGCCCGGACGGTTTTGGCGTTTCGCGATGGGCGCGGAATGTCGTCGAGAAGTGGCGCACCCGCAGGGGTGCGAGTATTGACAGCAGAACGGGGAACCGAATGCCGACGATCCAGCAGCTGATCCGCAAACCGCGGCAGCCCAAGGTGCAGCGCAGCAAGTCGCAGCACCTTCAGTCGTGCCCGCAAAAACGGGGCGTGTGCACGCGCGTGTACACCACGACGCCGAAGAAACCGAACTCCGCTATGCGTAAGGTGGCCAAGGTCCGCCTGACGAATGGCTTCGAGGTCATCTCCTACATCCCGGGCGAAAAGCACAACCTGCAAGAGCACTCCGTCGTGCTCATCCGCGGCGGCCGGGTGAAAGACCTTCCGGGTGTCCGTTACCACATCCTGCGCGGTGTGCTGGATACCCAAGGCGTCAAAGACCGTCGCCAGCGTCGTTCGAAATACGGCGCCAAGCGTCCGAAATAAGGAGATCACCAGATGTCTCGTCGTCACGCAGCTGAAAAGCGCGAAGTGCTGCCCGACGCCAAATATGGCGATCGCGTGCTGACCAAATTCATGAACAACCTGATGATCGACGGCAAGAAGTCGGTCGCGGAACGGATCGTCTACAACGCGCTTGAGCGCGTCGAAGGCCGCGCCAAGCGTGCTCCGGTGGAAGTGTTCCACGAAGCGCTCGACAACGTGAAGCCCTCGGTCGAAGTCCGCTCGCGTCGCGTCGGCGGTGCCACCTACCAGGTGCCGGTCGAAGTGCGTCCGTCGCGCCGTGAGGCGCTGGCGATCCGCTGGCTGATCAACGCCGCCAAAAACCGCAACGAGAACACCATGGAAGAGCGCCTTGCTGGCGAGCTGCTCGATGCCATGAACTCGCGCGGTTCGGCGGTGAAGAAGCGCGAAGATACCCACAAGATGGCCGACGCGAACAAAGCGTTCAGCCATTACCGCTGGTAAGGGGTCATCATGGCACGCGAATATCCGCTCGAGCGGTACCGCAACTTCGGGATCATTGCCCACATCGATGCGGGCAAGACCACGACGTCGGAACGCATCCTGTACTACACCGGCAAGTCGCACAAAATCGGCGAGGTCCATGACGGGGCCGCGACGATGGACTGGATGGAGCAGGAACAAGAGCGCGGCATCACCATCACCTCGGCTGCCACGACCACGTTCTGGAACCGTCAGATCGACCCGTCGACCGGCGTGGGCGACAAGTCGTCGAAGTTCCGCTTCAACATCATCGACACCCCCGGCCACGTCGACTTCACCATCGAAGTCGAACGTTCGCTCGCGGTGCTCGACGGGGCTGTGGTTCTGCTCGACGGCAACGCCGGTGTGGAACCGCAGACCGAAACCGTGTGGCGTCAAGCTGACCGCTACAAGGTTCCGCGGATCGTGTTCGTCAACAAGATGGACAAGACCGGCGCCGACTTCTTCAACTGTGTCCGCATGATCAAGGACCGCACCGGCGCGAATGCGATGCCGGTCGCCCTGCCGATCGGCGCGGAAGACAAGCTTGAAGGCATCATCGATCTCGTGACCATGGAAGAATGGGTCTACGAGGGCGAAGATCTTGGCGCTTCGTGGAAACGTCAGCCGATCCGTGCGGAACTGAAGGACGAAGCCGACGAATGGCGTCTGAACCTTCTGGAAACCGCCGTCGGTCAGGACGATGACGCGATGGAAGCCTACCTCGAGGGCAACGAGCCCGACGAGGAAACGCTGCGCAAGCTGATCCGCAAGGGCACGCTGGCCATCGACTTCATCCCGGTGCTGGCTGGCTCCGCGTTCAAGAACAAGGGCGTGCAGCCGCTGCTGAACGCCGTGATCGACTACCTGCCGTCGCCGCTCGATGTGCCGCCCTACATGGGCTTCGCGCCGGGCGACGAGACCGAGACGCGCAACATCGCCCGTTCGGCCGATGACGCGCAGCCCTTCTCGGGTCTGGCGTTCAAGATCATGAACGACCCCTTCGTGGGCTCGCTGACCTTCACCCGGATCTATTCGGGCAAGCTGGCCAAGGGCGACGCGATGCTGAACGCGACCAAGCAGCGCCGCGAGCGCGTTGGCCGCATGATGATGATGCACGCCATCGAACGCGAGGAAATCACCGAAGCGTTTGCGGGCGACATCATCGCGCTTGGCGGTCTGAAAGAGACCACCACCGGGGATACGCTCTGTGATCCGGCGGCGCCGGTCGTTCTCGAAACCATGACCTTCCCGGTCCCGGTGATCGAGATCGCGGTGGAACCGAAGACCAAGGCCGACCAGGAAAAGATGGGCATCGCGCTTGCCCGTCTGGCTGCCGAAGACCCGTCCTTCCGCGTCGAAACCGATCTCGAATCGGGTCAGACGATCATGAAGGGCATGGGCGAACTTCACCTCGACATCCTCGTCGACCGCATGCGTCGCGAGTTCAAGGTCGAGGCGAACATCGGTGCGCCGCAGGTGGCCTATCGCGAAACGATCTCGCGCGAGCATGAAATCGACTACACGCACAAGAAACAGACCGGTGGTACCGGCCAGTTCGCGCGCGTGAAGCTCGTCATCTCGCCGACCGAACCGGGCGAAGGCTATTCGTTCGAATCGAAGATCGTGGGTGGTGCGGTGCCGAAGGAATACATCCCCGGCGTCGAAAAAGGCATCAAGTCGGTGATGGACTCCGGTCCGCTCGCGGGCTTCCCGGTGATCGACTTCAAGGTGGCGCTGATCGACGGTGCCTTCCACGACGTCGACTCGTCGGTTCTGGCCTTCGAAATCGCCTCGCGTGCCGCCATGCGTGAAGGCCTGAAAAAGGCCGGCGCGAAGCTGCTCGAGCCGATCATGAAAGTCGAAGTCGTGACGCCGGAAGAATACACCGGCAGCGTCATCGGCGACCTGACCTCGCGTCGGGGCATGATCAACGGCCAGGACAGCCGCGGCAACGCGAACGTCATCAACGCGATGGTCCCGCTGGCGAACATGTTCGGCTACATCAACACGCTGCGCTCGATGTCCTCGGGCCGCGCCGTGTTCTCGATGGAGTTCGACCATTACGACACCGTGCCGGACAACATCTCGGCCGAGATCCAGAAAAAACACGCCTGATGCGACTGGGCCCGGACCATCCGGGCCCTCTCTCGCGCAGGATCAACGAACCAGGAGGCCATTATGGCAAAGGCAAAGTTTGAACGGAACAAGCCGCACGTGAACATCGGCACGATCGGCCACGTGGACCACGGCAAGACGACGCTGACGGCGGCGATCACGAAGTACTACGGCGAATTCCGCGCCTACGACCAGATCGACGGTGCGCCGGAAGAGCGCGCGCGCGGGATCACGATCTCGACGGCGCACGTGGAATACGAAACCCCGAACCGTCACTACGCGCACGTCGACTGCCCCGGCCACGCCGACTACGTGAAGAACATGATCACGGGTGCTGCGCAGATGGACGGCGCGATCCTCGTGGTGGCGGCCTCGGACGGCCCGATGCCGCAAACGCGCGAGCACATCCTGCTCGGCCGTCAGGTGGGCATCCCCTACATGGTCGTCTACATGAACAAGGTTGACCTTGTTGACGACGAAGAGCTGCTCGAGCTCGTGGAAATGGAAGTCCGCGAACTGCTGTCGTCGTACGAATACCCCGGCGACGACATTCCGATCATCAAGGGCTCGGCCCACCAGGCGATGATCGGCGAGAGCAAAGAGATCGGTGAAGATTCGATCCACGCCCTGATGAAGGCCGTCGACGAATACATCCCGACCCCGGCGCGTGCGGTTGACCAGCCGTTCCTGATGCCGATCGAAGACGTGTTCTCGATCTCGGGCCGCGGCACGGTTGTGACCGGCCGTGTGGAGCGCGGTGTGATCAACGTGGGCGACGAACTTGAAATCGTCGGCATCCGCGACACCAAGAAGTCGGTCTGCACCGGCGTCGAGATGTTCCGCAAGCTGCTGGATCGCGGCGAAGCGGGCGACAACATCGGCGCGCTGCTGCGCGGCATCGACCGTGACGGCGTGGAGCGTGGTCAGGTTCTGTGCAAGCCGGGTTCGGTGAAGCCGCACACGAACTTCGAAGCCGAAGCCTATATCCTGACGAAGGAAGAAGGCGGCCGCCACACGCCGTTCTTTGCGAACTACCGTCCGCAATTCTACTTCCGCACGACGGACGTGACCGGGACCGTGAAGCTGCCGGAAGGCACGGAAATGGTGATGCCGGGTGACAACCTGAAGTTCGAAGTCGAACTGATCGCTCCGATCGCGATGGAAGAGAAACTGCGCTTCGCCATCCGCGAAGGCGGCCGCACCGTCGGCGCCGGCGTCGTCTCGAAGATCATCAAGTAAGACCTGCCGGTCTTTCTGAACGAAATCGGAAGGAGCGCCGAAAGGCGCTCCTTTTTGCTCTTGACAGACTCGGGGGGGTCCCGTAGGGCACTGGCCTGATCTGCCAAGATTACGGTTCGATGCAGGCGTCGCATTCGGCGGGGGTCTGCCTCTCAACTTGAAAGCCCTGCGAAAAGGGAAGACTGCATGTCTGGTCAAAACATTCGCATCCGGCTCAAGGCGTTCGATTACCGCGTGCTGGATGCCAGCACCCAGGAAATCGTGAACACCGCGAAGCGCACGGGTGCACAGGTCCGCGGGCCGATCCCGCTGCCCAACAAAATCGAGAAATTCACGGTTCTCCGTGGTCCGCACATCGACAAGAAGTCGCGCGACCAGTGGGAAATCCGCACGCACAAGCGTCTTCTCGACATCGTCGATCCGACCCCGCAAACCGTGGACGCGCTGATGAAGCTCGACCTCGCGGCTGGCGTGGATGTCGAGATCAAAGTCTGAGGAGCGGGCACATGCGTTCTGGTGTTATCGCCAAGAAGCTGGGCATGACCCGGCTGTTCCTCGAAGACGGCAAGCAGGTTCCGGTGACCGTGCTGCTGCTGGACAACCTGCAGGTTGTCGCGCAGCGCACCGTGGAAACCGACGGCTATACCGCGGTGCAACTCGGTGCGGGCGAGGCGAAAGCCAAGCGTACCACCGCTGCGATGCGTGGCCATTTCGCGAAAGCGAATGTGGCGCCGAAGCGCAAGCTGTGCGAATTCCGCGTTTCGCCGGAAAACCTGATCGACGTTGGCGCCGAGATCTCGGCCGAGCATTACCTTGCCGGTCAGCATGTCGACATCGCCGGGACCTCGATCGGTAAAGGCTTCGCCGGTGCCATGAAGCGTCACAACTTCGGTGGTCTGCGGGCTTCGCACGGTGTGTCGGTCTCGCACCGCTCGCACGGTTCGACCGGCCAGTGCCAGGATCCGGGCAAGGTGTTCAAGGGCAAGAAGATGGCTGGCCATCTTGGTGCTGCCCGCGTCACCACCCAGAACCTGCAAGTCGTCCGCACCGACGCCGCCCGAGGCCTGATCATGGTCAAAGGATCGGTTCCGGGCGCCAAGGGCGGCTGGGTCACGATCAAGGACGCGGTGAAGAAAGCCGCTCCGGCCGATCTGCCGCTGCCCGCCGCGCTGAAAACCGCTGCTGCTCCGGCCGAACAAGTCTCGGTCGAAGGGGGTGAAGCATGAAACTCGATGTGATCAAGCTTGACGGCGGCACCGCCGGTTCGATCGAGCTGGACGAAGCGCTGTTCGGCCTTGAGCCGCGCGCCGACATCCTGCACCGCGTCGTGCGCTGGCAGCGGGCCAAGGCCCAAGCCGGTACCCACTCGGTTCTCGGCAAGTCGGAAGTCAGCTACTCGACCAAGAAGATCTACCGCCAAAAAGGCACCGGTGGCGCGCGTCACGGGTCCAAAAAGGCTCCGATCTTCCGTCACGGTGGCGTCTACAAGGGCCCGACCCCGCGGTCGCACGCCCATGACCTGACCAAGAAGTTCCGTGCCCTCGGCCTGCGCCATGCGCTCTCGGCCAAGGCGAAATCGGGCAGCCTCGTGGTGATCGAAGCGGCTGACATGGCCGAAGCGAAAACCGCCCTTCTGGCGAAAGCCGCGAAGGAACTGGGCTGGAAAAAGGTCCTGGTCATCGACGGCGCCTCGGTCAACGAGAACTTCGCTCTGGCGGCGCGCAACCTCGACGGCATCGACGTGCTGCCGACCATGGGCGCCAACGTCTATGACATCCTGAAGCGTGACACGCTCGTGATCACCAAAGCGGGTGTCGAAGCTCTGGAGGCTCGCCTGAAATGAGCGCGAAACCCGAACATTACGACGTGATCGTGAAGCCCGTCATCACCGAGAAAGCCACCATGGCTTCCGAGGCTGGTGCGGTCGTCTTCCAGGTGACCAAGACGGCGACCAAACCCGCCATCAAGGAAGCCGTGGAAGCCCTCTTCGGCGTCAAGGTGAAGGCGGTCAACACCACCATCACCAAAGGCAAGACCAAGCGTTTCAAGGGCCGCCCCGGCGTGCGCTCGGACGTGAAGAAGGCCTATGTGACGCTCGAAGCCGGAAACACCATCGACGTCTCGACCGGCCTCTGATAGAAGCCGCACGAATCTCTCGGGCCGGGGCTTCCCGGCCCGCAGAGTTTTGCTTTTCAGGCGACTGAAAACGTGAGCGGGGAGCTACGGCGCCCCATACGAAACGGACCTGACAGGTCCAAAGCAACGGAAGACAGAGAGCATGGCACTCAAGTCGTATAAGCCGACGACGCCTGGCCAGCGTGGACTGGTTCTGATCGACCGTTCGGAGCTTTGGAAAGGTCGCCCCGTCAAAGCCCTCACCGAGGGTCTGACGAAAACGGGCGGTCGGAACAACACCGGACGCGTCACGATGTGGCACAAGGGTGGTGGCGCGAAGCGTCTCTACCGGATCGTCGACTTCAAACGTCGCAAATTCGACGTGGCCGCCACGGTCGAGCGGATCGAATATGACCCGAACCGGACCGCCTTCATCGCGCTGGTGAAATACACCGACGGCGAACTGGCCTATATCCTCGCGCCGCAGCGCCTTGCCGTGGGTGACACCGTCATCGCCGGCCTGAAGCAGGACATCAAGCCGGGCAACGCGATGCCCTTCTCGGGCATGCCGATCGGGACGATCGTTCACAACGTCGAACTGAAACCGGGCAAGGGCGGCCAGCTGGCGCGCGCTGCCGGGACCTACGCCCAATTCGTCGGCCGTGACGGCGGCTACGCCCAGATCCGTCTGTCGTCGGGCGAGCTGCGCCTCGTGCGTCAGGAATGCATGGCGACCATCGGTGCCGTGTCGAACGCCGACCATTCGAACCAGAACCTCGGGAAAGCCGGGCGTCGTCGTCACATGGGCATCCGCCCGACCGTTCGCGGTGTTGCGATGAACCCGATCGACCACCCGCATGGTGGTGGTGAAGGCCGGACCTCGGGTGGCCGTACCCCGGTGACCCCGTGGGGCAAGGACACCAAGGGCAAGAAGACCCGTTCGAACAAGAAGACGGACAAGTACATTCTCCGTTCGCGTCACGCCAAGAAGGGTCGCTAACACATGGCACGTTCTCTCTGGAAAGGCCCCTTCGTCGACGCCTATCTGCTCAAGAAAGCGGAAAAGGCTCGGGCTTCGGGCAAATCGGACGTCATCAAGATCTGGTCGCGTCGTTCCACCATCCTGCCGCAGTTCGTCGGCCTCACCTTTGGCGTCTACAACGGCCAGAAGCATATCCCGGTGAACGTCACCGAGGAAATGATCGGCCAGAAGTTCGGTGAATACTCGCCGACCCGGACCTACTACGGTCACGCCGCCGACAAGAAAGCGAAGAGGAAGTAATCGCCATGGGTAAGGAACAAAATCCGCGCCGCGTGGCGGACAACGAAGCCTTCGCGAAAGCGAAGATGCTGCGCACCTCGCCGCAGAAACTGAACCTCGTCGCCGCGCTGATCCGTGGCAAGAAGGTCGAGAAGGCTCTGGCCGATCTGACCTTCTCGAAGAAGCGGATCGCCGAAGACGTGCGCAAGTGCCTGCAATCGGCGATCGCGAACGCCGAAAACAACCACGGCCTTGACGTCGACAGCCTCGTGGTTGCCGAAGCCTGGGTCGGCAAGAACCTCGTGATGAAGCGTGGCCGTCCGCGGGCGCGTGGCCGGTTCGGCAAGATCATGAAGCCGTTTTCGGAAATCACCATCAAGGTGCGTCAGGTCGAGGAGCGCGCGTAATGGGTCAGAAGGTCAACCCCATCGGGATGCGTCTCCAGGTCAACCGTACCTGGGACAGCCGCTGGTTCGCTGAGTCGAAAGACTACGGCAACCTGCTTCTGGAAGACCTGCGCATGCGCGAGTTCATCCATGAAGAGGCGAAGCAGGCCGGCATCGCCCGCGTGATCATCGAGCGTCCGCACAAGAAGTGCCGCGTCACGATCCACGCTGCGCGTCCGGGTGTCATCATCGGCAAAAAAGGCGCCGATATCGAGACCCTGCGCAAGAAGCTGGCGAACTTCACCGCTTCGGAACTGCACCTGAACATCGTTGAAGTCCGCAAGCCGGAACTCGATTCGCAGCTGGTGGCCGAGTCGATCTGCCAACAGCTCGAGCGTCGGGTCTCGTTCCGCCGCGCGATGAAGCGTGCCGTGCAGAACGCGATGCGCATGGGCGCCCTCGGCATTCGGGTCAACGTTTCGGGCCGCCTTGGTGGCGCCGAGATCGCCCGTACCGAATGGTACCGTGAAGGCCGCGTGCCGCTGCACACGCTCCGTGCCGACATCGACTATGCGCTGGACGAGGCCATGACCCCCTATGGGATCATCGGCGTCAAGGTCTGGATATTCAAAGGCGAGATCATGGAACATGATCCGCAGGCCCGTGACCGCAAGGCCGCCGAAGCCCAAGACGGCCCGGCTCCGCGCGGTCCGCGTCGCGACCGCGACGCTCGCTGAGGAGTGACTTGAAATGCTGCAACCGAAACGGACGAAATTCCGCAAACAGCACAAGGGCCGCATCCACGGCGAGGCCAAGGGCGGCTTCAACCTGAACTTCGGCTCCTTCGCCCTCAAGGCGACGGAACCGGAGCGTGTGACGGCGCGTCAGATCGAAGCGGCTCGCCGCGCGATCACCCGCCACATGAAGCGTCAGGGCCGTGTCTGGATCCGCGTGTTCCCGGATGTGCCGGTCTCGTCGAAACCCACCGAAGTCCGTATGGGTAAAGGTAAGGGTTCGGTCGATTACTGGGCGTGCAAAGTGAAACCGGGCCGCATCATGTTCGAGATCGATGGCGTTCCGGACGCGATCGCCCGCGAGGCCCTGCGCCTCGGCGCGAACAAGCTGCCGGTGATGACCCGCATCGTGGCCCGCGAAGACTGGTAAGGTCTTCCAAGGTTCGAGATCGAAACCCCCGTCGGAAACGACGGGGGTTTTGCTTTGAGCGGGGCCATCGTCCTTGTGACGGAAAGATGACAGTCGGTCCTTGCGGTGGGGCAGGGCTTGCCCGATGCTGGGCGGGAAGCTGGAGAAAAGACGTGTCGGCACGGCGCATCGAAAAGACCTTTGTGGCCGGTCAGCCCGGATGGCTGAAGCGCGTCGAGCATGTCGGGCTGCGGCTGCGGCTGCAGAAGGGCGATCCGCGCCGTTTGTTCGAAGCCGAGCGGAGCGCTTATCTGAGCCTGCAGGACGCGCATCTGCCCTTCCCGAAGGTGCTGGCTGAGGGCCCGGATCATTTCGTTCTGGCCGATGCCGGTCCGACCGTGCGCAGTCTGCTGCGCCGCTCCGGCTCCGAAGCGCCCGAGGTCCGGGCGGCGCTGGTCGCAGCGGCGCGGGCGCTGGCCGGTCTGCATGCGGCGGGCTACAGCCACGGACGGCCGAACCTCTGCGACATCTGCTGGCAGGACGGGCAGATCACCTTCAT
This sequence comes from Rhodobacter capsulatus, assembly GCF_052363175.1. GTDB lineage: Bacteria > Pseudomonadota > Alphaproteobacteria > Rhodobacterales > Rhodobacteraceae > Rhodobacter > Rhodobacter capsulatus_D. The sequence goes on from NZ_CP198946.1 coordinate 344,367, forward strand.
CGACCTTGAGAACTACCGCGCGCGGCATAACACCCCGGGTGGTCATGTGCGGGATCTGCTGCTGTTCCTGTTCAATCTTTGCGCCGAGACGGGCCGCGCCGATGCGTCTGTTCTGGCCGCCCGCGATGCCTATCGCGCCGCCGACACGAAGGGGATCTGGCAGGCGGCCGCGCGGCGGATGCGGCAGACGCGCCCGCTCTGGGCGGTGCTCGTGGCGCTGACCCGGCCGCTGCGGCACAAGCGCGACTTCCGCGCCATTGCCGCTTTCGTGTCGCTGTTCCGCGATCCGCAGTAGGGCAGGCCCCCTTCATTCGGGGCTTGCCCCGGTGGTCACTTTCCTGTAGGCAGCGGCATCCGCGCGCCGGTCCCTTCGGGAATCGGCCGTGGCTTACATAACCCACCGGACCACGGGTCACCCCAAGTGTGCATCACGCACCCAAGCGGGGCCTTCCGGTGCCAGACAAGGAACCATGGGATGAAAGCCCAAGATCTCAAGGCGAAGACGCCTGACGAGCTCCGCGACGCGCTTGTCGCGCTCAAGAAGGAAGCCTTCAACCTCCGCTTCCAAGCCGCCACCAACCAGCTGGAAAACACCGCCCGCATGCGCGCCGTCCGTCGTGACGTTGCCCGCGTGAAGACGGTGCTGAACCAAAAAGCTGCTGAAGCCGCGAAGTAAGGAGACTTCCGATGCCCAAACGTATCCTTCAAGGGGTCGTGACCTCGGACAAGAACGATCAGACGATCACTGTCCTCGTGGAACGCCGCTTCAAGCATCCGCTGCTGCAAAAAACGGTGCGGAAATCGAAGAAATACCGCGCGCATGACGCGCTGAACCAATTCAAGACCGGCGACACCGTCCGCATCGAGGAATGTGCGCCGATCTCGAAGACGAAACGCTGGACGGTCGTCGTCGAGGCCTGAGGAAACTCAGGCCCGGCGATGAACTTTTCAGTTCATCGAAACCCTGGGACGACTACCTGCATAGGCGTTCCCAAAGGTCGGGAGTAACAACATGATCCAGATGCAGACCAATCTGGATGTCGCTGACAACTCCGGCGCTCGCCGAGTTCAGTGCATCAAGGTTCTGGGCGGTTCGCACCGCCGCTACGCATCCGTGGGCGACATCATCGTGGTGTCGGTCAAGGAGGCGATTCCGAAAGGCCGTGTGAAGAAGGGTGACGTCCGCAAGGCCGTCGTTGTTCGCACCGCCAAGGAAGTCCGTCGCGAAGATGGCACCGCCATCCGCTTCGACCGCAACGCCGCCGTCATCCTGAACAACCAGGGCGAACCGGTCGGCACCCGTATCTTCGGGCCGGTCGTTCGCGAACTGCGCGCGAAAAACTTCATGAAGATCATCTCGCTCGCGCCGGAGGTGCTGTGATGGCTGCGAAACTCCGCAAGGGCGACAAGGTCGTCGTGCTGACCGGCAAGGACAAGGGCAAGCAAGGTGAAATCACCGCTGTCATGCCCAAGGACAACAAAGCCGTCGTCGATGGCGTGAACATGGCGATTCGCCATCAGCGTCAGACCGCGAACGCGCAGGGCGGCCGCACGCCGAAGGCGATGCCGATCGACCTGTCGAACCTCTCGCTGATCGACGCGAACGGCAAGGCGACCCGCGTCGGCTTCCGTATCGAAGCCGATGGCACCAAGGTCCGTTTTGCCAAGACCACCGGGGAGGCGATCTGATGCTCGACCAAGCCACCTATACCCCGCGTCTGAAGGCGCTCTACGCCAGCTCGATCCGGGCTGCGATGAAAGAGCAATTCGCCTACAAGAACGACATGCAGATCCCCAAGATCGAAAAAGTCGTTCTGAACATGGGCGTCGGCGAAGCCGTCAAGGACACCAAGAAAGTCAAGCAAGCCGCTGAAGAGCTGACGCTCATCGCCGGTCAAAAGGCTGTCATCACCAAGGCCAAGAACTCGATCGCCGGGTTCCGCGTCCGTGAAGAGATGCCGCTGGGCTGCAAGGTGACCCTGCGCGGTGACCGGATGTATGAATTCCTCGACCGTCTGATCAACATCGCCCTGCCGCGCGTGCGCGACTTCCGCGGTGTGAAACCGGCGTTCGACGGCCGCGGCAACTTTGCGATGGGTCTCAAGGAACATATCGTGTTCCCGGAGATCGATTTCGACAAGGTCGACGAAGTGCTCGGGATGGACATCATCATCTGCACCTCGACCCAGGTCGATGCCGAAGCGAAGGCGCTGTTGAAAGCCTTCAACATGCCTTTCAACGCCTGATCGCGGAGAGAATTTATGGCCAAGAAATCCATGGTTGAACGCGAAGTGAAGCGCGCCAAGCTGGTGAAGCAATTCGCCAACAAGCGCGCCTCGCTTAAGGCGATCATCGAAGATCAGTCCCGCCCGATGGAAGAGCGCTTCAAGGCGACTCTGAAACTGGCGGAACTCCCCCGCAACTCGTCGGCCGTGCGTCTGCACAACCGTTGCCAACTGACCGGCCGTCCCCACGCTTACTACCGTAAGCTCAAACTCTCGCGGATCATGCTGCGTGACCTGGCCTCGTTCGGCCAGATCCCCGGCATGGTGAAGTCGAGCTGGTAAGGGAGACCGGGAATGTCCATGAACGATCCCCTCGGCGATATGCTGACCCGCATCCGCAACGCGCAACTGCGCGGCAAGTCCACCGTCAAAACCCCGGCGTCGAAACTGCGCGCCTGGGTGCTCGACGTGCTTGCGTCGGAAGGCTACATCCGTGGCTATGAGAAAACGACCTCGACCGACGGCCATCCGGAGCTCGAGATCAGCCTGAAGTACTTCGAAGGCACCCCGGTGATCCGCGAAATCCATCGCGTGTCGAAGCCGGGCCGCCGGGTCTATGCTTCGGTCAAGGAAATCCCGTCGGTCCGCAACGGCCTCGGTGTTTCGATCGTCTCCACGCCGAAAGGCGTCATGACGGACGCGGCTGCACGCACTGCCAATGTTGGCGGTGAAGTGCTCTGCACCGTGTTCTAAGGAGGGAAGCATGTCTCGTATCGGCAAGAAACCGGTCGAATTGCCCAAGGGCGTCAGCGCGACGCTTTCGGGTCAGACCATCGAAGTGAAGGGGCCGAAAGGCACCCGCAGCTTCACCGCCACCGACGACGTGACGGTTGCTCTCGACGGCTCGACCGTCACCGTGACCCCGCGCGGCACCTCGAAACGTGCCCGCCAGCAATGGGGCATGGTGCGTTCGATGATCGAGAACCTCGCCATCGGCGTCTCCACCGGCTTCAAGAAAGACCTGGAAATTCAAGGCGTGGGTTACCGCGCTGCGATGGCCGGCAATGTTCTGAAGCTCTCGCTCGGCTATTCGCATGAAGTCAACTTCGAGGTGCCGACTGGCGTGACCATCGCCACCCCGAAGCAGACCGAAATCACCATCGAAGGCATCGACCAGCAGCTGGTCGGCCAGGTGGCCGCGAACATCCGCGAATGGCGTCGTCCCGAGCCCTACAAGGGCAAAGGGATCCGCTATAAGGGCGAGTTCATCTTCCGCAAGGAAGGCAAGAAGAAGTAAGGGGCGCGAAAATGGCGAACAAGAAGAGAGAGCTGTTCCTCAAACGCCGCCTGCGCGTCCGGAACAAACTGAAGGCGATGGCCAATGGCCGCGCCCGTCTGTCGGTGCATCGCTCGTCGAAGAACATCAGCGTCCAGCTGATCGACGACGTCAAAGGCGTGACGATTGCTGCGGCGTCGACTCTGGAAAAAGAGTTCGGCCTCGTTGGCAAGAACAACGTCGAAGCGGCCACCAAGATCGGTGCCGCGATCGCCGAACGTGCGAAGAAAGCCGGTGTCGAAGAGTGCTACTTCGACCGTGGCGGCTTCCTGTTCCACGGGAAGATCAAGGCTCTGGCCGACGCAGCCCGCGAAGGCGGTCTGAAGTTCTGAGCCTGGTGGGGGGCTTTACAGCCCTCCCGATGATCCGGGGGCGGTCCCTTTTGGGGCTGCCCACCTGGATTGGTATAACGGCGTGGACCCACGCCATTCACGAAAGGAATGCCTGATGGCAGAACGTGAAAACCGCCGGGAGCGTCGCGCCGAGCGCGAAGAGACCCCGGAATTCGCCGATCGTCTGGTTGCGATCAACCGCGTGTCGAAAACCGTGAAGGGTGGTAAGCGCTTCGGCTTCGCTGCGCTCGTCGTGGTGGGTGACCAGCGTGGTCGCGTCGGCTTCGGCAAGGGCAAGGCCAAAGAAGTGCCGGAAGCGATCCGCAAGGCGACGGAACAGGCGAAACGCTCGCTGGTTCGCGTGCCGCTGCGCGATGGCCGCACCCTGCACCATGACATCGAAGGCCGTCACGGCGCTGGCAAAGTGGTGATGCGGACGGCTCCGGCCGGGACCGGGATCATCGCCGGTGGTCCGATGCGCGCCGTGTTCGAGATGCTGGGCGTTCAGGACGTGGTCGCGAAGTCGATCGGGTCGCAGAACCCCTACAACATGATCCGCGCCACCATCGACGGTCTGAAACTGGAAGCCTCGCCCCGCAACGTCGCGGCGCGCCGTGGCAAGAAAGTGGCCGACATCCTGCCGAAGACCGCCGCTGAAGCGGCCGAAGCCTGAGGAGTGTGAGAGATGGCGAAGAAAACCATCGTCGTGCAACAGGTGGCCTCGGCCGCCCGTCGTCCGGCCATCCAGACCGCGACCCTCAAAGGTCTCGGCCTGAACAAGATCCGCCGCACCCGTGAGCTGGAAGACACTCCGGCCGTCCGTGGCATGGTCAACAAGATCTCGCACCTCGTGAAGATCATCGAAGAGCGCGGCTGAGCGTCCTTCGCAAGAATTGAGGAACGCCCCGGGTATCCCCCGGGGCGTTTTTCGTTTAGGACGGTGGGGCAACCAAGGAGGCGCGCATGGACCTGAAGCAGCAGAAGGCCGAGACCGAACAGGTGTTTCGGGAAATCCAGTCGATGGAATCGCTGCCCGAGAAGGCCTGCATCAACTTCCAGTTTGTCACCGACGAGCCGAAGGCCGACTGGGACGGCTTTACCGAGGCCGCCGAGGCCGCGGGCTATTCGGTCGAATGGTATGAGGCCGACGACGAAGACGACGAGGATTGCCTCGAGATCACCACCGGTCCGGTGGTGCTGACCTTCGAGACCCTCTGGGCCGAGGAAGAAAAGCTGACGCTGATGGCCGCGATTTACGGTTTCATCGCCGACGGCTGGGGGTTCTTCGAGGAGGAGTGAGGGATTACTCACCCCCGCTAATGTCTTCCCCCGGGCCATTCGTCCCGGGGAAGCGATAGCCCAGCATCGTTACGACGTTTATGACCCCGAGAATTTGCTCAGCGGTAGCTCTTCGAGTTGTTTGCAAGAAACCGATATTTATTTCTTGCTGCAATACGTTCATTTTTCTGCTTACGAAGAGGGGATAGGCGCTACAACTTGAAGTGCAGTTTGACCAACTGGCATGACAAATGACGTCTCGCAGTTCTTTCCCACGGCCAAGCTCGACGAATAGTCGCTCGTGTTTTTCCGGATCCACGTCAGGATGAGATCGGCACGCCTTCTCAAATAGCTGTATCCGTTTCCCGAGTGGTTCACTGACCGCTTGCTCAAGTGTTTTTTGCCAATCCGCTACTGCCTGCTCGGCATTTTCTGGTAGGCAAGGAGTGCGGGCCGATAGCGCGAAGTACGCTTTACTGAGACATTCTTCCAGAAATCCGAAGGTTGCAACTGTTCTCCCCAACTCCGCCCAAAACTCGGACGAGAGGCGATTAGTAGGCCAAGCCTCAGGCATTTGGTCTATGTCCAGATACGAGCTCATCACGATGCCTCCTCCACAGCCTTAGCGATTGCATCATACTCTTGCTGATCGGTTGCGCATCAATTATACGCCCCCGGTGGCTCTGCCACAGAATCAACAACAAACGCCGTGTGTGCTCCGGTTTCGCTTCCGGGGGCATCTTCCGGCAAAGGAGAAGCGACATGAAACTCAATGAACTCCGCGACAACGCGGGTGCGGCCAAGAAATCCAAACGCGTTGCGCGTGGTCCGGGTTCGGGCAAGGGCAAAACCGCCGGCCGCGGGATCAAAGGTCAGAAATCGCGTTCGGGCGTCGCTCTGGGCGGCTACGAAGGCGGTCAGATGCCGCTCTATCGGCGTCTGCCGAAGCGTGGCTTCAACAAGCCGAACCGCAAGGCTTTCGCCGTCGTCAACCTCGGCCTGATCGAGAAATTCATCGCCGCCGGCAAGCTCGACGCCTCGGCGCCGATCACCGACGATATCCTTGTCGCCGCGGGCCTGACTTCGCGCAAGCGGGACGGTATCCGCGTTCTCGCCAAGGGCGAAATCACCACCAAGGTCACGCTGGTTGTGACCGGCGCCTCTGCCGCGGCCGTTGAAGCCGTTGCGAAAGCCGGTGGCACGCTGACCGTTGCTGCGGCCGCTGCCGAATAATCGGTTGTGAACGGGCCTTGGCCCGCTTACATAGGCAACAGTTTTCCAGGCGCCGCCGACCGGGGAACGGTCTGGCGGCGCTTCTCGCATGAAAGAGACGGGCATGGCATCTGCTGCAGAGCAAATGGCGGCGAACCTGAGCTGGTCGGCCTTTAGCAAGGCCTCCGACCTCAGGGCGCGCATCTTCTTCACCATCGGGCTGCTGATCATCTACCGGCTCGGGACCTACATTCCGGTGCCCGGCATCGATGCTGACGCGCTGCGGAGCTTCATGGAACGCGCCTCGCAGGGGATCGGCGGCATGCTGTCGATGTTCACCGGCGGCGCGCTGGGGCGGATGGGCGTCTTTGCGCTTGGCATCATGCCCTATATCTCGGCCTCGATCATCGTTCAGCTTCTGACCTCGCTCGTGCCCGCGCTCGAGCAGCTGAAGAAGGAAGGCGAGCAGGGCCGCAAGAAGATCAACCAGATCACCCGCTATTCGACCGTCGGTCTGGCGACGTTCCAGGCCTGGGGTCTGGCGACGAGCCTTTACAACGGCGGCATGGCGAACGAGTCGGTGCCGCATCTGTTCTTCATCTCGTCGGTGGTGGTGACGCTGGTCGGCGGCACGATGTTCCTGATGTGGCTCGGCGAGCAGATCACCGCGCGCGGCATCGGCAACGGCGTCTCGCTGATCATCTTCGTCGGTATCGTGGCGAACATCCCGCATGCGGCGGCGACCTTCTTCGCGCAGGGCCGGGCCGCGGGCAATGCCTCGATCCCGATCACGATCGGCGTGCTGGTGATGGTGATTGCCGTCATCGCCTTTGTCGTCTTCATGGAACGGGCGCTGCGCAAGATCCACATCCAGTATCCCCGCCGTCAGGTGGGCATGAAGATCTATGACGGCAGCTCCTCGCACCTGCCGATCAAGGTCAACCCGGCGGGCGTGATCCCGGCGATCTTCGCCTCGTCGCTGCTGCTTCTGCCGACGACGATCTCGACCTTCTCGGGCGACAACACCGGCCCGATCATGTCGACGATCCTCGCCTATTTCGGCCCCGGTCAGCCCCTCTATCTGGCGTTCTACGCCGGGATGATCGTGTTCTTCGCCTATTTCTACACGGCGAACGTCACCTTCAAATCCGACGAAGTGGCCGAGAACCTGAAGAATCAGGGCGGCTTCATTCCCGGCATCCGTCCGGGCAAGAAGACCGAAGACTACCTCGACTATGTCGTGGCCCGCATTCTGGTGATCGGCTCCGCCTATCTGGCGCTGGTTTGCCTGCTGCCCACGATCCTGCAAACGGAGCTGCATGTTCCGTTCTACTTCGGCGGCACGTCGGTGCTGATCGTGGTCTCGGTGACGATGGACACGATCAACCAGATTCAGTCGCATCTTCTGGCGCATCAATATGAGGGGCTCATCGAGCGGTCTCAGCTGCGCGGCAAACGCAAATCGGCCACGAAGAAGGCGCCCACCCGGCGCTGAGGGAGGAAAGCATGGCCAATATCATCCTGCTGGGACCGCCCGGCGCAGGCAAGGGCACCCAGGCACGCAAGCTCGTTGACGAGCGGGGCATGGTGCAGCTGTCGACCGGCGACATGCTGCGCGAGGCCAAGACCTCGGGCACCGAAATGGGCAAGAAGGTCGCCGAAGTGATGGACCGCGGCGAACTCGTCACCGACGAGATCGTCATCGGCCTGATTGAGGAAAAGCTTTCGTCCGGTCAGGGCAACGGCTTCATCTTCGACGGCTTCCCGCGCACGCTGCCGCAGGCGGATGCGCTCGGGCGGCTCTTGGCGAAGATTGGCCAGAAGCTCGACGCCGTGATCGAGATGCGCGTGGATGACGAGGCGCTGGTGCACCGGATTTCCGGGCGCTTCACCTGCGGCAAGTGCGGCGAAGTCTATCACGACGCCACCAAGCCCACGAAAGTGGCAGGCACCTGCGATGTCTGCGGCTCGACCGACCTGCGTCGGCGCGCCGATGACAACGAGGAAAGCCTGCGCACCCGGCTGATGGAATATTACAAGAAGACCTCGCCGCTGATCGGCTATTACTATCACGCGGGCGATCTGTTCGGCGTCGATGGTCTGGCCGAAATCGACCAAGTGGCGGCTTCGGTCGCCGCGATCCTCGATCAGCAAGTCTGAGGCGTGTTACCGCTTGACCTGCGCCAAAATAGCCTCTAGGTCGCGGTGTCTCGCATGAGAATCGCCCGAATCTCCGGAATGCCGGAGGTTCGGGCGTTAAGCCGTCCGGAAAGGTGATTTTTCGGACAAGTTGTGAAAAAAGGTTCTGGCACCACGGAACCGCAACGAAAGGAAGCACGCTTTGGCACGTATTGCTGGCGTCAACATTCCGACCGGGAAACGCGTCCCGATCGCTCTTCAATACATCCACGGGATCGGCCCGATGTTCGCGAAACAGATCGTGGACGCCGTCGGCATCGCCGAAGCCCGCCGGGTGAACGAACTGACCGACGCCGAAGTGCTCGCCATCCGCGAATACATCGACGCGCACTTCACCGTCGAAGGTGACCTGCGCCGCGAAGTCTCGATGAACATCAAGCGTCTGATGGACCTTGGTTGCTACCGTGGCCTGCGTCACCGCAAGAACCTGCCGGTTCGCGGTCAGCGCACGCACACCAACGCCCGCACCCGCAAGGGCCCGGCGAAACCGATCGCCGGCAAGAAGAAGTAAGGGGAGGGTAGCACATGGCTCGTGACAAGACTCGCGTCAAACGCAAGGAACGCAAGAACATCGCCGCTGGTGTGGTGCATGTGAACTCGTCGTTCAACAACACCAAGATCCTGATCTCGGACGTGCAAGGCAACGCCATCTCGTGGTCGTCGTCGGGCACCATGGGCTTCAAGGGCTCGCGCAAATCGACCCCCTATGCCGCGCAGATGGCCGCCGAAGACGCTGCCCGCAAGGCGCAGGAACACGGCCTGAAAACCGTGGACGTCGAAGTGCAGGGCCCGGGTTCGGGCCGTGAGTCGGCGCTGCGCGCGCTGGCCGCGGTTGGCCTCAACATCACCTCGATCCGTGATGTGACGCCGATCGCCCACAACGGCTGCCGTCCGCCCAAGCGCCGCCGCGTCTAATCAACTGTGTTAAGCCGGGCCGTGCGGGGTGTTTCCGCGCGGCCCGGTCAGTTTCGTTTTTTCCTCGGGCGTTCCGGGCAAGGGACATGGGTCCGGAACAAGAATGGAGGCAGAGCGCATGATCCACAAGAATTGGGCCGAGTTGATCAAGCCGACGCAGCTTGAAATCAAGGCGGGCAACGATCCGCAACGGCAAGCCACCGTCATCGCGGAACCGCTGGAACGCGGCTTCGGTCTGACGCTGGGCAACGCGCTGCGCCGCGTGCTGATGAGCTCGCTTCAGGGGGCTGCCATCACCTCGGTGCAGATCGACAACGTGCTGCACGAGTTTTCCAGCGTGGCGGGCGTGCGTGAAGACGTCACCGACATCATCCTGAACCTCAAGGGCATCTCGCTCAAGATGGACGTCGAAGGGCCGAAACGCCTCTCGATCTCGGCCAAGGGTCCGCGCGTCGTGACCGGCGCCGACATCTCGGACTCGATGGGCATCGAGGTTCTGAACAAGGACCACGTGATCTGCCACCTCGACGATGGCGCCGATGTGTTCATGGAACTGACCGTGAATACCGGCAAGGGCTACGTGGCTGCCGACAAGAACCGCCCCGAAGATGCGCCGATCGGGCTGATCCCGATTGATGCGATCTATTCGCCGGTGAAGAAGGTCGCCTATGACGTGCAACCGACCCGCGAGGGCCAGGTGCTCGACTACGACAAGCTGACGATGAAGATCGAAACCGATGGCTCGCTGACGCCGGAAGACGCGGTGGCCTATGCCGCCCGCATCCTGCAAGACCAGCTGTCGATCTTCGTGAACTTCGAAGAGCCGGAATCGGCCTCGAAAGCCGATGCCGACGACGGGCTCGAGTTCAACCCGCTGCTTCTCAAGAAAGTGGACGAGCTGGAATTGTCGGTCCGTTCGGCGAACTGCCTCAAGAACGACAACATCGTCTATATCGGCGATCTCATCCAGAAGACCGAAGCCGAGATGCTCCGCACCCCGAACTTCGGCCGCAAGTCGCTCAACGAGATCAAGGAAGTGCTCTCCTCGATGGGGCTGCACCTCGGCATGGAAGTCGAGGATTGGCCGCCGGAGAACATCGAAGATCTCGCGAAGCGCTTCGAAGACCAGTTCTGATCTTTCGGGGGGCGGCAACGCCCCCCACCAATGCCCGGGCTGCCGGGGAACTCTGGGCAATGACGCCCCAACGACGACTCCCGCTACGCACGGGGGCCAACACAAAGCAAAACGCGACTATAGGAGACCATCATGCGTCACGCTCGCGGCTACCGCCGTCTGAACCGCACCCACGAACACCGCAAGGCGCTGTTCGCCAACATGTGCGGCTCGCTCATCGAGCACGAACAAATCAAAACCACCCTGCCGAAAGCCAAGGAACTGCGTCCGATCATCGAAAAGCTGATCACGCTGGCCAAGCGCGGCGATCTGCACGCGCGTCGTCAGGCGGCCGCGATGCTGAAGCAGGACAAGGACGTTGCCAAGCTCTTCGAAGTGCTCGGGCCGCGTTACAAGGACCGCAACGGTGGTTACACCCGCGTTCTGAAAGCCGGTTTCCGCTACGGCGACATGGCGCCGATGGCCTTCATCGAATTCGTCGAGCGTGATCTCTCGGCGAAGGGCGCGGCCGACAAGGCCCGTGAAGCCGCTTTCGAAGCTGCCGACGAATAAGCCTTCCGCAAGGGAAGCTGGAAGCCCGCCCCTTGGGGCGGGTTTTCGTTTTTGCATCTGTCGCAATCCATGATTGCATTTCTGTCGAATCGCTGCGGAAATGCGGCGGAAACGCGCCAATGATCATCAATCCGCAGCAATTCGCGGTTGATCTTTTGCCCCCGCACCTGTCTAAAAAGACATGTCCATTCACGTCGAAATCAACAAGTGCCTGCGGGAAATCGGTCGCGTCGCGACGGATGGCTATTTCATTGGCCTGCACATCCGCTTCGCCGCGCCGATCATGCAGTTTCAGACCTACCCCGAAGCCTGGACGGACCATTACACGCGGCAAGCCTATGCGCTGCGCGAGCCGACAATTGCCTGGGGCTTTTCTGAAGAAGGCGCCTGCCGGTGGAGCGAATTCACCCTGCCTGACCCGTTCAACATTCTGGGGGAGGCGCGGCGCTACGGGTTGAACTACGGGGTGACGGTGTCCTGCGGGCCGGTTACCTCTCGGACGATTGCTTCTTTTACACTGCGGGACCGTGAGTTCCGGGATGACGAGATCGATCTGATCTCGCAACAGATCCGGCGTCTGCATGACTTGGCGCAGCCGCCGGAGGGCCTGACAAAGGCCCAGATCGAGGCCCTGCGGTGCATCGCTGCCGGGGATCGACATGCTGCTGCTGCTGCAAAGCTTGGCATCACGCAGTCTGCGTTCAAGGCGCGTCTTCTGTCGGCGCGCGAACGTCTGATGGCCAGAACTACGGCCGAAGCAATCCAGAGAGCGAAGGAGTATCGGCTGCTGTAGGTCCTCGCAGCGGTCACTTCCGGGCCAGTCCTCAACCCGGAGAAGACCGATGCAGACCACTACCCTTTCCTTTGCCAACATGCACAATCACGGCGAGCTTTTCGCCAACATCTTTCGCGCAAGACGGCAAAGTTTCATTGTCCAGAACCGCTGGGACTTGCCCGAGGCACTCGGGATGGAGTTTGACCAGTATGACACGCCGCAAAGCCGCTGGATCGCGGTTCATGAGGCTGGTCAGGTTCACGCCGGGGTCCGCCTGACCCCTACCACCGCGAGCTGTGGCATCTACAGTTACATGATTCGCGATGCCCAGAAGGGCACCCTGGGCGGATCTATCCCGCAAGAGCTGCTCTGGGAGCCCGCACCTGTCGATCCGCAGGTCTGGGAAAGCTCGCGCGTGTTCGTATCGCATGACATCCCGATGCAGAGCCGTCGCAAGGTGCATTTCCAGCTGGTCGAAGCGATGGTGCGCTCGGCCCGCGAGCAGGGGGCAATGCGGTTGCTGGCGATCAGTGCCGCAAGCTGGCCGCGCTGGTATCGGCGTTGTGGCCTTGTCGCGCAACCGATCGGGCCGGTGATGTTCATCGGCGACGGCGATTACCAATGCGTGTCGATCGACCTTATGGCGAAGCTGCACTGACGCTTCTGTAACGCCTTGTGGCGGTCCCGCCATTCGCCCCTTCCGCCGCGGGGCAGGGGGGGGGCTAGGGTGGGGCCGCCATGCCCGATCTGTTCGACACATCCGCACCCAAGGGGGGCCGAGGCCCCGCGGCCGCTGGCCGATCGTATCCGCCCGCAGCATCTGTCCGAGGTGATCGGCCAGACCCATGTACTTGGCCCCGAAGGCCCGCTTGGCGCGATGCTGGCGGCGCACTCGCTCGGTTCGGTGATTTTCTGGGGCCCGCCCGGGGTCGGCAAGACGACGATTGCCCGGCTTCTGGCGCATGAAAGCGACCGCGCCTTCGTGCAGATCTCGGCGATCTTTTCCGGCGTGCCGGAGCTGCGCAAGGTCTTCGACGCGGCGAAGCTGCGGATGGGGCAGGGGCGGGGGACGCTGCTCTTCGTCGATGAAATCCACCGCTTCAACAAGGCGCAGCAGGACAGTTTCCTGCCGCATATGGAAGACGGCACGATCCTTCTGGTCGGTGCCACCACCGAGAACCCCAGTTTCGAGCTGAACGCCGCGCTTTTGTCGCGCGCGCAGGTGATTGTTCTGGAACGGCTTTCTCTGGCCGATCTGGAACGGCTGGCGCAGCGGGCGGAGCAGGCGATGGGCAAGGCCCTGCCGCTGAAAGCCCCGGCGCGCGAGGCGCTTCTGGAAATGGCCGATGGCGATGGCCGTGCCGCGCTCAACCTGATCGAGCAGGTGATGGCGTGGAAGTTGTCGGCGCCCTTGGACACCGAGGCGCTCTCGACCCGACTGATGCGGCGCGCGGCGAATTACGACAAGTCGGGCGATGGCCATTACAACCTGATTTCGGCGCTGCACAAATCCGTTCGCGGCTCAGACCCCGATGCCGCGCTTTACTGGTATTGCCGGATGCTCGAGGGCGGCGAGGATCCCCGCTTCATCGCCCGGCGCCTGACCCGGATGGCGGTCGAGGATATTGCGCTGGCCGATCCGCAGGCGCAGACGCAATGCCTGCACGCCTGGGAGACCTATGAACGGCTGGGCTCTCCCGAAGGCGAACTCGCACTGGCGCAGGCGGTGATCTATCTTGCGCTCGCGCCGAAATCGAACGCGGGCTATGTCGCCTACAAGGCCGCCCGGGAAGCCGCCCGCAAGACTGGCTCTGCCCCGCCGCCCAAGCACATCCTGAACGCCCCCACTCGGCTGATGGAGGAGCAGGGCTTTGGCTCCGGTTATCAATACGATCACGATGCCGAGGACGGCTTCTCGGGTCAGCATTATTTCCCCGATGGGATGAAGCGGCCGGTCTTTTACAGCCCGGTTGAACGCGGCTTTGAACGCGAGTTGAAGAAGCGCGTCGACTGGTTCGCGAAGCTGCGCGAAAAGCGCGGCAGTTGACATTGGGCGCCAGCGCGGCAAAGGAAACCGGATGATCCAGACCCTGCTTTTCGTTGCGCTTGGCGGTGCCCTCGGCTCCGCGCTGCGCTATCTCGTCAATGTCTCGCTGCCGCGGCTCTTCGGTCACGGCTTTCCCTATGCCACGATGACGGTCAACGTCGTCGGCAGCTTTGCCATGGGGGCGCTTGTCGTCGTTCTGGCGATGAAGGGCGGCAACCGCTTCGCACCCTTCCTGATGACCGGAATTCTGGGCGGCTTCACCACCTTCTCGGCGTTCTCGCTTGATGCGGCGAAGCTCTGGGAAGCGGGCGAGGTGACCACGGCGGCGGGCTATGTCATCGGCACGGTCGTTCTGGGTCTGGCAGCACTTTTCGCGGGCATGGCGTTCGCACGGGGGTTTTTCGCATGAGTTCGGTGCAACTGATCAAGGTGACCGAGGATGAGGGCGAAAGCCGTCTCGACCGCTGGCTGAAGAAGAAATTCCCGGTGCTGACCCAGGGTGCGGTGGAAAAGATGTGCCGCACCGGGCAGTTGCGGGTGGATGGCGGCCGGGTGAAGGCCTCGGACCGGATCGGGCCGGGCATGGAAGTGCGCGTGCCGCCGCTGCCCGAGGTGGGCGCGAAGGCGCCCGAAAGCCGCTCGGAAGCGCGGCGCGAGGCGACGCAGATCTCGCCCGCAGACGAAAAGATGATCCAGGCCGCGGTGCTCTGGAAGGATGAGCACATCATCGCGTTGAACAAGCCCGCGGGGCTGCCCTCGCAGGGCGGTTCGGGGCAGGGGGATCGGCATGTGGACGGGCTCCTGGATGCGCTGAAATTCGGCTATAAGGACCGGCCGAAGATGGTGCACCGGCTCGACAAGGACACCTCGGGGGTGCTGCTCATTGCCCGCACCGACCGCGTGGCCCGGGCGCTGTCGGAAGCCTTCCGGCTGAAGACCACGCGCAAGATCTATTGGGCGGCGGTCGCGGGCGTGCCGAGCCCGAAGAAGGGCACGATTCGTTATGGTCTGGTGAAGGCCCCCGGCCATGGTCGCGGCGGCGAGGGCGAGAAGATGATCTGCATCCACCCGTCGAAGGTCGATTCGACGCCCGATGCGAAACGTGCCACCACCGATTTCGCGGTGATCGACGGGCTGGGAAGCCGCGTTTCATGGGTCGGCCTTGTGCCGATCACCGGCCGCACCCACCAGCTGCGCGCCCATATGGCGGAACTCGGCCATCCGATCGTCGGCGATGGTAAATACGGCGGCTCGGGGCAGGAGAACCTGGGCGACGGCTGGGGTTCGCAGCTGGGGGGGGAACTCTCGCGCAAGCTGCACCTGCATGCGCGCACGATTTCCTTCGACCATCCGATCACCAAGAAGCGCGTCACCATCACCGCGCCGCTGCCCGATCACATGCTGCGGACGTGGAAGACGCTGGGCTGGATCGAGGGCGAAGCCCCGCTCGACCCGTTCGAGGACGATCGATGAAGCTTGCGATCTTCGACGTCGACGGCACGATCAGCGACAGTCAGGCGCATATTCTGGCCGCGATGACCGAGGCGTTCCGGGCTGTCGGGCTGCCCCCGCCGCCGCCCGCGGCGGTGTTGGCGATCGTCGGCCTGTCGCTGCCCGTCGCGCTGGCCCGGCTCGCGCCCGATCAGGACGAGGCGACGCAAGCGGCGGTGGTGGCGGCCTACAAGGCCAGCTATTTCACCGGCCGCGCGGCATCGCCCGCGCCGCTTTACCCCGGCGCGAAGGATTGTCTTCTGCATCTTGCCGCGCGCGAGGATCTTCTGCTCGCCATCGCCACCGGCAAGTCGCGTCGGGGGGTGACTGCGCTGATCGCCCATCACGGGCTGGAGGGGCTTTTCACCTCGTCGCAGGTGGCTGACGACCATCCGTCAAAGCCGCATCCCTCGATGGTGCTGGAAGCCCTGCGCGCCGCGGGCGTTGATGCGAAAGACGCGGTGATGATCGGTGACACCACTTACGACATCGAGATGGGCCGCGCCGCGGGTGTGGCGACGATCGGTGTCAGCTGGGGCTATCACCCTGTTTCCGAATTGAAAAAGGCCGGGGCCGGGCGGATCGTCGAGAGTTTCGCCGAGCTGGAACAGGCCCTGCAGGAGGGACTTGCATGAGTGGCTGGAGCGCGAAACGGTTTTGGAAATCCGCAACGGTCGAGCCCTGCGAGGGCGGGTTCACGGTCAAGCTCGACGGGCGCGCGGTGAAGACCCCCGCCAAGGCGGCGCTGGTTCTGCCGACCCGGGCGATGGCGGAAGCCGTGGCCGCCGAATGGCAGGCGCAGGGCGAAAAGGTCGATCCGACGACGATGCCGGTGACGCGCTCGGCCAATGCCGCGCTCGACAAGGTGCGGGCGCAACAGGCCGAAGTGGCCGAGCTGATCGCCGCTTATGGCGAGACCGATCTTATGTGCTACCGCGCCAAGACCCCGGAAGAGCTTGTGGCCCTGCAGGCCGCGGCCTGGGACCGCTGGCTGGACTGGGCCGACAGCCGCTATCAGGCGCGGCTGATCGTGACCGCGGGCGTCCTGCCCGTCGCGCAGCCCGCGCAGGCGCAACTGGCGCTCGCGGCCCGGGTCTCGGCTTGCGATATCTGGGAGCTGGCGGCGCTGCATGATCTGGTCGGCATCACCGGCTCGCTGGTGCTGGGTCTGGCCGTCGCCGAGGGCGAGATCGCCGCCGATGAGGCCTGGAGGCTGTCGCGCATCGACGAGGACTGGCAGATCGCGCAATGGGGCGAGGACGAGGAAGCCGCCGAGATGGCCGCGCTGAAGAAGCAGGCGCTCGCCCATGCCGGACGATTCTGGATACTGCGGCATACCGCCTGAAACCCCGACCCGTGGCGCGTGTGCGATCTTCGCGATGCGCGCGGAGCGGGCATTTGCCTGCGGAACGGGCGGTTGCGACATCGAAAATTACTCAGACGTCTTGACCAATTCCGACGTATTTGCGCAAACTCGGGCAGCCGGTCATGATCGGCACAGAACTTGCAGACCCGTCAAGGGCAGACTCACCGCCGCAAGGGCGGCAACTCAGGAAGAGGTAAACATGAAAAAATCCGTATTCTTCGGCTCGGTCGCGATGGCTGCCCTTGTGGCGGGCGCGGCTGCGGCTTCGACGCTTGATGACGTCAAGGCCCGCGGCGAGCTGATCTGCGGCGTCAACCCGGGCCTGACCGGTTTCGGCGCGCCGGATGCGAACGGTGCCTATCAGGGCTTCGACGTGGCCGCCTGCAAGGCTGTTGCTGCCGCCGTTCTGGGCGATCCGATGAAGGTGCAATACAAGGCCCTGACCGGCGAGACCCGCTTCACCGCGCTTGCCTCGGGCGAAGTCGACATGCTTGCCCGCAACTCGACCTGGACCTTTGGTCGTGACACCGAGCTCGCCCTCGATTTCGTCGCCGTCAACTACTACGACGGTCAGGGCTTCATGGTGAACAAGTCGCTCGGCGTCAGCTCGGCCAAGGAACTCGATGGCGCCACCGTCTGCGTGCAGACCGGCACCACCACCGAGATGAACCTCGCCGATTACTTCAAGTCGAACAACATGACCTATACGCCGGTGAACATCGCCGATGACGCCGAAGGTCAGCAGAAGTTCCTCGCCGGTGCCTGCGACAGCTACACCACCGACGCTTCGGGGCTGGCCGCCTCGCGCGCGACCATGCCGAACGCCGCCGACATCGTGATCCTTCCCGAGATCATCTCGAAGGAACCGCTGGCACTGGCCGTCCGTCATGGCGACAACAACTGGGGCGATGTCGTCCGCTGGAGCTTCTACGCGCTCGTCGCGGCGGAAGAATACGGCATCACCAAGGCGAACCTTGAAGAAGTGGCCGCCTCGACCCAGAACCCGGAAATCCGCCGTCTGCTCGGCCTCGAAGGCGACATGGGCAAGAAGATCGGTCTCGACAATGATTTCGCCAAGCGCGCGATCATGGCCTCGGGCAACTACGGCGAGATCTTCGAAGCCAATATCGGGGCCTCCACCTCGATCGGTCTGGCGCGCGGTCTGAACGCGCAGTGGACCCAAGGCGGGCTGATGTACGCCCCGCCGTTCCGCTGATCCAACCCACCGATGCGGCCGGGAGACCTCCCGGCCGCATTTTGCATTTCAAGGACGGTCTGTCGGGGCACAAGTCCCGAACGCAGTCGGCGCAAAGCCGCGGGGCAGATCGGACAGGGGAAAACCATGGCACTTGCTAGTGACCCGCCGAAAGATGGCTTTCGGCTCTCTATGCTCATCTATGACACGCGGTTCCGCTCGATCACCATCCAGATCGTGGTGCTGCTGTTGTTCCTTGCCGACCTCGTCTGGCTTTTGCACAACGCCTATGTGAACCTTGAGGCGAAGGGCAAGGATTTCGACTTCCACTTCCTGTGGACGCGCGCGGGTTATGACCTTGCGCAGACCTTGATCCCCTATTCGAACGACGACACCCATTTCCGGGCGATGGTCGAGGGGTTGCTGAACACCCTTCTGGTCTCGGTGCTGGGCTGTATCCTGGCCACGATCCTTGGCACCGTCATCGGGGTGCTGCGGCTGTCGCACAACTGGCTCGTGGCGAGGATCATGACGGTCTATGTCGAGACCTTCCGCAACATCCCGCTGCTTCTGTGGATCCTGCTCATGGGCACGATCCTGGCCGAGACCCGGCCGGTGCCGAAAGATTTCCGCGTGACCGAGGCGATGAAGGCCGCGGGCGAGGCGCCGAAGGCCTCGATGTGGCTCTTTGATTCCATCGCCGTCACGAACCGCGGCACCAACGTTCCGGCGCCGGTCTTCGACAATTCGCTCGGCGTGGTCGATCTGGGCTGGAACCTGCCCGTCAGCCTGAACGCAGTGGCGGTGATCGCGGTGATGGCGGCTTCGTTCTGGGGCTGGCGGCGCTTCATGGCCCGGGCGAAGGCGGTGCAGGAGGCGACCGGCATCCGCCCCGTGACCTGGTGGCCGAGCCTGCTGATCCTGTTCGCGCCGATCACCGCGCTGCTTTATGCGCTCGGCTTCCATCTGGATTATCCCAAGATCACCAAGTTCGACTTCACCGGCGGCTTCCAGATGCTGCATTCCTTCACCGCGCTGCTGATCGCGTTGACCGTCTATACGGCGGCCTTCATCGCGGAAATCGTGCGGGCGGGGATTCAGGCGATCTCGAAGGGGCAGACCGAGGCCGCCTATGCGCTGGGTCTGCGTCCGGGCCGGACCATGAGCCTTGTCATCCTGCCACAGGCGCTTCGGGTGATCGTGCCGCCCCTGATCTCGCAGTTCCTGAACCTGACGAAGAACTCGTCGCTGGCCATCGCGGTCAGCTACATGGACCTGCGCGGCACGCTGGGCGGCATCACGCTGAACCAGACCGGCCGGGAACTCGAATGCATGCTCTTGATGATGCTGATCTATCTGACCATCAGCCTGACGATTTCGAGCCTGATGAACCTCTACAACAAATCGATCAAGCTGAAGGAGCGGTGAGATGAGCGATACCTCTTTCGTCCGCACCGAGATGCTGCCGCCGAAACCCGCGCCGGTCTCGCAGGTGGGAGCGGTCAAATGGATGCGCGAAAACCTGTTCTCGGGTCCGCTCAACACGGCGCTGACGCTTTTTGGCTTGCTGATCACGGCTTGGCTGGTGCAAGCGGCGGCGCCCTGGCTGATCCATGGCGTCTGGAACGCGAATTCGCTGACCGAATGCCGGACGATCATCGCAGAGCGTTGGGGGCCAGAGGCCACCGGCGCCTGCTGGGCGATCATCCGGGTACGCTGGAACCAGTTCCTGTTCGGCTTCTACCCGGTCGATCAATACTGGCGGCTGTTCCTGACCTTTGGCGGGCTGTTCCTTGCGCTTGCGCCTGTGCTGTTTGACAGCCTGCCGCGCAAACTGCTCTGGGGCGCGCTGCTTTACCCGCTCGTGGCCTTCTGGCTTCTGTGGGGCGGGCCGGTCTGGGGGCCGATGGGCGTTCTCGTCGGCTTCGTGCTGATGGCGCTGATCTTCAATGCGCTGGCGCCGAAGCTGGGTGTGCCGGTCTCGGCCGGGGCGGGGCTTGTCGCTGCGGCACTGTTCTGGCTTTACGCCGTCGGGCCGATCGAGAGCGCATTGAGTGCGGTCCTTCCGATCGCCCTGCCCGAGGTGGACAGCGACCAGTTCGGGGGCTTCCTGCTGGCGCTGGTGATCGGGGTGACGGCGATCGTCGTCTCGCTGCCGCTGGGCATCCTGCTGGCGCTGGGGCGGCAGTCGGACATGGTGATGGTGAAGGCGCTCTCGGTCGGCATGATCGAGTTCATCCGCGGCGTGCCGCTGATCACGCTGCTCTTCACCGCCTCGCTGCTGCTGCAATACTTCCTGCCGCCGGGCACGACGTTCGACCTGATCTTGCGCGTTGTGATCCTCGTGACCCTTTTCGCCGCGGCCTATATCGCCGAGGTGATCCGGGGCGGTCTGGCGGCGCTGCCGCGCGGCCAATACGAGGCGGCCGATGCGCTGGGGCTGGATTACTGGCAGGCGCAGCGGCTGATCATCATGCCGCAAGCGCTGAAAATCTCGATCCCCGGCATCGTGTCCAGCTTCATCGGGCTCTTCAAGGATACGACGCTGGTGACCTTCGTGGGGCTTTTTGACCCGCTCAAGGGCATCTCGGGTGTCGTGCGCTCCGACATGGCGTGGAAGGGCACCTATTGGGAACCCTATATCTTCGTCGCCGTCATCTTCTTTCTCTTCAACTTCAGCATGTCGCGGTATTCGATGTATCTCGAACGCAAGCTGAAGCGTGACCACCGTTAAGGAGGCGCTCATGTCAGAGCCCAGCTATGACCACGCGGTCGACCGCAGCCACATGCAGGTGAGCGACGAGGTCGCAATCCAGATCAGCCAGATGAACAAGTGGTACGGTCAGTTCCACGTGTTGCGCGACATCAACCTCACGGTGCACCGCGGCGAGCGGATCGTGATTGCCGGGCCTTCGGGCTCGGGCAAGTCGACGATGATCCGCTGCATCAACCGGCTCGAGGAACACCAGTCGGGCAAGATCATCGTCGATGGCATCGAACTGACCTCGGATCTGAAGAACATCGACAAGGTGCGCTCGGAAGTCGGGATGGTGTTCCAGCACTTCAACCTGTTCCCCCATCTGACGATCCTCGAAAACCTGACGCTGGCGCCGATCTGGGTGCGCAAGGTGCCCAAGCGCGAGGCCGAGGAAACCGCGATGTATTACCTGCAGAAGGTGAAGATCCCGGAGCAGGCGCATAAATATCCGGGGCAGTTGTCGGGTGGGCAGCAGCAGCGGGTGGCGATTGCGCGAAGCCTGTGCATGAAGCCGAAGATCATGCTGTTCGACGAACCGACCTCGGCGCTCGATCCCGAGATGATCAAGGAAGTGCTGGATACGATGATCCAGCTCGCCGAAGAGGGCATGACGATGCTCTGCGTGACCCACGAGATGGGCTTTGCCCAGGCGGTGGCGAACCGGGTGATCTTCATGGCGGACGGGCAGATCGTCGAGCAGAACAACCCGCATGACTTCTTCCACAACCCGCAATCGGAGCGGACGAAGCAGTTCCTGAGCCAGATTCTGGGGCACTGACGGCAGAAGCGGGGGTTTCACACCCCCGCACGCCCGTGGGATATTTGCGGCAAGATAAAGGGGCGGCCGTCGGGCTGCCCCTTTTCTTATTTGCCGCGGCTGGCTGGCAGGAAGAAGTCGAGCATCGAGCCCTGACCGGGGGCGACTTGCGACCAGTCGTCGATCTGGAAATCGACGATCAGCGTCGCGCAGGTCGGATATTTGCGGAAATCCGGGTCGTAATTCGGCCGCGACGGCAGCGATGCGGCGAAATCGGCGATGCCCGGGTTATGCGCGATCAGCATCACCGTGGAGGCGGTCGCGGTCTTCAGCACGGCGAGCAGCGTTTCGGGCGTCGCCTGATAGAGGCTGTCGATGTAATGCACGTCGGGCCGGGTCTCGATCACGGCCGAGGCGACACCTTCCCAGGTTTCGCGGGTGCGCAACGCGGTCGAGCACAGCACCTCTTCGGGTTCTAGCCCGCGCGAGGCGAGGAAGTCGCCCAGCTCATGCGCCGCCACGCGGCCGCGCGCGTTCAGCGGGCGGTCGGCATCGGCCATAAGGGGATCGTCCCAGCTCGATTTTGCATGGCGTGTGAGGATCAGGCGACGGTGTCCAAGGGGGGTCATCTGTGGAAGTGCCTCATGTGCCAAGCGGATTGAGCCTCCAGCCTGCCATAGCTTTGACCCGGGGGGCAAGAGCGGCGGACAAGGCATCCCCCGGAAAGGCAGTTTTCCCCTTCCCGGGTATTAAGGAAGGCGTGGCAGGCGGGGACGTCATAGCCCTGTGCAGACAGGGCCCCGCAGGGGCAGGCCGTCGTGCAGGGCGCGGCGCAGCCCGTGCAGGGGTGTTTTGACGCAGGGGGCAGAAAAAGCCTTTCGGGCAGGGCCAGCGCCCCCCGAAACGAGGTCCAGAGCCCCATCCGCGCATGGACAAGCATCTGCACCGGCGAGGAAAAAGTCTGTCCCGACTCGGTTGCCCAGCGAAAGAACGGCGGGTAGGGCGGCCCGTCCGAGGGAAAGACCGCGCGCCCGCCGAAGGCCGTGGCAAGCGTCCCGATCACCCGCTTCGACCAGCGGTCGAGCGGATCGGCGGTGCCATCGGCAAATTCCGGCTCTGCGGTGACATGATCCCAGAAGCCGGGCTCGTCAGGGGAGAGGAGGAGGATCGTCTCCTCCTGCGCGTGGACCATCCCCGCCACGAACAGCCTGTCCGCGGCAAGGGCTTCGGTCAGGGCAAGCGGCAGGCTCACCGGCGGCGCGGCTTGACCCGCGTCAGCGTCGAGCGGATCATCGAGCCCGCCCCGTGTTCGGTGAACAGTTCGAGCAGACAGGCATTCGGCACCCGGCCATCGAGGATGACCACGGCGCGGACGCCTTCCTTGACCGCCTTCAGCGCGGTTTCCACCTTCGGGATCATCCCGCCCGAGATCGTGCCATCCTCGATCAGCGCATGAACCTCGTCGGGGCTCATCTGGGTGATGACCTCGCCCGCCTTGTTCTTGACGCCAGCCACATCGGTCAGCAGCAGCAGCCGGTCGGCCTGCAGCGCCCCCGCGATGGCACCCGCCGCGGTATCGCCGTTGACGTTGAAGGTCTCGTTGTCATTCACGCCCGTCGCCACCGGGGCGATGACCGGAATGAGCCCCGCGCCATAAAGGTCGCGCACGATCTGCACGTTCATCTCGACCGGCTTGCCGACGAAGCCAAGCTCCGGATCGTCCGCCTCGCAGACCATCAGGTCGTCGTCCTTGCCCGAGATGCCGACGGCGCGGCCGCCCTGATCGTTGATCGCCTGCACGATGCGTTTGTTCACGAGGCCCGAGAGGATCATCTCGACCACCTCGACCGTGGCCTTGTCGGTGACGCGCTTGCCGCGGACCCAGTCGGATTTGATGCCAAGCTTGGCCAGCATCTCGTTGATCATCGGCCCGCCGCCATGCACGACGACCGGGTTCATCCCGACCTGCTTCATCAAGACGACATCGCGGGCGAATTCTGCCATCGCCTCGTCGTCGCCCATGGCATTGCCGCCGAATTTCACCACGACGACGGCGCCGGTGTAACGCTGCAGATAGGGAAGCGCCTCGGAAAGCGTCTTCGCGGTGGCGATCCAGTCACGGTCCATCGTCTGTTTTCTCATCGGAAGCCCTCGGGGAAGTCCGGACTTTGTTAGAACCAATCGGCCCGACTGCCAAGGGCATTGCCATTCCCGCGCCGGTGATTACATCGAAGGAGAAAAGCAGGAGAACGGGCATGGACGGACGGAAGGTGTTGCTGTTGACAGGGGCGAGCCGCGGGATCGGCCATGCCACGGTGAAGCGCTTCGCACGCGAAGGCTGGCGGATCATCACCTGCTCGCGCCAGCCCTTCCCCGAGCAATGCCCCTGGGGCGGCGGGCGCGAGGATCACATCCAGCTCGATCTGGGCGATCCGAATGCGACGATCCAGGCGATCGACGAGATCAAGTCGCGGCTGGGCGGCAAGCTGCATGCGCTGGTGAACAATGCCGGGATCTCGCCGAAGGGGCCGGGGGGCGCGCGGCTGAATTCCATCGACACCGATCTGCGGACCTGGGGGCAGGTGTTCCATGTGAACTTCTTCGCCTCGATCGTGCTGGCGCGCGGGCTGAAGGACGAACTCTCGGCGGCCAAGGGCGCGGTGGTGAACGTGACCTCGATTGCGGGCTCGCGCGTGCATCCCTTTGCGGGCGCGGCCTATTCGACCTCGAAAGCGGCGCTGAAGGCGCTGACGCGGGAAATGGCGCATGATTTCGGGCCGATGGGGGTGCGGGTCAATGCGATCGCGCCCGGCGAGATCGAGACCTCGATCCTGTCGCCCGGCACCGAAAAGATCGTCGAGACCCTGCCGCTGCGCCGTCTGGGCCAGCCGCGCGAAGTGGCCGACGTGATCTGGTTCCTGTGCTCGGATGCCTCGAGCTATGTCACCGGCACGGAAATCGAAGTGAACGCCGGACAGCACGTCTGACCGGCGGGGGAGGGGGGCTTGGCCCCCCTATTCCAGCGTGGCGATGATCGCGCGCAGGGTTTCGATGCCGTCGCCCTTTTCCGAGGAGGTGACGACGATTTCGGGATAGGCCGCGGGATGCTTCGAAAGCGCGCCCTTGACCTGCTCGATCACCCGCTCCAGCTCGGCCTTGGAAATCTTGTCGGCCTTGGTCAGCACCGCCTGAAAGGTCACGGCGGAGCGGTCAAGCAGCTGCAGGATTTCCTCGTCGACCGCCTTCACCCCGTGGCGCGCATCGATCAGCACAAACGCGCGGCGCAAGGTGGCGCGGCCCGAGAGGTAGGATTTCAAGAGCGCCTGCCACTTCTTCACGATCGCCACCGGCGCTTCGGCGAAGCCGTAGCCGGGAAGGTCGACCAGATAGGGGCCGCCGTCGGTGGTGAAGAAGTTGATCTCCTGCGTCCGGCCCGGCGTGTTCGACGCGCGGGCGAGGTTCTTGCGTCCGGTCAGCGCGTTGATCAGCGAGGATTTCCCCACATTCGAGCGGCCCGCGAAGCAGACTTCGAGCCGGTCGGCCGGGGGCAGGCCCGTCATCGCGACCACGCCCTTGACGAAATCGACCTGCGCGGCGAACAGCAACCGGCCGCGCTCGCGGGCGTCCTGTTCGGGCTCCGGGGCCAGCGTGAACTGCATCTGCATCAAAGCACCTCCACAGGGTCGCCAAGGGTGATGGTGCCGCTCTCGATCACCGTCGCATAGCAGCCGAAATGCCAGTCGCCGTTCAGGCGTTCGAGCAATTCCAGCATTTCAAGGTCTTCCATCCCGGTGTCCGGGTTGGTGCAGGTCGCCCGGCAGCGGGTGATCGGCATCGCGACTTCAAGCACGGCTCCGCCGATGCGCAGCCGTTTGCCCACCAGATCACGCTCCGCCCAGGGCGCCCAGCCCTCAATGCAGAGATTGCCGCGAAAGCGGTGGCGCGAGATTTCGGTGCTGGCCGCCTGTGCCAGCGCCGCCAGCGAGGACAGCGACAGAAGCGAGATGTAAGGCTCGGCCATGTCGGCCAGCGCCACGCCTTCGACCCGTTCGACCGCGCGCGGCGCGGGGCGGTTCTCGGGCCAGAGCGGTTTCAGCCAGTCGATAAGCCGCGCCTGATCCTCGGCCCGGTCGGGATCGAGGGTCAGGGCTGGCACTTCGGGATGGCTCAGCGTGATCTGCCCGTCCGCCTGCATCTGCGCGGTGACCGCCATCAGCTTCGGCGCCGCAACGCCGCGCACGAAGTTCAGCTTGCGCGCCCATTCTGTCAACGGGCTGTCGAATTTCGCCGCCTCGTGCGAGACCGCCCAGACCCGGTCAAAAGGCAGAACGCGCCCCTGTATCAGGGGCGCGCTTTGGATGTCCTCGAAGCCAATCGACTTGATCGGATGTCGGACGATGTCGACCAGATGTGCCGTCATTTCTTCGGCGTTTCAGGCGCGGGCTTCTTGCGGAAGCTCGACGCGATATTGCCGAACAGATCGGGCCGTTTGCCGTGCACCGTCATGATCGAATATTGCTGGATGAAGGTGATCGTGTTGTTCGCAATCCAGTAGAGCACGAGGCCCGAGGCGAAGCTGCCCAGCATGAACATGAAGATCCAGGGCATCCAGGCGAAGACGGCGGCCTGGCTCGGGTCGGTCGGCGCCGGGTTCAGCTTTTGCTGGAACCACATCGAGATGCCCAGAAGGATCGGCAGCACGCCGAGGCTGAACATGAACAGCATCGAGCCCGGTTCCGGCGTCGCATAGGGCAGGAGCCCGAACAGGTTAAGGATCGAGGACGGATCCGGCGCCGAAAGGTCATGGATCCAGCCAATGAAGGGCGCGTGGTAAAGCTCGATCGTGACGTAGATCACCTTGTAGAGCGAGAAGAAGATCGGGATCTGCAGCAGGATCGGCAGGCAGCCTGCCGCGGGATTGATCTTTTCGCGCTTGTAAAGCTCCATCATCCCTTTCTGCATCGCAGCCTTGTCGTCCTTGGTGCGCTCTTTCAGCGCCTCCATCGCGGGCTGGATTTCCTTCATCTTCGCCATCGAGATGTAGGAGGTCCGCGCCAGCGGGAAGACGATCAGCTTGATGATCACGGTCAGGGCGATGATCGCAAAACCCATGTTGCCCAGCACGGCATGCAGCCAGTGCAGCAGGCGGAACATCGGTTTCGTCAGGAAGTAATACCAGCCCCAGTCGATCGAATCGACGAAACGGGTGATCTGCGGACGGTTCGGATCGACCCGATCGCCGAGCAGGCTGTCAAACCAGCCGGGATCGTTCTGGTATTCGGCGATCGCTTCCCATTCCTTCGCGCCCGCAAAGAGCCGCGTCGTCACCGAAGCGGTCGCCCCGGCGGCGATTTCCACCGCGGGCTGACGGGTTTCGGTCTGATAGAGATCGGCCGAGGGAACGTATTTCACCACCGAAGTGAATTTCCCATCGGTCGGGACCAGCGTGGTCATCCAGTATTTGTCGGTGAAGCCCGCCCAGCCGTTCGATTCGGCCGAGATCACGTCTGCCTGACCCTCACCCTCGATGCTGTCGAGTTTGGTGATGTCCTTGTACTTGATTTCCTGCAACTCGCCATCGGTCATGCGCACCGCACCTTCATGCAGCACATAGACCCGGTTGCCCTTCGGAATGCCGTGACGGGCGATGATGCCCCAAGGGGCAATGCTGACGCCCGCGGTGCCGGTGTTCTTCACGCTGTCGGTGACGGTGAAGAGATATTGCGGATCGACGGCAATGGTACGGGTGAAAAGCAGACCGGCGCCATTGTCCCAAGTCAGAGTGAGCGGCGTTTCCGGTGTCAGTTTCGCGCCCGGCTGCGCGGTCCAGAGCGTCTTCGGTCCCGGCACTTGCGTGGCGCTTGCGCCAGCCAGCGCGGACCAGCCCTGAACCACATAATAGGGTTTGGCGCCGTTCAGATCGGTGCCGCCCACCGGGGCGAGCAGGCGCACCAGCGGCGAATTCTCGTCCAGCTTCTCGTGGTAGCGCTTCAGCGACAGGTCGTCGAAACGCGCGCCCAGAAGCGAGATCGAGCCCGTCAGCGCCGGGGTGTCGATCGCGACGCGCGGCGCCTCGGGCGCGGGGTCGACGGCTGGTACGGCCGTGGCGACCGGTGCGGCAGTCGTCGGCGCGGCTTCGCCCACCGTCTGGCTTTGCGTGACCGGGTCCGTCGCTTTCGGTTTCGGCGGCGGGAAGAAAACGGTCCAGACGACGATCACCAGTGCTGAAAGCACCGTCGCAAGGATGAGGTTCCTGTTTTGATTGTCCATGGGCGTGTATTTCCCCTGCCGGTCCGGAGTCGGCCCGGTTCAACAGAAGGGGCGGCGAAAGGTCAAGCGCTTTCGCGCAGGAGCTCCGTGCAAGCGCCGATTCCCGCCTTTTGTCGCAGCGGGAAAAGGCGTGTTCGACACGCGCGCTCAGGCCCCGCGGCGCAGATCCGGGCGTGGGATCGAAGACAGCCGTGCATCATGGCGCAGCATCCATGAGGCACATTCGTCAAGCGGCAGCGGCGCCGAAATCGCCTTGCCCTGCACATGGTTGCAGCCAAGCTGCGCCAGCATCGCATGCTCGCCGATCGTCGCGACGCCTTCGGCCAGTGTCTCAAGCCCGAGCCCGGCGGCGAAGGAGACGAGGGCCGAGACCAGACGCTGCTGTTCCGGGTCGCGCTCGACATTGGTGACGAAAGAGCGGTGGATGCGAATCCGGTCCGCCCCGGTGCGGCGGATCGCCGAGACCGAGATCGGGCCGGTTCCGAATCCTGCCAGCTCGATCCGGCAGCCCATCTTGGCGCATTGCGAGACATTGCGCATGATCACTTCATCATCGAGCCGCGCCGTCACCTCGCGGTGCAGGACCAGACCGACCTGTTGCGGATGCACGTCGAAACGGTCGAATTCCCATTTCAGCCGGTCATACATCTTGGGGTCGGTGATATGTTCGATCCCGATCGGTAGGCTTACGAGACCCGGCATGACCGGTAGCTTGTCCCATTCCCGCAGCGCGCCGAAGCACTGGAACAGCATCACCTCGGACAGGCGGAGCTGCAGGCCCTTGGCGATCACCGCAGGCATGATTTCGGCCTCGGCCAGAATGCCCCGCTCGCGATCCAGCCAGCGCGGCACGGCCTGCATGCCCGAAATTGCCCCGGTATCGGTGCTGATCTGCGGCTGGAAATAGGCGACGATCCGCCCTTCCTCAATCGCCGGGGTGATTTCCGAGGCCAGCGCGCTTTTCGCGGTCGGACCCTGTTTGATGTCGGGCGAATAGGCCCGGATCGCCCCGGGGCCATTGCGGCTGGCCTCCTCGGCGGCGATTTCGGCGGCGTTCAGGATCGATTTGCCGGTCTGTTCCGGTGCCCGCGTCATCAGGCAGAAGCCGACATGGCTCGTGATGTTCACGCTGCGCGCGGTGATCGAATAAGGCGCGTCACAGGCGAGCTGCAGCCGCCCCGCCAGCTGGATCATGCTTTCGAGATCTGGGCGCTGCGTCGGCGTGAGGATCGCGGCGTAACGTTCCCCATCGAGCAGGGCGATTCGGTCGGAATTGCGCAAGACGCCCCGGATGCGTTCGCCAAAGGCATGCAGGAATTCTTCGAACTCCTCGCGCGACATCTGTCGGGCCAGGGCCATCGGATCATCGACGCCTATCACCAGACAGGCCGTGCCCTTGCCGCTGTCCTTGGCATCCTGCGCGGCGGCTTGCATCATCTCTTCGGCGTCAGCCCGTTGCGGCAAGGCCCGCAGGTTGACGCCCTCGTCCTCGGTTTCTTGGGGAATCGCGAGCGGGCGGCTCATCCAGGCGACGATCAGGGCCGTGGCGCCAACAAGGGTCAGCCCCTCAAGCCCGAACCACAAAGCGGCAAGTGAGACCGCAGGCAGGAAGGCCACCATTTCCCGTCGCAGCAGAATCGGCCCCCGCAGCTTCCCCTTGCGTTTCTTGCCCTTCTGCGCCGCTTTAACCATTTTGCCCTCGACCCGTCACGAGGGCATGCCCTCTTGTCGGGTCCGACCGTAGGCAGGTTTTGTCAGTGATTGGTTAAGGAGCTTGCCGCAAATTTGGAATGTTTTCGATAAAATCCGAGGCAATTGGCGCTTCGGCCCGCATCAGCGCGGCGAAATCGAAAATGCCGGGGTCGCACAGATGCGAGGGGCGCACGTTCATCAGGGCGCGGAACATCACCTGACGGCGGCCGGGGCTGCGGGCTTCCCAGCCGTCGAGAATCTGCTTCACCTGCACCCGCTGCAAGCCTTCCTGCGAGCCGCAAAGATTGCACGGAATGATCGGGTAATTCATGCCACGGGCAAACTTTTCGCAATCGGCTTCGGCGACGAAGGCAAGCGGGCGATAGACGAAGAGATCTCCTTCCTCGTTCAGCAGTTTCGGCGGCATCGTCGCCAGCCGTCCGCCGTGAAACAGGTTCATGAAGAAGGTTTCGAGGATGTCGTCGCGGTGATGCCCCAGCACGACGGCCGAGCAGCCTTCCTCGCGGGCGATGCGGTACAGGTTGCCGCGCCGCAGTCGCGAACACAGGCTGCAGGTGGTCTGGCCCTCGGGGATCTTTTCCTTGACCACCGAATAGGTGTCCTGAAATTCGATCCGGTGCGGCACCTGCATTCGGGTCAGGAACTCGGGCAGGATAGTGGCCGGAAAGCCCGGCTGGCCCTGATCGAGGTTGCAGGCGAGCAGTTCGACCGGCAAAAGGCCGCGCCATTTCAGTTCGACGAGGGCCGCCAGCAGCGTGTAGCTGTCCTTGCCGCCCGAAAGGCAGATCAGCCAGCGATCGCCGGGCTTGATCATGCCATAGGTCTCGATCGCCTCGCGGGTCTCGCGCAGGATGCGCTTGCGCAGCTTCTTGAATTCGGTCGAGGACGGCGCCCCCGCCAGAAGCGGCGGCAGGCCGGTGTCGTCATCGTCAAACATGGTCGTGATCCTTGTGCCGCGTCGAATCGAAGGCCGGATCGGCGCCCGGCACCGGGTCGTAGCCATGCCCGCCCCAGGGGTGACAGGAGAGTACCCGTTTCGCCGCAAGCCAGCTGCCCTTGAAGGCCCCGTGGCGTTCGAGCGCCTCCATCGCATAGGCCGAACAGGTGGGCTGATAGCGGCAGCCATGGCCGACCCACGGGGAAAGCAGCAGCCGATAGGCGCGCACGGGCAGCGAGACGACAAAGGCGAGCGGGCTCATTTGCCCCGTCTCCGCCCCTTCGGCACCTCGCCCAGCGGGCGGGGCTTCAGGCTGCGCCCGGCGTGGAGGTCGGTGATGGCGCGGGCAAGATCGGCCTGAAGGGCAGCGAAGTCACGGGTGGCGGTGGCCTCGGGGCGGCCGACAAGGACATAGTCCCAGCCCGGCAGGCCAAGGCTCGGAAGGCCCAGCCGTGCCACTTCGCGCAGACGCCGTTTCGCGCGATTGCGCGCGACGGCATTGCCGAGTTTCTTCGAACAGGTAAAACCGACGCGGATCACGTCGGCGGGCGCGCCGTCACTGTCGCCGCGCTTGCGCGCCTGCACCAGAAAGCCGGGCGCGCTCATCCGCTGCGCCGAGGCGGCGCGCAGGAAATCGGCGCGTTTGCGCAGGACCGTGATCACCGGTTTGACGACGCCGGGCGCCGGACAAACGGAAACCGCCGGGGCAGTTCCCGGATCCCGACCCTCTGGGCCAGTCGCGGGAGCCTCCGGCGGTGTCATGCGGTCTGGCCGTCAGCCTTACGCCGACAGAACCTTGCGGCCGCGGGCGCGACGAGCATTGAGGACCTTGCGGCCGCCTTTGGTCGCCATGCGGGCGCGGAAGCCGTGACGGCGGGCGCGAACGAGGTTCGACGGCTGGAAAGTGCGTTTCATCGCGGATACTCCGGTTGTCTTGTCGGGGGGGCAGCTGAATTCCTGCCGGATTCGGCCGCCCTGCAATTGAAGCCCGGTCTTTAGGGGCATCCTTTGCACAAGTCAATTCACCCACGCGGGTTTTTTGCGCATCCGGCCCCGGCGCGGCGTTTGCGCCCTTCCGCTACCGCCAACAGCCCCCTATGTAGGTGCAAAAGGCTTTGGTATTCCATAAAAATGCCGAAGACATGAGGAGGGGGTGAAAGGACCCCCGGGCGGATCGACGCCGATCGGGACAGGATGAAGGTCAACACGCTTTCCGGGCGGTTTCTTGTGCTCACGACGGTCTTCGTCGTGTTGGCTGAAGTGCTGATCCTGTTGCCGGGCCTTGCCAACTTCCGCGAAGATTACCTGCTGACGCGGCTCGAGCGCGCCCAGATCGCCTCGCTGGCACTTTTGACCACCGATACGATGATCGAACCCGACCTCGAGCAGGAACTGCTCGACAATGCCGGGGTTTACAACGTCGTTCTGCGCCGCGATGCGGTGCGCCAGCTGGTGCTGTCCTCGCCGATCCCGCAACCGATCACCGCCACCTATGACCTTCGCGAAGAGCCCTTCCTCAATCTGGTTCGCGATGCGCTGGCGGTTCTGGCCGATCCGGAGAATCATGTGATCCGGGTCATCGGCGATCCGGTGCAGAAGGGCGGTCTGGTGATCGAGGTGACGCTCGCCACCCAACCGATGCGGCTCGCGATGATCGAATCGGGTCTGCGGCTTCTGTCGCTCTCGGCGGTGGTCTCGGTGGTGACGGCCTTTCTGCTGTTCTTCCTCGTGCGGCGCCTGATGGTGGTGCCGATCAAGCGCGTCGTGGCCCATATGGCCGCCTATGCCGCCGCGCCCGAGGATGCCCGCACGATCATCCGGCCCGAGGCGCGGATCGAGGAGCTGCGGGTGGCCGAGGACGCGCTCGCCTCGATGCAGCATCAGCTGACGGCGGCCTTGCGGCAAAAGGAGCGGCTGGCACAGCTTGGTCAGGCGGTGGCGAAGATCAGTCACGATCTGCGCAACATCCTGACCACGGCGCAGCTGTTTGCCGACCGGATGGAGGGCTCGGACGATCCGGCGGTGCAGCGCGCGGCGCCGAAGCTGATGGGCTCGATCGGCCGTGCGATCAATCTGTGCGAGACGACCCTCGCCTTTGGTCGTGCCGAGGAGCCGCCGCCGAAGCTCGAACCCTTCGATCTGGCCGGGCTTGTCACCGAGGTGATCGAGGGCGAGCAGGGCCTGACCGCCGAAGTGGAATTCCTGTCCGATGTGCAGCCGGGCTTTGAGATCCATGCCGACCGCGAGCAGCTTTACCGGGTGCTGTCGAACCTTGCCCGCAATGCGCGGCAGGCGATCGAGGCCACGGGCAAGCCCGGCACGATCGAGATCGGCGCGGGCGACGAGTCCGAGGGCTGGTGGATCCGGGTGCAGGACACCGGGCCGGGCCTGCCCCTGAAAGCGCGCGAGCGGCTGTTCCAGCCCTTCTCGGGCGGGGTGAAGAAGGGCGGCACCGGGCTTGGTCTGGCGATTTCGGCCGAACTCGTGCGCGGTCACGGCGGACGGCTCGACCTGTTGCGCACCGACGAGACCGGCACCGAATTCCGCCTGCATCTGCCGCGTCCGCTGCTTCTGGCGGGCGACGACACCACCGTCTGAGCGCTGCCCCCGAAATCCGGCCGAAATCCGGGGGGCGAAAAGAAATCTTTCGATCTCATCGTTTTCGGGCTTGCAAAGGTTTTCCTGCGGGGCTACATCGCCCCCCACGACGGACCCGTAGCTCAGCTGGATAGAGCATCAGACTACGAATCTGAGGGTCGGGCGTTCGAATCGCTCCGGGTCCGCCACTCATCCTATTGTTTTCCTTTCGCTTTCGTCGCGCCGCCACTCACGGGTTGCGCGCCGGTTTGCAGTCGGTTTGCAAAAGCCGTTTCCGGTGCGTTCTGGAATGCCAAGATAGCGGCTTTCGACATGGCAGCCGTTCGGGCCAGATACTTCTCAAGAATCCGCGTTGCAGATTGCAGGCTGTGCCCGGTGACGGCGCAGATCTGCGGCACCGAAACCCCTGCGGCGGCCAGCATCGTGACGGCGGTCCCGCGCATGTCGTGGAAGTGCAGGTAGCCCTTCTTCTCGTCCTTGGTCATGTCCTTGAACGGCTTCGGATAGAAGCCCGCCTCGGTCATGCGGGTGTGCCAGGCCTTCGACAGGGGCGAATCGTCCTTGTCGGTGAACCACGGGCGCCCATCGGCGCGGGTGAGGATGTAAGCGCACTGGCGCGGCGTGGTGTCCAGCATCGCGCGCAACGCGTCGGTGCAATGCACGGTGACGCGGGTTTTGCCCTTCGACTGCACAAGGCTCAGGGACTCGCCGTCATAGTCCGACCAGCGCAGCCGGATCAGATCCCCGTAACGCTGCCCGGTGTGAATGGCGAGGATCAGCGCCCGCTGCAATTCGACGGGGGCGCCGGTCATGAATTTCTTGATGTCGGCTTCGGTCCAGATCAGTTCCGAACGGTCAGCGGAATAGAGCCGTTCGAAGCCAAGAAGCGGGTTCTCTTTGATCTTGCCGCGACGGCGCGCATAGTCCAGCACCACGGAAAGCACGGTCAGCCGGTTGTCGGCTTCGCGCGGGCGATCGCGCCCGATTTCTTCCTGATAGTCGAGAAAGACGGCCCGCACCCTTGGGCTTTCAAGCGCCTTGATCGGCATCTTGCCGAACCGCTTTTCCAGCTCGGTCAGCATCCGCTTGTATTCCTTCTGGGTGCGCAGCGCCTTTTTCTCGAAGGTCAGGCTAAGAAGGTAATCGCGGATCAGCGCATTGACGTTGCCCACGTCGAGGGGCTTTGTGGCTTCCTCGACAGCCCATGCCGCGACATGCCCCGGATCATCTCGGGGCGGCAGAGGTGCCCCGGTGCCCCGGTGATATAGGTAGACCTTGACCTCACCCGAGGCGAGGCGCTTGGTCACTTTGTTGATGCGAGGAAGCTTAGGCGTTTTTGCCATGCGCCTTTTCCCATCCTGCCAGCGCCGCATCGGCTGCGTCCTTGACCTCTGCGGCGGTCAAGACCCGGATCATGTCCTTGCCGACCTCGAAGCCGGTCACGGTCAGGCCCATATCTTGGGCCGCCTTGATAGCTTTCTTGAGGGTAGGGGTCCTAAATTCGCCCATCACACACCCTCCTGCTTTCCAGAAGTCGCCATGTTGAGCGGGGTCAGGTAGTCGTCGCCCCCCTCGATCTCGGGCAGGTTTTCCAGGCGGCGGATCTCGTTGGCCGAAAGCCATCCGCCATCGCGCCCGATACGATATGCGGCGTAACGCGCCGCCATGTCGCCCCGCAGAAGGCCCGCAAGGTCATGTTCGATGAAGAACAGCTTGCGCCCTTCCTCGGTCAGCAGGGCAGCGTTCATGGTCTGCTCGATGCGCCGGGCCATCGGGGCAAGGCATCGCTGCACCAGGGCGCGGCTTTCCTCTCCGATGTTCGAATAGGTCGCGTTATCGGTGATGCCCGCCGCGCTGGGGGGCACCCCGTAAATGCGGCAGATATCGAGCGCGGTCAGCTTCCGGCTTTCGAGGAACTCGGCATCCTTCGAGCTGAACGCGAAAGGCTTCCAGTCGGCCCCGCCGTCCAGCACCAGAACACCGCTTGTCGTGTCGTTGCGCTCGATCTTCTGGCGCAGCTTGTCGAGCACATCGGCCTTCTGGTTGGGGTTGATCGACTGCGCGAAGACCACCGCGCCCTCGGGGCGGAAACCTTTCGCGGCTTGCTTCGAGGCCGCGTCATTCTGCGACAAGGCAAGGTTGAACGTCTCGCGCCCGATCTGGATTGGCGACTGGCCCATGACACCATCGCGAGCAAGGCGGTAGCGAATGTGCAAAACCTCGTCCTGCAAAAGCACCTTCGAGGGCGAGCCGGTCACGGTGTAGCGCAAGCGCCCGCTGCGCAGCCGCTCCACGGTGACGGTGCCCGGGTCGATCAGATGCAGGCCGGTGACTTGCCCGCGCCCGTTGCGCTCGATCTCGGCATAGGCGTTGCCGTGGGTCAGGATCGAGGCAATCAGGCTTTGCCGCAGGTCGAAGGCGGTGTGCATCGGGTTGGGCATGTCATGCAGCACCGAATAGGCCGGGTGATCGGCGGCACGGTCGCGCTGGCCGCGTTCGCCGCGCCGGTAGATGTGCAGCGGCACCGAGGCCAGCAGCTCGGAAATCAGCATGACGCAGCGATGCGCGACGGCGGTTCCCGAGGCCCTTGCAGGATCGACATAGGACAGCGCCCCGCCGCCCTGGCCGAAGAACTCGGAAAGATAGGCGTCAGAGGTCTGAACGGTGGCGCGGGTTTCGTCTTCGGCGGTCATTGCGACACCTCGAAGATACGGAGGACGCGGGCGGCATGGGCGAGGCCGGGCAGCAGGGGCTCTTTCGCCCGGGCCTGCACTACCGTCTCGGGATAGGCGGGCCATGCCGACACCACGGAAATCTCGAAGAGGTCAACCTTGCGCAGCTCGCGCCGGTCGCCCTGGCGCGGGGCGTCCACCGCACGGAAGCCG
The DNA here is from genome assembly GCF_052363175.1 of Rhodobacter capsulatus. Lineage (GTDB taxonomy): Bacteria > Pseudomonadota > Alphaproteobacteria > Rhodobacterales > Rhodobacteraceae > Rhodobacter > Rhodobacter capsulatus_D. The sequence goes on from NZ_CP198946.1 coordinate 380,343, forward strand.
AAGGACATGCCGCCCAGGTCGCCGCGCTCGGCCAGTGCCAGCACGTCGCGCCCTGCCTGCGTGTCGGGCAGATCCAACTCGAAGGACAGCCCGCGCGTGTCTTCGGCCAGACGCAGGGTCTTCGACCGGGTGCGGCCCAGAACGCGGCTGGGGTCATGATCGACCAACCCGATGATATCCGGCGCCGAGGCCAGCGACGCGCTGAACGCACCGGGGACGATTGTTTCGGTAAACTCGCCCCCGATCCGGGTTTCGGTATTGAAGGTCGCGGCATAGCCTTCAAGCCGCCGCCCCTTGGCGCGCAGCTCGATCGGCAGCGATCGGCGTTCGTGTGTCACAGGGCAATCTCCCGATAGGGGGCGATCAGGCGGAAGAACGCGGGCGAGAGCCGCGCGCCTTCACCTTCGACCAGCCCGCGCGAGTCGTAGAAGTGGGTGATCAGCATCAGCGCCGCCTGCTTCAACGGCGCTGGCACGGGGTCTTGCGCAGTGTCGATCCCGACCGAGGCGAGGTGCTGCACCGCCGCCTCGATCATGTCGGCAACCACGGAGTCTTCGTGATCACTGTCAACGCGCAGGTGCAGCTTCGCCTCGGCCAGGGTGATCATCACTGCACCTCGGCCCAGCGGAAGCCTTCCTTGTGCCGCACCACCACGTCACAATCGAGGAAGGCGTGCAGCAGGGCGCCGCCCGCCGAAGCCACGTCCGCGTGATAGGGGTTCACCAGAATATCGACGCCCGACCAGTAGCCGATATGCAGGCTCGCCCATTCGCCATAGATCAGAGGGTATTTCGCGGGCACCGCACCCGCAGCCGCCGTGCTCGGCGAAACGTTGGTCGAAGTTTCCAGCCGCTCATTGTGGAAAGTCTCGGCGAGCTGGATCAAGTGCCCGTCGCCGTCGGCGAACTTACGAGCCGCGGTTGCAACCTTCGGATGGGTCAGAAAGGCGCGGGTGCCCGTCACATCGTCCAGTTCAAGCGCAGCAATAAGATCGGCGGTCAAGGTGTAAGTCAGTGCCGCCGCGGCCAGATGCGCCACGCCGGAATCGGCGAGAATGCCCACAGGTTCATTGGTTCCGCCGCCTTTGATCGCCACCGCATCGAGCTTTTGCGCCAGCAGGTACGACAGGTCGTTGCGCAGAATTGGTTCAAGCGCAGAGTAGCTTTGCAGCAGCATTTTTCGGCTCACCTTGTATTCCGCGGCTGCGGTCTTGGGTGCCATGCTGACCTTCGAAAAACCCGCGTCGCTCCGGGTCGCATTGCTCGCTTCCGCGACGAAGGCCGCGCTGCCGCTTTGGCTCAACCGGGGCAGCTCGAGGTTGCCAGTCAAACCGCGCAGCACCGTCGCGCCCAGGCTTTCGACCTTGAGCATGGCGCGGCGGCGATCGGTCAGGCCCCCGAGTTGCGTGGCGATCAGGTTCGAGCCGGGGCCGGTGACGGGCGTGGTCGTGGTCAGGTCGCGCCGCTCGAAAAGGATCTCGGTCGGCACCATGACGCCGCGCACCTCGCCCCGCCCGCGCGAAAGCTCCTGGTGAACCTCGGCCTCGAGGCCGGAAAGCCGCTGCCCCGCGCCTTCGGCAATCGCCTTCGCCACCGAATAGTTGCGCAGCTCGCGCGACATGGGGCCGGAAACGGCTTCGCCGCGCTCTTCGAGGCGTTCGAACTCGGCCAGCTTTTCGGCATCGGTGATGCGGTTCGTAAGCCCGCGCACCTCGGCTTCGAGGGCGTCGAAGCGGGTGCGTTCGTCCTGGCTCAGATCCCGGTTCGCGGTCTGCGCGGCTTCGGTCAGGGCGCGCATTTCCGCGACCTTGGCCGTGCGCTTTTCGCGCAACGTGTTAAGAGTGCTCATCTTGATTCCATTTTCTGGGGTTAAGGTCGAAGACCGGGGCGGGTGGAGTTTGGCGACAAGGCCCGCCCCGGTCGGTTTTATCAGGTCAGCGCCTCCCGGTTCTTGATCGCACAAACAACCGCCCTGCGAAGCGCAAGGCCGATGTTCAGCCGATGATCGGAAACCGCGTTTTCCAGTCGCGCCGCAAAAAGCGTATCGCCTTCGGGCGTGTCGAGGCTTTCGGACACGAAGCCCCCTGATTTTCCACGGAACTCAAAGCGCAGGATCGCGCGGGGCATTTCGGTCGCAAGCGGTCGCGCGACCGTCCAACCGACGAAGGCTCCGTCTATGATCAGCATCACAAAGTCATTCGGGCGCTTGACGCGCTCGTCTTCGAGGCCATTCCGCCACGCTGTTTCGATCGTCCGATAAGGACAGATTTCCCGATCAGGTCCGCGCAACGCCTCGCTTGTCTTCAGCTTCGCATAGACGGCGCGTTGCATGTCGCTGAAACCGAAGGGGAAGCTGCCATATTGCGCCTCAAGAGCGGGGGCGATTTCGTTGATGATGCGCGCGGCGGTGACATAGCCGCCCGTCGAGGGGGCAAGGGCGGCGATCGAGGCCATGCGGGAGAGGGCGCGGAACGAATAGCGCGCCTGCCTTCCCCGCCCTGGTTCTGTTACCCGTCCAAGCATGAGGTTTTCCCGGATCAAGAGTTCAACGGTGCGATCGGGCAAGCCCGTAGCTCTTTCAAGCTCGGGGCCGGTGAATGTTCCGATCAGGTCAACATCGCCGCTCATGCTTCACACTACGCACGGAACCTTTTCTGCGTCAAGAGTTCCGTGTCCTGTGTGAACCATCGACTCATCAAGCCGGATGTAGCGACAGGCCGTCCTCGATCAGCAGCATCAGGTGTTCGGCGAATTCGAGGGTGCTTGCCACCCTCTCGCGCGCGGCCCGATCGTCAAGCGACGTGGTGTCGTTCTCCAGCGCAAGGCGGCAAGTGGTGATGATCGCGGTGGCAAGATAGGCCCGATTCCCGGCCAGTCTCAGGTCGCCTTTCTCGGGGCTCAGGGCGTCGGTCGCCATCATTTCGGGGCCTCCCGGGTTTGCTTCGAGAGGTCGCCGCTGGCCGATTCGGCGGCAAGTTCCCGCAAGAGGCTCAGCAGTTGGACCTGGCCCTGTTCGGAAAGCGCCTCGACTCGACGCTTGAATTCTTCGGTCCTCTTGTGGCGAAGAACGTCGGTCGCCGTCATTTCAGATCCTCCAAGTGGCAAGCCCGGGGCGTTCCCCGAAGCGGGGTTGATCGAAGACATGGTGTTGCTTCCTTGCGTGAATTTCGGAACATGGTTACGATACGCAAGAACGTGACGGTCCGTCAACACAAATCAGAACAGGGTTACGAATGAACGCGGTGCAATGCAAAATGGCTCGGGCGGCAACTGGCCTCGGCGTCCGCGATCTTGCGAAGGCTGCGGGCGTTTCCCCCGACACGGTTGCCCGCCTTGAGCGGGGCGAAGACCTGCGCGAAAGCACCGTTGCGGCGATCAGGGTCGCTCTTGAAAACGCCGGGGTTGAGTTCATACCTGAGAATGGCGGAGGCGTTGGCGTCCGCTTGGCAAAGAGGTGATTTCAATGGCTGACCAAACCGTAAGAATTGAGGATACGGGCCTTGCTGCGGTTACCGCACAATTGGCTCGCGAACTGTGGATAACGCAAACCGGCTACTCTCCCAAAGCAACCGACGCCGCGTTTTTTGAACTGGTCGTGGTTTGCAATTTTGCGCTCAGGGGCTCGCCCAACACTATGGGATACGTCGAAAGCTTCATGGCAAGGAACTTCAAGGGCGCTTGAGCGCCGCGCCTTGCGAGGGCCGCGCTCTCTCGGGGTTTGCCCACTCACCGAGTAACGGGGACGCTTTGCGGGGAGTCTTTCCGCAGGCGCGTCCTGCCTAGTCCAAAAACTCGGCCAGACAGGCCGGAAGGGTCTCGCCCTCTTCCGGCCTGTTCGCTGTCCCAAGCGCCATCGCCAGCGCCACCATGCCATCAATGCGCCCCGTGCTCTTGTGCTTGGCCAGCTTGCGGTTGCCCGCCGCGTCGCGCTCGATCACGGCATTCGCCGCGCACATGGTCAGGATCGGGTGCCCGCCGTGGCGCAGCTGCCCCTCGGCGGCAAGGCGCTCGAAAAGGTCGATCGCCGGGGCCATGTCGCGGAAGCCCTGGCCGAACTCGCGTAGCGGCAGCTCGGCCCCGATCTCGCGCAGCTCGCGCCGCAGATCCTCGATGCGCCAGCGGTCATAGGCCAGCCCTTGCAGGTCATATTCCGCCGCCGCCTCGGCAATGTCCTGGGCGACAAAGGACGGGTCCACCGTGGCCCCGGGAATCGCCGTCAGGTAGCCTTGCCGTGCCCAGACGTCATAGGGCACCCGGTCGGCCTCGGCCTTGTCGCGCAGCCCTTGCTCGGGCAGGTAGAACTTCGCCAGCACGTCGAAGGCCCCGGCGTCGTCGGGGAAGACCAGAACGAAGGCGGTCAGGTCGCGGCTTTGCGACAGGTCGAGGCCCCCGAAGCAGGGCCGCCCCTTGAGCCGATCGAGATTCGGCGCGGCGCTGTTCAGATCCCATTCGGCCTTGGCGATGAAGCGCACATGCGCCGACACCCGCTGATTCAGGATCAGGTTGCGGAAGGAATGTTCCGCGCTTGGCATCCGCTGCGCCTGGGCGGCTTGCCGTTCCACGTCCGACAGGCTGCGGAAGTCGCCCAGGGCCGGGTTGGCTTTCGCCCAGGTGTCGGGGTGCCACGGATCATCCTCGGGGGCCGCGCCGTAAAAGGTCAGGTGAAAGGCCGGGTCTTCCAGCTCGCCCGCGTTCACCCGCTGGCCGTAGTCCACCAGCTCGGACATGATCGCGTGATCATCGGCGGCTTGCGTGGAAATCACCACCATCAGCGGGTTATCCCGCGCGCCCATGGCGGTATCGAGCGCCTCATACAGGTCGCGCTTCGGGGCCTGCCCGAGTTCGTCATAGACGATGAAGGACGGGGAAAGCCCGTGCTTGCCTGCCGCGTCGGCCGACAGGGCGGCGAAGATCGAGCCCTTGCCGGGGCCGGTCAAAACCTCGATCTCCTTGCGGAACTTGACCACGTTCACCCGCGCCTCGATCTCGGGGAACTCTTCGAGGATTGCCACGATCTCGTTGAAGGTCTTGCCCGACTGGAAGCGGTCGTTGGCGGCGGCATAGACTTCGCCGCGTTGCTCGGCCTCGGGGCCCAGCAGGTGGCACAGGGCGAGGCCCGCGACGATCTGGGTCTTGCCGTTCTTGCGCGGCATCGACAGCACGGCGGTTCGCACCGGGCGGGTGCCTTCGTCGTCTTCGGTGTAGACGGCTTCGAGGAAATCCCGCTGCCACGGGCGCACACGCAGCTTTTGCCCCGCAAGCTTGCCCTGGGTGATCGGCAGGCTTTCGAGGAAGGCGATCACCCGATCGACGCGGCTCAGGCCCGGCGCTTCCCACGGCATCGGCACGGCCTGCGGGCGGTATCCATCTGGGTTAAACAGGTCAGGCCCGCGCCCTTCGACAAGGTGCAGGTGCTTCGGCTTCGCTCCGATTCCGCGCTGGCCCATTCTGGTTAAGTCCCTGTTTTAATTAAGTCTGCAGTCGTCTTAGGGCGTCGGTCCGGGGCTTTGGCTTCCTCGTCCTTGAAGGCCCCCCACCCCCATGCCACACGTCGAAGGGGTCGATCGGGTTGCCTTCCGCATCGAAGCCCTTGAAGCGACGGCGGAAGGATTGCCCGCCGGGTCGATCGAATGCGGCGGTCTTCTCGTTGTGACACGACAGGCACAGCGAAAGCAGGCCGGTCAGCGGTGGGAATGGATGCCCGCCCTGGTTCACCGGCTGGAAGTGGTCAACGGCAATGGCTTCCTCGGTCAGGCCGCGCCGCGCACAGATTTCGCAAAGCGGGGTTTCCGCAAGCTTCGCCTCGCGCAGCCTTGCCCACTTCGACGTGTTGTAGGGCCACTGTGCCACGTCACCAGATCCCCGCCTGAACCTCGATCTCGTAACGCAACGAGCGCAGCTTGCGGTGCATGTCCACCAGCTTGCCCGCCTCTCGAAGCTTCAAGCCACCTTTCACCACGGCATCCATCAACCCGTATTCGCTGGCCTTGAGTTGCGCGGCCAGATCGGCAGCGGCTTCCCTCGTCGGGGTCTTCATCGGTCCCTTCATCCTCGTGTTCCCTTTCGTCAGTTGCCGGGGCAGCCGGGATAGGTGGGGCCGGGATAAAGCGGGTATATCCCCCTTTAGGGGGATATCCCGTTCATCCCGTCCTATCCCGGCTGGCGGGATATGGTGGGATAGGCCGGGATATCCCGCTTTATCCCGCCCTCTCATGCCAGCCACCACACATCGCCAAAGCAGCGGACAAGGCCCTTCTTGAGCAGGGCTTCCTTCGCCTGCGAGAAGGTCTTGCGCTCGGATGCAGGCGAAACATTCTCGTAAAGCCCGTGCAGTTCGCAGGCTTCCTTCCACTGTTCCGTGGTCACGCTGCGACACTGCGGATAGTCGGAGCCTTGGCGGGTCACACCGTGCTTTTCCGTGGCCGTCTGGAGCGCCTGCAAGGCCAGCTCGGCCTTGCCCTTCACCGTAGCCCGCCGCGGCTCCTCGCCTTCGGCTGCCCGCTCCACGACGCAGGTTGTCACCTCGTCCCCGTCTCGGTCCTGCCCGAGTATCACTTGCCGCAACCGATAGCGGAACGTGCTGCCCGCCTGCATGTCGCGCTGTTTCGTGGCCTTCGCTTCGATGATGTCCTGTCCTTCCTCCTTCGTGATTTCGATTTCGGTGTCGATCGCCGCGCGCAAGGAACTGTGCCCGCGCGCCCCGAGGGCCGCGTTCTTGCCTGCGTGGTGAATGAGCATGACATGCGCGCCGGTGCGTTCTTTCAGCGTCTCGGCGGATGCCACCAGCTTGCCCATGTCCTGAGAGGCGTTTTCGTCGCCCCCTGGCATCGCCCGCGCAAGCGTGTCGATCACGATCAGGCCGCAAGGCCCGTGCGTCTTCGCCAGCATGTTGACGGCTTCGGCAAGGAATGTCGGATCTCGGCGGGGGTCCATGAAGGAAAGGGTGATCGGCAGCACCCAAAAGCACGGATCTCCCAGGGCTTTCACCCGCATGTCGAAGCCCGCGCCGCCTTCCATCGTCACATAGACGACAAGCGATTTGCGCACCCGGCAGCTTCCCCACGGCCTGCCACGCGCGATCGCATGGGCCAGATCGAGGGCGAAGAAGCTCTTGCCCACGTTGGGTTGGCCGTAGACCACGGAAAGCGATTTCGGAATGAGCCACCCCTTGACCAGATATTCCGGGTCAAGGTTCGGCTCGATCTCCACCGCTGGAACGAAGCGTTCAAAGAGTTCATGCGCGCGGGACCGGCGCTTGTGGCGCTCTTCGGCCAAATTCTTGACGTTCCCCATTCCGGGGGGTGGCGCGACCTCTTCGGCCTTCGCAAAGGCCGCGCGCACTCGGTCAATGCCGTCTTCCCTCGGGGGGCCTTGCCCATTCTCCGAACTCATGACGACACCCCGTCGAAAGCGTGCCGACAGATCACCTCAGCTTGTGCCGGGTGCAGCGAATGAAGCGCGGCCATCAGGATTGCGGCGCGTTCACCGGGCGAAAGCCGCACCGCCCAGACATTCGCCACCGCCTGCCAGCCCTCGGGCGTGTCGAGGGTCAGGCCGTAGGCCAGCAACCGCGCCGCGCGCTTGTGGGCGTCCTTTGCGAAAGACTGCATCGGATTCGAGCCGGTTTTCCCGGTTTGCAGTGAAATCGTAAGCCCTTGACCGGAAACGCCTTCATTCGCGCTTGGTTTGAACGAGAATCCTTGCAATTCAATGGGCTTTTGCAGCCTACGAATCTGAGGGTCGGGCGTTCGAATCGCTCCGGGTCCGCCACTTCCTCCAATAAAATCAGTATGTTAGAGAAATCCCCTCCGGGGGTCGCTATGATACTGATACGATGCTGATACAGTGCCGGGGCGCGCGTATCAGCGCCCGCGTATCATCTGCAAAGTCAGCTTGAAGCCGAATCGCCCTGTGGAGACGATCCGACTCCATGGAACCCGCTGACGCGGGCCGATCCGGTTAAACCGCAATCGCTGCAAGTGCCCTGTCGATGCTGAAAACGCTTGTTGCGCCGGAAGCCGTGACCACTGCTAGGGCCTTGGTCTGCGCATAGTTCCTAGCCGGACGCTGCCGGTTGTCCCATTCGGTTATGACGTCAACCACGTCTTCTGCCTGCCAGTTGGTTGCTGAACAGTACCGACGGTAAATGTCCAAAACGTCCGACCTGTCCGGTTCCCCTAGGCGCGTGCCCGGCTCAGTAGCTTCCCGAATCTTTCCGAAATGTTCTTGAGCGGCCTTCAACGTCGGGAAAGTCTTGCCGCTTTGGATCGTCACTTTCTTAGCCATGAACACCTCACTGCAACATGTCCTAGATATGTGGTGGTCGGAGGGGGGAAGGGGAAGAGGTTAAGCAATTCTTTTGGTCGCTGACGCGGGCCACCCTGTAGCAGAAAGGGGCCGTTAGGCCCCTCTCACTGTCACCACTCATCCGCGCCTAGCTGCGGGTCAAGAGTACCGGGCCGGGCCGTCCAAGGGAGAACCGGCAACTCCCCATTGGGCAGGCATTGGATGCGGTACCCGGTTTCCGTCACGATGACGGGGATTTTGGACTCGAAGAGGAGTCGCACCTGTTCAATCGTGAACTGCAACTCTTCGCTGAGCGCGCCGGTGATGCGGGGCGAGGTCGAGGGGCCTTTGTACATCGCGGTTATCCGTTCTTCCGCAGGCCACGGTTCCCCGCGCGGGCGAGGTCTGCTTCAACCTGAGACCGCGACTTGCGGAACGCATCGGGGTTGGGGGTAGTCACTTGGAAGTTGATGTTCTGGACGGTCGGGCCGGTGCTGCCCCCCGCCGCGCTGTCGCCGTTCAGTTCCACCCCGATCTTGCGGCCCTTGCTCAGCGGAATGACTGCTTCGTTCGGGTGCAGAACCGCCGGGATGCCCGAGGTGTTGGTAGTCCCTTGCGAGAAGTGCGGCGCATGGCGGAAAGCCGATGCCGGGGCAGAGGCGAACCCCACGGGGGACGTGGAAACGCCGCCCTCTTCGAACGCCCCCAGCGCCATCGTCAGAAGGCCGCTCCAGCCGCCCACGCCCGAGAGCAAGCCGCCTCCAGTGCCGCCCATCGCGGCCCCGGATGCCACACCCTGCGCGAGGATGGGCGCGCCTTGCTGCGACCCAAGAACGACGCCTTGCCCCAGTTGCTGCCCGCCTTGGATGGTCGCGGCGCGAACTTGCGTTGCGTGGGTCATCCCGGCGGCGCGCTGCGCGTTTGCCGCCTGCATCCCGCCCGAGGTCACGCCGGTTTGCAGCGCAATCTGAGCCTGTCCGCCCGCGCCGGTCATTGCCGCGCCGATCTGCTGGGCAACGGTAGCCCCCGCCTGCGTCATCGCGGCGGCGATAGATTGCCCCGCCTGCGCGCCACCCTGCGCCACGCCCGCGCCATCTGCGGACAAGGTGGAGTTTGCCCCGAGGGCGGCAATCCAATCGTTCGACTTGGTCAGCGCCTTGTCCAGCCCGGTGAGCTTCATCAGTTCCCCGGTTGCCAGCGGTGCGAAGGCGTCGGCGAAGGTGCCAAGCAACGCGTCCGCAAGGCCTTCGAAGGTGAAATCGCCCGTCATGAGATCGGGCAGCGAACTTTGGATGTTGCCGATCACGCCTTCGGTGATGTCGTTGCCGGTTTTCTGCCAAGAAGGCAGGCTGTTCATGAATTCGCGCACCGGATCGCGGGCAGCTTCCTTAAGATGTTCGTTGAGCTTGGTCAGCGCGTCAATCTGACGGATCATTGCGCCGGTGGTGGCGTCGATCTGACCGCCGTTCGCCGCCATGGCCTCAACCATCAATTTCGCGGAGTCGACGTTCTTGGCCTGCCCGGTGGCAACGAGTTGCAGCGCGGTATTCTCGTTCTGGAGGGAAAGAATCCGATCATCCACCGACTTTTTCAGCCGGGCGAGAGCGTTTTCCTCTTCGGCTGCGCCAGCGGCGCGGCTGCCGCCGCCACCCCCACCGCCGCCATGACGGCGACCGCCACCGCCGCCAGATGCGGGCTTGTTCGCGGCCTGAATGCGAGTCTGCAGGTCCTTCTGTTCCTTCACTACCTTGTCGAGGGCGTCGACTTCTGCAAGACGGCGGCACGTCGCCTTCCGCAGTCCGTGCGGTGAAAGACTGTCAGGCAGTTTAGCTTCCCGCACCATCGCGCGAAACCAGTTGGTGAAGCCTGCCGGGGTGAAGAGCTTCCCCTGCGCCGTCACAAGGAAGGCGAGGTTATTCAGCGGCAGTCGATCGAGGGTCGCCTTAAGCTCAGGGTGCAAAGGGATATGCACGTCCTGCCCGGTCTTCTGTTGCACGATCGACAGAACCCCGTTGCGGACATGCTGCCGCCCCATCCTCACCACATCCGAACGCCGCTGGCCCGTATAGAGCAAGAGCGATAAGGCAAGATGCGCGCGGGTGCCGGGTTTGTGCTGCGCGATAAAGGCTTCGATATGCTCTTCTTCCCATGTGAGGAAGCCGCCAGTCTTTTCTTTGGCCTTGCGCACATCGCGCGTCGGATCGTCGCCCCGCCAGCCAAGTTCCACCGCATGTCGCATCAAAAGGTGAATCATCCGCAGCAGGTTGTTGGCAGCCGATGGCGTCTCGGCTTTGGCGGCAACGATGCTCTGCACATGCCGCCGCTCCATCTGGGCAACGCGCTTGTCACCATGTTCGGCGCGGAAGCGTTCGATGATCCCGCGATAGGTGGCCTTCGTGGAGTCGCTCAGGCCCTTGAAGTCCGAGGTGCGATAGTAGCTCGCCACCAGTGCAGAGACGGTGCCCGGTTTGCTGCGGTCCTTGCCGATTTCGACACGTTCGCCGATCGACGCCTTTTCATATGCGGCCATGAACTCGGGCGACCACGGCAGGCCGGGCAAGGCCAGACGCGGAAAGCCGGGGCGGCGGTAATACCAGCGCACCTTGCCGTGTCGGTCCTCGAAGCCTTGGCAGTATTTGGGCGGTTTTCGAAGTTGCTTCATGCTCAGTCCCAATCGTTCGTTTCGGGGGCTGAGTCCTCACCCGGAAGGGCGTCAAACGCCAAGTCCAAAGCGCGACAGTCCCAGATTCTCCGGGTTCCGATGCGCTTGGGGCTGGGCATTTCGCCAGCGGCAACCAGCTTGTCAAAGGTTGCAGGGCTTACACCGATGTAGCCCGCCGCCTCGACACGCGACAGCCCGCGCCGAGTCGGCGGGGCGATCGGGGAAGAGGGGCGGGCTTGAGTCTGCATCTGCGGGCGAGCCTCAGAACCCCGACAGACGCACGCGCACGGATGCCGTGTCGGCGGGGGCGACGGTCGCCACGATCAAGCCCTCGCAAGAGGGTGAGCCGATCAAGCTGGCCGAAATGCGAACCATGACCTTTAGAGACCGCAAGATTCTCGCCGGATCGACCCCGATCTTTGATTTCGGCCCGATCACACGTCTTTATGCCGAGTCCGATCGCCGCATTTACGAATGCCTTTGCCCGGAATGCGGCGGCTTCTCGGAAATTGAGTGGGCACAGATCACATGGCCGGAAGGCCAGCCCGACAAGGCGGCTTTGGCCTGCCCGCAATGCGGATGCCTGATCGAAGAACGGTTCAAGCCGCAGATGGTCGCGCAAGGCCGCTGGCGGGTGACAGCGCCCGAGGTTACGGGCCATGCCGGGTTTCGGATCAACTGCCTTGTGTCGCCCCATCACAACGCACGCTGGGGGAAACTGGCAGCCGAGTTCCTTTCGGCCAAGCGTGCGCCCGAAACGCTGCAGGTGTTCACCAACACCATTCTGGGCCAGGCTTGGAAGTCCGAAGGCGAGGATCTGGACGAGCACGAGCTCTTCGCGCGGCGCGAGCCCTTCCACCTCGACAGCCTGCCGCCTGACGTGCTTTGGATCACAGCGGGCGTCGATTGCCAGGACGATCGGCTTGAAGTCGTGCTGATGGGGCACACCGATTCCGATTGGCTGGTGCTCGATCATCGAGTGTTTTGGGGGCCGATCGACGGCGAAGGTGTCTGGCAAGACCTCGACTCGCTGCTGAAGAAAAGCTGGCAGCATCCGAACGGCGGCACGATCCGCATTGACGCTTGCGCCGTTGACTCCTCGGACGGCGGGCACCTGCAACACGTCATGGCATATTGCAAACCGCGCTTCGAGCGCCGTGTCGTGCCGATCAAAGGCGTTCCGGGCTTCTCGCGCCCGGTCTTCCAGCGTTCGGGAACCAAGGGACAACACCTTTGGCTTATGGGAGTCGACGCTGCGAAATCGGCCCTGTTTGCGCGACTGACCCGGTCTCAGGGGATTCGGTTCGGGCAAGCCCTGCAACCGATCTATTTCGAGCAACTGACCTCGGAGCGGCGCGTTGTGCGTTATGTTCGCGGCAAGCCCGAAGCCCGGTTCGAGCGGATCAAGGGCAAGCGTGCAGAGACGCTGGACGCCACCGTTTACGCGCTTGCCGTGCGTCAGATCATCGGGCAACGTGAAGACTTGCGGGCGGCAGAGCTTGCAAGCGCAGCGGCGCCCCGAAAGGCAGCGACCGTGGTTAAATCAAAGTGGTTGGGAGGGTGATTTATCTGACATTAGCGCGCACGACAGCAAGAGCAATTTGACGCAAAAAACTCATTCGTGTAATTTTCATATGGGGGTCGATAAAATGCATCACCGATCATGTCAAGAAGTCGTCCAGAAAGGCTAACCTCATCATCAGTGGTCAAACGGAGATGCCGTATGAACTCTTCGAAATCCATTCGAGCTTGCGTTTCCCCAAGCAATCTATCTGCTGCATTGCTATAGTCTGATTCGTCCATTTCCCTCCACACGCCTTCAATTTTCTCAATTATTAAGCAATAACTATTAGACTAAAGCCAATCACCGATATTAACGGGCGGATCTTCAAAGGGCCGAGGCTGTGTCAAAACCCGGCACCGTGCTACGATTCCGTGAGAGCGGGAGATCAGCATGGCAGGTTTCATCGAGGGCGTGCAGCGTGGCCAGACGGTGCTTTTTCCCGACCGCCTCGAGGACTGGATCGGCGAGGATGAGTTGGTCCGCGTCGTCGATCTCTTCGTCGAGGAACTCGACCTGCCCGGCCTTGGTTTCGTGCGCGCGTCGTCGGCCCGGACAGGGCGGCCCGGGTATCATCCTGCGGTCCTCCTCAAGCTTTTCATCTATGGATACCTGAACCGGATCCCCTCCAGCCGCCGCCTGGAACGTGAAGCCGGGCGCAATGTCGAGGTGATGTGGCTGACTGGTCGCCTGGTCCCCGATCACAAGACGATCGCCGAATTCCGCCGTCAGAACGGCGTCGCGATCCGCAAGACCTGCGCCCGGTTTGTCGAGCTGTGCCGCCGGATCGGGGTTCTCAAAGGGGATGCCGTCGCCATCGATGGCAGCAAATTCAAGGCGGCAAACAATCGCGACAAGAACTTCACCAAGAACAAGATCGCCAGCCGCCTTGCCCATCTCGAGGCCGATGTCGCCCGCTATATCGATGTCATGGTGCGGATCGACCGGCAGGAAGCTGGCGAGGCCCGGGCCGAGAAGGTGGCCCATCTTGCCCGTCGTTACGGTCGCATCCGGCAGGAGATCGCACGGTTGCAAGCGATGGAAAAAGCCCTCGCCGACGCGCCTGATGGCCAGATTTCCCTGACCGATCCCGACGCCCGCGCGATGGCGACCAGTGCCCGGCACAGCGGCATGGTCGGCTACAACGTGCAAAGTGCGGTCGACACCGAGACCCATCTGATCGTCGCGCATGAGGTCACCAATCAGGGTTTCGACCGCGATCAGCTCAGCCAGATGGCGATCGCCGCCAAAACCGCCCTGGGCCGTGAAGATCTGAACGTCCTCGCGGACAAGGGGTACTTCAGCGGCGCCGAAATCCTGTCGTGCCACGCCGCGGGCATCACCACGACGGTGCCGCGCCCCGCGACCTCGGGCAATGCGGCCAAGGGGTGGTTCGTGAAGGCCGATTTCCTCTATGACCCGGCCCGCGACATCTACACCTGCCCGGCTGGCAACGAACTCATCTATCGCTATACCCGTGAGGAAGGGGGCCTGCAGGTTCGCCGCTACTGGATCAACGGCTGCCAGACCTGCCCCGTGAAAGGCCGCTGCACCTCCGGCACGGAGCGCCGGATCACCCGCTGGGAGCACGAGCCTCTGATCGACGCCATGCGGGAACGATTGAGCCGCGACCCGGATCCGATGACACTGCGCCGCTGCACGGTCGAGCACCCCTTCGGCACGATCAAGGGCTGGATGGGCTACACCCATTTCCTGACCCGCCGCCTGAAGAACGTGCGCACCGAGATGGCGCTGAACGTGCTTGCTTACAACATCAAGCGGATGATCGCCCTAGTCGGCATCCGGGGATTGATGGAGGCGATCCAGGGATGAAATCCCGAGAGAAAGCCGTTTCGCGGGCCACAAAAGAAAGGCTGGCAGGCGATCCCGCCGGCGACCGGATCAAATGCCGCCTTCGGGGCGCCGAACCCGCAGAGGCACCCGCGCGCCTTGTATGCAAGCCATCTGGCCGGCTTTTGACACAGCCTCGGCCCTTCGTGAGTGGAGCTATTGAAATAATACACCTTTCAACCCTCTTCCCCAACCTTGCGGCAGAGATAATTTCCTCTTTCCTGTTCCACGACCACATATTCGTGTCCATCGACTCGATAGATTATTTTCGTCTCGATCATTCGGCACCTATTGACGGCTTATTGCTCACAGTGAATATAAATAAGTTCTGTTGATTATCTCACAGATCGGGCCAGTTGCCAAGCGAGTCGATTCTGAACTCACCCCTCTCACCAAGCAAGGCTTCCGTGGCAGCCAGGCCGATAACTTCGTAGACAGCGAACCAATAGCGTTCGTTTTCTGGCATCTGGTAGCGGAACCACTTGTGCAGGCTGCGCCAGCCGCGCGCCCATTCGGCCAGCTTGCGGCCTTCAAGGCCGGGCGGCGGCGGCAAGCGGCGTGAGTTCCAGCGGAACTGCGGCTCGATGATGACTTCTGTCGGCACGCGATGACTCCTCAAACAAAAGCCCCGGCAGCGGTGGAGGACGCAGCCGGGGCTTCCCCCAGGCCACCTTTCTGCAACAACGCCTCTCCGTAAGCTCCGTGATTGAAGTCGCCAAACTCCACCTCGATCTTACACCTCGATGGCCACCCAGGATCACACCGCTGGCGGCGATGAAATTACACCAGCACCGTGGACACTACCGATGAAAGCCACGCCTTCGGGCGTGTTTTTTATTGCCCGGCCGGGCCCTTCGCCCTATGGCGCACACAAGGCGCGGCTTTGGGAGAGAGCGATGACCCTGCTTCTGATCCATACCGGTGGCACGATCGGCATGGCCCCCGGGCCACTGGGTCTGGCGCCGAAGCCCGGTCTGGTCGAGGCGGCGCTGGCCGAGCGTCTGCCCGTTGGCGCCGTTCTGCACACCCATGTCTTTCGGCCGCTGCGCGACAGTGCCGACATCGGTCCCGCCGACTGGAACGCGATTCTCGACGCGCTTGATGCCCATCCCGGCGTGCCTGCGCTGGTGACGCATGGCACCGACACGATGGCCTTCACCGGGGCGGCGCTGGCGCAGGCGCTGGCGGGGACCGAGCGTCGGGTGATTCTGTGCGGCTCGATGCTGCCGCTCGGGCAGGGGGGCGATGCCGAGCGCAATCTCGATCTGGCGCTCGCCGCCGCCCATGCGCCCGGGATGGGGGTCGATCTGGCCTTCGACGGGCGGCTGATGGCGGCGGCCGGGCTGGTGAAGCACGACAGCCATGCCCGCGATGCCTTTCGCAGCCAGCCACAGGATCACGCGCCCGCGCCGAAAACCCGCCGCTTCGATCCGGCGCGGCGGCTGGCGGTGCTGACGCTCTCGCCCGGTCTGCCGGGGGCGGCGCTTGCGGCGATGCTGGACGCGCTCGATGGCGCGGTGCTGCGGGTCTTTGGTGCGGGCACGGTGATGAACGACCCCGCGATTCTCGACGCCCTGCGCGGCGCCGTGGCCGCGGGCAAGCGGTTGCGCGCGGTCAGCCAATGCGAGGCGGGCGGGCTGGCGCCGGGGGCTTATGCGGCGGGGGCGGGCCTCTGGGCTGCGGGGGTCGAGAACGGTGGCAAGGAAACGCCCGAGGCGGCGCTGATCCGGCTTTGGCTCGCGTGATACGAAAAGGGGCCCCGAAGGGCCCCATTCGGTCGAACGGGCTTATTGCGCGGGGGCTGTGGCGCTGAGCAGCGCCGCTGCCACGGCTTCGGTCGATGTGCCCGAGGCGGTTCCCACGGCAGCCAGCGTCTGATCTGGTCCGGTCACTTTCAGCCCGGCGGCGGTCAGTTTCGCGGCCAGCGTCGCGCCATCGGTGCCAAAGACCTGCGCCACATCTGCAATCTTCGCATTCATCACCGCCATCGCCAGCGCGAATTGCGGCGGGCCCGAGCGGCCTTCCCCCGAGGGGATCGCGAAGGGGATCGAGATCACGAGCGACACCACCAGCGCGATCCACATCGGCGCGCGCTTGATGTAATTGGTGACCGAGCGCCAGTTCTTCCAGACGTGCAGCACGAAGGGCAGGATCAGCACCATCGACAGGATTTCGTGCATCTCGTGGAAGGTCGCCTGCCCGACATGGAAGAAAAGGGCGACGCCGGAGATCAGCGAAACAAGGAAAAGCCCGGTGATGAAGGGCGTGGCGTAGCGGTTGAAAAGATCATTCATGACAGTGCTTTCTGTGGGGCCGGGGCTCATCCCCGGGGGCCTGAGAGGGTTCAGGAGTGAAACGCGAATGGCCGCAACTTTCGTCGCGGCCATGGCGTGGAAAGTTCGATTTTTCCTGCGGCAGGCTGTCACAGCGCCTTGGCCGCCATCTGCACCAGCCGCAGGCAGACCTGCGTCGCCTTCTCCATGTCCTGCACCGAGACCCATTCGAGCGGCCCGTGAATGTCCTGCATGCCGGTGAAGATATTGGGGCAGGGCACACCCATTTCGGTCAGCCGCGAGCCATCGGTGCCACCGCGGATCGGCACGGACAGCGGTGCGATCCCTTCGGCTTTGCAGGCCTCGCGGGCCAGATCGACCGGGGTCATGTCTTTCTCCAGCCAGTAGCGCATGTTGCGATACTGCGGGCGGATCGTGCAGGTGATTTCCGCCCGCAGTTCCGTGGCGGCGACAGCGGCGCAGACCTGCTGCAAAAGCGCCCCGCGGGCGGCAAGGCCGTCGAGTTCGAAATCCCGCAGGATGATGGAAAATTCCACCTCGGCCGCGGTGCCCGCCACGTTGGTGATGTGCCAGAAGCCCTCGCGACCGTCGACCACCTCGGGCGTCTGCGTCGCCTGCGGCAGCATCTCGATGATCTTCGCGGCCAGATGCAGCGCGTTCACCATCTTGCCCTTGGCGGTGCCCGGGTGGGTCGAAACGCCCTTCACCTTCACCTTGGCGCCATCGGCGGAGAAGCTTTCATATTCGATCTCGCCCACCGCGCCGCCATCGAGCGTATAGGCGAAATCGGCGCCCAGATCCTTCGGCAGTCGGGCATCGACGCCGCGGCCGATCTCCTCGTCGGGGGTGAAGGCGATGCGCAGCTTGCCATGCGGGATCTGCGGGTTGGCGATCAGATGCTCGGCCATCGTCATCAGGATCGCGACGCCCGCCTTGTCATCGGCACCCAGAAGCGTCAGCCCCGAGGCGGTGATCAGATCATGCCCGACCTTTTCGCCCAGATAAGGGTTGGCAGCGGGCGAATTCACCAGACCGGGCGCATCCGGATAGGTGATCTCGCCGCCATTGTAGCCGCGAATGACCCGCGGTTTCACGCCCGTCGCATTGTAGGCGGGGGCGGTGTCCATATGGGCGAGCATCCCGATCACCGGGCCTTCCGCCGTCGCGGGCACCGTGGCCAGAACGGCGCCATAGTCGGTCACTGTCACCTCGGCGGCGCCGATCCGGGTCAGTTCCTCGGCCAGCATCCGGGCCAGGTTCAGCTGAATCGCGGTCGAGGGGGACGACGGGCTTTCCTCGTCGCTTTGCGTATCGACGGCGGCGTAACGGCACAGGCGCTCTTCGAGGCTGGGGCAAAATTCGGTCATGTCGGACTCCTTTGGTGCAATGGGACGCGGCCGGGCGGAAGTGTCAAGACTTGCCCCGTGACGGCGGCGCGGCTACATCACCCTTCCGGTCGAACGGAGGACCCCATGGACACCGCCACCCGCATTGCCCGCACCATTGCCGAGGAAATCGCCGCCACCCCCGCCCAGGTCACCGCCGCGGTGGGGCTGCTGGACGAAGGCGCGACCGTGCCCTTTGTCGCGCGCTACCGCAAGGAAGTGACCGGCGGGCTTGACGACACGCAGCTGCGCAAGCTGGCGGAACGGCTCGATTATCTGCGCGAACGCGAGGCGCGGCGGGCGGCGATTGTCGCCTCGATCACCGAACAGGGCAAGATGACCGACGAGCTGGCGCTGTCGCTGGCGCGGGCCGAGACCAAGGCGGAACTGGAAGACCTGTATCTGCCCTACAAGCCCAAACGCCGCACGAAGGCGATGATCGCGCGCGAAAACGGCCTTGGTCCGCTGGTCGAGGCGATCTTGGCCGATCGCAAGGCGGTGCCGGAAAAGCTGGCCGAGGGCTACCTCTCCGAAGCCGTCGCGACGGTGAAGGACGCGCTGACCGGCGCGCGGGAGATCATCGCCGAAGGGCTTGTCGAAAACGCGGCGCTGCTGGGGTCCTTGCGCGAGTTTCTGGCGCGCGAGGCTTACATCACCGCCAAGCTGGTGGAGGGTCAGGCCGAGAAGGGCGCGAAATTCTCGGACTATTTCGACCACCGCGAACGCTGGTCGGATGTGCCCTCGCACCGGGCGCTCGCCATGCTGCGCGGCTCGAATGAAGGCGTGCTGACGCTCGACATTGCCCCCGACGAAGACGGCGTCGCCCGAGCCGAGGCGATGGTGGCGGCGGCGCTTGAGGCGAAAACGCAGGCCCCCGGGGATACCTGGCTGCGCTCTGTCGCGGGCTGGACCTGGCGGGTGAAGCTGAGCCTGTCGATGATGCTCGATCTTCTGTCCGAGATGCGCGGCCGCGCGCAGGACGAGGCGATCAAGGTCTTTTCGCGCAACCTCAAGGATCTGCTTCTGGCCGCGCCCGCGGGCGCCAAGGCGACGCTGGGGCTGGATCCCGGCATCCGCACCGGCTGCAAGATCGCGGTCGTCGATGCGACGGGCAAGGTGCTGGCGACCGAAACCGTCTATCCCTTCCCGCCGAAATCCGACCTGCGCGGCACGCAGGCGACGCTGATCCGGCTGATCACGGCGCATAAAGTCGATCTGATTGCCATCGGCAACGGCACGGCCAGCCGCGAGTCCGAGCGGCTGGTGGCGGAAACGCTGAAGCTTCTGCCTGCTTCGGTGAAGGCGCCGACCAAGGTTGTCGTGTCCGAGGCCGGGGCCTCGGTCTATTCGGCCTCGGAACTCGCGGCAAAGGAATTCCCCGATCTTGACGTGTCGCTGCGCGGCGCGGTCTCGATTGCGCGTCGTCTGCAGGACCCGCTGGCTGAGCTGGTGAAGATCGAGCCGAAGTCGATCGGCGTCGGGCAATATCAGCATGACGTCGATCAGTCGAAGCTGGGCCGGGCGCTGGAAGGCGTGGTCGAGGACGCGGTGAACGCCGTTGGCGTCGATCTGAACACCGCCTCGGCGCCGCTGCTCGCCCATATCTCCGGCCTCGGGCCGGGGCTGGCCGAGGCGATCGTGGCGCATCGCGACGCCAATGGTGCCTTCAAGAGCCGCAAGGAACTGCTGAAGGTCAGCCGCCTTGGGCCGCGGGCTTTCGAGCAATGCGCGGGCTTTCTGCGCATCACCGAGGGGACCGAACCGCTCGATGCCTCGTCGGTCCACCCCGAGGCCTATGACGTGGCCCGCGCCATCGTGAAGGCCTGCGGGCGGGACATTCGCGCGCTGATGGGCGACACGGCGGCGCTTGCAAAGCTGCGCCCGCAGGAGTTCGTGACCGAGAAATTCGGCCTGCCGACCGTGCGCGACATTCTGGCGGAGCTGGAAAAGCCCGGTCGCGACCCGCGGCCCAGCTTCGTCACCGCGACCTTTGCCGAGGGTGTCGAGGACATCAAGGACCTGAAACCCGGGATGCAGTTGGAAGGCACGGTGACCAACGTCGCGGCCTTTGGCGCCTTTGTCGATATCGGCGTGCATCAGGACGGGCTGGTGCATATCAGCCAGCTGGCTGACCGTTTCGTCAAAGACCCGCATGAGGTCGTCAAGGCCGGCGATGTGGTCAAGGTGCGGGTGACCGAGGTTGACGTTCCGCGCAAGCGCATCGCACTGACGATGCGCAAGGATGGCGGCACCTCGGCGCGCGAAGACCGCGCCGCCCGTGGACCCGAGCCGCAGAAGGGGCCGAAGGGCAAACAGCCGATGTCGGCGAGCCCGAAGACCAGCCAGGCGACCGGCGGCTTTGGCGCGGCGTTGCTTGATGCGATGAAGAAACGCTGAGGGCCCCCGTCCTCAGTTGCCCCCTCAGCTTCCCGCGGCGCGGCCGTGGCCGGTCGCCGATTGCATCGTGCGCACCACCACGAACGCGTCGCGCAGGTGTGACCGTTCCAGATCGCTCAGGTCCGAGGGGGCAAGGAAATTGTCCGCTGCCCGCCCGGCCTTGATCAGAATGGCCTGATTTTCCAGCCGCATCGTCGCGATCAGGTCATAGGCTTCGATCAGATCGCGCGCGCCCGTGGCCGAGATCACCCCGACCTCTTCCGCCGCCTTCAGCCGGGCGCGGGTGTTCGTGGGCAAAAGCCGCCCCTGCAGCGCATAGATACGCGCCAGATCCACCACCGGCACCACCCCGTTCATCTTCATGTCGATGTGGTTCCTGTGCTCGCCCGAGCGGATCGTGGCGAAGCTGCGAATGAGCCCGAGCGGCGGCGTGTGCTTGAGCGCCGTGGCCGTCATATGCGCGACAAAGACCGAATTCTGCGCCGCCATCGCCAGCGTTTCGGCGCGCAGATCCTCGAACATCGCGATGCCGCCGCCGCCGATCGGGCGCAGGTCGAACATGACCGAGGCCAGCATCTGCGCCTCGGTCGCAGGCCGTGCAATCCAGCCCGCGAAATAATCGCGCCAGACCCGCAGCGGCTGACACCAGCGCGGATTGGTCGCCATCATCTCGCCCGGGCAATGCGCGTAGCCGCAGGCATGCAGCCCGTCGCAGACGATCTTCGCCAAGGCACGGAAATACTCCATGTCCTCGGGCGTCGCGCGGTCATCAAGGATCAGGCAATTGTCCTGATCCGACACGCCGCTTTGCTCCTGCCGCCCCTGCGAGCCGCAGGCAAGCCACAGATAGGGCACCGGCGGCGGGCCAAGGCTACGTTCCGCCATCACCAGAAGCCTGCGCGTCACCGCATCGGCAATGTCGGTGATCAGCCGCGTCACCACATCGGGACCGTGGTGGCTGCCGATGAGCTGCACCAGCAGCTGTGGAACCCGCTCGGTCACGGCGATCATTTCGGCCAGCGTTTCGGCCGAGACCACGTCGCGGATCAGCATGGCCGAGGACACGGCCTGAAACCGGGTCAGGTCGGTTTGCGTGATCATGCCGACGAAGCGGCCGTCTTCGGTGATCGGCAGATGGCCGATGCGACGTTCCAGCATGATATGCAGGATGTCCGAGCCAAGCGCCGTGGGCGGCAGGCTGACCGGGTCGGGCGTCATCACCCGCGCCACCGGCAGATCGAGCGGTTGCGCCTCGGCCAGGATCTTGTTTGACAGATCGCGTTGCGTGACGATGCCGAGCAGTTTCTCGCCCGGCTCGATGACGCCGAGCGAGGACACATGCGCATCGCGCATCATCCGCGCGGCGGTCAGAACCGTCGTATCCGGCGTGCAGGCGAGTGGCTTCCTTGCGATCAGATCGGCCACCTTCTGCGTCGCGATATCGGTTGAAACCTTTTCGCCGCGCTTTCGATTGAAGAAGCGCTCGAAGGCCGGATAGGTCTCGATCAGCCGTTTGAAGGTCGGCGTGGGCAAGACAAGACAAATGGTTTGTTCGGTGGCTTTCGCCTGCGTCGCAGCCAGCCCGTCGCGCAGGATACCGCGTTCGCCAAAGGAATTGCGCGGCCCCAGCAGCGACACCAGACCGCCGTTGCCATCGGTGATCTCCATCGCGCCCTGTTTCACCAGATAGAGCCCGCCGATCGGGGTCTGATAGACATAGACCAGTGAGCCCGGGCGGAACTCCATCCGGCGAAAGGCAGCGGCGACGGCTTCAAGCTCCTCGCGGGGCAGGGTGTCGTAGGGGTGGACCGTCTCCAGAAAGGCAATATGGGCCTCGCGATCGGTTTCCATGACGCGTTCCTTGACTTTGGGACGGCCCGATGAGGGGCGGCCATCCTTGGGCAGGGCGGTGATTGCCGCAGCGTCACGCATCCTGCGCAAAGATCCCGCCCTGCGCCAGAGCGATTCCGGCGCCGGGCCAATTCGTCGCGTCTTCTCAGTCCCTTGCCAGAGCTTCGACGGGATCAAGCCGTGCCGCCGCGCGGGCGGGCAGGAAGCCAAAGCTGACACCAATGAGCGAGGAGCAAAGGAAGGCCAGCGCCGCCACCGGCGCAGAGAAGGACAAGGTCATCGCGGTCTGGAAGGCGTTGAAGGCCGAACCCGCAGCAAGTGCCAGCGCGACGCCCAGAAGCCCGCCCAGAAGGCAGATCAGCACCGCTTCGATCAGGAATTGCGCCACGATATCGGATCGCCTTGCGCCCACGGCCACCCGCACGCCGATTTCCGCGGTGCGTTCGGTGACCGAGACCAGCATGATGTTCATCACCCCGATGCCACCAACCACCAACGAAATCAGCGCGATGGCGGCGACAAGGATCGTCATCGTCTGCGTCGTCTGGGTGATCGTGTTGCGGATCGTATCGGCGTTTTGCAGGAAGAAGTCCTTCTTGCCGTGGCGCTGCTGGATCAGTGCGGAAATCTGTCCTTCGGCATCGGCCATGGTCACTGTATCAGCCACTTTCACCGCGATCGAGTTGATCGTGTTCGAGCCGGTGATCCGCACCGAAGCCGTGGTGAAGGGGGTGAAGACGCGCACCTGCGTCGGGCCGAAACCGGAGCTTGTCGCCTCGACCCGGCCGATGATGCGCAAAGGCACCTTGCCGATCAGGATCGTCTTGCCCAGCACCGTGCCGCCCTGCGGGAAGAAGGCCTTGTAGGCCTCGGCATCCAGTACGGCCACCTGCGCGCGGGCGTCGATCATCGCCTGATCGATCAGCATGCCTTCGCGCAGGGTGAAGCCGCCGACGTCGAAATAGCCTGCCGAAACCCCGCGCAGCGAGACAGAGGTGGTGGTGGCGCCGAGCGTCGCGGATTTCTGCGTGCTGATTTCGGGGCTGACCGAGGCGGTGAAGGGCTGCGCCGCCAGCGCCACCGCATCGGCCACGACCAGCGTGCGGATGCGGCTGGCCATGCGGTCACCAAAGCCGGTGCCGGGGCGGATGGTGATGGTGTTGGTGCCAAGCGCCGAAATGCCCGACAGCACCTTTTCCTGGCTTCCCTTGCCAAGCGCCACCACGGACACGACCGAGGCGATGCCGATGATGATGCCCAGCATGGTCAGAAAGCTGCGCAGCCGATGCGCGGCCAAGGCCCGCACGGCCATGCGCGCGGCCTCGACGATGCGCCCGGCCAGCGCGGCGCTGCCGCCGCAGGCGGTCTCGGGACGGTCAAGGGCTGCGGCCGGGGTGTCGGGCGGGCCCGGGCGGCTGTCCGACAGGATCGCACCGTCGCGGATCTGGATGACCCTGCTGGCGCGGGCGGCCACGTCGGGATCGTGGGTGATCACGACAATCGTATGGCCGCGCGCATGCAGATCGTCGAAGAGATGCAGCAGTTCCGTGCCCGAGACGCTGTCGAGCGCGCCGGTGGGCTCGTCGGCCAGAATCACCTCGCCGCCGTTCATCAGCGCGCGCGCAACCGAAACGCGCTGCTGTTGCCCGCCCGACAGCTGCGAGGGGCGATTGTTCAGCCGGTTGCCAAGGCCGAGCCGGGTCAGCAGCGCCTCGGCCCGGGTGGCGCGTCGCGGGCCATCTGTCCCGGCATAGATCGCCGGGATCTCCACGTTGCCCACTGCCGAAAGCGCGCCAAGCAGTTGATAGCGCTGGAAGATGAAGCCGAAATGTTCGCGGCGCAGCTTCGCCAGCGCATCGCCGTCAAACCCGCTGACATCCTGTCCATCATAGAAATAGCTGCCGCGCGTCGGATGATCGAGGCAGCCGATCAGGTTCATCAGCGTCGATTTGCCGGAGCCCGAGGCGCCGACGATGGCGACATAATCGCCGCGCCAGATATCCAGATCGATGCCCTTGAGGACGGACACTGCCTCGTCGCCGATCACGTAATCCTTGCCGATGCCGCGCAGGCGGATGATCGGCGCGTCGGTCGCGCCCATCTCAGAACCCCATCATCGGCGGGCCGCGCCGCTTGCTGGTGTCGGAATTCGCCGCCGAGATCGAGGGCAGCACCACCGCTTCGCCTTCCTGCAGACCCGAGGTCACTTCGGCCAGCGTATCGGTCATCATGCCGATGCCGATCTGCCGCGTCTCGCTGCGCCCGGTCGCGGGGTCGTAGACCTCCACCTCGGCCTTGCCGCCCGAGACGCGCGGGATCGTCGTCACCGGCACCGTCAGCACGTTCTTGCGCGCATCAAGCGTGATCGTCACTTCGGCCGACATGCCGATGCGCAGGATGCCTTCTGGGTTATCGACGTCCAGAAGCGCGTTGTAATAGATCGCCTCGTCGGTATCGATCGTGTCCGAGGTCTCGATGCTGGCAGGTGCGGGTTCCAGCGCCCTGAGCCGCGCCTTGAACGGCGTCGTCAACGAGGAGTTCAGGGTGAATTCCGCCGTCTGCCCCGGTTTCACCGCCACCACATCGGCTTCCGAAATCTCGGCCTTGACCACCATCCGGTCGAGCTCGGCCAGTTTCACGATCGTCGGGCTTGAGGTGTTGGCGTTCAGCGTCGTGCCTTCCTCGCTGACGATCGCCACCACCGTCCCCGAGATCGGCGCCGAAATCTGCGTCCGCGCCAGCTCCGTCTGGGACGAGCTCAGCGTCACTTGCGCCTCGTCCAGCTGCGCCTTCAGCCCTTCCAGCTCCGCCTGCGCGACATCCAGCGTTGCCTCGGCCGTTTCGCGGGTCTCGTCAGAACTCAGCGCCTTGGAGTTCAGCGTCTTCTGCCGGGTCAGCGACAGTTCCGCCACCCGGATCGAGGCCTCCTTGGCCTTGATCTGCGCCTGCAGCTGCTTCAGCGCCGCTTCCGCCCGCGCCACATCGGCGCGCTGGTCGGAGCTGTCGATCCTGGCGATCAGATCGCCCTTTTGCACCCGGTCGCCCAAGGCCACGTCCAGCGTCTGCAGCTGCCCCGAGACCTGCGCGCCGACCGACACCAGCTGCGCCGCCTCGATCGTGCCACTGGCCAGAACCGTTTTCGACAGATCCGCGCGCGTCACCGTCGCGGTCGAGGGCGCCTGCGGTTCCTCGGCCGAGCCAAGCTTCCAGGCTGTGCCCCCTGCCGCCGCCAGCAGCACCACGAGGGAAAGGGCAATCAGGTTTTTCCTTTGCATCGGTCCCGGTCCAATCGACGCCATCGCGGCAGTCCTGCGTTCTTTACGCACGAGATAGCGGTTTCCGGCGTTTGTCATCGCCCCGAAAGCGGTGCGCTATCCCCGATCACGGCATCGTGTGCCATGAAGCTGACGCGAAGGGCCGCGCTCTCTCCATTCTTGAGTCACGCTTTGGCCGCAATGGGGGAGCAAACCGGAGGGGTAACCGGAATGGAGAGCAAAATGGCACGCAAGCTCTTGGCCCTGATCGCGAAACTGCGCGCTTCCGAAGATACGGTGTTTTCGACCCGCCTGTCGATGCTGGCCGAAGGCGTCACCCCCGGCCGCCTGCACGGGCAGCTGTCGCCGTTCCGCTTCGTTGCCCACCGCCGCGCGGTCTGATCAGAAATCCACCGTCACGCCGGGCAGGTTCAGATCGCGCACCAGATCGCGCAGCTCCTGCCGGGCGGCGATGTTCGAGATGTTCAGGTTCTCGACGCCCAGATCGCGCAGATCGAGCAGCGTCATGCCGCGCGGGAAGAGCTCGCGGAAGATCACCCGTTCCGAAAACCCGGGCGCGACGCGGAAGCCGATGCGCTTCGAGAGCTGTTCCAGCGCCTCGCCGACCTTGCGCTTGTTATGCGCCTGCTGCGAGCTCATCCGGTTGCGCAGCACCAGCCAGTCGATCGGCTTCAGCCCCGCCCGCGCCCGCAGCTGCCGTGCAGACCAGACCATTTCCGAATAGATCGAGGGGCCGGTGACCTTGGAGGTCTCGGGATCGATCCGCGCCAGCAGGTCGAAATCGATGAAGCTGTCATTGAGCGGTGTGATCAGCGTGTCTGCCAGCGAATGCGCCACCTGACTGAGGCGCGTATGCGAACCGGGGCAGTCGATCACCACGAAATCGCAGACCGGGTCGAGTTCGGCCACGACCGAGGACAGCCGGTGGTCATAGGGGTTCTCGCCGGGGGCCAGCGTCGCGGCATCGGCCTCGGGCAGTTCGCGGTATTCGGGCGAGGGCAGATCGAGCCCTTCGCGCGCCATGTAGGCCAGGCGATTCTCGACATAGCGACCAAACGAGCGCTGCCGCAGATCCAGATCGAGCGCGCCGACCTTCTTGCCCATGCGCGCCAGCGCGGTCGCCACATGCATGCAGGTGGTGGATTTGCCCGAGCCGCCCTTTTCATTGCCGACAACGATGATATGCGCCACGTCAACACCCCGCTCAGCGGCCCTGTCCCGGGGGCCTTCGCATTTATAGGACGCTCCGGCTACCGAAGGAAGCGCGCAGGTGCAAGGGGGGAGGTGCAAAGGGTTTGAGTGGTCGCTGGTGTGTTTCGCCTCGGCTGGCGCCGAGGCGACCCGCGGGGGGCTGCGCCCCCCGCACCCCCGCGCGTATTTTGCCAAGGAAAACCGGGGCTCTTGGCACGGCCCCGGCGGGGATGCTGGCGAAAAGCAAAAGGGCGCCCGAGGGCGCCCTTTCGGAACGATCACGCGGTGGCTCAGAAGCCGAGGCCGCGGCGTATTTGTTCTTGAACTTCGACACGCGGCCACCGGTGTCCATCAGCTTGGCCGAACCGCCGGTCCAGGCCGGGTGCGCCAGCGGATCGATATCGAGCGACATCGTATCGCCTTCCTTGCCCCAGGTGGACTTGGTCAGATATTCCGAGCCGTCGGTCATCTTGATGGTGATGAAGTGGTAATTCGGGTGGGTATCGGCTTTCATCGTCCCGCTCCTTATTCGGCTTTGGCTTTGTAGTTGGTGACTTCGGCGATACGAGCCGATTTGCCGCGACGCGAACGCAGGTAGTAGAGTTTCGCACGACGGACGCGACCGCGACGCACCACTTCGATGCTGTCGATGTTGGTCGAGTAGAGCGGGAACACACGTTCCACGCCTTCGCCGAACGAGATCTTGCGCACGGTGAACGAGGCCGCGATGGTGGCGCCGCCCTTGCGGGCGATGCAGACGCCTTCGTACATCTGCACGCGCGAGCGGGTGCCTTCGGTCACTTTGTAGCCGACGCGCACGGTGTCGCCAGCCTTGAAGTCGGGGATGGTCTTGCCGAGGGCGGCGATCTGTTCCGCCTCGAGTTGTGCGATCAGGTTCATCGCATGTCCTTTCGTTGCTTGCGGTTATGTCCGCAAAGGTGTCGCCGCCCGAGAGCTCCGGTCTTCGCTCGGGTCCGCGCCTGTTGCCAGGGGCGCCCGCCGGAGGATCGTTCGTCCTGTTCAAGCCCCGTCCCGGCCCGATGCTGTGGTCGAAGAAGACCGCCGCAGGCAAAGGAAAAGGGTCCGAGAGCCGATTCCGGTCCGGACCCGCGCGGCATACGGGGAAACGGCCAAGGGATCAAGGGGGAAGTGGGGCGCGGCCGCTCATGTCCTCTCCTTCAGCCAGCGGCGCAGCCGCCCGCGCGCATTGACGTAAGGCGAGGCCGAGTTGAACTGGATCATCCGGCCTTTCGTCCATTTGCCATACCACGGCCGCCCGTAAAGCTCGTCCTCCGCCCGCGCCGCCACCGCGCGCATCAGTCCGGCCTGCGCCGCGGAGAGTCGTTCCAGCAGCTCCGGCCAATTCAGCGCGTGATGATCGCGGTAGAATTTCTGCGCCAAAGCGCCCAGCTGGTTCCATTGAAAGCCGGTTTCGGGAAAATCGACCGTCTCGCCGCGGTCATCCCGGTCGAGCCATTTCAGAACAAGCTCGTTCCAGCCGATCAGATAGCTTACCAGATCTGCCGGAGACATCACCGATCCGCCCACATGGCCCGCCATCGACAGTTCTCGAGCCCGCTCCGGCGCGACCCGCTCGCAATCCTGCATCAGCTTGTCGAAGCTTGTCGCAATCGCGCTCAGCAACTCTGCCTTTGATCCGGGGACGGCCATCGGAAATCCCCTCCTTGCCACCGCGCAAGACTATGCGGCCGAAACCGGAGGGACAATGGCGGGCCCCTTCACCTTGCCTCAAATATCCCGGGGGTCCGGGGGCGGAGCCCCCGGCGGGTCGCCTCGGCGAAGCCGAGGCGAAATCACTTGCCGAACTTCTCCCACAAATCCGGCCGCCGCTCCCGCGTCAGCGCCTCGCTTTGCGCGCGCCGCCATTCGGCAATCTTCTTGTGGTTGCCCGACATCAGAACCTCGGGGATCGCCCTTCCCCTGCCAGTCCGCGGGGCGGGTGTATTGCGGATGCTCCAGAAGCCCGTTCGAGTGGCTTTCCTCGGTGGCGCTTTCCGCATTGCCCAGAACGCCGTCGCGCAGCCGCACCGTGGCGTCGATCACCACCTGCGCCGCGATCTCGCCGCCGGTCAGAACGAAATCGCCGATCGAGACTTCTTCGACGCCATAGGCTTCCAGCACCCGCTCATCCACCCCCTCGAACCGACCGCACAGGATCGTCACCCCCTGCGCCGCCGCCAGTCGCCGCGCGTGGCCTTGCGTGAAGGGCTTGCCGCGGGGCGACATGTAGATCACCGGCCAGTCGGCGCGATCGGCGGGCGTGCCCGCGGCGGCATGATCCAGCGCCGCCGCCACCACATCGGCGCGCAGCACCATCCCGGCGCCGCCGCCCGCGGGTGTGTCATCGACATTGCGATGCTTGCCAAGACCGAAGGGCCGCAGGTCGATGGTTTCCAGCCGCCACAGCCCGGCATCCAGCGCCTTGCCGGTCAGGCTCAGCCCCAGCACGCCCGGAAAGGCCTCGGGGAACAGCGTCACGATTTTCGCCGTCCAGACGCCCGCGACGGCCTCGACCTCGGCCATCAGATCGCGGGGTTTCACTTTGCCCGAAAGCGAGGTCACCACCGCCCGCCGCCCATGCGAGCGCGCCGGCGCGACCTCTGGCGTTTCCGCCTCGACCAGTTCCGCTGTCGTCAGCTTCAGCGCGCCCTTGCGTGGCGGGGGCGGGGTGTCGTCGGTGTCGCTCATGCCTCGTCCTCTTCGCTCATCGCCTCGGCCAGAAGCGCCTGTTTCGCCGCCGCCAGCTCTGCCTCGCCCAAGCCCTGACGGTTCAGCGCCCAAAGCGCCTCGGTCACCGCGCGCGGGGGCGAGACATTGCGGCGAAAGACCGGCTGAAACGCCGCGCGCTGCTCGGGTGTCAGCGCCAGAAAGTCGAGAAACGGCTGCCCGGCGCCAAAAGGCAAGCCGTCAAAGCCCGACAGATCTTGCGTCGCCAGCTTCACCCCCGCCAGATTGCGGCGGATGATGTCGAGCTGTTCCGCCTGCGAGACCCGGTTCATCCGGGCCCGGAAACTCTCCAGATCCTCGGTGAAGGGGATCGGTTGATCCTTGCGGACCTGATGTGCCCAAAGGCTGTCGACCCAAGGGCCCTGCGCGCGGGTGGAGAGATACAGCGTCACTTGCACCGGCCAGTCGAAATGGGCAAACCCGGCAATCAGCGCACGCAGGATCGCCGCCGCATCGGGGTAGGGGGCGGGTGTCACGCCGCGCGGCATCGGGCCGAGCAGGTTCTCGGACGAGATCAGGATCCGCCGATTCGGCCCCAAAGTCATCGTGCCCAGAAACGCCCGCATCGCGGCGGTGATCGCCGCAAGCGACGTCGCATCGCGGTCGTAATCATGCGCAAAGACCGCCTGCTCCACAGCGCGGATGCGGCCCGGAAGCACCAGCGCCGCCCGCGGCCAGATCAGCGCGCGGTTTTCGTGAAGGAACATCTGCGCCGAGGAGGTCCCGGTCTTGTGAAACCCCAGATGCAGGAAGACCTGCATCACTCGAGGTCCTCGGGCGGGTCGGCGATGATGCGCCCCGCGGTCAGATCGACGGTCGGCACCACGGCGCGGGTGAAGGGCAGCATCAGCGTCGTCTTGCGGCCCGGCGCGTGGATTTCCAGAATGTCGCCCGCGCCGAAATCAAGCACGGCACGGACCGTGCCGATCAGCACCCCGCCGGTGTCATGGACCGGCAGGCCGATCAGATCGGCGTGGTAGAATTCATCATCGGGCAGATGCGGCAGGCGCGCGCGATCGGCCCAGAGCGTCGCGCCTTTCAGCGCGTCGGCCTCTTCCTTGGTGGCGATGCCGGAAAGCCGCGCCCCCAGACCGCCGGTGACCGGACGGGTCAGCTTGACGGTGAAGCTGCGGGCACCGTCTTCGGAGTAAAGCGGTCCATAGGCGGCGATGTCGGTGGGTTCGGCGCAGAAGCTTTTCAGCCGCACCTCGCCCTTGACGCCAAAGCCCCCGGCGATGGCACCGACGCAGACACGATCCGTTTTCGACATGACACCTCCGAGACGACGACAGGCCGGACATCGCTGCCCGGCCCGCATGAGAGCCCGAACCCGGGACTCCGAAGATTATTCTTCGGTTTTGGCGGCTTTGGCAGCCTTTTCTTCAGCGCGTTTCTTTGCTTTCGCGCCCGGCTCGGCTTTCTTCATGTTGGCGCGCTCGGCTTTCGGCATCGCGCCAGCGGCTTCGAGGAAGCGGGCCACGCGGTCGGTCGGCTGCGCGCCTTGAGCGAGCCAGTATTGCACGCGCTC
This sequence comes from Rhodobacter capsulatus, assembly GCF_052363175.1. Classification (GTDB taxonomy): domain Bacteria; phylum Pseudomonadota; class Alphaproteobacteria; order Rhodobacterales; family Rhodobacteraceae; genus Rhodobacter; species Rhodobacter capsulatus_D. The sequence continues at coordinate 411,371 of NZ_CP198946.1, forward strand.
CATGTTCATCTTGACGCGGTCTTCGCTGTCCTTGGCGAGAAGCGGGTTGTAGGTGCCCAGCTTTTCAAGGAAGCGGCCGTCGCGCGGCATGCGCGAGTCCGAGGCAACGATCGCGTAGTGCGGGCGTTTTTTCGAACCACCACGGGCGAGACGGATTTTCATGGCCATGCTATTTCTCCTTCAGATGGCTGTGAGCGGGCCTTGCGGGCCCATCATTTCTGGAACGACGTGTGATGCCGGATCACTTCCGAGATCACGAAAGACAGGAATTTGCGGGCGAATTCGGGGTCGAGATCGGCCTCTTTCGCCAGTTGTTGCAGACGTTCGATCTGCCAGGCCTCGCGCGCCGGATCGGAAGGCGGCAGGTCATGTTCGGCCTTGAGTTTCCCCACCGCCTGCGTGCGCTTGAAGCGTTCGGCCAGCGTGAAAACAAGGATCGCATCGAGCCGGTCGATCGAGGCGCGATGTTCGCTCAGCAATTGGGCGGCGCGGGCGGTGGCATCGCTCATGCCAGATCCTCCGGTTTACGGTGGCGATAGACGAGCACCGGCTTGTCTTCGACGCGGCGGGCCTCGGGGTCGAGTTCGGCGCCCAGACGTTCGGCGAGCCGGATCGAGCGGGCGTTGTCGGGATCGATGTAGCTGACCGCGGTCGACCATTTCAGGGTGCGGAAGGCGTGATCGAGCGTGGCTTTCGCCGCCTCGGTCATCAGGCCCTTGCCCTCGTGCTCATCCGACCAGAGCGTCCAGCCGATTTCATATTCCGGCCAGTTGATCGGCGCCCAGGGGCCGGTCATGCCGATGGCGGCGTCGCTGTCATGCGTGGTGACGACGAAGCTGCCCCAGCCGCGCATCACCCAATGGCCGATCACACCGGACCAGGCTCGCCAGGCCAGCGCCTCGTCCGGTTCGGCCACGGTGCGGATGAACCGGCTGCGGTCGGACAGGAAGAACTTCCGCCACGCGGCGAAATCCCGCCCGCCCGGCGCGCGCAGCACCAGACGAGAGGTCTCGATCACCGGCGTGGGGGACAGGGCGACCATGTTACTTCTTCTTGCCCATGCCAAGGCCCGCCAGCCCCGGCGGCAGCTTCAGCCCGCCCAGACCCGGCAGCGCGCCCGGCAGGCCCTTCATCTCGGCCATCGCCTTGGCGGCTTCTTCCATCTTCGCCGGGTCCATCTCGTCCTTGCCCGGAAGGCCGCCGAACTTGCCCTGCATCGCGGCCATCGCCTGCTTGAGCATGCCGCCCTTCATGTTGCCGAGCTTCTTCATCGTGTCGGCCATCTGCCGGTGCATCTTCAGAAGCTTGTTCAGCTCGGCCACATCGACGCCCGCGCCCGCGGCCACGCGACGCTTGCGGCTGGCTTGCAGCAGTTCGGGATGCGCCCGTTCCTTTTTCGTCATCGAGCTGATCATGGCGATCTGACGGCGGATGGTGCGGTCGTCGAACCCGGCCTCTTCGGCCTGTTTCGCCATCTTGCCCATGCCGGGCATCATGCCCATCACGCCCTGCATGCCGCCCATCTTCATCATCTGTTCAAGCTGGGACTTCATGTCGTTGAGGTTGAACAGGCCCTTCTGGAACCGGCGCATCATGCGCTCGGCCTGTTCCTTCTCGAAGACTTCCTGCGCGCGCTCGACCAGGGCAACGATGTCGCCCATGCCAAGGATGCGGCCCGCAATCCGCGACGCCTCGAAGGTTTCGAGCGCGTCCATCTTTTCGCCAAGGCCGACGAAGCGGATCGGCTTGCCGGTGGTGGCGCGCATCGAAAGCGCCGCACCGCCGCGGCCATCGCCGTCCATCCGGGTCAGCACGACGCCGGTGATGCCGATCTTGTCGTCGAATTCCTGCGCCACTTCGACGGCGACCTGACCGGTCAGGCCGTCGACGACCAGAAGAGTCTCGCGGGGCGAGACCGCATCGCGGACCTGCTGGACTTCGCCCATCAGCACTTCGTCGATATGCAGACGACCGGCGGTATCGAGCAGGTAGACGTCATAGCCGCCCATCGCGGCCTGAGTCTTGGCGCGCTTGGCGATCTGCACCGCGGTTTCGCCCGGAACGATCGGCAGCGTGTCGACGCCGATCTGCGTGCCGAGAATCGCCAGCTGCTCCATCGCGGCCGGGCGGTAGATGTCGAGGGACGCCATCAGGACGCGCTTCTTCTCGCGCTCTTTCAGACGGCGGGCCAGTTTCGCGGTGGTGGTGGTTTTGCCGCCGCCCTGCAGGCCGACCATCAGGATCGGCGCGGGCGGGTTGTCGATCTTCAGCGCATCGGCAGCCTCTTCGCCCGAGAGCATCGCGACGATCTCGTCATGGACGATCTTGACGACCTGCTGACCGGGGGTGATCGATTTCGTCACCTGCGCGCCGGTCGCCTTGGCCTCGACCTTCTTCACGAAGTCCCGCACCACGGGCAGCGACACGTCAGCTTCCAGAAGGGCGGTGCGCACTTCGCGCATCGCCACCTTGACGTCTTCGGCCGTCAGCGCGCCCTGTTTCGTCAGCCGCTCGAACACCCCGCCAAGGCGTTCGGAAAGAGACTCGAACATGTTGCCCTCCTGCGCCGCGATTGCGGCCGATCAACGACAAGCGCACCAGTGGGCGCAACGCGCTGACTGGTGGCGATCCTTGCACCCGCAAGGACCGGAGGAACCGAACCTCCGGGGAATCTGGGGTGCACTACGCGAAAAGGCCCAGGGAGTCAACGTCCTCTGCTTGGGCTTGCCTGCCCGCGGCGAAGTGCGTAATTGCATATCCAAACAAAATACACATGCTTGTGGCATGTTTGTTCATGGGTGCACGAATGCGCTTCGAGAACTGGGACGAGATCCGGACTGCTTATCAGGTCGCCCGGATGGGAACGGTGTCAGGGGCTGCGGAGGTTCTGGGGGTGCATCACGCCACCGTCATCCGCCACGTCGATGCGCTTGAGACGCGTCTTGGCACGAAACTGTTTCAACGCCATCCGCGGGGATACACGCCGACCGAGGCGGGGCAGCAGTTGCTGGCCGTCGGTCAGGCGACCGAGGATCAGTTCGCCCAGCTGGCCGCCCGCATTGCCGGGGCGGGCGAGGAGATGCGGGGCGAGCTGATCCTGACCTCGTTGCCGGCTTTGGCGGCGCTGGTGATGCCGGCGATGGCCGAGCTGATGCGGGCGCATCCGGCGCTGGTTTTGCGCTACATCACCGATCCGCGGGTCTTCCGTCTGGAATATGGCGAAGCGCATGTGGCGATCCGGGCGGGGGCCCGGCCGACCGAGCCGGACAATGTCGTCAGCCAGCTGGGGGTGAACCGCACTGCGCTTTATGCGGCGCCGGAATATATCGAGCGCTACGGGCGGCCGAAGGGGGCGCAGGATCTGGCGGGGCATCGTTTTGTCGGTCCCGACAGTCGCGAAAGCCGGGCGCCGTTCTTCCGCTGGCTTGCCGGGCAGGTGCCGCCCGAGGCGATGGTCTTCATGGCGAACGAGATGGGCTCGCAGCAGGCGGCGATCGAAGCGGGCCTTGGGCTCGGCTTCCTGCCGGTGCTGCAGGGGCGGGCGATTCCGCGGCTGGTCGAGGTGGTGGCGCCGATGACGGAATGGGACAGCCCGTTCTGGCTGGTGACCCATGTCGATCTGCATCGCACGCCGAAGGTGCAGGCCGCGCTGAAGGCGCTGCGCTCGGCCGCCGTGCGACTCGACCCGGGGGTTTAGAAAACCCGGCCAGACGGAAAGCGCAGGGCTTTGCTGTCTGGCCTTTGTTTCAGGCGTTCGCCGGTTTCGGCGCGGTCGGATGCGGCTTGATGTATTCGCGCACCGCCGCAAAGGCCCATTGCACGGTCAGACCGCCCAGGATCAGCACGGTATCCTGCCAGAACCCGCCCGGATGCGAGGTCTTCACCGCCTGCGAAAAGATCGCCAGCACGGTTCCGAGCGCAAAGACCTGCAGCCCCTGCTTGCCCATGGTGCGGATCGGTTTCATCACCCGCGATGCGGCGATCGAGGGCACGAGCCAAGGCAGCGAGAGCATGTAGGCAAGAGCCAGAAAATGCGTCAGTCGCGGCCCGGACACATAGGTCTTGTCGAAATCGACAAGGAACCGCGGCACGTCATATTGCAGGATCTGCCAGATCACATGGCCGAACTTCGCCTGCAGATCGGGCGATTGCGCCCAAAAGGCGCTGAAGACGAGCCAGATCACCGCGGGCACCATCAGCCATTTCCAGACCGGCACGAAGCGTTCGCCCCGGCGCAGGAACAGCCCGGTCAGGATGCCGAGCGAAAACAGGAGCTGCCACGAGAACGGGTTGAAGAACCAGCCGCCGTCAAACGGATAGTTCGGCAGATCGAGCCCATACCAGCCCGCAAAGGCCCAAAGCCCGACGGTAAAGGCCAAAAGCCCCATCGGTTTCTTTTGTCCCAAGCGGATCAGGAACGGCGCCCAGAGCAGAAGCACCGCATACATCGGCAGGATGTTCACATAGCCAAGCTGATGGCCGAGCGTCGCGATGCCGACAAGGAAGGCGAGGGGGGTCTCGGTCAGCGGGGCGAAGGCATTGTGCTTGAGCATCTCGCCGCCGCCGAACCACAGCGTCGCGCCCGAGGCAATCGCGATCGCCCAGGCCGAGATGAAGATATGCACCAGATACAGAAGCCAGGCCCGGCCCCAGCATTTGCGGATGCCGGGCCAGTTCAGCCCGTCCTTGATCTTCGGGCCGTAGGCCAGTGCCGCCGCGCAGCCGGACATGAAGACGAAGCCCTCGGCTGCGTCCGACAGGCCATAATTGCGCGAGGTGAAGTTCTCGTAGATCGTCCCCGGCACATGGTTCATGTAGATCATCACGAGGCTGACGCCCCGGAAGAAATCCAGCCGGGGGTCGCGGGCGCCGCTCGGAAGCGGTGCGTGGGTATGATCAGCCATGATGCGCGGACAACTCTTTCTTCGGTTGTCGCGCGTCTTGTTCCTGTTCGGCCTCTACGTCAAGTGCCCAACGATTGAGCACTTCGTCATGCAGCTTCACCACGGCCGGTTTCGCATATTCGCTGGGAACCCCCATCAGCCGTGACCGCGAGGGCCGCGAGGACCACGAGAGGATCACCGGCGCGAAGACCATCGGCAGGCCGACGGGCAGAAGCCACAGCAGCAGGCCGGGGGCAAAGAACCAGGTCGTCATCAAGCCCACAAGGCCGATGGTCACGATCCAGTGCGAGGCGGCAAAGCTGTCCTTGAGGCTCAGCGTGCCATCGCCGCGGTTGTTGGTGGGCCAGCCGCCGTCGCGGCCCATCACTACCTGCATCACCGAACGGGTCGAATACATCAGCAGCACCGGGGCAGTGATCGAGGACAGCGCCAGTTCCGACAGCGTCGAGGCGAAGGCGAGGATCGGTCCCCCGAAACCTTTTGCCGCACCCGTCACCGACATGCGCAGGGCAATCAGAACCTTCGGCAGGAACAGAAGGCCGAAGATGCCGATGGCAAGGCTGATCGCCTTCGAGGCTTCGGACGGCGGGAAATAGGGAATCGGCCAGTAGGGCGTGGGGAAGTAATCCGGCGGCGGCGCCATCAGCGGCGCGGCGATCGAGGCAAGGATGAAGCCCACCCAGAACAGCGGCGCGATATAGGCCATGATCCCTTGCGAGAACACGAACCGCGACCAGAGCCGCAGGCCGGGGGCGCCGATGATCCGGCTGTGCTGCAAGTTGCCCTGGCACCAGCGACGGTCGCGCTTGGCGTGATCGACGATGTTTTCCGGGCCTTCCTCGTAGCTGCCGCCGAGATCGTCATCGAGCCGCACAATCCAGCCGCCGCGGGCGAGCAGGGCGGCCTCGACGTAGTCGTGGCTCATCACGTGACCGCCGAACGGCGGCTTGCCCTTCAGCGCGGGCAGGCCGCAGCTTTCGGCAAAGGCGCGGGTGCGCACGATGGCATTGTGGCCCCAGAACGGGCCGGTCTCGCCCTGCACCATCGCCAGACCACGGGCGAAGACGGGCGAGAAGAAGGCGGCGGCAAATTGCATCGCGCGGCCAAAGCGCGAGCGGGCGCGGATCACCTTGGGCAGCGTTTGCAACAGGCCCAGACGCGGCTCGGCCTCCATCCGGCGGACCATCTGCAGGATCGTCTCGCCTTCCATCAGGCTGTCGGCGTCAAGGATCACCGCATAATCGTAAGCCCCGCCGGAGCGGGTGATGAAATCCTCGATATTGCCCGCTTTCTTGCCGGTGTTCAGCTCGCGCCGCCGATAGAAGAAGCGGCCAATCGCATTCCGTTCCGCCACCAGACGCGCGAAGATCAGCTTTTCCCGCGCGGCGATCAGATCGTTGCGGGTGTCGGACAGAACGGCGAAATGCACTTCGGCGGTGTCGCCCGTCGCGGCCAGCGAGGCATCCATCGCGGCGATGCGGGCAAAGGTCACCAGCGGGTCTTCGTTGTAGACCGGGACCAGCACGACGGTGCGGCCCTTGATCGGGGCTTTCGGGTCGTATTTCGGCGGTCGGGCGCGGCTCGGCAGGCCGATCATCGCCACGGTGGCCCCCAGTGCGAGCCATTGCGTCGAGATCAGGATCAGCACCGCCCGCGTCACATCCAGCGCGTCGATCCCGTCGACCGAGCCGAACTGCAGGAACAGGATGAAAGCGCCGATCCCCGCCAGCAAGCTGAAGGCGATGGCAAGAAAACGCAGGGCATAGAGCCCTGCGCGTGAGGCGAGCGAGAGCGCCATGATCTCAGTGGCCGGTGCCGGCAGGCGCCGCCTGCAGATGCAGGCCGGTCAGCAGGCGGCGGATCAGGCCACTTTGGGATTCGATCACCTGATGCGGCATCGCCATCGGCGCCACCGGAAGGGCGCAGGGGCCTGCGATCAGCGCATCGGGCGACAGCACGGCTTCGGACGCGAGCGCAGAGAGGGAGGAGGTATGCGCGGTCATGCGTGGATCCATTGATAGAGCCAGGTTTCGGTCAGCTTGCGACCATATCCAGCGATATGGGCAGCCAGTTCGACGGTGTCACCCCCGGTCGGCTTCACGTCCATGACAAGACGCCAGATTCCGTCGGTGGTGTTGCGGGAAAGTACCTTCGTCACGATTTCGCCGTTCCAGGCGTTGGCGACGATGGTCAGGTTCTCGGCCTCGTCATGGCCGAGGCTGTCCATCAGCCCGCCGACGAAGTCGATCACGAACTTGCGGGTGCCATCGGTGTTCTGCACGCCGGAAACGCCACCCTCGCCGGTGCGGGTTTCCTTGACATGGGCGCGGTCGTCGAAATCTTCGAATTCGATGTCGCCCCAGCGCAGCCGATAGCTGAATTCGCGGCTTTCGCCCGCCTTTGCCGGTGCATCGGGGATCCAGAACGCCACGATGTTGTCGTTCACTTCCAGATCCGAGGGGATCTCGACCAGACGGATCACGCCTTTGCCCCAGTCGCCCACGGGCTCGACCACGCAGGAGGGACGCTTTTCGTAATGCGCCGCATCGTCCTGATAATGGTCGAATTCGCGGTCGCGCTGATACAGACCAAAGGACTTCGGCGCGGTTTCCGAGAAATAGGACGAGGCCAGCCGCGGCGGGTTCGCCAGCGGACGCCACAGGATGTCGCCATCGGCGCGCACGATGCCCAGACCGTCGCTGTCATGCACGTTCGGCCGGTAATCGTCGAACTTCGCCCGGTTGCGTTCCGCAAAGAGGAACATCGAGGTCAAGGGCGCGATGCCCAGCTGGTCGATATCGGCGCGGAAGAACAGACGCGCTGTCACATCCATCACCGTCTCGAAGCCCGGACGGATCACGAATTGATAGGCGCCGGTCAACGACGCGCTTTCGAGTGCGGCCCAGACCGTGATCGTCTCGCCACCCGGCTCGGGGCGCTGGATCCAGAAACGGGTGAAGCGCGGGAATTCCTCGGCCACCGACAGGCCGGTGTTCACCGCCAGCCCGCGCGACGACAGGCCATAGGCCGAATTGCGGCCAAGGGCGCGGAAGTAGGACGCACCCTGGAAGGCCACAAGCTCGTCGAAGACATCGGGGCGGTTGAGCGGCGTGTGCAGGCGGAAGCCCGCAACACCCGGCAGCGCGGCATGCAGCGGAACCTTGTCGCGGCTTTCGCGCTCGTAGATGAAATCGTCGGTGTCAAAGCCCATCGGCAGGGTCTGACCGTTCACCACCTCGTTCAGCAGAACGGGTTCCTTGAACAGCCAGCCCATGTGGAAGGCATGCAGCTGGAAATGCGTGCGCTCGACATCGGCAAACCGGGCCCGCGCCGGATCGAAGCGAATGAGCCGGTAAAGGTCATAGGTGAGCTGGTTGAGGAAGCTGTCGGGCAGCACGACCGGCGCATCGGGACCGGCGGCGGCAAGGGCGCGCATCTCTTCAGCCAGCGTGTCGAAGCTGAACGGTTTCTGCGGCGCGGCAGCGGGCACGTCGATCGGCGCCGGGGGCGTCGTTTCCTGCGCATAGGCACTGCGCGGCACTGCCCCCGTCCCGGCCAGAATGGCAGCCGAGGAGAGCGTGACCAGAAGGTGGCGGCGAGTCATCATGGTGGAGGCTTCGTTACGGCTGGAGGGCATCTGTTTTCTATGCAAAGTCAGATAGTTCCAAAGGCCGCGCAAGGGCGTCCCTGTTTGCCGTTTCTATAGTCACAGTGCTGAAAAACTGGCAAGAGAGTTTGCGTAACAGATGTGTCAAATGGGCGCTGTCCCGCCTGTTTTGGCGCAAAGTTGCGCAACTTCCCGCGCATCGGTCAGGAAGTTGCGCATTCTGCGCAGGCAAAGCCGATTTTCCCGATTTTGATACATGTTTTAGCCGGTTCAGGCCGGTTTTTCCGCAGCTGCAAAGGGCCGCTCCGCGCCCGAGGTCGGAGGTGAGTCGCGGCCGTTCGGCCCGCAGATTGCGCCGCGCCGCGCAGTCCTCGTGCCAGCCTGTGAGCGGGGGGCGCGGGTGCTCTTGTGACACCCGGTCAGGCTGGATAAACCGATCAAAACAGCCGGAGGGACCATGGACCAACTCGATCTGACCGGAAGCATCTTCGGCATTCTGTCGGTGATGATCTTTCTTGGCGCCTATGCGCTCGTGGTGATGGAAGAGACCACCCACATGCGCAAGTCGAAGCCGGTGATGCTTGCCGCCGGGCTGATCTGGACGCTGATCGGCGTCGCTTATGCGAGCCACGGCCTTTCGGAAGTGGCGCATGAAAAGGCCATCCATGTGGTCGAGGAATATGGCGAGCTGCTGTTGTTCCTGCTTGTCGCGATCACCTACGTCAACACGATGGAAGAACGCCGGGTCTTCGACGCGCTGCGCGCGAAACTGGTGGGGCTCGGCCTGAGCTATCGCAAGCTGTTTTTCTTCACCGGTTTCTTGTCCTTCCTGCTCTCGGGTGTGCTCGACAACCTGACGACGGCGCTGGTGATGGGGGCCGTGGTGATGGCCGTAGGCCGGACCTCGCCGAAATTCGTCACCCTTTCCTGTATCTCGACCGTCGTCGCGGCGAATGCGGGCGGCGCCTTCACCCCCTTTGGCGACATCACCACGCTGATGGTCTGGCAAAAGGGCAAGATCGAGTTCTTTGAATTCTTTGTCCTCGTCATCCCCTCGCTGCTGAACTGGCTGGTTCCGGCGGTGATCATGTCCTTTGCGATCCCGAACGAATCCCCTGCCGCGACCGAGGATCGGGGCACGATGAAGCCGGGTGGCGCCGGGGTGGTCTGGCTCTTTGCCGCCACCATCGTCACCGCGGTCAGCTTCAAGAACTTCCTGTCGCTGCCGCCCGCGATGGGGATGATGCTTGGCCTCGGCTATCTGCAGATCTTTTCCTATTTCCTCACCATGACGGGCCACAAGCGCCACCATGAGGAGCTGGTTCTGGACAGCTTCAAGCAGTTCGAGCGGGTGGAATGGGACACGCTGCTGTTCTTCTTCGGGATCATCTTCGCCGTCGGCGGTCTGGGGGTTCTTGGCTACCTCGACATGGTTTCTGTTGCGCTTTATCAAGGGCTTGGGGCGACGGCGGCGAATACGATCCTTGGTCTGCTGTCGGCCGTGGTGGACAATATTCCCCTGATGTTCGCGGTGCTGACCATGGACCCGGTGATGAGCCACGGGCAATGGCTGCTGATCACGCTGACCTGCGGCGTCGGCGGCTCGATCCTGTCGATCGGCTCGGCCGCAGGCGTCGCGCTGATGGGGCAGGCACGCGGGCAATACACCTTCTCGGGCCATCTGAAATGGGCCTGGGCGATTGCGCTGGGCTATTTCGTGGCGATCGGCGCGCATCTGGTGATCAACGCGCATCACTTCTGATCCTGACCGACATCCGAAAGGCCCGGGACCCGCGTCCCGGGCCTTTTTCTTTGCGCCTTGCGGTGGCACATATGTGTTCCATGCATGACCGCGCGCCGAAATGGCTGCTGCCCGGGCGTTGCCTTGGCGCTTCGGGCATGGTCAGGTGAAGCCGGAGGGAGCCATGTCCGAAACCCAGATCGGCGGCGTTGCCGCAGCCCGTATCGCCGCCTTTGCGGCCCAGGAGGCCGAGGTCTATGCCGCGGCCCGTCCGCGCACGCGCGCGGCGCTTCAGGCGGGGGCCAGCCCGTGGCTTTCGGGCGTGCCGATGCACTGGATGCGCGACTGGCCGCAGCCCTTCCCGATGCTGGTGGCCGCCGCGAAAGGCGCGGTGATCGAGGATCTCGACGGCCACCGGATCGATGATTTCTGTCTGGGTGACACCGGCTCGATGTTCGGCCATTCGCCCGCGCCCGTCGCCCGGGCGATCCGCGCGCAGGCGGGGGCGGGGCTGACTTACATGCTGCCGACCGAGGCGGCGCTGCAGGCGGGTCAGCTGCTCTGTGATGTCTTCGGTCCGATGCGCTGGCAGGTGGCGACGACCGCGACCGATGCCAACCGCTTCGCCCTGCGCGTCGCCCGCGCGGTGACCGGGCGGCCAAAGGTTCTGGTCTTCGATGGCTGCTATCACGGCACGGTCGATGATGCGATGGTCTGCCTTGAGGGCGGCAAAACCGTCGCCCGTCCGGGGCTGGTGGGGCAGGTCGAGGATCTGTCTCTCGTCGCTGTCGTCGTCCCCTTCAACGATCTCGCCGCCGTCGAGCAGGCGCTGGCGGCGGGCGATGTCGCCGCGATCCTGACCGAGCCGGTGATGACCAACTCCTGCATGGTCCTGCCCGCGCCGGGTTTTCACGAGGGTCTGCGCGATCTCGCCACCCGCTACGGCGCGGTGCTGATCATCGATGAAACCCACACGATTTCCTCGGGCCGTGGCGGCTACACCCGCGTGCATGGCCTGCGCCCCGATATCTTCGTGGTCGGCAAATGCGTGGCGGGCGGCGTGCCCACCGCGGTCTGGGGCCTGAGCCCCGAGATCGCCACCCGCTTCGCCGCTTATGACGCGACGCGGCCTTCGGGCCATAGCGGCATGGGCACGACGCTTTCCGCCAATCCGCTGCAATTCGCGGCGCTTGTCGCCACCCTCTCGCAGGTGATGACGCCCACCAATTACGCCCGGATGGAGGTGGGCGCAGCGCGGCTATGCGCTGGCCTTTCGAAGGTGGTCAAACGCCGCAAAGCGCCGTGGCATGTCGTCCGCGTCGGCGCCCGGGTCGAGTTCATCTGCGCCCCGGGACCGCTGCGCACCGGCTCCGACGCCGCCACGGCCCATGCCCCCGCGCTGGAAGCCGCGTTGCACATCGGCCTTCTGAACCGGGGCTGCCTGATCGCCCCCTTCCACAACATGATGCTGATTTCGCCCGCCACGACGCGCGCGCAGATCGACCGCCTGATCGCCGCCTTCGACGCCGTGACGGCCCAATTGTTCGAGACCTGACATGACCCAATCGCCGACCGGCTCCACCCCGCAAGAAGCCGAAGATTTCCTGGCCGCCCATCCCTCGATCGAGGCTTTCGACATCGTGCTGCACGATGCGAACGGCATCGGTCGCGGCAAGATCATCCGCCGCCACGAGCTGATGGGGCTCTACAAGGGCGGCCGCCACCTGCCGATTTCGATCCTTGGCCTCGATATCGTTGGCGAGGATGTGCACGAGACCGGCCTGATCTGGGATCAGGGCGACGGCGATCTGCGCGCCTGGCCCATTCCCGGCACGCTGAAGGCGTTGCATGGCACCAACCCGCCGCGCGGCGAGGTGCTGATGAGCATGTATCACCTCGATGGCGCGCTGATGACCTCGGACCCGCGCCATGCGCTGGCCCGGCAGGTGCAGGCGATGGCCGACGAGGGGCTGTATCCGGCGGGCGCGTTCGAGCTCGAGTTCTTCCTCCTCGATCCCGACACCACGCAGGGCGTTCGGCCCGCGGCGGCGGTTCTGGACGGGCGGCGCTCGGATTGGACCGAGGTCTATTCGGTCGATCACCTGCACGGGATGGAGCCCTTGTTCAGCGACATCTACCGCGCCGCCGAGGCGATGGGGATCAAGGCCGAGACGGTGATTTCCGAATATGCGCCCGGGCAATACGAGCTGACGCTGCATTACCGGACCGATGTGATGCAGGCCGCCGATGATCTGGTGCGCTTGAAACGCATCGTCCGGCTGCAGGCGCGGCGGCATGGCGTGACCGCCTGTTTCATGGCGAAACCGATCGAGAAATATGCGGGCTCGGGGATGCATTTCCACGTCAGCCTCTGCGACGCGACCGGCCGGAACATCTTCGCCGAGGAGGTCGAGGGGATCTGGACCGACAGCATCCGCCACGCCATCGGCGGTCTGCGCCAGACGATGGGCGAGTCGATGCTGGTCTTTGCCCCGCATGGCAATTCCTGGCGCCGCTTCGTTGGCCAAAGCTACGCGCCGGTCTCGCCCAGCTGGGGGGTGAACAACCGCTCGGTGGCGCTTCGCATCCCGGCAGGGGACATCAAGGCGCGGCGGATCGAGCATCGGCCCTCAGGCGTCGATGCGAACCCCTATCTGGTCGCGGCGACGGTTCTGGCGGGGATCCGCCACGGGTTGAAGCATCGCATCGACCCAGGCCCGGAAACGACGGGCAATGGCTATGCTGGCGACGACGCACTGAAAATCCCGCGCGACTGGCGCGAGGCGATCGAGGCGGCGACCGCCTCCGAGTTCCTGAAAGACGCGCTGGGCGAGGACATGCACCGCACCTTCACCGCGATCAAGGCGGCGGAACATGGCCGCGTCGCCCGCTGGATCGCCGATGTGGATTACGCGCTTTACCTGCACAACGTTTGAAAGGCTGGGGGCTCTGCCCCCAGACCCCCGAGGTATTTCGGGCAAGATGAAACAAGCCCCTTTCATCTTGCCCGAAATACCTCGGGGGGAGGCTTGCTGAAAGCAAGACGGGGGGCAGAGCCCCTTGCGTCGGTCGTAATTTGCGCAGAGCTCAGATCAACCCGGCGTGTTTCATCGCCGCATCAAGTGCGGCCTTGGTGCTGTCCGTCAGTTCGGTCAGCGGCAGCCGCACCTCGGGGCTGCAGAGCCCGAGCTTCGACATCGCATATTTCGCTCCGGCCACGCCCGGCTCCATGAAGATCGCGATATGCAGCGGCAGCAGCAGATCCTGATATTTCAGCGCTTTCGCGTAATCGCCGCGCAGGGTGGCTTCCTGCATTTCCGCGCAAAGCTTCGGCGCGACGTTCGCGGTCACCGAAATGCAGCCGACGCCGCCCATGGCGTTGAAGCCCACCGCCGTCGCATCTTCGCCCGAGAGCTGGACGAACTCGGCGCCGCAGGTCATGCGCTGCTTCGCGACGCGGCTCAGATCGCCGGTCGCATCCTTCACCCCGACGATCCGCGGCAGTTGCGCCAATTGCCCCATCGTCTCGGGCATCATGTCCACGACCGAGCGGCCGGGGATGTTGTAGATGATGATCGGCAGATTGCAGGCGTCATGCATCGCTTTGAAATGCGCCACCATGCCCCGCTGCGTCGGCTTGTTGTAATAGGGCGTCACCACCAGCGCCGCATCGGCGCCGTTTTCCTCGGCGTGGCGGATCAGTTCGATCCCCTCGGCCGTTGCATTCGAGCCCGCGCCCGCGATCACCGGCACGCGCTTCGCCGCGGTTTCCACCACGACACGCACGACTTCGTTATGCTCTTCATGGCTCAGCGTCGGGCTTTCGCCGGTCGTGCCCACCGGCACGATGCCGTGGCTGCCCTGAGCGATATGCCAGTCCACAAGCTTCTTGAGCGTGTCCCAATCGACTGCGCCGTTCTTGAACGGCGTGACGAGTGCGGGGAAGGACCCTTTGAACATGACACGCTCCTGAGGTTTGGGCGGATTCGCCTGAGTGAAAGTCGCGCGGACCATAGGCGAGGCATTCGGTCTTGCCAACTTGTGAATTGCAACGATCACGCCTTGCGCGCAGGCTGTTGAAAACGCATGCACAGGCTCATGACCAGACCCCGATCCATCGCCGCTCTGCTGGCCGCTTGCCTTGTGCTCTTCCCGTTGTCCGGGCGGGCCGATGACCCCGTTGCGCTGAGACTTGCGCTGCAGCTGGCCGCGAAGACCAACTGGGATCAGGCCGAGGCCGAGGCCCGGCTTTCCGGTCCTTTGGCCTTCGATATCATCGAATGGCAGCGCCTGCGGGCGGGCGCGGGGAGTTTCGCCGATTACGCGGATTTCTCGGCCCGCCGGGAGGATTGGCCGGGCATGGAGCTTCTGCGCAAGAAGGGCGAGGCGCAGCTTGCAAGTGCCAATCCGGCCGAGATCGTAGCCTATTTCGGCGATACGCCGCCGCAGACCGGCACCGGCGCGCTGGCGCTGATCGAGGCGCGGTTGGCGCTCGGGCAGAAGGACAAGGCCGCTGCCGTGGCCGAGGAGGCCTGGCGCAGCCTTGATCTTTCCCCCGAAGAGCAGGCGGCTTTCCTGGATCGTCACGCCGATCTGGTCGCACCGTTCCACGGCGGGCGGATGCAGGCGGCGCTGGATCAGGGTCGCCTTGCGCAGGCCCGTGCGATGCTGCCCCTTGTGACCCCGGGCACGAAGGCCGTGGCCCAAGCGCGGATCGCGCTGCAGTCGCGGGCCAAGGGCGTGGATGCGCTGGTGAAGGCGGTGCCGGAGCGGCTGGCGGGCTCGAGCGGGCTGGCGCGCGACCGGGCGGTCTGGCGCTGGCGCAATGACATGGAAGATGGCGCGGCCGAGATCGTGCTGCAGTTTTCAAAGAACGCCGAAAGCCTTGGCGATCCGAAGCTCTGGTCCGATCTGCGCGGGCAGCTGGCGCGGTTCTTCCTGCGCAAGGGCGATGCGCGGCTGGCCTACAAGATCGCGGCGCGGCACCGCCTGCCCTCGGACGATCCGGATTGGGGCGATCTGGAATGGCTCGCGGGCTTTGCGGCGCTGAAGCTCGGTGATGCGCCGACGGGGCTTGAGCATTTCGAGGCGCTGGATGCCGGGGTCAGCACGCCGATCTCGAAATCCCGCGCCGCCTATTGGCGTGGCCGGGCGCTTGAGGTGATTGGCCGGGTGGCCGAGGCGGATCAGGCCTATGTCGAAGGCGCGCAGTGGCAGACCGCCTTTTACGGGCTTTTGTGTGCCGAACGCATCGGCGCGCCGCTCGACCCCGCCTTTGCCGCCCCGCCCGCGCTGCCCGACTGGAAATCCGCGCCCTTCGTGAGTGATCCGGTCTTTCAGGCGGCGCAGTTGTTGCAGGCGGCAGGGGCGCGCGATCTGGCCGAGCGCTTCTTGCTGCATCTGGAGGAAAGTCTGCCGCCCGAGCAGATTGCCCCGCTCGCAAGGCTGGCCGAGGAATGGCGCGACGCGCATCTGATGTTGCTTCTGGCCAAGCGCGCGGCGAACGAGGGGGTGGTGCTGACGCGCGCCTATTATCCTTTGCCCGAGCTGAACCCCAAGGGATTGGTGGTCCCCGAGGAATTGGCCCTGTCGATCGCGCGGCGCGAAAGCGAATTCGACCCGGCCGTGGTCAGTCCTGTCGGCGCGCGCGGCATGATGCAGCTGATGCCCGAGACGGCGAAGATGATGGCGAAGAAACTGGGCGAGCCCTACGATCTGAAACGGCTGACCACGGACCCGTCCTACAACGTGCGGCTGGGGTCCGAATATCTGGCAAAGCTTGAAGAGGAATTCGGCACCTCGCCGGTGCTGATCGCGGCGGGCTACAATGCCGGTCCGGGTCGGCCGCGGCGCTGGATCACCGAGCGCGGCGATCCGCGCCAGCCCACCGTCGATGTCGTCGAATGGGTCGAGATGATCCCCTTCACCGAGACCCGAACCTATGTGATGCGAGTAGCGGAAAGCCTGCCCGTCTATCGTGCGAGATTGGGCCGCCCTGATGCCGGCGCGGTTCGGTTTACCGACGAATTGCGCGGCAACTGGTGAGGCAAGGGCGTATTTGGGCCAAGAAGATCAGGGGGTTTCGGCCTTGGCGCGGGCGCGCCAGAGCGTGAACAGGCCCGCACAGACGACGACCCCGGCGCCAAGGGCAACGTTGGGGCGCAGGATGTCACCAAAGATCCAGATCCCGATCCCCGAGACCCAGACGAGTTGCAGATAGGCAAAGGGCTGGATCGCCGAGGCCTCGGCGATTTCATAGGCGCGGATCAAGAGGAAATGCGCCGTGACCGCGGTCAGGCACAGCGCTCCCATCCAGAGCCAGTCGGTGGCGATCATCGGTTGCCAGAAGATCAGGCCGAGCGGTGTCATCGCCAGCGCGCCGATCAGCCCTGTCCAGTAGAACGAGACCGAGGCCGCGTCCTTGCGCGCAGCAAAGCGGGTCAGCAGCGAATAAAGCGCAAACAGGAAGGCGCCGAAGAGCGGGATCACCGCCTGCGGGCGGAAGACGCCATATCCCGGTTGCAGGATGATCAGGATGCCGACAAAGCCAATGCCGATGGCCGTCCAGCGCCGCCAGCCGACGGTTTCGCCCAGCACCGGGCCAGACAGGGCCGCGACGAGCAGCGGATAGGCGGCAAAGACCGCATGCGTCTCGATCAGGCCAAGATGCACGAAGGCCTGAATGACGATCACGATCTCGAAGACCAGAAGCAGGGCGCGGACGGTTTGCAAAAGCGGTTGTTGCGTTGCCAGCGCCGCGCGCAGCCCGCCCGAGGAACGGGCGGCGATGGTCAGGGTGAAGAGCGCGAAGAACCAGTAGCGGATCGTCACCACCATATAGACGTTATACGCACCCGAGAGATGGCGCGAGATTGCATCCTGAAGCGAGAAGATGATGGTGACGATCACCATCAACCAGATGCCGCGGCCGATGTTCTGGGTCGCTCTCATGTTTTCACTCCGCGGCTCATGTGGCGTTTGCCCGCGTAGCCGGGGGCGCGGGAGACGGTGAAGCCCGCCGCCGCAAGGCCGCGGCGCACGAAGCCCGCGGCGGAATAAGTGGCGAAGGTGCCGCCGGGCGCGGTGTGACGGCCGACCTCGGCCATCAGATCCTCGCCCCACATCTCGGGGTTCTTTGCCGGGGAAAAGCCGTCAAGGAACCAGGCGTCGGCTTTTTCATCCCAAGTCGGCAGTGTCTCGCGGACATCGCCAAGGATCAGCGTCACGGAAATGCTGCGCAGCGAAAACTGCGTTTCTCCATACTGCATTGCGGCAATGAGCGGTTCCGCGATCGGTTCGACCTCGGGAAAGGCGGTATGGGCGCGGGCCATTTCGGCGGCCGACATCGGGAAGGCCTCGAAGCTGGTGAAGCGGATCGGCTGGTCGGTGGAGAGCGCGAGGGCCAGCAGATTGAGCCCGGTGCCGAAGCCCAGTTCTGCGACGTGAAAGCCCGGTCGCAGGCGGGTGGGCAGGTCGTTGCCTGCCAGAAAGACATGGCGGGTTTCGTTCAGACCTCCGGCAAGGCTGAAATACGGGTCGTCGAAACGGGTCGAAACGGGCGTCGATCCGTCGCGCCACGCAAGCGCGGCCGGGCTCTGGTCTGGGGAGGTCATCGGGGGTAGTGCCTGTGGGGATTTGACGCGGAGAGTGGCGAAAGGGGCTGGCGATGGCAAGAGCAGATCGGGTGACGGTGCGCGGCGGCGGGGTTTTTGGTCTGGCCTGCGCCTATGAACTGGCGCGGCGGGGGGCAAAGGTGCGGCTGATCGAGCGGGATCGGATCGGCGCGGGGTCGTCGGGCGGGACCGTGGGGATGCTTTCGCCGCATGTGCCGGATCAATGGAACCCGAAGAAGCAATTCCAGTTCGATAGTCTGGTGATGTCGGAGACGTTCTGGGCGGGGGTGAAAGAGGTCGGCGGCAAGGACGCGGGCTTTGCGCGGATCGGGCGGCTGCAGCCGCTCGCCGATCAGGCGGCGGTGACGCTGGCCGAGCTGCGGGCCAAGGATGCGGCGACGAACTGGGGCACGGACTATCTTTGGCGCATTGCGCCGGTGAGTGACTTCGGCGCCTTTGCACCCCTTACGCCGACGGGGCTCGTCATTCACGATACGCTTTCCGGCCGGGCCTCGCCGCGCGGGGCCGCGGCGGCTTTGGCGGCGGCGATCGAGGCTTTGGGCGGCGAGATCGTCTTTGGCGAGGCCGCGGACGAGGGCATCGTGCTGCATGCGACCGGGCTTGCGGGGCTTGAAGAGCTTTCGGCGGCTTTCGGCAAGGAAGTCGGCAACGGCGTCAAGGGCCAGTCGGCGATCCTGAAGCTCGATCCCGGCCCGGTGCCGCAGATCTTTGCCGATGGTGTGCTGGTGGTGCCGCATGCGAATGGCACGGTGGGTGTCGGCTCGACCGCCGAGCGCAGCTACACCGACCCGACCGCGACCGATGATCAGCTGGAGGCGGTGCTGGAGCGTGCCCGCGCGCTGGTGCCTGCGTTGCAGGGCGCCGAGGTGATCGAGCGCTGGGCGAATGTGCGGCCGCGCTCGGTCTCGCGCTCGCCGATGCTGGGCGCCTGGCCGGGGCGCGAGGGGCATTTCATCGTCAATGGCGGTTTCAAGATCGGCTTCGGCATGGCGCCGAAAGTGGCGCAGGTGATGGCCGATCTGGTGCTTGAGGGTATCGACGCGATCCCGGCGGGGTTCCGGGTCGAGGACAACCTCTGAACTCAAGATGTCCCGGCCGCGAGGTCGGGACATCGGTTCGAAAAGGGCGTATTTGCGCCAAGAAAAAGCAGGCGTTCAGTAGCTGTATTCGCCGTAGATGCGGGACAGATCGCCCTTCCAGACGCCGTGGTATTTTTCGAGCAGCTCGTCGGCGGGAACGCGGCCGGTGTCGATGCTTTCTTCGAGCGCGTTGAGGAAATAGGTCTCGTCCGGGATCAGCCCGCCTGCGCCGGGGATCTTGCGCGCGGCAAGACCGGCTTTCGAGATCGCCACCACCTCGCGCGCCAGATCATGCATCTTCACGCCATTGCACTCGGCTTGCAGGGCGTGCTTGGCGGCAGAGACGCGCAGACCATCGCGGGTCTCACCATCCCAGTCCTTGACCAGATCCCAGGCCGCATCGAGCGCGCCTTGGTCGTACATCAGCCCGACCCAGAACGCGGGCAGGGCGCACAGACGCCGCCACGGGCCGCCATCGGCGCCGCGCATCTCGATGTATTTCTTCACCCGGGCTTCAGGGAAGACGGTGGTCAGATGGTCCGCCCAGTCTGACAGCGTCGGTTTCTCGCCGGGCAGGGCGGGCAATTCGCCCTTCAGGAAATCGCGGAACGATTGGCCGAGTGCGTTGATATATTGGCCGTCGCGGTAGACGAAATACATCGGCACATCGAGGACGTAATCGACATAGCGTTCATAGCCCATGCCGTCCTCGAAGAAGAAGGGCAGCATGCCGGTCCGCGCCGGATCGAGGTTTTGCCAGATGTTCGCGCGCCAGGATTTCATCCCGTTCGGCTTGCCGTCAAGGAAGGGCGAGTTCGCGAACAAGGCGGTCGCCACGGGTTGCAGCGCCAGCGCCACCCGCATCTTCTTCACCATGTCGGCCTCGGACGCAAAGTCGAGGTTCACCTGCACGGTGCAGGTCCGATACATCATCGTCTTGCCCATGGTGCCGACCTTGTCCATGTAGCTGTTCATCAGCCGATAGCGCCCCTTCGGCATCATCGGCATTTCCTCGGCCGACCATTCCGGCGCCGCGCCCAGCCCGATGAACTTCGCCCCGATGCGGTCGGCGATCCGGTGCACCTCGGTCAGGTGTTCGTTCACTTCCTCACAGGTCTGGTGCAGGGTTTCGAGCGGCGCGCCCGACAGCTCCAGCTGCCCGCCCGGTTCAAGGCTGACATTGGCGCCATTGCGGGTCAGGCCGATGATATTGCCGCCTTCCAGTACCGGTTCCCAGCCGAAGACCTGCTGCAGGCCTTCCAGCATCGCCCGGATCGAGCGCGGGCCGTCATAGGGCAGGGGCTTCAGCGCATCCTTGCAATAGCCGAATTTCTCGTGCTCGGTGCCGATGCGCCAGTCACTTTTCGGCTTCTCGCCCGAGGCCAGATATTCGGCCAACTGGCTGAAGTCTTCGATCGGGCCGCCGCCCTGCTGGGGAATGGACATCGGACCCTCTCTTTCCGTTGGGACACAACAGGTGGTTCTTCCGCGCCGCCAAGTCAAGCCGCCTCAGGCGGGGCGGCGCCACAGGCTTTGTGCGGTGATGCGCGTATCAAGGGCGGCGGTCATCGCCCCCATGTCGATGCCGGGCAGCCCGGCGAAGGCATCGAAAAGCTTTTCCGAGCCGACCGCTGCCACGGGCACCAGAAGCGCCTGCCCGTCGCGGCTTTTCAGCCGCCAGAACTGGCTGTCTTTCAGGATCAGCAGGCGAATCTCGCTCAGATCGTCGAGCGCCATGTAGCCGCCCAGAACCAGCCCGCCGGTGCCGTAATAGCCGATCCGGCCTTCATCGAGATCGACCACGCCCGGATCGGAGACCGGACGCGAAAAGCGGGCGCGTCGCAGGGCCAGCACCACCCAACCCGCTGTCAGCGCGGCAAGGCAAAGGCCGACCGCCGCCAGAAACCAGCCGCCGCGCGTCGCGATCCAGAGCGAGGCGGCGAGCAAAAGCCCTGCGACATAAGCTTCGCGCTGCCGGATCAGATGCGCGCGCAGCTCGGGTCGGATCACTTCCAGTCCCCCAAGGCGGATTGCCAAAGCGTGATCGCCGCACAGGCGGCCGTGTCGGCGCGCAGGATGCGCGGCCCGAGCGACACCGGCGTGACAAAGGGGAGCGCCCGCAGCTGCCGCCGCTCGGTTTCGGAAAAGCCGCCCTCGGGGCCGACGAGAACCGCCCAGGGGCCGGGGGTGAGGCCAGCCAAGGTCTGCGCCGGGCCGACGAGCGATTCGTCACCCCAGAGAATGCGTCGCTCCGGGTTCCAGTCTTTCAGAACTTTCTGCAAAGGCTGCAAGTCACTGACTTCGGGGACATAAGTGCCCAGACATTGCTCGGCCGCTTCCAAGGCATGCGCCTGCAAGCGGTCCTGCTTGATCCGCGCGGCATTTGTGAACTCGGTCTGCACCGGCAGGATTCTGGCACAGCCCAGTTCCGCCGCCTTTTCGACGATGAAATCGGTGCGTTCCTTCTTGATCGGGGCAAAGAGCAGCCAAAGATCCGGCGGGTTCAACTGCGGCGCGGCAAGGCCGAGACAGCGCAGCACGCCGCCGCGTTTCGAGCCCTCGACCACCTCGGCGGTCCATTCGCCGTCCTGCCCGTTGAAGAGCGCAACCCGGTCTCCCGGGCCAAGCCGCATCACCGCAAAGAGATAATTCGCCTGATCGGCGGTCAGGGGCACGGCTTGCCCCGGCCCGAGCGGGTGAGTAACACAGAGTCGTATCTTGGCGCGTTCCATGAGGCGAAACTTATGACCGGCAAAACCGAAATGCCAGAGGCTCAGGTGACAGGACAGGTGGCGGACGCCTATCGCGGCAACTGGGTGGACCATACCGCCCCCGCGTTCAGCCGCCCCTATCTGCGGCTTTCCCGGGCGGATCGGCCGATCGGAACTTGGTTGTTGCTGCTTCCGTGCTGGTGGTCGATTGCGCTGGCCGCCGCGACCGACAGCCTGCGCGCGTTTGATCTGTGGTTGGCACTGGGCTGTGCGATTGGCGCCTTTCTGATGCGCGGCGCGGGCTGCACCTGGAACGATATCACCGACCGCGATTTCGACGGGCAGGTGGCGCGGACGCGCTCGCGTCCGATTCCCTCGGGGCAGGTGAGCGTGAAACAGGCGGTGGGGTGGATGGTGGCGCAGACCGCCATCGCGGCACTGATCCTCTTTACCTTCAACTGGGCCGCCATCGGCATGGGCGTGCTGGCGCTCGTGCCGGTCGCCGTCTATCCCTTTGCCAAGCGCTTCACCTGGTGGCCGCAGGCCTTCCTAGGCGTCGCCTTCAACTGGGGCGCGCTCCTCGGTTGGGTCGCGCACAAGGGCAGCCTTGGGCTGGCGCCGATCGCGCTTTACGTAGCGGGGATCATCTGGACGCTGTTTTACGACACGATCTACGCGCATCAGGACAAGGAAGATGACGCGCTGATCGGGGTAAAATCGACGGCGCGGCTCTTTGGTGCGAACACGCAGCGCTGGCTGACGCTGTTCCTGATCCTGACCGTGGTGCTGATGACGGCGGCGGTGCTGCTGGCGCTCTTGCCGCTGGACAATCCGCTGGTGCTGGCGCTGGGCCTGTGCGCGCCTTGGGCGATGGGCTGGCACATGCTCTGGCAGATGCGCCGGCTCGATATCGATGATGCCGACACCTGCCTGTGGCTCTTTCGCAAGAGCCGCGATACCGGGCTTTTCGCTGCGCTGTTTCTTGCCTGCGCCGCAATCCTTTGATTGATCGCCAAGGGGGCGCCCCTTAAGACGGTTCGGACCCAAGTCGAGGAAGCAAACTCCCATGCGTGGCCGCATCACAGTCCTGACGACGACGGCTTTCGTCGGCGCCCTCGTGCTTTCGGCGTTCATCGCGGGCGGCTCTGCCACGATCATCGAGCAGCGCTCGCGCAAGGCGGTGAAGCTGGCGCTGGAAGCCGCCAGCCATTCCTGGGTGCAGGTCGAAACCGATGGGCTGCAGGTGATCCTGCTGGGCACCGCCCCGTCTGAGGCCGAGCGCTTCCGTGCCGTGACCCTGGTCTCGACCGTGGTCGACAGCTCGCGCATCGTCGACAACACCGATGCCGAGGTGGAAAAGGCGATCGCGCCGCCGGATTTCTCGCTGCAGATGCTGCGCAATGACGAGGGCATCTCGCTGATCGGTCTCGTGCCCGCGGGCACCGACCGCAAGGCGCTGATGAACCGGCTGACGCAGTTGGCAGGCGATGGCACCGTCACCGACATGCTCGAAAGCGCCGATTACCCGGTGCCGGGCGGCTGGAAATCCGCGCTCGATTTCGGGATCACAGCGCTCTCGGAGCTGCCGCGGGCGAAGGTCTCGATCCTGCCCGGCAAGGTGGGCGTCGAGGCGATCACCGACAGCCCCGAGGAAAAGGCTGATGCCGAGACCCTCCTCAACCGCCGTCGCCCGACCGAGATCAAGCTTGATGCGAAGATTTCCGCGCCCCGCCCGGTGATCACCCCCTTCACGCTGCGCTTCCTGATCGACGCCGACGGGCCGCGCTTCGACGCCTGCTCGGCCGATACCGAGCGGGCTTCGGGGCGGATCATGGCGGCGGCGCGCAAGGTGGGCGCAAAGGGCGATCTGGATTGCACCGTCGGCATGGGCGTGCCCTCGCCGCAATGGGTCGATGCGGTGGAAATGGGGATTGCCGCGCTGGGGCAGCTGGGCGGTGGCACGCTGACCTTCTCGGATGCCGATATCGCACTGGTGGCGGCCGATACCACCGATCCCGTTATCTATGACCGGGTGGTGGGCGATCTTGAATCGAACCTGCCCGAGGTCTTCTCGCTGAAGGCCGAGCTGGCGAAGAAGGCCGAGGCCAAGGATGCTGTGCCGGAATTCTCGGCGCTCTTGCGCGAGGACGGGCAGGTGGAACTGCGCGGCCGCGTA
Organism: Rhodobacter capsulatus; assembly: GCF_052363175.1. Classification (GTDB taxonomy): domain Bacteria; phylum Pseudomonadota; class Alphaproteobacteria; order Rhodobacterales; family Rhodobacteraceae; genus Rhodobacter; species Rhodobacter capsulatus_D. The sequence goes on from NZ_CP198946.1 coordinate 435,223, forward strand.
CCCTCGGATCGCTCGCGCGAGGCGCTTGAAAGCTTTGCCCATGCGCAATTCGGGGCGAAGTCGGTCTATGCGGCGACGCGCGTCGATACCGGCTTGCCGGAGGGCTGGCCGTTGCGCACGCTGACCGCGCTCGAGGCGCTGAGGCTGATGCACGACGGCACGGTGACGGTGACGCCCGATGTGATCCGGCTGTCGGGGGTGACCGGCGACCGGCAGGCCTCGGATAAAGCGGCGGGGCTTTTTGCGCGCCGTCTGGGCGAGGCGGCGCCGATCGCGCTTTCGGTGAAATATGACCGGCGGCTGGATGCGACGCTGTCGCTGCCTGACGGCAATGAATGCGTGGCGCGGCTGAACGGAGTTCTGGCCAAGCAAAAGCTGAGCTTTGAACCGAGTGCCGCGCGAATCAAGGCCGAGGATCTGGATCAGCTGGATGCCCTCGCCAAGGCGATGGCGCAGTGTCAGGACTATCGCATGGAAGTGTCGGGGCATACTGACAGCCAGGGCAGCGAAGAGGGCAACCGCAAGCTCAGTCAGGCCCGCGCCGAGGCGGTGATTGCCGCGCTTGGTGGGCGCGGGGTGCAGACGCGGAACCTGACGCCAAAGGGCTATGGCGAGACCCAGCCGATTGCCGACAACGACACCGACAAGGGGCGCGAGGCGAATCGACGGATCGAATTCGTGCTGCTCGATGCCAAGCCCGTCGGCGGCGAAGGGCAGGTCGATCTGCCGGTGACGCCGCCATCCCCGCCCGCACAACCCGCCGCCCCGAAGCCCGCGCCCGTCGCGCCGATCGAAGCAATGCCCGATATGGTGCTGGATGAAAGCGCCGTCGAAGGGGGCTGCGCCGATGGAAGATGCGCATGGCGAGCCGATGCCTGAGTCGCCCGAGACCGATGACACGCCTGCAACCGATGCCGGGGCCCCGGACACTCCCCCTGCAACCGATGCCCCTGCCGTCGAAACCCCGGCTGCGGAATCCGGGGCTCCAGCCGCAACCGATACCGCAGCCGACACGGCGGCGCCCGTTGCTGAGGCAACGGATACGGCACAGCCAGAGGCCGCCCCGTCTGCGGCCGAAGCTGCCCCCCGCCATTCCGGTCAACCCCGCCGCGCAATCGCCCGGCCATCCGAAGCCGCGGCCGAAAAAGCTCGGCGGGCTGAACAACTGAGGAAAGCCGCAGATGAACAGAACCGAATTCGTCATCGCCACGGCGATCATCCTGTTCCTGGCCTTCTGTCTGGGCTGGTTCGCTTCTTGGCTGATCCACCGTCTGACCCGGGTCACCGCGGCGGACATGGGGGAGCTTGAGCAGATGGCGCAGGCGCTGCACGAGGCTGAAGAGGTCCGTGATCAGGCCATCGCCTATGTCGAAACGCGCGAGGCCGAGCTGGTCAACCAGATCAACCAGACCGAGGCGGAATTGCGCGCCGCGATGGATGGCCTGCGCGATGCCCGCCACGAGGCCGAGGAGCTGCGCGCCTATATCGAGCGGATTCAGGCCGAAGACTAAGGCGGTTTCGTCGCCGCCCGCTTGCTTGCCGCGTGCGAGGCGCCTACATCGGGGGCATGGACATCACGCGACTCCTTCCCGCCCGACTCTTCCGCCGTCCGCCCCGCGTCTCGGTCGTTCGGCTGCAAGGGGCCATCGGCCTCAGCCGACCCGGCGCGCAGGGCCTGTCGGATGCGGCTCTGGCCGAAACGCTGGAGCGGGCCTTCCGTCGCGGTAAACCTGCGGCCGTCGCGCTGATCGTCAATTCTCCGGGTGGCTCGCCGGTGCAATCTTCGCTGATTGCCGCGCGCATTCGGGCGCTGGCCGAGGAAACCGGCCTGCCTGTCCACGCCTTTGTCGAGGATGTGGCGGCCTCGGGCGGCTATTGGCTGGCCTGCGCCGCCGATGACATCTGGGCCGATGCGACCTCGGTCGTCGGCTCGATCGGGGTGATCTCGGCGGGCTTCGGCTTTTCCGATCTGATCAGCCGCTACGGGGTCGAGCGGCGCGTGCACACCGCAGGCGGCTCGAAAAGCTTTCTCGACCCGTTCCGGCCGGAAAAGCCCGAGGATGTGGCGCGGCTCTCCCGTCTTCTCGAAGACATGCACCGGTCGTTCAAGGCCTGGGTGACCGAGCGGCGCGGCGCGAAGCTGGCCGCGGGCGCCGATCTCTTCACGGGCGAGATCTGGACCGGGTCGCAGGCGCTGGAGACCGGGCTGATCGACGGGCTGGCGCATCCGGTGCCGAAACTGCGTGCGCTTTACGGCGAGAAGGTGAAGCTGGTTCCCTATGGTCAGCGCCGCTCGTGGCTGCGGCGGTTCGGGGCCAGCATGGCCGCCGAGGCCGCGGTCTCGGTGCTCGATGCCGCCGAAGAGCGGGCGATGTGGGCGCGGTTCGGGCTCTGAGATCATGATCAAGGTAATGACCCTGTTCCTGCTCGTCATGGTGGCCCTCGCCTTTTTCGGGCGGCTTCGCTTTCCGGCGCGCAAGCCCCGGCTGATGCGGCGCGCCTGTCCACGCTGTGGGCGGCCACAAGTCGGGCCGGGGCGTTGCCCTTGCGAAAAGGTGTGACGATGCAGGTCGTGCGGACCGATATCCCCGTCGCTCTGGCGTCCGCCTTGGCAGAGGCGCTGGCGATGTGCGACCTCGCGCCGAGCGAGGTCGCGCTGCTTCTGATCGGCAGCGCGGATCCGGCCCGCGCGCTGGCACAGATCGCCGATTTTGCAGCGCAGCGTCCCGCGCCGGAGCGGGCAGGGGCGGATACGATCGCGAGCGGTCAGGTGATCTGGCTGATGCCCGAGGGCACCGCCGCGGTGCTGAATGGGGTCTTGCAGCAGGCCGCGCGGAGCCATGCGCCGTGCCTGCGGGTCAATGCGATCCACCTTGGCGCGACTCGCCCGCGTCCTGCGCCGTGGCAGGCTGCCTGGCTTGCCGCACAGCCGCATCCGGGCCCGAAACCGCTGCCGCAGGCGCTTGCGGAGGCGATGAGATTTCTCTTGCAGGTGCCTTCCGTGACGGGCCAAACAGTTAACATTAACCATTCGGTTTAACGGTTTGGTAACCTTTCAACCGGCTGATCAAGGGTTTCGAGGCGCAACTCGGCGGCAAGTTGTCCACCCGTCGCGGATTTGTAAATAAAGGGTTACAATTCTCTCAATCCTTTCAGTCACTTGCTTTGAGTGAAAATATTTTTTGTTTACAATCAATTGCTTGAAATGTTGCCTGTTTTTTGGGCAACCCTGTGAAAGGGGCCGGATTCAAGGGAAATCTGCAGATCGGCAAATCTTTCCAACAAACTTATCCACAGAAACGGTGGAAAGCTTTCCACTTGAATTCGGCAAAGCATGGTTACAACCCATACAGAGAATCAGGGGGCAAAATGACCGACGAAATCGAGATTTCCGCTGACGCCGCATCGCAGCAACACCCCCGGTTGCGGGGGCATGAGCTGATCGCAGATTACGTCAGCCGTCTTGACGGGTCTCCGGGCGTGTATCGCATGCTCAATGCCGCGCAGGAGGTGCTTTACGTCGGCAAGGCGCGCAACCTGAAGGCGCGTGTCTCGAACTATGCGCGCACCACGGGCCACTCGGGGCGGATCGCGCGGATGATCCACGAGACCACGCACATGATGTTCCTGACCACGCGCACCGAGACCGAGGCGCTGCTCTTGGAGCAAAACCTGATCAAGCAGCTGAAGCCGCGCTACAACGTGCTTTTGCGCGACGACAAGAGCTTCCCCTACATCCTGATCGCCGAGGATCACCCGTTTCCGATGATCCGCAAACACCGGGGCGCGCGGAACGTGAAGGGGGCCTATTTCGGGCCGTTTGCCAGCGCCTCGGCGGTGAACCGGACGCTCAACCATCTGGAACGGGCGTTCCAGCTGCGCAACTGCTCGGATGCGATGTTTTCAAGCCGCACGCGGGCCTGCCTGCAATATCAGATCAAGCGCTGCTCCGGTCCCTGCGTGGGCAAGATCGGCGAAGAGGACTACCGCCGCACCGTCGCCGATGCGCAGCGCTTTCTGGAAGGGAAATCGTCGAGCATCCAGCAGGATCTGGCGGCCGAGATGAGCGCGGCCTCGGAGGCGATGGAATATGAACGCGCGGCGGCACTGCGCGACCGGATCGGCGCCTTGACGACGGTGCAACAAAGTCAGGGCATCAACCCGCGCTCGGTGGCCGAGGCCGATGTGGTGGCGGTGCATCTGGAAGGTGGGCAGGCCTGCGTGCAGGTCTTCTTCATCCGCGCGCATCAAAGCTGGGGCAACCACGACTTCTATCCGCGCACCGGGGCAGGGGCCGAAGAGGCCGAGGTGCTGGAGGCCTTTCTGGCGCAGTTCTACGATGCCAAGGAACCGCCGAAGACGATCCTGCTCAGCCACGAGATCGAGGATGCCGATCTGATGGTCGACCTGCTCTCGACCCGCGCCGGGCGCAAGGTGGAATTGGCGGTGCCGAAGCGCGGCGAGAAAGCCGAGCTTGTGGAAAACGCGCTGCGCAACGCCCGCGAGAGCCTGGGTCGCAAGATGTCGGAATCGGCGGCGCAGGCGAAATTGCTGCAGGGCGTGGCGCAGGCGTTTGGCTTGCCCAAGCCGCCCGAGCGGATCGAGGTCTACGACAACTCGCATATTCAGGGCGCCCATGCGGTCGGCGGCATGATCGTTGCCGGGCCGGACGGGCTGATGAAATCGTCTTATCGCAAGTTCAACATCAAGGGCGAAGATCTGACGCCCGGCGATGACTTCGGCATGATGAAGGAGGTTCTGACCCGGCGGTTCGAGCGGCTCTTGCGGGAAGACCCCGAACGCAAGACCGACCTCTGGCCCGATCTTCTGCTGATCGACGGCGGCGCGGGGCAGGTCTCGGCGGTGCATGAGATCATGGTCGCGCTTGGCGTGCAGGACATCGCGATGGTGGGCGTGGCCAAGGGCATCGACCGCGATCTGGGCAAGGAGGAATTCCACCGCATCGGGCATCGCCCGATGGCGCTGCCGCGGCAGGACCCGGTGCTTTACTACATCCAGCGCCTGCGCGACGAGGCCCACCGCTGGGCCATCGGGGCGCACCGGGCGAAGCGGGCCAAGGCGACGATGGCGAACCCGCTCGATGAAATCCCCGGTATCGGCGCGACGCGGAAACGGGCGTTGCTCGCGCATTTCGGCTCGGCCAAGGCGGTGAGCCGTGCGGGGCAAAATGATCTGATGGAAGTTCCTGGGATTTCGGCCGCCACCGCCGAGACGATCTGGAACTTCTTCAACGATCGGGGTTGACGGACGGGCGGCCCCGTCGTAGCGCCCCGCCCATGACCGCGCCCGTGAAAACCGCCCTGACCAGCCCCGAAGACCTTCTGGCCGAAGGTCTGATCGCGCCCGCAGACATGCCCGCGCTGGCGCAGGTGGCGAGGCACTTCCGCATCCGCGTGACGCCCGCCATGCGCGCGGCGATCACCGCGCCGCAAGGCCCGGTGGCGGCGCAATTCGTGCCCGCCGCGGCAGAACTGATCACCCGGCCCGAGGAGCGCGCCGATCCGATCGGCGATGCGGTGCATTCGCCCGCGCCCGGCCTGACGCATCGCTACCCCGACCGGGCGATTTTGCACATCACCAAGACCTGCGATGTCTACTGCCGCTTCTGCTTCCGCCGCGAGACCGTGGGCGAGACCGGCCCGCTGCCCGAGGCCGATCTGGCGCAGGCCCTCGCCTACATCGCCGCGACCCGCGGCTTGCGCGAGATCATCCTGACCGGGGGCGATCCGCTGACGCTCTCGGTCCGACGGCTGGAAGACGTGCTGACCCGACTCTCGGCGATTCCCCATATCACCACGCTCCGCTTTCACTCCCGCGTGCCAGTGGTGGCGCCCGAGCGGATCACGCCCGCGCTTCTCGATTTGCTGCGCCGCCAGCGCCCCGCGGTCTGGGTGGTGGTGCATACGAACCACGCGCAGGAACTGACCGCCCCCGCCCAGGCCGCTATCTCGCGGCTGGTTGAGGCGGGCGTGCCGCTTCTCTCGCAATCGGTGCTGCTCAAAGGCGTGAACGACAGCCATCAGGCGCTGGTCGATCTTTTCCGCGCGCTGCAGGACTGCCGGGTGAAGCCCTATTACCTGCACCATTGCGACCTTGCCCCCGGCACGTCGCACTTCCGCACCACCATCGCGGCGGGGCGGGCGCTGATGGCCGGGTTGCGCGGGCATCTGAGCGGGGCGGCGATCCCGACCTATGTGCTCGATATTCCGGGCGGCTTCGGCAAGGTGCCGATCACCGCCGACCATTTCAGCCCCGGCACGCAGCCCGGAACCTGGCGGGTCACCGATTGGCAGGGCGGCCTTCACGATTACGCCGACCCCGCAAGCTGAGTGTCGCACCCCCTTTTCCTTGAGCACGCCCGGGTCTAGGGTGCTGCCATGAAATGGACCCTGCCCAATACGTTGACCGTTTTGCGCCTTGTCGCCGCCCCCGGCGTCGCGGTGATGTTCCTCTATTTCCGGCGCCCCTGGGCCGACTGGTTCGCGCTGACGCTGTTCATCGGCGCCGCGATCACCGATTGGTTCGACGGCTATCTGGCGCGGGCCTGGAAGCAGGAAAGCAAGTTCGGCGCGATGCTGGACCCGATTGCCGACAAGGCGATGGTGGTGATCGCGCTCGTCGTCATCACCGGCTATTCCGGCATGAACCCCTGGCTGATCCTGCCCGCGACGGTGATCCTGTTCCGCGAGGTCTTCGTTTCCGGCCTGCGCGAATTCATCGGCGCCGATGCGGGCAAGCTCAAGGTCACGAAGCTGGCGAAGTGGAAGACCACGGCGCAGATGGTCGCCATTGCGATCCTTTTCCTCGGCACCGGGCTGGATTATCTGGAAAAGGGGCGGGCGCCCCGCGCGGGCGAGGGCAACCTGCCCAATTTCGTCAGCCTTGCCGATCTGGCCAACCATGTCGGTCTGGCGCTGATCTGGGTGGCCGCGATCCTGACCGCGATCACCGGCTGGGATTATTTCCGCAAGGCGATGCCGTTCCTGCGCGATCACCACGAAGGGTGATCAAGAAGGCGCTTACGCCTTCTTGCCGATCTTCGGTTCGGTGCCTGCGAGGATCCGCTCGATATTGGCGCGGTGACGCACGAAAATCAGCACCGCCATCAGCGCAGTGACCGGCATGTAGGCCTGATCGCCAAGCACGAAGGCCAGCGGAACCGCCCCCGCCGCCGCGACCAGCGCTGACAGCGAAGAAATCCGCCCGACCGCCGCCGCGACAAGCCAGGTCGCGCAGGCCGCAAGACCCAGCGCCCAATGCAGCGCGATCAGCGTGCCAAGGAAAGTCGCAACCCCCTTGCCGCCCTTGAACTTCAGCCAGACCGGGTAAAGGTGCCCGATGAAGGCCGCCCCCCCCGCGACCACGGCCGCGGTGTCGTTGCCGTCAAGCAGCGCGCGGGCGATCAGAACCGCCACGGCGCCCTTGGCGCCATCAAGGATCAGCGTCGCCGCCGCTGCCGCCTTGTTGCCGGTGCGCAGCACATTCGTCGCGCCGATATTGCCCGAGCCGATCTTGCGCAGATCGCCCAGACCAAACGCCTTGGTGATCACGACGCCGAAAGGCACCGAGCCCAGCAGGTAGCCAAGCCCCGCCACCGCCAGAAGCAGCATTGCTCCCGCATGCAGATCCGCCATCCTTGCCCCCGTCCGTTCTTATTCTGCCTGACCGTGAACCTGCACCCCGCCGACGAAAGTGGCAAGCACCTTGCCCGTCATCTTCGCGCCGTCAAACGGGGTGTTCTTCGATTTCGACGCCAGTTTGAAACGATCCAGCACAAAAGGTGCGTCCGGGTCGAAAAGCACGAGATCGGCCGGGCTTCCCTCGGAAAGACGGCCTTGCGGCAGCCCCATCAGCCGCGCCGGGTTGAGCGAGAGCGCCGCAAAGAGCCCCGGCAGGTCAAGGTTTCCTGCGTGATAAAGCCGCAGCGCTGCGGGCAGCAGGGTTTCAAGCCCCACCGCGCCCGCCGCCGCTTCCTCGAAGGGCAGGCGTTTTGATTCCTCGTCGGCGGGCGTGTGCATCGAGCAAAGGATGTCGATCACGCCCTCGGCCAGCGCCTGCACCATCGCCTGACGGTCGTCTTCCGACCGAAGCGGCGGCGTCAGCTTGAAGAAGGTGCGGTAATTGCCGACGTCGAATTCGTTCAGCGTCAGGTGATGCACCGAGACCCCCGCCGTCACCGGCAGCCCGGCCGCCTTGGCGCGTGCGAGCGCGGGCAGGGCGCGGGCGGTGGTGATCTGATCGGCGTGATAGCGCACCCCGGTCATCTCGACCAAAGCGAGATCGCGGTCGAGCCCCATGCGTTCGGCCGCCGGGCTGACGGCGGGCAGACCGCGCAAGGACGCGAACTTGCCCGAGGTCGCGGCGGCGCCTTTCGACAGGCCCGGCTCTTGCGGATGGCACAGCACCAAGGCGCCAAGCGCGCGGGCATAGGTGAAGGCGCGCGACAGGACCTTGGTATCGGCGCAGACGTGATCGGTGTCGGTGAAGGCGATGGCGCCCGCATCCATCAGAAAGCCGATCTCGGTCATCTCGCGGCCCTCGCGGCCCTTGGTCAGCGCCGCCATGTGGCGGATGCGGACCGGGGCTTCCAACGCGCGGCGGGTGACGAATTCGAGCGTCTCGGGCGTGTCGATGGCGGGGCTCGTGTCGGGACGGGCGACGATCGTCGTCACGCCGCCGCGCGCGGCGGCCAGCCCCGCGGTGCGGAAGCTTTCCTTGTGCCGTTCCCCGGGTTCGCCGATCTTCACGCCGATATCGACAATCCCCGGCGCAAGGCATTTGCCCGCGCAGTCGATCACCTGCGCGTCGGCGGGCGCCTGCATCTGTCCGATGGCCGCGATGATGCCGCCATCGACCACCAGATTGCCCAGTGTCTCGGTGCCCGCTTCGGGGTCGATCAACCGGGCGTTTTCGAAGAAAAGGGTCATCGCAGCGCCTCCCGCGCGTTTCTCAGGATCGCGAACACCTCGGGCGCGCCGGTGATGTCGAGAAAGCCCACTTCCACGGCGCGCAGGCCGCTGATCGTCCAGCTGGACCGGGTGCCGAACACCACGTCGCCCGCCTTGTCGCCGCCCCGCAGCCCAAGTTCGAGCCCGGCGGTGATCGGATAGGTGTCGAGCCTGCGTCCCTTCAGCAGCGTCCGGCTTGCGACATAGGCGGCGCGGTCGCTCAGCGTGTAGAAGGTGTCTTGCAGGCGCATCCGCTCTTCGAGGATGCTGACCACGGCAAGGCCAAGGCCGACGCTGAAATGGATCAGCCCGAAGGCCCAGAACCAGGCGCCTGAGCGCGCGGCCATCACCATCCAGAACACCGCGAAGCCCGCAAAGGCCAGACCGAAGGCGGCCATGATCCCGACGCGCAGCCATTTGACCCGCGCGATGGGGCGGCCGCGCCACAAGATCCGTTCGCCGGGCACCATGATCCCCTCCCAGCCCTCGGGGACCGAGGTCGGGTCATGCGGGGTTTCGGTCAGGGCCCGCGGGCCGGTCGGGCGGGGGGGCGCTTCGGTTCCGCGCGGGGTCGCGCGCGGCGGTCTCATCGGACCTCCCGGGCCCGTCGCGCCCGGGCCGACTCGATCGCCGTCACGACAGGCGCCGCCTCGGCCAGATGCCGGATCAGATGCTTGTCACCCGATTTCGTCAGGATCTGCACATCGCCCATCAGCGCGCGCACCATCTCGATCTCCAGCAGCATCGCCTGCTTGCCCTGCGGTCCGATCAGGCGTCGGTCGGTCAGCTGCCAGCGCCGCGCGAAGGCTTCCGACCGGAACCACGCCGCCCGGGCCGCCATGCCGATCATGATCGCCAGAATCGCCACCGGGATCTGGTCGAACCGGCCCATCCAGACCAGCACGGCCGAGACCCCGACCGAGCCGAGCCCGCCCAGAACCATGTGGTCCATCCAGTAGCGGCGCAGATCGGGCAGGAACACCTGCGAGACCTTTTCACCCGGTTCCAGCGGCAATTCGCTGTCGACGCCGGGGCGGTAATTGAGAACGGAATCGCGTTTCATCTCAGACATTCGCAGCCTCCAGCGCGGCCCGGCCGCGTTCGGCGCGCAGGTTCTGCGCCAGAAGATCCATCACCGCCATCCGCACGGCGACGCCCATTTCGACCTGCTCCTGAATGACCGAGCGGTTGATGTCATCGGCAATCGTGCCGTCGATTTCCACGCCGCGGTTCATCGGCCCGGGGTGCATCACGATCGCATCGGGTTTCGCATAGGCCAGCTTTTCCGCATCGAGCCCGTAGCGGTGGAAATATTCGCGCTCGGACGGGATGAAGCCGCCGTCCATCCGCTCCTTTTGCAGCCGCAGCATCATCACCACATCGGCGTCGCGCAGCCCTTCACGCATGTCGTCGCAGATCTCGGCGCCAATGTCGCCAAAGCCCGCAGGCATCAGCGTCGGCGGCCCGACCAGACGCACCCGGTTTTCCATCTTGCCGAGCAGCAGCAGGTTCGAGCGCGCCACGCGGCTGTGCGCGACATCGCCACAGATCGCCACCGTCAGACGCTGGATCCGGCCCTTGGCGCGGCGGATCGTCAGCGCATCCAGAAGCGCCTGCGTCGGGTGTTCGTGCCGCCCGTCGCCCGCGTTGATCACCGCGCAATTCACCTTCTGCGCCAGAAGATCGACGGCGCCCGAGGACGGATGCCGCACGACGAGCAGATCGGGGTGCATCGCGTTCAGGGTCAGCGCGGTGTCGATCAGGGTCTCGCCCTTCTTCACGCTCGAAGTCTGCATCGACATGTTCATCACGTCGGCGCCAAGCCGCTTTCCGGCCAGTTCGAAGCTCGATTGCGTCCGCGTCGAATTCTCGAAGAACATGTTGATCTGGGTGAGCCCCGCCAGCGCATCGGTGCGCTTCACGGTGCGGCGGTTCAGATCGACATAGCTGTCGGCGAGATCGAGAACGGAACGGATGTCTTCGGGCGAGAGATGCTCGATCCCCAGAAGATGGCGGGCGCGAAATGCCATGACGTCCTCCGATGTTGTCGGGCTGCTTATGGCAAATGGGGGGGGCTGCGTCCAGCGGCTTTACCCCCGGGACCGGTCATGCGATGGAAAGCCATGGAGACTCGCCCCGGCCCCGATCTGAGCTATGACGCCGCGCTCGCCGCTTTCGAGTGGCTGATCGAGCTTGGCGCCAGCGATCCGGTGGGCGATGCGCCGGTCAACCGCTACGAGCTTGTGACCCCAGACCCCATCGCCGCGGCCCCGCCGCCGCCGGTAGCCGAGACGCGGCCGCAGCGGCCCATGCCGGTTCTGGTGCCGGTCGACACCGTCGATCCGGTCGCGGTGGCGCGCAATCTGGCGGCGCGGGCAAAAACGCTTGAGGACCTGCGCGAGGCGATCCTCGGCTTCGAGCATTGCCCGCTGAAACTCGGTGCCCGCAACACGGTCTTTTGCGACGGCAATCCGAAGGCGCGGGTGATGCTGATCGGCGAGGCCCCGGGCAAGGATGAAGATGCGCAGGGCAAGCCCTTTGTCGGCCGCGCCGGGCAGTTGCTCGACCGGATGCTGGCGGCGGTGGGGCTGGATCGTGCGTCGCCCGATCCGGCAACGGCCGTCTATATCACCAATGTCATTCCCTGGCGGCCACCCGGCAACCGCGAGCCGGAACCTGCGGAAATCGCGATGATGGGGCCGTTTCTGGCCCGGCATGTCGAGCTGGTCGATCCTGATCTGATCGTGCTCATGGGCAATACCGCCTGCGCGGCGGCGCTGAATGCGCGCGGCATCACCCGGCTGCGCGGCACCTGGGCGCAGGCCTTCGGTCGCCCGGCGATGCCGACGCTGCATCCGGCGAACCTGTTGCGCACGCCGATCAACAAGCGGCTGGTCTGGGCCGATCTGCTGGAATTGCGCGCGAAGCTGAACGCGCTTTGAGGGTCAAACGCCTTAAGGGGCGGGGCAGCCGTTGATCTCGACCGCATCGCCGTGGCTGACCACCGTGATGCGCAGATCGGAGGGGTCCAGATCGAAGGGCCGGGCATCCTCGGGCACGAAATCGACACTGGCGAGCAATTGATCGCCCTGCCGGGAAATCTCGGGTTCCGAGACCCACATCGGCCGCGAGCGCAGCTCGAACAGCGCGGTTTCGCCCGCGGCTTGCGGCATGTCGATCCGCGCCGCGACGCGCACCCCGTCGCGAATGGGCGTGACGGTGCAGCGGGCCAGACCGGGCGCGGGGCGGGGCGCCGCCGCCATCGCCGCGACGATCTCGGGATCCTCGGCGCCGGGGCCGGACAGATCCTTCGTCAGCGCGACGCTGACAGGCACGCAGACCTCGTCGCAGATGCCGAACTCCAGCCCGGCGGTCAGCGTGACCGGAGCCTCTGGCGCCTTCGGGGTGATCTGCAAGGGCAGAACCAGCGTGTCGTGATAGCCGACGGTCTCGCTCTCGCCCGCCTCGAAGACCTCGGGGGCGGGCCAGATCACCTGCAGCGCCGCCACATTGGTCGAGGCATTGAAATCGAATTGCGGCGGCACGCCGACATCGCCCGGCACGCGCCAATAGGTCTTCCAGCCCGGCGCCAGCACGATGCGCAGCGCGGCCATCCGGCTGCCGTCCTTTTCCTGCCAGCCCGGCAACAGCTCGGCCGACAGGAGGCCGGGGCTCAGGGGCTGCACCTCCTCGGCCGCGACGGGGGCGGCAAGGGCAAGGCAGAGGAAAGGGGCAAGACAGCGCGCAAGCATGTCCTTGCGATAGCCGCCCCCCTCAAACCGGCCAAGTCACAAACGCGACAGGAGCCTATGGACAGGGTGTCGCCGGGGCTTGATTGCAACGCTGCCCGGGTCCACCTTTGAGACAGGCAGAGCGACCGAAGGAGGGCAGCATGGATCTGAGCGGCAAACTTCTGATCGCGATGCCGGGCATGGGCGATCCGCGCTTCGAGCATTCCGTGGTGGCGATGTGCTCGCATTCGGCCGAGGGCGCGATGGGGATCATCGTCAACAAGCCGCTGCCGAAACCGCCGATGGACGACCTGCTCGATCAGTTGGGGGATTCCGGTGACCGCCTCCGATCGCAGCTCGGCGCCGCTCTTTTTTGGCGGTCCGGTCGAGACCGGGCGCGGCTTCGTGCTGCATTCGGCGGATTGGTTCGCCGCGACGATGCCGGTGGGCGAGGGGGCTGGCGATGACCGCGACGCGCGATATCCTTGAGGAAATCGCCGCCGGGCGCGGCCCGTCGCGGGCGATCCTCGCGCTCGGCTATTCCGGCTGGGGGCCGGGGCAGCTCGAGCAGGAGATTCTCGACAATGGCTGGCTGGTGGCCGAGGGCAATGCGGCGCTGGCGCTCGATGCCGATCACGCGACGAAATGGACCCGGGCGCTGGGCACGATGGGGATCGACCCGCGCACGCTCTCGGCCTCGGCAGGTCATGCCTGAGGCCGGGCAGGGGGGCGCTGCCCCCCGCTTCGCTCCCCCCGAGATATTTGAGGCAAGATAAAACGAAGCCCGGGTCTGTTTTATCTTGCCCCAAATATCTCGGGGGTGAATTTTGGCGCAGCCAAAAGAGGGGGCAGCGCCCCCTATCCGCGCGGCGCGGCGGCCCGGCGCAGCCGGTCGTTGATCGCGCGGCCAAGGCCGGTTTCGGGGATCGGGGCAATGGCAATCGTGGCCGCCCCGCGCGCGCTGGCGAGCTTGTCGGCGACCCGCAGCATGGCAAAAAGCTTCGTCGCGGCCTCGATCAGATTGCCCTGTGCCGAAAGCGTCAGATCGGCCTCGGGGCCGGGGCCGAAGCCCAGATAGATCTCGCCTGGCTGCTTGTTGGTTGCCTCAAGCCGCACCGCCGCGCCGGGCGCGTAATGCGAGACAAGCTGCCCCGGCGCATTCGGTTTCACCGCATCGCCGCCAAAGGCAAGCGGCTGGCCCAGCATCTCTTCCAGCGTTTCGACATCGACCCCGCCCGGGCGCAAGAGCATCGGCGGATCAAGCCCGAGGATCGTCGATTCGACGCCAACGGGACAGGCGCCGCCATCGACGACGGCGGCGATCCGGCCTGAAAGTCCTTCCAGAACGTGATCCGCCTCGGTCGGGCTGACCTTGCCCGAGGGGGTTGGCCGAGGGCGCGGCCAAAGGCCCGCCAAAGGCCAAAAGCAGCGCGCGCGCGCCACCGGATGCGCGGGCATCCGCACCGCCACCGTGGGCAGTCCCGCCGTGACCAGATCGGAGATCCCGGCTTCCGGCCGGGCGGGCAGCACCAGTGTCAGCGGGCCGGGCCAGAAGCGCGCGGCCAGCGCCCGCGCCTGATCGGAAAAGATCGCCACCTGTTCGGCCATCGCCATGTCGGCCACATGCACGATCAGCGGGTTGAACTGCGGACGGCCCTTCGCGGCATAGATCCCCGCGACGGCCGTGCCCTGCCGGGCATCGCCGCCCAGCCCGTAGACCGTCTCGGTCGGGAAGGCGACAAGCTGCCCTGCGCGCAACAGATCGGCCGCGCGGGCAAGCCCCGGGGCCTCTGCCTCCAGACGTTCGGTCATTTCCTGCATCCCACCCTCGTGACGCTGCGTTGCGGTGGACGGGGGCTTCCCTTGCGGTAACCTGCCGTCAAACCCGACCCCGAATTTGCCCAACGCATACGCGCCCCGGCCCCATTTGCCAAGCGCAGCTCAGGAGACCGTCATGGCCTATCGCTCGCCCGTCGCCGACATCCGCTTCATCCTCGACAAGGTGGTGCCCTTGGCCCCGGTGGCGGCGACCGAGCGCTTTGTCGAGGCGACGCCCGAGACGGTGGAAGCCGTGCTGACCGAGGCGGGCAAGCTCTGCGACGAGGTGATGGCGCCGCTTTTGCGCAATGGTGACCTGCATCCGGCTCGGCTCGAAAACGGTGTCGTGCGGACCTCGCCCGGGTTCAAGGAGGCCTATCAGCAGATCGCCGAGGGCGGTTGGGTCGCCGTGGCTGCGCCGCAGGAGTTCGGCGGGATGGGCCTGCCGCAGACGATCTGCGTGGCCGTCAACGACATGATGTCGGGAGCCAATCTGGCCTTGCAGCTCAATCCGCTGCTGACGCAAGGCCAGATCGAGGCGCTCGAACATCACGCCAGCGACGAGATCAAGGCGCTTTACATTCCGAAGCTGATTTCGGGGGAATGGTCGGGCACGATGAACCTGACCGAGCCGCAGGCGGGCTCGGATGTGGGGGCCCTGCGAAGCCGGGCCGAGCCGCTAGGCGATGGCACCTATGCGATCACCGGGCAGAAGATCTTCATTTCCTGGGGCGATTCCGATGTGACCGAGAACATCTGTCACCTCGTGCTGGCGCGGCTGCCCGATGCTAGCCCGGGCACGAAGGGGATCAGCCTGTTCATGGTGCCGAAATATCTCCCCGATGCTTCGGGCAAGCCCGGCGTGCCGAATACGCTCGGCGTCGTGTCCTTGGAACACAAGATGGGCCTGCATGGCTCGCCCACTTGCGTGATGAGCTTCGACGCGGCCAAGGGCTGGATGGTGGGCGAGCCCGGCAAGGGCATGGCCGCGATGTTCACGATGATGAACAACGCCCGGCTGGCCGTCGGCGTGCAGGGGATCGGCGTGGCGGAAGCCGCGTTCCAGCAGGCCCTGACCTATGCGCAGGAGCGGGTGCAGTTCTCGCAGATCATCCAGCACGCCGATGTGCGCCGGATGCTCGCCGAGATGCGGGCCGAGATCTTTGCCGCGCGCTCGATCGCGCTCGCCTGCGCCGTCGCGCTCGATCTGGGGCGGGCGACGGGCGAAGATCACTGGCTGGCCCGCGCGGCGCTGCTGACGCCGATCGCCAAGGCCTATGGCACCGATACCGGGATCTGGGTGGCCGAACAGGGCGTGCAGGTGCATGGCGGCATGGGCTTCATCGAACAGACCGGCGCCGCGCAATATTGCCGCGACGTGCGGGTGACGGCGATCTACGAGGGCACGAACGGCATTCAGGCGATGGATCTTGTGGGGCGCAAGATGGCCGATGACGGCCGCGCCGCGTTTCGCCTTTTGCAGGAAATCGAGGATGCCGCGAAAGCCGCGCGCGAGGCTCTGCCCGATCTCGCTGAAGCGGTCTGGCAGGCGGCCGAGACCCTGCGCGAACATACCGAGGACATGATCGCGCAAGGCACGCAGGATCGCTTTGCGGGCGCCGTGCCTTACTTGCGCGCCTTTGCCCGGGTGCTTGGCGCACATTACCACCTGCGCGCGGCGCTTGAAGGGGGCGCGCATGAAAAGCTGGCCGCGATCTACATCCGTCGTCTTCTGCCGCAGGCCGAGGCGGCCCTGGCAGCGGCCGGTGCCGGGGCGGTTGACCTTTTCGCGCTTTCCCCCGAAGACCTCGGGGCATGAAACAACGATCCGGTCTGAGCTTCCCCTTTGAAACCGCCCCCGCCTTCGGCGAGACCCTTGCGGTCGCCGAGGGGGTGCTTTGGCTGCGCCTGCCGCTGCCGATGGCGCTTGATCACGTCAATGCCTATGCGCTGGATGACGGCGACGGCTGGACGCTGGTCGATCCGGGCATCGACAGCCGCGCCTGCCGGGCAGCCTTGCAACAGGCGCTCGATGGGCCGCTGGCGGGCAAGCCGGTCACGCGGGTCATCGTCACCCATTACCACCCCGATCATATCGGTCTGGCGGGCTGGCTGCAGGCCCGCGGCGCCGAGCTTTGGACGACGCGCACGAGTTGGCTTTTCGCCCGGATGCTGATGCTCGACGAGCATCCCCTGCCGGTGCCGGAAACGCTGGCCTTCTGGAAAGCCGCGGGGATGGACCCGGATTTGTTGGCGCGCCGCGCGCAGGAGCGGCCCTTCAACTTCGCCGATTGCGTGCATCCGCTGCCCTTGGGCTTTCGCAACATCACCGAGGGCGATCTTATCCAGTCCGCCGGGCGGCGCTGGCGGGTGCGGATCGGGCAGGGCCATGCGCCCGATCACGCCACGCTCTGGAGCGAAGACGATGCGCTGATCCTTGGCGGTGATCAGCTTTTGCCGGGCATTTCGGCCAATCTCGGCACCTATGCCAGCGAACCGCTCGCCGATCCGGTGGCGGATTGGCTCGCCGCCTGCCGCAGCTTCCAGCCGCTCGCGCGCGAAGATCAGCTGATCCTGCCCGGCCACAAGCTGCCCTTCCTCGGCCTGCCGCTGCGGCTGCATCAGATGATCGAAAACCACGAGGGCGCCCTCGCCCGTCTGCGCGAGGTTCTGGCCGAGGCCCCGCGCAGCGCGACCGGATGTTTCCCGGTGCTCTTCAAGCGCCCGGTGGGCGAGGCGGAATATGGCATGGCGCTGGTCGAGGCGGTGGCGCATCTGAACCACCTTTTCCTGCGCGGCGAGATCCGCCGCGAAGACCGCGAGGGCGTCTGGCTCTGGTCGGCCTGAGCGCCGTGGCACCGAATAGACACTTGCCGGGAAAACGCAGTCAAACGGGCAGGCGCCCGTTGCCGCGGCCTGCGGGCCATGCTTAACCGCTCGCAACACTGACACTCCTGCCCCCGAGGTTTTCCGGATGCGCGCGTTTCTTCTTTGTCTGGCCCTGCCGCTCACGCTCGCGGCCTGTGCCGAACCGAAATGGGCCCCGGACGAGGCCGTGAACGCCGCCCGCTATTCGACCGGCAACGCCCCCTCGCTGACGCTGTTCACGGTGATTTCCACCGACACCGGGGCCGGTGGCCATTCGGCGCTGATGATCGACGGGCGCGAGCGGGTGATCTTCGATCCGGCCGGGACCTGGTATCACCCCTCGGTGCCGGAGCGGAACGACGTCGATTTCGGTATCACCGACCGGATGTACAAGTTCTACATCGACTATCACGCCCGCTCCTCCTGGTATGTGCGCGAACAGCGCGTGCCGGTGACGCCGGCGCAGGCCGATGCGCTCTTGGCGCGGGTCGAAGCGAACGGGGCGGTGGCCAAGATGATGTGCGCGAACGACACGTCCTCGGTGCTGCGCGCGATCCCGGGCTTCGAGAGCATTCCGCACACGACCTCGCCCTTGAAATTGTCGAAGGCCTTCGGGCAGCTGCCCGGCGTTGTGACCGAGGATCACTACGACAACGATCCCGATGACAATTCGGGCGTGCTGATGATCCAGCAGGCGCCGCCGCAGCATGGCACTGCGTTTGGCAAGACCGAGTGATCGGTCTCAGCCAAGTCCCCAGAGGGCCAGATACAGCGTGACGAGCCCGCCAAGGATCGCAGCCAGCGTGTTGCGGCTGGCAAGGCCGACGGCGAGCGTTGCCCCCGCGGCCAGCAGCCGCGCCGGATCGGGATGCCCGCCAGTGGCTGCGGGCCACAGCACGAGCGGCGCCACAAGCCCCGGCAGCACAGCGACGGCGGTATAGCGCAGATGCCGCAGCGCCCATTCCGGCAGCTGTCGGTTGCCGATCCAGCCAAGGAAGGAATAGCGCAGAACGAAGGTGCCGATGCCAAGCGCAACGATGATCAGCCAGATCTTCGGATGGCCGTAAAGCTCTGCCGGGGTCATGCGGCGGCCCTCCTGCGGATCAGCCAGAGTTCGGTTTGCGCCCCGGCGGCCATGGCGATCAGCGCCGCCAGAATGAGCCCGGTGCCCGAGGGCAGGAACGACAGCGCCAGGGCCATCGTGATCGAGACGGCGGCGGCGACCAGATGCGGCAGCGAGCGCAGCATCGGCGCGATCATCGCGAGGAAGGTCACCGGCACCGCGAAATCCAGCGCGAAGGCGGGCGGGATCGCCTTGCCCAGCCATGCCCCCGCGAGGGTGGAGAAATACCACTGCGGGCAGACCGGCGTGCAGGCCCCGGCATAATAGGCCAGCTTCTCGGCGAGGCTCTGTTTCGGGGCGCGCTCGTAATCGGCGTTTGACAGCGCGAAGACCTGATCGACCATGAAATAGGCAACCAGCGCGCGGGCCCAGCTGGGCGCCGCCCCCAGATGCGGCGCGAGCGAGGCGGAATACATCGCCATGCGCAGGTTCACCGCGAGCGAGGCGAGGATCACCATCACCGTGCTCGCATGATCGGTCATCAGTTGTACGGCGGTGAATTGCGAGGCGCCCGCGATCACCAGAATGGAAAAGCCCATCACCTCGGACATCGTCAGCCCGGCCTCGGACCCCGCAACGCCAAAAAGGACGCCAAAGGGCACGATCACCAGGATGAAGGGCAGACCTTGGCGGCAGCCGCGCCAATAGGCGGAGGACAGGGAGGTTCGGGCGGTCATGGGGCTTGTCTCGAGGGAAGGGATGGGCGAGTTCTAGGGACAGCTCCGCAAGGCACCAAGCGGGCGATTGTATCGGGTGCAATTCGCGACTGGGTCGGGAGGCAAGGATGAAGGTGCTCCTGCACCAGGGCCTGACGGACGGGCAGCGCCGCGAGGCGGCGGCGCTTTACTGGCGTGCCTTCGGGGCCAAGCTCGGCCGGGTGATGGGGCCCGAGGCGAAGGCGCTCGCTTTCATCGAGCGGGTCATCGATCCGGCGCATGTGATCGCGGCGGTGGATGCGCGCGGCCATGTTCTGGGCGTGATCGGCTTTCGCACCCGCGAGGGCGCCTTTGTCGGGGGCGATCGGCGCGATCTGCGGGCCGTCTATGGCCGCATCGGTGCGCTTTGGCGCGGCCTTGCGCTGCAGGCGTTGGCGCAAGATCTGGAACAGGAGACGCTTTGCGTCGACGGCTTCGCCGTGGCCGAGACCATGCGCGGCATGGGGCTTGGCGAGGCGCTGATCGAAGCGCTCTGCGCCGAGGCGCAGATGCGCGGCTACCGGGCGGTGCGGCTGGATGTGGTCGACGAGAACCTGCGCGCAAAGGCGCTTTACGACCGGCTCGGCTTTGCGGTGACGGGTCGGGGTGGATCGATGGTTGACCGCGGTTGTCTTCGGCTATCGCACCGCGGTGGCGATGGAACGGCCTCTTTAATCTGCCCCGCCGAGGCCCCCGAATACTTGGGGCAAGGCAAAACAGGGGGCAAAAAACAAGGACACCGGCGTAGCCCCTCACAGCTCTTCCGGTGCCTGCTTTTTCTTGGCGAAACTACGCTGGGGGGGGCGGGGGGCAAAGCCCCCCGGCGGGTCGTCCCGCGTCAGCGGGACGATATCTGCCCCCCGCTCAGATCGACAGGCAGACGTATTTCAGTTCGAGATAATCCTCGACGCCGTGATGGCTGCCCTCGCGGCCGAGACCCGATTGCTTGACGCCGCCGAACGGCGCCACTTCGGTCGAGATGATCCCGGTGTTCACGCCGACGATGCCGTATTCCAGACCCTCCTGCACCCGGGTGATCCGGCCCACGTCGCGGGCGTAGAAATAGGAGGCCAGACCGAAGATCGTGGCATTGGCCTTCTCGATCACCTCGGCTTCGGTCTCGAACTTGAAGAGCGGCGCCACCGGGCCGAAGGTTTCCTCGGTCGCCACTTTCATCTCCTGCGTGACGCCGGTGACGACAGTCGGCTGGAAGAAGGTGCCGCCCAGTTCGTGCCGTGCGCCGCCGGTGACGATGGTGCCGCCGCCCGCCACCACATCGGCGATGTGCTCTTCGACCTTCTCGACCGCATCGGCCGAGATCAGCGGCCCGGTGGTCACGCCGTCCTTCAGCCCGTCGCCCACATTGAGCTTGCGCACCGCGGCGGCCAGCTTCTCGGCGAAAGTGTCATAGACGCCCGCCTGCACATAGATCCGGTTCGCGCAGACGCAGGTCTGGCCGTTGTTGCGGAACTTCGACATCATCGCGCCCTCGACCGCCGCATCCAGATCGGCGTCGTCGAAGACGATGAAGGGCGCGTTGCCGCCGAGCTCCATCGAGCATTTCATCACCTGATCCGCCGCCTGTCGCAGCAGGATGCGCCCGACCTCGGTCGAGCCGGTGAAGGTCAGTTTCCGCACCGCGTGGTTTTCGCAGAATTCCTTGCCGATATCCGAGGCCCGCGAGGAGGTGATCACCGACAGGATCCCCTTCGGCAGACCGGCACGCTCGCCCAGAAGCCCCATCGCCAGCGCCGAAAGCGGCGTTTCCGAGGCCGGACGGCAGACGAAGCCGCAGCCCACCGCGATGGCGGGGCCAGCCTTGCGGGCGATCATCGCATTCGGGAAGTTCCACGGCGTGATCGAGCCGACGACGCCGATCGGCTGTTTCAGCACGGTGATGCGCTTGTCGCGCATGTGGCCCGGGATCGTCTCGCCGTAGATGCGCTTGGCTTCCTCGCCGAACCATTCGATGAACGACGCGCCATAGGCGATCTCGCCACGGGCTTCGGCCAGCGGCTTGCCCATTTCGGCGGTCAGGATCAGCGCGAGGTCTTCCTGGTTCGCTATCATCAGCTCGAACCATTTGCGCATCACCGCCGCGCGTTCCTTGCCGGTGCGGGCGGCCCAGTCCTTCATCGCGACTTCCGCGGCCTTGATGGCGCGGGCGGTATCGGCGCGGGTCAGATCGGGCACGGTGCAGATCACGTCGCCGCGGGCCGGGTTCATCACCGCGAAGGTCTTGCCGTCTTCGGCATCGACCCATTCCCCGGCGACAAGCGCCTTCGTGCAGAGCAGGCTGGGATCCTTGAGCAGCGATTTCAGATTGGTCACGGTGTCGAGCATGGCGCATCTCATGGTTTGAGGGATATGAGAGGGAAGCACGGGGCGGCGCGGATGTAAATTGGCCGCCGTGGAAAGAAAGGGTGAGGAAGTGACCGATCTGGACGATGCCTATGCCAATATGCCTTACATCCCCGGGGGCGCCGACTATCCGGCGCGCTGGGCCAAGGCCGCTGCCGACTATCGCGACGAGGCGATGATGGTGCAGGTGGGCTATGGTCCCGGGGTGCGGCGGCAGATCGACATTTTCCTGCCGATGGGCAGCCAGAAGGGGCTGATCATCTTCGTGCATGGCGGTTACTGGATGAAATTCTGCCCGCAGGATTTCTCGCACCTGGCGAAAGGCGCGGTCGAGGCGGGCTGGGTCGTGGCGATGCCCGGCTATGATCTGGCGCCCGACATGCGGATCGAGCAGATCACCGCGCTGATCGCGATGGCGGTGGCGGAGCTGGCGCGGCGGTTCAGCGGGCCGATCCGGCTCGTCGGTCATTCGGCGGGCGGGCATCTGGTGGCGCGGATGCTGGAACCGGGAATGCTGCCCGAAGAGGTGGCGTCGCGGATCGAAAAGGTGGTGCCGATCTCGCCGGTCTCGGATCTTGCGCCGCTGTTGCGGACCTCGATGAACGAGACCCTGCGGCTCGACGCCGCCGAGGCGGGCCGCGAAAGCCCGGTGCATCAGCCGGTGCCGTCGGTGCCGGTCCATGTCTGGGTCGGCGCCGACGAGCGCCCGGCCTTCCTTGATCAGGCCCGCGGTCTGGCCGAGGCCTGGGCCTGCCCGCTGACCGTCGAACCGGGGCGGCACCATTTCGACGTGATCGACGGGCTCGAGGCGGAAAGCCCGCTATTGCAGGCGCTGATCGGGTAGAAGGGGGGCTCTGCCCCCCTGACCCCCCGGGATATTTGCGGCAAGATAAAGGGGATCAGCGCAGGCTTTGCCAGCTTGGTTGCAGATCGCCCGGATGGGGTGTGGCAGCGAAGACCGCGCGGGCGATGGCGCGGGCGAGGCAGGCGCTGGCCGCATGGCCAAGCTGGAACGGATCGGTGATCGGGTCCCTCAGCGGCTTCGCGCCTGTGGCGGCGGCAAAGACCAGATCGCCATCAAGCGGCGTGTGGCTGGGCACCAGCGCCCGGGCCATGCCGTCATGCGCGGCCACGGCCAGCCGATGCGCCTGCGCCTTCGTCAGTGCCGCGTCGGTGGCGACGATGGCGATGGTCGTCGCCTCGCCCATCCGCTTCATCGGCAGGGGGTCCGCATGGGCCGGGTAACAGGGGGCAGGGCCAAGCCCGCCGAATTCCGCCTCCATCTCCCAAGGGGCTGCCCAGAAATGCCGGGTCTCGCCCACGGTTGCCGAGCCGAGCGAATTCACCGCGACCAGCGCGCCGATGGTGAAACCGCTCTCCAGCACCGCCGAGGCGGAGCCGAGACCGCCCTTGAGCCTGCCGGTCAGCGCGCCGAAGCCCGCGCCCGCGGTGCCGATCTCGAAGGTCTCCGCGGCCGTCGCCAGCGCCGCCCGGCCAAGCCCCGCATAGGGGTTTTCCGCCCAGCCCTTATCCCCGCCGTTCAACAGATCGAAGAGGATCGCCGCGGGTACGATCGGCACCCGCGCCGGGCCGACGGCAAAGCCCCGCCCCATCGCATGCAGCCCGGCCATCACGCCCGAGGCGGCATCCAGACCAAAGGCCGAGCCGCCCGAGAGCACCAGCGCATCGACGCTTTCGACCAGCTTGTCGGGGGCCAGAAGGTCGGTCTCGCGCGTGCCGGGGGCGCCGCCCATCACATGCACGGCGGCGGTAAAGGGGCGGTCCGCCGTCAGCACGGTCACGCCCGAGCGCAGCGCGGCATCCTGGGCATTGCCGACGCGCAGCCCGGCAACATCGGTGATCAGATTGCGCGGTCCGGGTTTCATCGTTTGGCATCCTCCAGCAGCATCCGTGCGGCCTTTTCCCCCGATCATCATCACCGGCGCGTTGGTATTGCCAGAGGTGATCGTGGGCATCACCGAGGCATCGGCGATGCGCAGGCCGGCAAGTCCGCGCAGCCGCAGCCGCGGATCGACCACCGCCCCCCGCATCCGGCCCCATCCGGCAGGTGCCGACAGGGTGAAAGATCGTCGTGCCGATATCGCCCGCGGCTTTCACCAGATCGGCCTCGGACTGCACCGCCGCGCCCGGCAGGTGTTCGCCGCGGGCAAAGCACGCAAAGGCCGGTTGCGCCGCGATCTGGCGGGTCAGGCGGATGCCCTGGGCCGCCACGCGTCGGTCGGTCTCGGTCGCGAGGTAATTCGGCGCGATCACCGGGGCGGCGCGGAAATCCGGCCCGCGCAGATGGCTTTCACCGCGGCTCTCGGGGCGCAGGTTGCACACGCTCGCCGTCATCGCCGGAAACGGATGCAGCGGATCGCCGAATTTGTCGAGGCTCACGGGTTGCAGATGCCATTCCAGATCGGGCGTTTCGCGGTCGGGGAAGGACCGCGCAAAGATCCCGGCCTGAGACGGCGCCATCGACATCGGACCCGAGCGGAAGGCGGCATATTGTGCCGCGATCTTCGCCTTGCCCCACAGCGTCGCGGCCATGGTGTTGAGCGTCTTCACCCCCGCCACTTTGAAGACGAGCCGCAATTGCAGATGGTCTTGCAGGTTCTTGCCGACGCCGGGCAGATCGAGCTGCGGGGCGATGCCGTTGGCGCGCAAGATCGCCGGATCGCCGATGCCCGAAAGTTCAAGAATTTGCGGCGTGCCGATTGCGCCCGCGGCCATCACCACCTCGCCCGCCGCGACCTGATGCACTGCGCCGCCCAGATGATAGCGCAGCCCGGTCACCCGGCCTTCGGAGATCTCCAGCCGTTCCACCTGCGCCCCGGTCAGCACGCGCAGGTTCGGTCGCGTCCTCACCGGCTTGAGAAAGGCCGAGGCCGCCGACCAGCGCCAGCCGTTCCGTTGCGTGACATGGAAATAGCCCGCGCCCTCGTTGGTGCCGCGGTTGAAATCCTCGGTCCGGGGAATGCCCGCCTGTTCGGCGGCCTGCAGAAAGGCATCCAGAACCTCCCAGCGCACCCGGGCCTGTTCGACCCGCAAGGGACCGCCCGCGCCGTGCAGATCGGAGGCGCCACGGTAGAAATCTTCGTGATTGCGAAAGAGCGGCAGCACGTCCTCCCAGCCCCAGCCGGTGCAGCCCCTCTGCGCCCAGAGGTCGTAATCGCGCGCCTGACCGCGCATGTAGATCATCCCGTTGATCGCCGAGCAGCCGCCCAGAATCCGCCCACGCGGGTACAGCAGGCTGCGCCCGTTCAGCCCCGGTTCCGCCTCGGTCCGAAACCCCCAGTCGGTGCGCGGATTGCCGATGCAGTAAAGATAGCCGACCGGGATATGCACCCAAGGGTAGGTGTCGCGCCCGCCCGCCTCGAGCAGCAGCACCCGGTTGCGGGGATCGGCGCTCAGCCGGTTGGCCAGAACGCAGCCCGCGCTGCCCGCGCCCACAATGACGTAATCGTATCTTTCCATGCGAAATTCCCCCTCCGGTTGATCTTCTCAGCCGCGCCCCGCCCGCGCAAGGGCGCTTGCATTTTCTGGGCCGAGCCTGTCAGATGGGGCCTTCGAAACGGGCCCGACGATGATCCGATACACCCTCAAATGCGACAAGGAGCACAGCTTCGACAGCTGGTTCGCCTCGGCCTCGGCCTTTGATGCGCTGCTGGCCAAGGGGATGGTGTCCTGCACGATCTGCGGCTCCACCACGGTCGAAAAGGCGCTGATGGCGCCTGCCGTGCGCCCCGCGCGCAAGGCCGCTGCGGCCGAGGCAACGAAGCCGGAAGCGCCGCTGAGCGCGCCGCAAACCGGCATCGAGGAGGCCTTTGCCGCGATGCGTCAGGCGGTGGAGGCGAATTCGGATTATGTTGG
Source organism: Rhodobacter capsulatus (assembly GCF_052363175.1). Lineage (GTDB taxonomy): Bacteria > Pseudomonadota > Alphaproteobacteria > Rhodobacterales > Rhodobacteraceae > Rhodobacter > Rhodobacter capsulatus_D. The sequence goes on from NZ_CP198946.1 coordinate 460,664, forward strand.
CGTCAATTTCGTCTCGGAAGCGCGGGCGATGCACGAGGGCGCCAAACCCGAACGCGCCATTCACGGCGAGGCCCGGCTTGACGAGGCCAAGGCGCTTCTCGACGATGGTATCCCCGTGATGCCGCTGCCCTTTTTGCCCAAAAGGTCGCGGAATTGATTCAGGTCCTTGCGCTTGCCTGAACGCTGGCCAAGATGGCGGCACAGGAGGCGACCATGACAGTTCTCATCACCGGGGCGAACCGCGGCATCGGCGCTGCGCTTCTGGCCCATTACCGCCACACCGACACCGCGGCTTTCGGCACCGCGCGCAATCCCGAGGGCGATCTGCTGCCGCTCGACGTCACCCAACCCGACAGCGTCAAGGAACTGGCGCGGCGGTTGAACGGGCTGCCGATCGGGCTTCTGGTCTGCAATGCCGGGGTCTATGCCGATCTGGGGCAATCGCTGGAAAGCGGTTATGCGCCGATGCTTTGGGCGCGCAGTTTCTCGACCAACGTCATGGGCGTGTTCCTGACGATTCAGGCGCTGTTGCCGAACCTGCGCGCGGCGCATGGCAAGGTGGCGATCCTGTCCTCGGCGATGGGCTCGGATGCGCGGGCGCCGGGGGGCAGCTACATCTACCGGGCGTCCAAGGCCGCCGTGCTGAACCTTGGCCGCAACCTTGCCGCCGATCTGCGCCCCGAGGGGATCGCGGTGGGCGTCTATCACCCCGGCTGGGTGAAGACCGACATGGGCGGGCCGCAGGCCGAGATCACCGTGGCGCAATCGGTGGCCGGTCTGACGACGCGGTTCGATGCGCTCAACCTGACCAATTCGGGCTGTTTCGAAAGCTATGACGGGGCGGTGATTCCGTTCTGATCTGCGGGCGGGTCATCCCGCCAGCACCAACCGCCCGACCCGGCTGATTTCGGTCTCGATCTCGGCCACCAAAGTATCCAGCGCCGCGTTCCGTACTCTGCGGGCGCGGCGCACGACATAGGCGAGCCCGGGCGGACGGGGCAGGGGGGCGGTTACGATCTCCATCTCGGGGCGCAGATGGCGCGTCGAGAGCAGCGCGACGCCAAGCCCCGCACTGACCGCCGCGACGATCCCGGCGGCGCTGGCGCATTCGAAGACCGTCTCCAGCGTTGCCCCGCCATCCTGCCCGATATCCTGTGCCCAATGCCGGTAAAAGCAGTCGTCGTGAAAAGACAGAAACGGGATCGGCCCGCTCTCGGGCAGGGCCAATTCGCGGTGGCGGACCCAATGCAATTCCTCACGCAGCAGCACCACATCGGTTGGCCGGACCTCGTGGTCGAAGACCTGCAGGATCGCGGCGTCGATCTCGCCCCGGTCGAGCTGGGCGCGTAGGGTCAGGCTCATTCGGACCTGCGCGCGCACGCTGACTTGCGGATGCAGGCGACGGAACCGGCCAAGGATGCGGGCCAGATCGGAACAGGTCGTGTCCTCGGTCAGGCCAAGCGCAATCCGCCCCGCAAGCGGGGTTTTCGACAGGCTCAGCACGGCCTCGTCATGCAGGCCAAGGATGCGGGCGGCATAGTCCAGCAATTCCGCGCCCGCGGCGGTGAAAAGCGGTCCACCCGGGCGGCGGGACAGAAGATCGCTGCCAAGGCTGGTTTCCAGCCGCCGGATCTTGTGGCTGACCGCCGATTGCGACAGGCCCAAAGCCTCGGCCGCGCGCGTGACGCCACCATGATGGGCGATGGCGCGCAGGGCACGCAGCGCATCGATATCGAGGCGGGTGGAAAGTTCGGTCATGGCGAGCCTCATGGAATGAGGCCGATCCTGTGCCGAATGGCACCAAATGGCAAAGACTCATTCAATATTCGCTGCAAAAGTCATTATGTCATCGAAATTTGTCATGTGCATTTTGGCGGCGCTTCGCCGAGGAAGAGGGGCCCAAGACGAGGACATGATGACCGCGCCCGCCCTTTCCCTGCCCTGCCCCCTGCTGTGGCCGCTGATGGCGGTGGCCTTGGTGCTGAGCTGGAGTTCCGGCTTCATCGGCATCCGCTATGCCAGTGAAAATGCCGGGGTGGGGCTGGTGCTGTTCTGGCGCACATTGGTTGCGGGGTTGATCCTGCTGCCCTTCGCGTTGACGTTGGGGCCGCGGATGACCCTGCGCGGGGTGATCGAGCAATGTCTTTTCGGGGTGATGTCGGTCTTTCTTTACCTGGGCGGGTTTGCGCTGGCGATCGGGGTTCGGGTGCCGACGGGGACGGTGGCGCTGATCTCGGATCTGTTGCCGCTCGCCATCGCGGCGCTGTCGCAGCCGGTGCTGGGGGAACGGCTGTCAGCGGCGCAATGGGCTGGGACGGCGGTGGCCGTGCTGGGCGTGCTGATCGTCTCGGGCAACAGCCTCTCGGTGGGGACGGCGCCGCTTTGGGCCTATGGGTTGACGGTGGCCTCGATGCTGGTCTTTGCGCTGGCCTCGGTGCTTCTGAAGAAGCGGCCCGGGCTCAGGATGCCGCTGCATCAAAGCCTGTGCCTGCATTCGCTGACCGGGGCGGTGCTGTTCGGGCTGTGCCTCGGCTGGCAGGGCAGTCTGATGCCGCCGCTGACGGCACATTTTGCGCTGGGTGTCGGCTGGCTGGTTCTTTTTGCGACCTTCGGCGCCTATGGGATTTATTACAGTAGCCTGCGGCTCTTCCCGGTCGCACGGGTTTCGGCGGTGATCTATCTCAGCCCGCCGGTGACGATGCTCTGGGGCTGGGCGCTGTTCGGCGAGCCGCTGACGGCGACGATGTTCGCGGGGCTTGCGGTGACGCTGGTGGGCGTGATGCTGACGGTGCGGGGGTAGGTTTGGCCGGTTTCGGGCGGATCAGGAAAGGCATCGCCTTTCCCCGCCCGCTGGAGCCGCCTTGTCACGGGACCGGTTGCCCCGCGCGCTGCGGGAGGCCGGCGCCTGACCCGGCGGGCGAGAAGCGCCCGCCGAGGGCGGGGCGGGCGCTGGCCGGGGGCCTTTGGGGCCCCCGCCGGTCTTTGCCGCACTGTTTCGCGGGACCTCGGCACTGGCCTCGGTCATCGGGGCCAGCAAAGACAGGCCTTACCCGCCCGCGTGCAGCCCGGCTTCGAACCGCGTCAGTTCCGCGGCGCTGGGCAGCTTGCCGGTATAGACCTCGACATAATGCGCGATCCGCGCGATCCGCGTGTCAAGGCTTTCGCGCGTCTGCATCGAGATATAGCCGATCTGCACGAGGTAAATCGTTCGCGCCCGCACATCGGCATCCTCTGGCGCATGGCCCCAGCGCATCAGCAGGGCGGCGAGCGCCGCCAGCCGCTCGGCATCGGCCGCATGCAGATCCGCCGCCACCGAGGGATCGGCAAAGCCCCAGCTGCGCAGCGCAAATTCGAAGCGCGGATCGAATCGGTCCGACAGGAACACAGCCAGAAGGTTCAGCATCGCCTCTGTCTCGGTCGCGGCGTAAGCGGTCGTCGCGGAGAGCAAAACCTCGGTTGTCACCGCCCGCCAGCGGGATCGCAGCGCGGCCAGCAGATCCTCGCGATCGGTGAAGAACCAGTAGAACGAGGTCCGTGACAGGCCGAGTTTCTTGGCGAGTGGCAGGATCTTCACCGCCTCGACCCCACCCGCGATCAAGGCGTCGCAGGCGGCTTCAAGCCACCCCTCGCGCGAGCCGCGCCAACCGCTGTCCTTTGTCTCTGTCATCCATCGACCCTAGCCCGGACCACGGCCGGGCTCAAGAAAATGTTCAGGGGTGAATGTAAAATTGACATATGTGCACAATTCGCAAATCCTGCGCCCAGGAACCCCGGAGGCCCCCATGTCGAACGACCCGCTCTTGCAGCCTTACCAGCTGCGCCACCTGACTTTGCGCAACCGCATCCTGATCACCGCGCATGAGCCCGCCTATGCCGAGGACGGCATGCCGAAGGAACGCTACCGCGCCTATCACGTCGAACGCGCGCGGGCCGGGGTGGCGCTGACGATGACGGCGGGTTCGGCCTCGATTTCCCGCGACAGCCCGCCGGTCTTCAACAACATCCTTGCGTGGAAGGACGAGGTGGTGGGCTGGATGCGCCAGCTCGTTGATGAATGCCACGACCACGGCGCGGCGGTGATGATCCAGCTTTCGCACCTTGGCCGCCGCACCCGCTGGGACAAGGCCGATTGGCTGCCGGTGGTGGCGCCGAGCCATGAACGCGAGGCGGCGCATCGGGCCTTTCCGAAACGGGCCGAGGACTGGGATCTCGACCGGATCAAGGGCGATTTCGCCGATGCCGCCGAGCGGATGAAGGCCGCGGGCGTCGACGGGATCGAGCTGGAGGCTTACGGCCATCTGCTCGAACAATTCTGGTCGCCGCTGACGAATGATCTCGGTGCGCCCTATGGCGGCTCTCTGGAAAACCGGCTGCGCTTCACGATGGAGGTTCTGGGGGCGATCCGGCAGCGCTGTGGGCCGGATTTCATCGTCGGGCTGCGCTATACCGGCGATCAGGGCCTGCCCGGCGGCATGGACAAGTCCGAGGGCATGACGCTGTCGAAAAAACTGCGCGATTCGGGGCTGGTCGATTTTCTGAACGTCGTGCGCGGTCATATCGACACCGATCCGGGGCTGACCGATCTGATCCCGATTCAGGGCATGCGCAACGCGCCGCATCTGGATTTCGCGGGGGAGATCCGGGCCGAGACCGGCTTCCCGACCTTCCACGCCGCGAAGATCCCCGACATCGCGACGGCGCGACATGCGATTGCGAGCGGCAAGCTCGATATGGTCGGTATGACCCGCGCGCATCTGGCCGATCCGCATCTGGTCGCCAAGCTGATCGCGGGCAAGGAAGACGATATCCGCCCCTGTGTCGGCGCGAATTACTGCCTCGACCGGATCTATCAGGGCGGCATGGCGCTTTGCCTGCACAACCCCGCGACGGGCCGCGAATTGACCGAGCCGCAGACGATCACGCCTGCGGTGACGAAGAAGCGGGTCACCATCGTCGGCGCGGGTCCGGGGGGGCTGGAAGCTGCCCGTGTTGCCGCCGAGCGTGGCCATGCGGTCACCGTCTTCGAAGCAGCCGATCAACCCGGCGGGCAGGTGCGGCTGACTGCGCTCGACCCGCGGCGGCGCGAGATGGCGGCGATCACCGACTGGCGCTATCAGCAATGCCTCAAGCGCGGGGTGACCTTCAGTTTCAACAGCTTCGCCGAGGCCGCGGACGTGCTCGCCACCGATCCCGACGAGGTGGTGATCGCCACCGGTGGCCTGCCGCATACCGAGGTCTTGAGCGCGGGCAATGATCTGGTGGTGTCGACCTGGGACATTCTGTCCGGCGCGGTGAAGCCCGGCCGCGAGGTGCTGGTCTTTGATGATGCGGGCGATCATGCGGGGCTGATGGCGGCCGATCTGATCTCGGCCAGCGGCGCGAAGGTGGAGATCGTCACCCCCGACCGCGCCTTTGCGCCCGAGGTGATGGCGATGAATCTTGTGCCCTACATGCGGTCGCTGCAGGGGCGGGACACGACCTTCACCGTGACCTGGCGGCTGCTGTCGGTCAGCCGTGCGGGCAACCGGCTGACTGCGGTTCTGGGCAGCGATTACGGCCCGGTGACGCGGATGCGCGAGGTCGATCAGGTGGTGGTGAACCACGGCACGCGGCCGCTTGATGAGCTGTACTTTGCGCTGAAGCCGCTCTCGTCGAACCTTGGCATCGTCGATTACGAGGCCTTGGCGACGGGCAAGCCGCAGGCGGTCGTGGTCAATCCCGAGGGCCGGTTCCGGCTGGTGCGGATCGGCGATGCGGTGGCCGCGCGCAACACCCACGCGGCGATCTATGATGCGCTGCGGTTGATGAAGGACGTGTAAGGCGGTTGCGTCGGGCGGAGAAGGAAAGGCACCGCCTTTCCCCGCCCGTTTGCGGCCCCGCCGTCGCGGGACCGGTGCGGCCTGCACGACAGAGGCCAGCGTCCCGCCCCGGCGGCGCGAAAGCGCCCGCCGATGGCGGGGCGGGCGGCTCACCGAGTGCCTTTGGGCCCTCGGCGGTCACGGGGCGGATGTGCCGCATGGCCTCGGCGATGGCCGAGGCCAGATCGCCCGATCAAAGGTCGTGCCAAAGCCCCAGTGCCCCCAGCCGCGGGGATTTCTTTGACGTGTGCCGATCCATCCGCATCAACACATCGCGCAGGAACGTCACGGCCTGCACAAGATGCGGCCCCTTGTTCAGCATCACGCATTCGGCGCGCTGGCTCATCGCGGCATCGGTCATCTCGGCCCGGCTGGCCTGACCTTCCTTGACCATGCCTTCCAGCACTTGCGTCGCCCAGACCACCGGAACCTCGGCGGCCTCGCAGAGCCACAGGACTTCCTCCTGAATTTCACTGAGCCGCTCGAAGCCGATCTCCACCGCCAGATCGCCGCGCGCGATCATCACGCCAACCGGCACGCGCCCGCCCGCCTCGACGATCAGCCCCGGCAGATTGCGCAGCGCCAAGGGCGTCTCGATCTTCAGCATCAGCGCGGGCCAATCGCGCGAGGTGCCGCCATCGGACCGCGCATCTAGTTCGGCAAAAAGCGCGCGCAGATCGCCCCCCGTCTGCACGAAGGAAAAGCCGAGGATATCGGCATGGCCCAGAACGAAATCGAGATGACCCAGATCGACCTCGGTCAGCGCGGGCACGCGCAGATCGACGCCGGGCAGGTTCACCCCTTTCTCGACCTTGATCTTCGCGCCCTTCGAGGGCGTCGAGGTCACTTCGGCCAGCACCTTGCCCGGCCGCACCTTCAGGATCTGCGCCCGCAGCTTACCATCGTTGATCCAGATCGCGCCGCCCTCGGCCATCGCCTCCATCAGCGCCGGGTGGCTGAGGCGAATTTGCGGCAGATCGGCGTCATGGGCGAGGGTCTCGACCACTTCGAACCGATCGCCCTCGAACAGGCGCCCGGTTTCCTCGACGCTTTCCGAAAGCGCTTCGACTCGCAGCTTCGGTCCTTCGATATCCATCTGCACCGGCACGCGCCGCCCGGCCTTCATCGCCGCCTGCCGCACCTGACCGATCATTGCCGCCCAGACATCGGGGTTGTCATGGGCGCAGTTGATCCGCATGCAATCCGCCCCCGCCTCGATCAATGCCGAGACGAGATCCGGGCTGAAGGCGGCCTCGGTCGGCAAGGTCACCATCACGCGCGAGCGCGGTGCCTCGCGGCGCGCGCCGAAAAGCGCATCGCGCCGCGCGGCCAGACGCGCAGGCCCGGCTGCAAAGGTTTCCACGGTGGGGTAACTTGCGATCCCCTCGCCGCCGATCATCGCCAGCGACGCCAGCACCGCATCGATCGAGGGGCGCACATGCGCCTCGGCCCGACCGAGCGACGAGAGGCCCAGCGAGGCCAAAGGCGCCTGAAACGGCACCAGATCGCCGCGCCGCAGCGCCAGATAATCGGCGAGATTGCGCGCCGAGGGCAGGAACTCCGGCCGTCGCACCAGACCTTCCCAGCCTTCCATCGTCGCATCCGAGCGCCGCACCAGATCATCGCGCAGCGCTTCCAGCGCCCGTTGCAGACCACGCGCCTGCGCCCGCCTTTCGCGGTATTCGACCTCATCGAGACTCATCACATCCTCCTGCCCTGTTCGGGGCAAGCTTGCCCGGTGTGCATGACAGGGGAATGACGGGGCCATGACAGGCGCCAAAGGCGTTTCGCCGCAGGCAAACCCTTGCAAGCTTCGCCCCCTTCCGATAGCAGAAGCGCGACGCCGGGCACAGGGCCCGGGACAGGATTGGGGGGGGAAGATGCCGCTTCTCGTGATGAAATTCGGCGGCACCTCGGTGGCGGACCTCGACCGCATCGCGAATGCGGCGGCGAAGGTCAAGCGCGAGGTCGACCGTGGCTACGATGTCATCGTGATCGTCTCGGCCATGTCGGGCAAGACCAACGAGCTTGTCGGCTGGGTCGAGGGCACGTCGCCCCTGTATGATGCCCGCGAATACGACGCCGTGGTGGCCTCAGGTGAAAACGTCACCGCCGGTCTGATGGCGCTGCGGCTGCAGGAAATGGGGATCCCCGCGCGCAGCTGGCAAGGCTGGCAGGTGCCGATCAACACCACCTCGGCGCATGGCTCGGCCCGGTTCAAATCGATCCCGCGCGAGAATATCGACACGAAATTTGCCGAGGGCATGAAAGTCGCGGTCGTCGCGGGCTTCCAGGGCCTGTCGGCCGAAAACCGCATCACCACGCTCGGCCGTGGCGGCTCGGACACGACGGCGGTGGCCTTTGCCGCGGCCTTCGACGCGGAGCGCTGCGATATCTACACCGACGTGGACGGTGTCTACACCACCGATCCCCGGATCAGCTCGAAAGCGCGCAAGCTTGACAAGATCGCGTTCGAGGAAATGCTCGAACTCGCCTCGCTCGGCGCCAAGGTGCTGCAAACGCGGTCCGTGGAACTGGCGATGCGCTTTGGCGTGCGGCTGCGCGTGCTGTCCTCCTTCGAGGAAACCGACGAAACTTCTGGAACCCTTGTCTGCGGGGAGGATGAAATCATGGAATCGAAAGTCGTCTCGGGGGTCGCCTATTCGCGCGACGAGGCCAAGATCACCCTCTTCACCATCGAAGACCGCCCCGGCGTCGCGCAGGCGATCTTCGGGCCGCTGTCCGAAGCCGGCGTGAACGTCGACATGATCGTGCAGAACATCTCGGAAAAGGACTATGACGACAACCATCCGGGTGCCGTCACCGACATGACCTTCTCCTGCCCGATCAATCAGGTCGCCCGTGCGCAAAAGGCGCTCGAGGATGCCAAGGCTGCGGGCAAGATCAAATATGACGAGCTGATCATCGACACCGACGTCGCCAAGGTCTCGGTCGTCGGCATCGGCATGCGTTCGCAAGTGGGCGTCGCGGCGCGCACCTTCGAGGCGCTGGCCGCCGAAAACATCAACATCAAGGTCATCTCGACCTCGGAGATCAAGATTTCCGTCCTGATCGATCGGAAATATATGGAACTGGCCGTTCAGGCCCTCCATGATGCATTTGAACTGGAAAAGGCCTGACGCAGAGATCAGGCCTCTAAAACGGGGGCGGCTAGGCCATGGTGGATCGCAGCGAAAGTGACAGCCGCACGCTGTTGCGCCGGTTGCGTGACACTCTGGCCACCCCCGGCGACGGACAGGATCGGCTCGACCGGATCACCCATCTGATCGCCCATTCGATGCGGACGCAGGTCTGCTCGATCTATCTGTTCCGCGACCCGGAAACGCTGGAGCTTTGCGCCACCGAGGGGCTGAACCCCGAGGCGGTGCACAAGACCCGGATGCGGCTGGGCGAGGGTCTGGTGGGCCGCGTCGCCCGCACCGGCCAGCCTGCCAATACCGCCAATGCGCCTGCCGAACCCGGCTTCCGCTACATGCCGGAAACCGGCGAAGAGATTTATTCAAGCTTCCTTGGCGTGCCGATCCAGCGCGTCGGCGAGAAACTGGGCGTTCTGGTCGTGCAATCGCGTGAGGCGCGGCTCTTCTCGGATGACGAGGTCTACGGGCTCGAAGTCGTCGCGATGGTGCTGGCGGAAATGACCGAACTGGGCGCCTTCACCGGCGATCAGGGCGGTATTGGTGCGGCACATCGGTTCCCCGTCATGTTCCGCGGCTCGACCGGGCAGGAAGGCGCGGCCGAGGGCCGGGTCTGGCTGCACGAGCCGCGCGTCGTCGTAACGAACCCGGTCGGCGATGATCCCGATGCCGAAAAGGCCCGGCTCGATGCCGCAGTCTCGACGCTGCAGGCGCAGATCGACGACATGCTGATCGGCTCGGCCAGCATGGACAAGGAACAGCGTCAGGTTCTGGAAGCCTACAAGATGCTTGCCCATTCGCGCGGCTGGGTGCGGCGGATGAGCGAGGACATCGACCTTGGCCTCTCGGCCGAGGCGGCGGTGGAAAAGGAACAATCGACGGCGCGGGCGCGGTTGGAACAATCCACCGACGCCTATCTGCGCGAGCGGCTGCACGACCTTGATGACCTTTCGAACCGGCTGCTGCGGCTGTTGACCGGGCAGGGCAAGGATACCGGCGCCGAACTGCCCGACAATCCGGTGCTGGTTGCGCGCAACATCGGCCCGGCCGAGCTTCTGGATTACGGTCGCAAGCTCAAGGGTGTGGTGCTGGAAGAGGGCTCGGTCGGCAGCCATGCCGCGATCGTTGCCCGGGCGCTGGCGATTCCGCTGGTGATCCATGCGACGAGAATCACCAACGAGGCGCTGAACGGCGATCCGATTCTGGTCGATGGCGATCAGGGCATCGTGCACCTGCGCCCCGAAGACACCGTGGCCGCCGCCTTCCGCGACAAGATCGCGATGCAGGCGGAGGCGCAGAAACGCTACGCCGATCTGCGCACGAAACCGGCGGTGGATCGGGCGGGCAATGGTGTCAGCCTGATGATGAACGCGGGGCTGATGGCGGATCTGCCCTCGCTCAAGGGCTCGGGCGCCGATGGGGTCGGGCTGTTCCGCACCGAATTGCAATTCCTGATCCGCTCGCGCGTGCCGCGCCGCGGCGAATTGGCGGCGCTTTACAAGCGGGTAATCGACGCCGCCAAGGGCGCCAAGGTGCAGTTCCGCACCCTCGACATCGGCTCGGACAAGGTGCTTCCCTACATGAAGCCGCAAGAAGAGCCGAACCCGGCGATGGGCTGGCGGGCGATCCGGCTGGGCCTTGATAAACCGGGCGTGCTGCGGATGCAGTTGCAGGCGCTGATCCGCGCCTCGGAAGGGCGGCCGCTCTCGGTCATGTTCCCCTTCGTCGCCACGCCTGACGAGTTCAACGCGGCGAAAGCCACGCTGATGCGCGAGATCGACCGCGAGGCGACGCTGGGTCGGCCCGTGCCCTCCGATCTGCGCGTGGGGGCGATGCTGGAAACGCCGTCACTGGCCTTTGCCGCCGACAGCTTCTTTGCCAGCTGCGATTTCATCTCGATCGGCGGCAACGACCTGAAGCAGTTCTTCTTTGCCGCCGACCGCGAAAACGAGCGCGTCCGGCGCCGCTATGACACGCTCGACACCAGCTTCCTGACCTTCATCGAAAAGATCATCGCGCGCTGCGCCACGAATGACACCGCACTCAGCTTCTGCGGCGAGGATGCCGGACGCCCGATCGAGGCGCTGACTTTCGCCGCGCTTGGCATCCGCACGCTCTCGATGCGCCCGGCCTCGATCGGGCCAGTCAAGCACCTGCTGCGCCGCGCCGATCTGACCGAGTTGAAAGCGGTGATCGATGACGCCCGCGCGCGCGGCATGCAAAGCGTCCGGCCCGCGGTGACCTCCTATCTGGCCGGGTTGCAGGGCTGAGACGCCGCGGCGAGAGGCTCAGACCATCTCGCCGATTTCGCGCAGCACGGGGCCGTTCGCGCACCAATCGGGTGCCGATCCGCGGTCTTCCGAATGTTCCGAAAGATAGGCAAGGCAACCTTCCGAGCCGGCGCACATGCGGCAGTGATTGATCATCTGCGCGAAATCCGACTGCGACAGCAGCCCTTCATGCATCGCCTCGGTGAGGTTCACCCCCATCCGACGGCCCATGCCGCGGGCGATCCAGAAATACAGATCGATGTTGCCCTGAATGCCCATCATTTCTCTCCTTCGGCGTCTGCAAGAATCTGATCCGTCGCCAGCGCCGCCCGCAGGCGGGCCATCATCTCGCGATTGGTGCAATAATCCGGGGCTTCGGCTTCCGGTTTCCCGGGCCCGTTGTCTTCGTCATGCGCCGAGAGCCAGTGCAGGCATTCGGTCGGCTCCGGACAACCGGCACAGCGCACCACCGCTTCGCGCCAATCATCACCGCCCAGCTTCCCTTGCAGCATCATCTCGGTGAGATTGACGCCAAGAGCCTGTGCCATGCGGTTCATCAGGGCGGCATGCCGATTGAGGATCTTCCGTCCGTGCATAAGCAATTCCTTGTTCCGGGCAGGGTCGCACAAATCATCTGCCGCGGGTGTCGAATTGCCATGATTCAGATCAATCTTTGCGCGAGGCGCGCGGTGTTACCGCTCGCGCAATCAGATATGCCGGGGAATTGGGCAGACTGCGGATCAGAAGCCGTGGAAGGTGCCCTTGCGCAGCGCCGAGGTGACCCGGTGCACGACGGCGATGCGCTCACCATTCGCCGGATGGGTGCCAAGGAAGCTGTGCCCCGGATCGGGCAGGCGGGTAAAGAACAGCGCCCCGCGCTCTGGGTTGTAGCCCGCGTTCCAGGCGATCACCGTGCCCAGGGCATCGGCCTGCAATTCGTAATCCTTGGAATAGGCGCGCGCGCCCATTTCTGCGCCGAAATCCCGCGCTTGCGCCACGCCATCGGCATCCGCCCCCGAGGCCGCTGCCAAAGCGCCCAGAATCAGCGCCCCGCGGGTCGCATCCGAACTTTTCTGTTCCAGATGGCCCAGAATGTAATGCGCCGCCTCGTGCCCCATGACGAAGGCCAACTCGTCGCGGTTGCGCGCCTCGGCGATCAGGGCAAGGTTGAAGGCGACGATCGGACGGCCGCGCGCGTCCAGCGTCTGAAAGGCGTTCGGTTGCGGATCGGGGCGTTCATCGACCATCACCTGATAGTCGCAATTCATCCGCCCATGCGTCCGCGACAGACATTCGCTTTCGATCCGCGGTTCCATGTCCCGCGCGACGGCCAGAAAATTCGCCGCTGCCGTATGGGCATCTGGCCCGGTCTCAACCGTCACCACCGGCGCTTTCGGTCGGGGCAGGGACGTTGCGTCCATCCCCTGATGCGGAGCCTCGCAGGCGGCAAGCGCCAGCGGCAGGGCAAGGACAGCAAGGAGACGGCGCGCCATGGATCGAAGGACCGGAATGAATTTCCGCGATACTAGCGGCGCTGCGTCCGGGTGCAATCGCCTTTGGTCCGATCACCGAAATGTTTGCCCTTTTCGTGTCCGTCCATGCGCGTTAGCATCGGATCATGTTCACCATCGAGCACGAATTCGACGCCACCGTGATCACCCTCGTCGACGAGGGCGATGACCCCCGCGATTATCTGCGGGAAGACATCACCATCCAGTCCTTCGAGGATTGCGTGGTGGTCGAACAACTCGACGAAACCACCGAGACGGTGGTGCGGGTGGTCTTCTCGCATGCGCAACTGCGCGAACTCGCCGCCGCCCTCGACCTGCCCGAAGGCGTCTATCGGTTGCAATCCAGAACAAAGGCCTGAGCAAGGCCCGCCCGCGCAAGGGCGTATTTGGACCAGGAAAAGCCATGGCCTTTTTCTTGGCCGAAATACGCCGGGGGTCCGGGGGCAGCGCCCCCGGCGCCTGTCACACGGCGATATTGTCGATCAGCCGCACATCGCCCAGATGAACCGCCGCCAGCATCCGCGCCGGTTCCGACAGCTCGGTCATCGGCCGCAGACCGTCGGCGGTGCGCAACTCAAGATAATCCCAGTCTCCGAAACCGGCCGCGCTGATCGCGGCCTTTGCCGCCGCGAGCGTCTCGGCCACCGGCGCCCCTGCCCGGATCGCCTCGGCGGCCGCCTGCATCTCTGCGTAAAGCTTCGGCGCCAGCGCGCGTTCCTCGGGGGTCAGTCGCACATTGCGCGACGACATCGCCAGCCCGTCCTCTTCGCGGATCGTGGGGCAGGGGATGATGCGGATCGGCACGTTCAGGTCTTCGACCATCCGCTTGACGACCTGCACCTGCTGCCAGTCCTTCTCGCCAAAGAAGGCGCGGCCCGCCTGCGTCATCCCGAAAAGCTTGCTCACCACGGTCGCAACACCTTCGAAATGGCCGGGGCGGAAGGCGCCTTCGAGCGGCTCCGACACGCCCGAGACCGAGACGACCGTGGCGAAGCCGTCCGGGTAGACCTCGTGCACGCCGGGGGCGAAAAGCACATCCGCCCCTTCTGCCTCGAGAAGCGCCAGATCGTGATCCTCGTTGCGCGGGTATTTCGCCAGATCGTCCTTGTTGTTGAACTGCATCGGGTTGACGAAGATCGTCACGATCACCCGGTCGGATTGCTTGCGGGCCTCGCGCACGAGGCTCATGTGGCCATCATGCAGCGCGCCCATCGTCGGCACGACCCCCACGAGCATCCCCGAGCGTTTCCAGGTCGCCACCTTTTCGCGCAGTTCGGCCGAGGTGCGGATCACTTGCGTCATTTCTTCACCTCGTCGAAGAAGGAATAGTCCGGCGTCGGGAAGGCCCGGCTGCGGACCTCGGCGGCATAGGCCGCGACGGCTTCGGTGGCGGTGCGGCCCAGTTCGGCATAGCGCTTGACGAATTTCGGCCGGAAATCGGTGAAGAGGCCCAGCATGTCGTCGATCACCAGCACCTGACCGTCGCAATCGACCCCGGCGCCGATGCCGATCATCGGAATGGCGAGCATCGCCGAAATCTCGCCCGCAAGCTCCGCGGGCACCTTTTCCAGCACCACCGAGAACGCCCCGGCCTCGGCCACCGCCAGCGCATCGGCCTTGAGCCGGTCACCATCCGCGCCGCGGCCCTGCACCTTGTAACCGCCCAGCGTGTTCACCGATTGCGGCGTCAGCCCGATATGCGCCATCACCGGAATGCCACGCGCGACCATAAAGGCGATGGTCTCGGCCATGTGCACGCCGCCCTCGAGCTTCACCGCCCCAGCCCCGCTTTCCGCCATGATCCGTGCGGCATTGCGGAAGGCCTGCTCCGGCCCTTCCTCGTAGCTGCCAAAGGGCATGTCGATCACGACCAGCGCCCGATCCGAGCCGCGCATCACCGCGCGGCCGTGCAGGATCATCATCTCCATCGTCACGCCCAGCGTCGAGGGCAGGCCATGCAGCACCATGCCGACCGAATCGCCGACCAGCAGCACGTCGCAGGCCGGATCGGCCAGCTGCGCGATTGGCGTCGTGTAGGCGGTCAGCACCACCACCGGCACCTTGCCCTTCAGGGCCAGAATGTCCGACGGCATCAGCCGCCTTTGACTCGCGGTTGCGCTCATGGAATCCTCCCTCTCCCTCGCGGGCTTCCTACTCTTTCCAATCCGTAAATGCAAAGTGGCAACGCCGCGACGCAGCATCCATGGCGGTCTCTTTCGTCGCAGTCCACCTTCTGCTTTTATCTTGCGGCAAATATCCTGGGGTCCGGGGCAAAGCCCCGGCTCTCATTCTCCAATCGCGAAGGTCCCGCCATGCTGATCGAACGTCTGACGCCCGTGGGCGATCCGGAACTCTCCCGTCCCGACCCGGAACGTCTGATCGAGGGCGATCCCGTTCACCGCGCCTGGAATGCCGAGGAGGAGGACGGTCTTTTCTGCGGCATCTGGGAAAGCACGCCGGGGGCGTGGCGTGTGCATTATGATGAATGGGAATATTGCCGGATTCTGGCGGGCCGCTCGGTGATCGAGGGCGACGCGGGCGAGCGGATGGAGGTCGGTCCGGGGGACGCTTTCTTCATCCGCCCGGGGTTTCGGGGGATCTGGCGGGTGATCGAGACCACCCGCAAGGATTATGTGATCCTGATCCGTTAGGGCTCAGTTTCCGGCTGCGCCGCGCGCCTCGGCCGAGGCGACGGCGGCGGCGTGCTGTTGCGCCTCCAGCACCGCGGGATCGGTGATCTGACCGGCCGCCCAGGCGGCGTCATCGGCGGCGATCAGCTCGACCTCGGCCTCGGGCACGACATAGCCGGTATGCAGTTCGTGCATCGGCCCTTCGAGTTCAAGGCTCTCGGCGCGGGTGCGGACCTTGACGCGGGTGCCCATCGGCGCCTCGTCGAACATGTCGATGATGTCCTGATTAAAGAGCCGGATGCAGCCTGCCGAGGTGGCCTTGCCGATCGAGGACGGGTCCATCGTGCCATGGATCCGGTAATAGGTGTCCTGGCCGTTGCGGTAAAGATAAAGCGCCCGCGCGCCGAGCGGGTTGTCGAGCCCGCCCTTGAGCCCGCCCGCCAGCGGCCCGTAAAGCGCGGGATCGGCCCGCACCATTCGCGCCGTCGGTTGCCAGGACGGATAGATCTCCTTGCGACCGACCACGGCATTGCCCGAAAAGCCCTTGCCCGCCTTGCCCACGGCAATGCCGAAGCGCATCGCCTTGCCCGGTTCGACGACGTGGTAGAGCACGCGCGCATAGGGGTCGATGACGATCGTATCCTTGCCCTCGGGGCCGGTATACTCGACCCAGCGGCGGCGGTTGCGTTCGTTCAGATAGGCGGGGTTCACCGCGGGCACGACGCGTTCGCCATCCGGGCGGGCCTGATATTCCGGGGGAACGCCCTTGAGCGGCGCAGTGGTGGCGGCCTTCGGATCGGCGGCGCAGCCTGCCAGAACGGAAAGAACCAGAAGTCCCGCAAGCGGGGCGCGGAAGACAAACGAAAGACGGGACACGGGCAGCACCTGTCGAGAAATGAGCGAATCTCCCCGCAAGCGGGGCATTGGCGGCGATCAGGGGGCGGCGCCGACGCAAGGTCAAGCCCTCGCGCGGTTGTGATCCTGAAAAGTCATGAAAATTCCGCTGGCTGTGGCGAAAGGGGCGACCTGAGCCGCCCCTTGCCGATCTTACCCCACGACGTTGAAGCCGGGGCCGTAGGGATATTTGGTGATGTCCTCGGCGCCGTCTTCGCCGATCACCAGAATGTCGTGTTCGCGGTAGCCGCCCGCACCCGGCATCCCCTCGGGCAGGGTAAGCATCGGTTCCATCGAAATCACCATCCCGGGTTCGAGCACGGTGTCGATATCCTCGCGCAGTTCAAGCCCCGCCTCGCGGCCGTAGTAATGGCTGAGCACGCCGAAGCTGTGGCCATAGCCGAAGGTGCGGTATTGCAGCAGTTGCCGTTCCTCGAAGAAGGCATTGATCTTGTGCGTGACTTCGGAGCAGACCGCGCCCGGCACCAGCAGCGACATGCCGTATTCATGCGCGGCGACGTTCGCCTCCCAGATCCTCAGCGAGGCCGGGTCGACCTCGCCCACGAACATCGTGCGTTCAAGCGCGGTGTAATAGCCCGAGATCATCGGGAAGCAGTTCAGGCTGAGGATATCGCCGCGCTTCAGCACCCGCCCCGTAACCGGGTTGTGGGCGCCGTCGGTGTTCATCCCGGACTGGAACCAGACCCAGGTGTCGCGGTATTCGGCATCGGGGAAGCGCTTGGCGATTTCCGCTTCCATCGCATCGCGGCCCGCCATCGCGACGTCAATCTCGCGAATGCCTTCCTTGATCGTGTCGTGGATCGCATAGCCGCCCACATCCGCCACGGCGGCGCCGTGCTTGATCAGCGCGATCTCGGCCTCGGATTTCACCATCCGCTGCGTCATCGTCGCCGGGGCGATGTCCAATCCGCGCCTCGGCTTCAGGAAGTGGTTGAACTTCTCGGCGTTCAGCATCGTCAGGTGATCGGCCTCGCAGCCCACCGCCTTGCCTTGGCCCACGACATGGGCGACCGCGCGCCAGTAATTGTCGCGCGCCCAGTCGGTATAGGTCAGGCTTTCGCCATGCGAGCGCCGCCACGGTTGCCCCGCATCGATCCCGGCCGAGATCACGACCGAGCGATCCTTCGTCACGACCAGCCCGTAGGGACGGCCGAAGCTGCAGTAAAGGAAGCCCGAGTAATAGGCGATGTTGTGCATCGAGGTGAGCAGGACTGCGTCAAGGCTGTGCAGCTCCATGATGTCGCGCAGGCCTGCAAGGCGTGCCTCGTATTCCGCGGCCTCGAAGGGCAGCAGAACCTTGGGGCCATTTTCGCAGGTGTAGAATTCCGGTCTTTGCATGATCTGTCCTTTGGGCCTCTGGGACCCCGAAAGATCCCGGCGTTCAGGACGTAAGCGGGCCCCGAAACGGTTCGGTTTCCGCAAGCATCGGGCAGGGCCCTGTGGCGACGCCATCGCCACGGCTCGGCCCCAGAATGCCAAAGGGGCGCGCGGCTTGCAAGCCCCGCGCCCCTCTCTGTCTTTCAGGTCCGGCTCAGCCCGCTGCCAGCCGTTTCTCTTCCGCCGCCTTCATCGCCGCATCGGAGGGGGCGATGAAGGTGTAGAACATCGGCACGACGAACAGCGTGAACATCGTCCCGATCAACAGGCCAGAGAACATCACGATCCCCATCGCCTCGCGCGCCGCCGCGCCCGCGCCATCGGCGATGACCAGCGGCACCACGGCCAGCGCCATCGCGGCGGTGGTCATCAGGATCGGCCGCAGTCGGGTCTTCGCCGCCAGCACGATGGCGTCCTGCCGGTTCAGCCCGTGATGCTCGCGCTGCTGGTTGGCGAATTCCACCATCAGGATGCCGTGCTTGGTGATCAGCCCGATCAGCGTGATCATCCCCACCTGCGAATAGATGTTCAGCGTCCCCAGCCCCAGGTTCAGCGGCAGCACCGCGCCAAAGATCGTCAGCGGCACCGACATCAGGATGATGAACGGGTCGCGGAAGCTCTCGAACTGCGCGGCCAGCACCAGATAGATCACCAGCACCGCCGCGGCAAAGGCGATCATCAGCGTGTTGCCCTGCGTCTGCTCCAGCCGCGACTGGCCGGAATAATCAAGGAAGAATCCCTCCGGCATCACCTCGTTGGCGATCTGGATGATCGCCGCCAGCCCGTCGCCCGAGGATTGCCCGGGGATCGGCAGCGCCGAAATCGTTGCCGAGTTCAGTTGGTTGAACTGCTCCACCTTCGAGGCCATCGAGCCGGTCTCGATCTTCACCACGGACGACAGCGGCACCATCTCGCCGCTGGCCGCGCGGACGAAGTAACGGCCCAGATCCTCGGGGGTGCCGCGGTAGCTCTTGGGCACCTGCAGGATGATGTCATAGCTGTTGGAATCGCGGTCGAACTGCGCCACCGAGCCGCCACCGACCAAAAGGCCCAGCGTTACCCCGATGTCCGAGATCGGCACGTTCAGCGCCGCCGCCCGGTCGCGGTCGATGGTCACGCGGATCTCGGGTGCGTCGAAGCTGAGCGAGTTCTGCACGAAGATGAACTTGTGCGTCGCCTGCGCCTTTTGCCGGATTTCCTCGGCCACTTCGGCGACACGATCCGCCCCGTAGATCGACTGCACCACCACCGAAATCGGCAGACCGCCGCCCGCGCCTGGCAGGGTGGGGGGGGCGAAGGCAAAGCCCTCCATGCCGGTCGAGGCGTCGATCCCGGCTTGGATGTCCTTTTGCACCTCTTCCTGCGAACGGTCGCGGTCAGCCCATTTCTTCAGTGCCCAGATATAGATCCCCATGCTGTCAGACCCGCCGAAGCCGGCGATCGAAAAGGCGGTGCGGACCTCGGAAATGTCCTTGGTGGCCTGCCCGAGCTGGTCGATGTAATGCGCGGTGTAATCGGCGGTCGCATAACGCGGCGCCTGCACCATGGCGATCACCGCGCCCTGATCCTCGTCGGGGGCCAGTTCGGTCGCGGTGCGCTGGAACATGAAGCCCATCGTGCCCACAAGCACCACCACGACCAGCACCGTTACCGGGCGATATTTCAGCGAGCCCGCGACGCGGCGTTCGTAGAAATTCGCGAAGCGCTCGAAGGTGCGGTCGATGAAGGCGGCAAAGCCGGTGGCATGACCCTCCTTCAGGATGCGCCCCGCCATCATCGGCGTGATCGTCAGCGCGATCACCCCCGACAGGATCACCGAACCCGCAAGGGTGAAGGCGAATTCGCGAAACAAGGCCCCCGTCACGCCGCCGGTAAAGGCGAGCGGCGACAGCACGGCGGCCAGCGTGATCGTCATCGCCACGACGGCGCCGGTGATCTCCTTCATCCCCTGCACGGCGGCGGGGATCGGTTTCATCCCCTCCTCCATGTGGCGGTGGATGTTTTCGACCACGACGATCGCATCATCGACCACAAGCCCGATCGCCAGCACCATGGCGAGCAGCGTCAGAAGGTTGATCGAATACCCCAGCGCCAGCAGCACCGCCATCACGCCGACCAGCGACAGCGGAATGGTGACGATCGGCATCGCCACCGACCGGATCGAGCCAAGGAAGAGCAGGATCACCACGACGACGATGGCGACGGCCTCGGCGATGGTCTTGAACACCTCGGTGATCGAGGCGGAAATCTGTTCGGTCGTGTCATAGACCAGCTCGATCGTCATGCCCTCGGGCAGGGTGTCTGCGATCTTCGGCAGCTCCGCCCGCACCGCGGCGGCGGTGTCGAGCGGGTTCGCCGAAGGCGTCTGCGACAGGCCGATGAACGTGCCCCGCGCGCCGTTGAAGGTGACGATCTCGCCGCTGTCATCCGAGGCAAGCTCGACCTGCGCCACGTCGCGCAGTCGCACCACCGCGTCGCCCTCGGCCCGGATCGGCAGGGCGCCGAAGGCCTCCGGGGTCTGCAGCGTCGATTTCAGCGTGATCGATTTCGCGACATAGGTGTTCTCGGTCTTGCCGGGCGCGGCGAGATAGTTCGAGGCTTTGATCGCCGCCAGCACTTCGGAGGCCGTCACCCCCCGCGCTGCCAGCTTCATCGGGTCGAGCCAGACCCGCATCGCATAATTCGCGGCCCCGATCACCTCGATTTCGGCAACCCCCGAAATCGTCGACATCCGCGGCCGGACCACCCGTTCCAGATATTCGGTCAGCTGCTCGGTCGTCATGTTCGGGTTCTGCGCCGCCAGATACATCAGCGCGAAGGTCTGGCCGGTGCCCTTGACGATCACCGGATCTTCCGCCTCCGAGGGCAGCTGCCCGCGCACCTGCTGCACCTTGGACAGAACCTCGGTCAGGGCGGTGTCGGGATCGGAGCCAAGCTTCATGTTGACCGAGACCTGCGACACCGAGGGCATCGAGGTCGAGGTCACATAATCGATGTTCTCGGTGGTTGCGACCGCGGCCGAGATCGGCGCGGTGATGAAGCCCTGAATGAGTTCGGGCGAGGCCCCTGCATAAGTCGTGGTGATCGTGACGACGGTCTCGTCCACTTTCGGATATTGCCGCACCGGCAGGCTCATGAAGGCCTGAAAGCCGAGCAGGAGCATGAATGCGCCGAGCACCATCGAGAGGACGGGGCGGCGGATGAAGAGTTCGGAAAAATGCATCTCCGGGCCCTCAGTTTCCGCCCACGCCGGGCAGCGATTGCGAATTGTCGATCTTGACCGTCGCGCCCGAGGACAGCTTGTTCTGCCCCGCGGTCACCACCTGATCGCCCGGTTCCAGCCCGGTGCGGATCTCGACTTTGTCGTCGAAATGGCGACCGACCTTGATGAAGACCTGCCGTGCATGCAACTCGGCCGTGTCGGCACCTTCCGGTTTTTCTTCGCGCACGACAAAGACGCTGTCGCCGTAAAGGCTCGAAGAGACCACGGTCTGCGGCAGGGCGATCACGTTCTTTTCCACCGGCAGCGCCACGCGGACATGCAGGAACTGCCCGGGCGTCAGCTTGTCGCCGTCGTTCGGCACATCGGCGCGCAGCGTGACCAGACGCGAATTCGGGTCGATTTTCGGCTCGATCCCGGTGATCTTGCCCTCGACCGAGACATCGCCCACTTCCGAGGTGACAGTCACCGGCATGCCGGGTTTCGCGATCGCCGCATCGCTTTCGGTCAGGGTGAAATCGACCCGCATCCGCGAGCGATCCTGCAGCGTCGCAAAGACGGTGCCCGGCGTCACATAGGACCCGATCTCGATCTTCGGAATCCCGATCGTGCCCGCAAAGGGTGCGGTCAGCTGTTTCGTCGACAGCGTCGCTTCCAGTTTCGCCACGGTGGCCCGGGCCTCGATCGCGGCGGCTTCCGCCTCGTCCAGCGCCGAGGTTGCCGAAACGCCTTTCTGCCGCAACTCCTTGGCGCGGGTCAGGGCGGTTTCGGCCAGCGTTTCCGCCGCCCGCGCCGCATCCAGATCGGCGCGCTCTTGCCGGTCGTCGATCTGCACCAGCGCCTGGCCCTTTTCGACATGGTCGTTCGCGGTGAAGCGGATCTCGCGCACGATGCCCGCGGCTTCGGTGGCCAGATCGGTCCCCTTCACGGCGGCGGCGGTGCCGATCGCCTCAAGACCGGGTTGCCAGTCTTCCGCCGTCACCTTGGTCACCGAGACGGCAACGGGCGGGGCCTTCATGTTGGCGAAGATGCCGGCGATCATCTTGCCGACAAAGAGGTTGTAGCCAATGATCCCCCCCGCCACGATGACGAGAGCGACGATGGCGATGAGCAGGCGTTTGATCATGGGCGGCTCCGCAGACGCGACGTGGACAGGCGCGACGAAAGCCACGCCAAGCCCACCCGTCAAAAAGACCGGGCAGGCTCGTTTCTTGGCAGAAGATGTGGTGCGAAAAGCCGAAAGACAAGCCACTTGGACCTCGCATTTCCGCACAGTGGCCCCGCTGCCCCGGTTTCGCGTAAAAGTTGTGAAAATCCTGTGCCGAGGTTCGGAAAATGCTGCCCCAACGGGCGACTTTAACAATTGCTTAACCATGAACGCGGATGCTGAGGGTGCCGAATGGAGGTTGCCATGCACGTCGACCCGATTGCCCAGACCCCCGCCATTCTCGTTTCGCCCCGCCCCGCCCCGCAACAGGCCCCCCAAGAGGCCCGCTCTGCGGCCCGGCTGCTGTCGACACCGCTGCTTTTCGCGCTGGTGCTGGCCGTGCTTCTGTCGGCCTGCGGGGCTTCGGCGTCGCCACCGTTTTTCGGGTCCAGCCGTCATGATGTGACGTTGCAGGGCTATCGTTTCACGGTGCTGCTGAAGGACACTCATGCCGAGGTGATCCGGCTGGGCTATCTGTCCCGGGCCGAACGCAAGGCGGTTCCGCCGCTGATGATCGCGGCGGCCGAACAGGCCTCGGGCTGCAAGGTCATTGGGCCGGCGACCGGGATCTACCGCTCGCCGTCGCTGCCGGGTGACACCGGCGAAGCGCGGTTTGATCTGCGCTGCGGCTGAGACGCTTCGGGCTGCGGCGTTCCGCCGCGGGATCTTGGCCGTCCCGCAGCGGTGCACATGACCCAGATCAAGGCCGGATCATGTGCAAATATATCTTCCTTTGCATGGAACGCGCTGCACCGGAGGAACCCATGACCCGCCTTTTTGGCATCATCTATGCTCTCGTCGGCCCCACTGTGGCTGGCGTCCTCATCGTCGTGGCGCTGACCATGAACATGTATGACATGAAAACGATGATCTACGCCGCTGTCATCGGCTTTGTCGCGGCCCTGCCTGTCGCCTGGATCGTGGCGGGCAAGATCAACGACGCGTAACACCGGACAGATCGGGCGCGGGGCGGGTTTGGGAAGGAGTCCACCCTGCGCTGATCTATCCGCTTGCGGGGCGGGAGGGGCTGTGCAAGCCTTTCCTGCCCCGTTTCATTTTCGGAAACCCGCCAGGAGGTCCCCATGCCCGTTTCCCAAGGATACAGCCGCACCCAGATCCTGCTGCACTGGGCGGTTGCCGTTCTGATCATTCCGCAATTCCTGCTGGGCGAGAACATCGCCGAGGCCTTCGGCAAATGGATGTCGAACGAGCCCACGCCCTTCAACCCCGCCGTGATCTTTCATGTGATGACCGGCCTGACGATCTGTGCGCTGGTGATCTGGCGTCTGGTGCTGCGCCTGCGCCACGGCGCGCCCGCGGCGCTTGATTCGGGCAGCCCGGTGATGAACAAGGTCGCCTCGGGGGTGCAGCACACGATGTATCTGGTGCTGATCCTGATGGTGGTCAGCGGCGGCACCGCCTGGTTCGGCCTGGTCGGCCCGGCGGCGGGCGTGCACAATGTGCTGAAGCTGGTGCTGCTGCTGTTGATCCTGATCCATGTCGCCGGTGCGGTGAAGGGTCAGTTCGTGCTGAAGAACGGCATCATCCGCCGGATGATGAAGGCCGAATAAGCCTCAGCGGCCGAGGAAGCTTTCCACGGCCGTTTCCACCTCGCGCGGGCGCTCGGCATGCAGCCAATGGCCCGCACCTTCGACAGATTGGAAATCCGCGTGCGGGAACAGCGCGCGGATTTTTTCATGGCTGTCCGGGCGGACATAATTCGAGGCCGCGCCGTAAAGAAAGAGCGCCGGTCCGGGGAAGGGCTTTGCCCCCGCAGGCAGTGGCTCCGGCCAGTCGAGAATCGCAGACAGGTTCGCCGCCAGCGCCGTCAGGTTGAACTTCCAGCGCACCGGCCCGTCGCGCAATTCCAGCGATTGCAAAAGGAAGGCCCGGGTGCCCGGGTCTTTCACATTCTCGGCCAGACGCTTGTCGGCCTCGCTTCGCGTCGTCAGATCATCAAGCCTCATCGCCTGCATCGCCGCGATCAGCCCGCCATGCGCCGCGCCGTGGCTGTAGGGCACGGGGGCCATGTCGGCCACCACCAGCCGCTCGACCAGCCCCGGTCGGGTCAGCGCAAGCATCATCGCCGCCTTGCCGCCCATCGAATGCCCCATCACATCGCAGGCGCGGCCCTCGGCCTCGATCACCGCGGCCAGATCGGCGGCCAGATCGGGGTAAGTGTGGCTGTCGGCCCAGAAGCTGTCGCCGTGATTGCGCAGATCAAGCGCGAGCACCTTTCGCCCGGCGGAAAGCCGCTTCGCGATCACGCCCCAGTTCCGGCCCGAGCCGAAAAGACCCGGGGCAATCAAGAGCGGCGGCAGGGCGGTGTCGGGGCCATGGGCGATGAAACTCAGCATTCGCCCGATCTAGCGCGCGGGCCGCCCCCGGACAATGAAAAAGGCCCCCGAAGTCGGGGGCCTTCTCGATCTGGTGAACCGCTCAGAGCGCCGGATACAGCGGGAACTTCGCGCAAAGCGCCGAGACTTCCGCCCGCACTTCGGCTTCGACGGCGTCATTGCCCTCTTCGCCATTGGCGGCCAGCCCGTCGACGACCTTGATGATCATGCGCGCGATCTGGCGGAACTCTTCTTCCTTAAAACCGCGGGTGGTGCCGGCGGGCGTGCCCAGACGGATGCCCGAGGTCACGGTCGGCTTTTCCGGGTCGAACGGGATGCCGTTCTTGTTGCAGGTGATGTGCGCGCGGCCCAGAGCCTTGTCGGTGGCGTTGCCCTTCACGCCTTTCGGGCGCAGGTCCACCAGCATGACGTGGGTATCGGTGCCGCCGGTGACGATGTCGAGACCGCCCTTCATCAGCTCGTCCGCCAGCGCCTGCGCGTTGGAGATAACTTGCTTCGCATAGACCTTGAATTCGGGGCGCAGCGCCTCGCCGAAGGCGACGGCCTTGGCGGCGATGACATGCATCAGCGGCCCGCCCTGAATCCCCGGGAAGATCGCCGAATTGACTTTTTTCGCGATCTCTTCGTTGTTCGTCAGGATCATGCCGCCGCGCGGACCGCGCAGGGTCTTGTGCGTGGTGGTGGTCGCCACATCCGCATAGGGGAAGGGCGAGGGATGCGCGTCCCCGGCCACGAGACCGGCAAAGTGGGCCATGTCGACCATCAGATACGCGCCCACGCTGTCGGCGATCTCGCGCATTTTCGCGAAGTCGATCTGACGCGGAATGGCCGAGCCGCCCGCAATGATCAGCTTCGGATTATGCTCTTTCGCCAGACGGGCGACTTCGTCGTAGTCGATCCGGCAGTCCTGCTGACGCACGCCATATTGCACGGCGTTGAACCATTTGCCCGACTGGTTCGGCGCGGCGCCGTGGGTCAGGTGACCGCCCGAGGCGAGGTTCATGCCCAGAATGGTGTCGCCCGGCTTCAGAAGCGCGTTGAACACGCCCTGGTTGGCTTGCGAGCCCGAGTTCGGTTGCACGTTGGCGAAGGAACAGCCGAACAGCTCGCAGGCTCGCGCAATCGCCAGATCTTCGGCCACGTCGACGAACTGGCAGCCGCCGTAGTAGCGCTTGCCCGGGTAGCCCTCGGCGTATTTGTTCGTCATCACCGAACCCTGCGCTTCCATCACGGCGGCAGAGACGATGTTTTCCGAAGCGATCAGCTCGATTTCGTCGCGCTGACGGCCAAGCTCGCCACGGATGGCGGCGAAAAGCGCGGGGTCACGGCTGGAGAGGCTCTCGGTAAAGAACCCGGCGTCGCGTTGATCGGTCATGGGCAACTCCTGAGGCGAATGTCGTCGCCCGTTTATCGCAGAAAATCGGCCCCCGAAAGCACTCAAAGCGACAAACGGGCATTTTGGCGCGTCACGCCGGGGCGACATTTGCCCAGCAGGAAACGCGCCAAGGCCCGAACGGGCTTGTCATTCGCCCCCCGCCTTGTCACACCAAGAGGAACCGGAGGCCGACCGTGAACCGACCGAGCAAGATCCATTTCGCGGCCTCGCAGGCCGACAGCGCCCAGGAGGCGCTGGAAGATCTTGTCGCGCGCTATGGGCAGGCCTCGCTCGTCGAGGCGGATGTGATCGTGGCCTTGGGCGGCGACGGCATGATGCTGCAATGCCTGCACGCCGGATCGGGGCTGCCGGTCTACGGGATGAACCGCGGCTCGGTCGGGTTCATGATGAACGATTACCGTGTCTTCGATCTGCCCGACCGGCTGGCCGCGGCCGAGGAAGCCCATATCAACCCGCTGGCGATGCGCGCGAAGACCGCCGACGGGGTGATCCGCGAG
Organism: Rhodobacter capsulatus; assembly: GCF_052363175.1. Lineage (GTDB taxonomy): Bacteria > Pseudomonadota > Alphaproteobacteria > Rhodobacterales > Rhodobacteraceae > Rhodobacter > Rhodobacter capsulatus_D. Next base: position 487,057 of record NZ_CP198946.1, read on the forward strand.
GAATTGGCGATCAACGAGGTCTCGCTGCTGCGCGCCGGGCCGCAGGCGGCGAAGCTGCGGATTTCGGTCAATGGCCGTGTGCGGATGGAAGAGCTGATCTCGGATGGCGCCATCGTTTCGACGCCCGCGGGATCGACCGCCTACAATTATTCTGCGCATGGGCCGATCCTGCCCATTGGCTCCGACGTGCTGGCACTGACGGCGATTGCACCGTTCCGGCCGCGGCGTTGGCAAGGCGCGATCCTGCCCAGCTCGGCCACGGTGCGGTTTGATGTGCTCGAAGCCGCGAAACGCCCGGTGATGGCCGATGCCGACAGCCGCTCGGTGAAGCCGGTGCTCTGGGTCGAGATCCGGTCCGAGCCGACGATCACCCACCGCATCCTGTTCGATCCCGGCCACGGGCTGGAAGAACGGCTGATGCGGGAACAATTCGCCTAATCGGTGCGCCAGCTTTCCAGCTTGCGGTAAAGCGTCGAGGCGGCCACGCCCAGATCGGCGGCGGCTTTCGGCACTGCCCCGTCATGGCGATCCAGCGCGGCCTCGATCACCCGGCGCTCGACCTCGGCCAGCGTCAGGCCGGACAGATCCGCCGCCGCGGTCGCGGGGGGCAGCCCGGAGGCGTGCACCTCGGTCGGCAGCATCGCGGGGGTCAGCTCGTCGCCCTCGTGCAGCACGGTGACGGCGCGCAGCACGTTCGACAGTTCCCGCACGTTGCCGGGCCAGGAATAGGCCCGCAACAGCGCCATCGCCTCGGGCGAAATCCGGGTGAAACTGCGCCCCTCGATCGCTGCATAGCGGGCGAGGAAGGTCTCGGCGAGCGGCAGCATATCCTCGCCGCGCTGGCGCAGCGGCGGCATCTGCAAGCCCACCACCTGCAGGCGGTAGAACAGATCTTCGCGCAGCTGTCCCGTGCGCACCGCTTCGGCCAGCGGCATCGTCGAAGCCGAGATGATGCGCAGGTTCACCCGCCGCGCCGCCTCGGCGCCCAGAGGATGCACGAGCCCGCTTTGCAGGAACCGCAGAAGCCGCGGTTGCAAGGTCGGATGCAGTTCGCAGACCTCATCCAGAAACAGCGTGCCGCCATCGGCCAGTTCCGCCGCGCCAAGCCGGTCCGACAGCGCACCCACAAAAGCGCCGCGGCGATGGCCGAAGACCTCGGATTCGAGCCGGTCGGGTGGGATTGCGCCGCAATCGAGGGTGATGAACGGACCCTGTGCCCGTGCCGAAAGCCGGTGGATCGCCAGCGCGGCCAGTTCTTTGCCGGTGCCGCTTTCGCCGCTGATGCAGACCGGCGCCATCGAGCGGGCGGCAGCGCGGATGCGGTCATAGATGTCGCGCATCGCGGGGGAATGGCCGATGAAATCGGGTAGTGGCGCCCGCGATTCCGCGGAATGCGGGTCATGGGCAATATTCGCCGCGCGCCGGGCGGCCTCGACCGCCTCCATCAGCCGCGATTCCGTGACCGGCTTCACCAGGTAATCCAGCGCCCCCCTGCGGATCGCTGCCACCGTCCGCTCGGTCGAGCGTTCCGCGGCGACCACCACGACTGAGGTTTCGGGCCGCATTTCCAGCAGATCGACGAGCAGATCGAGCCCGTCGCGGTCGGGCAGCATCAGATCGAGCAGCACCACCGAAATCGGATGTACGCGAAACATCTCCAGTGCATCGGCCGCGGTGCCCGTCGACACTGTCCGATAGCCCGCGCGCCGCAGATGGGATTCATAGATCGTCCGCATCGAGGCCGTGTCTTCGACCAGCAGGATGTCGGGGGCATCAAGCGCATGCAGCGGCAGGTTCATGCCCCGACCTCATCAAAGCGGCGCTGTCGGCGCACGGCATAGGCGATCAGCCGGTCGATCTGTGTCAGAACCGAGCGCCCGATCAGCTGCGTCGCGACCGCATCCTCACGCCGGGCCGCGGCGCAAAGCTCTTCGGCCAGTTCCTGCAGCCGCACCGCCCCAACCGCCCCGGAGACGGAAAGCAGTACATGGCTGTCCGACCGCACCAGCGCCAGATTGGGCTCCGACAGGCCTGCGACCAGCCCGCGTTCAACCCGGCTCAGATCCGAGATCAGCCGCTGCAGCAACTCCTGCGAGGCGCCGGGACCGGCCACCACCAGAAGCTCATCGAAGACCGTCTCGTCTACGACAGGGGGGCAGGGACGGCGGCCGTCCCCTGCGGTTTCGGCGCTTTGCCGTTCCAGGGCCAGGGTGATCGCTTCCGCAATGGGTTCGATCGCGGTCAGTGGTTTCGAGGCAATCGCATCCGCCCCGGCCGCCACGATTGCCTCGCGGTTCGCGCGCAGGACATAGGCGGTGCAGACCACGACCGGAATCGCGCTGTGTCGCCCGCCGCTGGCGCGCAGGGTGCGGATCAGATCGAGCCCGGACAGCCGCGGCATCTCGGCATCGATCACAGCCAGATCGTAACTTCCATTGTCGAGCATCTCGAGTGCCTCGACCCCGTCGGAGGCCGTATCGCAATGCGCCCCCATCGCAGAGAGCATGTGACCCAGCACGGCCTGATTGAGCGCGCTGTCTTCGGCCACCAGTACCCGCATCCGGCTCAGATCGGGCAGGGGGGTGTCGATGGCGATTTCGGGCGGCATCAGCCCCGCAAGCGGCAGCGACAGCGCCACCTGGGCCCCGCCTTCGGCACGGTTCGAGACCTCGATCCGGCCATCCAGCCGTCGCGCCATGTCGCGCGAGATAAAAAGGCCGAGCCCGTTGCCCGCCTTGCCCGGAACCTCGCCGCGCGCGCCTTGCCGAAACAGCCGCCCGCGCAGTTCGGGATCGAAGCCCGGCCCGTCGTCAAGCACGGTGAACAGGAGCCGCTCATTCGCCTCGACCGTCAGCGCCAGCCGCACCGAACCGCTGTCGGTATATTTCACGGCATTCGAAAGCATGTTCGACAGCACCCGCTCGAGTGCGATCCGGTCAAGCCGCACCAGCACCGGCACATCGGGGGCCATGGCGACGTGAAAGCCGAGCCCCTTTTCCTGCGCCCGTCCGGTCCAGCGCATCTCGACGTCGTAAAGCAGCCGCGCCAGCTGCACAGTTTGGCGCAAAGGCCCCACGGCCTGATCGGTGACGATCTCGAAGCCTTCCTCGATCAGCCGGGCCATGTCTTCGCCCGCCGCCCGCATCCGCTCGAATTGCAGGCGCATGGCGGGGCTCAGATCCTCGTCTGCAAGCAGATGCAACCCGCCCAGAATATCGGAGACAGCTGCCCTGAGGTCATGCCCAAGGAGCATGATCCGTGCAATCTGTGCCTTGTTTTCCGAAGGCGCGCCGCTGGCGCTTTCGGAGGGAGGACCAATATCATTCATGACGACACCTTGACCGGTTCATCTTCCAGCCCGGCGTTGGCAAATCAAGTCCCGAGAATGTGAGGGGACCGAAAAGAGGCAGATGACTTCACGTAAAAATTGCAACCCGACACGACCCTGCACGTGCAGGGCCGTGTCGGCGTCAGCTCAGGCGACGGCGGGGTAGCCGATCGCTTTCAGCGCCGCGGTGATCTCGTCGAGAATCGCCGGATCATCAATCGTCGCGGGCATCTTGTACTCGACGCCATCGGCGATCTTCGCCATCGTGCCGCGCAGGATCTTGCCCGAGCGCGTTTTCGGCAGACGGTCGACGACGACCGCCAGCTTGAACGCCGCGACCGGGCCGATCTGGTCGCGCACCAGACGCACGCATTCCTTGATCACATCAGCCGCCGGGCGGGTGCAGCCCTTGGTCAGGCACAGGAAGCCCATCGGCAGCTGGCCCTTGAGCTCGTCCGCGACACCAATGACGGCACATTCGGCGACGTCCTTGTGCGAAGCCAGAACCTCTTCCATCGCGCCGGTCGAGAGGCGGTGACCCGCGACGTTGATCACGTCGTCGGTCCGGGCCATGATGTAGACATAGCCGTCTTCATCAATGTAGCCCGCGTCGCCGGTCTCGTAATAGCCCGGGAAGTGGGTCAGATAGCTTTTCGTGAAGCGGTCGTCGGCATTCCACAGCGTCGGCAGCGTGCCGGGCGGCAGCGGCAGCTTGATCGCGATGGCGCCCAGCGTGCCCGGGGCCACCGGATGGCCGCCCTCGTCGAGCACCTGCACGTCATAGCCCGGCATCGGCTTCGTCGGCGAGCCGACCTTGACCGGCAAGAGTTCGATGCCGAGCGGGTTGCCCGCAATCGCCCAGCCGGTTTCGGTCTGCCACCAGTGGTCGATCACCGGCACGCCCAGATGTTCCTGCGCCCATTTCACCGTTTCCGGGTCGGCGCGTTCGCCGGCAAGGAACAGCGCCTGCATCTCGTGCAGCTTGTAGCGCTTGATGTAATCGCCATTCGGATCCTCGCGGCGGATGGCGCGCAGCGCGGTCGGCGCGGTGAAGAACGATTTGATGCGGTGATTCTGGATGATCCGCCAGAACACGCCCGCGTGCGGGGTGCCGACCGGCTTGCCTTCGAACACCACGGTGGTGGCGCCCGCAAGCAGCGGGCCGTAGCAGATATAGCTGTGGCCGACGACCCAACCCACGTCCGAGGCGGCCCAGAAGCGGTCGCCCGCTTCGATGTTGTAAATGGCCTTCATCGACCAGTTCAGCGCGACCAGATGGCCCGCGGTCGGACGCACGACACCCTTCGGCGCCCCGGTGGTGCCCGAAGTGTACAGGATATAGGCCGGGTGGTTGCCCTCGACCGGCACGCATTCGGCCGGTTTCACGCCATACTGGAAGCCGTGCCAGCTGAAGTCGCGGCCCTCGACCAGCTTCGCAACCTCTTGTTCGCGCTGGAAGACGACGCAGAATTCGGGCTTGTGCGTGGCTTGATCGATGGCGGCATCAAGCAGCGGCTTGTAATGCACGACGCGGCCCGGTTCGAGACCGCAAGACGCCGCGATGATCGCTTTCGGCGTGCAGTCGTCGATCCGCACGGCGAGTTCGTGCGCCGCAAAGCCGCCGAAAACGACCGAGTGGATGGCGCCCAGACGCGCGCAGGCCAGCATCGCTTCCAGCGCTTCGGGGATCATCGGCATGTAGATGATGACGCGGTCACCCTTTTCGACGCCGCGCATGCGCAGCGCGCCCGCAAGGCTCGACACGCGCGCCTGCAGTTCCTTGTAGGTGATGCCCTTGGTCGAATGGGTGATCGGGCTTTCGTGCATGATCGCGATCTGATCGCCGCGACCGGCCAGAACGTGACGGTCCACCGCGTTGAAGCAGGTGTTCACCATGCCGTCGGCAAACCATTCCCCGGCCGGGCCCTGATCGAAATGTGCCTTGGAGGGGCTTTGCACCCAATCGATGCCCTTGGCTGCATCCATCCAGAACCCTTCGGGGTCCGCCTGCCACGCGGAATAGACTTCCTTGTATCCCATGGTATCCCTCCTCCAACCTTGCAAGCTTGTTACGCAGGCGGAAAGGTTTGTGCAAGAATGTTACCGCCGCAGGTGAGGGCTTGGCACAAAAATTTGCAGAAAGCGGCGGGGATTCCGCCGCAAACTTTTGCAAATATTGCTTATATTTGAACGCCGTCACGAAAGCGAAAAGCGTTTTGCAAAGTTGCTCCGCTTTGCAGAATCAACCGTAAGCCGCCACCGGGGTGCCCGCCAGCACGGCGACGTTCAGCAGGCCGCGCGTGGTGATCGAGGGGGTCACGATATGCGCCCGGTTCCCCATTCCCATCAGAATTGGCCCGACCTCCAGCCCGTTCGCCTTCGCCTTGAGGATGTTGCGCACCCCCGAGGCGGCGTCGGTATTGGCAAAGACCAGCACATTCGCCGATCCTTCCAGCCGCGACTCGGGCAGCAGCCGGGCGCGAATTTGCGGATCGAGCGCGGCATCGATATGCATCTCGCCCTCGTAGACGAAATCGGGCTCGCGGGTGTCGAGCCGTTCCAGCGCCGCACGCATCCGTCGCCCGGAATCGGTGTCGAGGTTGCCGAACTGGCTGTGCGAACACAGCGCGACCTTGGGCGCGAGGCCAAACCGGCGCACATGCCGCGCCGCCGCCATCACCGTGGCGGTGATCTCGTCCGGCGTCGGTTCGTGATGCACATGGGTGTCGGCGATGAAGAGCGGCCCGTCTTCCAGGATCATCAGGCTGAGTGCGCCCACCGGATGCAGCCCGCCCCGCGCCAGCACCTGTCGCACATAGCCAAGGTGCCACAGATATTGCCCGAAGGTGCCGCAGATCAGGCTGTCGGCATCGCCCTGATGCACCATGATCGCGCCGATGGCGGTGGTGTTGGTGCGCAGGATCGCGCGGGCCAGATCGGGGGTGACGCCGCGCCGGGCCATCAGCCCGTAATAAGTCTCCCAATAGCTGCGGTAGCGGGCGTCGTGTTCGGGGTTCACCACCTCGAAATCGCGCCCGGGCACGAGCGACAGCCCGGCCCGTTCCGCCCGCCGTTCGATCACCTCGGGGCGGCCGATCAGGATCGGTTTCACCGTGGTTTCCTCGATCATCGCCTGCGCCGCGCGCAGCACGCGCTCATCCTCGCCCTCGGCAAAGACGACGCGACGGGCGGCGGTGGCGGCAGCCTCGAAGACCGGCCGCATCAAGAGCGACGAGCGCACGACCGAGCCTTCAAGCTTGCGCCGATAGCCGTCAAGATCGGCAATCGGCCGGGTGGCGACGCCGGTTTCCATCGCGGCCTTGGCGACCGCGGTCGAGACGGTGGCGATCAGGCGCGGGTCGAAGGGCTTCGGGATCAGGTAATCCGGGCCGAAGGTCAGCTTCTCGCCGCGATAGGCGGCGGCGGCTTCGGCCACGGTGGTGGCGCGGGCAAGCGCCGCGATCCCTTCGATGCAGGCCAGCTGCATCTCGTCATTGATCGTCGTGGCCCCCACGTCCAGGGCGCCGCGGAAGATGAAGGGGAAGCACAGGACGTTGTTGACCTGATTGGGGAAATCGCTGCGGCCGGTGGCGATGATCGCCTCGGGCGCGACCGAGCGCACCGCCTCGGGCAGGATCTCGGGCGTCGGATTGGCGAGCGCAAAGACGATCGGGCGCGGCGCCATCCGCGCCACATGGTCGGGGGTCAGCACGCCGGGACCGGAAAGGCCCAGGAACAGATCCGCCCCTTCGATCACGTCATCGAGCGTCCGCTTCGTCGTCGGCTGCGCGTAAGTGGCCTTGAGCGGGTTCATGTCGACTTCGCGGCCCTGATAGACCAGTCCGTGAATGTCGCAGAGCCAGACGTTTTCGCGCCGCACACCGAGTTTCACCAGCATGTTCAGACAGGCGATCCCCGCCGCGCCACCGCCGGTCGAGACGATCTTGATCTCGTCAAACCGCTTGCCCGCGATGCGCAGGGCGTTCGTGGCGGCCGCGCCGACGACAATCGCCGTGCCGTGCTGGTCGTCGTGAAAGACCGGGATCTTCATCCGCTCGCGGCAGATCCGCTCGACGATGAAGCAATCGGGGGCCTTGATGTCTTCAAGGTTGATGGCGCCGAAGCTGGGTTCCAGTGCGCAGACCAGATCGGCCAGTTTTTCCGGGTCGGGCTGGTTCACTTCGATATCGAAGGCGTCGATATTGGCGAATTTCTTGAACAGAACCGCCTTGCCTTCCATCACCGGTTTCGCGGCGAGCGGCCCGATATTGCCGAGCCCCAGAACCGCGGTGCCATTCGTCACCACGGCGACCAGATTGCCCCGCGCGGTGTAGCGCGCGGCCTCGGCCGGGTCGGCCTTGATCTCGAGGCAGGCTTCGGCGACGCCCGGCGAATAGGCGCGGCTCAGGTCGAGGCCGTTGGCGAGCGGCTTCGTGGCGCGGATTTCCAGCTTTCCGGGCTTCGGAAATTCGTGGTAATCCAGCGCCGGATGGCGTGCGGACGGGTGACGTTCGTCGGTCATGAGCCTCTCCCTGAAGATGGTTCAGCCTTAAACCAATTCCATATCGCCGGGAAGCGTTGATAGCGCAAGCGGGCACCCCCCTTGCGCTGCCGCCCCGCCCGGCGCAGGATCACCCGAACCGAACCCTTTGCCGGAGGCGGACGATGTCCCTGCTCGATGCCGCGCGCGATGTGCGCGAGAATGCCTATGCTCCCTATTCGAAATTCAAGGTGGGGGCGGCGGTGCGGGGGGCCTCTGGCACGATCTATCGCGGCGTGAACGTGGAAAACGTCGCCTACCCCGAGGGCACCTGTGCCGAGGCGGGCGCGATTGCCGCGATGGTGGCCGCGGGCGAGACCGAGCTGGTCGAGGTCGCGGTGATCGCCGACAGCCCGGCGCCGGTGCCGCCCTGTGGCGGCTGTCGGCAGAAGCTGGCCGAGTTCGGGCGCGGTTCGGTGCCGGTGACGCTGGCGACGACCGCGGGCGCGCGGCTCGACACCACCATCGGCGATCTGCTGCCGGGCCGGTTTGACGCCAGCCACATGGACAACGTCTGATGGACGCCCGCTCGATCATCATGGCCGTGCGCGACGGCGCGGGCCTCGCGCCCGAGGCCGCCGCCTGGTTTGCCAAGGGGCTCGCCGATGGCACGGTTTCGGACGCGCAGGCGGGGGCTTTCGCGATGGCGGTTCTGTGCCGCGGCATCGGTCCTGCGGGCCGGGTGGCGCTGACGCAGGCGATGCGGGACTCGGGGCAGGTGGTGCGCTGGGATCTGCCCGGCCCGGTGGTCGACAAGCATTCGACGGGCGGCATCGGCGATTCCGTGTCGCTTCTGCTTGCTCCGGCGCTGGCGGCCTGCGGCGTCTATGTGCCGATGATCTCGGGGCGCGGGCTGGGCCATACCGGCGGCACGCTCGACAAGATGGAATCCATTCCCGGTTACAAATCGCTGCCCGGCATCGAGGCGCTTCGGAAGGTCGTGGGCGAGGTCGGCTGCGCCATCGTCGGCGCGACCGAGGAAATCGCCCCGGCTGACAAGCGGCTTTACGGCATCCGCGATATCTCGGGCACGGTCGAAAGCATCGATCTGATCACCGCCTCGATCCTGTCGAAGAAACTTGCGGTCGGGCTTGGGGCCTTGGTGCTCGACGTTAAGGTCGGCTCGGGCGCCTTCATGGCCACGGTCGAAGACGCGCAGGCGCTGGCGGAAAGTCTGGTGAAGACGGCGAATGACGCGGGCTGCCGGACCTCGGCCTTGATGACCGACATGAACCAGAGCCTCGGGCAATCGGCGGGCAATGCGCTGGAAGTGCTTGAGGTGATGGAGACGCTGACCGGCACCTCGGTCAACGAGGCGCTGTGGGATGTGACCTCGGCTTTGGGGGGCGAGGTGCTGATGCTGGCGGGCAAGGCGGCGAGCCTTGATGATGGCGCCGCGCTGATCGACACGGCGATCGAGACCGGCCGCGCCGCCGAGAAATTCGGGCAGATGGTCGCGGCGCTGGGCGGGCCGCTCGATTTCGTCGAGCGTTATCCCGACCGGCTTCCGGCCGCGCCGGTAATCGTGCCGGTGCCCGCGCCGCGCGCCGGGTTCGTGGCGCGGGTCAACGGGCGGGCTTTGGGCGAGGCGGTGGTGCGTCTGGGCGGCGGGCGTCTGGTTGGCAGCGACCGGATCAACCCCTCGGTCGGGCTGACCGGGCAGGCGGTGATCGGCGAGGAAATGGTGCGCGGCGAGGCCTTGGCGCTGGTCCATGCCCCCGATCAGGCCCGGGCCGAGCGGGCGGTGGCGGCGGTTCTGGCCGCCTATCAGCTCTCCGAGGAACCGCCCGAAGAGCCGCCGCTGATCCATTGCCGGATCGGGCCGGAGGACGTCTGATGGCCCGTGCTTTTCTCATCGTGATGGATTCCGTTGGTATCGGTGGCGCCCCGGATGCCGCCGCCTTCTTCAACGAGGGCCGCCCGGACACCGGGGCGAACACGCTTGCCCATATCGCCGCGGCCTGTGCCGAGGGGCGGGCGGAAGACCGGCGATCCGGGCCGCTCAAGCTGCCGCATCTCGATGCGCTGGGCCTTTCGGCGGCTGTTGCACTCGCTTCCGGTGTTGCCCCCGCGGGGCTTGGCGTAGACCCTCAGGGCCTTTGGGGCGCCGCGACGGAAGTTTCAAAAGGCAAGGATACCCCATCGGGTCACTGGGAGCTGGCCGGGGTGCCGGTGCCGTGGGACTGGCATTACTTCGTTGACACGAAAGGCAGTTTTCCGGCCGATCTGGTGGAGTTTGTCGCGAGGGCCGCGGGAACCGCAGGCATTCTGGGCAATTGCCACGCCCCGGGCACCGCGATCATCGAGCGGCTTGGCGCGGAGCATCTGCGCACCGGCTGGCCGATCTGCTACACCTCGGCCGACAGCGTCTTTCAGATCGCCGCGCATGAGGAAAGCTTCGGGCTCGACCGCCTTCTGCAGCTGTGCCGCGATGTGGCCCCCCGCCTGCATGCGATGAAAGTCGGCCGCGTCATCGCCCGCCCCTTCACCGGCGCGCCCGGCGCCTTCACCCGCACCCCGAACCGGCGCGATTTCGCCATCGAACCACCTGCGCCGACCGTGCTCGACTGGGTCGAGGTCGCGGGTCGCGTGACCCATGCCATCGGCAAGATCGGCGACATCTTTTCCCATCGCGGCATCACCCATCTGCACAAGGGCAAGAGCGACGCCGACCTTATGGAGCATCTGATCCGCCTTGGGTCCGAGGCAGAGGAGGGCAGCCTGACCTTCGCCAATTTCGTCGAGTTCGACAGCCTCTGGGGGCATCGGCGCGACGTGTCGGGCTATGCCCGCGCGCTGGAATGGTTCGACGCCTGTCTGGGCCGCTTTCTGCCGACCCTGCGCCCGGGCGATCTGGCGCTTTTCACCGCCGATCATGGCAACGACCCGACATGGTCGGGCACCGACCACACCCGCGAGCGGGTGCCGGTGCTGGGTCACGGGCTTGGGTTGCGCCCGGTGGGGCAGGTCGCCTATGCCGACATCGGCGCGTCGATCGCGACGCATCTGGGCGTGGCCCCGCACGGCCCCGGCCGCAGTTTTCTTTGAAAGGACAAGACCATGGATCAACAGGTCACCGTCGTCGATCACCCGCTGGTGCAGCACAAACTGACCTTGATGCGGGAAAAGGATACCTCCACCGCGTCCTTCCGCCAGCTTCTGCGCGAAATCAGCCTGCTGCTGGCCTATGAGGTCACGCGCGGGCTCGATCTGACCACGAAGCGCATTGAGACGCCGCTGTGCGAAATGGATGCGCCGATCCTTGAGGGCAAGAAACTCGCGCTGATCTCGATCCTGCGGGCGGGGAACGGGCTTCTCGATGGCATCCTCGAGCTGATCCCGGCGGCGCGGGTGGGTTTTGTCGGGCTTTACCGCGATCCGGAAACCCTGCAGCCGGTGCAGTATTACTGCAAGGTGCCCGCGGAACTCGAAGACCGGATGGTGATCGTCGTCGATCCGATGCTGGCGACGGGCAACAGCTCGGCCGCGGCGGTGCAGCTGATGAAGGACAAGGGCGCGAAGAACATCCGCTTCCTGTGCCTGCTCGCCGCCCCCGAAGGCATCGCGCGGATGCGCGCCGCGCACCCGGATGTGCCGATCGTCACGGCGTCCATCGACAACCACCTGAACGATCATGGATATATCGTTCCGGGTCTAGGGGATGCGGGTGACCGCATGTTCGGCACCAAATAGGCCGATTTTCCTTTACTCTGCAACAATTGTGCTGCACTTTTTCCGCAAAGATCATCGGGGGATGACATGCGGCGGTATGGTTGGTTGTTGGTCGCGACGGCAGTTGCGGCCGCGATGGGGGGCACGACCGCCCTCGCAGAGATGAATCTCAATGGTCCGGCAGAAGTGCCGTCCCCGTCGTTCAAGGGGCGGCAATATGTCGACAGCGCGGGGTGTGTCTTCGTGCGCGCGGGCTATGGCGATGCCGTGAACTGGGTGCCGCGCGTCGATCGCACGAAGAATCAGCTTTGCGGATACACGCCCACCTTCAAGACGGGGCAGGCGGTTCTCGACATCGCCAAGGTCGGGCCCGCGGCCCCGGCGTCGTCGGCAAAGCCCTCGCCGACGGTCGTGCCGACAAGCGCCGCCGCCCCGACATCTGTCGCGACGGCGGCGCCGGTCAAACCCTCGAAATCGCCCTTCGCGCCGACGCCTTTCGTCGGCAAGCCGATGGAGACCATCGCCACCACCGAAACCCCGCCCCGGATCGGCCCGGCCGCGGCCACCACGGCCGCACGTCCCGTGGCGCCCGTCGCCGCAACGCCGGTGCGGGTGGCCGTCGCGGCGCCCCCCCCGGCGGTCCCGCCGCAGACCGCAGCGATGCCGTCGCGCTCGGGCTATGTCTCGCCCTATGCGTTGAATGACGGCCCGGTTGCGACGACGCCGGACGTGCCCGCCTCTGCGCCGGTTGCGACGCCGGTCCGTGGCAGTGTGCGCTATCACAACACGCTTCCCGTTCCGGTTCAGATCGTTGGCACCGAGCCGGTGGCGGCGGTCGCGACCTCATGCCCGGCGGGCACGGGCTCGGCGCAGCGTTACCAGCTTTCGGACGGCCGATCCGTCGTGCGCTGCGGGGGGGCGGTCGACAACCCCGCCGCCTTCATCAACGCCGCCGCCGTGCCCGGACTGGTTGTCAGCTCGGCGCCGATGATGGGGGGGACAGGCTATGGTTCCTCGGCCTATGACGCGAGCGCCTATCCGGTCTCGACGACCGCGCCGATGGTCGGCGGCACGGGCTATGGTGTCAGCTATCAGGCGCAGTCCGTGGTTCAGGGTCCGGGCGGGATGACCCCGCAGCAGGCCTATGGCGCCGCGAGCCCCTATGCGCTGAACGCACAGCCAGCGCCCGTGCCGCAAGCCGCCGGGCGGATCTCGTCCAACAGCTATGCGCCGCCGCCGGTCTATGTGCGCTCGCCCGCCGGGCAGGTGACGCTGACCCCGATCGAAGTGGCGACGGATATCGGGCCGACCGGCTACGCCCCGGCCTTCGAAGACGGGCGTCTCAATCCCTTCCGCGGGCCGCGCACGGCGATGGGCGATGCGCAGCAGGGCGTGCTTTGGACCAATCAGGTTCCGGCGCGTCCCGTGAACGACAAGACACCGGCGCGCAAACGCATCGTTCCGGCCGAGCCCGTCTATGTCGCGCCCTATGGTCAGACAGAAACGCGGCTGTCGTCAAAATCCGTGGCCGCGCCCGTGGCAGCAGCCCCGCAGGCGGCCGGGCCGCGCTATCTGCAGGTGGGCACCTTCGCGGTGCCGGGCAATGCCGATGCGGCCAAGGCGCGTCTGGCCGCGGTTGGCCTGCCGGTCTCTGTGGCAACGACCGGGCGCGGTCTGACCGTGGTTCTGGCCGGTCCCTTTGCCGATGCACGTCAGGCGCTGACGACGGTGCGGGGCGCGGGCTTTGCCGATGTGATCCTGCGCTGAAAAGATCGTCCAAAGGACATCGCGGGCGGTTCCCTCAGGGGCCGCTCGTTTCCGTGTCCGGCGTTCAGGAACAGATGTCTTTCAGCGCCAGCCATTGATCATCGGCCAGAACCGGCTCGGGCGCGGGCGAGCCGCGGAACGGATCGGCCTCAATCAGACCCAGCGCCATCTCGCCTGTCGGGTCGATCGCATAGGCATAGGGGGTCGAGGAAACACCCGCGGCCTTGAAGGCGGTCAGCAACGCCTCGGTCTCGGCCTCGCTGTGCGCCATCGTCGTGGGGGTGGCCAGAACCTCGGCGCCATAGCCCTGCATCCGTTCGGCGGGCAGATTGCCCGTGGTCAGAAGCGTCAGCGCCACGGCACTGCCCGCCCAGCCAAGCGCCGCATGCAACGGATCTTCCGTCGACTGCGCCTGCAGCGCCGCGAGGATTGCCCCCGCCGCCACCTCGGGCGTGTCGGGGCCGGTCAGCGTGTCGGTCCCCAGCGCGACAACGCCACCGGGCAGAATCCGCGCCCCCTTCAGCCCGTGCGGCAAAACAGCGATCTCGCTGATGCCCTGCAGCCGGTTCGCCAGCGCCTCAAGCGCGGCATCGCCCTCGGTCGAATGGCAGGAGACGCCGGTGCTGCGCTCCATGTCCCGCAGCACCATCCGGCCGATATCGGTGCGCTTGGCGGTCGGCACCACCCGCACCGCCTGATCGATCATCGCCCCGGGCAGCCAGAACACCGCGCCTATAGCCAGCGCGACAAGGCCAAGGCTCCAGCCGATCCGCCGCAGACGCCCCGGATGCGGGCGTCGGGATTCGATCACTGCCTGAACCTTTTCGATCGCCTCGACCATCAGTTCGTCGCCGATCTCAAGCTCTTCGCCCGGCTCTTCGGAGGCGGTGTAAAGCGCGGGCTTTCCCCCCGGATTGCGCCGGATCAGCGCCGCGAGCGACCAATGCGCCACCGCCCGGTCCGACAGGTTGTCACGGATCACCAGCGTCGCATCGCCCAGCGACAGCAGAACCAGCCGCCGCTGCGCCTGCGGCGTTTCCCGCCACAATCCCTGCGCGGTAAGCATTTCATATTGCGGCAGCGCGGTCATTCTCGGCTTCGACTAAGGCTTGAGGCTTTTGCTCTCTTCCCCTCAAAGAATAGCGATTGGGGCTACAGGGTCAATTGCGTGATTCGTCGCCCTGTCGCAGGGCTGCAAGAGGTCGTTTTTGTGCCTGATAGCGTCTCATATGTCGGGAATGGACGCGCCAAACCGCAAACGGGCCGTCACATCTGGGGCAGGGACAGGGGGCAGCCGCAATGACGGACAAAAACCACACCGCGATGGCCGCGGCGGCGATATCGGGCTATGCGCTGATCATCGGCTTTACAGACAATTACGTGCGCGTCATCGCCTCGGAAATCGGGTTGTGGCAGTTCCATCTGACGCGCTCTCTGATGGTGGTTGTGCTGCTGCTAGTCGCCGTGCCGCTGTTCCGGCTGGATCTGCGGCCGCGGAACTTCCGCGCCGTGGCGGCGCGCTCGGTTGTGCATGGCGTGGCGATGCTGTGCTATTTCGGCAGTCTCGGCTTTCTGCCGGTGCCGCAGGTGGCGGCGGGTCTCTTTACCGCGCCGATCTTCGTTTTGCTGATCACCCGCTTCTTTTACGGCGAGCACATCGGCCTTGTCCGTATCGCCGCCGTGGCGATGGGTTTTGGCGGTATCCTTCTCGTGCTCGGCCCCGAGGCGGCGCGGATCGGCCCCGCCGCGGTGATCCCGGTGCTGGGCGGCGCGCTTTATGCGCTGGGCAATATCGCCACGCAGCGCTGGTGCCCCGGCGAAGGGGCGGTGACGCTGACCGCGGGCTTCTTTGCCATGCTCGGCATCCTTGGTGCCTGCGGGCTGGGGGTGCTGACGCTGTTCCCGATGGCGGGCGAGGGGACGCTTGCCTTCATCCTGCGCGGCCCGGCGGTGCCCTCGACCACGGTGCTGTTCTGGGTCTTCGCGCAGGCCCTGGGATCGCTGATCGCGGTGAGCCTGATGGTGAAGGGCTATCAGCTGGCCGATGCCACCCGCGCCTCGGTCTTCGAATATGTCGTGCTGCCCGCTGCCGCGCTCTGGGGCTTTCTGCTCTGGGGCGAGGTTCCGGGCTTGCGCGAATGGGCGGGCATGGCGCTGATCTGGCTTGCGGGTCTCGCGATCGTCGCGCGGGGGCGCTAGACTGCCCGCATGATCATCTCTCCGGGCCGTCGCTTCATCTTTGTCCATATCCCGAAAACCGGGGGCACGGCGCTGGCGCTGGCGCTGGAGGCGCGGGCGATGGCCGATGACATCCTGATCGGCGACACGCCGAAAGCGCAGCGCCGCAAGGGGCGGCTCAAGGGGGTGACGACGGCGGGGCGGCTGTGGAAGCATACGACGCTGGCCGAGGGGATCGGGCTTTATACCGAGGCTCAGGCGCGGGACTGGTTCACCTTCACCCTGGTGCGCAACCCCTGGGACCGGATGGTGAGCTATTACCACTGGCTGCGGGCGCAGAGCTTTGCTCATCCGGCGGTGGCCTTGGCGCAAGGTCATGATTTTGCGGGCTTCGTCGCGCATCCGCAGACCGTCGCCTCGGTCGGGGGGGCGCCCTATGGCAGTTACCTGCGCCTGCCCAACGGCACCGAGCCCGCAACCGCTTTCCTGAGGCTTGAACATCTTGAGGAGGACGGCGCCGCGCTCGAGGCGCATCTGGGCTTTCGTCTGTTTCCGCTCGCCCGCAGCAATGCATCAGAGCGGCGGGCGGACTGGCGCAGCTATTACGACGACGCGACCGCCGAACAGGTGGCCCGGATCGCTGCGGCTGATATCGCCCGCTTTCAGTACACCTTCTGAGCCGTTTACCTTCCCCCCCCCTGAAGTGTCGCGGCGATCTGCGGAAAGATTGCCGGATGGCCCGCATTGTTGTTCGTCTGGAAACGGCGCCTTGATTGCGCCCCAAACTTGCCGCGGAAACTCCCTTTGAATCACCCGAAATGGTGGCAGGAAATGCGGGTCTCGCCCGGGAGAAGACGAGGGAACGACGGATGTTCGGACTGACCACTTCCAAACGCGCGGACACCGGGGAAGACGCCCGGGACTTCAAGGATCTCGGCCTGTCGCAGCGGTTCGAAACGCAATCCGGTCTTGGTCAATCGCAAGGCATCGTTGCCGGAACCCGCATCGCGACTGCGACGGGCTGGCGCCCGGTCGAGGCGATGGCTCCGGGTGATCTGCTGATGACCTTCGATCATGGTCTGCGCCCGCTGGTCTCGGTGCAACGCAGCCATCTTTTCGCCGGTCGCAACGCCTGCCCGCGTCCGCTGATGCCGCTTGCCGTGCCGGTGGGGGCGCTCGGCAATGCCAGCCCGATGCTGCTTTTGCCCGAACAGAATGTGCTGGTCGAAAGCGATCTGGCCGAAGCGGTCTTCGGTGATCCTTTCGCGCTGATCCCGGCTGCGGCGCTTGAAGGCTATCGCGGCATCGACCGCATCACGCCGCATCAGCGCGTCGAGATCGTCACCCTGCACTTCGTCGAAGAAGAGGTGATCTATGCCAATGGCACCGGCCTGATCCATTGCGGTTCAGCCTCGGGCCAGTCCTTCGGCGCGATGATGGATGATCCGACAAGCTACATAGTCCTGCCGATGGACATGGCCCGCGCCATCGTCGCGCAGTTGATCGAGACAGACGATCAGGCGTCCCGCCTCTGACACCTGCACGCCTGTCTGATCGTTGGAAGGCTGCCGGATTGCCTCCCGGCAGCCTTTCAGTCGCGGTCGGGGGCCCCGCGCTTGCGCAGATGCGCCTCAAGCTTGCGCAGCAGCAGCGACAGTGTGACCGTCATCGCCAGATAGATCAGGGCGACGACATTGTAGGTCTCGAAATAGCGGAAGTTGCCCGCCGCCGTGACCTTGCCGAGCTGGGTGATGTCGGCCACGCCCAGCACCGACACAAGCGAGCTGTCCTTCACCATCGCGACGAAATCATTGCCCAAGGGCGGCAGCACGGTGCGGAAAGCCTGCGGAAAGATGATCAGCCGGAACCTGAGCCAGCCGTTCAGGCCAAGCGCCTTGGCCGCCTCGATCTGGCCGCGCTCGACTGACAGCAGACCAGCCCGAAAGACCTCGGCCAGAAAGGCGGCATAGGCGAGGATCAGCGCCAGCACCGCCCTTGCCAGCAGCGGGAAATCCCGCACCGAAGCCTCGGGCAGGCCAAGCGCGTTCCAGCCCGCCACCACCGCGGGCACCAGCGCGAAGGCGACGTACAGCAGCATCACGATGATCGGCACGCCGCGGATCACCTCGGTGTAGAACCGTGCCAGCTGGCGCCAGATCAGATGGCGCGAGAGCGAGGCGACAGCGAGCCCCAGCCCCAGCACCAGCGCGCCCGCAAAGGCAAAAAGCGTCACGAAGATGGTGATGCCGACGCCTTTCGACAGCGTGGCAAAGATCTTCGCATGCATCGGATCGGCGGCGACCGCCACGCCAAGCCCGAGGGCGGCCGCGCCAAGCGCCACCAGCCACCACGGGAAATCACGGTCGGCGTTGGGGCTCATTCCCCCATCTTGTAGTCAAGGAACCACTTCTTGTTCAGCGCCGCGAAGGTGCCATCGGCCTTCATCTCGGCGATGGCCGCATTGACCGGCGCCACAAGGTCCGAGCCCTTCGGGAAGATGAAGCCGAAATCCTCGGCGCCGAGTTTCTCGCCGATGATCTTCAAGGCGCCGTTCGAGGCCTTGGCATAGCCCTCGCCCGCGGTGGAATCGGTCAGCACCAGATCGACATCGCCCGCCCGCAGCGCCTCGACGCCCGCGCCGAAGGTCTCGAACATCTTGATGCGCGGGTTCGCCTCGTTGCCGTCAAGCAGGTCGTAGACCCCGACATAGAAGGGCGTCGTGCCCGGCTGCGCCGCCATCAGCAGATCCGGATTGGCGGCAAAGCTCTTGCCGTCGGTGAAGCGGCTTTCGTCGCCGCGCACCAGCATGATCATTTCCGAGCGCATGTAGGGGTCGGAGAAATCGACAGCGGTCTTGCGGTCGTCGCGGATGGTGATGCCGGTCATGCCGATATCATATTGCCCGGCGGACACGCCCGGGATCATCGCATCCCAGCTCGAATGGTCGTAGGTGACGGTCATGTGCAGCCGCTTCGCCATCTCGGCCATCGCGTCATATTCCCAGCCCACCGGCGTGCCCGCGCCATCGACGAATTGCAGCGGCGGATAGGCATCCTCGGTCACCACGGTGACGGTCCGGCCCGCCAGATCGGGCAGTTGGGCCAAGGCGGGCGAGGCGGCAAGCAGGGCTGCGGCAAGCAGGGGCAATTTCATCGGAAAGCTCCGGTTCGAGGGGTCGACCCAAGCTATTCCCGAGGGCGGGGGCTGTCCAGCCTCAGCCGCCGCACACCGGGCATGAGGGATCGCGCTTGACCTCGATGGTGCGGTTTTCGCCGTAAAGCGCATCGATCAGCTGCAGCTTGCCGCGCAGGCTGCTGCCCGCCTTGGTGATCTCCTTGATCGCCTCGGCCGCCATCATCGTGCCGAGGATCCCCGGGCAGGGCCGCCATCACGCCACCCTCGGCGCAGGTGGGGGCAAGCCCGGGGGCGGGGGCTTTTGTGGAAAAAGGCAGGCCAGACAGGGGCCGCCCGTCGCCGGGTGGTAAAGGCCGATCTGCCCCTCCCACTGCGAGATCGCAGCAGAAATCAGCGGCTTGCCCGCGGCGACACAGGCGCGGTTCACCAGCTGTCGGGTCTCGAAATCGTCGCAGCCATCCAGCACCAGATCATACTCCGCGATCAGACCTGCAGCGATCTCCTCGGTCAGGCGACGGTGATAGGGCTTGATCGCGATGAAGGGATTGAGCGCCTGCAGCGCCGTCTCGGCGGCAAAGACCTTCGGCTTGCCGATATCCTCGTCGCGGTAAAGCACCTGCCGCTGCAGGTTCGAATTGCTCACCTCGTCGTGGTCGATCACGCCCAGCGTGCCGACGCCTGCAGCGCTCAGATAGAGCAGCGCCGGCGAGCCGAGCCCGCCCGCGCCCACCACCAGCACCCGCGCGGATTTGAGCCGCCGCTGCCCGGTGCCCCCGATCTCGCGCAACAGCATGTGGCGGGAATAGCGGTTCAGCTCGGTTTTCGAAAATGGCCCTTCGGCAGGCGCTTCAGGCGTCACGGCGCGGGCGCGCAGCCGGGCCAGCGCCCAGCGATAGGCCTGCACGACCACCGCCACGACCCCAAGGCCGATCCACGCGGGCAGGCTGCCACCGACCAGTGCGGGCAGCGGATGGGCCGGGTCGGGAAAGAGCAGATGCACCAGAACGAAGGCGCCCCACAGGATTGCCAGCGTTCCCCACAAAAGGCCCGCGGGGGCGCGCAGTTTCCAGCCAAGGGCGGCGATGACGGCCAGCAGGATCAGTCCGGTCACGGCTCAGCCCTTGCCGGTCGAGCCAAAACCGCCCGCGCCGCGGTCGGTCTCGCCCAGATCTGCGACGATCTCGTAGCGCGCCTGCACGACCGGGGCGACGATCGCCTGCGCCACCCTTTCGCCATGCGTGATCGTATAGGCTTCGGCGCCGAAGTTGATCATCAAGACGCCGAGCGGGCCGCGATAATCGCTGTCGATCGTGCCGGGGCCGTTCGGCATTCCCAAGCCATGCTTGAAAGCCAGCCCCGAGCGCGGGCGGATCTGCATCTCGAACCCCTCGGGGATTTCGACGCGCAGCCCGGTCGGCACGATCGCCCGCCCCATCGGCGCCAGCACCAGTCCGGCTTCGCGGATTTCGGGCGGCAGATTGGCGCGAATGTCCGCCCCGGCCGCGCCTTGGGTTTCATAGCTCGGCAGCGCCACCGCCGGGTCAGCCCAGGCCTCGCGCAGCACCTTGATGATCGGCGTCATGCCTGCCCCTTCCGTTTTCCTTGCGTATTTGGACCAAGAAAAAACCAGCTGCTTTTTCTTGGCACAAATACGCCCCTTTCGCCCTGTCAGCCCGCGGTCAGCGCGGTTGCGATGCGCGCCGCCAGCCTGCGGGCCACTTCGTCCTTGCCCATCCGCGCCCAAGTCTCGGTCCCGGTATTGTCAAGGATTGTCACCGCGTTTTCGGTCCCGCCCATGATGCCGGTGCCCGGGCTGACGTCATTCGCCACGATCCAGTCGCAGCCCTTGCGGGCGCGTTTCGCCGTCGCATGGGCCGCGACATTCTCGGTTTCGGCGGCAAAGCCGACGACCAGTTTTGGCCGTCCCGTCGTCAGCTTCGAGACGGTGGCCAGAATGTCCGGGTTTTCGGCAAAGGCGAGCGCGGGCGCCTGACCAGAGCCATCCTTCTTCATCTTTTGCAGGCTGGCATTCGCCACCCGCCAATCGGCGACGGCGGCGGCAAAGATCGCCGCCTCGGCGGGCAGGGCGCTCTGCACCGCCGCCAGCATCTCGCGCGCGGTTTCGACTTTGACCACCCTCACCCCCGACGGCGGCGGAACCGAGGCCGGGCCGGTGACGAAGGTGACATTGGCGCCCAGATCGCGCAGCGCCGCGGCCAGCGCCGTGCCCTGCGCCCCCGAGGAGCGGTTGGCGATGTAGCGCACCGGGTCGATCGGCTCATGCGTCGGACCCGAGGTCACCAGCACATGCCGCCCCTTGAGCGGGCCATCCGCCAGCGCCGACTGAATCGCGGCCAAAATCTCTGCCGGTTCCGCCATCCGGCCAAAGCCATATTCGCCGCAGGCCATGTCGCCTTCGTTCGGGCCAACGGTCAGAACGCCATCCGCCTGCAACTGCTTCAGATTGCGCTGCGTCGCCGGGTGCTGCCACATCCGCACATTCATAGAGGGCGCGATCAGCACCCGCTTGTCGGTGGCCAGAAGCAGCGTCGAGGCCAGATCCCCCGCCAGACCCGCCGCCATCTTCGCCATCAGATCGGCGGTCGCGGGCGCCACCACCACCAGATCGGCGGCGCGGCTCAGCTGGATATGGCCGATCTCGGCCTCATGTGTCAGATCGAAAAGCGCCGTATGCGCGGCCTCGCCTGCGAGCGAGGAGACCGAGAGCGGCGTCACGAATTCCACCCCGGCTTTCGTCAGAACCGGGGTCACGGCATAGCCCGCGCCGCGCAGAAGCCGGATCAGTTCCGGTCCTTTCACCGCCGCGATGCCGCCGCCGATGATCAGCAGAATCCGTTTTGCCATGGGCCCCTCCGGTTTTGCCAAGGTGTAGGGCGGCGGCGGGGCTCGCGCAAGTTACTGAAAGGCCTTGCAGGGGTCTTCGCGCGGCGCGGGATCGGTGACGATCCACAGATCGAAGGGTTGGGTTCCCTCTGCCGGGCGTTCGAGTTGACCAAGCGACAGCAGGCGCACCCCCGGCTCGGCATGGGCAATCAGCGCAGGCACGGCGCGGTCTGTGCGGGCGTGACCCGAGCCGGTGATCAGCGCGACCGGCCCGCCGGTCTCGGCCAGCGCCGTGAGCGTCGCTTGCGCGAAGGCCGCATCGCGCAGCCGCTGCGCCGCGACCATTCCGGGCAAAAGCTCGGGCGGCAGGGCGTTGCAGTGATCCGCCTGCGTCTCGGCCTCAAGCCGGGCCTGCAGATCGGCAGGGTAGGGTTTGTCCAGACCGAAGCGCGCGGCCTCGGGGAAGACCTGCGCCAAGGGCTCCTTCATCGCGCGCCGCACCTGATCGCGGGGTAAAGCGGCGCCATAGATCCGCGCCGTGGGAGCGGCGGCAAAGATCGGCGCATACATCGAAAAATCCGGCCAGCCTGCGTCTTTCCAGCCCAGCACCTTGGCCAGTTCGTCAGGTTTGCCGATCAGGGCGGGGGTGACCTTCGCCGCCTGCGTCGGGTCGAGCATTTCGAAGACCAGTGCCTTCGGTTTCAGCGCCGCCACCGCCGCCGCCTGCGCGCGGTGATGCGCGGCATTGTCATGCACCTCGCCCAGCACGGCCACCTGCGGGGCCGCGGCAACAATCCGCGCGGGAAGGTCAGCGGCCGAAATCTCTTCGGCCGCGACCGGAGCCGCCAGCAGCAGCGCAACAAGACCCGCGAAACTCCTCATGCGAAGAAGCTTATCACCTCTTCGCTGCGGCTTTCCAGAGACTTGCGCATCTTGGTGAAGGCCTGCGCCTCCAGCTGGCGGATCCGTTCCTTCGACAGGCCAAGTTCCTCGCCCAAGCTTTCCAGCGTCCGCGGTTCGTCGATCAGGCGACGCTGCGCGACGATATAGCGTTCGCGGGCCGACAGTTGCCCCATCGCCTGCCCCAGCCAGTCGCGGATCTTAGCGCCATCATGGGCTTCGGTCACCCGTGCTTCGGGGCTGCCGCCCTCGTCTTCCAGCGTGTCGACCCATTCGCGGCCGTCCTCGTCATTCGACTGCGGCGCGTTCAGCGACAGGTCCGAGCCCGAAAGCCGCCCCTCCATCATCTCCACATCGGCCATCGAGACGCCGATCGAGATCGCCACCTTTTCGCGCAGCTGCGCGGCATCCAGAACCACACCCTCGGCCTCGGCCTCGCGCTGGATCTGCGCCTGCACGCGCTTGAGATTGAAGAACAGCGCCTTTTGCGACGAAGTCGATCCGGTGCGCACCATCGACCAGTTGCGCATCACGAATTCCTGGATCGAGGCCTTGATCCACCAGACCGCATAGGTTGAAAACCGCACGCCGCGATCGGGGTCGAACTTGTCGGCGGCTTTCATCAGCCCGAGCGACGCCTCCTGAATGAGGTCGTTCATCGGCGCGCCATAGCGGCGGAACTTCGAGGCCATCGAAATCGCAAGCCGCATATAGGCGCTCACAAGGCGGTGCAGGGCCGCCTCGTCACGTTTGTCCCGCCAGGCGCGGGCCAAGGCGGCTTCGGTCTCGGCGTCCAGATATTCCGCGCGCATCGCCTGCCGAGGAAGCGTGTCGTCGGTCATTCCATCGAGTGCCATGTCAGTCTCCCCGGGTCTCCCAACCCGCTGTTAGGCGTGCTCACTGCACCTACACTGACAGAAACGATCTGGAATGTCTCCAAGTTGCATTGTGCATCACAAAAAAATCACTGTGCAGGATTCACCATTGCGAAAAGGCGCCTAGATCTTAGCATTCGCGCGCAAAAGGGAGGCTGACATGGGCTATGAACTGGCGATCGGGGATCGGTCGTATTCAAGCTGGTCGCTGCGCGGCTGGCTCGTGTTCGCCAAGGCGGGCGTGCCGGTGAAGACCGTCTCGGGGCGGCTTTACAGCGATGATTTCAAAAGGCTTTTGGCGGAATTTGCGCTGGCGACGCTGGCCCCCGCATTGCGTCTGCCCTCGGGTGTCGTGATCGGGGAAACGCTGGCGATTGCCGAAACGATCGCCGAGCGTCACCCCGAAGCCGGGCTCTGGCCTGCCGATCCCGATGCCCGCGCGATGGCGCGCTGGTTGGCCTCGGAAATGCACGCGGGGTTCACCGCGTTGCGCAGCCATTGCCCGATGAACCTGCGGGTCAGCTATCTTGATTGCGCGCCGACCGAGGCGGTTCTGGCCGATCTGGCCCGCATCGAGTCGCTCTGGTCGATGGCGCGGACGGCCCATGGTGCGGGCGGTCCGTGGCTCTTCGGGCAGTGGTCGCTGGCCGATGCCTTCTTCGCCCCGGTGGCGGCGCGGATCGCGGGTTACAACCTGCCGGTCGGCCCCGAGGCCGCGGGTTATGTCGCGACCTGGCTCGCCGATCCGGAGTTCCGCGCCTGGCGCGAGGAAGGCCTGACCGAAGGCCCCGATCAGCCGTTCTACAAGCGCGACTGGCCGACCCGACCCTGGCCCGGCGACGCGCTGGGCTAAGGCGTTAACCCTTCATCAACCAAACCGCGTTAACCATCTATCAACCTGAGCGGGTGTTTTGATGGTGGCGCGGACCTACACGGTGGCATTCGAGGGCGTCGAGGCCCGCACGGTCGAGGTGCAATGCGCCCTTGCCGCCGGGATGCCCAGTTTTGCCATCGTCGGCCTGCCTGACAAGGCGGTGTCCGAGGCGCGCGACCGTGTGCGGGCGGCGCTCGCGGCGCTGTCAATCGCGCTGCCGATGCGGCGGATCACGGTGAACCTGTCCCCCGCCGATCTGCCCAAGGAAGGCTCGCATTTCGACCTGCCGATCGCCATCGCGCTGCTGGCGGCGATCGAGGTCGTGCCCCGCGAAGAGGTCGAGGGGCTGGTGTCGATCGGGGAACTGGCGCTCGACGGCCGGATCGTGCCGGTCGTCGGCGCGCTGCCCGCGGCGATGGCGGCGGCGGCCGAGGATCGCGCCCTGATGTGTCCGAAACCCTGCGGCGCCGAGGCCGCCTGGGTCGCCGCGACGCAGGTTTTCGCCCCCGCAACCCTGACCGAGGCGCTGCGGCATCTGACCGGGCAGCAGCCGCTCGACCCGGCGCGGCCGGGTGAGGTGGAAACACCGCCCACCGCCCGCGATCTGCGCGACGTGAAGGGGCAGGAGCGGGCGAAACGCGCGCTGGAGATCGCCGCGGCGGGGCGGCATCATCTGTTCATGGCGGGGCCACCCGGTTCGGGCAAGTCGATGCTTGCGGCGCGGCTGCCCGGGATCCTGCCGCCGCTCTCGCCGCTGGAAGCCCTTGAAACCTCGATGGTGCATTCGCTCTCGGGGCTCTTGTCCGAAGGGGGGATTTCCCGAAATCGCCCGTTTCGCGAGCCGCATCACACGGCTTCCATGGCGGCGATGATCGGCGGCGGGCGCGGCGCACGGCCGGGCGAGGTGAGCCTTGCCCATAACGGCGTGCTCTTCATGGACGAGTTCCCGGAATTCCCCCGCCCGGTGCTGGAAACCCTGCGCCAGCCGATCGAGACCGGCGAGGTGGTGGTCGCCCGCGCCAATGCCCATGTGCGCTACCCCTGCCGGTTCCTGCTGGTGGCGGCGGCCAATCCCTGTCGGTGCGGCTATCTGGGCGATCCCGCCCGCGCCTGCGCCCGGGTGCCACAATGTGGCGAGGATTATCTGGGCCGGATTTCCGGCCCGTTGATGGACCGCTTCGATCTGCGCATCGAAGTGCCCGCCGTCGATTGGCGCGATCTGGACCTGCCCGCCGCGGGGGACAGTTCGGCCACGGTCGCGGCCCGGGTCGCGGCGGCACGCGCCATTCAGACCCGTCGTTTCGCCGATCATCCGCAGATCCGGGTGAATGCCGAGGCCGAAGGCGTGGTGCTCGACGAAATTGCTGCCCCCGACGCAGAGGGGCGGGAGCTTCTGGGCAAGGTCGCGGCACGCTTCGGGCTGACCGCGCGCGGCTATCACCGGGTGCTGCGCACGGCGCGGACGATTGCTGACCTTGAGGGCGCAGATCAGGTCCGCGCGCCCCACCTTGCCGAAGCGGTCAGCTATCGTCTGACCTTTGCGGCGGCGCGGTAAGCACGCGGGTCACGAAACGGGCGGTATCGCGCAGCGCGTCCCGTGCTTCGGGGATCAGCCCATCCATCATCTGCCAGGCATGCGGCACGCCGGGCCAAAGCTGCACCATGACCTCGGTGCCCGCCTTGCGCAGCTTTTCCTCCATCCGCAGCGCGTCGTCGGTCAGGATCTCGGTTTCCGAGGTCTGCAGCAGCACTGGGGGACAGTTGGGGAAGGCGGCAAAGATCGGCGAGGCCTCGGGGTCGTCGGCTGGATGGCCCTGCAGGTAGAACTGCGCGGCTTCGGGCAGACGATGTCCCGCCAGCATCGGGTCGGCATTGGCATTTTCGCGCACCGAGGGCGAAGATCCCGTCAGGTCGAACCAGGGCGAAAAGGCAAAGGCCCCCGCAGGCGGGGTGCCTTTGGCGCAAAGTTTCGCAAGCAGCGCAAAGGCCAGAGCCGCCCCCGCGCTGTCGCCCGAAAGGACCAGGTTTTCAGGCTTGTAACCTTGGGAAAGCAAGGCCTCCCAGACCGCTTCGGCTTCACGCAGCGCCGCTGGGAACGGATGCTCGGGCGCAAGGCTGTAGCTTGGCGCAATCACCGTGACCCGCGCCAGTTTGGCCAGCCGCGAGAGCATCGGCAGATGCGTCTGCGGGCTGCCGGCGATGAAGACGCCGCCGTGGAAATGCACCACGGCAACGCCCGTGCGCGGCGTGCCCGCCCGGATCGAGAGCGCAGACCGCCCCGCCAGATCGAGCGGCATCGCCACGCTGCCGGGTGCGGGGCGCAAAGCGATCCGGGTGAACCGCTCCATTGCCTCGCGCAGCTCGGCCGGGTCGGTCATCTTCGCCAACCGCGGCTTGGTGAACAGCCGCAGCCCGAGGGTCAGAAGATGCGCGCGCAGGCTCATCACAGACCCCGCTTTGCCTCGATCACCTGCCAGATCCTTTCGGCGACATTGGTGCCGTCGAACCGTTCCAGCTCCTGAATGCCGGTAGGCGAGGTGACGTTGATCTCGGTCAGCCAGTCGCCGATCACGTCGATGCCGACGAAGATCTGCCCCTTTTCGCGCAGGGTCGGACCGATCGCGGCACAGATTTCGCGTTCACGGTCCGTCAGTTGCGTCGGCTCCGGGCGGCCGCCCACATGCATGTTCGAGCGCGTCTCGCCCGCCGCAGGTACGCGGTTGATCGCGCCGACCGGCTCGCCGTCGATCAGGATGATGCGCTTGTCGCCCTTGACCACGGCCGGAACGTATTTCTGCACGATCATCGGCTCGCGGTTGATCGAGGTGAAGAGCTCGTGCAGCGAGGCCAGGTTGCGGTCGTTCGGGTCAAGCCGGAACACCCCGGCGCCGCCATTGCCGTAAAGCGGCTTCAGGATCACGTCGCCATGCTCGGCCTTGAAGTCCCGAATCACCGCCAGATCGCGGGCGATCAGCGTCGGCGGGGTCAGGTCGGGGAAGTCGAGGACCAGCAGTTTCTCGGGGTAGTTGCGCACCCAGAACGGGTCGTTGACGACCAGCGTCTTCGGATGGATCCGGTCGAGCAGATGCGTCGTGGTGATATAGCCCATGTCGAAGGGCGGATCCTGCCGCAGCCAGACCACATCCATCTCGGCCAGATCGAATTCTGCCTCGGTTCCCAGCGTGAAATGGTTGCCCTTCTCGCGCCGCACGGTCAGCGGCCAGCCCCGCGCCAGCACGCGCCCCTGCCGATAAATCAGCCGGTCCGGCGTGTAATAGAACAGCTCATGCCCGCGGGCCTGCGCTTCAAGCGCGATGCGGAACGTGCTGTCCCCGTCGATGTTGATGGCCGCGATCGGGTCCATCTGGAATGCAACTTTCAAGGCCATGACGCCCCCTTTCGTTGCCTCCTTGATGCCTTGCGCGCCCGGCCGATGCAATCGGCCTCAGTCGAACTGATAGGCGTTCTCAAGGATTTCGATCCGCCCCTGCGCATCCACCAGCGCCACGTCGAAGCGCCGATCAAGATTGGCGCAATCCGGTTGACCGGCGACGAATTCATCGGCGGAGATGCAGATCCGCTCCAGCTGTCGACGGCTCACCCGCTCGACCGCCCAGGCGTGGGTTTGAGCCCGTTTCACCTCGATGAAGACGACGGTGTCGCCGTCGCGTGCGATCAGGTCGATCTCGCCGCCATAGCGGCCACGCCAGCGATGTGCGGCGATCTTGCTGCCGCCGCGCTGATAATGCGCTTCAACCTGATGCTCGGCCGCAAGGCCGGAGTGATATGACAAGGCGCCGCTCATCCGTCCTTCTCCATCGCCAGGGCACGTTGATAAACCTCGCGCCGGGGCAGCCCCAGCATCTCGGCCACTTCCGCCGCCGCATCCTTCACGCTCATCCGCTGCAGGCGATCCCGCAGCGCTGCTTCGACATCTTCGGGTCCAAACCTTGGCGCCCGCGAGCGATCGACAAGCACGACAATCTCGCCCTTGATCGGTGTATCCGCGCAGCTTTCGACCAGATCGGCGAGGGTGCCGCGACGCACTTCCTCGAATCGTTTGGTCAATTCACGGCACAGCACCGCCTCTCGATCTGCGCCCAATTCTGAGGCCAGATCGGTTAACATGTCCCTAACGCGCTTTGGCGATTCATAGAAAACCAGCGTTGCGGGCACCTGCGCGAATTCGGCGATCCATTTGCGGCGGGCCTGCGCCGTGTTGGGCGGAAAGCCTGCAAACAGGAACCGGTCCGAGGGCAGGCCGGACACCGTCAGCGCCGCCAGAACCGCGGAAGGCCCCGGGGCCGCAAAGACCCGATGACCCGCCGCGATCGCGGCGCGGCCCAGCTGAAAGCCCGGATCTGCCACCAGCGGCGTGCCGGCTTCGGAGGCATAGGCCACTGCCTTGCCCTCGGCCAGCGCGGCGAGCAGCCGGGGCCGCACCGCCTCGCCATTGTGGTCGTGATAGGCGACGATCTGCCGCCCCCCGAGCGGGATGCCGTGAATGTCCATCAGATGGCGCAGGGTACGGGTGTCCTCGGCCGCAAGCAGATCCGCCTCGCGCAGGATGTCGAGGCCGCGCAGGGTGATGTCGCGGGCCGCGCCGATCGGCGTCGAGACGAAATGCAGACCCGGCGCGGGTTTGCGGCCCGCGGGCCCGTATTCCTCAAGCGGCGTCACCGGCGGGCCGAGGTCTTCATCAGGCTCTGTCATCGATCCGCCTACTGTTTCCGAGTCAAGTTTACTTCGTGCGGCGAAACGCTTACGGTTCGCCCAATTCCCCCGCCCAAACGGAGGCCGCTTTCATGTTCGCTGCTTTGCGCACCCCCCGCAACCCCCTGCTGATCTTCGTCACCCTGGTCTCCTCGCTGCTGCTGGCGGCGTGTGAGCCGGTCCCGGGTAGCGGCAACGGACCCAGCGTCGACAGTGGCGCGGCCGTTCCGGTGGCCCTTCTCGTGCCCGCAGGCTCGGGCAATACCGGTGACGAGACGCTTGCCGCTTCGCTCAAGCAGGCGGCGCAGCTGGCGATTTCCGATCTTAATGGCGTGAAGATCGACCTGCGCGTCTACAACACCGGCTCCAGCCCCGATCAGGCGGCTGCGATGGCGAGCAAGGCGGTGGATGAGGGCGCGAAGATCATTCTTGGCCCGGTCTTTGCCGAATCCGCGAATGCCGCCGGTCGGGCCGTCGCCAACCGCGGCGTGAGCGTGCTGTCCTTCTCGAACAACACCGACATCGCGGGCGGCAACGTCTTCGTGCTGGGCCCGACCTTCCCGAATACGGCCAATCGGTTGGCCAGCTTCGCCGCGGCGCAGGGCAAGCGCAACATCATGGTCGTGCATGACCAGACCCCCGCAGGCACGATCGGTGCCGGGGCGGTGCAGGTCGCTGTCGCCCGAGCGGGTGCCTCGGTGGCGGGCATCGCCTCCTATCCGTTCTCGCAGCAGGGCATCGTCGAGGCGATGCCGACGATCGCGGGCCGGGTGAAAGCCGGGGGCGTCGATGCGATCTTCCTGACCGCCGACACGGCAGGCGCCTTGCCGCTTCTGGCCGAGATGCTGCCCGACAATGGCGTCAACCCGGGGCAGGTCAAGTTCATCGGCCTGACGCGCTGGGACATTCCCTCGGCGACCCTGGCACTGCCGGGGCTGCAGGGCGGCTGGTTCGCGATGCCTGATCCGAACATGAACAACCGCTTCAAGGAGCGTTATGAGACCGCTTTCGGCGCCGCACCGCATCCGATCGCCGGGCTGGCTTATGACGGCATAGCGGCGATCGGCGCGCTGGTGAAATCGGGTCGCCCCGATCCGCTCAGCCGCGCCGCGCTGACCCAGCCCTCGGGCTTCGTCGGCGTGAACGGCATCTTCCGGCTGCGCCCCGATGGCACCAACGAGCGCGGCTTGGCCGTCGCCGAGATTCGCAACGGGCAGGCCGTCGTCATCGACGCCGCCCCCCGTTCCTTCGGCATGGCCGGGTTCTGATCCCGGCCGTTCCCCTCGCCGCAGAAAACCGCCGCCGAAAGGCCCCCAAGGATCATGAGACGCACGTGAGCGACAGCGCCAGAACCGCCCCGGCCGACACCGGGGCGAGCTTGCTTTTCGACCTTCCCGCCCTGACCGCCCGGCTTGATGCCAGTTTGCAAGGAACGGAACCGCGCAATATCCGCGCCGAGACGGTGCGCCTGCTCGTGGCCGAGCGCGACGCCGCCCTGCCGCAGATCGTGGCCGAGTTCGGTGATCACCCGCGCAAGGCGGGCGAGACCGTCGCCGCCTATGCCGCGATGACCGACGGGCTGGTGCGCGCCGTCTTTCACGTCGCCACGACCCGGCTGCATCCGTTGCAGGCCCCCACCGCGGCCGAGGGGATCTCGGTTCTGGCCGTTGGCGGCTATGGCCGCGCCGAGATGGCGCCCTTCTCTGATGTCGATCTGCTGTTTCTGACGCCGTGGAAGATCACTCCATGGGCGGAAAGCGTGATCGAAAGCATGCTCTACATGCTTTGGGATCTGAAGCTGAAGGTTGGCCATTCCTCACGCACGGTGGAAGACTGCATCCGCCTTGGCCGCGAGGATATCACGATCCGCACGGCGCTTCTGGAAAACCGCTACCTCGACGGCGATGCAGCCTTGGCAGAGCGGTTGAACCAGACCCTGCGCAACGATTTGTTCAAGGGCACCGGCCCCGAATTCATCGAGGCGAAACTGGCCGAGCGGTCCGAACGCCACCGCCGTCAGGGCGGGCAGCGCTATGTGCTTGAGCCCAATGTCAAGGAAGGCAAGGGCGGTCTGCGCGATCTGCAGACGCTCTACTGGATCGCGAAATATCTGCATGGGGTGAATGACACCGCCGATCTGGTCGGTCTGGGCGTCTTCACCGCCGAAGAATATGCGGTTTTTTACGAGGCCGAGGATTTCCTCTGGGCGGTGCGCTGCCATTTGCACCTGATCGCCAACCGCGCCGCCGACCAGCTGTCTTTCGATGCGCAGGTCGAGGTCGCCCGGCGCATGGGCTTTGCCGATACCGCGGGCCGCCGTGGCGTCGAGGTGTTCATGCAGCACTACTTCCGCCATGCGACGCGGGTGGGCGAGCTGACGCGGATCTTCCTCACCGTGCTTGAGGCCCAACATGCGAAACCGGCGCCGGTGCTGAAACGGCTGTTCCGCCGCAAGAAGCCGCTCAAGGCGCCGTTCTTCGATGACGTCTCGCGCGTCAACGTCGCCGATAGCCGGGCCTTTCTGGCCGATCCGCTGAACTTCCTGCGCATCTTCGAGGAAGCCCTGCGCACCAACATGCTGCTGCATCCCGATGCGATGCGGCTGATTGCGGCCAATCTTGATCGAGTCGACGATCAGCTGCGCGACAGCCGCGAGGCCTCGCATATCTTCCTTGACCTGCTGCTGCGACATGGCAACCCCGAGCGGGTGTTGCGGCGGATGAACGAGCTGGGCCTGCTGGCCGCCTATATTCCTGAATTCGAGCCGATCGTGGCGATGATGCAATTCAACATGTATCACAGCTACACGGTCGACGAGCATACCATCCAGTGCATCTCGACCTTGGCGCAGATCGAGCGGCGCGAGCTGATCGAAGAGCTGCCGCTCTCGTCGCATATCCTCGACGAGGGGGTGAACCGGCGGGTGCTTTATGTGGCGCTGCTGCTTCACGATATCGGCAAGGGCCGCCCCGAGGATCACTCGATCCTTGGCGCGCAGATCGCCCGCAAGGTCGCGCCGCGGCTGGCTTTGAACGCCGAAGAGTGCGAGACGGTCGAATGGCTCATTCGCCACCACCTGCTGATGTCGGACGTGGCGCAGAAGCGCGATCTGTCGGACCCGCGCACCATTCGCGATTTCGCCAAGCAGGTGAAGACGCGCAAGCGGCTGGATCTGCTGACCGTGCTGACTGTCTGCGATATCCGCGGCGTCGGGCCGAATGTCTGGAACAACTGGAAAGCGACGCTCTTGCGTCGGCTTTATTCCGACACCACCCGGGCGCTGGAACACGGGCTCGAGGCGGTGAACCGCGAGCAGCGCACCGACGAGGCGAAAAAGGCCCTGCGCGAGGCGCTGTTGGGCTGGGAGCCAAAAGACATCCGCACCGAACTGGCCCGCCATTACGACCCCTATTGGCAGGGGCTGGGCACGGCGACGCAGGCGATCTTCGCCGAGTTGCTGCGGGGTCTGGGCGATGACGAAATCCGCATCGACCTGCATCCCGACCCCGATCACGATGCCACGCGCGCGGCCTTTGCGCTGGCCGATCACCCGGGCATCTTCTCGCGGCTGGCGGGGGCGCTGGCGCTGGTGGGTGCCAACGTCGTTGATGCGCGGACCTATACCTCGAAAGACGGCTATGCGACCGCCGTCTTCTGGGTGCAGGACAGCGAAGGTCACCCCTACGAGGCCACGAAACTGACCCGTCTGCGCGGGATGATCGAGAAGACGCTGAAGGGCGAGGTGGTGGCCCGCGATGCGCTGAAGGATCGCGACAAGATCAAGAAGCGCGAACGCGAATTCCGCTTCCCGACCCATATCACCTTCGACAACGAGGGCTCGGACATCTACACGATCGTCGAGGTCGACACCCGCGACCGGCCGGGTCTGCTTTATGATCTGACCCGGGCGCTGGCGTCCTCGAACATCTACATCGCCTCGGCCGTGATCGCGACTTATGGCGCGCAGGTGGTCGATACTTTCTACGTCAAGGACATGTTCGGCCTGAAGCTGCATTCCGGCCAGCGGCAGGAGTCGCTTGAGAAACGGCTGCGCGATGCGATCATCCGCGGCGCCGAACGGGCAGGGCAGGCATGAAACCCATTCGACTGGTCCGCGGTTTTCTGACCGTGGGCGGCTGGACCTTCGGGTCCCGCCTTCTTGGCTTCGTTCGCGACATGATGATGGCGGCCTATCTTGGCTCCGGCCCGGTGGCCGAGGCCTTTCTGGTCGCCTTTTCGCTGCCCAACATGTTCCGCCGCTTCTTCGCCGAGGGCGCGTTCAACATGGCCTTCGTGCCGATGTTCGCGAAAAAGCTGGAGGGCGGCGAGGATGCGCTGGGCTTCGCCAAGGACGCCTTCAAGGGGCTGACGGCGGTTCTGCTCTTCTTCACCCTCCTTGGCACTTTGGCGATGCCCTGGCTTGTCTGGGCGATGGCCTCGGGCTTTGCCGGGGATCAGCGCTTTGATCTGGCCGTGCTCTATGGGCAGATCGGCTTTTCCTACATCCTCTTCATCTCGCTGGTGGCGCTACTGTCTGGCGTGCTGAATGCCTTTGGCCATTTCACCGAGGCCTCGCTGGTGCCGGTGCTGATGAACCTGATCTTCATCATCGCGATGTGGATGGCGGATTACGCGGGCTGGGACATGGGGCTGACGCTGGCCTGGACGGTGCCCATCACCGGCGTCGCGCAATTCGCGATGACCTGGATCTCGGCGCATCGGCTGGGCTACACGCTTTTGCCCGGCATTCCGCGCTTCACCCCGGAATTGAAGCGGCTCATGATCATCGCCGGACCTGCGGTTCTGGCGGGCGGTGTCGTGCAGGTGAACCTGATCGTCGGCCGTCAGGTGGCGTCTTTCACCGAGGGCGCGGTGGCCTGGCTCTCCTATGCCGACCGGCTCTATCAGCTGCCGCTGGGCGTCGTCGGCATCGCCATCGGCACGGTGCTTCTGCCGGTGCTGTCGCGCCACCTGCGCGCGGGCGAGCATGACCAGGCCCGCAACAGCTTTTCCCGCGGCGCCGAATTCGCGATCTTCCTGACGCTACCTGCCGCGGTGGCGCTCGTCGTGATCGCGACGCCGCTGATTTCGGTGCTTTACGATCGCGGCGCGTGGCAGCCCGAAGATACGACCGCCACGGCGCTGGCGCTGGCGGCCTATGGCCTCGGCCTGCCCGCCTTCGTGCTGCACAAGGTGCTGCAACCGCTTTACTATGCGCGCGAGGACAGCCGCAGCCCGTTCCGTTTCGCCGTCGTCTCGATGGTGGTGAACGCGGCTTTTGCCGTCGGCATGATGCCGGTGATGGGCTTCGTCGCGGCGGCTCTGGCCACGACGGTCTCGGGCTGGGTGATGGTCGGGCAACTGTGGTGGGGCGCACGCAAGATGGGCGACGCCGCCCGTCCTGATGCCCGGTTCTGGCGCCGGTTGTGGCGGATCGGCGTGGTCTCGTGCGTGATGGGGGTGCAGCTCTGGTTCACCGCCGACTTGCTCGCCCCGCAGCTGGCCCAGCACGGCGCCGCGCGCTGGGGGGCGCTGGGTATCTTGTGCGGTTCGGCCATTGCGCTTTACTTCGCGCTGGGGGCGGTCGTTGGGGCCTATGGTCTGGGCGAGCTGAAGGGCATGCTGCGCCGCCGTCGCGGTTGATCAGCGCTTGCGGATCTTGCGCAGCAGATGCCCCCAGCCCCCCGGGGCGACGAAGAAGCTGATCAGGAACCCGGCGCCGAAGCCCGAGAACTGGGCGATCCAGTCCGGCCCGGTGCCGAACAGCGCGCCAAAGACCAGCTGCAGCCCGGCCAGCATCCCGATCAGCGAAAACGCCCGCATCCGGTGCGGATGGCCTGCGCCAAGCCGCATCCAGAGGATCCAGGTGAAGGCGCCAATCAGCCCGTAGGCGCCGGGATAGCCGCCGATCAGCATCATCTGGGTGAAGGGCATCAGCGCATAGACCAGCGCGCCGAGCAGCGTCGAGCCGATGAAGACGGTCGCCACGGCCCAGCCCGGAAACACCTCGCCGACGAATTTGCCGATCGCCAGAATGAAAACCACGACCATCGCTGCATGGGTCAGGCTCAGATGGACAAAGGCATAGCTGACAAGCCGCAGCAGGTCATGCACCGACCAGAGCCCGATTTCGGCCATGTGGCGGAAGGTGACCGGATCGAAGCCCAGCTGCCCGAGGATCGCCAACCGCCAGCCCATCGCCTGCGATCCAAGCGCCCCGGTCGTGCCCAGAGCGAACAGGATCTCGGTCACGATGATCGGCGCGGCCAGCACCCAGACGACGGGCGGCAGCGGGTTGACCGGGTGTTCGTCATGGCCGTGGTGCATTGTCCCTCCTTTTGGGCGCTCATTGACGCCCCGCGCCCTTTAGCGATAAGCGCAAGACATCCGAATTTCCAGCCCGGAGCGCCCAGATGTCCGAACAGTCGCAACCTACCCCCGAAGAGATCAACGCCAAGTTCACGCCGCGGATCTTTTCCGGCATCCAGCCCTCGGGCAACCTGACGCTGGGCAATTATCTGGGGGCGCTGAAGCGGTTCGCCGAAAAGCAGAACGAAGGCATCGAGACGATCTATTGCCTTGTCGATCTGCACGCGATCACCGTCTGGCAAGACCCCGAAGCGCTGAAGAAACAGACCCGCGAGGCGGCGGCGGCCTTCATCGCCTCGGGCATCGATCCCGAGCGCTCGGTGCTGTTCAATCAATCGCAGGTCTCGGGCCATGCGGAGCTGGGCTGGCTTTTGAACTGTGTCGCGCGGATGGGCTGGATGAACCGCATGACGCAGTGGA
Organism: Rhodobacter capsulatus; assembly: GCF_052363175.1. Lineage (GTDB taxonomy): Bacteria > Pseudomonadota > Alphaproteobacteria > Rhodobacterales > Rhodobacteraceae > Rhodobacter > Rhodobacter capsulatus_D. The sequence continues at coordinate 522,672 of NZ_CP198946.1, forward strand.
AGGACAAGGCGGGCAAGAACGCCGAAAAGCAGTCGCTGGGTCTGTTCGCCTATCCCTCGCTGATGGCGGCGGACATCCTGCTTTACCACGCCACGATGGTGCCGGTGGGCGAGGATCAGAAGCAGCATGTGGAACTGTGCCGCGACATCGCCGCGAAGTTCAACCATGACTACGGTGTCGACTTCTTCCCGGCGCCGCTGCCGCTGATCGAAGGCGTCGCGACGCGGGTGATGAGCCTGCGCGACGGCTCGAAGAAGATGTCGAAATCGGACCCGTCCGATGCGAGCCGGATCAACCTGACCGACGACGCCGATACGATCGCGAAGAAGTTCCGCAAGGCGGTGACCGATCCCGAGCCGCTGCCCGACAGCCTTGAAGGGCTTGAAGGCCGGGCCGAGGCGCGCAACCTCGTGAACATCTATGCGGCGCTGGCCGACAAGACCCCCGCCGAGGTGATTGCCGAATATGCCGGGCAGGGTTTTGGCACCTTCAAACCGGCGCTCGCCGATCTTGCGGTTTCGAAGCTGGAACCGATCTCGACCGAGATGAGCCGGTTGATGAACGACCCGGCCGAGATCGACCGGATTCTGGGCAAGGGCGCAGACAAGGCCGATGCGATCGCCCAACCGATCCTGCAAAAGACGCTTGAGATCATGGGGATGATCCGCTCGCGGTAAGCGACAGAGGCGGGGGGCTCTGCCCCCGCACCCCCGGGATATTTGAGGCAAGATAAAAGGCAGTCTCTTTATCTTGCCCCAAATATCTCGGGGGGTGACTGACCGAAGGTCAGAGGGGGGCAGCGCCCCCCCTGCGCCGGTGCAGCTTTCGCCTCGGCCCGGGGATAAAGCCGCGCCATCGTCACGCCGCGCGCGAGGTTCAGGACCATCAGCGCCGCCCAGAGCCCGTGATTGCCAAAGGCCGGGATCAGGGCACAAAGCGCGGCGATGTAGATCGTCACAGAAAGCAGCATCGCATTGCGCATCTCGCGGGTCAGCGTCGCGCCGATGAAGATGCCGTCGAACATCCAGGCGGCGATGCCGAGGAGCGGCGCCAATCCCATCCAGGGCAGGTAGTGCCGGGCCGTTTCCCGCACCTCGGGCGCCGTGGTCATCGTGTCGATGATCATGCCGCCGAAGAGCAGGAAGGCTGCCGCCAAGAGCGCCGCGCCGCCTGCGCCCCATTGCGCGGCAACGATTGCCGCGCGGCGCAAGCGGGCGGGGGAGCGGGCGCCGACCGCCTGTCCGACCAGACTTTCCGCCGCAAAGGCAAAGCCGTCGAGGGCATAGGCGGTGATCTCCAGAAACTGCAGCAGCACCTGATTGGCGGCCAGTTTCACATCGCCCTGACCTGCGCCCAGAAACAGGAAGGTGGTGAAGCTGCCCTGCAGGATCACCGAGCGGATCATGATGTCGGTGTTGACCCGCGCCATCTGCCTGAGCGGGGCCGCGGCAAGGATCACAGCCCTGCTCAGCCCCGGCACGAGGGCCGAGCGGGCGAGCCAGAGCGCCAGCACCAGCCCCGAGAGTTCGGCGATCAGCGTGGCCGCCGCCACCCCCTTCACGCCAAGCCCGAGACCAAGCACGAACCAGAGATCAAGGCCGACGTTCAGCCCGTTCATCAGGAGTTGCAGCACCAGCACGGCGCGGGTGCGTTCGAGTGCGATCAGCCAGCCGGTGAAGGCGTAAAGCGAGATCGTGGCAGGGGCGCCCCAGATCCGGATCGACAGATAGTCGTGGGCAAGCGTCTCGACCTCGGGCGAGGCGAGGGCGATCTGGAAAGCTGCCCAGAGGACCGGGGAGTGCAGCACGATCAGGCTCAGCCCCGCCAGCCAGCCGATCAGGACCGCGCGAATGAGCCCGGCCGAGACCTCAAGGCTGTCACCCTCGCCGCGCGCCTGCGCGACAAGCCCCGTGGTGCCCATGCGCAGGAAGCCGAAGATCCAGTAGACCGAGGCCAGCACCACGGCGCCGATGCCGACGGCACCAATCGGCGCGGCCTGTCCCATCTGGCCGACGACGGCCGTATCGACCGCGCCCAGAAGCGGCACGGTCGCATTCGAGATCACGATCGGAAGCGCAATGCGCAGCACCCGGCCGTGGCTGATCTGGTTCATTCCTCGCGGTCCGGCATCAGGAAATGCCCGGTCGCCTGCGCGAAGAGTTTCGCGCGGTTGTCCTGCCAGGCTTCGACATGCACCGAGGCATAGCGCCGACCCGAGCGGTTCACCCGCGCCCGCGCATAGGCATCGCGCGGCAGGCCGGAGCGCAGGTAATCGACGGTGAAATCGATCGTCTTCGGCAGCCGCGGCAAGACCGGATCGGGGGCGGAGAGGTCGATCAGACCGGCCTCCATATCCTCCCACAAAAGCGTCCACGACAGTTCCATGATCGCCGCGACTTCGAGGAAAGCCGCGGTCACGCCGCCGTGGATCGCCGGGATCAGCGGGTTGCCGATCAGCTTGTCGTCATAGCGCATCACCGCGGTCAATTCGTCGCCGCGACGGTCGAATTCGATGCCGAGGAACTGGATATAGGGCACGCCCGAGACGAGCGCGCGCAGGGCCGCATCGCGACGGCCCTTGACCACCTGAACGGGTTCGGGTTTCGGGCGGCTCATTGCGCACCGCCTTTCGGGCGTTCGACGGTAAAGGCGCCGGTGGCCGAGGCGACGGGCAGGCCCGCTTCCTCGTCATGGGCCGTCGCCCGCAAAAACGCCACGCTACGGGTGATGTGATAGACCTCGGCCCGGGCGGTGATGCGCTGGCGCGGCGTCGCCGCGCGCATGTAATCGATGCGCAGATCGATGGTTGCGGTGCCAGCGGGCGCCTCGGGGTGGCTCATCACCGCAGCCCCGCAGCAGGTGTCCAAAAGCGCCGAGACCGCGCCGCCGTGAATGACCCCGGTGCGCGGATCGCCCACCAGATCTTCGCGCCAGTCCATCGACAGTTCCGCCGCGCCGCCGCCGATCGCGTCAAGCCGCATCCCCAGCGCGCGGGCATGCGGGATCGCCTCGATGAACATCCGCGCCTGTTTCAGCTTTGCCTCGTCCATGTGCCCTCCGATTTCGGCCACGATGCCGTGACGTTGCGACCAAGGCAAGCCACACGCGGCGCGAGAGAGGTTGATGCTGCGTCAACCGCGCGTTAGCTTCGCCCGCGAGGGGGACGCACCATGGGATATCACGTCGAGCTTGTCGCAAGTCCATCCCGCCCTATCGGCTGGGCCGAACTGGCCCTCGCGGGGGAGGCGTTGGGCTGGGATGCCGATGAGAAGGAACAGGAACTGCGGCTTGAACCGGAGGGGAAGCTTGTCGCGCGGGTTGTCCTGTCGGATGGAGAAGCCTGGATCAAGACGCCGGACGACGTGGCGTTGACTGCGGTCATTGCGTTGGCAGAGAAGATGGGGTTGCGCGCGCGCGGCGACGAATTCGAATCTTATCGCAGCCTGAACGAATGGTATATCCATCCCGATGACGAGATGTTGCGTGCACGCCCGCCGACGCTGGCGGCCTCTCCGTCAGCGCAGAGGCTGCTGCGTCAGCGCCAGATGATCAATTTCGCCAAGCTTGCGGTGCTCGTCGTGATGTTCCTAGGTTTCGCGATCAAGGCGTGGAAGGAGTTCCAATGACCGAGCCAAGTCGCATGAGCTTCAAGGAAATGTGCGCGCGCTTCGACGTCACGCCGCGAACGCTGCGCTATTACGAATATATCGAGCTGCTGGCGCCGCAGAAGGAAGGCCGGGCCCGGTTCTATGGCCCGCGCGAAGTGGCGCGGATGACGCTGATCCTGCGCGGACGCCGCTTCGGCTTCAGCCTGGAAGAGCTGCGGCAGTGGCTCTTGATCTACGATCATCAGGGCACCGAGGCGCAGAACCGCGCCTGGATCGAACTGGCCGACCGGCAGCTGGGCGTTCTGGGCAAGCAGCTTGACGAGCTGCAGGCGGCGATCACCGACCTGCGCGCGCTGCGCGACGATGTCGCCCGGATCCTCACCGACTGACCTCGAATCGGCCTTCTTTCAGGGCCATCTTTTCCGCTGTGCGATCGCTTTGCCCGCCCGTTGCGGGTAACGGAATTTCCATTTTCCTGCGCTTTTCTGTCTGACATTACGTCAACGTCACCGTGACGCGACGTTACAGTGACGCGAACGTAAACCAAACTTGTAATGTGATGGTGGAAACTCGATCTGCCGCCTTACGTTACGCAAAGGGAAGCAAGGGGCGGCACGATGAGTGACGACATGATGACGATCCGCGAGATGTGCGATGCGTTCGAGGTGACGCCCCGCACCTTGCGGTTCTACGAGGCGAAGGAGCTGCTGTTTCCGGTCCGCGAGGGGCAGAAACGGCTGTTCACCCGGCGCGACCGGGCGCGGTTGAAACTGATCCTGCGCGGCAAGCGCTTCGGCTTCAGCCTCGAGGATATTCGCCAGCTGCTGGACCTTTATGACATGGGGGACCAGCAGAAGACGCAGATGGCCGAGACGCTGAAACTGGCGCGTCAGAGGCTGAGGGAGATGGAGCGTCAGCGCGACGAACTCGGTCAGGCGATCGAGGAGTTGGCGACGCAGATTGCCTGGGGCGAGGAGAGGCTGGCGGAGTAGGCCGCGCTCCTTTCCCGGGTCGGAGGGAAAAGGGAGAGACCCATGCCGAGCTATACCGCGAACATCCGTGACATGCAGTTCGTGCTGCACGAGCTGCTGAACGTCTCCGGGCAGGATGTGCCCGGCTATGCCGATCTGGAGCGTGAGTTCACCGAGGCCGTGCTGGACGCGGCGGGCAAGGTGGCCTCCGAGGTGCTGGCGCCGCTGAATGCGGTGGGCGACACGCAGGGCTGCAAGCTGGAAAACGGCACCGTGCGCACGCCCGCTGGCTTCGACAAGGCTTTTGCCGCGATGAAGGAAGGCGGCTGGACCGCGCTGGATTGCAACCCCGATTACGGCGGGCAGGGGATGCCCTATGTGATCAACTGCGCTGTCGGCGAGATGTTCGTTTCGGCCAACATGGCTTTCAACATGTATCAGGGCCTGACGCATGGCGCCGTTTCGGCGATCGAGGCGCATGGCACCGAGGACCAGAAGGCGACCTATCTGCCGAAAATGGTGGCCTGCGACTGGACCGGGACGATGAACCTGACCGAGCCGCATTGCGGCACCGATCTGGGGCTGTTGCGCACCAAGGCCGAGCCGCAGGCGGATGGCAGCTACAAGATCACCGGCACGAAGATCTTCATCTCGGCGGGCGAGCATGATCTGGCCGAGAACATCATCCATCTGGTGCTGGCCAAGGCGCCGGGCGGCGGCGAGGGGACGAAGGGGATTTCGCTCTTCATCGTGCCGAAATTCCTTGTGAATGCCGATGGCTCGCTGGGCGCCCGCAATGCGGTGAGCGTCGGCAAGGTCGAGCACAAGATGGGCATTCACGGCTCGGCGACCTGCGTGATGAATTATGACGGCGCGACCGGCTATCTGCTCGGTGATCTGCACAAGGGCATGCGCGCGATGTTCACGATGATGAACGAGGCGCGGCTGGGCGTGGGTCTGCAGGGCTATGCGGTGGCCGAGGCCGCCTATCAGAACGCGCTGGCCTATGCGAAGGACCGTCTGCAGGGCCGCGCCGTGACCGGCATCGCCAACCCCGCAGGTGCGGCCGATCCCTTGATCGTGCATCCCGACATTCGCCGGTCGCTGATGGATCAGAAAAGCTTCCTCGAAGGCGCGCGGGCCTTCACCTATTGGGGGGCGACGCTGATCGACCGCGCGCATGGGCTGCAGGACGCGGGGGCCGAGGGGCTGATCTCGCTGATGACGCCGGTGATCAAGGGCTTCCTGACCGACAAGGGCTTCGAGACCTGCGTGCTGGCGCAGCAGGTCTGGGGCGGGCATGGCTATATCGAAGAACAGGGGATGAGCCAGTTCGTCCGCGATGCCCGGATCACGATGATCTACGAAGGCGCGAACGGGGTGCAGGCGCTGGACCTTGTCGGGCGCAAGCTCGCGGCCGAGGGTGGCAAGCCGCTGATGGGCTTCTTCGAGATGGTCAAGGCCGAGTGCAAGGCGCATGACGGCGATGACCGGATGAAGCCTTTCACCGATGCGCTGAAGGTTGCCTCGAAGCAGATGCAGGCGGCGGGGATGTTCTTCCTGCAGAATGCTGCGAAGAACCCGGATGCGGCGCTCTCGGGCAGCTACGACTTCATGCATCTGATGGGGCATGTCTGCCTTGGCCTGATGTGGACGCGGATGGCGGCGGCGGCGCATGCGGCGCTGGACGGCGGGGCCTCGGATCGGGCCTTCTACGAGGCGAAGATCACCACCGGGCGCTATTACATGGCGCGGCACCTGCCCGCCTGCGCCTTGCATCTGGCGCGGATCGAAAGCGGTTCGGAGACGGTGATGGGGCTGTCGGTCGAGCAGTTCTGAGAGCGCGCGGATTTCGCCGCGGGCTTGCGCCCGAGGCGACTCGCCGGGGGCTCCGCCCCCGGACCACCGGCGTATTTGAACCACGAAAAAGCCTTGCCGGGTTTCGAGGTTCGGAAATTGAAGAGGGGCCCTTCCGTCGCCGGAGGGCCCCTTTCTTTTGAAATGGCGGAACGATCAGCGGCGCGGATCGTGGCTGTCGTCTTAATCCTCGTCGTCGTCGCCATGCGGCAGGTTGAAGAAGCTGTCGGCATCCGAGAAGTCTTTCGGATCCTCCACCTCTTCGTCGCGCGGATCGAGGCCGAAGCCCTCGATGCCGGTGCCCGGCAGGCGCGGTTCGGTGCTCATGCCGAGGCTCTGCTCGGTCGACACCAGTTTGCGGCGCTCGTCATCGCTCATCACGCCATCGGCGGCGCGTTTCTTCGCGGCCTTCTGCACTTCGCTGTCGAGTTCTGACTGACGGCACAGACCCAGCGCGACCGGGTCGATCGCGGTCATCGAACCGATGTTCCAATGCGTGCGCTCGCGGATCGAGGCGATCGTCGGTTTCGTCGTGCCGACCAGACGGGCGATCTGCGCATCGGCAAGCTCGGGGTGGAACTTCACCAGCCAGAGGATCGCATTCGGCCGGTCCTGACGCTTCGACAGCGGCGTGTAACGCGGGCCGCGGCGCTTGTCCTCGCCCACGGCGGCGGCATTGAACTTGAGCCGCAGCTTGTAGATCGGGTCTTTCTCGCCCTTTTCGATCTCGCGCGGGTCGAGCTGGTTCGAGCCGACCGGATCGAAGCCCTTCACCCCCACTGCAACGTCGCCATCCGCAATCCCCTGCACCTCGAGCTCATGCATGCCGCAGAAATCGGCGATCTGCTTGAAGGTCAGGGTCGTATTGTCCACGAGCCAAACGGCGGTGGCCTTCGCCATCAGGGGCTTGTTCGTCATCGGAGCGATCCTCTACACATATCTCTCCCGGGCCGAGAAATCGGCTGCGGCCCGGGTTCCCCCCGGCCGCGGTCCATCTCTGGTGGGGAATTGCCGGTCTATATAGGGCCGAATGGCTGCGGAGGAAAGAGAAAATGAGACTTTTCGCCATTTGTGCCGCAGTTCTGATTGGCTCGAACGCCTTTGCCGAGGGCGAGCGGGCGGGCGATTTCGACTATTATGTGTTGGCGCTGAGCTGGTCGCCCGGATGGTGTGCGACCGAGGGCAGGGACCGGGACGCCCGCCAATGCGACCCGGGCAGCGGTGCCGCTTTCGTGCTGCACGGGCTTTGGCCGCAGTTCGAGGAGGGCTATCCGAGCTATTGCCGCAGTTCGGTGCGGGATCCGTCGCGGGCGCAATCGGCGGCGATGGCGGATGTGATGGGCTCGGACGGGGCGGCCTGGTATCAGTGGAAGAAGCATGGCCGCTGTTCCGGTCTGGCGGCGGAGGACTATTTCGCAACGGCGCGGAAAGCCTATGCGAACATCGCGGTTCCAAAGCCGTTTCAAGCGCTTGCGCGGGATTTGCGGCTGCCCGCCTCTGTGGTCGAAGAGGCTTTCCTTGAGGCCAATCCGGGGCTGTCGCGCGAAAGTGTGACGGTGACCTGTGAGGGCGACCGGATCGACGAGGTCCGGATCTGTCTGAAAAAGGACCTCGCGCCGCGGCGCTGCGGGGCGGATGTGCGGCGCGAGTGCCGCCTGCGCGATGCCTTGATGGAGCGCGTGCGATAAGCGCCTGAAAGGGCGTATTTGAACCAGGAAAAGCCGCAGGGTTTTTTCTTGGTGCAAATACGCCCTTTCCGTGGGCGTTCTCAGAAGAGGCGCAGCACGATCTTGCCGATATGGGCGCTTGATTCCATGCGGGCATGGGCGCTTGCGGCCTCTTCGAGCGGGAAGACGCTGTCCTGCACCACCTTGAGCTTGCCCGCCTCGATCATCGGCCAGACTTGTGCGCGCAGTTGCCGAGCGATTTCTGCCTTGGCGGTGTCGGATTGTGGACGCAGGGTCGAGCCGGTGATCGTCAGGCGGCGCAGCATCACCTGGGCGAAGTTGATCTCGGCCTTCGGGCTTTCGAGGAAGGCGATGAAGACCATCCGCCCCTCGTCCGCCAAAGCTTTGAGATTGCGGGCGATATAGCTGCCCCCCACCATGTCGAGGATCAGGTTCGCGCCGCCCTCGGCGCGCAGAACTTCGGCGAAATCGGCCTCGCGATAGTTGATCGCGGTGGCGCCCAAGGCTTCGCAGGCACTGCATTTCTCGGCGCTGCCAGCGGTCGCCCAGACCCGGGCGCCGAGCGCGCGGGCGATCTGGATCGCCGTCGTGCCGATGCCGGAGGAGCCGCCGTGGATCAGAAACCGCTCGCCCGCCGAGAGGCCGCCGCGCATCACCACGTTCGACCAGACGGTGAAGCAGGTCTCGGGCAGGCAGGCGGCGTCGCGCAGGCTGATGCCGATCGGGATCGGCAGGGTATGGGCGGCGGGGCAGGTGGCATATTCGGCATAGCCGCCGCCGGGCAGGAGCGCGCAAACCGGATCGCCGACCGACCAGCCGGACACGCCGGGGCCGAGCGCCGCGATTCGGCCCGAGGCTTCGAGGCCGGGCAGGTCCGAGGCGCCGGGTGGCGCCTTGTAGGCCCCGGCGCGCTGCAGCGCATCGGGGCGGTTCACCCCGGCGTAAGCGATCTCGATCAGGATCTCGCCGGGGCCGGGGACCGGAACGGCGCGGCTGGCAAGTTTCAGCACCTCGGGGCCGCCGGGGGCGGTGATTTCGATGCAGCGCATCGACTGCGGCAGGGCCTTCAAAGTGTTTCCCTCCGCGGCGAGAGACTGCCCGGGGCAGCCATTGGCACCGGGGCGCGAATCGTGTCGAGGAAACCGCGCAGGCCCGGCAGGCGCAGCAGCCCGCCCTTGATCTTTTCGAACTGCAGCACGTCCTCGATCCGGTGGTTCAGGAAGGCCCAGGTGTCGGCATGCTCGGGGCTTTCGTCGCCGATCCAGAACAGCACCGTCGTCGAGAACACGCCCGACAGCGTCAGGCGCTTCGAATACCAGTTGTAATCGCGGCTCTCGTCGCCAAGGCCGAGCCAGATCGTATCCGCGGTTTCCCAGACGAGCCGTCCGCCCAGCGCCATGTTCTGCGGCAGGGCAAAGGCGGAACTGGCGCGGCGGACAAGCTCGGCATCGACCATGCCGATCCGCATCTTCACCGCCGTCGCGACCTTGTCGCGAAAGCGAAGGTCCTGAAAATCTTGTTCTTTCAGCGCTACAGCCAGCGCCCGGTCGGCGGCGCGGTGATATTCTGCCGCCAGATCGATGGCGCCGCGCGGGCAGACAAGCCGCGCCAGCGTAGGATCGACGCCAAGATCGGTCACTGCCGCGGCAAAGGCCGGATCGGACCAGCCATCGAAAGGCACATGCGGCGTGATCGCCTCGAGCAGGTCGGCCCGCAGGCGCGATGCCTCCAAATGGTCGTTTTTCATTGCTTTTCCCTTGCGCGGCAGCGGTGGACAAATGTCCGGACCTTTGCTATATGGCCGCTTCCTGCAAACTGATGCAACTCAAACTTAGGAAGGTGGTGACACCACATGCAGGTCAGCGTTCGCGACAACAACGTCGAACAAGCGCTTCGTGCCCTGAAGAAAAAACTTCAGCGCGAGGGGGTTTTCCGTGAAATGAAGCTCAAGCAGCATTTCGAAAAGCCGTCCGTGAAGAAAGCGCGCGAGAAAGCTGAAGCCGTTCGCCGTGCCCGTAAACTGGCGCGGAAGAAAGCTCAGCGCGAAGGCGCACTTTAAGAGGCGTTTGATAACGCTGGCGGGCTTGCCCGCACCGCGAACCCCCGTGGCTCAGCCAACGGGGGTTTCTGGTTTTAGGGGGCGGTTGGCTCAGGCAACCCGACGTTGCGACTCGGCCATGGCTTCGGTGCGGAAAAGCACCATGGCTTCGCGCAGTTGTGCCGACATGCCCGACAATACACGGCTGGCAGCGGTCGTTTCCTCGAACATCGCGACGTTCTGTTGCGTCACTGCATCGAGTTGCTCGACCGAGCCGTTGATCTCGGTCAGCGCCCGCGATTGCTCTTCGGCCGAGCGGGCAATTTCAGCAACCCGGGCCGAGATGTTTTCGACCGCCGAAACGATGCTGTCGAGCGTGGTCACCATCTGGTTCACCAGATCCACCCCGGTCTTCACCTGTCGCTCCGACGATTGGATCAGCGTCGAAATCTCGCGCGCGGAGGCCGAGGACCGTTGCGCCAGATCGCGCACCTCGGAGGCGACGACGGCAAAACCGCGGCCCGCTTCGCCCGCTCGGGCGGCTTCGACCCCGGCGTTCAGGGCCAGAAGGTTGGTCTGGAAGGCGATATCGTCGATGACCGAGGTGATCGAGGCGATCTGATGCGAGCTCTGCTCGATTTCGCCCATGGCGCGGATCGAAGCACTGACGACATGCGTGCTGTCGCGCGCCATCTTTTCCGCGGCCTGAGCCGCCTGTGCGGCCGCAGTGGCCATCTGTGCGGCAGAGCCCACCGAGCTCGACAATTCGTTCATCGCCGAGGCGGTGGTCGCCAGCGCATGCGCCTGTCGCTCCGTCCGCGCCGAGAGATTTTCCGAGGCCGAGGTGATATCGGCAATCTGCGCGGTGATCTCTTCCGAGCAGGACAGCGCCACCCCGATGGCCTGCGCAAGCTGGGTCACTGCGGCGTTGAAATCTTCACTCAGAGAACCGTAGTTGCCGCCTTCGATCCGGGCCAGCCGAACGGTCAGATCTCCGCCCGAAAGGGCCCGCAACACGTCGCGCAGGCGGGTGACGACCTCTTCCTGACGTGCCGTGTGGGCGTTGCGCTCATCCGCCAGACGGGCGGACGCCTCCAGCGCGCGGGCATTGGCTTCGGCCGCGGCACGGGCCGTTTCCTCGGCTTCGGCACGCAGGGCATGGGCTTCCTGCGCCACCTTGTCCGAGTCGCGTCGACGCGCTTCGGCCTGCTGGGCGGCTTCCTCGGCGCGGCGTTGGGCTTCCTCGGCGCGTTGGGACATCTGGTGCACGCTGTCGAGCTGGGTGGAGAGCGACGCCTCCATCTGCTGGCGATAGACCACGCTTGCAATCAGAACCCCAGTTTCCGCCACTACTAGGGCGCCGTGGAACAGGGTGCGCAGGATGTTGGGCCAAAGTTCGCTGCTGGGGTAGACGAGATTCGGCACCAGGACGCTGAGCGACAGATGATGCAAGGCGATCGTGGCTGCCGAAATCAGCAGCACGCGGATGTCGACCATCGCCCCGAGTGCGGCGAGAACCGCGAAATAGACCATGTGGCTGTCGATCTGCCAAGGATGCCCGGACAGGGCGGCGGTGAAAGCAATTGCTTGCCCCACGAGCCCCTGAGCCACCAGGGTGCGGCCGCTCGTGCAGTCCCCGCGCAGATAGCCAAGTCCGGCGATGCCCGCAAAGATCCAGGCAATCAGACTGGCTGCCAGCGTCGCCGTGCCGACAAGGACTGCAACGCCGGTGACAAGGACGGCACAGGTCAGGGTCGCCAGCAGAAAAAGCCGCAACCGGATCGAGATCATGTCCTGTTCCGTCGAGGGCATCTTCATCTCAGTACACTCCACAAAATGCGGTCACGGTCGCGGCGTCGAGGACGGCCCAAGCCCCGGCATCGGCAAGGCGCTTTGCCGCGCCCGGCTCCGATGCGGCCACGAGATGTCCGAGAGGGGCCTCTGTCGGGCCGATGATATGCGCGCCCGCCTTCGCGGCGATCAGATCGGCGCTGCGCCAAGGTGGGACAACCATGACCCAAGGGCCTGCACCCGATGCTTTCGCATCGAAAAGTGCGCCCGCCGGGGCAAGCGTTATGGACAGGGCCAGAACCATGAATTCGAGTCGCATCAAAGCCTCCGGCCGGAAGCCTAGGCGCAAGCTCTTAACAACCGATGTTCAGGCATCCTGAGCCCTGACACTTATGCGCAAATTCCGCTCAGATCGGCAGCGCGGTGGTCTTGAAAACGGTGCGCAGCGCGAAGGAGCTTTGCATCCCCTGCACGCCGGGCAGCCGCGCCAGTTTCGAGCGGTGGATGCGGGCGAAATCCTCGGTGTCCTCGGCCACGACCTTCAGCAGATAGTCGGCAGAGCCCGCCATCAGATGACATTCGAGCACATCGGGGATTTTTTTGACCTCGCGTTCGAAGGCTTCAAGCACCTCGTCCGCCTGACCCGAGAGCGTGATCTCGACGAAGACGGTGGTCGGTCGACCCAGTCGCCGGGCGTCGAGCAGCGCGACGTAATCGCGAATGTACCCCTCTTCCTCAAGCCGTTGCACGCGGCGGTGGCAAGCCGAGGCCGAGAGGTTGACCCGCTCGGACAGTTCCGCATTCGAGATGCGGCCCTGTTTTTGCAACACGGTCAGGATGCGACGATCTGTGGCGTCAAGGGTCATGGCTGCGCAAGTTTCTTCGAAGGTTTTGCGGATTGGCGAAATATATGCGCGCAGTAAGGGGTGTTTTGCAAGCATATTTGAATGCATTTTTCATGCCAGCAAGCGCAGAGTGAGGACAGAAATGGCAGGGAGGAAAGCCATGAAGATCGGATGCGTGAAAGAAATCAAGGCGCAGGAATTTCGGGTCGGCATGACCCCGGCGGCGGCGCAGGAGGCGGTGGCGCAGGGCCATGCGGTGCTGATCGAAACCGGCGCGGGGCTGGGGGCGGGGTTTGCCGATGCCGATTATGTCGCTGCCGGGGCGGCGATCGCGACGGATGCGGCAACGGTCTGGGCCGAGGCCGAGATGGTGGTCAAGGTGAAAGAACCTCAGCCGGTCGAACGGGCACAGCTGCGCCCCGGGCAGGTGCTGTTCACCTATCTGCATCTGGCGCCCGATCCGGAGCAGACGGCGGATTTGATCAAATCCGGCGCCACTTGCATCGCCTATGAGACCGTGACCGACCGCAACGGCGGGTTGCCGCTTCTGGCGCCGATGTCCGAAGTGGCGGGGCGGCTGGCACCGCAAGTCGGGTCTTGGGCGCTGCAAAAAGGCCAATGGCGGGCGCGGTGTGCTGATGGGCGGCGTGCCGGGGGGTGCGTCCGGCCAATGTGGTGATCATCGGTGGCGGGGTCGTCGGCACGGCGGCGGCGCGGGTGGCGACCGGGATGGGGGCGCATGTGACGGTGCTTGATCGCTCGATCCCGCGGCTGAGCTATCTGGACGATGTTTTCATGGGGCGGCTGACGACGCAATATTCCGACCGCGCCGCGACGGCCGAGCTGATCAAGGACGCCGACATGGTGATTGGCGCGGTGCTGGTGCCGGGGGCGGCGGCGCCGAAACTGGTCAGCCGCGCGATGTTGAAGACGATGAAGCCGGGCGCGGTGCTGGTCGATGTGGCGATCGATCAAGGCGGTTGTTTCGAGACCTCGAAAGCCACGACCCATCAGGATCCGATCTACGAAGTGGATGGAATCATTCACTATTGCGTGGCGAACATGCCGGGCGCCGTGGCTCGGACCTCCACCCAGGCGCTGGGCAATGCGACGCTGCCCTTCCTGCTGGCACTTGCGAACAAGGGCTGGCGGCAGGCCTGTGGCGACGATCCGCATCTGCTGGCTGGGCTCAATGTCCATGCGGGCCGGATCACCTGCGCCCCGGTCGGCGCGGCGCTGGGCCTGACGGCGATCGATCCGGCGACGGCGCTGAAGCTGTAAGATAATCCCTGTTCCGGCGTGCATGTCGGAACAGGGGCTGTTCGCCGGTGCGGCTTGCGCGTGGGCAGATTTCGGGCAGGCTGGTCCCACAGGAGGCCCCTCATGACCGATCTTTCGCTTTTCCCGATCACCCGGCGCTGGCCCGCGACCCGTCCCGATGCGATCCAACTCTACTCGCTGCCGACGCCGAATGGCATCAAAGTCTCGATCCTGCTTGAGGAGACGGGTCTGCCCTATGAGCCGCATCTGGTCAGTTTCGACACGCAGGACCAGATGACGCCCGAGTTCCTCTCGCTCAATCCGAACAACAAGATCCCGGCGATTCTCGATCCGAACGGGCCGGGGGGCAAGCCGCTCGCGCTGTTCGAAAGCGGTGCGATCCTGATCTATCTGGCCGAGAAATCAGGACAATTCCTGCCCCAGGCGCAGCGCTACGAGGTGCTGCAATGGCTGATGTTCCAGATGGGCGGGGTCGGGCCGATGTTCGGTCAACTGGGTTATTTCCACAACTATGCGGGCAAGGACATCGAAGACCCTCGCCCGAAAGAGCGTTACCGCGCCGAGGTGGCGCGGCTGTTGCGGGTGCTCGACGAGGTGATGGCGGGCAAGGAGTGGATCGCGGGCGACTATTCCATTGCCGACATTGCGATCTGTCCCTGGTTGCGCGCGTTGCAGGTGCATTACAAGGTGACCGATCTGGTCGGCTGGGACGCGCTGCGCCATGTGCCTGCCTGGCTCGATCGATTCCTTGACCGCCCCGCCGTGCAGTGCGGTCTGTCGGTGCCGCTGCGCGATCAGGCCTGAGAGGGGCCGCCCGACATGCCGCGACCGGCGCGCTCGGCCAGCCGTGCGGCAAGCCAGGCCATCCAGCCCTCCGGCTGGGTGAAATGGAAGGGCGAGCCCTCGGGCGTCGGGATCGGTGCACCTGTCTGACGGGCTTCTGCTTCGAGCCGGGCGGCGGCAATGATCTGTGCCGGGCTGCGCGCCAGCGCGGCGCGGGCCAGTTCGACTGCCTCGTCTCGGGTCAGGGCCGGGTCGAACAGATCGGCGCCCATCCCCTCGGTCTCGATGAAGCTGCGCAGACGCGATTGCGCCGCCTCGATCCGGACGACGGCATGGTCGCGCTGATCGGCGCGGAAGGCGCGTTCCAGCGGCAGCGTTTCCTCGAATGACGACAATTCTTCGCTCAGACCGTCGATCGCGGCGGCCAGTTCCAGCGCAACCTTCGTATCCTCCTGCACCGCGATTTCGGCGCGGCAGGCGGCGATCATGTCGCGCAAGACAGAAATCCGGTGCAGGGCGATCACATCGGCGGTTTCGGCAAAGGCGATATCGCGTGCGGCGCGGCCAAGATCGTCCATCGCCGATTCGAGCGGAAAAAGCGCCCGGGCAGGGCGGGCAGAACTGTACAGGTTTCCGGCAAGTGTCCAGGCCGCGTCGTGAAGCATGATGCATCCCCTTCTGGTGATGCAGGCACCCTGTCACAAC
Source organism: Rhodobacter capsulatus (assembly GCF_052363175.1). Classification (GTDB taxonomy): domain Bacteria; phylum Pseudomonadota; class Alphaproteobacteria; order Rhodobacterales; family Rhodobacteraceae; genus Rhodobacter; species Rhodobacter capsulatus_D. The sequence continues at coordinate 538,239 of NZ_CP198946.1, forward strand.
CGGGTGAACAAGCGGTGAACGCTCAGCGCGATGTTCGCTGTGCGTTCATGCTTTGGGCCGATCAGTTCACGTCGCGGATGATCTTGCAGAGCGGCTCGAAGAGTTCCGCATTGCCCGCGATCACCGAGCTGCTTTCGAAAATGCCGCGATCGGCGCGCACCGGGCCGACAAAGCCGCCCGCTTCCTTCACGATGATCAGACCGGCGGCGATATCCCAGGCGTTGATGCCGCGCTCCCAATAGCCGTCGTAGCGGCCCGAGGCGACATAGGCGAGATCAAGCGCGGCAGAGCCGAAGCGGCGCACGCCCGCGCAGACCGGCATCAGCCGGGCCAGATCCTGCAGCGTCGCGGGCAGGGTCGAGCGGCCACCGAAGGGCACGCCGGTCGCAAACAGCGCCTCGATCATGTGACGACGGCCCGACACGCGCAGGCGGCTTTCGTTCATGAAGGCGCCAAGGCCTTTTTCCGCATAGTAAAGTTCGTCTTTCGCCGCGTCGAAGATGACGCCCGCGACGACTTCGCCCTTGTGTTCGAGCGCGATCGACACCGCCCAATGCGGCAGGCCGTGCAGGAAGTTCGTGGTGCCATCGAGCGGATCGACGATCCAGCGGCGGGTCGGGTCTTCGCCCGCCTCTTCGCCGGTTTCCTCACCGAGCCAGCCATAGGTCGGACGGGCGCCGCGCAGCTCTTCCTTGATGATCCGCTCGGCTTCGCGATCGGCTTTCGACACGAAGTCGCCCGGCCCCTTGGCCGAGACCTGAAGGTTCTCGACCTCGCGGAAGTCCTTCACCAGAGCCCGCCCCGCCTTGCGCGCGGCCTTGATCATCAGGTTGAGGTTGGCACTGCCTTGCATCGGGTGGGCTCCTTCGGTTCAAGCGCCTGCCTTACACGGCAGAAGTGAAGATTCCAAGAGGTCAGCCGCGGATCAATTCGGCGCGTTTCGGCAGGAACACTGTCAGCACGCCCATGACGGGCAGGACCGAGCAGATCAGATAGACGGTGCGGATGCCGAAATGGTCGGCCATCAGCCCCAGACCCGCCGCCGCGATGCCGCCCATGCCGAAACTGAGGCCAAAGAAGATCCCGGCGACCATGCCCACGCGGCCCGGCAGCAGCTCCTGCGCCAGCACGACGATGGCCGAGAAGGCCGAGGCGAGGATCAACCCGATGCAGACCGTCAGCACGCCCGAGGCGACAAGTCCGACATGTGGCAGCGCCAGGGTGAAGGGCAGCACGCCCAGGATCGAGATCCAGATCACCACCATCGGGCCGAAGCGATCCGCGACCGGGCCGCCCAGCACGGTTCCGGCCGCCACCGAGCCCAGAAACAGGAACAGCATCAGCTGCGCGGTGCGGGTGTCGACCCCGAAGCTCTCGATCAGGTAGAAGGTGTAATAAGAGTGCAGCGACGCCATGTAGGCGTTCTTCGAAAAGGTCAGGATCACCAGCACCGAGATGGCGGCGATGGTGCGACCCTTAGACAGCGGCAGGGTCTTGTCCACCATCCTTTTCGCACGGGTGGCCAGATGGCTTGCATACCAGCGGCTGACCTGTACCAGAACGATGCCCGCCAGCACGGCGAGCCCCGCAAAGATCGCGACCGAGGGGCGACCAAAGGGCAGCACGACGAAGGCTGCCAGCAGCGGGCCGATGGCGGTGCCGAAATTGCCGCCGACCTGAAAGACCGATTGCGCAAGGCCAAACCGCCCACCCGAGGCGACGCGGGCGACGCGGCTACTCTCCGGGTGGAAGATCGCCGAGCCAAGCCCGACCAGCATCGCCGCTGCGATCAGCGCCGGATAGGTCGGCGCAAAGGCCAGCCCCATCACGCCAAGGAAGGTGCAGCAGGATGCCAGCGGCAGCGACCAAGGCTGCGGCTTCGCATCGGTGTAAATTCCGATCGCTGGTTGCAACAGCGAGGCCGTGCCCTGAAACGCCAGTGTCAGAAGCCCGATCTGCCAATATTGCAGCGCAAAATCGTGCTTCAGGATCGGATAGATCGACGACAGCATCGACTGCATCACATCGTTCATCATGTGGCAGGCGGATACGGCCAGAAGGATCGGGAACACGGTCGCTTGCGCGGCGCGCGGCTGGGGAATGGCGGTCATGGATGGTCCTCGGGCTGAGATCGCGATCTAAGCCCGGCCCCGATCCCGCGTCACGCGCAACTTTGTGACGGTTACATCACCCTTGCGTGACGGCCCTTATGCCCGTTGAAGCTTCACCGGCTCGGTCCGCGCCAACCGCAGGAAATGCGCCATATAGGGCTCGGTCACGTCTTCCTCGCGCGTGGCAGCGTAAAGCCGCTTCGTCAGCCCGTGCTCCGTCACCCGCTTCGTCACGTAGTCGGGCTGATATTTCACCTCGCGCAGCACCCAGTCGGGCAGCACGGCGACCCCGCGCCCCGAGGCCACCAGCATCAGGATGACGGTCGTCAGCTCCACCTGCCGATGCGCTTTCGGCTCCACCTTGGCCGGGGCGAGCAGCAGCGAGAACACATCCGACCGCGCCCGGTCGATCGGGTAGGTCAGCAGCGTCTGATCGGCGAAATCCTCGGCCACGACAAAGGGTTTCGCCGCGAGGGGCGAGGAGGCCGCGGCGATGAAGGTGGGCGAATAATCGAAGAGCGGGTTGAAAGTGATGCCCTCGATTCGCTCTGGGTCCGAAGAGATGACAAGGTCGACTTCTTCGCGCGCAAGGGCGGCGAGCGCGGTGAAGGCCAGACCCGGGCGGATGTCGATGTCGATCTCGGGCCAGACGCGGCGAAAGGCTTCCAGCACCGGGAACAGCCATTCGAAACAGGCGTGGCATTCGATGGCGATATGCAGCCGCCCGGCGCGGCCCTGCCGGATCGCGGCGAATTCCGCCTCGGTCGCGTCGATCTCGGGCAGGATGCGCTCGGCCAGCCTGAGCAGCTTCAGCCCCGCGGCGGACAGGCGCAAGGGCTTGGAACGGCGGGCAAAAAGCTCGACGCCCGCCTGATCTTCCAACCCCTTCACCTGATGCGAGAGCGCACTTTGGGTGATGTGCAGCAGGTCGGCCGCCTTCGCCAGACCGCCCGCATCGTGAATCGCCTTGATCGTGCGCAGATGCCGGAACTCGATATGCATTATGAGGCTGCCTCATCACCTTCTTGAAGATTATGAATTTGTCTCACATCGCGGAATCGGCGACAAGGGGGCAACGAAACAAGGATGCCCCCGATGACCACGCCGAACATCAGCTTTGAATTCTTCCCGCCGCAGACGCTCGACGCCTCGTTCCGGCTGTGGGAGACGGCGCAGGTTCTGGCGCCGCTGAAACCCGGTTTCGTCTCGGTTACCTATGGCGCGGGCGGCACCACCCGCAAGCTGACCCATGAGGCCGTGGCGGCGATCCACAAGAATTACGGGCTGCACGTCGCCGCGCATCTGACCTGCGTCGATGCGACGAAAGCCGAAACGAAAGAGATCATCGACGCCTATGCCGAGGCCGGCGTGACCGAGATCGTCGCGCTGCGCGGCGATCCGCCGAAAGGCGCCGCCCGCTTCACCCCCCACCCCGAGGGCTTCGCGTCGTCGGTCGATCTGATCGAATGGCTGGCCGAGGATGGCCGCTTCACCCTGCGTTGCGGCGCTTACCCGGAACCGCACCCGGAAGCCGCCGACAGCTTCGCCGACGTGCGCTGGCTGAAACGGAAATGCGAAGCGGGCGCCACCTCGGCGATCACGCAATTCTTCTTCGAGGCCGAGACTTTCTTCCGCTTCCGCGATGCCTGCGTGAAGGAAGGGATCACCGCGAAGATCATCCCGGGCATCCTGCCGATCCAGTCGTGGAAAGGCGCCAAGGGCTTTGCGCAGCGCTGCGGCACCTCGATCCCGACCTGGGTCGAAGAAGCCTTCGATCATGCGATCCGCGACGACCGCGAGGCGCTTCTGGCCACCGCGCTCTGCACCGAGCTTTGCGACAACCTGATCGCGGGCGGCGTGGAAGATCTGCACTTCTATACGCTGAACCGGCCGCAGATGACCCGCGACGTCTGCCATGCGCTGGGCGTCAACCCGGATGTGGTGCTGGAAAACGTCGCCTGACAAGCCTGCCGCGCAAAAGTGGGCACCGGTTTTGCGCTTCCCGGGCAGGCGTTTGCGCCGTGACGTGACGGAACAGGCGCAGGGGGCTTCGGCCCCCTTTTCCGTTTCTTTCCCCTGCGTCACGCTGGCGCAAAGGGAGAGAGAAATGACCACACCGAAATATGCCGCTGGCCCCGAGGATTTTCTGACGCTTGCCGACGTGCAGGCGATGACGGGGCTTGCGTTCATGCAGGCGATGCTGGCGGGCAAGGTGCCCACCACCACGATCGCACGCGGCTGCAATTACCGCGTCACCCGGGTCGAGCCCGGTCTGGTCGAGGTGACGGGCACGCCGGGGCATGAGCACACCAATGCGTTCGGGGGCGTGCATGGGGGCTGGTATGGGGTTTTGCTCGATACTGCGCTGACCTGCGCCGTGATCACCGGGCTGAAGCGCGGCCAGTATCAGACGACGACGGAATACAAGGTCAACATGCTGCGCGCGATTCCGCTTGGCACCGAAGTCCGTGCGATTGGCCGGACCGAGCATCTGGGCCGCTCGACCGGGGTTGCGCGTGGCGAGATCGTCGGTGTGGCCGATGGCAAGACCTATGCCCTTGGCACGGCGACCTGTCTGATCATGGGCGGCTCTGCCTGAGCGGGGGCGAGCGCCAGTTCCGGTTTCGGCCCGCGCTTCTTCAGCCCGGTGCCGACGCGGATCCACCACTCCAGCTTGCGCTTGCGCACCGAGTCGTGCAGCCGCTCCGACCCGTCCGTGCCCACCCGGCGCGGTTGGCGCATGATGTAAAGCTTGCCCCAACCACCCCAGCTGCCGACCGAGGGCGCGGCGGGATCACAGGGAAATTCCGCCCGCCAGCCCTGTGGCAGGGTCAGGCCAAGGGTTTCCGCCTGCTCCAGCATCCAGACGAGCGGAATGTTCGACAGCGGCCGCGCGGCGTCATACTCGGCCAGCTGCCCGCCCACATCGGCATGGCAGCCGCGAAACCAGACCTGCTCGATCCGTTCGGCGCCGGTGCCGTCGCTGTCCCAAAGAAGCGGCGACAGGACCGGCCGGGTTTCGTGCAGGGCCAAAGCCTGAAAGCCGTGCCGGACCGAGCGGCCCAGCCGATGATCGTGAAAGCGGATGCGTTCTGCGCTCATCGTCCACAAAAGCGGCAGTCGCACGCCAAGCGCCGCCACGGTGTCGAAGACGCCGACCATCTCGATCGGCGCCGCGGCATGGCAGAGCGCATCGCGAAAGGCCGTCGGCGAGACCTCGGCCCGGTAGTGGCGCCAGGCCTGTTCGACATTCCGCTCGGTCGCGGCATCCTTGCGCAACAGCCCGACGCGGTCGATCAGCCCGGCGAGCGAACGCACCGCAAAGGCGCCGCGCGAATAGCCGATCAGAAAGATCCGGTCCCCCGGACGGTAGCGCATGGCAAGCCAGCCATAGGCGCGCAGGATCTGCGCCTCCACCCCCCAGCCCAGCCAGATATCCTTGATGTCGCGCCATTCGCGATATTGCAGGCCTTTGCCGTAATAGACCGAGGCCCGCGGCGAGGAGCGGCGCAAGAACCGGTAGATCATCCCGATCGAGGTCAGATGCGCCTGCGAGAGCGAGCCAAGCGTGCCGTCAAGCAGCACCACATGGTCGACCGAGCCGCGCGCGGGGCGTTTGACCGGACTTGCGTCGACGCCTGCCACGCTGGCCTTGCGTTGCCGCCAGTTCCCAACCACGCGATGAAACAGTCCGACCATGACGCGACCCCACCGTCTTGCGACATTGAAATGTTAGCGGCCTCACCCTGAACTTAGGGCAAGGCCGTTAATCCTCAATTACGCGCGCGCCAAAGTGTCGCGGATGTCGTCAACTGTTGCTTTCGGGTCAACCCTTCAGCGACAGCGCCGTGACGATCTCCATCTGGCCAAAGCCATTGAAGCGGGTGTTGGTGGCCGAGCAATAGGCGCCCATGCCGTGGAACACCACATAATCGCCCTCGGACAGTTCCGCGGGCAGGGCCACGTCGCCCGGCAGCCGATCGACCGAATCGCAGGTCGGGCCGAAGACGATGCGCTCGACCATGTCGCCGCCGCGCTGGAAGCCCTCGGGAGACCAGACCTCGATCCGCTCGATGTTGCCGATCAGCGGCAGCTCTGCCAGACCGCCATAGACACCATCGTTCAGGAACACATGCGTATCATCGCGCAGCGCCTTGACCTTGGTGATATGGGTGAAGGCATCGCCCACCAGCCCGCGGCCCGGTTCGCAGACCAGAATCGGACGGTCCGATCCGAAAGCCTCGGTCGTGGCGCGGTCGATGAGATCGAAGATCTCTTCCAGCACCGGGGCTGGGCCCATCTGGCGATGGTTCGGGAAACCGCCGCCAACGTTCAGCCGATGCGCCTGCACGCCTGCCGTCGCGCAGATTTCCGAGGCGACCAGGATATAGGCCTCCCAGGCCGCCGGATCGGTGCATTGCGTGCCCGGGTGGAAGGTGAGCGAGGGGATGAACCCCGCCTCCGCCGCGCGGCGCAGCAGCTCGGCCGCCAGATCCGCGGTGGCGCCGAACTTGGCGCCGAAGTTGTAGGCGGCACCCTGCACCGGCAGCTTGAAGCGCACCGAGATTTCGCAGTTCTCGGTCGGCACCATCTCGATCAGCTTTTCCAGCTCGCTGCGCGAATCGACCGACCAGGTCTTCACACCCGCCCGCACCGCATGGGCGATTTCCTCGCGGCCGCGGACCGGGTTGTGGTAATGCAGCGCCGCCCCGGGGGCGAGACGCTGGATCAGGTCGATCTCATAGGGCGAGGCGACGTCGAACCCCTTGACGCCCGCGGCGACGAGGTTCTGGATCACCATTTCATCCGGGTTCGACTTCACCGCATAGGTGACGACGCCCGGAAAGCCCTTCAGGAACCGCCGCGCGGTTGCCTGCAACGCGGTGGGCGAGAACACCAGCACCGGATGATCGGGTTGTTTCGTACGGATGATTTCGGACGGTTGAGTCCAAATAGTTTTGGAAAGTCCCATCGGCTTCTCCTCGCCAATAGAACGCAGCCACCTCTTGCCCCGGCTATGTTACGGGTGGGGAGACGCTTACGACGCGTTTCGACCTAACCCAGGCCAGGTGCGTATGAGCCGCCCTTTTCCTGCTCTCTCAGAATGCGCGATATGATGCACATTTTCACCGATCAAAAGAGTAGAAATGCGGCGATCTATCGTTATAATGACGAAATCATCGGTCAATCTGCAAGTGTTGCACAATGGACGAACTGGATACGGCAATCGTGGGGCTGCTGTCGGGCGACGCCCGGATTTCGGTGGCCACGCTGTCGCGACGACTAAAGGTGGCGCGCTCGACGATTCAGGCCCGGCTGGAGCGGCTGGAGACCTCGGGCGTGATCGCGGGCTATACGGTGAAGCTGGGCGAAGCGGCCCGGGCGGGGCGGCTGCGGGCGACCGTCTTGCTGATGGTCGAGCCCCGTGCGCAGGCGGGCATCCTGACCCGGCTGAAGTCGATCCCCGAGGTCGAGCGGATCTCGACCACCTCGGGGCGGATCGATCTTTTGCTGCAGGTCGCGGCCAATTCGACGGCGCAACTGGATGTGGTGCTCGACCAGATCGGCGAGATGCAGGGCGTGCGCAGCTCGGAAAGCCTCATTCATCTGAGCACGAAACTGGATCGCGCCGTGTGACACCGTGCGGCGGCGCTCAGGCTGTTGTTCGGGCCCCCAAAGGGCTATGCTAAGTCTGGAACAAGCTCCCGGCCGCGAGGTTTCGGGGACCGGAGGAGATGCCGATGTCCTTTCACGGGCTTCCATGCTGGTTCGAGCTGATGGCGCGCGATCTTGATGCGGCGCAGGCGTTCTATACCGATGTGTTGGGCTGGGCTTGGGGGGCGGATGCGCGGGCCGGGTTCGACTATCGGCTCGCCCGGTCCGGAGAGGCTCTCGTCGCCGGTCTGATGCCGGTCGCGATCTGCCCCGAAGGCACGCCGATCAGCTGGATGCCCTATTTCAGGGTCGATGATTGCGATGCGACGACGGAGCTTGCCGAGATGATCGGCGGTTTCGTCTGGAAGTCCCCCGCCGACATCCCCGGCACCGGGCGCTTTGCCGTTCTGGCCGATCCGGCGGGGGCGGTCTTCGGTATCCTGGCGCCGCTGCCGATGGACCGGCCGCCGGCAAGCGGGGCCTGGAACCCCGCTCGTGCCGGACATGGCGCGGCGCTCGATCTTTGTCATCCGCTGCCCGAGACGGCGCTGCGCTTCTACAACCGGCTGTTTGGCTGGAGCGCCGCGCCCGGTCCGCAAGAGACCCTGACGCTTCTGGCGCGCGACGGGCGGGGCATCGGTCGCATCACCGGGCTTGGGGCGGCGCCGCTGCCGAACTGGCATTGCGGCTTTGCCGTGCCGGATCTGGCGGCATCGGCGGCGCGGGCCGAGGCCTTGGGGGCGACGGTGATCCGCCTGCCCGCGCACGACCCCCGGGCCGCGACTGCGGTGATCGTGCGCGATCCCCAAGGTGCCTGGTTCGATCTGAGCGCCCCGAAACCCTGATTGCACTGCGTCAAAGGCTTTTCCTTGCAAGGGCTGCGCGCTAAAGAGCGTCAAGCCCTGAAAGGACAGAACCGATGACGATGGAAAAGACCTTCGACGCGCGCGAAGCCGAGCCGCGGCTTTATGCGAAATGGGAACAGGCAGGCGCCTTCAAGGCCGGGGCCAATGCCTCGCGCCCGGAAACCTTCTGCATCATGATCCCGCCGCCGAACGTCACCGGGGCGCTGCACGTCGGCCATGCCTTCAACAACACGGTGCAGGACATCCTGATCCGCTGGCACCGGATGCGCGGCTTCGACACGCTCTGGCAGCCGGGGCAGGACCACGCGGGCATCGCCACCCAGCTGATGGTGGAAAAGGAACTGGCGAAGACCCAGCAGCCCTCGCGCGCGGAACTTGGCCGTGACGAATTCCTGAAGAAGGTCTGGGAGTGGAAGGCGAAATACGGCTCGACGATCATCGGCCAGCTGAAGCGCCTCGGCTCGTCCTGCGACTGGTCGCGCAATGCCTTCACCATGTCGGGCGCCCCGAATGCCCCCGCCGGCGAGGAAGGCAACTTCCATGACGCGGTGATCAAGGTCTTTGTCGACATGTACAACAAGGGGCTGATCTACCGCGGCAAGCGGCTGGTGAACTGGGACCCCCATTTCGAGACCGCGATTTCCGATCTGGAAGTCGAGAACATCGAAGTCGCTGGCCACATGTGGCACTTCAAATATCCGCTCGCGGGCGGCGAAACCTACACCTATGTGGAAAAGGACGCCGAGGGGAATGTGATCCTCGAAGAGGTCCGCGATTACATCTCGATCGCGACGACCCGCCCCGAGACGATGCTGGGCGATGGTGCGGTGGCGGTGCATCCGTCTGACGAACGCTATGCGCCGATCGTCGGCAAGCTTTGCGAAATTCCGGTCGGGCCGAAGGAACACCGCCGTCTGATCCCGATCATCACCGACGAATATCCCGATCCGACCTTCGGCTCGGGCGCGGTGAAGATCACCGGCGCGCATGACTTCAACGACTATCAGGTGGCCAAGCGCGGCAACCTGCCGATGTATCGGCTGCTCGATACCAAGGCGAAGATGCGCGCCGATGGCGCCGATTACGAAACCTGCGCCCGCCGGGCGATGGAGATTTCGAAAGGCGCCGCCTTCACCGAGGCCGAAGTCGACACGCTGAACCTGATCCCCGAGAACCTGCGCGGCCTTGACCGGATGGACGCCCGCAAGATCGTGGTCGAGGAGATCAACGCCGAAGGTCTGGCGGTGATGATCGCGAACCCGAAGGCGGGCGAGGAAGGCCAGCCTGATCTGATCCCTTACGTCGAGTCGAAGCCGATCATGCAGCCCTTCGGCGACCGCTCGAAGGTGGTGATCGAGCCGATGTTGACCGACCAGTGGTATGTGGATGCCGAAAAGGTCGTCGGCCCGGCGCTGGAGGCCGTGCGCACCGGCAAGACCAAGATCATGCCCGAGGCGGGCGAGAAGACCTATTACCACTGGCTCGAGAACATCGAGCCCTGGTGCATCTCGCGTCAGCTCTGGTGGGGGCACCAGATTCCGGTGTGGTATGCGATGGTGCCAAGCGTCAAGGGAGACATCGGAACCTGGAGAACAACCGTCGGTGACGGTATTTCTCTCGGGGTTGCGGCCAAATTCAAACGCGAACATGGCTTCAACGAAGAGGCGCTTGGCGGCAAGCTCACTCAAGGCGGCTTGCTTGTTCAAGAGTTCTGTGCGGCTTCGGTCGAGGAAGTTAAACGGAAAATCTCAGACATTTGGGAAGAACGCACTGGATCACGCCCGGCGAAGCTGGTCGAAGTTGAAACTGAGCCACATGGATGGCCTCTGGAGGATTCTTCTGAAGAGGGCTACCTCAGTATCCCCTTCTGGCGCGACCCCGACGTGCTCGACACCTGGTTCTCCTCCGGCCTCTGGCCGATCGGCACGCTGGGCTGGCCGGAAGACACGGAAGAAATGCGCAAGTATTTCCCCACCGATGTGCTGGTGACGGGCTTCGACATCCTGTTCTTCTGGGTCGCCCGGATGATGATGATGCAGCTGGCCGTGACCGGCGAGATTCCGTTCCACACCGTCTACCTGCACCAGCTCGTCCGCGACGAGAAGGGCAAGAAGATGTCGAAAACGGCGGGCAACGTGATCGACCCGCTCGAAATCATCGACGAATTCGGCGCCGATGCTTTGCGCTTCACCAATGCCTCGATGGCGGCGATTGGCGGGGTGCTGAAACTCTCGAAAGACCGCATCGCGGGCTATCGCAACTTCGGCACCAAGCTCTGGAACGCCACCCGCTTTGCGGAAATGAACGGCGTCTTCGAGGCCGAGGTCGCGGGCATTCCTGCGCCGACGCAAACGGTGAACCGCTGGATCATCGGCGAAACCGCCAAGGTCCGCGAAGTGGTCGACGAGGCCTTCGCCGCCTATCGCTTCAACGATGCCGCGAATGCGCTTTACGGCTTTGTCTGGGGCAAGGTCTGCGACTGGTATGTGGAGTTCTCGAAGCCGCTCTTCGACGGTGAACACGCGGCGGAGACGCGGGCGACGATGCGCTGGGTGCTCGATCAGTGCTACACGCTGCTTCACCCGATCATGCCCTTCATCACCGAAGAGCTTTGGGGCCTGACCGGCACCCGCGCGAAGATGCTGGTGCATGGCGACTGGCCGACCTACGGCGCCGAACTGATCGACGCCGAGGCCGACCGCGAGATGAACTGGGTGATCGCGCTGATCGAAGAAATCCGGTCTTCCCGCGCGCAGATGGGCGTGCCCGTCGCAATGAAGCTGCCGATGGTTCTGGCCGAAGCCGATGGTCAGGCGCGCGAGGCGCTGGCGCGGAACGAGGCGCTGATCCTGCGCATGGCCCGGCTCGAAGCGATCACCGAGGGCGTGGTGGCCAAGGGCTCGATCTCGATCCCGGCGGCGGGGGCCTTGTTCGGTCTGCCGCTTGAAGGCGTGATCGATGTGGCGGCGGAAAAGGCCCGGCTCGAGAAATCGCTCGCCAAGGTCGAGAAGGAAGCGGCGGGGCTGAAGGCGCGGTTTGCGAACCCGAAATTCGTCGCGAACGCGGCCGAAGAGGTGATCGAGGAAGCCCGCGAAAACCTCGCCGCGCGCGAGGAAGAAGCGGCGAAGATCGGCGCGGCGCTGAAGCGTCTGGCCGAACTCGGATAAGAAGAAGGGGGGGGCTCTGCCCCCCGGCTTCGCCTCCCCCCGGGATATTTGGGGCAAGATAAAGGGGCCGGAAGCTTTCCATTTATCTTGCCGGAAATATCCCACGGGGGTGCGGGGGTGTGAAACCCCCCGCCGCTGCGGCGAGATCAGCCGCCCATCCCGAACCATTTTGCCCAAAGGCCCGCGGCCCAGAACATCAGGCTCAGCGTCATCATCAGGATGCCGAGCCCGAACTTGTCGCGCAGCGCAAAGACGATCGGGTCGTAATCCTGCTTGCCGAACCAGCCAAGCGCCACCATGCGCACCAGCCACCAGCCCATCGGCAGCATCGCCAGCCACAAAAGCCAGGTGTCGGGGTAAAGCATCCGCCCTTGATCCGAGATCGAATAGAGGAAGAAGATCACCAGCGCGCCGACGACGCCGATCCCGGCGACGTTGAGCAGATCGCCCCGATCCGGGCGACCATAGCCGCGGCCGGGCAGGGGCTCGTCATTCGTGGCGAGCGTGAGTTCGGTCAGCCGCTTCACGCAGCCAAGGCTGAGGAAGATCGGGAAGATGAAGATCAGCATGTAGATCGAGACATCGACCGCCGCGGCTGCCGCCCCCGCAATGACGCGGATCGTGTACAGCGCGGCCAAGGTGGTGATATCGACCCAGCGCATCCGCTTCAGCTTCAGCGAATAGGCGAGCGAGGTGATCATGTAGAGCACGATGATGCCGAAGAAGCTCGCGTTCAGCGCCGCGGCGATGCCAAGGGCCGCGGCGGCGAGGCCGAGGAAGGCGATCATCCCGACCTTGATCGGCACTGCGCCGCAGGCGAAGGGCCGGTGGCACTTCGTCGGATGCAGCCGGTCGGCCTCGAGATCGAGCAGGTCGTTGACGATGTAGATCGACGAGGCGGCAAAAGAAAAGGCCAGCATGCCGAACAGGATCGGCACCAGCGTTGCGGCATCGAAGCGATGCGCCGCGATCATCGGCAAGAGCAGAAGGACGTTCTTCACCCATTGATGCGGCCGGATCGCCTTGAAAAGCGCCTTGGGCGCCCAGCCGCCGGGCAGGGTCACCACCCCGATGCCCCGTGCGGGCAGGGACTTGGCCTCGGAGACATGACCGACCACCACCGCGGTTTCGGCATGTTCCCAGACCGCCATGTCCGTGGCCTCGTTGCCGGCATAGACGAAGCCGCGCGGCCCGAAGGCCCGCACCAGCGCCCCGGCCTTGGCCGCCCCTTTCAGATTGACCCGGCCGTCCGAGGCAAAGACCCGCTCGGACAGGCCATGATCCGCGGCGAGCTGCGCCACCAGTAACTGGTCCGAAGCGGAGGCCAGACAGACTTCGCGCCCCTCGTGCAGGGCGTCGATCACCACCTCTGCGACGGCGGCATTGACCGGCATCAGATCTGTGCGCAGCGGCACCAGCGCGGCCAGCTCCGCCTTCAGTCGCGCCCGGTCGCCAAAAGAGGTCGCCGCAAGGCGCAACGTGCCGATGGGATCGCGGCCAAGACCGGCCCAGAACCCCTCGTAGAGCAGATCCGTGGTCAGAAAGGTGCCGTCGACATCAAGCACCAGCGGTTTGTCGTTGCTCATTCTCATCCCTTCGATGCGAAGACGCAGCCGTCGGTGACCAGTTCCGGCGGGCTCAGGCAGAGCCCCCGCGCCACCTGCCAGGCCGCCAGCACCTTGGGCACATAATCGCGTGTCTCGGCATAGGGCGGAACGCCGCCATTGCCCTTCACGGCGTTTTCCCCGGCGTTATAGGCGGCGATCACCATCAACGGATCGCGGTCGAATTCCTTCATCAGCCAGTCCAGATAGGCGACGCCGCCCTTGATGTTCTGGCCCGGATCGCGGCTGTCGGCGACGGCAAAGCGGGTCGCCGTGGCGGGGATCAGCTGCATCAGCCCGACCGCCCCCGAATGCGAGACCGCATCCGCCTGCCCGCCCGACTCGGTCGAGATCACCGCGAGCACCAGCGCCGGCGAGACCTCGGTGCCGATCGTCGCCGCGAGGATGTCGCGGCCATGCGTCTGTGCGATCGCCTGCAGATTGGCCAGCCGTGGTCCCTGAACCGACTGCCCGCCCGGTCCCATGCTCAGCGCGTCGAGCGCTTGCTGGAACCGTCCCGAGCGATCCGCAAGATTGGGCGACACCACGCTCCAGAACCAGGCATAAGAGGCGGAACCGCCATCGGTGGGCCGCGTCGAGACAGATCCGGTGGCCGGGGGCGGCGTTGCGGTGATCGGCGCGAAGGGCTTGGCCGCCTGCGCGGCAAGGGCCGCAGCCTGTTCCTCGGGATCGATCTGGATGGTGAGGAAACGTGTCTGCCCAGCCTTCGGCGGCAGCACGCGCCGGGGCTCGAAATGATGGACCGTCGGTGTTTTCGGACCGATCTCGGCGAAAACCGGCACGACCGAAACGGTCGCGCTCAGGGCGAGACTGACAACGAATATACGGCGCATGTGCGCGATCCTGCTCTTGCGGTCCGATTTCGGACCCTTTGTCCGGCCTGCACCGGTTGCCGTCACTATTCCCGAAATGGTCGGAAAAACCAAGAAAAACGCGTTTTACCCCTGCAACCAGCCGCGCATTGGCGCCGAAGTGTTGCACGAAGGCTTGTCCGTGCCGGGCCTGCTGCCCCGCTTGGGAGGCTTGCGATCAGGTCTTTGCGTTGCCGCAGCGGGTCGGACCCGCAGGACCGGCATCCGTCAAATATTCGCATCGAAGGCGCTTTCTTTAGCGTCTTCTTGATGAATTTCTGTCGCCGCGAAGATTTCTGGAAGCTGCCCAAATCGGGTCAAGATTCGACGCCACAACGTCCTCATACCGCGATGCAGGGAAACACAAGACACCCGACAGACACCGCGGCAGCCAGCATGTCGAACCTACACCCAAGGAGACCCCAGATGAACTTCTTCAAACTCGCCCGCAAGATCCGCACCGAAGAAGACGGCGCCGTGACCGTTGACTGGGTCGTGCTGACCGCTGCTGTCGTCGGTCTTGGCGCGGCTGCCCTGACGCTCGTGCGCACCAACACCGGCACGCTGACCACCAAAGTCGGCAACTATCTTGCCTCGGCTTCGGTCAACACCAGCTTCTGATCGCGTCGCAAGACAAGATCTCAAAGGCCGCCCCCGAGGCGGCCTTTTTGCTTTTGCGATCAAGATCAGTCTTGCCGATTCGTCTTGATGCGCGCGTCAGAAACCGCCTGTGGCCGACGGGATAGTTAATATTTCATTTTCCCCGACGCCGATTTGGCCTTGCCGCGAAGATATACTTCTTGCGCCCCAATCGCGTCACGATTCACCGCCATAACAAACCCATCCCGCGAGGCTGGAAACAAGCGAAGCCCGGCAGCAGCGCGGCAAACCCCAAACCAAGGAGACATCCGATGAACTTCTTCAAACTCGCCCGCAAGATCCGCACCGAAGAAGACGGCGCCGTGACCGTTGACTGGGTCGTGCTGACCGCTGCTGTCGTCGGTCTTGGCGCGGCTGCCCTGACGCTCGTGCGCACCAACACCGGCACGCTGACCACTAAAGTCGGCAACTATCTTGCCTCGGCTTCGGTCAACACCAGCTTCTGATCGCGTCGCAAGACGAGGATCGCAAAGGCCGCCCCCCGAGGCGGCCTTTCGCATTTTCATAAGTCTTAGATATGCCTGAAAGAAAAACCGTTAAGGCCTATTAGCGTCATTTTCGTTTGCCAGGGTTCAGTCATACGCGAGGCATTATGCTTGGCATTTCCCAGCTGCTCCGCATCCACACGACTTCAGGAGAGACGAGATGAAATTTTTCAAAATGGCGCGCAGGATTCGCACTGAGGAAGACGGCGCTGTGACTGTGGACTGGGTCGTGCTGACTGCCGCTGTTGTCGGAATCGGGGCCGCCGCGCTGACGCTTGTGCGCACCAAGACCGGCACGCTGACCACCAAGGTCGGCAACTATCTGGCCTCGGCTTCGGTCAATACCAGCTTTTGATCCGTGCTCATGCGCCGGAAGGGTCGCCGCAAGGCGGCCTTTCCATTTTGGCTGGCGCGACATTCGGTCGACTGCAATGTTGTCGCGCAACCAGAGCGCGAAAAATATTCGTTAATGCCTTATTAATGCCGTTTTTCGTGGCGATAGAGGGGGCGCCGGGTGAAACCGGATTTTGTAGAACATCGGTTTCGCGCGTCTTTGGTAGCAGGAGTTAATGATATGAAGTTCTTCAAGATTTCCCAAAAAATCCGGATCGAGGAAGACGGGGCTGTAACCGTCGATTGGGTGGTGCTGACCGCGGCCGTTGTCGGTATGGGTGGCGCTGCGCTTGGCATCGTGCGCACCAAGACCGGAACCCTGAGCACCAGCGTCGGCAATTATCTGGCGTCGGCCTCGGTCAAGACCAGCTTCTGAGACATCTGACCCAGCGGGGCAGCTTCGGTTGCCCCGCCGCGATGGCGGCGCGGCCATCTTGGAATTTCGCCGAAAAAAATGCGCCGAGATGCCCCAATTACGCCGCCTTGCTTGTGCAGACACAGTCTGGAATGTCGCAGGCCGCAAGGAGAGCAGGAATGGGGAAGAGCATGACACGAGCAAGCTGGGCCTGGATCCTGTGCGAGGAAGAGGGCGCGGTGACGGTGGATTGGGTCGTGCTGACCGCCGCCGTCGTCTCGATGGGCATGATCGCCGGGACGATCGTCTGGACCAACTCCGGCAGCGTCGCGCGCAACGTTTCCTCCTATATCGGCTCGCAATCGGTGGTCACCACCTTCTGAACCCGGGCCAGAGGTGCGCCGCGCCGGGGTTTGGGCTGCGGTCATGAAATCGCCCGATTTCACATCGAGTATCCGCAACGGTATTTTGGCTGAAGTCTCGGCCGGGAAAGGAACATGGTGAGCCGATGCGCATGGTTGTCGCTCTTGTGCTGGTTTTGGGGGTCGCCCTTGCCGGGGCCGCCGTCTACATGGCGCAACAGCAGATTTCGCAATTCCAGAGCGAACGCGACATGCTCATGGCAGAGCAGGCGAATGCGCCGCAACTGGTCGATGTGGTGGTCCTGCGCCGTGCGCTGGCCTATGGTGAGCGGTTCACCGCGGCCGATCTCGGGGTGATCAAGATGCAGGAGGGCCATCTTCCCGAAGGCATCTTCCACATCATCGCCACGCCGCAGGACGCGCCGGAAGAGGCGCAGGCCGCCTCGGTTTTCCCGGGGGGCGAGACCCGTCCGCGCGCGGCCCTGCGCTCTTACGACGCCTATGAGGCGATCCTTGCCAACAAGATCACGGCGCCCGGTGTCGATGCCGGGATCATGGCGACGCTGTCGCCGAACATGCGCGCCTTCACGATTTCGGTGAACGCGACCACCGGCGTTTCGGGTTTCCTGCGGCCGGGCGACCGTGTCGATGTCTATTGGTCAGGCGAGGTGAAGGGCGAAAAGGTGACGAAGCTGATCGACACCAACCTGCGGCTGATCGCCATCGACCAGAGCGCCGATGCCGACCGGTCCGAGGAAACCAAGGTGGCGACCACGGTGACGGCGGAAGTGACGCCCGAACAGGTGGCGGCCCTCACGCTGGCGCAAGGCACCGGAGAGCTGACGCTTTCGCTTGTGGGGATGCAGAACACCTCCGATCCGGGTGCGATCGAGATCGATCGCAACAAGCTTCTGGGCATTCAGGTGCAGGAAGCGGTGAAGGTCGAGTCGGAACGTGTCTGCACCGTGAAGATGCGCAAGGGCACGGAACTGGTCGAGACGCCGATCCCCTGCAAGAACTGAAGGATCGCGGCCCGGGCGCATCTGCTGTGCGGTCCGGGCCGATCCGGCATGAAACAGGTCGGAAAACCGGTTGATTCTTGCAATAAAACAAACATTCGGGCATTGTCGGTGCCACACGGGTGAAAATCACCGATACCGGGCGTCAGATCCGGGCATAGCAGTGTGATCGGAGAGGCAGGATCACCATGAAGATGAAGAGTTTTCTTGGCGCTTGCGCGATGGGTATCGTGCTTGCGTCCGGTCTGTCGGTCCCGCTGTCCGCGGAAACGCTGCGCATTGTCTCGGGCACGGGCAGCACGCCTCTGGCCGTTCCGATGAACCGGGCTGTGGTCGTGGAAAGCGACAAGCCGTTCTCGGAATTGTCGATCGCCAACCCCGGCATCGCTGATGTCACCACCCTGTCGGACAAGACGATCTACGTGCTTGGCAAGGTTCCGGGCCGCACCACGATGACCGTTCTGGGCGCCGACGGCTCGCTCCTGTCGAACGTCGAAGTGCAGGTCACCCCCGACATTGCCGAGTTCAAGGAACGCCTCAAACAGATCCTGCCCGGCGAGAATATCGAGGTCCGCACCGCCAACGACGGCATCGTTCTGTCTGGCACGGTCTCCTCCTCCGCGAAGCTCGACCGTGCGCTTGATCTGGCCAAGCGCTATGCGGGCGAACGGGTGTCGAACCTGATGAACGTCGGCGGCACGCAGCAGGTGATGCTGAAAGTCCGCTTCGCCGAAATGCAGCGCTCGGTCTCGAAGAACCTTGCCTCGTCGCTGGCGATGAGCGGCACGGTGGGCGGCGGCAGTGCCAAGACCGGCGTCGTCACCGGCACCGGCAACTTCACGGCGGATGGGGCGATCTCCAACGCCTTTGACAATGGCACCTTCCCGATTTCCACCGGCACGCAGGGCGCGATGGGGCTTGGTTTCACCGTCGGCAACATGGAATTCGGCGTGCTGCTGGAAGCGCTGGAAAGCAAGGGCATGGTCCGTACGCTGGCCGAACCGAACCTGACCGCGCTGTCGGGCCAGCAGGCGAAGTTTCTGGCGGGCGGCGAATATCCGATCCCGGTCGTGGACGACAGCGGCGTGTCGATCGAATACAAACCCTTCGGCGTCGAGATGACCTTTGTGCCGCGCGTTGTCGAGGGCGATCTGATCAACCTCGAAATCGCGGCGGCCGTGTCGGCCATCGACACCTCGGTGACGATGACGAACAACGGCACCACTGTGAACGCCTTCAAGCGCCGCGAGACCTCGACCACGGTCGAAATGCACGATGGCGAAAGCTTTGCCATCGCCGGTTTGCTGCAGGACGATTTCAACGATCTGAACAGCCAGATTCCATGGCTGGGCGATGTGCCGGTGCTGGGCGCGCTGTTCCGCTCGACCGCTTACGAACGCAAGCAATCCGAACTTGTCATCATCATCACGCCGCATCTTGTCACGCCTACCCATGGCGAGGCTCTGGCGCTGCCGACCGACCGCGTGAAGCTTCCGAGCGAATCTGACCTGTTCCTGCGCGGCAAGACCGAAGGCGGGGCTGCGGGCGAAGTTGCCAAGCAGGACTTTTCCGGCTCCTATGGCTATGTGATGGAGTGACAGGATGCAGGGTAGGGGCCAGACCATGCGCTATTGGGTGATCGTGGCGGGCGCATTGGCGCTGGCAGGATGCGGCAGTTCGGAAGTGGGCAGCCAGTATGAAACCGGCGGTTTCGGCAATGCCACGATGAACAACACGCTGGTGATGACGGGTCAACGTGACTTCGCCATCAGCCTGACTCGCAAATTCGCGCAAGATGTGCCGAATACGGTCAACTTCGCCTTCGACTCGGATGTGCTGGACGGGACCGCCCGGGCGGCGCTTGTGCAGCAGGCCAACTGGATCAAGCAATTCCCCGAAGTGAAGTTCCGCGTCTATGGCCACACCGATCTTGTGGGCTCGGATGCCTACAACAAGGCGCTTGGCCTGCGGCGTGCCAAGGCTGTGGTCGCGTTCCTGAACGCGCAGGGGATTTCCCGCGCACGGCTTGAGGCGGTCGTGTCTTATGGCAAGACTCAGCCGCTCGTCTATGATCCGGGCCCGAACGTGCAGAACCGCCGGACCGTGACCGAGGTGTCAGGTCTGGTCAAACGCGCGCCGCAATATCTCAACGGCCAATATGCCGAGCTGGTGTTCCGCGAATATGTCGCCTCGGCAACGACGCCGAGCACGATCAGCCTCTCCACGGGCACCACCAGCGGTGGCAGCGGTGGCAGCGGTGGCGACAGCGGCGGCGCGTCCCAGTAAGCTTCGCGACCAGGGTGATCTCGGGCGGGCTTTGGCAACAAGGCTCGCCTGTTTTGTTGATCGTCGCCAAAAATCCCACAATTGGAGCAATCCGGCCCAAATGTCGCCCAGATTGGTCGCGACCTTTGGAAGGCAGGAAATGGCACGTCCTCTGAGTCGTGCCCCTTCCGTGGCTGGCCGGTCGGTGTTTTGCCCGGTTCCTGTCACGGAATGCGTAACAAAGGACCGAGGCAATGAGTGCAGCAGCAAGTCTTTCTCCGGAACCGGCCCCGATCGTGGCCTGCACGGTATCGCGCGACGTCTCTAATTTCGACCTTCTGATCGAGGACATGGAAGCCGAGCTCGGTGAAAGCTGGGGCGATCTGACCTTCGAGGATGCGGTGGTTTTCCTCAATCAGCCCGATGCCGAGATGCTGGAATTCGTCGCCATCGCCGTCGACAGCGAAGATGAAAGCAATCTGGCGCGGATCTCGGGCATCATCGGCACGGCCAAGGAAAAAGGCATCCGGGTGATCCTGATCGCCGAGGAGGTCAGCCCGATCGCCCTGCACCAGCTGTTGCGTCTCGGCGCCGATGATTTCGTACCCTATCCGCTGCCGGAAGGCGCGCTGCACGAGGCGATCGAGCGTCTCGGCCAACCCGATCTGCCGCCCGAGATGCCCGGCGTTCCCGCGGCGCCGCCGAGCTTCAAGAATTCGGGCGGACGCGATGGCGTCGTGCTGCCCGTGCATGGCCTGTCGGGCGGGGTGGGGGCGACGACCTTCGCCGTGAACCTGGCCTGGGAACTGGCTTCGCCCGAAGCCTCGAAGAAATCCCCGGTGCAGCCGCCGCGGGTCTGCCTGCTTGATTTCGATCTGCAATTCGGCTCGGCCTCCACCTATCTCGACTTGCCGCGCCGTGATCTGGTGTTCGAACTCTTGCAGGACACCGCGCACATGGATGTCGAAAGCTTCAATCAGGCGCTGTTGACCTTCAACGACCGGCTGCATGTGCTGACCGCGCCGTCCGAGATGCTGCCGCTCGACATCGTCACCGCCGAAGATATCTCGCGCATCATCGAGATGGCGCGGACGAATTTCGACTTCGTGGTGATCGACATGCCGACCACCGTGGTCAGCTGGACCGAGACGGTGCTGAGCCAGGCGCATCTTTACTTCGCGCTGATGGAGCTCGACATGCGCTCGGCGCAAAATACGCTGCGGATGATCCGCGCGCTCAAGGCGGAAAACCTGCCGATCGAGAAGCTGCGCTTCGTTCTGAACCGCGCGCCGAAATTCACCGATCTTTCGGGCAAGTCCCGGGTCAAGCGGCTGGCGGAAAGCCTCGATATTTCGATCGAGCTGCTCCTGTCGGATTGCGGCCGCATCGTCACCCAGGCGAATGACCACGGCTTGCCGCTGGCGCTCTCGGCGGCCAAGGCGCCCTTGCGCAAGGAAATCCAGAAGCTCGCCCAGTCCATTGCCGATTTGACCCGCGCCACTGAGGCCGCCACGGCCTGAACGGCTCTCCGGAGTTAGCCCATGTTCTCGCGTTACAAGAAACCCGCCACCGGTGCGCCCACACCCGCCGCGCTTGCCCCGCGACCTGCCGCCGCTCCCGCGGCTCCGGCTGCGGCCAAGGCGCCGATTGCCGCGCCCGCCGAGGCGCCGAAAGCGGCTGTGCAGCGCAAGGTGATGCCGGGGGCTCCGGTTTCGCCGCAAGTGGCGGCGGCTGACAAGGATCGCAAGCGCAAGGAACGGATGGGCGAGCTCAAGGTCGAGCTGCACAAGCGCCTTCTGGAAAACCTGAACCTTGCCGCGCTCGAACATGCTTCGGAGACGGAGCTGAAAGCCGAGATCGCCGCAATCTCGGGCGAGGCGATGACCGAAATGTCGGTCGCCCTGAACACCGCCGAACGGCAAAGCCTGCATCAGGAGCTTTACGACGAGGTGATGGGCCTCGGGCCCCTTGAGCCGCTTCTGAAGGACGAGACCGTTTCCGATATTCTGGTGAACGGGCCGAACCAGATTTTCGTTGAACGCTTCGGCAAGCTGCAGCTCAGCGATGTCACCTTCAAGGACGAAAAGCACCTGCTGCGGATCATCGACAAGATCGTGTCGGCCGTGGGCCGCCGCGTCGATGAAAGCAACCCCTATGTCGACGCCCGTCTGGCCGATGGCTCGCGTTTCAACGCGATGGTGCCGCCGATCGCCGTCGATGGCTCGCTCGTCTCGATCCGGAAATTCAAGAAGGACAAGCTCGCGATTGACGATCTTGTCCGCTTTGGCGCCTTCACCGAAGAGATGGCCGCCTATCTGCAGGCCGCGGTTGCGACGCGGCTCAATGTGATCGTCTCGGGCGGGACGGGCTCGGGGAAAACGACGACGCTGAACGCGCTGTCGTCCTTCATCGACAACTCCGAACGCATCCTGACGATCGAAGACACGGCCGAACTTCAGCTGCAACAGACCCATGTCGGCCGGATGGAAAGCCGGCCGCCGAACGTCGAGGGCAAGGGCGCCGTCACCCAGCGCGACTGCTTGCGCAACGCCCTGCGGATGCGTCCCGACCGGATCATCGTCGGCGAAACCCGCGGCGAGGAAGTGATCGACATGTTGCAGGCGATGAACACCGGCCACGACGGCTCGATGACGACGATCCACGCCAACAACGCCCGCGACGGCATCTCGCGTCTGGAAAACATGGTGGCGATGGCGGGCATCGAAATGCCGCTGAAGGCCGTGCGCAGCCAGATCGCCAGCGCCGTCAACCTGATCGTGCAGGCCTCGCGTCTGCAGGACGGCTCGCGCCGCATGGTCTCGATCACCGAGCTGACGGGGATGGAAGGCGACGTGATCTCGATGCAGGAGATCTTCCGCTACGAACGGCTTGGCCTTGCGCCGGATGGCAAGATCATCGGCCGCTTCACCGCCACGGGCGTGCGCAGCCACTATTCGGACCGGTTCCGGCAATGGGGCTATGACCTGCCCGCCTCGATCTACGAACCGGTTCAGGACTGACGGGGGAAGCACGCATGATCATTTCCGCCACGCCGATCATCTATGGTCTGATCTTCGTCGCCGTGCTTTTGCTGGTCGAGGGCATCTATCTGCTCGTCTTCGGCAAGTCGATCTCGCTCAACAACCGGGTGAACCGCCGCCTCGAGATGCTCGACAAGGGCCAACGGCGCGAACAGGTGCTCGAACAGCTCCGCAAGGAAGCGACCCAGCATTCGAACGCCCAGGGCATTCCGCTCTATTCGCTGCTGGCCTCGAAAGCGCAAAAGGCCAATATCGCCTTCTCGCCCCCCGCGCTGATGGGGGTGATGGCGCTCGTCAGCTTCGTGGCCTTTCTGGGCCTGACGCTCGGCACGCAAGCCTCGACCCCGGTCCGGGCCGCTTTGGCCGTTCTGATGGGCGTGGGCGGGGTCTATTTCTGGATCAACGGCAAGGCCAACAAGCGCCTGAAACTGGCCGAGGAACAGCTGCCCGATGCGGTCGAGCTGATGGTGCGCAGCTTGCGCGTCGGCCATCCCTTCGCCTCGGCGATTCAGGCGGTGGCAAAGGAAATCCCCGATCCGCTTGGCACCGAATTCGGCATCATCGCCGACGAGGCCGCCTATGGCCGCAACGTCGTCGACTGTCTGCGCGATCTGGCCGAGCGGCTCGACATGCAGGATCTGCGCTTCCTCGCCGTTGCCGTGTCGATCCAGCAGACCTCGGGCGGCAACCTTGCCGAGGTGCTCGAAGGTCTGGCCAAGGTGATCCGCTCGCGCTTCCGGCTGTTCCGCCGTGTCCGCGCCATCACCGCCGAGCCGAAATGGTCGGGCATCTTCCTGTCGGGCTTTCCGGTCGCGGTGCTGGTGGTGATCCAGGTGGTCTCGCCGAACTATTACGACGGGGTCAAGGACACGCCCTCGTTCATTCCGGCGGCGCTGATCGTCTTTGCGCTGCTCGGGGCGAATGTGCTGTTCATGAAGGTCATGACGACGATCAAGGTGTGAGGAGGCCGGAATGTCCGTAAATGCGATCACCGAGACGCTGACCAACATGCTGGGCCCGATGGGCCCGGTCATTGTCGTTGCGGGCCTTGGCGCGGTCCTGATCCTTGCGGCGCTGCCATCGCTTCTGTCGAAACGCGAAGACCCGCTCGACAAGCTGCGCAAGAGCGTTGCGGCAAGCAACGGTCTGACCACGGCGACGCAGAAGACGCAAAAGCTGCGCAACACCGCAGGACCCGACAAGCTGCAGAAATTCGCGGGCTTTCTGGAGCCGCAAAACAAGGAAGAGATGTCGGAAAGCCGGAAATGGCTGCAAAAGGCGGGCTATCGCGGCCCGCATGCGGTGCGCCATTTCCACGCCGTGCAATTCGCGCTGGCGATCGGTCTTTTGATCCTCGGCGTGCTTTACGTGCTGTCCTACAATGCCGGGCATGAAGTGCCGCTCGACTCGACCAAGGCGGTTCTGGCGATCATCGGCCCGGCCGTGCTTGGCTATTACGCGCCGCGCCGCTGGGTGAACCAGCGTGTCGATGCCCGCACCGCCGAGATGCAGAACGGCTTTCCCGATGCGCTCGACATGCTTTTGGTCTGCGTCGAGGCGGGCCAGTCGCTCGATCAGGGCATCATCCGGGTGTCGAAGGAACTTGCCACCTCCTATCCCGCGCTCGCCGAGGAATTCGAAACCGTCGCCCACGAGATCAAGGCCGGTCTCGACAAGCCTTCGGTGCTGCGCGCCTTTGCCGATCGCTCCGGCGTGCCCGATGTCGCCTCCTTCGTGACCGTGATGATCCAGTCGCAACAATTCGGCACCTCGATCGCCGAGGCGCTGCGGCTTTACGCGGCCGACATGCGCGACAAGCGGATCATGCGCGCCGAGGAAGCGGCGAACAAGATCCCGACCAAGATGACGCTGGGCACGATGCTCTTCACCGTGCCGCCGCTGCTCATCATCCTTGTCGGTCCCTCGGTCCATGATATGATGGAAAACTTCAAAGCCTTCAGTCAGATGTGATCCATGGGCCTTTCCTTTCGCGCTTTGGGCGCGGCACTGTCGCTCTGCCTTCTGGCCGCCTGCATGTCGGGCGGCCTTGGCGCATCGAAGGGCAGCCCCTTTGCGCCCGGCGCGGCCGAGGGCGAGGGCGTGGACGGGCTTCTGGTCGGGCACCGGCTGATGGCGGCGGGGGAATATGAACTCGCGCTCAAGGCCTATTACCGCGCTGCCGCGGAAAAGGGGGCGACAGTCGACGTGCTTTCGGCCATCGGCTCGGCGGATCTCAAGCTTGGCCGTCTGGGGCAGGCCGAACAGATCCTGCGCCGCGCCACCGAAAAGGACGAGCGCTTCGTGCCCGCCTGGAACAACCTCGGCGTCGTGCTGATGGAGCAGGGCCACCCGGCCGAGGCGGCACGGGTCTTCCAGATCGCCTATGGGCTCGACAGTGGCGATTCTGACTCGATCCGGCAAAACCTGCGTCTGGCTCTCGCAAAAAAAGAGAAACCTGATTATGATCCGCCCACGGACAGACCGTTCAAGCTGGTCCGGCGGGGGGTGGGCGAGTACCTTCTGCTGACCGAGCAGTGAGGCACGAGCAAAAGGACGCAGAAACATGCGCCACCCGATCTTTCTGGCCGCCCTTGCGGGCGGAGCCCTTGTCCTTGGCGGCTGCATGGGCAACGACAAGGCCGAGGTGAACAAGGCGCTCGACTCGGTCAATGCCGTCGACGCGACGAACCTTTCCGACATCATGCTCACGGTGGGCGACCCGCGCGAGGCGGTGAGCTATTTCACCCGCGCCACGAATGAACACCCCGACCGGATCGATCTGCAACGCGGGCTCGCCAAGTCGATGGTGCGGGCCGGGCAGGCCGAGGCCGCGATCGGCGTCTGGAACCGCGTCCTGACCATGCCCGCGGCAAATAACGACGACAAGGTTTCGCTGGCCGACGCGCAGATCCGCGCGGGCAAATGGGACGACGCCAAGGCGACGCTGAACACCATTCCGCCGACGCACGAAACCTTCGAGCGCTACAAGCTCGAGGCGATGGTGGCTGACAGCGAGAAGAACTGGAAGAAGGCCGACAGCTTCTATGAAACCGCGGTCGGGCTGACGACGCGGCCGTCGAGCGTCTTGAACAACTGGGGCTTCTCGAAGTTGACCCGCGGCGATGCCAAGGGCGCGGAAAGTCTCTTCTCCGAGGCGCTGACCTACGATTCCGCCTCGTTCACCACCAAGAACAACCTGGTGATGGCGCGGGCAGCGCAGCACAAATACGACCTGCCTGTCGTGGACATGACCCAGACCGAGCGCGCGAAGCTGCTTTACACGGCGGCGCTCTCGGCGATCAAGCAGGGCGACGTGGCGATCGGCAAGGGGCTGTTGCAAGACGCGGTCGATACCTCGCCGGTCTATTTCGAAGAAGCGGCGCGGGCGCTTGAAGCGCTGGATGCCGGTGGCAAGCGGAGCTGAGATGCTGGGGCTGGGTGTTTCGCAAGCGGCCTTGGCGTTGTTCGTCGCCGTGCTGCCGATCTGCGGTTGGGTGATCTACACCGACCTGAAGTTCATGAAGATCCGCAACGTGGCGGTGCTGGCGCTGATCGCGGTTTTCGCGGTCGCGGGCTTTCTGGTCCTGCCGTTCGAGGTCTGGATGTGGCGCTGGGTGCATCTGCCGGTGATCCTCGTCATCGGGCTCTTGCTCAACATCGCGCTGGGCGTGGGCATGGGCGACGTGAAATTCGCCGCCGCCGCCGCGCCGTTTTTTTCCTCGGAGCCGGGGCGGGTGATGCTGGCGATCGTGCTGTTGCAGGGCTGCCTGATCCTGGCCTTCGTCGCCCATCGCATCGCCCGGGCGATCCCGGCGGTGCGGGCGGCAACGCCCGACTGGGCCAGCTGGGGCCACAAGAAGTTCCCCTTCGGACTTGTGCTTGTGGGGACGCTTCTGACCTATCTCGGGCTGATCGCGGCGATCACCTGACGGTGGCCGCCGCCTTTTGCGCCTGATCCCCAAGGCTGCCATGCGCGCTCCACCAGCCCGGGTGACTTGCGGCAAGGGCAGCCTGCGCCGCTTCCGCCTCGGCTTCCGAGCCGAACAGGCCAAAGCAGGTGGCCCCCGATCCCGACATCCGCGCCAGTTTGCAGCCGGGCAGGGCGGCGAGCACGGCCAGCACCTCGGCAATCACCGGCGCCTGCGCCACGGCCGGAGCCTGAAGATCGTTGCGCTGATCGGCCAGCCAGGCGATGCAGGCCCCCGCATCGGCAAAGGCCGGGATCTCGGGCAGCGGCGGGTTGTCCTTCACCGTCAGCGCCTTGAAGACCGAGGGCGTCGGCACCTCGACGCGCGGATTGACCAGCACGGCGGGCAGGGCGGGCAGGCTGACCGGGGTCAGATCCTCGCCGATGCCGCGGGTGCGGGCCGGGCGCGGGTCAAGGCACATCGGCACATCGGCCCCGAGTTTCAGCACCGCGGCCGCATCGGGCAGGGGCTGGCCGGTCAGCGCCGCCATGCCGCGCAGCGCCGCCGCCGCGTCGGAGGAGCCGCCGCCAATCCCGGACGCCGCGGGCAGGCATTTCTCAAGCGTCACCGCCGCGCCTGCACCAAACAGGGCAGCCGCCTTCAGCACGAGGTTCTCCGGCCCCTCTGGCACGGCTGCGCCCTCGGGGCCGCTGACCTTCAGCCCCAGCCCCTCGGCCGGGGCGAGCGTCAGCGCATCGCCCACGGGCGAAAAGGCGACAAGACTGTCGAGCAGATGATAGCCATCGGCGCGCTGGCCGGTGACATGCAGGGCAAGGTTCACCTTGGCGGGGGCAAAGACGTCAATTCTGGGCATGTTCGGGGTGCAGCGGTTTTGCACCTTCCTCCTTCAGCACGACATCCAGTCCGACCTCGAGCTTGCGGCGGACACGGTTCAGGTCCAGATCATCCGCCGGACCAAGGTTGAGCGCCCGGCGCCACTGGAATTCGGCCTCGCGGCTGCGGCCCACGGCCCAGTAGACATCGCCCAGATGGTCATTGAGCAGCGGATCGGCGGGGGTCAGCTCGACCGCCTTTTCCATCTGCGCCACCGCCTCGTCATAGCGGCCCAGCCGGTAATAGGCCCAGCCCAGACTGTCGGTGATATAGCCATCATCCGGGCGCCCGGCGACGGCCTTCTCGATCATCTCGAGCGCCTCTTTCAGGTTCTCGCGCTTCTCGACATAGGAATAGCCGAGGTAATTCAACACCGCAGGCTGATCGGGCGAAAGTTTCAGCGCCTCGCGGAAGCCCTTCTCGGCTTCTTTCCACGCGCCAGACCGCTCCTGCGCGATGGCGCGGGAATACCACAGGCCCCAATCCTCCGGGCGCGGTTCGCCATTCAGGGCAATCGCCTTGTCATAGGCTTTCGCGGCCTCGGCATAGCGTTCCTCGCGGCGCAGGGTGTCGCCCAGCGAGGACCAGGCATTGGGCAGGTCGGGATGGGTGCGGCTGAGCTGTTCCAGCACCTCGATCGCCGCATCCGAGCGCCCGGCCGAGACCATCGCCTGCGCGCGGCCCAGTTCGGCGGCGTAAAAGGCCGGATTGTCCGGGCCGATTTCGGCATAGGCGGCAATCGCCAGATCGAATTGGTCCTGCGTTTCCAGAATATCAGCCGCCAGCAGCGCGGCATCGACATCGTCCGGCTGCAGCCAGAGCGCCAGCCGCGCGTGGATCAGTGCGAAGCCGGGCAGGGAATCCGCATTCAGAGCGAGTGCCACCGACTGGAACACCTCGGCCACGCCGTCGCGGGCCGATCCGATCCGGGTAAAGGGCAGGGTTTCCCCGGCTTCAAGCTGCTTGCGGATCGCGGCAATCTCGGGCGGCAGCGCCGCGCCATAGGCCTTGTCGATCAGCGCGATCGCATCCTGGTCGCGTTCGAGTTGCGACAGCACCTGCACATGCGCCAGAATCCCGCGCCGGGTGCTGTTGAAGTAATCCGCATACTTGCCAGAGAAGATCGCTTCCGCGCTTTCGTAATCCCCTACCAGCGCCGAAGCGAGCGCCCGGTGATACCCGGCAAAGCCGTCGAGCCCGTCAATCTTGCCAAGCTTGTCAAAGGCCTCCATCGCCTCGGACATCTTGCCCGACCCCGCCAGCGCCCAGGCCTTGTAAAGCCCGCTCACCAGCTGACCGGCATCGCCGCCCTTTGCGAGCAGGGCATCCCCGGCGGCAAAATTCCCCGATTTCGCGGCATCGGCCAGCATCACCAGCACCGCCACCTGCGAGGGCTTCTCGGCCTTGACCATCTGCGCTGCCAGATCGCGGGCGGCATCGACATCGCCAAGCGACAAGAGGCTGATCAGCAGCCCTTCCTGCACGCGCCCGTCGGTGGGATCGTCGGCCAGCAGGCGTTGATAATATTTCGTTGCCTCGGCGTAATTGTTGTCCATCGCCGCGGCCTGCGCGGCCAGATAGGCGCCATCATCCTCGGACCGGGCGGCGGTGACAGGCAGGGTCACGCCAAGGCCAAGGGTGGCGACAAGGCACAGGGCTGGCGAAAGTCTCGAAAGGAAGGGCACGGATCGGTCCTTATACTCGGGCTGCCGCAAAAGGTAGCGAGGCCCATCGCCCAAAGCAATCGGGGGAGGCATTCGCCTCCCCCGCAACACGCCGATGTGACGCGCAAGACTCACATATTGGGGTAGTTCGGGCCGTCGCCGCCCTGCGGTGTGGTCCAGGTGATGTTCTGCGACGGGTCCTTGATATCGCAGGTCTTGCAGTGCACGCAGTTCTGGAAGTTGATCTGGAAGCGGGCCTGATCGCCTTCGCCCAGCACCTCATAGACACCCGCCGGGCAGTAGCGCTGCGCCGGTTCCGCATAGTCGCGCAGGTTCACCGCGATCGGCACCGAGGGATCTTTCAGCCGCAGGTGGCAGGGCTGGCTTTCCTCATGGTTGGTGAAGGCGAAGCTGACGTTGGTCAGCCGGTCGAAGCTGATCTTGCCATCGGGCTTGGGATAGTCGATCGGCGCGAAATCCTTCGCCAGGCCGGTATGGGCGGCGTCGGTCTTCTTGTGCTTGAGCGTGCCGAAGACCGAGAAACCGAACAGCGAATTCGTCCACATGTCGAGCCCGCCGAGGAACATCGACGCCCAGATCCCCCACCACGACCACAGCGGCTTGACGTTGCGCACCGGAAGGAGGTCTTTCGCAATCGGGCCGGAGCGGACATCGGCTTCGTAATCGACCAGTTCGTCGCCTTCGCGCCCGGCCTTGATCGCCTTCGCGGCGGCTTCGGCCGCGGCGATGCCCGAAAGCATCGCATTGTGGTTGCCCTTGA
The DNA here is from genome assembly GCF_052363175.1 of Rhodobacter capsulatus. Classification (GTDB taxonomy): domain Bacteria; phylum Pseudomonadota; class Alphaproteobacteria; order Rhodobacterales; family Rhodobacteraceae; genus Rhodobacter; species Rhodobacter capsulatus_D. Next base: position 568,341 of record NZ_CP198946.1, read on the forward strand.
TCCGCGGCACGTTCACGAACCCGGCCGAGCAACCGAGCAGCGCAGCCCCCGGTACCGTCAGTTTCGGGATCGATTGCCAGCCGCCTTCCGAGATCGCCCGCGCGCCATAGGCCACACGCTTGCCGCCTTCCAGAAGCTGCGCCACCATCGGGTGATGCTTGAAGCGCTGGAATTCCATATAGGGCGACAGATAGGGGTTCTTGTAGTTCAGGTGCACGACGACGCCGATATACACCTGATTGTTCTCGATGTGATAGATGAACGACCCGCCCCCGGCGTTATGGTCCAGCGGCCAGCCCATCGTGTGGCTCACCGTGCCCTCGCGGTGCTTTTTCGGGTCGATCTCCCAGATTTCCTTCATGCCCAGACCGAATTTCTGCGGGCATTTGCCATCCGAGAGGTTGTAGCGCTCGATCAGCTGCTTACTCAGCGACCCACGCACGCCCTCGGCCAGGAAGACATATTTGCCGCGCAGCTCCATCCCCGGCTCGTAGTTCGGGCCGGGCGTGCCGTCCGAGGCCAGACCCATCTCGCCCGCGACGACACCGGCGACGCGGTCGTTGCCATTTGCGTCCTTGTCCCAGACCAGTTCCGAGCAGGACATGCCCGGGAAAATCTCGACCCCCAGCCCTTCGGCCTGTTCGGCCAGCCAGCGGCAGACATTCGCCATCGACACGATGTAATTGCCGTGATTCGACATCAGCCCCGGCATCGGCCAGTTCGGGATGCGGATCTGTCCGGCGGGCGAGAGCAGGAAGAAATTGTCTTCCTTGACCGGGGTTTTGATGGGGGCGCCCTTGTCCTTCCAGTCCGGAATGAGCTTGTTGAGCCCGCGCGGGTCCAGAACGGCGCCCGAAAGGATATGCGCGCCCACTTCCGAGCCCTTTTCGAGCACCACCACGTTCAGATCCGGGTCGATCTGCTTGAGCCGGATCGCCGCAGAAAGACCCGACGGACCGGCCCCCACGATCACCACATCGTATTCCATCGACTCGCGTTCGATCTCGGCCATCTCGGGGGCTCCTTCGTTCAGGCAGCAGCAGCGCGTTCCGGCGTCGTGGTAACGCGAATGGGAACATGAAGCAATTGTTACGCAGCGCCGCGACGCAACAATCTTTCGCATCTGCAGAAAAGACACGCCCGTCCGGATGCGGCACCCGGTCGGCGGAAAACGCCCTGCCACCCTTGACACCGGACCCGCTTGGCGGATTTACCTCACAGGGCTAAGAAGAAGAATTGTCAGCCAGCACAGGTCAAGCACCTCCATGGAAAAGATACCGATGACGCGCGCCGGCTACGACGTGCTCGACGAGGAACTGAAAACGCTGAAGTCCGTGGAACGGCCCGCCGTCATCAAGGCGATTGCCGAAGCCCGCGAACATGGCGACCTTTCCGAAAACGCCGAGTATCACGCCGCCCGCGAAAAACAGAGCTTCGTCGAGGGCCGGATCAAGGAACTCGAATCGGTGCTCAGCCGCGCCGAGGTGATCGACACGGTGAAACTGTCAGGATCGATCAAGTTCGGGGCCACGGTGACGCTGGTTGACGAGGACACCGAAGAAGAGCGCACCTATCAGATCGTCGGGGAACACGAGGCCGATCTGGAGCGCGGTCTTCTGAACATCAAGTCGCCGCTGGCGCGGGCGTTGATCGGCAAGGACGAAGGCGACAGCGTTGAGGTTCGCACCCCGGGCGGCCAGCGCAGTTACGAGATCCTGTCGGTCCGCTTCGTGTAAGCGGATCTGGACAAAGGTAGCGAGATGGGCGAGCCCCAGTCCGAACGCAAGACCCCCGAAAGCGGTGCGGTGGCATGGTCGCCTGCGCCGCAACCGGACGTGCCGTCCCGCCGCACCGAATGGGTGGCGGGCGGTCTGACGGCCCTGTGGCTGGCGCTCGTTGGCGCGTTCTGGCTCTTCATGCCGTCGGGTGATGCGACGGGGCTGAATGTCGCCTCGCTGGTGATGACGGTGGTGGGCGTCGTGCTGCCGGTGGTGATGATCTGGGTCGCTGCCGTGACCGCCCGCACCGCGCAGGAGATGCGGGCCGAGGCGCAGGCGCTCAAGGTCGCGCTTGAGGCGATGCGCTCTGCCTGGCTCAACCAGACCCAGATCCGCGGCGGTCAGGCACTGGAAAAGAAGCTCGACGAGGTGGCGATTGCCGCCCGGCAGGCGGAATCGGCGCTGGCGACGTTCTCGACCCGGCGCGACAATGCGGCGGCGCAGCCGCCAGCCGACCGCAAGGCCGCTTTGGCAACGCCCAAACCCGTGGCCCCGGTCGATGACCAGCCAAGGCTCGCCTTGGGAACGCCCGCCGAGGATCTCAAGCCGCCGGTCTCGGTCGCCGATTTCATCCGCGCGATGCAATTCCCCGACAATGCCGAGGACAAGGAGGGCTTCCGCGCCCTGCGCCTTGCGCTCGAAGACCGGACGATGGCGAAATTGCTGCGCGCGGCGCAGGACGTGCTGAACCTGCTGGCGCAGGACGGCATCTATATGGACGATCTGAAACCTGACCGGGCCCGGCCGGAACTCTGGCGCCGTTTCGCCAAGGGCGAACGCGGTCGCGAGATCGCGGCTTTGGGCGGGGTGCGGGATCGCTCGTCCTTGGCGCTGACCTCGGGCCGGATGCGTGCGGATACGATCTTCCGCGATGCCGCGCATCATTTCCTGCGCCAGTTCGACCGTACCTTCACCGAATTCGAGCAGAACGCCTCGGATCAGGAAGTGGCGGAACTGGCCGAGACCCGCACAGCCCGCGCCTTCATGCTGCTGGGCCGCGTCACCGGCACCTTTGATTGACCGTCCGCGCCGCCGTCGTCTCATGCGCCCTGCGCAAGGTGCGGCGGCCGCTTCTGATGCCAAGGAGCCGTCCATGCCCAAACGTCTGCGCCTGACGCGCCGCTTTCCGGTCTCGCTGACGAATGATGCCTATCGCGTCCTGCACCGCTTCGCCGAAGAGGCCGGGCTGACCCCGGACGAGGCCCTGTGCTTCCTCTTCGAGCATTTCAACTCGGTCACGCATCACGAAAATCTTGCGGTACGGCTGCGGCTCTTCAAGGCGGAACTCGAGGATCGCAAGGCCTGAGGGCGCGCGCGGGACTTGCGGCGGCAAGGGCGTATTTGGGCCAAGAAAAAGCAGGTTCGACACGAGTTGTTAACCATGCGGCGCGATGCTCGCATCACGGTACAGGCTGGCGAGCCGATGACCGTCCAAGGAAAAGCCGCCCCGGCGCGAGGAAGGATCTTCCTGAGAGGCTTGAGTGACCTCCGTCAGCCGGGGCGCACCTTTGCGGCTGCTTTTTCTTGGTCCAAATACGCCCTTTTGCGACCTCTCCTTCGCGAGCCCTCGTGACGTTGCGCCACTTCGTCGCCAAGCTAGTTACGCGCACGTCAATTCGTTGCAATATGTCTGCCGACGCGGGTTCCCCCGCGACGGGAGCAGGCCCGGTTTCGTCCGGGCAGAGGAGGAACGATGACCGAAGCCTATATCTATGACGCCTGCCGCACGCCGCGGGGCAAGGGGCGCGCTGATGGCAGCCTGCATGAAGTGACCTCGGTCGCGCTCTCGGCGCGGCTTCTGGATGCAGTGGCCGAGCGCAACGGCCTGACGGGCCATGCGGTCGAGGATGTGATCTGGGGCAATGTCACGCAGGTGGGTGAGCAGGGCGGTTGCCTTGCGCGGTCTGCGGTGCTGCTTTCGGGGCTGGATGAATCGATCCCGGGCCTTTCGATCAACCGCTTTTGCGCCAGCGGAATGGAGGCGGTAAACCTTGCTGCCAACCAGGTCAAGGCGGGCGCGGGCGCGGCCTATATCGCGGGCGGGGTCGAGATGATGAGCCGCGTCGCGATGGGCTCGGACGGGGCGGCGATTGCCGTGGATCCGTCCCTCGCGATGAAGACCTATTTCGTGCCGCAGGGGATTTCCGCCGATGTGATCGCCACCGAATACGGCTTCACCCGCGAGATGGCCGATGCCTTGGCGGTTGAGAGCCAGCGCCGCGCCGCCGAGGCCTGGGCCGAGAACCGTTTCGCGAAATCCATCGTGCCGGTGAAGGATCAGAACGGGCTGACCATTCTTGACCGTGACGAATATCTGCGCCCGGGCACGACGATGGAAGACCTGGCCAAGCTCAAGCCCGCCTTCAAGGACATGGGTGAGGTGATGCCCGGCTTCGACAAGGTGGCGATGCTGAAATACCCGCATCTGGAGCGGATCGAGCATATCCACCATGCGGGCAACTCTTCGGGCATCGTCGATGGCGCGGCGGCCGTGCTGATCGGTTCGAAGGAATTCGGCGAGGCGCATGGGCTGAAACCCCGTGCCCGCATCCGCGCGACGGCGAAGATCGGCACCGATCCGACGATCATGCTGACCGGCCCGGTGCCCGTCACTGAAAAGATCCTGCGCGACAGCGGCATGAGCATCTCTGACATCGACCTGTTCGAGGTGAACGAGGCCTTTGCCGCGGTCGTTCTGCGCTTCATGCAGGCCTTTGACGTCGGGCAGGACAAGGTCAACGTGAACGGTGGCGCGATGGCGCTGGGCCATCCGCTTGGCGCGACGGGGGCGATCATCATCGGCACGCTGCTGGATGAGCTGGAACGCCGCGATCTGTCCACCGGCCTTGCGACGCTCTGCATCGCTTCTGGCATGGGCGCTGCCACGATCATCGAGAGGGTCTGATGCCGAAGCTCGACCTGTCCGCGGCCCCGGTGAAGACCGGCTCGATCTACCCGGCGCCTTATGCCGCGCAGATGGCGGGGCGGTCCTCGATCCGGCTCGGGGATCTGGCCGGGCTGACGCAGTTCGGCGTCAATATCGTGACGCTGGAACCGGGCGCCGCGGCCTCGTTGCGGCACTGGCACCTGCGCGAGGACGAATTCGCGCTGGTGCTGGACGGCCGTCTGACGCTGATCGAGGACGACGGCGAAACCGAGATGCACCCGGGCGATTGCGCGGCGTGGAAGGCTGGCGTGCCGAACGGGCATCGCTTCGTCAACCGCTCGGACGCGCCGGGCAAATTCCTGATCGTCGGGACCAAGGCTGCCGAGGAGGTGGCGACCTATTCCGACGTCGACATGCAGATTCACATTGCGGGCGGCAAGGCCCGCTTCACCTACCATGACGGCAGCGACTGGGCGGGCCCCCGCGACCTTGCGCCGAAGGGAGAGAGCAAATGACCGATTTCACCTGTGAGCTTGGCGCCGATGGCGTCGCCGTTATCACCTGGGACGTGGCCGACAAATCGATGAACGTGATGAGCCTTGACGGGCTCGCTACGCTCATTTCCCATGTCGATCAATGCCTTGCCGATGCGGCCTGCAAGGGGATCATCATCACCTCCGGCAAGAAGGATTTCGCCGGCGGCATGGATCTCAACGTGATCGCGAAAATGCGCGAGGGCGGCGCGCAGGCGGTGTTTGACGGCGTGATGCAGCTGCATGCCGCGCTGCGCAAGATCGAGCGCGCGGGGATGGACCCGAAGACGCTGAAAGGGGGCAAGCCGATCGCCTGTGTCCTGCCGGGCACCGCGCTTGGCATCGGGCTGGAACTCCCGCTGTCGTGCCACCGCATCTTTGCCGCCGAGAACCCGAAGGCGAAGATCGGTCTGCCCGAAATCATGGTCGGCATTTTCCCCGGCGCGGGCGGCACGACGCGGCTCGTGCGCAAGATGGGCGCGATGATGGCGGCGCCGTTCCTGCTGGAAGGCAAGCTTTCGGACCCGAAGGCTGCGAAAGCCGCGGGGATCATCGACGAGGTTTGCGCCGATCCGATGGCCGCCGCGCACGACTGGGTGCTCAAGGCCACCGACGCCGATCTGGTCAAGCCCTGGGATGCCAAGGGCTACAAGATGCCGGGCGGTGCCCCCTATCACCCGGCGGGTTTCATGACCTATGTCGGCGCCAGCGCCATGGTGCATGGAAAGACGATGGGGGTCTACCCGGCCGCCAAGGCGCTTCTGTCCGCGGTCTATGAAGGCGCGCTTGTGCCCTTCGATCAGGCGCTGCGGATCGAGGCGCGCTGGTTCACCAAGGTGCTGATGAACCCGTCCTCGGGCGCAATGATCCGCTCGCTCTTCATCAACAAGGAGGCGCTGGAAAAAGGCGCGAACCGGCCCAAGGTCTCCGATCAATCGGTGACAAAACTGGGCGTTCTGGGCGCGGGGATGATGGGGGCGGGCATCGCCTATGTCGCCGCCAATGCCGGGATCGAGGTCGTGCTGATCGACAGCACGCAGGAAGCGGCCGACCGCGGCAAGTCCTATTCGACCGGCATCCTCGACAAGGGGATCCAACGGCGCAAGGTGACCGAGGCGAAAAAGGCCGAGGTTCTGGGCCGTATCACCGCCACCACCGATTACGCGGCGCTTGCGGGCTGCGATCTGGTCGTCGAGGCCGTCTTCGAAGATCCGAAGGTCAAGGCCGAGGTGACGGCGAAAGCCGAAGCGGTGATCGGCGAGGAGGCGATCTTTGCCACCAACACCTCGACCCTGCCGATCTCGGGTCTGGCAAAGGCCAGCCAACGGCCGACGAATTTCATCGGCATCCACTTCTTCAGCCCGGTCGACAAGATGAACCTGGTCGAGATCATCAAGGGCAAGGACACCGGCGAGATTGCCGTGGCGAAGGCGCTCGATTTCGTCCGTGCCATCCGCAAGACCCCGATCGTCGTCAATGACGCGCGCTTCTTCTACGCCAACCGCTGCATCATCCCCTATATCAACGAGGGCATCCGCATGGTGGCCGAGGGGGTGAACCCGGTTCTGGTGGAAAACGCGGCAAAGCTCGTCGGCATGCCGCTTGGCCCGCTGCAACTGGTCGATGAAACCTCGATCGATCTGGGCGTGAAGATCGCCAAGGCGACCAAAGCCGCGATGGGCGATGCCTATCCCGATGGCGCCGTGGATGAGGTCGTGTTCTGGATGGCCGAGCAGGGGCGGCTGGGCAAGAAGGCCGATGCGGGCTTCTACACCTATGACGCGGGCAAGCGCGGCGGCATGTGGGACGGTCTTTCGGCGCACTATCCCCGCGCCGCGGATCAGCCCGAGCTGACCCATGTGCAGCATCGTCTGCTGATGGTGCAGGTGCTCGAAGCCGTCCGCGCCTTTGAACAGGGCGTGCTGACCGACATCCGCGAAGGCGACGTCGGCGCGATCCTTGGCTGGGGTTTCGCGCCCTGGTCGGGTGGCCCCTTCGCCTGGCTCGACATTCTGGGCGCGGCCCGGGCGGTCGAGATCTGCGACGGGCTTTGCGCTCAATATGGCGCCCGCTTCGAAACTCCTGCGCTTCTGCGCGACATTGCGGCCAAGGGCGACAGTTTCTACGCCCGCTTCGGTTCCGGGGCGGCCGCGAAAGCCGCCTGAGATCTCTGATCACGCGAATGAGGGCGGTGCCACGGGCATCGCCCCTTTTCCTTTCGCCCGGCGCGTCCTAGCTTTCCGCCAAAGGAGTTCCGCATGACCAATCCCGTTCTGGCCGAGGGCCTTGGCCCCTTCGCCCTTCCCGATTTCGCCGCGATCACCGATGCCGATTTCGCCCCCGCTTTTGACACCGCTCTGACCGAGGCCCGCGCGAATATCGCCGCCATTGCCGCCAATCCGGAGGCGCCGAGTTTCGCCAATACGATCGAGGCGCTGGAACTGGCCGAGGGGCTGCTCGACCGGGTGGCGGGGGTTTTCTACAACCTCTCGGGCGCCGACAGCACGCCTGCGCGCGAGGCGCTGATGCGCGATCTGGCGCCGAAGATGGCGGCCTTTGCCTCGGAAGTGACGATGAACCGCCCGCTCTTCGCTCGCGTCGAGCGGCTGTGGGAGACGCGCGAAACCCTGGATCTGACCCCGGAACAGGCCCGGGTGCTGGAGCTCTATTTCAAGATGTTCGTGCGCTCGGGCGCGGCGCTGCAGGGCGCCGATGCCGACCGGATGACCGAAATCAAGGAACGGCTCGCGGTGCTTTCGACCGCGTTTTCGCAGAACTTGCTGGCTGACGAACGCGACTGGTTCCGTCCGCTGGCCGAGGACGAGCTGGAGGGCCTGCCCGATTTCGTCGTGGCGGCGGCGAAAGCCGCCGGAGCAGAGCGCGGGCAGGAGGTGCCAGTGCTGACGCTCAATCGCTCGCTGATCGTGCCGTTCCTGCAATTCTCGTCGCGCCGTGATCTGCGCGAACTCGCCTACGAGGCCTGGGTTGCACGGGGCGCCAATGGCGGGCCGACCGACAACCGGGTGATTGCGGCGGAAATCCTGAACCTGCGCGAGGAACGCGCGAAACTGCTCGGCTACGACAGCTTCGCCGCCTACAAGCTCGAACCCGAGATGGCGAAGACGCCCGAAAACGTCCGCGATCTGCTGATGCGCGTCTGGACCCCGGCCAAGGCCCGGGCCGAAGCAGATGCCGCGAGGCTGACGGCGATGATGCACGACGACGGCATCAATGGCGATCTGGAGGCCTGGGACTGGCGCTACTACTCCGAAAAGCGCCGCGTCACCGAGCATGATTTCGACGAGGCGGCGCTGAAGCCCTATCTCTCGCTCGACGCGATGCTGGGCGCGATGTTCGACACCGCCACCCGGCTCTTCGGCCTCGAGTTCCGCCCGATCGAAGGGCCGTTCTACCACGCGGACGTGCGCGGCTGGGAAGTCAGCCGCAAGGGGCGCCATATCGCGGTCTTCCTCGGTGATTATTTCGCGCGGCCTTCGAAACGCTCGGGGGCGTGGTGTTCGGCGATGCGGTCGCAAAAGAAGCTGGGCACGGACACCCGCCCGATCGTCGTCAATGTCTGCAACTTTGCCAAGGGCGAGCCCTGCCTGCTGTCCTATGACGATGCCCGGACGCTGTTCCACGAATTCGGCCATGCGCTGCACCAGATGCTGTCCGATGTGACCTATCAGTTCGTCTCGGGCACTTCGGTCGCGCGGGATTTCGTGGAGCTGCCGAGCCAGCTTTACGAACACTGGATGGAAGTGCCCGAGGTGCTGGAAAAGCACGCCCGCCATTGGCAAACCGGCGAAGCAATGCCGAAGGCGCTTCTCGACAAGCTGCTCGCGGCGGCGACCTATGATCAAGGCTTCCTGACGGTCGAATTCGTTGCCTCGGCGTTCGTCGATCTGGCCTTCCACGAAGGCGCGGCCCCGGCCGATCCGATGGCGCTGCAGGCGCAGGTTCTGGCGCAGATCGGTATGCCGAAGGCGATCCGGATGCGCCATGCCACCCCGCATTTCGGCCATGTCTTCAGTGGAGACGGCTATTCCTCGGGCTATTACAGCTACATGTGGTCCGAGGTGATGGATGCCGATGCCTTTGCGGCTTTCGAGGAAACCGGCGATGCTTTCGACCCGGCCACGGCCGAGCGTCTCGAGCGCTGCATCCTCTCGGTCGGCGGTTCGGTGCCCGCCGATACCGCCTGGATGGCCTTCCGCGGCAAGACCCCGGGGGTCGAGGCGCTGCTGAAAGGCCGGGGTCTTTTGGAGGCCTGAGAAAAGGGCGTATTTGAGCCAAGAAAAAACCCTGTGCTTTTTCTTGGGGAAAATACGCCGGGGGGAGCCTCCGCAGGAGGCCGGGGGGCAGCGCCCCCTGCCTTCGTCAGCCTTGCCAGACGTCCATGTGGATGATCACATCGGTCTGCGGATAGGCCTCGCGGATCGCGCGTTTCAAACTGCGCGCGATCGCATGGGCGGCGTCGAGGGTCTGCTCGCCGTCAAGCTCTATATGGATCTGCACGAAGACACGCGCGCCCGCGGTGCGGGTGCGCAGATCGTGGTGGCCGCGCACGCCGGGCCAGAGATCGGCAATGTTCGAAATGCCCTGCACCAGCTCGGCGGGGGCGGCGCGGTCCATCAGCGCGTGCCAGCTGGAAATCCCGATCTGCAGTGCGCCGCGCAGCATCAGAAGGGCGGCCAGAATCGCAATCACGCTGTCTGCCCGTGACCAGCCGAACCGCGCCGAGAGCAGTAGTGCCAGAATCGCGCCCATGGTCGGCAGCAGATCGCCCACGTAATGCAGCATGTCGGCGGCCACGACCTTGTTGCCGGTCTGCCGCGCCACCCGACGCTGCCAGAGCACCAGCGCCGCCGTAAGCCCCGCCGAAACCGCCATCACCGCGATGCCCGCGCCTTCCTCGGCCAGCGGCACCGAGGGGGCCATGAGCCGCTCGACCGAGGCCCAGAGGATCAGCCCGCCCGAGGCCGCGACGAAGATCGCCTGACCAAGCGAGACCAGATCTTCGACCGAGCTGTGCCCAAACGTGTGATCGTCATCAGCCGGGCGCGCTGCATAGACGATCGCCGCAAGACCCGCGGCCGACACGAACAGATCCATCGCCGAATCGGCGAGCGAGGCCGCGATCGACAAGGCTCCGGTGGCAAAGAGCGCCCAGAGCTTCAGCACGACCAGCGTGGCGGCCACGGAAACCGAGGCAAACCCCGCCGAGAGGTTCAGTTTCTGTGCAGGGGCATCATAAGGCATCGGCGACTCGGGATTGGGTTGCGGGCCCTGTCCCTATCCGATCCCTGTGTCTCAGTCACGAATTTCATCGGGGTCCACGCCCCAGATCGCGGTTTTCGGCACCCAGCCATCGGCCTCTTCGGCGCTGATCTCGCACCAGTCGATCGTGCAATCCCCGAGCTTCGCCACCGCCCCCATTTCGGCCAGCGCCACCACGGCCGATTTCGCATCGGCGCGGGCGTGCAACTCGGTCATGTCATCCTCGACGATGACGGTCCGCACCCCGGAGATCAGCGAGTAATGCACCCAGCCGCCCGCGCCGTCGCGATCCTCGACCCGGCGCCAGTGGCCGAATTCGGCGGTGACGCGCAGCGGCATCCCGGCATGAGTGAAAACCCAGTCGATGCGATGGCTGAGCGAGGGGCCGCGCCGTGCGTTGCCTTCGGACCCTTTGAGCGAGACGTAGCGCGGCAGGGGCAGGTTTGTCACCGGACCGCGGCCACTTTGCGTTGCCAGCGCCTGTGCCACGGCTTCATCCGTGGGCGGTGGTTCGTCGTCAATCTCCTGCGCTGGTGCGGGCAGCGTGCCAAGTCCCAGGGTCAGGGCCAGCATCACCCCCGGCAGCCTGGTTGACAGGCGCCGTTCACGATCGCGCGCGCAACAAAATTGCGCTAACACGTCAAAAATCGTCATTTCTGCTCTCTCCGGGCCTTGTAACTTGCCCCTTTGACGGTCAATTTGCACCCAAGCACAGGAGTTTGGAAGAGAGGAGAGACAACCATGCCCGCACCGCGACTGAGTGTTGTCGTGACGCGACGGTTGCCCGAAGTGGTCGAGACGCGGATGAAGGAACTTTTCGACGTGACCCTGCGGGAGAGCGACGAAAAGATGACCCGCGAAGAGCTGGTGGCGGCGATGCAGGGCGCCGACGTGCTGGTGCCGACGCTGACCGACCATATCGACGCCAACATGCTGGCAGGCGCGGGTAACCGCCTGCGTCTGATCGCGAATTTCGGCGCCGGGGTCGATCACATCGACGTCGCCTCGGCCCGCTCGCGCAATGTGCTGGTGTCAAACACGCCGGGCGTGGTGACCGAGGACACGGCCGACATGGTGATGTCCCTGATCCTTGGCGTGACCCGTCGTCTGCCCGAGGGGCTTGCCGAGATGGCGCGCGGTGAATGGCAGGGCTTTGCGCCGACCGCGAATCTGGGCGGGCGGATCGGCGGCAAACGGCTGGGCATCATCGGCATGGGGCGGATCGGTCAGGCCGTTGCCCGTCGCGCGGCAGCCTTCGGGATGGAGATCCATTACCACAATCGGCGCCAGCTGCGCGCCGAGACCGAAGCCGATCTGAAGGCGACCTATTGGGACAGCCTTGATCAGATGGTGGCGCGGATGGACGTGATCTCGGTGAACTGTCCGCACACGCCCTCGACTTTCCACCTGATCAATGCGCGGCGGCTGAAGCTGATGAAACCGTCGGTGGTGATCGTGAACACCTCGCGCGGCGAGGTGATCGACGAGAATGCGCTGGTGCGCGCGCTGAAGGCGGGCGAAGTGGCCGGGGCGGGGCTCGATGTCTATGAGCACGGCGCCAACATCAACCCGGCGCTGCGCGAGATGCCCAATGTGGTGGCGCTGCCGCATATGGGCTCAGCCACGCGCGAGGGCCGGATCGAGATGGGCGAAAAGGTGATCCTGAACATCAAGACCTTTGCCGATGGCCACCGGCCGCCGGATCTGGTCGTGCCCGGCATGCTGTAAGCGAAAGGGCGGCCCCCGGGGCCGCCCTTTTCACATCGTCAGCCGAATTCTGCGGCCCGGTTGCGCCTGAGAACTGACGGCGGCCAGCGACAGCGTCGAATAGGCGCTTTCGCGTGCTTGGGCGGCGTTCTGTTGTTGCATCTGTTCTTGCGCATTCGGCTTGTCGGTCAGGCTGGTGCCGCGCACCGCCCGGCCCTCGGCCAGCGCCTGATCCGCGACCTGACGCAAGGCATCATCCTGCTTGCTCAGGTCCACCCGCGTTTCAGAGAGGTCGACCTGCTCTTGCACGGGGGTCGTCTGATCGATGAGCGCACTCAACTCATCGACATTGCCGCCGGGTTTGCCGCCCGCCTCCTGCTGCACCAGAATCTCGACAGGCGTCGGTTCGCGGTCCTTCATCTCCGTTTCGGCTTCGGCCGCAATCTTCTTCACCGAATAGACAGCCCCGGTGGGCTGGGTTTCGGTGCTGGCGATCTCTCGTCTCATCGTGTCGGCCGCAGTGTTCTCGGGCATCTTGGCCGCTTCTCGCGAAATGTCGCGTATCCCGCTCAGCGGGGTCGAGTCGCGGCTTTCCACGATCTGCGCCGGCCCCATGAGCGAGGATTCGACGACATGGCCCTTCAGCCCGCTGGTCGAGCCTACGCCGTGAGAACTGGTTGCAGAAGCGGCAACAGAGGTCGCGCCACCGGCATGGTTGCGCGCTGTCCCCCGGGAAACGGCGGAGACGGAAGAGACGGCAGAGATGGACGCGATCATCGCAAGACAGCCTCTGAACAACAGATACGCGCGCAGGATACACCCGATGACCCGGTCAATCATCGTTAAGCTGTCTGAATGGTAAACCCCGTCCGGGCTTCATCGGTTTGTGTCGTTTTTATCCATTATATGTCGGCAACGCTTGCCCGAAGCTTCGCCAACCTGCGACAACGGGGGAAACGCTTCAGGAGTTCCCGATGAAGACCCATGTCAAAGCCCTTGTTGTCGGCGGCGGTGCCGTCGGCTGTTCGATTGCCTATCACCTTGCCAAGGCGGGCTGGGAGACGATGCTTGTCGAGCGCGACGAGCTGACCTCGGGCTCGACCTGGCACGCCGCCGGTCTGCTGCCGCTTTTCAACATGAGCTATGCGACGACCCACATCCACAAATACTCGGTCGATCTCTACAAGCAGCTCGAGGCCGAAACCGGTCTGAACGCGGGCTTCTCGGTTTGCGGCAACCTGCGCATGGCGCAGACGCAGGACCGGATGGACGAATACATGCTCTATTCCTCGGTCGCCGAGACCGCGGGCGTGTATCATGAATTCCTGACGCCGAAGGAAATCAAGGAACGCTGGCCGCTGGTGCGCACCGACGACCTGAAGGGGGCCCTCTTCCACCCGCAGGACGGCTACATCAACCCGGCCGACGTGACGCAGGCGATGGCCAAGGGTGCCCGTCAGCGCGGCGTGGACATCGTCCGCAAGCTGCAGGTGAACGGCTACAAATGGACCGGCTCCGAGTGGATCGTGACGCTCGAAAAGATGGTCGAAAAGGGCGGTAACCTGGTCGGGTCGGGCGAGCTGATCGACGTGCATGCCGAGCATGTCGTCACCGCGACCGGCAACCACGCGCAGCGCACCGCCCGGCTTCTGGGCATCAAGATCCCGGCGATTCCGGTCGAGCACCAGTTCATCGTCACCGAGCCCGATCCGATGCTGCAGGAATGGCGCAAGAACAACCCGGAACACCCGGTTCTGCGCGATGCCGATGCGAAATGGTATGTCCGCGAAGAGCGCGGCGGCTGGATCCTTGGGCCCTATGAAAAGGGCGCCCCGGCCCGCTTCCTCTATGACGTGCCGGAAACCTTCCGCGCCGACCTCTTCCCGCTCGATCTGGAGCGGATCGAGGCGGAATACATGTCGATGATCCACCGTCTGCCGTCCTCGGAAACCGTCGGTCTGAAAGACGATTTCAACGGCCCGATCTGCTACACGCCCGATGGCAACCCGCTCGTCGGCCCGGCGCCGGGCCTGCGCAACATGTGGCTGGCCGAGGGCTTCAGCTTCGGCATCACCGCCGCGGGCGGCACCGGCTATTACCTCGCCCAGCTGATGGTGAATGGCGAAGCCGAGATCGACATGGCCTCGCTCGATCCCAAGCGCTACGGCAACTGGATGACGACGGAATATGCCGCGCGCAAGAACGAGGAATGCTACGACCACGTCTTCATCCTGCACCACCCGGACGAAGAACGCGAAGCCTGCCGTCCGCTGCGCACCGCGCCCGCCTATGACCGCCAGCTCGCGCTCGGCGCGCAGATGGGTCAGGTGAACGGCTGGGAACGCCCGAACTACTACGGCCCGGTCGATGCGCCCGCCGATTTCGACCACAACAGCCGCAGCTTCCGCCGTGGCGCATGGTGGCCCTATGCGGTCGCGGAAGCGAAAGCGATCCGCGAAACTGCGGGGATCATCGATGCGGCGGCCTTCACCAAGCATCTGGTGCGCGGCGCGGGGGCGACGGCCTTCCTCGACCACTTCACCTGCAACAAGCTGCCGGCGGTGGGCCGGATCAACCTGACCTATGCGCTGACAGATGCGGGCACGACGCGGACGGAATACACGATCGTCCGTCTGGCCGAGAATGAATACTACCTGATCTCGGCTGGTGCCTGGACCGCCTATGACTATGACTTCCTGCAGAAATCGGCCGATGATTTCATGGCGGCCGGTGGCGGTCACATCGACATCCACGATGTCACCACGCAATGGGGCGTCTATGCGCTCGCCGGTCCGAATGCCCGCGCGATCCTGAACGAGATCGTCAAGGATGCGAACCCGGAAACCGTGCTTGGCAACAAGCGCTTCCCGTGGCTGAGCTGTCGCAACATCGAACTGGGCATGTGCCCGGTCCGCGCGATCCGCGTGGCTTATACCGGCGAGCTTGGTTGGGAACTGCATTACCCGATCGAATTCGGCCGCTACCTCTGGGATCTGATCTGGTCGGTCGGCCCGAAACACGGTTTGAAGCCGGTGGGCGCCCGGGCGCAGAACTGGCTGCGGCAGGAGAAATCCTACCGCGCCTTCGGCAATGAACTGGGGCGCGACGCGACGCCGATGGAGGCCGGTCTCGACCGCTTCATCGACCTCACGAAAGACTTCCGCGGCAAGCAGGCGATGCTCGAGACCGGCATCCGCGCGAAATGCGTGACGCTGCTCATCGATGGGCCGGAAGACACCGATCCCTGGGGCAAGGAAGCGCTGATCCACAACGGCGAAAAGATCGGCCGTCTGACTTCGGGCGGCTGGTCGGTGGCCTTCGGCAAGCAGATCGGCATGGGCTATGTCCGCCCCGATCTGGCCGAGGTCGGCACCAAGCTGAAGGTGAAGATCCAGCTCAAGGAATGGGATGCGGTCGTCACCGAAGACAGCCCGCATGATCCGACGAACGCGCGCATCCGCAAGGATGGCTGACACCGAAGGGCCGGGGGAAACCCCGGCCCTTTCGCTGTGATCTGCGGACAGGATTTGCGTATTTGAACCAAGAAAAACCCTGTGCTTTTTCTTGGTTCAAATACGCCGGGGGGTGAATTGGCCGAAGGCCAAGAGGGGGGCAGGGCCCCCTTTACCTTTCAGCGCTGAGCGCGGGCGGCGAGCCAGCTTTCCCAGGCGCCGCGGGACCCCGCAAAGGCGTTGATGTCGACCTTGCCGCCGACACCCGGCACGACGCCGGTGCCGGTATATTGCCAGAAGGTCCAGCGTTCGCCCGGGTAGCGCTCGGACGGATGCGCGGTGACGGCACGCAGCCAGAAATCCACCCCCGACATGCTGCCCAGATCGTTGTCGCGGTAGAAGTCCGGGGTGGTGTAGACGACGGGCTGGGTGCCGTAATGGCGCTCGAGCAGGCTCAGGAAGGTGCGCATTTCCGAGCGCACTTTGGCGGCATCGGGGCGCGCCTTGCAGCTGGGCGAATCGGGGTTCCATTCGATGTCGAGCACCGGCGGCAGATCGCCCGGTTGTTCGGGGACATTGCGGATGAACCACGCCGCCTGTTCCGAGGCCGGGCGGCAGAAATAGTAGAAGTGATAGGCCCCGACCGGCACACCAGCCGCGCGCGCGGGGGCTGCGTTCTGTTCAAACCCCGGATCGACGCGGTCGCCGCCTTCGGTTGCTTTCAGCCATGCAAAGGACACCCCGGCCCGCCGGGCGGCCCGCCAGTCGATCGCGCCCTGATAGCGCGAGGCATCAAGGCCATGCACCGCGTAGCGCGCGGGCGTGATGCCTTGCCAGTCATGCGGATCGGTGTCGCCAAAACCCGAGGGCAGGCCGGGTGCGCGGTAATCGGCGGCATCCAGGTCCGAGGGCGATTCGAGCCGTCCCTTGACCGGGCCATGATGCCCACGCCCGTGATGGCCGCAGCCCATGATCAGCGCGCAAAGCGCTGTCGTGACGAGAATCGTTGAAATCCGCATGCCTGCCTCTGCCCGTGCTGGTCTGATTGGAGCAAAGGGTGACGCAAAACGCCCCCGCTGTCACGGGGGCGTGGCCGGGCTTGCGGAAAATTGACGCTCAGGCGCTGGTGGCGCCGGGCTGATCGGCGGCGAGTTCGTCCCAGCAGGCGAGCGCATGGGCCGCATACATCATCGCCGGGCCGCCCCCCATCTGGATCGCCACGGCGCAGATATCGGCCAGCTCTTCGCGCGTGCCGCCCGCGCGCATCATCGCGCCGATGTGGAAGTTGATGCAGGGCTCGCAGCGCTGAGCAATGCCCATGGCGAGCGCGATCCATTCCTTCTGGCGCTTGTCCATCACGCCGTTCTCGGTGATGGCCTTTTCCATCTCGCCAAAGCCGCGCATCGCATCGGGGATGATCTTGCGCATCACGCGCAGTTCACCGCGCATCGTCTCGATCTTGGTCTTGTAGCTCATCTGGGCCTCCTTTTGAGACCTAGATATATTCATAATTTGGAATGTCAATCAAAACGCGACGGCGCGAGGCTGTCGAGAAGGTCGCGGTCCAGCGCAGGCGGACGGCCCGCGATCAGATCGGCCACGAGTTCCGCCGCCGCAGGCGCCAGCTGGAAGCCATAGCCGCCCTGACCGGCGAGCCAGAAGAAGCCGGGCTCGGCCGCGTCAAAGCCGATCACCGGCGCGCGGTCGGGGGCGAAGGTGCGCAGGCCTGCCCAATTCGCCAGAAGCCGGGTCACCGGGGCGGTCACCGCCTCTTCATAGCGCGCCAGCCCCTCGGCCAGCACCATGTCATCGGCCCAGGCATCATGCGGCTCGGCTGGGTCCTCGTCGGCCGGAGACACGATCAGCGCCCCGGCATCGGGCTTCGTATACCAGTCCTCGCCGCCGCCGATCACCATCGGCCAGGACCGCACATCCATTCCCTCGGGCGCCGGGATGCGCGCCATCGAGCGGCGCAGCGGCGTGAAGCCAAGAGTCCCGACCCCCGCCAGCGCGGCCACCTGATCGACCCAGGCGCCCGCCGCGTTGATCAGGATCTTCGCAATGAAGACCGCGCCCCCCGCCTCGACCTCCCAACCCGTGGAGGTGCGGGTGATGCGCGTCGCCCGTGCCCGGGTGCGGATCGTGGCACCTGCCGCCCGGGCCTCGCGGGTGTAGCGGGCCAGAAGCGCATCGGTGTCGATGTCCTTCGCGCGCTCGGCATAACCGGCAAAGGCCACCGTCTCGGGGTTCAGGATCGGCCAGAGCGCCTGCGCTGCGGGGATCGTCAGTTCATCCAGTTGAAAATGGTCAAGATGCTCGCGGAACCGGGCCTCGTGCGCGGCGTCATCCACCACCATCAGCCCGCGCGGGGTGAGCAGCCCGGAGCCCTCGTAGAACGCCTGCGAGGCCAGCGAGAGCGCCACCACGACCGGATTGCCATAGCGCGGTTCATAAAGCGCGGCCGAGCGGGCCGAGGCGTGATAGGCCAGATCGGCCTCTGCCTCGAGCAGGGTAGCCGTGCCGAGGGGGGCCAGATGGGCGGCCGCGGAAAGCCCCGCGATGCCACCGCCAAGAATGAGAAAATCGGTCTGCATGGCGGCAGGTTAGTGAGCCGCCCGGGCAAAGAAAAGGGTGATTGCATCGCCTGTGGTCCCGGGCTTAGGCTGAGGCAGCCAAGGAGGGCGCGATGAAACAGGTTTTGATGCTTGGACTTCTGCTGGCTCTGGCGGCCTGCGGCGACAGCGTGCCGCTGGTGCCGTTTATTTGAACCTGAACGGCCGGAACGAGGTCTCGTTCCGGCCTGTCCTGTCTTGCGCGGAGGCTTTCTGGTCGTAGATCAGAGGCCCGGCCACACCGCCAGAACGCCGCGCTGGTCGAAGGTGGCGCCGCGCTTGGCGCCGAAATTGAACTTGGCCCCGAGGCCGAAGTAGGTTTCCGACCCGGTATTCTCGATATCGGCGCTGCCGAGCTGGGCAGTCAGCGCAAAGTTGTCGATCCGGTATTCGGCTTCGAGCTGCGCCCGTGACATGTCGTAGCCTTCGACGTCGAGATTGTCATAGGAAGCGCCAAGGGTGAAAGCATCGGTTGCGTCATAGCCGATGCCGATCCCCATCAATGTGCCGTCGATGTTGGAAAATTCGCCACCGGCGACATAGGCATCGCCATTTAACTGGCCCTGTTCGAAGCCGACTTCGGCGCCGTAGAAATTGTAGCCCTTGCCCTCGATCTCATCGCGGCCGAAGAAAGCACCGAGCGAGGCATTCTCGCTGGCGTGATAGAGGCCGTGCAGCGCAAGGCTGGCGGTGTCGGCATCCAAGAGGCCGAAATGGCCGATCGACATATCGCCTTGCAGGCCGAAGTTGCGGTCGAAGCCGAGTTCGAGACTTCCCGAAAGGGCGGTTTTGCTGACGGTGCCCTCGCTGTCATCAGTGAAGGCGCTGTAGTCAAGGCCAAGGCTGGCGCCGGTGACTTCTGCGGCCTGAGCGGCCGGGGCGCCAAGCGCGCTACATGCCAAGATGCAAAGGAAAATTCGTTTCATTCCTGCCTCCAAAATTGTTGTTTGGACGATTCTAGGCAGGACGGAGGAGGTGCACAACCTTGGATTGCCGCGCCTTGTGGCGGCAACGTGACGCAGCGCAATATGATGTGATAGCCCGCAGTCGATGGGACACGGAGCCGCTGGGGCTCCGTGTCGTGGGATCAGGCCTGCAGCGGACGGACCGAGATTTCGCCCTCGGCACGGCTCTTCATCGCGGCGACGGCGGCGATGGAGGCGGCGGCGGTGGTGAAATAGGGGATCTTGTCGTAAAGCGCGACGGCGCGGATTTCGCGGCTGTCTGAGACCGACTGGTTGCCGTCGGTGGTGTTGAAGACCAGCGCGATATCGCCATTCTTCAGCCGATCGACGATATTCGGACGGCCCTCGTAGACCTTGTTCACCGCCTCGGCCTCGACGCCCTTTTCCTTCAGCCAGGCGCCGGTGCCGCGGGTGGCGACCAGCGTGAAGCCCATCGCGATCAGATCGCGGGCGGCATTGGCCAGATCGTCCGACTTGTCGGCATCCTTGATCGACAGGAACACGCGGCCGCATTCCGGCAGATGCGTGCCCGCGCCCATCTGCGCCTTGAGGAAAGCGCGCGGGAAGTTGCGGTCCCAGCCCATGACTTCCCCGGTCGAGCGCATTTCCGGCCCGAGCAGCGTGTCGACGCCCGGGAAGCGGGCGAAGGGCAGCACCGCCTCCTTGACCGAGAACCACGGCGTGTTCGGATCGGCGAGCGTCAGCGGATCGGCGAAGGGCAGGGGCGTTTCCGGGCCGACGCCTTCGGGATAGGCGGCGCGCTGCGGGAAGTTCGCCATCGGCTCGCCCGCCATCAGCCGCGCGGCGATCGAGGCAATGGCCGAGTCGGTGGCCTTGGCGACGAAGGGCACCGTGCGCGAGGCGCGCGGGTTGACTTCAAGGACGTAGATCACCCCGTCCTTGATCGCGAATTGCACGTTCATCAGCCCGACGACGCCCAGCGCCAGCGCCATTTTCTCGGTCTGCGCCTTCAGCTCCGCCACGGTTTCGGCCGACAGCGAATAGGGCGGCAGCGAGCAGGCGGAATCGCCCGAATGGACGCCCGCTTCTTCGATATGCTGCATGATGCCCGCGACATGGACGGTCTTGCCATCTGAGAGCGCATCCACATCGACCTCGATCGCACCCGAGAGATAGCTGTCGAGCAGAACCGGGCTGTCGCCCGAGACATGCACCGCGGTGGTGATGTAGCGCTTCAGATGCTCGGTATCGCGCACGATTTCCATCGCGCGGCCGCCCAGCACATAGGACGGGCGGATCACCAGCGGATAGCCGACGCGGCCCGCGATTTCAAAGGCTTGCGCCTCGGTCGAGGCGATGCCGTTGACCGGCTGCTTCAGCTCCAGATCATTGAGCAGGTGCTGGAAGCGCTCGCGGTCTTCGGCAAGGTCGATGGCGTCCGGCGTGGTGCCAAGGATCGGGATGCCTTCGGCTTCGAGCGCATTCGCGAGCTTGAGCGGCGTCTGGCCGCCGAATTGCACGATCACGCCATGCAGCGTGCCGTTGTCCTGCTCGACGCGCAGGATTTCCAGCACATGTTCCAGCGTCAGCGGCTCGAAATACAGCCGGTCCGAGGTGTCATAGTCGGTCGACACCGTTTCCGGGTTGCAGTTGATCATGATGGTTTCATAGCCCGCCTTTGTCAGCGCGAAGCAGGCATGGCAGCAGCAGTAATCGAACTCGATCCCCTGACCGATCCGGTTCGGGCCGCCGCCAAGGATCACCACTTTCTTGCGATCCGAGGGCCGGGCCTCGCATTCGACATCGCCCATCGCGGGGACTTCGTAGGTCGAATACATGTAGGGGGTCTGCGCCTCGAACTCGGCGGCGCAGGTGTCGATGCGCTTGAAGACGGCGGTGACGCCCAGATTGCGGCGGGCGCGGCGGACCTGACCTTCGTCGCGGCCGGTCAGTTTCGCCAGACGCGCATCGGTGAAGCCCATCATCTTCAGCTTGCGCAGGCCCTTTTCATCGAGCGGCAGGCCGTTCTTGCGGATCGCGGCTTCGGCCTCGACGATTTCGCGGATCCGGGCGAGGAACCATGGATCAAAGGCGGTGGCGGTGACGATTTCGGCGTCGGTCAGGCCATGGCGCATGGCTTGCGCGATCAGCCGCATCCGGTCCGGGGTCTGGCGGGAGATCGCCTTGATCACCGCGGCCTTGTCGGGCGCGCCTTCGATGGCGATTTCGTCAAAGCCGGTCAGGCCGGTTTCCATCGAGGCCAGCGCCTTTTGCACCGATTCGTGGAAGGTCCGGCCAATGGCCATCGCCTCGCCCACCGATTTCATCGCGGTGGTCAGTTCCGGCTTCGAGCCGGGGAATTTTTCGAACGCAAAACGCGGGATCTTCGTCACGACATAGTCGATGGTCGGCTCGAACGACGCGGGCGTGACCTTAGTAATGTCGTTGTCGAGTTCATCGAGCGTGTAGCCGACGGCCAGCTTCGCCGCGATTTTGGCAATCGGGAAGCCGGTGGCTTTCGAGGCCAGCGCCGAGGAGCGGCTGACGCGCGGGTTCATCTCGATCACCACCATGCGGCCGTCTTTCGGGTTGATCGCCCATTGCACGTTCGAGCCGCCGGTCTCGACGCCGATTTCGCGCAGCACGGCGATCGAACCGTTGCGCATGATCTGATATTCCTTGTCGGTCAGCGTCAGTGCCGGGGCGACGGTGATGGAATCGCCCGTGTGCACGCCCATCGGATCGACGTTTTCAATCGAGCAGACGATGATGGCATTGTCGGCTTTGTCGCGCACCACCTCCATCTCGTATTCTTTCCAGCCCAGAAGCGACTCGTCGATCAGCACCTGCGCGACGGGCGAGGCATCAAGCCCCGAGCGCACGATGGCCTCGTAATCGTCCCGGTTGTAGGCGACGCCGCCGCCGGTGCCGCCGAGCGTGAAGGCCGGGCGGATGATCGCGGGCAGGCCGATGTGTTCAAGGTCGATCAGCGCCTGACGCACGCCGGCCGAGATGTCGTATTTGCCGTTTTCCAGCTTCGGCGCCGAGATGATCGTCGCTTTCGGGTTTTCCAGCCCGATCCGGTCCATCGCCTCGCGGAAGAGTTTCCGGTCTTCGGCCATCTCGATGGCCTCGCGGTTGGCGCCGATCAGCTCGACGCCGAATTTTTCCAGCACGCCCATGTCGGCCAGCGCCAGCGAGGTGTTCAGCCCGGTCTGCCCGCCCATCGTCGGCAAAAGCGCGTCGGGGCGTTCCTTTTCGATGATCTTCGCGACGACCTCGGGGGTGATCGGCTCGATATAGGTCGCGTCGGCCATTTCCGGGTCGGTCATGATCGTCGCGGGGTTCGAGTTCACCAGAATGACCCGGTAGCCTTCTTCGCGCAGCGCCTTGCAGGCCTGGGCGCCCGAATAGTCGAATTCGCAGGCCTGCCCGATGATGATGGGGCCCGCGCCGATGATGAGGATGGACTGGATGTCGGTTCTCTTCGGCATGGGGGAACCCTTTATGTCATGGCGCGGCAAGACGCACCGGGCCATGGGGTCCGGTGCGCAAATTGATGGGGGTTATAGTCAGGTCGCGGCGTGGCGCAAGCCCCGATGCGTGACATTCCGACCATGTGAGAGAAAGCAGGCGCCTTTCCCCTGTGGGTGCGGCAAGTCTGGCGTGGCGCTGATCCGACCTTTCCCACGAAAATGCCGAATTCCAGCCGTATTCGGCGTTTATCCACGTCAAACTGACGTGTGGAGAGTTCTCACGATGACGATGATCGAACAACGCTTCGCCTGCGATGCCGCGCCGACTGAGCCGCGAGTGGATCGTTTCATCTCCAGGATATTTCCCAAGACGGAAGACCTCGCTCTTGGTGTTATATGTTACACCTTGATTGCGGTGAGCATCACGGCCGCAGTTGGTGCTGATCTGTCGACGTTGTCCAACGTGATCATCCGTTCTTTTCAGTCTTTCTACTTTCTGGTGCGGTTGCTTGCGCCCGGCTGGTTTGGGGTGGCCCTTGCGGTCGGGTTTCTGCTGCTGGCCCCGGTGAGGCAACGCCTCTGGCGCAACCTGCCTTCGGTCTTGTTCTCCATCGCGTTGTGCTGGATCTTCTTCACGTTGTTTTCGAATGTGAAAAATGCGCTGCCCAAAATCGTGCCGTTCTGGGCCGATCCGTTTTTGACAAGAGCCGATCTTGTTTTGCATCTCGGGCACAGCCCGCACGACTTGCTTGGGTTTCTGGCGGCATTGCACATCGGCCCTCTGCTGCAGTTCTACTTCAACAGTTGGGCACTTTTTGCCACGTTCCTCCCGGTGTTGCTGATCGCTTTCGATGGCGATGGTGCGCGTCGCCGCGTCTTCATTTGGCTGTGGATGTTTTGCTGGGTGGGGCTTGGAAACGTGTTGGCGGTGATGTTCATGTCTTACGGGCCGATTTTCGCCGATCTTTTTGCCGATGGCTTGACCCATGCGCATGCAGGGGCACTGGCTTTGACCGAGCGTAGCGACGGCTCCGGGCTTTTGGCGATAAAAATGCGGCTGTGGCATGGCTACGCTGGCGACGACGGAACTCTGGGCGCAGGCATTTCTGCCTTTCCCTCGGTCCATGTCGGGATGGCTACAGTCTTGGGCCTCTATGTTGCCAGACTGGCGGCGGATTTCGCACGGCAAGAGCGCATCGCTATGCTGTGGGCGCGCGTGCTGGTTTGGGGCGCCCGCGTCGCGGCTGGGCTTTACATCATGACTTATGTGGCTCTATCGGTCTGGCTTGGCTGGCACTATGCGATTGACGGCTATGCCTCGGTTCTTGTCATCGGGTTGGCTTATCTTGCGCTTTGTGCGCGTATACCGCGCGCCGCCGCAACGGCGGGATAAGCTGGCGGCAAGCCAAAGGTGGGGAGCTATTTGAATACTCTTGCCCGGACTTGACTTTCCGCCCCCCAAAGAGTGTATCGACGAAAGCTTGAAACCCGGCCATTCCGAGGGAACTGAACCTATGCACGCCTATCGCAGCCATACCTGCGCCGCCCTCAACGCCGCGAATGCGGGTGAGGAAGTTCGTCTGTCCGGCTGGGTGCATCGGGTGCGAGATCACGGCGGTGTGCTCTTCATCGACCTGCGCGACCATTACGGCATCACGCAGATCCTGTGCGACGGCGACAGCCCGGCGTTCTCGGCGCTCGAAAAGGTGCGCGCCGAATGGGTGATCCGCATCGACGGCAAGGTGAAGCTGCGCGATGCGAGCCTGATCAACGCGAAGATCCCCACCGGGGAAATCGAAGTTTACGTCAAGGACGTGGAAGTGCTCGGCCCGGTCGAGGGTGACCTGCCGGTGCAGGTCTTCGGCGAGCCGGAATACCCCGAAGAAACCCGCCTGACCTATCGCTTCCTCGATCTGCGCCGCGAAAGCCTGCATCAGAACATGATGCTGCGCTCGCATGTGGTGCGCAGCCTGCGCAACCGGATGTGGAACACCGGCTTCACCGAATTCCAGACGCCGATCATCACCGCGTCTTCGCCCGAAGGCGCGCGCGACTTCCTCGTGCCGTCGCGTCTGCACCCGGGCAAGTTCTACGCGCTGCCGCAGGCGCCGCAACAGTTCAAGCAGCTGATCATGGTGGCGGGGTTTGACCGCTACTTCCAGATCGCGCCCTGCTTCCGCGACGAAGACCCGCGCGCCGACCGCAGCCCGACCGACTTCTATCAGCTCGACATCGAGATGAGCTTCGTGAAGCAGGAAGACGTGTTTGCCGCCGTGCAGCCGGTCATTCAGGGGCTGTTCGAGGAATTCGGAAAAGGCAAGAAAGTCGATCCGAACTGGCCGCTCATCGCCTATCGCGACTCGCTTCTGTGGTATGGCTCGGACAAGCCCGACCTGCGCAACCCGATCAAGATGGCCGATGTGTCGGAGCATTTCCGCGACTCGGGCTTTGCGATCTTTGCGAAACTGCTTGAAAACGACGGCACCGAAGTGCGCGCCATTCCCGCGCCGACGGGCGGCTCGCGCAAGTTCTGCGACCGGATGAATGCGTTTGCGCAAGCGAACGGCCTGCCGGGCATGGGTTATATCTTCTGGCGCAAGGCCGAAGACGGGTCGATGGAAGCCGCCGGTCCGATCGCGAAAGCGCTGGGCGCCGAGCGCACCGAGGCCATTCGCACGCAGTTGAACCTGAACGAGGGCGATGCCGTCTTCTTCCTTGGCGGCAAGGCCGAGCAGTTCGAATCCGTCGCGGGCAAGGCGCGCAACGAGATCGGCCGCGAGCTGGGCCTGACCGAGACCGACACCTTCCGCTTCGCCTGGATCGTCGACTTCCCGATGTACGAGAAGACCGACGAAGGCAAGATCGACTTCAGTCACAACCCGTTCTCGATGCCGCAAGGCGGGCTCGAGGCGCTGATGGGCGATCCGCTCAAGGTCTATGCCTATCAATATGACCTTGCCTGCAACGGCTACGAACTGGTCTCGGGCGGCATCCGCAACCACCGCCCCGACATCATGTTCAAGGCCTTCGAGCTGGCGGGCTACCCGAAGGAAGAAGTGGAAAAACGCTTCGGCGGCATGGTCAAGGCGTTCCGCTACGGGGCCCCGCCCCACGGCGGGTGTGCGGCGGGCATCGACCGGATCGTGATGCTGCTGGCCGATACGGCGAACATCCGCGAAGTCATCATGTTCCCGATGAACCAGCGTGCCGAAGACCTGATGATGGGCGCGCCCAGCGAGCCCACCAATGAACAGCTGCGCGAATTGCGGCTGCGGGTGCTGCCGAAAGAATCCTGATCTTCACGCAAGCGTGAGCAAAAGGGTGCCGAAGGTGACGACGGCACTCTTTCGTTTGTGCGTAACATCCATCGCGTTCGTCTCTGAGGGGAGGGCAGGATGGAGTTCTCGCAACTGGCGCAGGTGCGGTTCGGCTTTGGCCCCGCGCCGGGCAAGCCTGCTCCGGCCGATGCCGAGGCGATGCTGGCCGGTCTGGCCGGTCCCGATGATCTGGCGGCGCGCTGGCCGGGGCTGAACACCGAAGCGGCCCTGGCTCTTGCCCGTGAGTTCCGCACGGCCAAGAAAACCGCCAAACACGCAAGCCCGGCCGAGATCGAGGCGATGCAGGCCGCGCTTGAGACGCAACAGCAGCGCATGACCACGGTGCTGTTGCAGAACCTGCAGCTGTCGCTGGCCCGCGCGGTCGAGGCGCCGGACGGCTTTCGCGAAAGGCTCTGGGCGTTCTGGCGCGACCATTTCACCGTGATGGCGAAGCGGCGGCAGGATGTCGGCCTGTCTTGCGCCCACGGCGAGGCATTGCGCCCCCATATCACGGGCAATTTCAAGACCCTGCTGCGGGTGGCCGAAACCCATCCGATGATGCTGATCTATCTTGATCAGACCTTTTCGATCGGACCGAATTCGCGACGGGCAAAAAAACGGCCGGGCCTTGGTCTGAATGAAAACCTCGCCCGCGAGGTGATGGAGTTGCATACGCTGGGCGTGGCTGGCCGCTACACCCAGACCGACGTGCGGCAACTGGCGGAGCTCTTCACCGGCATGCAGGCGGATTCGGGCGAGGGTTTCGCTTTCGCCCCCAATCTGGCCGAGCCAGGAGCCGAGACGGTGCTGGGCAAGACCTTCGGCGGCGATCCCGCGAAGGTCGAAGACATCTACGCGGTGCTTGACACTCTGGCGCTGCATCCGGACACGGCGCATCATCTCGCCTCGAAACTGGCGGTGCATTTCGTCGGCCCCGCGCCCGATCCGGCGCTGGTCACCGCGATGGCCGAGGCCTACAGCCGCTCGGGGGGCGAACTGATGCCGGTCTACAAGGTGCTTTTGACCCATCCCGCCGCGCTGAGCCCGCAGTTTGCCAAGGTGCGCCAGCCCTTCGACTATGTCGCCACCGGGTTGCGGGCGCTTGGCGTTGACGGCGAAGCGGTGATGGCGCGCGAAGGCAAGGAAATCCGCGTGACCGCCTTTGGCCCGATGCGCATGATGGGGCAGCCCTGGCTTGCGCCGAACGGTCCCGACGGTTGGCCCGAGGACGACGCGGAATGGATCTCGCCGCAGCAGCTTGCGGCACGCATCAACTGGGCGATGCGGGTGCCGGCGCGTTACAGCCCCGCCCCCGCAGATCTGAGGGCCTTTGCCGAGGCGACCCTGGGTCCGCGGCTGTCCCCGGCTTTGGCGCAGGCGGTGCCGCGGTCCGAAACCAAGGTCGAAGCGGTGGCGCTGGTGCTCGCTTCGGCGGAATTCATGAGGAGATGAGCCCATGCTGACACGGCGGTTCTTCTTGCAAAGCGCGATGCTGGCGGGCTGCTCGGCGGCGGCGCATCCGCTGATGAATTCGGTGACCTTCGCCGCCGTGCCGGGGGATCGGCGGCTGGTGGTGATCATCCTGCGTGGCGGCATGGACGGGCTCGACATCGTGCAGCCCTATGGCGATCCGCTGCTTATGAAACTGCGCCCCGATTTCGCCATCGGGCCGACAGCGGGGGCGGCGGATCTGGACGGGTTCTTCGCGCTGCATCCGCGGCTTGTGCCGCAGCTGATGCCGATGTGGACCGCGGGCGAGCTTGGCTTTGCCCATGCCGTCTCCACCCCCTATCGTGACAAGCGCAGCCATTTCGACGGTCAGGATATGCTGGAGGCCGGGACCGGGATGGACGTGCCCGTCTCGATGATCCGCGACGGCTGGTTGAACCGGCTGTTGCAGACCTTGCCCGGCGCGACGGCCGAGACCGCCTATTCGGTGGGCGAGGAGGAACTGCGCATCCTGTCCGGAGCGGCGCCGACGATGTCCTGGGCTCCGGATGCCTGGCTTGGCCTGTCCTCGCAGGGGCGGCGGCTGCTTGAGACGATCTATCACGATGATCCGCTGTTTCGCACCGCAGCGGCCGATGCGTTGACGATGACCGAGCCCGAAATTGCGTCCGACGGCGAGATGTCCGCGGAAGATCTGACCATGACCCGGCGGCGTCCGCCGAAACCCGCGGCGGAGAAGATCCCGGGTTACAATGCGCTGGCGGCCTTTGCGGCCTCGCGGCTGCGGCGCGAGGCACGGATCGCCGCCTTTTCGCTGACAGGTTGGGACACCCACCATGGTCAGGAGAACGCGTTGCGTCGTCCGGCCGAGCAGTTGGCGGCGATGCTCACGACGCTGAAAACAGAGCTTGGCCCGGTCTGGCGCGAGACGCTGGTTCTGGCGATGACGGAGTTTGGCCGCACCGCACGGCAGAACGGCACGGCAGGCACAGATCATGGCACCGGCGGTGCGATGGTGATGGCGGGCGGCGCGCTCAAGGGCGGCAAGGTCTATAGCATATGGCCGGGGTTGGCCGATGCCGATCTTTATGCCGGGCGTGACCTGATGCCGACGGCGGACATTCGCGCCTATGCTGCCTGGGCGCTGGCGGGGCTCTACGGAACCTCGCGCGAGACGCTGGAACGCGCGATTTTCCCGGGGCTCGACATGGGGACGGACCCGCGCTTCCTCGCCTGATCAGGCGAAGAAGGCGGTCCAGGCGGTGCCGCCGATGGCGACGACAAGGCTCGTCGCGCCAAGGCTGAAGCTGGTCCAATGCGCCGCATCAATCAGGCGCTGATCGTTCAGAAGGCGAAGGGCTTGAGTTTTCATGGTGGTCCTCTGGCAGGGGGATCACCGTCAAATTCGCCAAGGATTGCGGCAGGATCTGGGAAGCATTGGTGCCTTTGCGCGGCAATTGCGCCGTCGCGCCGGGCCGGTTAGCCTGCCCCGAAAAGGGGAAGGAAACATGAAGAAATTTGGCGAAGCGGTGACGGGCTGGGTCGCACCGCGGTTTCCGGATGCAGAGGTGATCGAGGGCCGGGCCTGCCGTCTGGAGCGGCTTGAGGAACGTCATGCCGATGCGCTCTTCCGCGCCAACAGCGAAGATGACGCGATCTGGGATTATCTGCCCTATGGGCCGTTCCCCTCGGAAGCGGGTTACATCCGCTGGGTCGGCGACATGGCCGCTTCGCGCGATCCGCTGTTCTATGCGGTGGTGGAAAGGGAAACCGGTCTGGCCTCGGGCGTGATGTCCTATCTGCGAATCACCCCGGAGATGGGGGTGATCGAACTGGGGCACATCAATCTGTCGCGGCGACTGTCGCGCTCGACCGCGGCGACCGAGGCGATGATCCTGATGATTTCCTGGGCGTTCCGGACGGGCTATCGGCGGTTTGAATGGAAATGTGACGCGCTCAACATCCCGTCGCGCCGCGCGGCGGAACGGCTTGGCCTAAGCTACGAGGGCACGTTCCGGCAGGCGGCGATCGTCAAGGGGCGCAACCGCGACACCGCCTGGTTCGCCGCCACAGACAAGGATTGGCCTGGGCTGCAGGAAGCCTATGAGGCTTGGCTGTCACCGTCGAACTTCGATGACGCCGGGCATCAGATCGAGCGCCTGACCGATCTGACGCGACTGGTGCGCGTCGCTTCGGACCCGGTGTTGCAGGGATAGGAACGGTTTGCGTATTTGAGCCAGGAAAAGCTGTTGTTTTTTCGTGGCCCAAATACGCTCTTTCAGTCGGGTGCGAAGGCGCGGCGGCCTCAGAACCCCGAGGCTGCGGCCAGTCGTGCCTGCACGATCCCGGTGAGGCGGGAGATTGCCGCCTCGCTCGGGGCGGTCTTGCCGCCAAGCGCCGAGGCCGCCAATTCGAGATCGCCGTCATGTGCGGACCGCGCGACACCGGCCAGGAACTGCGCCACATAGCCCAGAACCGCGCCATCCGGCTCGGCCGCCAGAACATCGGCCACATGGCTCAGGTCGTCGCGCAGCGCGAGCGGGTCGGGCAGCACCTTGTCGTCATTGATCGGCCGCACCCCGGCCGGGCGCACATCGGGCGGCAGCACCGAGAGCACCCGCGCCTGAAAGGCCACGAGCGAATCGAGCGGTTTTTCCATGAAGGCATCCGCGCCGGCCTCCATCGCCTCTGCCATCATGCCCGGATCGCCCGAAAGTCCGATCACCGCCGGGCTGCCGGGACCGGCATCCTTGATGTGGCGGATCAGATCGGCCCCCGAGCCATCGGGCAGGCCCATGTCCACCACGACCACATTCGGTCGGTAGGTGGCCAGATGCCGATGCGCCGAGCGCAGGCAATCGGCCCGGCGGATGCGCGCGCCAGAGCGCAGGCACAAAAGCCGCACCGCTTCCGAAGCGAAACGGCTGTCTTCGACCAGAAGCACGGTCAACCCGAGCAAGGGGCGTTCCGCCGTCGCGGGTCGGCAGGAGAGGAAGGAGTTCAGATCGTCGGTCATGGCGCCACCCTGGCAGAGGAATCGCGTTTTCCTGAGTTAACGATGCATTTGCCTAACGTCTGGTTAACGCAAACACCGAACGGCGCGCTTGCATCGCGGTTTTCGCGCTCCTATGCGATGAAAAGCAACTGGAGGCCCACCATGATCGGACGTCTGAACCATGTCGCCATCGCCGTGCCGGATCTTGCGGCAGCGTCGGCGCAATATGCCAACACGCTTGGCGCCAAAGTGAATCCGCCGCAGGACGAACCGGACCACGGCGTGACCGTGGTGTTCATCGAACTGCCCAACACCAAGATCGAGCTTCTTTACCCTCTGGGTGAAAACAGCCCGATCAAGGGCTTTCTCGACAAGAATCCCTCGGGCGGGATCCACCACATGTGCTTTGAAGTCGAGGATATCCTGGCCGCGCGCGACAAGCTCAAGGCCGAAGGCGCCCGCGTTCTGGGCACCGGCGAGCCGAAGATCGGCGCGCATGGCAAGCCCGTGCTGTTCCTGCATCCGAAGGACTTCAACGGCTGCCTGATCGAGCTCGAACAGGTGTAAGCCTTTCGGCTGGCGCGGTTACCGCTGCGCCAGCCGGTGAAACAGGTGGGTGAAGGCGGCAGCCCCCACGACCGGCACCGCAAGGTTCAGAACCGGTACCGTCAGCGGCAGCGCCATCAGCGCGCCCGAGGCCCAGATCGTCGTCTTGTTGGCCGCATAAAGCGCCGACGCTTCGGCCCGGCCCATGCGCCGCATCGCCGCCATCTGGAAATATTCGCGCCCGAGCAGATAGCCGTTCAGCGCGAAGAAGACGATGGGCGCCAGCGGTCCGACGAACAGATAGACGATCAGCGCCACAAGGTTCGCCGCAAGCACCACCCCGAAGAATCGCAGGCTGTCGCCGAGCGTCTCCGACAGGCTCAGGCCGCGCACCGGCGGCAGGCCGGGGTAATGCGCGCGCTCGACCAGATCAGCGACCTCGTCAAG
This sequence comes from Rhodobacter capsulatus, assembly GCF_052363175.1. Lineage (GTDB taxonomy): Bacteria > Pseudomonadota > Alphaproteobacteria > Rhodobacterales > Rhodobacteraceae > Rhodobacter > Rhodobacter capsulatus_D. Next base: position 599,746 of record NZ_CP198946.1, read on the forward strand.
GAAGAAGCCGGTGAAGATGGAGGCCACCGGCACCATCAGGAAGACCGAGGCGATCAGCATCACGCCGATCGAGGCGATCGACAGCGCCGGATCGATCCAGCCGATCTCGCCGATCCATGGCAGGGTGATCGTGTCGGGGACGAACCAGCCGATTAGCTCGAAAAGGCCGAACCAGACCGCGAGCAGCAGCAGGATTGCAAGGCCGATGCCCTTGAACAGAACTTTCAGCGCGCCGGGCCGGGCCAGATCGGCCCAGCCGCGCAGGAAGATGTCGAAGATCATGCGGTCACCCATGTGATGAGACTGTCAAGATCGGGGCGGGGGCGCTCGGGCGGCGGGGCGGTCTCGGTGCCGATGTGAATGAGGCCCGCGACCCATTCGCCCTCGGCCAGACCAAGGGCCGGGGCGGCAAAACGCCGATCATGCGCGACCCAGCCGGTGAGCCAGGCCGCCCCCCAGCCTGCGGCCAGCGCGGCATTCACCAGTTGCATCCCGGCGGCGCCGACCGACAGCGTCTGCTCGATCGCGGGCACCTTGTCGGTGGGCCGGGGCACGGCGATCAGCGCGACGCAAAGCGGGCTTTGCACGAATTGCGACACACCCTTGGCCGCGACCTCTTCGGGCAGCAGATGGGTGGCGGCAAACACCGCAGCCTCATCCGTCAGCCGCTCGAGCGCGGGTTTTTCAAGCACGATGAACCGCCAGGGTTCCAGCTTGCCGTGATCGGGCACGCGCGCGGCGATCGTCAGGATCTCGCGCAACGCGGTGCGGTTCGGCGCGGGGGCGCCAAGCATCTTCGGCGGCCGCGAGCGGCGGGTGGAAAGGAAGGTGAGGGTCGTCTCGTCGCGCAAGGCGCGGTTGACGGTGCCGGGGGGAATATCCATCGCGCATCTCCTGTCTGAGAAAGATATCGGCGGGGGCGGCCGGGATTGCAAGCAGGGGGCTTGCCGGGCGATTGCGGCGCGGTAGAAGGGGGCATGAGTGATCTGAGCCATCTTGCGCAGCCGGGCGCGGAAATCGCCCTGCGCGTGACGCCCAAGGCGTCGCGCAATCAGATCGTGGTGGCCGAGGATGGGTTGCGCGCCTATGTGACGGTGGTGCCCGAGGGCGGCAAGGCCAATGCGGCGGTGTTGAAACTGTTGGCGAAAAGCCTTGGCGTGGCGAAGACGCGGCTGACCCTGATCCGGGGCGAGACGGCGCGCGACAAGGTCTTTCGCCTCGACTGAGCCGCGCCCTCGCGCCGTGTGGAACGCGCCACGGATCGGCAGATTTTTTCCCTGCGGCATCGGTGCATCTATTCTCTGACGAATTTGTGAGTTTTCCTGACCAAAGGGTCGAAGCGGACCTCGGTTCGCATTTGGGCGCAGACACTGCGCTTGCCGGACGGGTCGGGCTGTTCGGGAACGTGGTGTCTTGTCCGCGGTCCTGTCACATGTTCGGACTGGTCGGGGACGAAAAATGGTCGGATTTGGCAGATTGCTGGTGTTGCTCGCCGTTATGGCGATATCGGGGTATTGGGTCTTACGATTATCATTGGCGTCGCGAAAACGTGAAGCGCTCGAGGCGGCGTGGAACGATGGCGCCGGTGATGCGTTGGACTTCGATGCCTATCTACAGAGCGGAATGGCCGCATGGGAAAGCAGCCTGCCGCAGCGCATGTTGCGTCTTGTGATGCTGCTGCCCTTCGCGATCGTGGGAGCGCTTGTCTATTTCGCCAACTGAGAGGTGAGTATGGGATACGTCAAATGGACTTTCTGGCTGCTGATCGTGGTGATCTTCGGCAGCTTCCTGCACTACACCCTGCCCCGGCATGAAATCGTCCGGGTGGTCAACATCTATCAGGAACGGCAGGATCTGAGCGGCTGGACCAGCATCTTCTGGTCGGGGCCGGATGTGAAGACTGCGGGCCAGACCAGCTATGACGTGCAGTTCATCTCGACGGTGACGCCCGAGGGCAAACCCGTCGTCTATCGCAACGAGGACACCGGCTGGGGCTGGCCGCCCTATTTCAAATTCGACACCGCGAACCTGTCGACTCAGGCGGCTGACCTGCAATCGACGGCCGAGGCGCCGAAATGAGGCGTGGTCACCTATTACGGCTGGCGCAGCGAGCTGTTCTCGATCTTCCCGAACGCGATCTCGATCAAGACCGTGGACGGGCCGGATGTCTCGATCATTCCGTGGTTCAACATCGTCTTCCTGACGCTGCTTGTGATGGCGATCCTGACGGTGCGGGCGCTCTGGATCCAGTTTCGGCGCAATGCGATCGATCCGGTGCTGGGCGATGTCGCTGATGCGATCGAGGATGTGACCGACCGCGCCGAATCGGGCGTCGACAAGGCCCGGGGCATGTTCGACGATCTGACCGGGAAGAAGTGATCAAGGCGGGGGCGCTGCCCCCAGGGCTGCCACGGGCAGCCCGTTCGATGGGGCCACCTTCCACCGGAAGGTGGCTCGATCCCATCTCACCCCGGGATACTTATGGCAAGATAAAGCAAACCGCGTCCGGGGTCCGGGCGCGGTTTTTGGTTCACATGCCGTAGGGCACCCAGATCGTTTTCGTCTGCGTGGCTTGCGTGATCGTTTCGGCCATGTCCTGTGCCGCCCAGTCGCGACCCGTCGGGCACCATGTGGCCTTGAGGTTGGCGGCGCTGTCGCGTTCCACCCTCGCGGCGCCTTCGGGCGTGCCCGCATACCAAAGCGCGGCCACGTCGTCGTGTTGTGCCAGCACCTTCGCCAGATCGTCGCGCGGGCCGCAGATCAGGTTCACCACCCCGCCCGGCACGTCTGACGTATCGAGCACCTGCGCGAAATCGGCCGCCACAAGGGGTTGCACCATCGCCGGGATCGCGACGACCCGGTTGCCCGCCGCGATCGCGGGCAGCACCAGCGCGGCCAGCCCCAGCAGCGGTTGCACATTGGCGCAGGCGATGCCCAGAACGCCCCAGGGCTCGGGCCGGGTCAGGGTCAGCATCTGCGGCTTCGTCTGGATCACCTCGCCCGCGATCTTGTCTGCCAGCGCGGCGGCGCGGAAGGCAAGGCGGATCGTCTGCGCGACCTCGGCGGGATCATGCCCGGTCTCGGCGAGATTGGCCTCGAACTCCGCCGCGCGCAGCGAGAGGTTCTCGGCGAGGAAGTACAGCACCTGCGCCCGGGCGTGGCCGGTCATCTTGGACCAACCCGCGGCCTTGTGCGCGGCCTCGACCGCGTTGCGGATGTCCTTGCGCCCGCCAAGGGGGGCAAGGCCGATCTCGCGGCCCTGATGGGTGACGCGCCAGCTTTGGCCGCCATCGGGGCGTTTCTGCGCGCCGCCGATGTAAAGCTTCGCCGTGCGGTCGATGGCTTGTGGCTGGGCCGGTGTGGGGCAGGGGGCGGCGCTGAAATCGGGCGCCGGGGCCTCGGCCAAGGCGGGGGGGGCGGCGGGGCGCAGGCAAGCGCGCAGCCCCTCGCGCCCGCTTTCGCGCCCAAAGCCGCTTTCGCGCATGCCGCCAAAGGGGGCGGCGGCGTCGAAGATGTTGTGGCTGTTGATCCAGACCGTTCCGGCCACCAGTTTCGCCGCCACATCCTGCGCCAAGGTCACGTTTTCGGACCAGATCGAGGCGGCGAGCCCATAGCGGCTGGCATTGGCCAGCTCGACCGCCTCGCTGGGCGTGCGGAAGGTGGCGAGCGTTGCGATCGGGCCGAAGATTTCCTCGATCATGCAGGGGTTGGTCGGCTGCGCCTCGAGCAGCAGGCCGGGGGCGACGAAGCTGCCCTGCGCGGGCAGGGGGGCGGTGGATTGCACCAGCCTTGCCCCCGCCGCGACGCCGCGGGCCACGAGGGCCAGCATGCGGCTGCGCTGCGCCTCCGAGATCACGGCGCCGATATCCGTGCCCTTGTCGAGCGGATCGCCCAGACGCAGCTTGTCGAGCCGCGCGATCAGCCTGTCGGTGAAGCGCTCCGCCACGGTCTCGGCGACGAAGATCCGCGATCCGGCCGAGCAGATCTGGCCCTGATTGGTCCAGACCGAGGCGACGACCCCCTCGATCGCGGCGTCGAGATCGGCATCGGCGAAGACGAGGAAGGGCGACTTGCCGCCGAGCTCCAGCGTCAGCGCCTTGCCCGATCCGGCCGTGGCCTGACGCAAGCTGCGCCCGACCTCGGTCGAGCCGGTGAAGGCGATCTTGTCGACGGCGCTGGCGGCCAAAGCGGCACCGGTGGCGCCGTCGCCGGTGACGATGTTCAGGACGCCCGGCGGCAGGCCGATTTCAAGGCACATCTCGGCAAAGGCGAGCGCCGTGAGCGGGGTTTCCTCGGCCGGTTTCAGAACCACCGTATTGCCCGCGGCCAGCGCCGGGGCGACTTTCCACGCGAGCATCAGAAGCGGGAAGTTCCACGGGATGATCGCGCCAACGACGCCAAGGGGCGCATGGCCGGGGAAGTCGTCGGTGCACAGCTCGGCCCAGCCGGCGTGGTGGTAGAAGTGACGGATGGCGAGCGGCAGGTCGATGTCGCGGGTTTCGCGGATCGGTTTCCCGGTGTCCAGAACTTCCAGAACCCGGAAAAACGCCTCGCGTTTCTGCAAGTTGCGGGCGATGGCATAAAGCCATTTCGCCCGCTCATGGCCGGAAAGGGCGGCCCAGCCGGGGGCGGCGGCCCGTGCTGCAGCGACGGCGGTGGCCACATCGGCCGCACTTGCCTGCGTGACCTCGGCCAAGGTTTCGCCCGTGGCCGGGTTCTGCGTCGCAAATCCCGGTCCGGGTGCGGTCATCGCCCCGTCGATCAGCAGGCCAAAGCGCCCGCGCGCTTTCAGCCAGGCGCTCACCTCGCCCGTCGCCTCGGGGGAGGGGCCATAATCCATCGTCGTCAGGATGTCGTTCAAGGAAGGCATCTTTCCCTCAGGCAAGCGCGTGGCGGTGGCTGGCGGCATAGCGGCCGGTGACATGGGTTTCGAGCTGGCGTTCGATATCGCCCAGCATCGAGGAGGCGCCCAGACGGAACAGATCCGGCCGGAGCCAGTCGGTGCCCAGCTCCTCCTTCATCAGGATCTGCCAGTTCAGCGCATCCTTGGCCGTCTTCATCCCGCCCGCGGGCTTGAAGCCGATCTTCACCCCCGTCCGCGCGCCATAGTCGCGCGCCGCGCGGACCATCGTCAGCGACACCGGCAGGGTGGCATTCACGCCTTCCTTGCCGGTCGAGGTCTTGATGAAATCGGCCCCCGCCTGCATCGCCACCATCGAGGTCTTGTAGACCGTCGAGAGCGTCTGCAGATCGCCCGTCGCCAGAATCGCCTTCATATGCGCTGCTCCGCAGGCCTCGCGCATTGCGGCGATCTCGTCGAAAAGCTGCGCCCAGTCGCCCCGCAGCGCCAAGGCCCGCGAAATCACGATGTCGATTTCGGCTGCGCCTTGATCAACCGCATAACGGATTTCGGCCAACCGCAGCGGCAAAGGCATCAGCCCCGCGGGAAAGCCCGTCGCCACCGAGGCCACGGGAATTGCCGTCCCCCGCAAGGCCTTGACCGCCGCGGCCACCATCGTCGGATAGACGCAGACGGCGCCGGTCGTCAGGCTCTCCAGCCCCAGCCCTGTCAGGATGTGATCGGCCAAGGGCGCCCGCGCCTTGGCGCAGAGCCGTGCCACCCGCGCCTCGGTATCGTCGCCCGCGAGCGTCGTCAGGTCCATGCAGCGGATCGCATTCACCAGCCACGCCGCCTGCCACTCCTTCTTCAGCGACCGGCTGGTCCCCAGATGCGCGGCACGCGCTTCGGCGGCGGGGGTGTTGATGGCGATCTCCTCGAACCAGCTGCGGTCGAGAGGGATGCCCGGGTTGCGAAGATGGGGATCGGTCATGGCAGGCCTGTCGTTGTGTCCCTACAGGCTATCGGTTGCCGCCCCCGGCTTCAACGTCTGGCTGATCGGCCAAAGCCCGCCGGTCTTCACCTTGTTGCGCCGAAAGCTGGGGAAAAATGCCGTGAGCCCATTGCGGGATGGCCGGATTTCGGCAAGCTGAATTTCTTTGAGGTGATCATGACAATGATGTCTTTGCGAATCGAAGAGCGGGTGGCGTTTGCCATCGAACGGCTGTTGCGGGCGGATGAGTCCTGGCGCAGTCTTGTGCGCGAGATGGTGGAGCATTGGCCCGATGAACCGCCGCTGGAACTGGGTTTTGCGCTGGTCTCGGCGGCCTCGGCGATCGAGACGTCATTCACCGAAGCCAGTCCTGCCCGTGATGCGGCGATGCAGGGCTATCGGCTGGCGGCCCTAGTGAGCATGGATGTTTATGCGATGCAGCTTCTGGGTATGCGGCATGAAAAAGCCAGCGATCTGCTGGCCTATTGGGATGTCGATCCCTTTTTCGTCAGGCTCTGAGAGGCCCTGCAAGAAAAAGCCCCGCCTGCGCGGGGCTTTCCTGTCTTTGTCGCCTCAGGCGTTGGCGGCGCGGATCTGGTCGGCGCGGCCCTTGTCATAGGTGATGCCCTTGTCGTCGAAGAGCTTGTCGAGCTCGCCCGAGAGCATCATTTCGGTGACGATGTCGCAGCCCCCGACGAAGTCGCCCTTGACGTAAAGCTGCGGGATCGTCGGCCAGTCGGAGTAATCCTTGATGCCCTGACGCACCTCGGCATCGGCCAGCACGTTGACATCTTTGTAGGTCACGCCGAGGTAGTTCAGCACGCCCGCGACGCGGCTCGAAAACCCGCATTGCGGCATTTCCTTCGTGCCCTTCATGTAGAGGATGACATCGTTTCCGGCGATATCGGCCTTGATCTGGTCAAGTGCGGTCATGCGAGGGGGTCCTTTCTTCGAAACGCTTGCGCTGCGGTTCATTCAGCCTTGGTCGTCAGGGCAAGGGCATGGAGCGGTGCATTCGGCCCGTCCATCGCGCCTTTCAGCGTCGCGAAGACAGCGCGTTGCTGCTGCACCCGGTTCAGCCCCTTGAACGAGGCATCGATCACCTCGGCGCCCCAGTGGTTGCCGTCACCGGCGAGGTCGGTGATGGTGATCTTTGCATCGGGAAACCCGGCGCGGATCAGGGCTTCGATGTCACTGGCTTCCATCGGCATGGGCAACTCCTTGTTCTGGGATCAATCTAGGCTGCGCGGCGAGGGGCGACAAGAGCCAAGCACCCGGCGGCTGTGCCAAGTGGGTCAGCGCGGCTCAAGCCGGGTCACGGCGGGCAGGGCGACCAGATCGCGCAACTCCTCGGCGTGCAGGCGATCAAGGGCGGCGCGGTCCTCGGCGCTCCAGGGGTCGAAAGCGCGCTGATCGGGATTTTGCAGGGCAGCGGCCCGGGCGCGGCGCAGAAACAGCCGATAGTCGCAGCCTGGATCCTCGGCCATGCGGGCCTCCAGCTGCGTGATCGCGCGATGCGAGAGCGGCGCGGCCGGGGGCAGATCGGGCAGCCCCAGGGTCGCACCGAAGCCGCGCAGCCCGGTCGCCCAGTCGATCAGCTGCGGGCGCAGGGCAGGCAGATCTTCTGCGGACCAGAGCGTCAGCGTCGAACAGACCGGCAGCATCCGGTTGACGAGCCAGAGCCAGCGCACTCCCGCGGGGGGCAGGGCAGCGGCGAAGTCGGCAAAGCTTTGCCAGGGCGCTTGCCGCAGTTGCTCGGCCCAGCAGGCGGGCAGGAAGCTGGCCGGATGACGGATCGCCAGCCCCACCCGCACTTCGGCGCCGCCAAAGGCCGCGAGCGCATCGCGCAGACGCTTGGCCGCGAAAGGATAAAGGATGCCACTTTCGCCCAGAAATTGCGGCCGGGCCAGTGTGCCGAGGGTGTTTTCCTCGATCACCACCACGTGCCGCGCGCCGGGGCACAGCCGGTCGAGCGCGGCCCGGGTCAGGGCCTTCACCTCGGTCGCGGAGCGGCCCTCGGGTTGCAGGGCAAGGCGCAGATGATCGCGCACCTCGGCGCTGGTGATCACCCCCACGCCCTCGGCCCGAAGCGGATCACGAGCCGAGACGAACGAATCTTGCACAACCGTCGCCCCGGTCTGATGCGGGCCGACGATCAGCGTGATGGAGGCGAGCCGGGCCACCGGCCCGCCCTCAGCCTTCGACCGCCGCGGCGAAGGCGGTGCGGTAAAGCGCGCTCAGCTCGGCCATCGGCGCGGCATCGGTGCCAAAGACCACGCTGTCGCCGCCAAAGACGCCAACGCGATCGAGGGGCACACCGGCCGCCTTGGCCGCCGCTTCGAGTGCTTCCGCCCCCGCCTCGTCGCAGGCGACGAGATAGCGGGCCTGATCCTCGCCGAAGAGCTGCGCGATGTCGCCGCTGTCGAGACAGATGCCGAGCCCGGCCGCTTCCGCCATTTCGAAGGCAGCGAGCGCCAGACCGCCATCAGTCAGGTCGGCGGCGGCTTTCAGCACCCGGCCATTGGCGCGGATGAATTCGCCGTGCTTGCGTTCGTCGGCCAGATCGACCGGCGGTGCGTCGCCGTCTTCAAGGCCGAAGGCCTCGGCGGCCAGCGCCGATTGACCAAGGTGGCCGTGCGTCACGCCGATGACGAGCGCGATGTCGCCCGCTTCCGGCAGCCCGCCGATCAGATCGTCGAGCGATTTCAAGAGGCCCACAGCGCCGATCGTTGGCGTCGGCAGGATGCCCGTGCCGTCGGTCTCGTTGTAAAGCGAGACGTTGCCCGAGACGATCGGGAAATCGAGCGCCTTGCAGGCCTCGCTGATGCCTTTGATCGCGCCCACGAACTGGCCCATGATCTCGGGTTTTTCGGGGTTGCCGAAGTTCATGTTGTCGGTCGTCGCCAAGGGCAGGGCGCCCACGGCCGAGAGGTTGCGATAGGCTTCCGCCACCGCCTGCTTGCCGCCCTCGAACGGGTTGGCTTTCACATAGCGCGGCGTCACGTCCGAGGTGAAAGCCACGGCCTTGTTGGTGCCGTGAATGCGCACGACGCCCGCGCCCAGACCCGGACGGCGGACGGTATCGCCCATCACCTGCGTGTCATATTGCTCGAACACCCAGTTCTTCGCGGCATAGTTCGGCGAACCGATCAGCGCTTTCAGACCGGCGATCGGGGTGATCGCGGGCAGCGCGCCCAGCGGTGCGGCGGCAGGCGTTTCGACCCAGGGACGGTTGTATTCCGGCGCCGCCGAGGACAGTTTCGACAGCGGCAGATCGGCTTTCACTTCGCCCTTGTGCAGGATCAGGAAGCGGTCTTCCGCAATCGTTTCGCCGACGATGGCGAAATCCAGATCCCATTTCTCGAAGATCGCCCGGGCCTCGGCCTCTTTCTCGGGCTTGAGCACCATGAGCATGCGTTCCTGACTTTCGGACAGCATCATCTCATAGGCGTTCATGTTCTTTTCGCGCTGCGGCACGGCGTCGAGGATGAGCTTGATGCCAAGCCCGCCCTTGTCGCCCATCTCCACCGCCGAACAGGTCAAGCCCGCGGCCCCCATGTCCTGAATCGAGATCACCGCGTCGGTCTGCATCAGCTCCATGCAGGCTTCCATCAGGCATTTCTCGGTGAAGGGGTCGCCGACTTGCACGGTCGGGCGTTTCTCCTCGATCGTGTCGTCGAATTCCGCCGAGGCCATCGTGGCGCCGCCGACGCCATCGCGGCCGGTCTTGGCGCCAAGGTACACGACGGGCATGCCGACGCCCGAGGCGGCGCAATAAAAGATGTTGTCGGTCTGCGCGAGGCCCGCCGCGAAGGCGTTCACGAGGCAGTTGCCGTTGTAGCTTTTGTGGAAGCGCACTTCGCCGCCGACGTTCGGCACGCCGAAGCAGTTGCCGTAGCTGCCCACGCCCTCGACCACGCCCTTGACCAGGTGGGGCGTTTTCGGATGGCTCGGCACGCCGAAGGACAGGCTGTCCATCGCCGCGATCGGCCGCGCGCCCATCGTGAAGACATCGCGCAGGATGCCGCCCACGCCGGTCGCCGCGCCTTGGTGCGGTTCGATGTAGGAGGGGTGGTTGTGGCTTTCCATCTTGAAGATGATCGCCTGACCGTCGCCGATATCGACGACGCCCGCGTTCTCGCCCGGGCCACAGATCACTTGATCGCCGGTGGTGTGGAGCGTCCGCAGCCAGACCTTGGACGACTTGTAAGAGCAATGCTCGTTCCACATCGCCGAGAAGATGCCGAGCTCGGTGAAGGTCGGCTCGCGGCCGATGATCTCAAGGATGCGCTGATATTCATCCGGTTTGAGCCCGTGGGCGGCAATCAGGTCGGGGGTGATTTGCGGCTCGGTCATCGGCTCCTCCGGCATCGGCTGGTTGCGTTTCCCTTAGAACATCGGCGCCGGTCGGGGAAGGGGAGAGCGGGGCCCGCGCGCGGTTTTTGCCAAGGTCGAAGGGCATCTTTGCACGCAATGGGCGAGAGTGACGCAAAGCGACATGCGCTTAACTCAAAGCGACATCATCCCCCGGGATAAAAAAAAGGGCCGAGACAAGCTCGGCCTTAGTCCAACAGGGAGGTAGAAGGTGATGCGCGTTTCCGCAGGCCATCGCCTTCAACGCCCGATTTATGGGCAGAGTGAGAACGGTTCAAGGAGAATCATGCTGCGCTTGCAGCATGGCCGGTATGCGCTGAGCGAATGTCTTTATTCGCCCTTTGGTTGCATTCTTGCTGGGGCTCAATCCGCGCTCGGGTCGTTCGTCTGTCCGCGACGATAGGCCAAGATTTCCTCCTGCACGAAATCGCGGAAGGCATTGACCCTGCGCGAGGAGCGCAGTTCCTCGGGGTAGGCCAGAAAGACCGGCACTTCCACCGACTCGACTTCGGGCAGAACGCGTTCGAGATAAGGGAAGTCGGCCGTCAGGTAATCGGGCAGAACGCCGACGCCGATATGGTTCAGGACGCCCTGCAGAACGCCGAAATAGTTGTTCACCATCAGCGTCGAGGGCACGCCATGCGCCATCACGCTTTGCGTCAGCCACGCCCCTGCCTGCACCTGCGGTGTGGCCGGATTCTGGCAGATCAGCCGGTGCTTCGCCATGTCCTCGATCCGCTCGGGGCGACCGGCGCGGGCCAGATATTCGGGCGTCGCGTAAAGCCGCATGCGGATATTGATCAACCGCTTGCGGATCAGGTCGGCCTGCGCCGGTTCCTTCATCCGGATCGCCACATCGGCTTCGCGCATCGGCAGATCCAGCACGCGCTCTTCCAGCAGAAGGTCGATCTTCAGATCCGGATAGCGGTCATAAAGCTTCACCAGACGCGGCGCGAGCCACATCGTGCCGAAGCCGACCGTGGTCGTGACCTTGAGCTCGCCGAAGACCTCTTCCTCGCTGTCGCGGATGCGCGCGGCGGCGGCGTCGAGCTTCTTCGCCATCGTCGAGGTTGCATCGAACAGGAGTTCCCCCTGCTCGGTCAGGATCAGGCCGCGGGCGTGGCGGTGAAACAGAGTGGTGCCAAGCGACTCTTCCAGCGCGCGGATCTGTCGGCTGACGGCGGATTGCGACAGGTGCAGCGCATCGCCCGCATGGGTCAAAGACCCGGCATCCGCCACGGCGTGGAAGATGCGCAACTTGTCCCAATCCATGCCGTTCACGACGCCACCTGTTCATAGCTGTTTTGCACGGGCTGCATACCTAAAACAGCGCCCCTTGCCAAACGGCTTTCGGCGAAATTCACTGTTAGCGCATAAACTTTGTTGTCGCAGCGACTTTTGTGCATCCGTGCAGGCATCCCGGCCGCGGCTGCTCGCGCAATAGGCGTTTCTTTTCGCAGCCGAGAGGCTTAGAACCGAGAAAAGGGCGTTGAAGACGCAAAGGGCGGAGAAGCAGGCATGGCGGTTGGTGTTTTCGACAGTGGGCTGGGTGGTCTGACGGTCTATGAAGCGGTCTCGAAGCGGTTGCCCGAGGTGGCCTTCGTCTATTACGGCGACAACGCCCATGCGCCTTACGGTGTGCGCACCCCCGATGACATTTACGACCTGACCTGCAAGGGCGTCTCGCGGCTTTGGGACGAGGGCTGCGATCTGGTGATTCTGGCCTGCAACACTGCCTCGGCCGCGGCGCTGAAGAAGATGCAGGAACACTGGATCCCGAAGGACAAGCGGGTTCTGGGCGTCTTCGTGCCGCTGATCGAGGCGCTGACCGAACGGCAATGGGGCGACAACAGCCCGCCGCGCGAAGTGGCGGTGAAGCATGTGGCGCTGTTCGCGACGCCCGCCACCGTGGCCTCGCGCGCCTTCCAGCGCGAGCTGGCCTATCGCGCGATCGGGGTGGATGTCGAGGCGCAGCCCTGCGGCGGCGTCGTCGATGCGATCGAGGCGGGCGACGAGATTCTGGCCGAAGCGCTGGTGAAAAGCCATGTCGAGGCGCTCAAGCGCCGGATGCCGCATCCCGAGGCGGCGATCCTGGGCTGCACCCATTACCCCTTGATGCAGAAAACCTTTCAGGAGGCGCTTGGCCCGCAGGTCAAGGTCTATTCCCAGGCCAATCTGGTGGCGGAAAGCCTCGCCGATTATCTGACCCGCAAGCCGGAATTCATCGGCAAGGGCACGGTGTCGAAATTCATCACCACGGGCGATCCAGCCTCGGTTTCGACCCATGCGACGCAATTCCTGCGCCACCAGATCAAGTTCGAGGCCGCCTGAGCCTCAGCCGAAGCGGTTCGGCCCGGGCGTGCCTTTGCTGCACAGGAAGACGAGGATGGCAATCGAGTAGCCAAACAGCAGCAGCATCATCAGCCCCATCAAACCCATGCCGATCAGGGGGTCTTGCGCTCCCGCCGCATCGATCGCTGCCGCGATAAGCCCGGCGATCACCCCGACCGGGATCATCGCCAGATAGAAGCCGCCAATCCACCAGCCCGACCGGTCGGTGTCATGCAGGCGCCGCACCGTGACGGAGAGCGAAGGCAGGAAGGTCGCGAGCGAGGCAATCCCGCTGAGCGCCGCGCCGTCGTTGCCCATGATCCCCTCGAGAGCGCCACCGATGAAGCCGAGGATGATGCAGAACAGGAAGAACCACCAGTATTCCGACCGGCTCGCGCGGCCCTTGAAGGTGGCGTATTTCTGGAAACAGACCTTGATCGCCTCGCCGAACGCGCGTGGCGGGGCAGCGCCCTGACCGCCGTCGCGGGCAAATTGCGGCGGCATCTGCGCGCCTTGCGGCAGCGGCGGCATGGCCGTCGTCAGCGGGGGCGGCGCGAAGGGGAAGTGCTGATCGGCCCTTTGCCAATCCGCCATGCCCTCGCTCCAGATCAAGGTATCAGCCTTGATCCGGCCCGCTCGGATCAGATCGCGGATCGCCAGATCGTCCACCGGGCCTTCGCTTTTGCCGGCCCATGCGTAATGCCACGCTTTCGTCATCAAAACCCTCGCGCAAACTTTGCTTGCGCGACACCTTAGCCTGAGGCAGGACGGGGCGACAATTGCGGAGACGAAAATGACCCAGAAAATCGCCATCCTCGGGGCTTCGGGCTACACCGGAGCCGAGCTTGCCCGCATCATCGCGACCCATCCCGAAATGGAGATCGTCGCGCTTTCGGGCGACCGAAAGGCCGGGATGCGCATGGGCGAGGTGTTTCCGCATCTGCGCCACATGGGGCTGCCCGATCTGGTGAAGATCGAGGATATCGATTTTTCCGCCGTCGATCTCGCTTTCTGCGCGCTTCCGCATGCGACCTCGCAGGCGGTGATTGCCGAGCTGCCGCGCGATCTGAAGGTGGTGGACCTTTCCGCCGACTTCCGGCTGCGCGACGCGGCGGAATATGAAAAGTGGTATGGCAAGCCGCATGCGGCGATGGATCTGCAGGCCGAGGCGGTCTACGGGCTGACCGAGTTCTACCGCGAAGAGCTGAAAACCGCCCGGCTCTGCGCGGGCACGGGCTGCAACGCGGCGGCGGGGCAATATGCGATCCGCCCGCTGATCGAGGCGGGGGTGATCGACCTTGATGAAATCGTCATCGACCTGAAGGCGGGCGTTTCCGGTGCCGGGCGCTCGCTGAAGGAAAACCTTTTGCATGCGGAGCTTGCGGGCGGCACGATGCCCTATTCGGCGGGTGGCAAGCACCGGCACCTGGGCGAATTCGATCAGGAGTTTTCCAAAGTCGCGGGCCGCGAGGTGCGGGTGCAGTTCACGCCGCATCTGATGCCCTTCAATCGCGGGATTCTTGCCACCGTCTATGTCCGCGGCACGCCCGCCGACATCCACGCCGCGCTGGCCAAGCGCTATGAAAACGAGGTGTTCCTCGAGGTGCTGCCCTTTGGCCAGCTCGCCTCGACCCGCTCGATCGCCGGGTCGAACTTCGTCCATGTCGGCGTGATCGGCGACCGGCTGCCGGGCCGCGCCCTCGTGACCGTGGCGCTTGACAACCTCACCAAGGGCTCCTCGGGGCAGGCGATCCAGAACGCCAACCTGATGCTCGGGCTGCCCGAAACCATGGGGCTGATGCTGGCCCCGGTCTTCCCGTAACTTAGGGCCAGGACGATGAAGAACCTGAAAAAAACGCGGCGCATCCAGATTCTGGCGGTGGCGGGGGTGGCCCTGGCGCTTTCGACCGCGCTGATCGGCTATGGCATGCGCGACGGCATCAACTTCTTCCGCGCGCCGAGCCAGGTTCTAGCCGAGCCGCCGAAACCGGGCGAGGTCTTCCGTCTGGGCGGTCTGGTCGAAACCGGGACGCTGGTGCGCGGGCAGGGCGAGGACATCACCTTCAAGGTCACCGATGGCGGGGCCTCGGTTCCGGTCAAGTTCACCGGCGTGCTGCCCGACCTCTTTGGCGAAGGCAAGGGCATGGTCGGCACCGGCGAGATGCAGGGCGATACCTTCATCGCCAGGGAAATCCTGGCCAAGCATGACGAAAACTACATGCCCAAGGAAGTGACCGACGCGCTGAAGGCGCAGGGCGTCTATCGCGACCCGGCCAAGCCCGAGGGCTGAGCGCGCCCGCTTGCGCCGCCGTTAACCTGATTTCGCGAGGCTTTCCCCGGCAGCCAAGGGGAGAGCCATGAAATCGGTGACTGACATTGCCCGCGAAATCGTCGCCCGTGAGGGTGGCTATGTGAACGACCCCTCCGACCCCGGGGGGGCGACGAAATACGGGGTGACGCTCGCGACGCTGCGCGGGCTGGGCCTTGATCTGAACCGCGACGGGGTGGTGAGCGCGCGCGACTTGCAGCTGCTGACCTCCGATCAGGCGGCCGAGATCTTTGTCTCGCAGTATTTCAAGGCGCCGAAACTCGATCAGCTGCCCGCGGCGCTGCAGGCCTCGGTCTTCGACATGCAGGTGAATGCGGGGGCGCATGCGATCCGCATCCTGCAGGAGTTGCTGGGCCGGATGGGGCATGCGGTGGCGGTCGATGGCGTGCTGGGGCCGCAGACGATCGCGGCGGCGCAGGCGGCGGCTGCGGGGGATCCGCAACTCTTTGCCGATGCCTACGGGATTGCGCGGCGCAACTATTACTACGATCTGGCCGACCGCCGCCCGGCCAGCCGCAAATATGCGACGACGCGGGCGGGCACCAAGGGCGGCTGGATCCTGCGTGCCGAGGAGTTCATCTCGCCCCGCTTTCATCTGAGCGCGGCGCAGCACCGGGCGCGGGTGGCGAAATGGGGCTGATCGGGGCGCTTCTGGGCTCGCCCGCGGCGACGGGGGCGATCGGCACGGCGGTGACCTCGATGGCCGAGGTCTTCACCCCCAATGCGACGAAGAAGATGGAGGCCGATGCAGCGGTTTGGCAGGCGGCGCTCGCGGAACACGGGAGCGAGTTTCAAACTGCACAGCCGGGGCTGTTCGATCGCGTCGTCAACGGCCTTAACCGTTTGCCACGGCCGATGCTGGCCTTGGGCACGCTCGGGCTCTTCGTTTATGCGATGATCGATCCGGCGGGGTTCGAGGATCGGATGGTGGGGCTGAATGCCGTGCCCGAGCCGCTCTGGTGGCTTCTCGGCGCCATCGTCAGCTTTTACTTCGGCGCGCGGGAGTTTCACTACAGCCGCGCGCAGGCGGCCTCCGCCCCGGTTCCGGTTGCGGCGCTCCCGGCACCCGATGAGAATGGCGCCCTGACCGAGTTGCTGGCGAAAGGCGCCGCCGGGGCCGCGCCCGCCACGTGATCAATGCATCCGGGTGGGCCGGTCGAAGACCTTCCGGCCCATCAGCGAGGCGACCAGATCGACCATCAGCTCGGCCGTCCGCCCGCGCTCGTCGAGAAACGGGTTCAGCTCGACGAGATCGAGCGAGCTGACCAGCCCCGACTCGTGCAGAAGCTCCATCACCAGATGCGCTTCCCGGAACGTGGTGCCGCCCGGAACCGTGGTGCCCACCGCGGGCGCGATCGAGGGGTCGAGAAAATCGACATCCAGCGAGACATGCAGCAGCCCGTTCTCGGCCCGGACCTTGGCCAGAAATTCGCGCAGGGGGGCACCGATGCCGCGCTCATCCAGCACCCGCATGTCGGCAATCTCGATCTCGGCCGGGATCAGCGCGGCTTCCTCGGCATCATCGACGGAGCGGATGCCAAGCATGCAGATGCGGTGATGCGCCACCGGCGCAGGGAAGGGCGGGAAGGCATCGAAGCCGGGCCGCCCGGCGATATAGGCGACCGGGGTGCCATGCAGATTGCCCGATTGCGTGCTCTCAAGTGTGTGGAAATCGGTATGGGCATCGAGCCACAAAAGGAAGAGCGGTCGCCCGACGCTTGCCGCATGTGCTGCGACACCCGCGACCGAGCCGAGCGAGAGCGAATGATCCCCGCCCAGAAAGATCGGAAAGCCCTCGGCCGCGGCAGCTTGGCCTGCCTGCGCCAAGGCTTCGGTCCAGCCGACGGTCTCGGCCAGATGATGCACCGCCGGGTTCGGATGCGGCATCGGCGGATGGGCGACGGGCGCGACATCGCCGCGGTCGATCACCTGATGACCCAGCCCGGTGATCGCTTCGGCCAGCCCCGCGACGCGATAGGCGGCCGGGCCCATCAGACAGCCCGCACGCTTCTGCCCGGTATCAACGGGGGCGCCGATCAGGATCACTTTCTGGGACATGGCGGGTTCCTTTCGATGCGAAGGCGAAGGGGGCTGTCTGCCCCCTCTTCGGGCTGCGCCCGAATTCACCCCCGAGGATATTTCAAGCAAGATAAAGGACGATGACTTTATCTTGCCAAAAATATCCCGGGGGAGCCCCGAAGGGGCGGGGGCAGCGCCCCCGTCTTACTCCCGCCGACCGGCGAAGCGTTTCGCCCAGTCTTCGCGCTCTTCGTCGGTGATCTTGCGGAAGAGGTTCTCCGGCACCGTGAAGGCATGGCCCGCGGGCAGAACCGTCAGCGCGGCGTCGAGATCCTCGGGCCAGGCCCAGTCTTCGCAGTCGAGCGATGCCATGATCGCTTGCGCCGCATCCGGGATGAAGGGGCGCGATAGCACCGCGTAAAGCCGGATCAGATGCAGCGCGAAGGCGATGATGCCGCGCGCGGCTTCCTCGTCGGTCTTCACCACGCTCCAGGGCGCGGCGGCTTGCAGATATTCGTTGCCAAGCACCCAGAGCGCGCGCAACTCCTCGGCGGCGCGGCGGACGTGGATTTCATCCATCGCCTTTTCGTAAGCCGCCAGACCTTCGCGGAACTGCGCCATCAGCGCGGTCTCGCGTTCGGTCATCACCACCGCGGCGGGCACTTCGGTGCCGAATTTCGAATTGCAGAACTTCGTCACCCGGCTGACGAGGTTGCCCAGAACGTCGGCCAGATCCTTGTTCACCGAAGCCTGGAAATTCTCCCAGGTGAATTCGGCATCCGCGCTTTCGGGCGCGTGCGACAGCAGCCACCAGCGCCAGTAATCCGAGGGCAGGATGCCCAGCGCCTGATCCATGAACACGCCGCGCCCGCGCGAGGTCGAGAACTGGCCGCCGTCATAGTTCAGATAGTTGAAGGACTTGATGTAATCGACGAGCTTCCACGGCTCGGCCGAGCCAAGGATGGTCGAGGGGAAGCTGAGCGTGTGGAAGGGCACGTTGTCCTTGCCCATGAACTGGGTATAGGTCACGTCGCCCGCGCCCTGATCGAGCCGCCACCAGCGCGCCCAGTCGCCGCCGGTCTTCTCGGCCCATTCCTGCGTGCCCGCGATATATTCGATCGGCGCGTCGAACCAGACGTAGAAGACCTTGCCATCCATGCCCTGCCACGGCGCACCGTCGAATTGCGCCGGAACGCCCCAGCTCAGATCGCGGGTGATGCCGCGGTCCTGCAGCCCCTCGCCATCGAACAGCCATTTCTTCGCGATCGAGGTCGAAAGCACCGGCCAGTCGGTCTTGCTGTCGATCCAGGCGGCCAGCTTGTCCTTCATCGCCGATTGGCGCAGGAACAGGTGCTTCGTCTCGCGCATCTCCAGATCGGTCGAACCCGAAATCACCGAGCGCGGGTTGATCAGATCGACCGGGTCGAGCTGCTTCGTGCAATTGTCGCATTGATCGCCGCGGGCGCTTTCGAAGCCACAGTTCGGGCAGGTGCCCTCGATGTAGCGGTCGGGCAGGAAGCGGCCGTCGGTCACCGAATACATCTGTTTCTCGGTGACTTCGCGGATCAGCCCCTGATCGGCCAGCACCTTCGCGAAATGCTGGGTCAGGGCGCGGTTCTGCGGGCTCGACGAGCGGCCGAAGTGATCGAAGCTCAGCCGGAAGCCGCCCGCGATCGCCGCCTGCACGTCATGCATTTCCGCGCAATAGTCGGCGACGGGCTTGCCCGCCTTCGCCGCGGCGAGTTCCGCGGGCGTGCCATGTTCGTCCGTCGCACAGATGAACATCACCTCATGGCCGCGCCCGCGCAAATAGCGCGCGTAAAGATCGGCCTGCAGCTGGCTGCCCACGAGGTTGCCCAGATGCTTGATGCCGTTGATATAGGGAATCGCCGAGGTGATGAGATGACGCGCCATGACCCTTGCCCGCTTGCCGCAACTGCAGCCCTTTAGCGTGGCAGGCCGTCGCTGGCCAGAGGCTTTCGCCCTTTGGTCAGCGGAAGCTGCGACAGTCCGTCAGACAAAAAGACACAATCTCGTGCTTGCGCAACTGAACGAAGCAGTGCACAACTGAAGCGTGTGACGGCCCCTCCCCGTTACCATGCAGCGGACTCCAGAATGGACTATTCCTGGCCTACCCGCGGGGCGCCGGAAGATGGCGTCGTCGCAATCGATGCGCAAGGCCGTATCGATTACCTCAACGGTGCTGCGGCAGCGTTGTTCGGATATGACCATGGCGTCCTGCTTGGACAGGCGCTGGAGGTGCTGATCCCGCGGCGCCAGGTGCAATTGCACATGCAATTGCGGCGTGCCTTTGACGCGGGAAAGGTGCCGCTGGCCATCGGCCGGATGCGCTCGGTCACGGGGCTGCGGCGCGATGGCACGGAGATTGCGTTGCAGGTGATGCTCAAGCGCGATGCCGATGCCGGGCGGGTCTTCGCCTTCCTGCATCCGCTCGATCGTCCGGGGGCATCGCGCCATGAAAGCCGCGAGCCGGGAGAGGATGCGCTGACCGGCCTGCCCGATCGCCGCGCGCTGCGCTTTGATCTGGATGCGCTCTTGACCCGGGTCGATCCGGCGCAGGGGCGGGTCTGTCTTCTGTTCGTCGAGATCGATCCTTTCGCGGGCAATCGTGCGGCCTTTGAACCGGCGCATCATGATGCGCTGATCCGGGCCTGCGCTGATCGGCTGGAGGGGCTCGAATCCGATGATGTCCGGCTCTACCGGTCCGGCGAGGATGGCTTCGTCTTCCTGATGATGCAGGGCGCCGAACCCATGGTGCCGGGTCCGCAGCTTGCCCGGGTGATGACTCTGTTGCGCGCGCCCTTCGAGATCGGGGGCCATCCCCTGCATCTCGAATTCGGCATCGGCCATGCCTCGGCGCCCGAGCACGGAGCCCATGCCGGAGAGCTGATCGCCAATGCGGCGCTGGCGCTCGCAGCCTCCAAGGTGGCGTTCAACCGGCCCACGGGCTATGACGAAAGCCTGCGCAACCGGGTCGAACACCGGCACAGGCTGTTGCGGGATCTGCGCGCGGCGGTTGAGCGGCGTGAGTTCGAGCTTTATTATCAGCCGCAGGTTGATCTGGTGAGCGGCCGGATCGTGGCGCTGGAGGCGCTTCTGCGCTGGAGACATCCCGAATGGGGGTTGCTTCTGCCGGGGGCCTTCATGGAGGTTCTCAGCTCTTCCGAGCTCTCGCTGGCGGTTGGGGATTGGGTGCTGCGCGAGGCCTGCGCGCAGGTGGCGATCTGGAACATGAGCCGCGAAGCTCCCCTGACGGTGGCGGTGAATGTCTTTCCGCGCCAGTTCGACCGGGACATTCTGCCCGCTTCGATCACCCGGGCTCTGGCCGAGAGCGGCCTTCCTCCGGCGCTGCTCGAGATCGAGATCACCGAAAACATCGTGATCGACCCCGCTGCCCACAGTTCCGAAGTCTTTGAAGCCTTGCATGCGCTGGGGGTCGGTCTGGTTCTGGATGACTTCGGCACCGGCTATGCCTCGCTCACCTGCCTTGCCCGCCATCCGGTGCAGAAGCTCAAGATCGACAAGAGTTTCGTTGCGGGGATCGACACTGGCCCGGGATATCGGGCGATCCTGAAATCCCTGCAGGCGTTGGCGCGTGCCCTGGGGTTGGGCACCGTGGTCGAGGGGGTCGAGACCGAGGATATCGCGGCGCTGATGCGCGAATTCGGTTTTGAGATCGGTCAGGGGTTCCTCTGGAGCAAGCCGATCCCGCGCGAGGATTGTGCGCGGGTGCTTGGTCTGATCGGACGCGTCTCTTGCTCAGAAAGAAGCGTTTAATTGATTGGCCGATCAAAAACGACTTTTTGACTAGCAAAAGCGACTATGTTCTTGATGTTTCCCGATGGGTGCCACAACGTGCCCGCGAATTTGATTCGATCCACAGAGTGTCGGAGGAAGGTCTCGGGATGCACACGGACGCGATTGCTCGCAGCTACAAGCGCTGGGCGCCGATCTATGACAGAACCTTTGGCAAGATCACCCATGCGGGGCGCCACCATGCGGCGCGGGAAGTGAATTCGGCGGGCGGGGCCGTGCTGGAGGTGGGGATCGGCACCGGGCTGGCGCTCGATCTCTATGAGCCTTCGAAAGTGGCGGTCACCGGCATTGATCTGTCGCCTGACATGCTGGCCAAGGCGCAGGCCCGGGCCGAGGCGCAGGGGCTGCGCAATGTCGCCGGGCTGCACATCATGGATGCGCGCGAGCTGGCCTTCGAGGATGAGAGCTTCGATCATGTCGTCGCGCTGCACATCATGTCGGTGGTGCCCGAGCCGCGCCGGGTGATGGCCGAGATGGCGCGGGTCTGTCGTGTCGGCGGTACGGTGCTGATCACCAACCACTTCGCCCGGGAAAAGGGGGGCTGGGGTGTGGCCGCGAAGCTTGCCGCGCCGATGGCCGATGCTCTGGGCTGGCATTCCGACTTCGCCCGTGACGAGGTGATGTCCGAGCCGCGGCTGAAACTGGTCGAGGAAACTCGCCTGCCACCTTTCGGCCTGATGACCTATCTGCGTTTCCGCCGCGTCGCGTGAATCACCGGCCCTGCTTTCAGGGCAGGGCCAGGATCACATGGCTCGATTTGATCAGGGCCGTGGTCTCGTTACCGGGGCGCAGCTCCAGCATCTCGGCGCTGTCGCGGGTGATCGTCGCGGTGATCGTTTTGCCGCCGCCCAGATCCAGCGTCACCTCGCTGGAAAGCGGTGCGTCGATCCGGTCGATCACCCGGCCCTTCAGTCGGTTGCGCACCGAAAGGCGCTCGGGCACGCCCGCGCCCGCCAGCATGACGAAATTCGATTTCACCAGCGCCAGAACCTCGGACCCCGGCGCCAGCCGCATCTCGGCAGCCGAGCGCGCGGTGATCACCGCCGTCAGATCCTGTCCCTCGCTCAGATGCATCCGCACCTGTGCGGCAACATCATCGGCGGCCACGGACCACACCTTGCACAGCCAGGCATTCCGCGCCGAGGTCCGCAGCGTCAGCCCGCGCAGCACTTCGGCCGGATCGAGGTTCAGGCTTTTCTCGAAACTCGCCAGCAGCTTCGCGACGCCCTCCTCCATCGCGCTATAGGCGGCGATCAGTTTTTCGCCTGTGGGGGTCAGGACCGCGCCGCCGCCCGCCTTGCCGCCTGGCGCCGCGGTGACGACGGGGGTCGAGAACAGGTTGTTCATCGCCTGCACCCCGTCCCAGGCCGCCTTGTAGGACAGCCCCACCTCGCGCGCCGCCGCCGAGATCGAGCCGGTGCGCCCGACCGCTGCCAGAAGCGCCACCCGCTCGGCGCCCATGCGCGAGCCTGTCCGTTCCAGCACCAGTGCCCCGCGTAGCCCGTCCGTCATTTTTGCCTCCGTTTTCCCCGTCGCCATTGTGGCGCAATTCGGCCCCGGCGACCACCTCCGCCTGCGCGAAGACGACTCATGTGACGGTGCGAAAGGGCCAAAATTGTTCCTTTGGCGCCTTTGTATTGGGCAATGTTCCGAAAACAGCTCAATTCGGCGCCACTTGGCATGGGATGTGAAGTCGTAGGTGATAACGGGCGCCAATGCGACCGATAAGCCTCTGCCGCTCTTGAGAAAGCGGCGCTATTAGCGTTACATACATAACGAACCGCTTCGAGACCCGCCATGAACGAACAACCCCTCACCGCCGCCCTGAGCCTGCAGCGTGCCGGTGCGCCGCGGGTGGGCGGCGACCGGATCCGTTTGCTGGAGGCGATCGCCCGTCACGGAACCATCGCGGGTGCCGCGCGCGAGGTCGGGCTGTCCTACAAAACCGCCTGGGATTCGGTCGGCACGCTCAACAACCTGTTTGAGCAGCCGCTGGTCGAGGCTGCTCCGGGCGGACGCACGGGCGGCAATGCCCGTGTGACCGAAGCGGGGCATGCGTTGATCGCGGGGTTCGATTTGCTGGAAGCGGCGCTTGGCAAGGCGCTCGGCGTGCTGGAAGGCGGCGTCGCGGCCCCCGAGAAAGCCCTCAACACGCTTTGGAGTCTGACGATGCGCACGTCGAACCGCAACACCCTGCGCTGCACCGTCACCCGCGTCACCCTTGGCGCGGTGAATGCCGAGGTGGAACTGGCGCTGACCGATGGCCACAGCCTGACCGCCGTCATCACCGAACGCTCGGCCACCGAAATGGGCCTCGCCCCGGGCGTCGAGGTCTTCGCACTGATCAAGGCCAGTTTTGTCATGCTGGCGGCTGGGGGGGATCCGGGCCGGATTTCCGCCTGCAACCGTCTGACCGGCATCGTCGCTGCCCGCACCGACGGGCCGGTGAACACCGAGATCATCCTTGATCTGGGCAATTGCAAATCGATCACCGCCGTCATCACCCACACCAGCGCCGATGCGTTGGGGCTGGCTCCCGGTGTGCCCGCGACCGCGCTTTTCAAGGCCAGCCACATCATTCTGGCAATGCCCTGAGCCCTCTTCCCTGACAGAAAGGATCCCGACATGACCAAGTTCTCGCAAACCCTGCGCGCAGGATCGACCGCGCTTGCTCTCGTGATGGCGCTTGCCCTGCCCGCCGCCGCGGGCGAGGTGATCGCCGCCGTCGCCGCCAACTTCACTGAACCGGCGAAGGAAATCGGCGCGCTCTTCACGCAAAAAACCGGCCACACCGTCACCTATACCTTCGGCCCCTCGGGCCAGTTCTACACCCAGATCAGCCAAGGAGCCCCCTTCGAGGTCTTCCTGTCGGCCGATGCCTCGCGTCCGAAGAAGGCGATCGAGGAAGGCTATGCGGTCAAGGGCACCGATTTCACCTATGCGGTGGGCAAGCTTGTGCTCTGGTCGGCCGATCCGGCCAAGGTCGATGACAAGGGCGATGTGCTGAAAACCGATCTCGACCATGTGGCGATCGCCGATCCGAAAGCGGCCCCCTATGGCGCGGCCGCGATCGAGGTGATGCAGAAGCTCGGCGTTTACGAGACGCTTGAACCGAAGCTGGTCACCGGCAAAAGCATCACGCAAGCTTACGAATTTGCCGCCACCGGCAATGCGCCCGTGGGCTTCGTCGCCTATTCGCAGGTGATCGGCAAAGAGGGCGGCTCGATCTGGATGGTGCCGCAAGATCTCTACAAACCGATCAAGCAAGACGCGGTGCTGCTGAAGACCGGCGCCGAGGATGAGGCGGCAAAAGCCTATCTCGACTTCCTGAAATCGCCGGAAGCCCTCGAAATCATCAAGAAATACGGCTACGTCACCGAATAAGGCTGATGACGGAGGGGATTCTGTTCGACGCGGCAATGTTCGAAACACTGGCGCTGACGTTGAAACTGGCGACGGTGACGACAGTGCTGCTTCTGGCTGTGGGAACCCCTCTGGCCTGGTGGCTTTCGCGTGGCGGCGGTCTTTGGAAAGAGATCGTCGCCACGCTTGTCTCGCTGCCGATCGTGCTGCCACCGACGGTGCTGGGCTTTTATCTGCTGATCGCGATGGGGCCGAGTTCGCCGCTGACGGCGCTTTTGGGTTTCAAGCTGTCCTTCACCTTCGCGGGGCTTGTCGTCGGCTCGGTTGTCTATTCGCTGCCCTTCGTGGTGAACCCGATCCGCAATGCCTTCACCGCGATGGGGTCGCGCCCGATGGAGGTGGCCGCGACCTTGCGCGCCTCGCCACTGGACGCGTTCGTCACCGTCGCACTGCCGCAGGCGCTGCCCGGGCTGATCACCGGGGCGATCCTTGGTTTTGCCCATACGGTCGGCGAATTCGGTGTCGTGCTGATGATCGGCGGCGGCATTCCGGGACGGACCAAGGTGCTCTCGGTCACCATCTTCGACTATGTCGAGACGCTCGAATGGGACAAGGCGCATGTGCTCGCTGGCGGGATGCTCACGATGTCCTTCGTGGTGATCCTTGCGATGATGCTGATCGAGCGCCGCTTCGGCACCGGGGCGCGGCGATGATCTCGGCGCATTTCACCGGGCGGCAGGGCGATTTCACCCTCGATGCGGCCTTCGAGGTGCCGGGGCAGGGGGTGACGGCCCTCTTTGGCCCCTCGGGCTGCGGCAAGACGACGGTGCTGCGCTGCATGGCGGGGCTGGCGCGGTTGCCGGGGGGGCATCTTGTCGTGAACGGGGTTACCTGGCAGCAGGGGCGCCAGATCACCCCGCCGCATCGCCGCGCCGTCGGCTATGTGTTTCAGGAGGCGAGCCTTTTCACCCATCTTTCGGTGCGCGAAAACCTGATCTACGGGCTCAAGCGCGCCCGCGGCCCGCTGCGGATTTCCGAGGAGGAGGTGACGCATCTGCTGGGCATCGATCCGCTTCTGCGCCGCCCCACCGCCACGCTGTCCGGGGGGGAACGCCAGCGCGTCGCCATCGGCCGGGCGCTTCTGTCGCAACCGGAACTTCTCTTGATGGACGAGCCGCTGTCCGCGCTGGACCGGATCTCGCGCGACGAGATCCTGCCCTATCTCGAACGTCTGCATGCGAGTTTGCAGATGCCGGTGATGCTGGTCAGTCATGACCTGTCCGAGGTCGAACGGTTGGCCGATACGCTGGTTCTGATGGAGGCGGGCCGGGTCCGGGCCGCCGGTCCCATCGCCGCGATGCAGGCCGACCCGAGCCTGCCGCTCATTCATCGCCCCGACCTTGCCGCAGTGATCGAGGGGGTGGTGGTCACGCTTGACCCCGCTTATGGGCTGAGCACCTTGCAGGTGCCGGGCGGGCAGATCGTCGTGCCGGGCAATCTTGGCCCGGTCGGCATGCTGCGGCGGCTGCGCGTGCCTGCGACCGATGTCAGCCTGGGCCGCCATGCGCCCTCCGATACCACGATTCTGAACGCCCTGCCCGCGGTGATCCTTGGCGCCGAGGCTGCCGAGGGCTATCAGATCACCGTGCGGCTGGCGCTGGGGGCTGCGGGCGAGGGGGCGAGTCTTCTGGCCCGGGTGTCGCGCAAGTCCTGGGACGGGCTTGCGTTTCAGCCCGGCGAAAAGGTGGTGGCGCGGCTCAAGGCGATGGCGCTGAGCGCGCCTGCGCAGACCGGAGGGTAAGGGATGTTCCTGATCGACGACACCGCGCTGATGGCGCTCATTCGCGAAGACGTGCCCGCGGGCGATCTGACGACGCGCAGTCTGGGGCTGGCCACCGAGGCGGGCGAGCTGACGATGCGGGCGCGGGGCCCGATGACCGTCGCCTGTTCGGAAGAGGCCGTGCGGATCCTGCAGCTTCTGGGCGCCGAGGCCTGGATCGCCACCGCCTCGGGCCGCGCGGTCGAGGGCGGCGAGATGCTGCTTTTCGCGCGCGGTCAGGTCGAGGCGCTGCTGGCGGGCTGGAAAGTGGCGCAAAACCTGATCGAATGGGCCTCGGGGCTGGCCAGTTCGGCGGCAGAGATCGTCGCGGCGGCGACGGCGGTGAACCCCGCGGTGACCATCGCCTGTACCCGCAAATCGGTGCCGGGCACGCGGGCTCTGTCGCTGCGTGCGGTCACTTTGGGCGGGGCGACGGTGCATCGCACCGGCCTGTCGGACAGCGTTCTTTTGTTTGCCGAACACCGCGCCTTTGGGGGCGAGGACGCCTTGGCGGCGCAGATCGCCCGGCTGCGCGCGACATGCCCCGAGCGCAAGGTGGTCGTGGAAGTTGCCAATGTCGCCGAGGCGCTGGCGGCGGCACAGGCCGGGGCCGAGGTGCTGCAGCTGGAAAAATTCCCGCCCGCGCAGGTGGCGGACGTTGTCGCCGGTCTTGGCCCGAACTGGCGCGGGCACATCGCGGCGGCGGGGGGCATCACGGCGGCAAACGCCGCTGCCTATGCGGCCGCGGGGGCGCAGGTTCTGGTCACCTCCGCCCCCTTCGCGGCACCGCCGCGCGATGTTGCGGTCTGGATCGGCCCGGCCTGATCCTCAGGCGCTCTGGGCTTGTTTCTGGGCCATTTTTTCGCGGTAGAGGGCGAGGACGGCGGGCTCGATGTAGTCGTGCGCCCAATCGTCTCTGGCGGTGATGCCGGTGGCGGCGAGGCCCTCGCGCGGGCAGTCGCCGATCTTCGCCACCAGAACCGTGTCGATGCCGTCGAGCGTCGCGATCACGCGCTCAAGCCGGTCCTCCTCGCCGCCGCCATCGACGCAATAGTTGTCGCAGCGGCGGTGGAAGGCGAAGCGCACGCCCGTCGCGTCGGCCTCGAAGACCTGGAATTCCGTCGCATGGCCGAAGTGCTGGTTGATCCGCCCGCCGCCCTGCGTCGTCACCGCGACGAGGAGTTTCGGCGAGCTCGCCGCCACCGCGGCTTCGGTCGCGGCTTGCGCGGCTTCGGCCGCGGCACGGCGGTCTTCGCGTTCGGCCACGACCCAGTCGCGATAGGTTTCGCGCGCGGCACCGTCATAGACCGGGGCCTCGGGCACGAGGTCGAGGGTGAATTCCTGACCGCGATCCTCGCCAAGCAACCCCACCGCATCGGCGCGGCATTGGCGGCAATGCTTCATCAGATTGGCCCCCCCCGCGCAGGCCTCCTGCACCGCCAGAAGCTCGGCCGCGGTGGGCCCGCGTTGCCCGGTCAGGCCGAAATGCGTGCCGTGCTCGGGCGCGGAAATCAGCGGCATGATGTTGTGCAGGAACGCGCCGCGGCGTTTGACTTCCTTGTTCACCTCCAAGAGATGCGCGTCGTTGATCCCCGGGATCAGCACCGAGTTCACCTTGACGAGGATGCCGCGGGCCACCAACCCATCCAGCGCCTCCATCTGCCGTTCATGCAGGATCCGGCTCGCCTCGACGCCATAGATCCGTTTGCGGTTATAGAAGATCCAGGGGTAGATCTGCGCCCCCACCTCGGGGTCGATCATGTTGATGGTGATCGTGACGTGATCGACATTCATCTCGACCAGTTCATCCAGATGATCGGGCAGCGCGAGACCGTTCGACGACAGACACAGCTTGATGTCGGGGATCTGCTCGGTCACCAGCCGGAAGGTCTCTTTCGTCTTCAGCCAATCATAGGCGCTGTCGCCCGGCCCGGCGATGCCCAGAACCGAAAGCTGCGGCACCTCGTTCGCCACCGCAATCACCTTGCGCGCGGCCTCGACCGGCGTCAGCCGTTCCGACACGACGCCGGGGCGGCTTTCGTTCGAGCAGTCGTATTTGCGGTTGCAGTAATTGCACTGGATGTTGCAGGCGGGCGCCACGGACACATGCATGCGCGCGAAATAATGATGCGCTTCCTCGGAATAGCAGGGGTGATCCTTCACCTTGGCCCAGGTCGCCGGGTCCATGTCTTCGGGTTTTTCCTTGGAGCCACAACCGGTTGCCGATGTGGTCGAGGAACAGCCGCCGGAGGCCAGCGCGGCCGAGAGGCTCTCCTTCGAGCCGATCGAAAGGGT
Organism: Rhodobacter capsulatus; assembly: GCF_052363175.1. GTDB lineage: Bacteria > Pseudomonadota > Alphaproteobacteria > Rhodobacterales > Rhodobacteraceae > Rhodobacter > Rhodobacter capsulatus_D. The sequence goes on from NZ_CP198946.1 coordinate 627,944, forward strand.
GCCAAGGGCCACGACATTGTCCGACATGCTGCTCTCCATGCTCTGCCCGTTCGGGGGGTCATGGGGGATGCAGCAAGAACCGTGCCAGCCGCGTGGCGGGGCGATTGGCACAAACCCTGCGCTTTTGTCGGGAATGCGACACGGGTCGACAGGGGGGGGGCCAAAACAAAGACCCCGGCCGAGGCCGGGGCCAGTCTCCGCGTCCAACCGCCGTCAGATCTTGCGCACCTCGATCTCGAATTTCTGCAAAGCATAGGCGATCTGGCGCGGCGTCATGCCCAAAAGCCGCGCCGCTTTCGCCTGCACCCAGCCTGCACTTTCCATCACCCGCACCAGTTCCTCGCGGCTCAGCTGCGCGGTCTTGGTGCGCAGCTGCACCTCGTCCTTCGCGAGCGGCTCGGGCTCTGGCATCGGCTCGGGCGCCACCGCCGCGGGCGGCTCGACCGGCGGCGCAGAAACGCGCACGGTGGGGGTGATCATCCGCCCGACGGCCAGGCCACCGATCGGCGACGCCCCGTCCTGCAGCCGGAAAAGTTCGGCCGAAAGGCACGCGCCCTGCCGACAGGCCAGCTCTTCGGCCAGAACCACCACACCATCCGAGAGCGCCGCGGCCCGGTTCACGCAATTCTCCAGCTCGCGGACATTGCCCGGAAACTGGCAGCGGCAGATCTGGTCAAAGGCATCGCTGGCGAATTTGACGTTGGTGCCGTTCTGCTTGTTGAAGCGATCGAGGAAGAGCTGCGCCAGAGGCTTGATGTCGCTTTTGCGGTTGCGAAGCGGCGGCAGGACGATCGGCACGACGCAGATGCGGAAATAAAGATCGGCGCGGAACTGGCCGCGCGCGACGGCATCTTCCAGATCGCGGTTTGTCGCGGCGACGATGCGGGTGTCGACCTTGATCGTCTTCGCGCCGCCGACGCGCTCGAACTCGCCCTCCTGCAGCACGCGCAGCAGTTTCGACTGGAACGCCGGGCTGATCTCGCCGATCTCGTCCAGGAAAAGGGTGCCGCCATCGGCCAGTTCGAACCGGCCCTTCTTCAGCGCATTGGCGCCGGTGAAGGCGCCTTTCTCATGGCCGAAAAGTTCCGATTCCAGAAGGGTTTCCGAGAGCGCCGCGCAGTTGACGCGGATGAACGGGCCCTTGGCGCGGGGCGACTGGGCGTGGACCGCGCGGGCGAAGAGTTCCTTGCCGGTGCCGCTTTCGCCGCGCAGCAAAACCGGCATCCGCGTGCTGGCGACGCGCTTGATCTGGGCGATCACCTCGGCGATGGCGGGGCTGGAGCCGACGATGCCATCCAGGCTGACCGGGATCGCCGGGCCGCGGCTTTCCGCGACGGTTTGCAGCATGCGCCGTGTGTCTTCGAGCGCGCGTTCGCGGTCGCGCGCGATGCGGCGGCGGAAGCGCAGCGCCTGTTCGAGGAGCGAGGCGACCATGGTCAGCACCCGCACATCGGCATCGGAAAAGCCGGAGCGGTTGTGGTCGTGGCTGCGATAGGCGGCCAGAACGCCGAGCACGAAATGGCTGCGCTCGGGGTCGCGCAGCGGCACGGCGATGAGGGTCTGGCCCGCATCGCGCAACCGCTTCGGCACGGCGGTCTCGCCGAATTCGGCGGCAAGATCGAAGCTGACAAAGGGCACACCGGAGCGAAACACGATCCGCGCCACGGCATCGGGGATGACCTCCGACGCGGGCGCCTCGGGCGAGCGCTGAAAGGCGGTGGCGGCGATGACGTAGGGATTGACGCCGACCCCCTCGCCCGGTTCGGCGAGCAGGGCAAGCACGCCATGGCGCAGGTCGAGAAACGACGACAGCACGTTGAAAATCTGCGGAACCTCCGCCACAGGATCCGGCGCCGAGGCAAACGTCTTCGCAATCTCGTAAAGCGCGTCCAAAGCCAGACGGTCGGCCGTGGCCCGCGCCGAACGATGCTTTTCCTGCGGCTTGGGGACGAGACGTTCCCGAATGTCGATCATCACTGTTCTCCCTCGCTGGCCGAGGCACCGGGGCGTCGAAAACGACATTCACCCCCTCCCATGGGGTGCCGCAGTCTTCGCTGCGTGGATCGTCTTGGGCGCAAGTGGGTGCCGTGGCGGACACTTCGAGACTTGGTCAAGCTTGCGCCCGGATGCACGGCGCAAACAGCCACAAGTGCCAATATGTCGCGACTTTGGGGTGATTGAGAAACCGTTAAGCACAACTTCAGGGCGATACCGCCCGGAGTGCCGAAAAAAATGGCGCTTCCGGTGCGGCAAAGGTCGGTTTTGACAGACTCAGCGCGCGGCGGCGGCGCGACGGCGCTCGTAAGACGAGGCGAGGCCGAGCGTCGAGCGATATTTGGCCACCGTCCGGCGAGCGATGCGCAGCCCGGCGCGCTCGGCCAGCGACACGATCGCATCGTCCGAGAGCGGGTTTTGCGGGTCTTCGCCGCCCACCGTGCGCTGCACGAAATCAAGGGCGCTGTCGCGCGAGACCGCCTCGCCGCCGCCCTGGGTCGAGACTGCCCGCGAGAAGAAGGCGCGCAGCGGCAGCGCCCGGGTCTGGGTCTGGATCATCCGCCCCGACACCGCGCGCGAGATCGTCGAGGCATGCAGGCCAAGTTCCGAGGCCACGTCTTCGAGCGTCAGCGGCACAAGGAATGCTGGCCCCTTGTCGAGGAAGGCGGATTGCCGGGCGACAAGCACAGCCGCGGTGCGCAAGAGCGTATCCCCGCGGCGTTCGAGGGCCTGCGCCAGCGCGCGGGCTTCGGCCAGCGCCTTGCGCCGTTCCGCGCGGGCTTTCGCATCGGCGGTGCCATCCGCGAAACGGTCCTCGCGCACGGTGATGGTGGGCGAGGTGGCGCGATTGAGTTCCACCGTCCAGCCCTCGGCGCCGCGCACGGCGATCAGATCGGGCGGGAAGACCGGCGTCGGCTGATGATCGAAGGCAAGACCCGGCTTCGGGTTCAAGTGCCGGATCTGCTTGAGAATATCGGGAATGTCGGTGACGTCGCAATCGCACAGGTCCGCCAGATCCGCGAGCCGGTTTTCGGCGATCAGCGGAATGTTGCGGATCAGTGTTTCGACTTCCCAGGTCAGGATGTCGGCCTCGCGCGCCTGCAGGATCAGACAATCCGACAGATCGCGGGCGAAAAGGCCGGTGGGCTCGAAGCCCTGCAGGACGGCGAGCACCGTTTCGGCGCGGGTCATGTTCACGCCCGCCGCCAGCGCGATGCTCTCGACGGTCTGACCCAGCCAGCCGCTCGGCTCCAGCGCCTCGGCAAAGCGCAGCGCCAGCAGACGGTCGGTGCTTTCGGCGAATGCCATCTCGATCTGATCGACGACATGGGCCATCAGGCTCGGCTTGTGCGCCGCGACCGCGGCCACGGCGTCGAAATCCTCGCCGCCGCGGGCGATGAAGGCGGGTGGGGCGCGATAGGTCAGGAAGGGGTTCGACGTCGCCTGTTCGGTCAGATGCTCGGACAAATCCTGTGACGACATTCCAAGGATGGCGAGGGAATGGAGCATCTGCCCCGCCATCTGCATCGTCTGTCTTTGGGAAAGCGTCTGCGCGAGTTCCATGGGGACAACCTATCTCAAACTCGGGTCATTGCGTGGGGCGGCAGGGCGCCGCAGGGCGAAAAAGGGGTCGGTGCCGAAATCTGCGCCGCGCCACCCTGGGTTGTGCCGTGTTTTTGGGCGGAGCGGCGGGCGTTCATCTCAGTGCCGGATCTCGGGGACCACCCGGACCGGGCGGCCAAGGGTTTCGATGAGCTGGTGCTGCACCGTCGAGAGCGTGCGCGCCGACATCATGCAGCCCGCGCAGCTGCCCGAGAGCCGCACCTGCACGGCATTGCCGGTGATGCCGACCAATTCGATGTCGCCGCCGTCGCGCTGAAACATCGGGCGCATCTCGGCGATCAGATCGGCGACCACCTCGGGTTCTTCCTCGGGCGAAAAGAGCGGTTTGGCCGGAGTTTTCGGCGCGGCGATCTCGCCGATCTTGACGAAGTTGGCCAGAAAGGCCGCGGTGTCGGGGGCCGCGCCGCCCGCGGCCTGGCGCGCGGCAAGGGCGGCGGCAGCCGGGGGGGCGGCGGGGCGTTGCGGCGCCGGGGCGGAGGCGAGCGCGCGGGTTTCGTCGAGCAGATCCTTCATCGCATCCCCCTCAGCAGATTGACTTTTCAAAGACAAAGCGGGCTCCCGCGACCGAGGCGACGAAATCGACTTTCGTGCCCGCGAGATGGGGGCGGGTCTCGGGATCGATCAGCAGGGTCACGTCGCCGAAAGTCAGGGTTTCGTCCGCGGGATCGGCCTTGCGCTCGACCAGCATGCCGTAGGTTGGCCCGGCGCGACCGCCCGTTTCGACCAGCAGCCGCAAACCGGCCACCGGTTGCCCTGCATTGGCGATGGCGGACCGGATCGCATCCTTGGCGGGCTGGGTGATCTCGATCATGACGCTCTCCTGCTTGGTTGAGGCTTCATGAATGTCCCAGCAAGAAGCGTGCCAAGCGTTTCGGCCGCTTCCTGCAAGCTTCGGGCCGACATTGGGGGGATTTGCGACAGACATTGTTGTAAATGACGGATTTGCCCTGTTCCGACAGGTCGAGGCCCGGTTGCGACGCCGGGAATACGAAAAAAGCCGGCAGCCAAAGCTGCCGGCCCAGGTCGAGGGAGTGTCTTTGCCTCAGCGGGTGAGGTCGAAGCTGATGTCGGTCTTGCCCCATTCACCGGCGCGGGTGTCGGCCTTGACGAAGATCGCGTCGAGGATCTTCACCAGAACCGTCAGGCCGCCCTGATAGCCCCAGGTCGGGAAGCGGTGGTGGTGGTGACGGTCGAAGATCGGGAAGGTCAGACGGATCAGCGGGATGCCGGTGTCGCGTTCCAGATATTTGCCGTAGGACGAGCCGATCAGGAAATCGGTCGGTTCGGTCATCAGGAACGAGCGCATGTGCCACAGGTCCTTGCCCGCCCAGACCTGACCTTGCTTGCCGAAGGGCGAAGCGGCCAGAACGGCTTTCATCTGCTCGGCCCATTTCTTCGAGCCGTTGGTGGCGAGGCAGTGCACCGGTTCGCCGCCCATCTCCATGATGAACTTCGCCATGCCCAGAACGAAGTCCGGGTCGCCGAAGATCGAGAAGGTTTTGCCGTGCAGATAGGCCTGGCTGTCGGCGATGGCGTCGACCAGACGGCCGCGTTCCAGCTTGATGCTGTCCGGGATCGCCTTGCCGGTCAGCTCCGAGACTTTCATCAGGAAGCTGTCGGTGGCGCCAACGCCCATCGGGTAGTTGAAGGTGGCGGTTTCCTGCCCGGTGGTCGCGACATATTCCAGCGTCTTCGGCGAGCAGTATTCCTGCATCGAGAGCGTCGCCTTGGCGTTCACCGCGGCTTTCGCGTCTTCGAGTTTGGTGCCGCCCGCATACATGCGGTAGTGGCCGTCCGAGGGGGTGTCATAGACGTCCGACACATCCGACAGGAAGGTGAAGCCGACGCCCATCGTATCAAGCAGGCGCTTGATTTCGCGGTTGTTCGCCACGGCATAGCCGTCGAAACCCGGGATGATGTTCAGGGTCTCGTTGGCAACGCGCTCGGCACCGGCCCAGAACAGCGACAGGATGCCTTTTTGCGTGTTGTCGTAGCCGTCCACATGGCTACCGACAAAGGCCGGGGTGTGGGCGAAGGGCACCGGGAAATCGACCGGCACGCTTTCCGCCTCTTTCGCCTTGATGATGAACGAGCTGAGGTCGTCCCCGATGACTTCGGCCATGCAGGTGGTCGAAACGGCGATCATCTTCGGCTTGTAAAGCGCATAGGCGTTGGCAAGGCCCTCGACCATGTTGGTCAGACCGCCGAACACGGCCGCATCTTCGGTCATCGAGGACGAGACCGCCGCCGAAGGCTCCTTGAAGTGGCGCGACAGGTGCGAGCGGTAGTAAGCGACGCAGCCTTGCGAGCCATGCACGAAGGGCAGGGTGCCTTCATAGCCTTGCGCGGCAAAGACGGCGCCGACGGGCTGGCAGGCTTTCGCCGGGTTCACGGTCAGGGCTTCGCGGGCGAGGTTCTTTTCGCGATAGTCCCACGAGGCCGTCCAGTCACCGATCTGGGCGAGGGTTTCGGCAGAATGGCCGCATTCGAAAGTGGCCTTCTTGTTCGCGAGCATTTCCTTGTATTCGGGCTCGAAGAACAGCTTGGAGTGGTCGAGCACCTTGTCAGCCGACTGGGGCATGGGTCAAATCCTTGTCATAGGCCGTCCGCATTCCGGGACGCACCGACGGGGGGAAGGGGAGGTTGGGGGCGGCAGCGCACCGCCCCCGGAGGACTCACTCGGCGGCGATGGGGGCCTTTTCCCAGGGCGCGTCGAACAGGCCCCAGACGGGGTTGTTGATCGCCATGTCCATGTCGCGCGCGAAGATCGCGAAGCCGTCGTAGCCGTGATAGGGGCCCGAGTAGTCCCACGAGTGCATCTGACGGAACGGAATGCCCATCTTCTGCACCGGATACTTCTCCTTGATGCCCGAGCCGACGAGGTCGGGACGGATCTTCTCGATGAACTTCTCCAGCTCGTAGCCGGTGACGTCGTCGTAGATCAGCGTGCCTTCCTTGACGTAATGGCCGGTGCGTTTGTAGTCGTCGTTATGGGCGAATTCGTAGCCCGTCCCGGCGATTTCCATGCCCAGATCGTCATAGGCGGTGACGACGTGGCGCGGACGCAGGCCGCCGACGTAGAGCATCACGCGCTTGCCTTCGAGCCGCGGCTTGTATTTCGCCAGCACGCCATCGACCAGCGGACGATACTTGGCGATGACTTTTTCGACATTCGCCTGGATCGTTTCGTCGAACTTCGCCCCGATGGCGCGCAAGCTGGCTTCGATCTGCGTCGGCCCGAAGAAGTTGTATTCCATCCAGCCGATCGAATACTTTTCTTCCATGTAACGGCAGATGTAGTTCATCGACCGGTAGCAGTGGATCAGGTTCAGCTTGGCTTTCGGAGCGCGCTCCATCTCGGCCAGCGTCGCATCGCCCGACCAGCAGCCGATCACGTTCAGACCGATTTCTTCCAGCAGGATGCGCGAAGCCCAGGCGTCGCCACCGATGTTGTAGTCGCCGATGATGTTGACATCATAGGGACCCGGCTCGAAAGCCTTGGTGTTTTCGCTTTCCGGCTGTTCGAAGATCCAGTCGCGCACGGCGTCGTTGGCGATGTGGTGGCCGAGCGACTGCGACACGCCGCGGAACCCTTCGCAGCGCACCGGAACGATGGTCTTGTTGATTTCCTTGTTCTTCTTCTTCGAGACGGCTTCGATGTCGTCACCGATCAGACCGATCGGGCATTCCGACTGGATGGTGATGCCGTTCGCCAGCGGGAAGAGCGTGTTGATCTCGTCGATCGTCTTTTCCAGCTTCTTGTCGCCGCCGAAGACGATGTCCTTTTCCTGGAAGTCGGTGGTGAACTGCATCGTCACGAAGCTGTCCACGCCGGTTTTCCCGGTGTAGTAGTTGCGGCGCTGGCTCCACGAATAGTGACCGCAGCCGACCGGACCGTGCGAGATGTGCACCATGTCCTTGATCGGACCCCAGACCACGCCTTTCGAACCGGCATAGGCGCAACCACGGATGGTCATGACGCCCGGGACCGACTTGATGTTCGATTTGACGGTGTCGCATTTCGACGCGATGCCGGTGACCGCATCCGCGTCATCCTCGGTGGCACCGGCCACCGACAGGTGCTTGACGCGCTTCTTCTGAGCTTTCGCCGGATAGGCTTCAAGAACTTCCTTGATGATGTTCTCGAGGTCTTCCGGACCGCCCGCGTGATCTTTGGCCATTCTTTTGGCTCCCTCACTTCAGCGTTTGGATCAAGGTGGGCAAGCTGCCCACCCGCAAGTTCGGAAGGCCTCAGGCCTTCATCGCGGCTTCCATCTCGGCGATCTGCTTTTCGCGATCTTCTTCCGATTGCATGATGCCGAAGTCCATGAGCATCTCTTCGAGCTCTTCCATCGTGATCGGGGTCGGGATCACGCCTTTGCCCGAGTTCTCGTGGATCTTGCGGGCAAGTTCGCGGTATTCCTGCGCTTGGCTGCAGTTCGGATCGTATTGGATCACGGTTTCGCGGCGCAGTTCGGCGTGTTGCACGACGTTGTTGCGCGGCACGAAGTGGATCATCTTGCAGCCGAGCTTGGCGGCCAGCGCTTCGGCGAGTTCGAGTTCGCGGTCGGTTTTGCGCTCGTTGCAGATCAGCCCGCCCAGACGCACGCCGCCCGAGTTCGCATATTTCAGGATGCCCTTGGCGATGTTGTTGGCGGCGTAAAGCGCCATCATCTCGCCCGACATGACGATGTAGATTTCCTGGGCCTTGTTTTCACGGATCGGCATCGCGAAGCCGCCGCAGACCACGTCGCCGAGCACGTCGTAGGACACATAGTCCACGTCGTCATAGGCGCCGTTTTCTTCGAGGAAGTTGATCGCGGTGATAACGCCACGGCCTGCGCAGCCAACCCCCGGCTCCGGACCACCGGCTTCGGTGCATTTGATGCCCTTGTAGCCGATCTTCACAACGTCTTCGACTTCCAGATCTTCGACCGAACCGGCTTCGGCGGCGAGGTGCAGCACGGTGTCCTGCAGCTTGGTGTTCAGGATCAGGCGGGTCGAGTCAGCTTTCGGGTCGCAGCCGACGATGAGGATCTTCTGACCCATCTCGACCAGCGCGGCCAGGGTGTTCTGCGAGGTGGTCGACTTGCCGATACCACCTTTGCCGTAGAAGGCGATCTGACGGAGTTTGCCCATGTGTGGCTCCCTTGGGGGTTGGTGCTTCACGAATATCGAGACGGTTCGTAACCGGGCTCACAGCTTCTACAGCAGCCTTCGTGCCAACTGCTTTTTTCCTGAATATTCATTCAAAAACAGAAACTTGCAGATTTTGTTCGAAATGGAACACTCCCGACAAATTGTAGGGCCTCCGGCGCGGGGCGCGGTTTTGTCGGGGCCGCATTGTCGGGACGGCCTGTCCGACAGACATGAAAAAACCCCGCCGACGCGCGGCGGGGTTTCGGGGTATGGGGCGATCTCAGACCGAGCCGCCGGGGGTGCCGGTGAAATGCACCATCACGTCTTCGTCGCGCGGGATGAACTGGCAGGCGAGACGGAACTTCGGCGGCACGTCGCTGACTTCGGCGGCTTCGATCTCCTCAGGGGTGATCATCTGCAGCTCTTTCAGACGCGCCTTCTCTTTCTCGGTCAGCATCATCGCCATCGCGGGCTTCTTGTCGAGATGGGTGACCTCGATCAGGCAGGACGCACAGTCGCCGTCACCGCATTCGAACGGGATCTGGATCGCGTGTTCCTTGGCCAGCGCGAGGATCGTCGCGGTGTTGCCCGCCACCGCGTAGATCGTCTTGTCTTTCTTCATGATGGGCGAAGTGAAGGTGATGTTCGGCATCGCAGTCCTCTTGGTTGTCGTTGAGGGAAAGGTCCCGCAAGCTGCGCAGCAAGGGCCATGCCAGTGCCGCCGGGCGGGCTTGCCGGGGGGCGGGCAGGGGCCTAGCCTTGCGCTGTTGTCCTTTGCACCAAAGCCCGATGCCCCCGCCTCCGCCCGCCTCATCCGACTGGATTTCCCGCCTCGAAGGCGGTCTGCGCCGCCGTTACGGCGCGGGCGAGATGATTGCCCGGCCCGATGCGCCTTCGGATCGGCTGATCCTGATCGAAAGCGGCACGGTGCGGTTGAGCCTGACCGGGGCCGGGCGCGAGGTGACGCTGGCGCATCTGCGCGCGGGCGGGCTTTTCGTCACCCATACGCGGGTCTGGGTCGAGGCGGTCGAGCCCGCGCAGGTGCTCAGCTGGCCGGTGGCCGAGATGCTCGAACTGGTGACGCGGCACCCGGAACTGGGCGTCGCCGCCTTTCGCGAGGTGGGGCAGATCCTGCGCGGGGCACTGGATCTGATCGAGGATCTGGCCTTCCGCCCGGTTGAGGCGCGGCTCGCCCGCCATCTTCTGACCGAATTACAGGCGCAGGGACGCGACACGATCCGGCTCGTCGGCCCGACCGAAGCGCTGGCAACCGCGCTTGGCACGACGCGGCAGACCCTTTCGACGCTGATCAACCGGCTGATCCGCGAGGGCGTGCTGTCGCGGCCGGGGCGGCAGCTGATCTGTGTGCACGATCCGGGCCATCTGGCGCGGCTGGCCGAAGTGTCGTCCAGCTGACAGAAATTGCGCCGCTCCGCCCCTATGACACGACGGAAGACAGCCGAGGAACCCCGCGATGAACGACCAGACCCCCGACCGTTACGTGACCTTCATGGGCATCGCCTGCGACACCAATGCCGACCGTCTGTGCGAGATGCTGGCGGCGCGGATGGCGGGCAATGACTCGCGCTGGGTCGCCTATTTCGAAAAGAAACTGGCCGAGAATGCGCAGATGGGCCATGACCGGCTGCGCTTCATCGGCGCGCAGGTGAATGCGCTGATGTCCTTCTTCGAGGAAGAAGAGGATGAAGAGGCGCTCGCCCTGCTGTGGCACATCGAGCACCACTGCCTCTGACGCCCCTTCGTTCGCGCCGGATCAGAACAGCAGCTTGTAGGTGTTGCCGTGCGTGTCGGTCACGGTGCCGGTGCCGCTTTGCGTGCCCGAGCCCATGATGAACGTGCCCTGCAGACGGGTGCCGTCCTTGCAGACCGCATAGACCTCGCCGGTGTTCACGCCGCCCACGTCCTTGGTCGAATTCTTGTAACTGCCGCCAAGGTCGCGCAGCTTGAGCGAAAGACCGCGCTCATGCGTTTTCTCGCGCGGCTGCAGGCTCGACCAGGTGCCGCTGCATTTCGTCTTGTTGGGCTTGGGCAGCTTGAACCAGATCTGGCCCGAGGTTTCGCTGTCTTCCGTGATCGAGATCGGAATCGACTGCGCCGGGTTCTGATCCGCGATCGGCCCGCTCAGCGGATAAAGCCGGAACGTGTTGTCTGCACCGCAAGCGGTCAGGGCGGCAGTGGCGAGAAGGGCGAGCACAAGGCGCGAGGTCACGAGGTTCACTCCAGAGGCGAGCGACCGGGCAGGGGCGGCTGCCGCTGCGGATCGGTCATGTCTTCCATCGCAAGGCGGGCAACCGAAACGCCTGACGGAATGCGGCTGCCGACCGCGCGCCTTAGAAAGGATTTGGCCGCAGCCGTCAACCCGGCATCTGCCGGGCAGACGGTCTGGTGCGATCACACGTTGACGAGCGTGCCAAGTTCCACCACGCGCGAGGCCGGGATGCGGAAGTAATCCGACGACCGTGTGGCGTTGCGGGCGAGGTAGAAGAAGAACAGGCTTTGCCAGGCGGGCATCCGGCGTTGCCCCGAGAGTTTCAGCGAGCGTTGCGACAGGATGAACGAGGTTGCCATGATGTCGAACTTCCAGCCCAGCTTGCGGCACTGAAGCAGCGCCTTCGGCACGTCGGGTTCCTCGGCATAGCCGAAGCGCAGCTCGACCCGGCGGAAGCGCTCGTTCAGCTCTTCCATCATCACCCGGTTTTCGTTCGGCACCCGCGGCACGTCCTCGGTGACGATGGTCAGGATCACGATATGCTCGTGCAGCGCCTTGAAGTGCTTGAGGCTGTGCAGCATCGCCGCCGGAACCATGTCGGGCGTGCCGGTCAGATAGATCGCCGTGCCGGGCACGGTCGAGATCGATTTCGAATCCATCTGCCGGAAGATCATGTCGAGCGGCACGTCGTTTTCGCGTTCGAGCTTGAGGATGATCGCCGCCCCGCGCCGCCAGGTCCACATCAGGAGGATCATGCCCGCGGCAATTGCCAGCGAGACATAACCGCCCGAGAAGATCTTCATCGAGTTCGCCCCGAAGAACACCAGATCGAGGGCCAGGAAGGGCAGCATCATCGCCACGGCAAGCAGCAGCGGCATCTTCCAAAGCTTGTGCGCCACCACCATGACCAGGATCGAGGTGATGCACATCTCGCCGGTGACCGAGATCCCGTAGGCTGCGGCCAGTGCCGAGGACGAGCCGAAGATCACGATCAGCATCAGCACGCCGAGCATAAGCCAGAAGTTCACCTCGGGCATGTAGATCTGCCCCTGCTGGGTTTCAGAGGTCTGGCGGATCCGCAGCCGCGGGATCAGACGCAGCTGCACGCCCTGTTGCGTCAGCGAATAGGCGCCCGAAATCACCGCCTGCGACGCGATCACGGTCGCTGCGGCGGCCAGAACGATCATCGGCAGAAGTGCCCATTCCGGGTAAAGCCGGAAGAACGGGTTTTCGATCGAGGCGGGGTTGCTCATCACCAGCGCCCCCTGCCCGTAGTAGTTCAACAGCAGCGAGGGCATCACGACAAAGAGCCACGAGACGCGGATCGGCGTGCGTCCGAAATGACCAAGGTCGGCATAAAGCGCCTCGGCCCCGGTCACGGCAAGAAAGGCGGCGCCAAGGATCGCGAGGCCGAGCGGCCCGTTCGAGACCACCAGTTCCGCCGCGCGGATCGGGTTCAGCGCTTCAAGCACCACTGGCGCCTGAATGAGATTCATCACCCCGCCCACAGCCAGACAGGTGAACCAGACCATCATCACCGGGCCGAAGAACTTCGCCACCGCCGAGGTGCCCTTGCTCTGAAAGATGAACAAGACCACGATGATCACGACCGCAAGCGGCACGATGAAGGGCTCGAAGGCGGGGGTCACCAGCTTCAGACCCTCGATCGCGCCCAAAACCGACACGGCGGGTGTCACCGCGGCGTCGCCGTAAAACAGCCCCGCCCCCAGCATGCCGAGCGCCAGGATGATCGGCGTCGGCCGTCCCATGGCGCGCTGCACCAGCGCCAGAAGCGAAAACGTCCCGCCCTCGCCGTCATTGTCGGCCAGCATCAGGATGATGACGTATTTGATCGTGACGACGATGATCAGCGCCCAGGTGATCACGGAGAGAACGCCCAGAACATGCTCTGGGTCGACTCCACCGCCATGCGCACCCGACGCCACCATCGCTTCGCGATAGGCGTAAAGCGGAGAGGTGCCGATATCGCCATAGACGACACCGATCGCGGCAAGGGAGGTCATCACGAGGCCACTCTTGCCGTGGCCCTGATTGTGATCTCCCTGGTCGGGGATCTCGGATTCGTTTTTGGTCATGCAGTTGTGACTCGGGTCACCGGAACGTGATCTCCGGCCTAGGCTTATTAACGCTGCGCGGCGGCATGCGCCACCGGATTCGTATCTGCCCCCACGTCGCCCGAAAACCGGTGCGCGAAAAAATGGAAAAAATGTCGCACCTGGGGGGTTGAAGTCTCTCTGGACGGTTCCAAGATATGGGGAGCGGGCCGGGCCCCTCTGGCGTCGGAAGTTCCTCCAAGCTTCCACGTGATGTCGGACCGCATCGACACCCGCTCGATGGTCATGCCCGGCAGACGGTCTGTAGTCAGCCGGGCGACCAGACGGCGGCAAACCGCAAGAGGTCGCCCGTGGAACTGCTTCTCCTCTCCTTTCTTGGCCAGCCGCTGTGGATGTGGCTTGTCTTCGTCGGTCTTGTCCTGACCCTCCTCGCGCTCGATCTGGGCGTGCTCAACAAGGACGATCATGAGATCGGCATCGCCGAGAGCCTGAAGCTCTCGGCGATGTATATTGCGCTTGGCCTTGGCTTCGCCGGCTTCGTCTTCTGGCAGATGGGGGCGACGGCGACCGCGCAATATCTGACCGCCTTCGTGGTCGAGAAATCGCTCTCGATCGACAACATCTTCGTCATCGCGCTGATCTTCGGCTTCTTCGCGGTGCCGCGGCAATATCAGCGCCGGGTGCTGTTCTGGGGCATTCTGGGCGTGATCGTGCTGCGCGGGCTTATGATCGGCCTTGGCGCGACGCTCGTTGCCGAATACCACTGGCTGCTTTACGTTTTCGCCGCCTTCCTGATCGTGACCGGCATCAAGATGCTGTTTTCGGCCGACAAGGACCACGAAATCACCGAAAACGGCCTGATCCGGTTCCTGCGCCGCGCCCTGCGCGTGACCGACGGCCCGCGCGGCCATGCCTTCTTCGTGACCGAACCCGACACCAAATCCGGTCGTCTGGTCCGTCATGCGACGCCACTTTTCCTTGCGCTGGTGATGATCGAACTGGCCGACCTCGTGTTCGCGGTCGACTCGGTTCCCGCGGTCTTCACCATCACCACCGATCCCTACATCGTCTACACCTCGAACATCTTCGCGATCCTCGGCCTGCGGGCGCTCTACTTCGCGCTTTCGGCAATCCTCGCCCGCTTCGCCTATCTGAAATACGCGCTTTCGGTGCTTCTGGTGTTCATCGGCTCCAAGGTCTTCGTGGCCGAGGCGATGGATTGGGACAAGTTTCCTCCGGCCTGGTCGCTTGGCATCACCTTTGCCATCCTTGCCGCAGGTATCCTTTTCTCGCTGTGGAAGACGGGCACAGCGGGGGGGCCGGCTCATCCGGCTGAATGAAGACGTCCCCGTCAATCCTCCAAAACTGAGAACGCGGTGCCCCGATCCTCCGGTCGGGGCATCGCACTTTCGGGGCCATCCGTCGCCTTGATCCGGCCGGGTCTTGCCGCACATTAAGGGGCATCAGGTTTTCCCGAGGTTCCCGTTGCGCCATCCCCGCCGCCATCTTGCCACCTTCGCCCTTGCCCTGTTGCTGATCCTGACCTCGGTCTTCATGCTGGAGCGCGACCGGGCGGGGCTCGTCATCCGCGATTTCAGCGTCGGCGTGACCCCGGTGACGCTCTATGAACAGCCCGGCGCCACCGGCCCGGCCGTCGTCATCGCGCATGGCTTTGCCGGGTCACGGCAGATCATGCAGGCCTATTCCTTGCGTCTGGCACAGGCGGGCTATCGGGTGCTGGCGTTTGATTGCGAGGGCCACGGCCGCAACCCGCAGCCGATGCGGGGGGATGTGACGAAGATCGACGGCACGACGGTGTTTCTGGTGGCCGAGGTGCGCCGGGTGATCGCGGCCGCTCGCGCGCTGCCCGGAGTGACCGGCGTTTCGCTGCTCGGTCATTCGATGGCGACCGACATTCTGGTGCGTGCCGCCAATCAGGAGGCCGCGACCGGGCATCCGGTCGATGCCGTCGTGGCGATCTCGATGTTCTCGCAGGCGGTCACCGCCACCGAGCCGCCGCGGCTGCTGGTGATTTCCGGCGAATGGGAGGGTGGCCTGCGTGGCTTTGCGCTCAACTATGTGCATCAGGTCGATCCGACGAAGGGCGAGGGCGAGCTGGCCACGGCCGGGCCGGTCGAGCGCATGGCCGTCGTCGCCCCGCATGTCGAGCATGTCGGCGTGCTCTACAGCCCGACCGCGGTCAAGGCCGCGCGCGACTGGCTCGATGCCATTTATCACCGCGTTTCGGGCGGCGACGTGTCCTCGATGGGCGTCTGGATTCTGGTGCTGCTGATCGGCATCGTGCTGGCGGTGCATCCGCTGGCGGTGCTGCAACCGAAACGCGCCGATCCCGCGTCGGTGCCGGTGGGGCGGTTCCTGCTCGCCTCGATCCTGCCCGCGGTGATCGTGCCGGTCGTGCTGACGCGGTTTCGCATCGACTTTCTGCCGGTGCTGGTCGCCGATTACCTGATGGTGCATCTGGCCTGTTACGGCGTCTTGCAGATCACGCTGTTGCGTGGCTGGCGCAGCCTGCGGGACGGGCTCTCGATCACGCCGGTGGTGCTGTTCCTGATCTGGGGGCTCGGCGCTTTTGGCATCGCCCTCGACCGTTACGCCGCCAGCTACTGGCCCTCGCCCGAGCGTCTGGTCCTGATCGCCGTTCTGGCCCTTGGCACCGTCCCCGCGCTGATCGCCGATGCGCAGCTGACCGAGGCCGGGCATGCGAAGCTCTGGCGTCGGGTGGTGGGACGGTTCTTCCTGTTCGGGTCGTTCGCTCTGGCCGCGGCGCTCGACTTCGACCGGCTGATGTTCCTTTTGATCGCGCTGCCGCTGTTGCTGCTGTTCTTCTCGGTCCACGGGCTGATGGGCCGCTGGATCGCGCGGCGGTCCGGGGCGACGGTGGCGGGCCTTGGTCTTGGCCTCTGCCTCGCCTGGGTGCTGGGCGTCTGCTTCCCGCTGTTCAGCCCGTAACGCTCAGCCCCGCCGCGCCAGATAGGCTTCGAAGGCCTTCAGCGTCGCCTCGGACACATGATGTTCCAGCCCCTCTGCGTCGATCTCGGCGGTTTCGGGCGGCACGCCCACGGCGATCAGCAGATCGACCACGACGCGGTGGCGCATCCGCACCCGCGCTGCCATCTCGGCGCCAAGCTCGGTCAGGAACACGCCGCGATAGGGGCGCGAGACCGCCAGCCCCTCGCGCTTGAGCCGCGCCACCGCCTTCGTCGCGGTCGGATGCGTCACCCCCATCCGCGCCGCAATGTCGGTGATCCGCGCCTCGCCCATCTGCTTCGCCAGATCGTCGATCATCTCGGCGTAATCTTCGAGCACCGCCATGCTCTGCGCCTCCCTTGCCCGGGAAAAGCGCATCGTCGTCAGATCGGCAGGGGCGGTGTCTTCGGGCATCGAGGGTCCTTTTGCCGCCATTTTAGCGCCTTGGGCCAGATTTGGAAACGCCCCGCAGCGCGCGCAGCCAAGCCTGCTTCACTTTGTCGGCAAGCCGCTTGACAGAAATGTAGCCAGGGCTACACTTTGCAGCAAGAGGTTCCGAGGCCAGAGCATGATCCAGGAAAATTCCATGTCGGGGCGGACGCGCGCGACGATGGCGGCGGTGATCGGCGGCGAGCGGCGCGGCCCGCTGGCGATGCTGGCTTTCGTCGGCCCCGCGGTGATCGCCTCGGTCGCCTACATGGACCCGGGCAATTACGCGACGAACATTCAGGCGGGGGCGGGCTATGGCTATGCGCTGCTGTGGGTCGTGCTCGTCGCGAACCTGATCGCGATGCTGTTTCAGGCGCTCTCGGCGCGGCTTGGTATTGTCACCGGGCGCAATCTGGCGGAGCTGAGCCGCGATCACCTGCCGCGCCCGCTCGTCTTTTGCATGTGGGCGGTCAGCGAGGTGGCCGCGATGGCCACCGATCTCGCCGAATTTCTGGGCGGCGCCATCGGGCTGTCGCTGCTTCTGGGCATTCCGCTGATGTGGGGCATGGCGCTGACCGCGGTGATCACCTATGCGATCCTGCTGTTCGAGGCACAGGGCTTCCGGCCGATGGAGATTGCCATCGGCACGATGGTCGGCATCATCGGCCTGAGCTATCTGGCCGAAGTCCTCATCGCGCCCATTGACTGGGGTCAGGCCATCGGCGGCCTCACCAGCCCGAGCCTGCCCGATCAGGGCGCGCTGACTATCGCCGTCGGCATCATCGGCGCCACCGTGATGCCCCATGCGATCTTCCTGCATTCCGGCCTGACACAGAACCGCGCCATCCTTGGCAATGACGCCGAGCGGCGGCGCATGGTCCGGTTTTCCAACGTCGAGGTGGTGGTCGCGCTGGCGGGGGCGGGGCTGATCAACATGGCGATGGTGATGATGGCGGCCTCGGCCTTCCACAACGGCCATGCCGAGGTGGCGGAAATCGAGACCGCCTATCACACGCTGACGCCGCTTCTGGGCGGCTTCGCGGCGGCGGCCTTCCTGCTGTCGCTGATCGCGTCCGGGATTTCTTCCTCGGTGGTCGGCACGATGGCGGGGCAGATGATCATGCAGGGCTTCCTGCGCGTCGGCCTGCCGCTCTGGCTGCGCCGGGCGGTGACGATGGCGCCCGCCTTCATCGTCGTCGCGATGGGCGCCAATGCCACCGATGCGCTGGTGATGAGCCAGGTCGTGCTGTCGATCGCGCTGCCGGTGCCGATGCTCGCGCTCTTGTGGCTGATCCGCAAACCCGAGGTGATGGGCGATTTCGTTCCCAAACAAACCACACGGGCCGCCGCAGCGATTGGCGCGGGCCTCGTGCTGTCGCTCAACATGGTCCTGCTTCTCGGCGCCTTCGGGGTCGAGATGCCCTTCCTGTCCTAACTGCCCCGTTTCTTGCGTGTCTTCGGGGCGGCCACGGGCACGGGCGGCATCCAGCCCAGCCCGGCTGTCGTCGTCAGCTTCGGCGTATAATCCGCACTCACCCAGCCCGCATAGCCCGCGGCTTCGAGGCGGCTCAGGAACCCGGTGACGTCCCAGCCATCCGATCCCGGCTCCGCCCGATCCGGTACTGAGGCCAGCGAGACATGGCGCAGATCGGCGCCGAACCGTTCCAGCACCGCCTCGGGCGTGCTGCCCAAGGCCGCCGCTGTCGCCGTATCAAGGCATAGGCCCAGATTGTCCGCCCCGACCTCCGCCAGCACCTCGGCCAGCTGATCGTAGCTTTGCAGAAAACTGCCCTCGGGGCGCGGGGCGAGGGTGAAAAGGCGCTTTGGCGCCTCGGCCGTCGCCCACCGCAGGTTGCGCAGCAGAGTTTCGGGATCGCCCTCGGGGCCGGTCAGAATTTCGATCGCCCCGGGCTTGAGCACATCAGCGTAGCGCAACATGCGCTTGAAATCGCGCTGAAACCGATCCTCGCCGCCCGTCGTCGCGGCAAAACCCTGTGGTGCGCCGGTGTAATTCGGTGGCGGCGCCACCATCGCCGCAAAGGAAAGTCCCGACAGCACCAGCCGGTCGCGCAGCTCCTGCACCGGCCCGTCATAGGGCGAGACCAGGCTCACCCCCGCAAAGCCCGCCGCCTGCGCCGCCGAAAACCGTGCCGCAAGAGGCAGTTCCTGAAACAGGGTCGTCAGATCGGCGGCCAGTTTGATCATGAAATCTCCGCCATGCGCTGGATCGGAAAGAACACCCCGCCCGAGCGCAGCCCGAGCCATGCTTCGCCCGCATGCTCCTCGGGTTTGGCCAGATCGACAAGCCGGTAGAAGGTCTTGCGGTCGATCCGCGCCTCAAGGCCGCGGCGCACATGCAGATAGGGGCGCGGCTCGCCATCTTTGGCGATCTGCACCCGGATCGGGTGCTCCGGCCCCGCCACGACCGTATCGCCCACATTGGTCACGAAGCGCAGATCCCCCGCCTCGGCCGTGCAATCGACGGCGATGAAGGGCGCGTCCTGCACGCGGATGCCCACCTTCTCGACCGGGGTGACCAGATAGAACTTGCCGTCTTCGCGCTTCAGCACCGATGCGAAGAGCCGCACCAGCGCCTCGCGTCCGATCGGCGTGCCGAGATAAAACCACGTCCCGTCGCGGCGGATCTCGATGTCCAGATCGCCACAAAACGGCGGATTCCACAGATGCACCGGCGGCGGCCCCTTGGCCCCCGCCTGTCTCACGGCTGCGGCGATCCCCCTCGGCCGTCGTCGGCTTCACGGCGATTTGTGGCGCGGCTTTCTCGGTCATCTTCTCTTTGCGGTTGGGCTGCGGCGGTTTATCTGTTTCTCTACCCGTATAACGCGCAACCGGAGC
The DNA here is from genome assembly GCF_052363175.1 of Rhodobacter capsulatus. Taxonomy (GTDB): domain Bacteria; phylum Pseudomonadota; class Alphaproteobacteria; order Rhodobacterales; family Rhodobacteraceae; genus Rhodobacter; species Rhodobacter capsulatus_D. The sequence goes on from NZ_CP198946.1 coordinate 647,279, forward strand.
CCTGTCATGACCGAGACCGACACCCTGCTGACCGAGATCGAGCGGCTGGGCACGAAACTGGGCGCGGCCCGTGCCTCGGTGAACCGCCGGTTCATCGGGCAGGAGCGCGTGGTCGAGCTGACCTTGGCGGCGCTTTTGTCGGGCGGTCATGCGCTCTTGGTGGGCCTGCCGGGTCTGGGCAAGACGATGCTTGTTGACACGCTGGCGACCGTGATGGGCTTGGCGCCTGCGCGGATCCAGTTCACGCCCGATCTGATGCCCGCCGATATCCTCGGCTCCGAGGTGCTGGAAACCGCCGCCGATGGCACGCGGGCGTTTCGCTTCCTTGAAGGGCCGATCTTCTGCCAGCTCCTGATGGCCGATGAAATCAACCGCGCCAGCCCGCGCACGCAATCGGCGCTCTTGCAGGCGATGCAGGAGCGCGAAGTGACGGTGGCGGGCGTGCATCGTCCGCTTGGACCGCCCTTCCATGTGCTCGCGACGCAAAACCCGATCGAGCAGGAGGGGACCTATCCGCTGCCCGAGGCGCAGCTCGACCGGTTCCTCGTGCAGGTCGATGTCGAGTATCCGACCCGCGCGACGGAACGCGACATTCTTCTGGCGACGACCGGGATCGAGGCCGCCAATGCCATCGCCGTCTTCACCCCGGCCGAGCTGATCGCGGCGCAGCAGCTTGTCCGCCGCATGCCGGTCGGCGATCGCGTGGTCGAGGCGATCCTTGATCTGGTCCGCGCCTGCCGCCCCGGCGAGCCCGAGGCGCTGCCCGTCGTCCGCGACAGCCTCGCCTGGGGCCCCGGTCCGCGCGCGGCGCAGGCGCTGATGCTGACGGTGCGGGCCCGCGCGCTGCTCAACGGTCGGCTTGCCCCCGGCATCGATGATGTGGCCGCGCTCGCCCGTCCGGTGCTCAGCCACCGCATGGCGCTGACCTTCGCCGCGCGCGCCCGCGGTGAAACCCTGTCGGCGATCATCGCCCGCGCCGTGACCGAGGTTCTTGGCACGGATGCCGAGGCCGCCGCGTGAGCGAAGCCCGTCCCGACGAGGCGGCGCGCGATCTGCGCCGGGCGGCCGAGGCGGAAGCCGCGGCGCTGCCCGCACTTTTGATCGCGGCCGAACATCTCGCCAACACCGTGCAGATGGGCGGCCATGGGCGTCGACGCGCGGGCGCGGGCGAGGAATTCTGGCAATACCGCCCGGCCCATTCCGGCGATGCCGCCCGCTTCGTCGACTGGCGCCGCTCGGCCCGCTCCGACAGCCAATTCGTCCGAGAACGCGAGGCGCAGCTGGCGCAATCTCTCTGCCTTTGGGTCGATCCGGCGGCCTCGATGCGCTTTTCTGGCGCCGAGACCGGCCGCAAGGCCCGCCCCGAGAAATTAGCCCGCGCCCGGCTTCTGGCGCTGTCGCTGGCCATTTCCGCGCTGCGGGCCGGGGAACGGGTTGGGCTGACGAGCCCGCTCGCCCCGCCGCGTCCGGGCAAGGCGCAGCTTCTGACCCTTGCGCAGGCGCTGATGGCCGAAAGCTCGGCACTCGATTACGCCGCCCCCGATCTGTCTGCCGTCGCCCCGCAGGCGCGGGTGGTGGTGCTCTCCGATTTCTTCGCCGATCCTGCCGGGCTGGAAACCGCGCTTCTCGGCGCGGCCGAGCGCGGCGTGAGCGGCGTGCTGCTGCAAGTGCTCGATCCTGCCGAGGAAGACTTTCCCTATGACGGTCGCACCGTCTTCACCTCGATGGCGGGCGGGCTGCGCTTTGAAACCCGCGAGGCGGGCGATCTGCGCGCCCGCTATCGCGCCCGGCTGGCGGAACGACGCGACCGCATCGCCCGCATCGCCGAGCGCGCGGGCTTCGCCTTTTCGAGCCATCACACCGGCGTTCCCGCACAGACCGCGCTTTTGTGGCTGCACGGCGCCCTTGCGGGGGGCTGGCGATGACGATGCTTGGCCCGCTTGGCTTCAACGCGCCGTGGTTGCTGCTTGGCCTCGTCGCCCTGCCGCTGCTGTGGTGGTTGCTGCGCGCCACCCCGCCCGCGCCGATCCGGCGCCGCTTCCCCGGGGTCGCGCTGCTTCTGGGCCTCGCCGATGAAACGGTGCAGGCCGAGCGCACGCCCTGGTGGCTCTTGGCCCTGCGGATGCTGGCGCTCGCCGCTGCGATCCTTGGGTTTGCCGGGCCGATCCTGAACCCCGAGCCGGTCGTTCCCGGGCGCGGGCCGCTTCTGATCGTTGAGGATGGCAGCTGGGCCTCGGCCGCCGATTGGCCGCGCCGGATCGAGCGGCTCACCCGCGCGCTGACCGAGGCGAGCGCCGCGGGCCGTCCGGTCGCGCTTATTTCGCTCGCCGATCCGCCGCCCGCGGCCCCGCCTTTCACCGAGGCCGCCGATCTGATCGACACCCTGCCCGGGGTGCAGCCGAAGCCCTGGGAGCCCTCAATCGACCTTGATCCGGCAAAGCTTCTGCCCGCGGGGCGCTATGACACGCTTTGGCTTTCGGATGGGCTTGACCGTGCAAGCCGCGCGCCGCTGGTGAAGGCGGTGCAGGCGCATGGCACGCTGAAAGTCTGGCAGCCTGCGGTGCCGGTGCTGGCGCTCGGCTCGGCCACGGTCGACGGCGCAAAGTTGAAGCTGCCGCTCTCAGCCTCGGCGCCGCTCAGTCGCACCTTTGAAGTCGCCGCGCTGGGCGCCGATCCCTCGGGGCTCGAACGCGAACTCGCCCGTCAACCCGTCACCCTGAAGGACGCCGCGCAGGCCGAGGCGATCTTCGATCTGCCCCCCGAATTGCGCAACCGCATCACCCGCTTCGAGATCTCCGGCCTGCGTTCGGCCGGGGCCGTCAGCCTGACCGACGATGCGCTGAAGCGGCGCAAGGTGGCGCTGATTTCCGCCAGCTCCGCCCGCGAGGGGCTCGAGCTGCTCGCCCCCACCCATTACCTGCATCAGGCGCTTGCCCCCTCGGCCGATCTGATCGAGGCGACCCTGGCCGATGCCCTGCCGGTGAAGCCCGATGTGATCATTCTGGCTGATGTGGGCGAGGTCGCGGAAAGCGCCGAGTTGCAGGACTGGGTCGAAAAGGGCGGCATGCTGATCCGGTTTGCCGGGCCGCGGCTGGCGGCGGTCGACACTTCGGCCGATCCGCTGCTGCCGGTGCGTCTGCGGCAGGGCGGCCGCTCGGTCGGTGGCACGATGAGCTGGGGCGAGCCGCGCAAGCTGGCGCCCTTTGCCGAGACCTCGCCCTTTGCCGGGCTGGTGGTCCCCGACGAGGTCACCGTTCGCGAACAGGTTCTGGCCGAACCCGACCCCGATCTGGGCGCGCGCACGATTGCGGCGCTGGCCGATGGCACGCCCCTGGTTACCCGCAAGACGATGGGGCAGGGGGCAGTCGTGCTTTTCCACGTCACGGCGAATGCCGAATGGTCGAATCTGCCGCTCTCGGGGCTTTTTCCGCAGATGCTGGAGCGGCTTTCGGTCTCCGCCCGTCCCGCCGCCCCCTCGGCCGAGGATCTGGCCGGGCAGACCTTTACGCCTTTGAAACGCCTCGACGGCTTTGGCCTTTTGACCGCGACCGAGGCGGAAGCGGGCGTCAAGGGCGAGGATCTGGCCGAAGGCCCCCCCGGCCCCGATCTGCCGCCCGGGCTTTACGGCACCGAAGATCAGGTTCTGGCGCTGAACACCCTGCCGCGCGGGCGCCAGCTGACCCCTGCGCTCTGGCCCGCAGGTGTGGCGATCGAGGGCGAGGCCGCGCCGAAGCAGATGTCGCTCGCCGGGTTTGCGTTGGCTGCCGCGCTCGTCGCTTTGCTGCTCGACATTCTAGCGACGCTCGCGCTTTCGGGGCGCTTGCGCGGCCCGCGCGCGGCGGCGGTGATTGCGCTGGCCGCGCTGCTGATGCCGAGTCCACCGCAGGCCGAGACCATGCCCGAGGCCCGGGCGATCGAGGCCGCCTCGAACGTCGTCTTTGCCTATGTGCCGACGGGCGATGCCGCGATCGATCAGGTCTCGATGGCCGGGCTGCGCGGCCTGAGCCAGACCTTGACCCGCCGCACCACGGTCGAGCCGTCCGAGCCGATGCAGCTTGATCTGGCAACCGATGATCTGGCGCTGTTCACCCTGATCTACTGGCCGGTCTCCGAAACCTCGCCCACGCCCTCGCCCGCGGCTTACGTCAAGCTCAACCGCTATCTGCGCGGCGGCGGCATGATCCTGTTTGACACCCGCGACGCCGATCTCGCGGGTATGGGCGCGGCCACCGAAACCGGGCGGCGGTTGCAGGCGCTGGCCGCGCCGCTTGATATTCCGCCGCTCGAACCCCTGCCGCGCGATCATGTGCTGACGCGCAGCTTCTATCTGCTGCAGACCATGCCCGGCCGCTACGATGGCCCGATCTGGGTCGAGGCCGCGCCCGCCGATGCCGAACAGGCCGAGGGGATGCCGTTTCGCAACCTCAATGACGGCGTGACCCCGATGGTGATCGGCGGCAACGACTGGGCCTCGGCCTGGGCGGTCGATGACGTGGGCCAGCCGATGTTTCCGATCGGCCGCGGTCAGGCGGGCGAGCGCCAGCGCGAGATTGCCGATCGGTTCGGGGTCAATCTGGTCATGCATGTGCTGACCGGGAATTACAAATCCGATCAGGTGCATGTGCCTGCGCTTCTGGAAAGGCTCGGGCAATGAACGGGGTCTCGGTCGTTTTCGCGCCGCTCTTGCCCTGGCCGGTGCTGGCTGTCTTGGCCGCTCTCGCAGCGCTGCTGATCGCAGTTGCGCTTTGGCGCGGGCTGCGGGGCTGGGCCCTGCGCGGGCTGGCGGCTTTGGCGCTTTTGGGCGGGTTGGCGCAGCCCTCGGTCCAGCACGAGGAAAAGACGCCGCTCTCGGATATCGTGCTGCTGGTCGATGACCGCTCCGCCTCGCAGACGCTGTCGGACCGCACCGCGCAGACCGATGCGGCGCTGACCAAGCTTTCGGCCGAGATTACCGCGCTGCCCAATACCGAGCTGCGCCGCGCCACCGTGCCGGATGGGGCGAAGAACGCGGGAACACAGCTTGGCGCGGTGCTGTCGGAAGCGCTGGCGGCCGAGCCGCGCGGGCGCGTCGCGGGGGTGATCGTGCTCTCGGATGGCCGCTTGCACGACCCCGAAACGCTGCCCGATCTGCCCGCGCCGCTGCATCTTCTGCGCACCGGCCATGCGCGCGACTGGGATCGTCGGCTTCTGATCGAGACCGCCCCGGCCTTTGGCATCATCGGCGAGGAAACGGTGCTCCGCCTGAAGGTCGAGGATACGGGTGCCGTTCCGGCCGCGGCGGGATCGACGGCGCGGCTGTCGATCTCGATCGATGGCGAGGTGCCGCAGGACTATCCGGTGACGGTCGGGCAGGATCTGGAGCTGCCGCTGAAGCTGGAGCACGGCGGGCAGAATGTCGTGCAGTTCCGTCTGGACCCCGCGCCGGGGCAGCTGACCGCCCGCAATGACAGCGCCATCGTCAGCATCAACGGCGTGCGCGATCGGCTGCGGGTGCTTCTGGTCTCGGGCCAGCCGCATGCGGGCGAGCGGACCTGGCGCAACCTGCTGAAATCCGATGCCGGGGTGGATCTGGTGCATTTCACCATCCTGCGGCCGCCGGAGAAACAGGATGGCACGCCTGTCTCGGAACTGTCGCTGATCGCCTTTCCGACGCAGGAGCTTTTCCTCGACAAGATCGACGAATTCGACCTGATCATCTTCGACCGCTATGCCGAGCGCGGCATTCTTCCGGCCGGGTATTTCGAGAATATCCGCGATTATGTCGAACGCGGCGGGGCGGTGCTGGTCTCGGCCGGGCCGGAATTTGCCACGGTGGAAAGCCTGTGGCAGACGCCCTTGGGTGACATCCTGCCCGCGCGGCCGACGGGGCGGGTGCTGTCCGAAGCCTATCTGCCGCGCCCGACCGAGCTTGGCCTGCGCCATCCGGTGACGGCGGGGCTTGAAGGGGCGCCGCCGCCCGAGGGCGATGCGGGCGTGACCCATTGGGGCCGCTGGCTGCGGCAGATCGAGCTGACCGGCGCGCGCGGCGAGGTGGTGATGAAAGGCGCGCAAAACGCGCCGCTGTTGATTCTTGACCGGGCGGGCAAGGGGCGGGTGGCGCTTCTGGCGTCCGATCACGCCTGGCTTTGGGATCGCGGCTACGAGGGCGGCGGGCCGCAACTCGAGCTTTTGCGCCGCATCGCGCATTGGGCGATGAAGGAACCCGACCTTGAGGAAGAAGCGCTGCAGGCCGAGGTCGATCCGGGCAGTCTGTCGGTCACGATCACCCGGCGCACGATGAAGGACACGGCAAGCCCGGTGCAGATCACCCGGCCCGATGGCACGGTCGAAAGTCTGACCCTGCCGCAGGTCGAGCCGGGGCGGTTCGCGCAAAGCTGGACCGCGCCCGCCGAGGGGCTTTATCGGCTGAAACAGGACGATCTGGAGCGCGTGATGGCGCTGGGGCCTGCGAGCCCGCGCGAATATGAAACCCCGGTTGCCTCGGGCGAGGCTCTGGCGCCCGTGATCGCCGCCTCGGGCGGGTCGGAACAGGCGCTGGAGGACGGCATTCCTGATATCCGGCAAGTGCGCCCGGGCCGTGTGGCCGCGGGCCGGGGCTGGATCGGCGTCACCCCGCGCGAGGTTTCGGCCACGACCGACATCCGGCTGAGCGCGCTTTTGCCGGGCTGGGCCTGGCTTCTCGCCGTCGCGGCGCTGGCCCTCGCCGCCTGGCTGATCGAGGGACGGCGGCGGGGCGCTCAGCCGAGCTGATCGGCAAGGCAGCGCAGGAACAGGGCCGCGCCGACCGGGATCAGGCTGTCGGGGAAATCGTAATCGGAATTGTGCAGCCGGGGGCTATCCTCGCCCGCGCCCAGAAGCAGCATCGCCGAAGCGGCGACCGCGTCGAAACGGCCGAAATCCTCTGACGCCCGCATCGGCACTTCGGTCTCGGCCTCGGGGATCGCCTCGGCCGCCATCGCCGCGCGCAGGATCGCCACCGCTTCGGGCGCATTGGTGCAGGCGGTGAAGATGTCGTGATAGCTGATCGCAACGCCGAGGCCCGTGGCGGCCTCGGCCACCGCGCCCTCGGTTGCGGCCACAAGCGCCGCCATGCCCGCGTCGGTCTGCGTGCGCAGCGTCGCCCAAAGCTCGGCCTCGGCGGGGGCGATGCCGAAGGCGGGCTCGCCCAGCCGGGCATGGGTGATGGTCACCAGCGAAAACGCCGGGTCGGTGACCGGGCCGCCTTTGCCCAGAGGCGGCAGGCGCTCGATCAGCCGCGCAAGGGCGGGGGCGGGGGAGAGCCCCGTCTCTGGCTGCGCGGCATGGGCGGTCCGGCCGGTGAGCCGGATCCTGATCCCGCGCGAGGCGCAATTGGCAGGTCCCGGCTGCACCACGCCGTGGCCAAGCGCGAGGCCCGGATAATTGTGCAGCGACAGCGCGATGTCGGGGCGGATCTGGGCAAAGCGCGGATCGGCGATCACCGCCGCCGCCCCCGATCCGTCTTCTTCGGCGGGTTGGAACAGCAACACCGCACGGCCCCGCTGCGGTTTCTGCCGCGCAAGCCCGCGGGCCACCCCCGCCAGAATTGCCATATGGCCATCGTGGCCGCACAGATGCGCCTTGCCCGGCACCTCCGAGCGATGCGCGACGGTTCCGGTTTCGACGATCGGCAGCGCGTCGAGTTCGCAGCGGACCAGCACCGTCGGCCCGGGCTCGCCCCCCTCCCAGATCGCGGCGACGCCGTGACCGCCAAGGCCGGTCAAGAGCCGGTCGGGGCGGGAGGCCGTCAGTTCCGTCACGACGGCCTGCGCCGTCTGCGCCTCCTCGCCCGAAACCTCGGGGACGCGGTGCAGCGCCCGGCGCCAGGCGGTCAGTTCGATCACATCGGCATTGCTCAGGCGCGTCTGCATCAGCGCAACCCGATTTCGGCGAGCGCGGCCTGCAGATCGCGGGGCAGGGGGTCTTCGCGCTCGCGCCCGGCAACCAGATCGTGCGGCACATCGGCGGCGGCGAAGTAGCGCCAGCCCTGAAACGGCCGACGCGGCATCGCCTCGGTGCGGATCACTGCATTCTCCAGCACCAGCGCACAGCGCGAAATACCGTCGCTGCCAGTCACCTGCTGCAGGTCCAGAATCCGCTGCCGCGCCAAGATCACGCCCTTGATCACCCAATACAGCGATCCGCCCGCCAGCACTTCCTCGGCCCGTTTCGGCCACATCCGCGTGACATGCTGTGCCGGACCTGAGCCGAAATGCACCCGCTGCCAATCGATCAGATCCTCGACGCTTTCCGCGCCGACACAAAGCTTGAGGATATGCAGCGGTTGTGTCATTGCCTTCTTTCCTGTCCACAGCGCTTGGACCATTTGGTCGAAAATCGCTATAAGTGGTCTTCCGTTTCCTGTCATGCCACAATATAGAGTGCTTCGCTCGAGGGCAACGCGGTTGACCCGATGTTCTCGTCAACGTATCTTTAACCCTCTTCCCGCCCCCCTGCCGCTGCCAAAGGATATCTCATGACCCGTTTTGCCGCCCCCATTGCCGAACAGATCTGGGACATGAAATACCGCCTGAAAGACGGTAATGGTGCGCCTCTGGATGCGACGGTCGAAGACAGCTGGCGGCGGGTAGCGCGCGATCTGGCCTCGGTCGAGGCGGATCCCTCGCATTGGGAGCCGCGCTTTTACGCCGCGCTCGAAGATTTCAAATTCCTGCCCGCGGGGCGGATTCTGGCGGGCGCGGGCACCGGCCGGGCGGTGACGCTCTTCAACTGCTTCGTCATGGGGACGATCCCCGATTCGATGGGCGGCATCTTCGACATGCTGAAGGAAGCCGCGCTGACGATGCAGCAGGGCGGCGGCATCGGCTATGATTTCTCGACGATCCGGCCGCGCGGCGCGGCGGTGAAGGGGGTGGCGGCCGATGCCTCGGGGCCGCTCTCGTTCATGGATGTCTGGGATGCGATGTGCCGCACGATCATGTCGGCCGGGTCGCGGCGCGGTGCGATGATGGCGACGATGCGCTGCGACCACCCCGATATCGAGGCCTTCATCACCGCCAAGCAGGACTCGGCCCGGCTGCGGATGTTCAACCTGTCGGTGCTGATCACCGATGCCTTCATGGAAGCGGTAAAGGCCGACGGCCCGTGGGAGCTGGTCTTTGACGGCAAGGTCTATCACACGCTGAACGCCCGTGATCTGTGGAACAAGATCATGCGCGCGACCTATGATTTCGCGGAACCCGGCGTGATTTTCATCGACCGGATCAATGCGATGAACAACCTTGCGTATCTGGAGCAGATCGCGGCGACGAACCCCTGTGGCGAGCAACCGCTGCCGCCCTATGGCGCCTGCCTGCTCGGCTCGGTCAACCTTGCCCGGCTGGTTACGGCGCCCTTCACCGACAAGGCTGCGCTGGATCTGGCGGCTTTGGATGAACTCGTGCGCACCTCGGTGCGGATGATGGACAATGTCGTTGATGCGAGCCGCTTCCCGCTGCCGCAGCAGGAGGCGGAGGCGACGAACAAGCGCCGGATCGGGCTGGGGGTGACGGGTCTGGCCGATGCGCTTCTGATGCTGGGCCTGCGCTATGGCGACGACAAGGCCGCGGCGCAGACCGAAGCCTGGATGAAGGCGATTGCGCGGGCCGCCTATCTCGCCTCGGTCGATCTGGCGAAGGAAAAGGGCGCTTTCCCGCTGTTTGACGCCGAGAAATATCTGAACAGTGGCAACATGTTGCAGATGGACGAGGACGTGCGTCAGGCGATCGCCACGCATGGGATCCGCAATGCGCTGCTCACCTCGATCGCGCCGACCGGGACGATCTCGCTTTATGCGGGCAACGTGTCTTCGGGCATCGAGCCGGTCTTTGCCTATGCCTACACCCGCAAGGTGCTGCAAAAGGACGGCTCGCGGACCGAGGAAGAAGTGGTCGATTACGCGGTGAAGCTGTGGCGCGACATGAAGGGCGACGTGGCTCTGCCCGCGTATTTCGTCAATGCCCAGACGCTGGCGCCGATGGATCACGTCAAGATGCAGGCGGCGGCGCAGAAATGGATCGACTCGTCGATCTCGAAGACGATCAACTGCCCGGTGGACATTTCCTTTGACGACTTCAAGGACGTCTACATGGCGGCCTTCGAGAGTGGCTGCAAGGGCTGCACCACCTATCGGCCGAACGATGTGACGGGTTCGGTGCTGACTGTCTCCGAGACCTCGGAAAAGACCCCCGAAACCGACAAGGGCGCCGAGGTGGTCTATCTGACCGAACCGCTCGATCGGCCCGCGGCGCTCGAAGGGGCGACCTACAAGCTGAAATGGCCGGGATCGGAACATGCGATCTACATCACGGTGAACGACATCGTGCAGGGTGGGCATCGCCGCCCGTTCGAGGTCTTCATCAACTCGAAGAACATGGAGCATTACGCCTGGACGGTGGCGCTGACGCGGATGATCTCGGCGGTGTTCCGGCGCGGTGGCGATGTGAGCTTCGTGGTAGGCGAGTTGAAGGCGGTCTTCGACCCGCGCGGCGGGGCGTGGATGGCAGGGCAATACATCCCCTCGATCCTCGCCGCGATCGGCGGCGTGATCGAGCGCCATCTGGTGGCGACAGGCTTCATTGCGGGCGAGGGAATGGGGCTGAAAAGTGATCCCCGGGCCGAGGTGATGGAGATGGGTGAGGCCCCGCGGGGCGAGTCCTGCCCGTCGTGTGGAAGCTATGCGATGCGCAAGGTGGAAGGCTGCCAGACCTGTGCGGACTGCGGTCATTCCAAGTGTTCCGGCTGAACAGGGACGCGGTGCTGCGGGCGATGAAGGATCATCCGATCTCTCAACGCCGTGCCTGCGTCCTGATCGGTGTCGATCCGAAGACGGTGCGGCGCGAGAGGCCGCCCGATAACCCGGAAATCCGTGATCTTCAGGCGCTGCGCAGCCGACGCAATATCGCTCCAGTCATGCATGGGTACGTAAATCGGTGTGGCGCCAGTCAGCAAGCCATCGATGAAAGATCGCCCGGCCTGAATATCCCAAAGCGGCTTGTGCCCGGCCCCGCCCAGGGTCGGCGCAAAATATCCGTCCTGTCGCAGCAGGTCGAACTGTGACCGTGAGATCGAGAGCTTCTCACGCAATTCCGGGGCATTCGCCCCGGAGCGGAACGAGCGGATGGCGGTGGTGGAGGCAGATGGTCGCCGGGCGAAGCATCCAGTGGCCGCGGAGGGCCATGGCCTCAGGGGCGGGACCGTCGGCGCTCTCCGAGTCCTGGCGCAGGCAAATCGGACACCCGCGCACCGTGGTTTCTTTCACGGCCTTGAGGGCATTGCGGGAGATGGCTATCTGTTCGAGGTGACCGGAGCCTTCGTAGAGGGCGGTTTGCCGACGGCGATGTTGCGACATTGCACCCGCGGCAATCTGCGATAGCCGCTATTGGTGGATCTAATGGTGGACGACGCAACGCGCAATTTGCGGACATCGCGCATTGGAAGACGCGCTCAAAGCGACTCTATGAGCTCGGCCAACGCGGAAGATCCGCCGCCGCTGTTCGTCCTGCCTAACCTGCCGTTGACGCAAATCGCAGCGGTGTGATCGAGCACGCAAATTGTCTCGATTTGCAACGTGGTCAGATTTCGATGGCGGGGTTGCGCAAACGATGCATTTGCCCTGGGGGGCGCCATGTGTGCTCTGCTTCCTCGGGCAATTTTGCAAAGCTGTAACGCCTTGGTTAACGCGCTGTCACAGTTCGGTCGCAGGGTCCGCGCAACCTTGCAACCGGAGTGACCCATGTTCAGAACCGCTTCCTTCGTCACCCTGCTGACCGCGCTCGGCACGACCACGGCCTTGGCCCAGACCGAAATCACTTGGTGGCACGGCATGGGCGGGCGCAATGGCGAAGTGATCAACGAAGTTGCGCAGAAGTTCAACGATGCGCAAACCGCCTGCCACCTGACGCCGCTCTCGAAAGGCACCTACGAGGAAGCGCTGGCCGCCGGCATTGCCGCCTTCCGCTCGCGCGAGCAGCCCGACATCCTGCAGGTCTTCGATGCGGGCGCCGCCACGATCATCGCCGCCAAGGGCGCCACCATCCCGGCCGAGGATCTGCTGACCCAGGCTGGCAAGCCCTTTGACCGCAACGCCTTCATCCCCGGTGTGCGCAGCTTCTATGCCGACGCCTCGGGCAAGTTCATCGGCATGCCGTTCAACTCCTCGGCGCCGATCATGTATGTCAACACCGATGCTCTGGCCAAGGCGGGTGTCACCGCGCCGAAAACCTGGGAAGAGTTCGAGCTGATCGCGCCAAAGCTGAAGGAGGCGGGTTACATTCCGCTGACCGCCTCGCAGCTGACCTGGCAATTCGTCGAGAATTTCAAGTCGCGCAACAACCAGCAGTTTGCCAGCAACGGCAACGGCTATGACGCGACCGAGGGCACCGAGATCATTGTCGATGACGCCAATACGGTGATGATGTTCGACAAGCTCAAGGCCTGGGCCGATGCGGGCTATTTCGGCTTTTACGGCGCGGGCTGGGCGGATAACCAGAAGCCCTTCGAGGAAGGCAAGGCCGCGCTTTGGATCGGCTCGTCTGGCAGCTTCGGCGGCCTTGCGAAGACCGCCACCGCGCCGTTTTCCGCCGATTTCCTGCCCTATTGGCAATCGCTTGGCGAGGGCAAGCAAAGCTTCATCGGCGGTGCGGCGCTGTTCGCGATGGCAGGCAAACCGGCCGAGAACAATGCCTGCACGGCCGAGTTCTTCAGCTTCCTGACCCAGCCCGAGGTGCAGAAATTCTACCACGAGTCGACGGGTTACGTGCCGATCACCACCGCGGCCTATGAGCTGGCGAAATCCGAGGGTTGGTATGAAAGCCACCCGGTCGCCGAGGTGGGCATCAAGCAGCTGATGCTGCCCGCGGGCGAATGGACGAAGGGCTACCGGATGGGCTTCTTCCCGCAGATCCGCACCATCGAGGAACGCGAGTTCAACCGCATCTTCTCGGGCGAGGTCGCGCCGAAAGACGCGCTGGCCACGATCCAGACCGAGGCGAATGCGCTGCTGGCGAAATTCGCCAAGACCGCGAACTGAGCCGATCGACCGACACGCGGCCCCGGGGCGGATCGCCCCGGGGTCGTCCTGCAACGAAAGGCGCCGCATGACTGCTTCCCACCTTGCCGCCCGCTCGCGCCACTGGTTTGCCCGGCGGGCCGAGCCCCCTGCGAAACAGGCGCAGTTCGACCGCAAGCTGACGCCGTGGCTCTTTGTGGCGCCGCAACTGCTGATCGTGGCGATCTTTTTCTACTGGCCCTCGGTGCAGGCGGTGACCTCGTCCTTTTACCTGGAAGACCCGTTCGGCTTTGGCGCCTCCTTCGTTGGGCTCGACAATTACCGCGATGCGCTGGGGTCGGCCGAATACCGCCAGATCGCTGGCTTCACCGCGTTTTTCGCCGCCACCGTCACTGCGCTGGCGCTGGGGCTGGGGTTGCTTCTGGCGGTCAAGGCCGATGCGGTGTTGCGCGGCGCGGGCGCCTACAAGACCGCGCTGATTTCCGTTTATGCGATTGCCCCGCCGGTGGTCGGGCTCATCGGCATGATGCTGTTCGACATGCATATCGGCCCCTTCACCCGCGCCGCCGCGCTGATCGGCTGGGATCTGAAGGTGGGCATCGACTATTGGGACACGGCGATCGCGCTGATCACCGTCGCGGTCTGGAAGCAGATCCCCTACAATTTCATCTTCTTCCTGTCGGGGCTGCAGGCGGTTCCGGCCGCGGTGCGCGAGGCGGCGCTGATCGACGCGATCTCGGGCTGGCGGCGGTTTCGCGATGTCACGCTGCCGCTTCTGGCGCCCACCGCGTTCTTTCTGCTGGTGATCAACATCACCTATGCGCTGTTCGACACCTTCGGGATCATCGACGTGATGGTGAAGGACAAGCCCGCGAACAATCCCGTAACGCTCGTCTACAAGGTCTATCTGGACGGCTTCAAGGGCAACGACATCGGCGGCTCTTCGGCGCAATCGGTGATCCTGATGATCGTTGTCGCAACCCTCACCCTCGCGCAGTTCCGCCTGATCGAGCGGCGCGTGCATTACGGGTGATCCATGCGACGGTTCCGACCCCTTGACCATCTGATCCTTCTTCTGGGCGCGGCCTTTCTGCTGGCGCCGGTCCTCATGGCCTTTCTGTCCTCCACCCATGCGGCGGCAGAGATTCACATGAACGGGCTTTATCTGACCCCCGGCACCGAGGGGCTTGCCACCTACGAAAAGGTGCTGACGCAGCAGGGCGGCTTCACCGGCGAGGTGACGGGTGCAAGGATGGCGATGAATTCGATGATCCTTGGCCTTGGCTTTGCGCTTGGCAAGCTCGTCGTCTCGATGCTTGCCGCTTACGGGCTCGTCTATTTCCGCTTTCGCTTCGCCACGCCGATCTTCTGGGTGATCTTCACCACGCTGCTTTTGCCGCTCGAAGTGCGGATCATGCCGTCTTACCAGGTGATGAGCAGCCTTGGCGCGCTCAACAGCTATTGGGGGCTGATCGTGCCGCTTCTGGCCTCGGCCACCGGCACGTTCTACTTCCGGCAGTTCTTCAAATCCGTCCCCGATGAGCTTCTGGAAGCCGCGCGGATCGACGGCGCGGGGCCGTGGCGGTTCTTTTTCGGCATCCTCGTGCCGCTGTCGCGCCCGATGATGGCAGCGATCTTCATCATCATGTTCGTTTACGGTTGGAACCAATATCTCTGGCCGATGCTGATGACCACCGACGAGCGGTTCTTCACCCTGATGCGCGGGATCAAGACGATCCTTCAGGTCTGGGTGGGCAGTCAGATCCCCGATTACAACGAAGCCTTCGCCCTTGCGGTGCTGGCGATGCTGCCGCCTCTGGGCGTGGTGATCGTGTTCCAGCGCCTGTTCATCAAGGGCCTGACCGAAAGCGACAAATGATGGCGGCAATCACCCTTGAAAGCGTGGGCAAGACCTATGCGGGCGGCACGACAGCGGTCAGCGAGGTGTCGCTGTCGGTGACGGACGGCGAATTCATCGTGCTTGTCGGCCCCTCGGGCTGCGGAAAATCGACGCTATTGCGGATGGTGGCGGGGCTGGAGGAGATCACCACCGGCACGGTGACGATCGGCGATCGCGTGGTGAACCGGTTGGAACCGGCCGAGCGCGACATCGCGATGGTGTTTCAGAATTACGCGCTTTATCCCCATATGAGCGTGCGCGAAAACATGTCCTGGGGGCTGAAGAACCGCCGGATCCCCGCGCCTGAAATTGCCGCCCGGGTCGAGGAAGCGGCGCGCATGCTGGAATTGCAGGCCCATCTGGACCGCAAGCCGCGCGCGCTTTCGGGCGGACAGCGCCAGCGCGTCGCGATGGGCCGCGCTATCGTACGCCAGCCTGCGGCGTTTTTGTTCGATGAGCCGCTCTCGAACCTTGATGCAAAGCTGCGCGTCACCATGCGCGGCGAGATCCGCAGACTGCAAAAGCGCCTTGGCACCACTGCGCTTTATGTCACCCATGACCAGCTCGAGGCGATGACACTGGCCGACCGGCTTGTGGTGCTGAACGGCGGCAAGATCGAGCAGGTGGGCCGCCCGCTCGATGTCTATCACCGCCCGGCCTCGACCTTTGTCGCGGCCTTCATCGGTGCGCCCGCGATGAATCTGCTCGACGCGCGGATCGAGGCGGGGCGGCTCGCGCTGGCTGGCGTCGATCTGGGTGCGATCGACAGTGGCCCGCGCATGGTCACGCTTGGCATCCGGGCCGAGGATCTGCGGCTGCGCACCTCGGGCGGGCTGCCCTTTCACCTCGACCTGGTCGAGGATTTGGGGGCCGCCCGGCTGGTGCATGGCTTCGTCGAGGGGCAGCCGCTTTGTCTTTCCCTGCCCCCGGGAAGGGAACTGCCCGCGGTTCTGTATCTTGGGGCGGATATCGGCGCCTGGCATATCTTCGACACGATAACTGGGCGGCGGTTGTCGCTGGCGCTGCATCCGGGCGCGCGGGTGCTGGCATGATCTTTCTCACCATCGACCGGATACCGGACCCGCCGCGCGCGCTGCTTGAGGGGCCGCAGCCGGACCCGCGGACGCTTGACGCGCATCACGGGCTTTGCGCCGATCTGCCCGCGCTCTCCTGCCTCGAAACCGGCGGCCTGACGGGAGACGCGCCGCTGCCCCTGCCGCTGCGGGTCGCGGCCTGGAACCTCGAACGCTGTCTGTTCCCCGAGGCCTCGGCGCTGGCGCTTCAGGGCGCCGATGTGGTGCTTTTGTCCGAAATGGATGTGGGCATGGCCCGCACCGCGCAACGCCACACCCCCGTCGAGATCGGGCGCAAACTGGGCATGGCCCATGCCTTCGGGGTCGAATTCGTCGAGCTTGGGCTCGGCTCCGAGACCGAACGCAGCTTCTGCCTTGACGATTTCAACACCCGGGGCTTTCACGGCAATGCCGTGCTGGCGAAAGCGCCGTTGATCTGCCCGTTCCTTTTGCGTCTGCCCGGACAGGGGCGCTGGTATCTGGACGCGGGCCAGCCCCGCCTTGGGGGACGCATCGCGGTGGGGGCCCGCATCGAGACCAGCGCAGGGCCAATTGTCTTCGTCTCAACGCATCTCGAAAGTGCCTGTGAGGCCGATCACCGGGCGGCGCAGATGCAAGCGCTGATCGGGGCGCTCGACATCGCCTTTCCGGGTCTGCCGGTGCTGATCGGCGGTGATCTGAACACCGGCAACCACACCGGAGGCGATTGGCGGGCGGAACCCCTGTTCGAGATCGCCGCTGCGGCCGGTTTCACCCGGCACGGCGGCCCCGAGGACCAGCCGACCACCCGCCCCAGCCTGATCACCCGCTTTCCGGAACGCGAGATGAAACTCGACTGGTTTCTGGCCCGTGGCCTGACGCTGGGCGATACCTACATCCGGCCCAGCCTGGATGCGGCAGGCCGTCCGCTTTCGGACCACGAACGGATCGAAACCACGGTTCTCGGGGTCGTGCCCGCTATGCTCTGAACCTGCCCGCGGGGGCCGGAGCGCCCCGCGTTTCCACCCGCAGGCGCGCCTTGTGCTTTCTGGCAAGCGATTTCAACGTGGTCAGGATGCCCCGGCGCGCAAGCTGATGACGGCATCCTCGCGCATCGGTGCGACGGCTTCGGGGGTCAGCGTCTGAACGGATTGGACCAGGCGCGACGCCCTGCGGCGTCGATGAGCGTCACCCGCAACCACGGAGAGGCAGCGAGCCGGACATCCAGGTCAATCCGCGCCCGCGTCATCGAGGCGCCGTGCCGCGCCACCGCGGCCGAGGCCTGCCCCTGCACGATCACGCTGACGACGGCGCTGCTGTCGACCTCGATCGCGGCGCCGTCAAAACGGATGGCGCGGAACTCTGGCCCCTGCGAGGCATAGAAATGCCCCGCCTTCAGCGCCGCCAGAAGCGCCTCGGGGGTGTTTTCGGGCGCCTTGACCATCACCCAGCCGCCGAAATGATCGGGCTCGGTGAAATGGGCGTCGTCGGTGGCGATGAGGGTCATCCGGTGCCCTTCGGTCAGCAAAAGATCGGCGATCACTGCACCATCGCCCCGGTCCGCGCCCATGGCGCAGCCATGGTTGTAGATCTCGACCGCATGGACGGCGGCAAGGCTGCGTGCATCGGCAAGGCTCAGCCCCGACCAATGCGGATGGGCGATCGCGACGAAAGCCCCCGCCGCCAGCGCCCGCGCGGCCAGGTCTGGCCCGGTTTCCTGACCTGCGACCGGCTTGAAATCGGGGCTGTTCGAGGGCGTGAAATCGGCGGGCAGGCCGACCGCAAGGATGTGCCACAGCTCGCCGTTTTCCAGCGCGCCGGAATGGAGTTCCGCGCCAAGTAGCGTGGTGAAATGCGCGCCGCGGAAGGCCCGAGTATCGGTGATCGGATAGCCGTAACGCCCGACGAAATGATCGGTCAGCGCCAGAAAATCATAACCCTCGGCGGCATAGCGGCGGCAGACTTCCTCGGGCGGAAGCGCCCCATCGGAGCGGTCGGAATGGCAGTGCAGATTGCCGCGCCAAAACCGGCCGGGGGCGGTGAAAGTGTCGATCATGGTCATGCTCCCTCGGCCTTGCGGCCCTCGCGTTGTTTCAGGATGGCCCAGATCACGGCGCAGACGACCGTGACCAGAATGACAAGGATACCGATGACATTGACCACCGGCGAAAGCCCGAACCGCATCCGCGAACCGATTTCGGTCACCAGCGTGTGCTGGCCGCCGATGGCGAACATGGTGGTGTTGTAGTTCTCGAAGCTTTGCAGGAAAGCGATCACCGCCGCCGAAAGCAGCGTCGGGCGCAGGAAGGGCAAGGTGATGCGGCGAAAGGCCTGAAACGGCGTCGCCCCCAAATCGCGGGCAGCTTCTTCAAGGCTGGCGTCTTGCCGTTGCAGCCGCGCGGTGACCATCAGCATCGCATAGGAGGCAATGAAGGTCGTCTGCGCCAGAATGGCGGTGAAAAGCCCGCCCGCAACGTCGAAATTGCGCCAGAAGATCACCGTCGAAACCCCCAGCACGATCCCCGGCGTCAAGAGCGGTGAAACCATCGCGGCATAAAGCAGCCCTGCGCTGCGCTCGGACAGCCGCCCCAGCAGCAGCGCCCCGGCCAACCCCATCGGCAGCGACAGCGCGATCACCGCCGCCGCGATCAGGATCGAATTGCGCAGCCCCGACCACATCCGCGTGTCGGACCAAAGCTCGGCAAACCAGTGCAGGGTGAAGCCCTGCCAGACCGTGACCGAAGGCGGCGAATAGGCGTTGAACCCGGCCGCCACCATCAAGATCAGCGGCAGGAACATGTAGGCGAAAAAGAGCCCCATGTAGAGCCGCAGCACCAGCCCGCTGCCCGAGGTTTCCGGTGCCGCGCTCATCGGGCGATATCCTTCAACCGCACCCGCAAAAGCTTCATCATCAGAAAGACGAAGCCGGTGCAGACGGCGAGCAGGCTGAAGGCATAGGCCGCGCCGACGTTCCAGTTCGTCGCCTGAAAGAAGCGGTTGTAGACGAGTTGGGTGAACCAAGGCTCGGCGGTGCCGCGCGTCATGATGTAGGGCACGGCATAGGATCCGGCCGAAAGCATGAAGGTCATGATTGATCCGACCGCAATGCCGGGGCGGGCATGGGGCAGTACGACACGCCAATGGATCTGCCACGGCTTCGCTCCCAGATCGCGAGCCGCCTCGATCTGGTTGGTGTCCAGCGTCTCGATCACGTTCACCAGCGGAAACACCATGAACAGGACATAGGCATAGACCATCGCCACAAAGACCCCCGCGCCGCTTTCCAGAAATGGCACCGGCGCAATGCCGATCAGGCCCAGCAGCGCATTGAGCGGCCCGCCGGTGTTCAGGATCATCTGCCAGGCAAAGACCCGCAGCAACTCGTTGATCGCATAGGGAATGACCAGCGCCAGCATAAGCAGCCCGGCGCGCTTGGGCGGTTCGAGCTTGGCGATGGCATAGGCGATCGGATAGCAGGTCACGAAGGCCAGCACCGTCACCGCAAGCGAGGCAAGGATGGTGCGGGCAAAGATCCACAGATGCGCCCTGCCCATCTGCGCATAGTTCGACAGCGTCCAGGTCTTGACCGGAGTGCTTTCGGCGGCCTCCAGCCGGGCGATCTCGGCCTCGATCCCGGTCTTTTCAGCGTCTATTTTCGCAAGGGCGTCCCCCAGCCCCGAAGGCGTCTTCAATTGCTGGGCCGCCACCCGATCCAGCGCCAGCACATCAAGCCGGTTGTAAAGCGCGTCGATCTGCACCGACAACTCGACCGCGCCTGCCGGGCGTTGAAGCGTCCAGAGCGACTTTTCCACCATGATCAACTGCGGCAAGGCGATCAGCCCCAGCACCCAGACGCCGGTCAGCATCACGATGAGGGCGGCGAGAGGCGTGCCAAAGGCGCGGCGCAGGTCAATCATCCGCCATCTCTCCCCCCGGCAGGATCACCGCCGCCGTTTCGGCAAACCCGAGCCGCAGCACCCCGTCCAATGCCGCGCCGATGCCGCTGTTGACCTGTTGCAGCTTGACGCGGCCCTGTGCGGTCTGGATCACCAGTGTCGAAAACGCCCCTTCCATGTCGCGCCGCAAAAGCCGCCCCTGCAGCGTGTTGCTTGCAGTTTCGCCAGCCTCCAGCACTCGGAGCCGCTCGGGGCGCAAGAACAGCACCGCCTCGGCACCGGGCGGAAGGTCCGAGGGGTTTTGCGCCCGAAAACGCCCCTCGGCGGTGGCGATCTCGGCCAGCCCCGCCTCGCTGCGCGTCACCGTGCCGACAAAGCGGTTGGTTTCGCCGACGAAGGTGGCGACGAAGGCATTTTCCGGCCGGTCGTAAAGCGTATCGGCCGATCCCACCTGCACGATCCGGCCGCGATGCATCACCGCGACGCGATCGGACATCGTCAGCGCCTCGCCCTGATCATGGGTGATATAGACGAAGGTGATGCCGGTCTGTTGCTGCAACTGCTTCAGTTCGGCGCGCATGTGCTGGCGCAGCTTCAGATCAAGCGCCGAAAGCGGCTCGTCCAGCAGAAGCACCGCCGGTTCGACGGCCAGCGCGCGCGCAATCGCCACCCGCTGTCGCTGTCCGCCCGACAATTCCGCGGGCAGCTTTTCGCCCTGACCCGCAAGCGCCACCAGATCCAGCAATTCGAAGGCCCGCGCCCGGCGGCGCGCCTTTGGCCAGCCGCGCATCTCAAGCCCGAAAGCGACGTTTTCCCAGACCGTCATCAGCGGAAACAGCGCCAGATTCTGAAAGATCAGCGCGGTCGGACGGTCAGCCGGTGCAATGCCCGCCATGGGCCTGCCACCGATCGACACCGCCCCTTCCGAGGGAGACAGAAAGCCCGACAAGAGCCGCAGCACAGTGGTCTTGCCGCAGCCTGAGGGGCCGAGGATCGAAAAGAATTCACCCGCATCGATCGTCAGATCGGTGGGATGGACGGCCTGAAAATCGCCAAAGCGCACGGCAGCGCCATGCAACCCGATCTCCATTCCGCGCAGGGAAAGGGTCATGGGACAGCTCCCGAAAAAACGGCGCGGAGACGATCTCCGCGCCGGTCCCGCCTGATCAGGCGTTGGTCAGTTTCTCGACATATTCCTCGCGCACCGCCGAGAACCACGGGGTGAACATCGGCCACCACCAGAGTTTTTCGATCGCATCGCCCGGATACGCGAAGGCGAAGGCTTCCTTGTTGGCCGCGCTCAGATGCTCGGCCGAGCCGACCGCCGCCGAATTGTAGCCGGTGGCATTGGCGAACATGCCGCCGATCTCAGGCGTCATCAGGAAGTTCAGGAATTCATAGGCCTGATCGACGTTTTCTGCCCCCGACGGGATCGCCGCGGTATCCATCCAGGCGAGCGCCCCTTCCTTCGGCGCGCCGTAACGCCACTTTGGGGCCACACCAGTATGCAGCTTGATGCCGGTGGTGTCCCAGGTCTGACCGATGACACAGCCGCCATCGGTGAAGGCCGCGGTCGCCTCGGTCGCATTGTTCCAGAACGCGCCGATGTTGCCTTTGTGCTTTTTCACGAAGGCCACGCAGGCATCGAAGATGCGGCGGTTGTCGGCTTCGGACTTGTAGACATCCATGCCGCGGTTCGAGGGCTCCTCGCCAATCGCATCCAGATAGATCGCAAGGCTCGTCAGCACTGATTTCTGCCGCATCGCCACCTTGCCGGTCAGGCCCTCGCCCCAGAGATGGGCATAGGAAAGTTCGCCCGGCTTCACATCGAGCGCCGAGGAATCCCAGGTGATGCCTTCGGTGCCCCAGTCGAAGGGCACCAGATAGCGCTTGCCGCGATGCGCCGCCCCAAGTTCCAAGGACGAGCGCCACAGCGCCGGTTCGATCCGGTCGACCTTCAGTTTCGTCTCGTCGATCTCGGCCAGCAGGGCGCCCTCGTCGTAGTTCGGGCGGGTATCGACCGAGGGGAACAGGATGTCGAAGCCCTTGCCGCCCGCGGCGCGCAGCTTCGAGGCAGCTTCCTCATTGGCACCATAGGTCGAGACATTGACCTTGATGCCGGTCGCCTTGGTGAAGGCTTCGGGGATCTTGCCGTCCTGGAAGTAATCGCCCCAAGCGAAGACGTTCACTTCGCCTGATGAGGCGAGCGAACGGCGAGCAATCAGCGGCGCGGCCAGCGCTGCGGCGCCGGTCGCCAGCACCATGCGGCGGGTCATCGGGAAAACGGTCTTTGTCATATCGCATCTCCTGCGCGGAATGGCTCGGAGCCGAACCTCGCGCGGGCGGACCGATCGACGGGTCACGGCCAGAGCGCGAAGGGGCATGACCGGCATAGCGTGGCGACGTGACAGTCATGTGGAGATGGTAAACGCGGCAAGAAAGACCGTCAGGCGTCAGCCCCTCCCCGGATGTCCTTCTGGTGGCTGCGCAAAAGTTGCACCATTTTCTTCGCGGAAATCCGACCGCCGCGCTTGAGTTCGACGATCATGCATTCAGTTTCGTCAAGCGCCGCAGCCTCTTCCCGAAGCCGAACCTACATGCCGACCGCATCCTCTCCAGTCGCTGCAGTGGTATCGAATTTCGTAATCTGCACAAAACGCGCGACAAGCGCTGCAACCTTGGGCCGTTTCCTTGTCATCTGAACCCCGCAAATTGAACCGAACGGTTTTGTCGCTCTCGCGGAAATCCTAAGTCGACGGCCAAGATTCTGTCCACCTTGCTCACGCGAGATATCGGCCACACATGCTTGGACCGCCAGACAGACCCTCAAGATACCGAGAAATCGGCAATTTCTCATTGGTCATAGGATCTGCACGCCTATCAGTTGCGTTCAAACGCCTTCCTTTGCGTTTTTTTTGACTCGTTTGCCGAGACCGGGCGCAACTGCCCCCGTCTCTGAAGGTGTCGAGGTCTTGGCGGCTTCGGCAGAAGGCGTCATCTCGGGTTGCATAACCTCGTGTCCCTCGTCGGGAGCATCAATGACCACTTCGGCGTCGTCGGCTTTGCTCTTTGCAGCCTTTCGGGCCTGCTTCGGCGCAACGACAGCGTCTTCCTCGGCCTCTGCCATGGCAGCTTTCGCAGCGACGAAGGCGCGCATGAAACGACGCACTTCTCGCCCGGCGCTGGTGTCGAGCGCCTCGCACAACGCAAGGAAAGCGGTCTTTTCCGCCTTCTCGACCCGGATCACCAACTGGCTTTCCTTCTTCTTTTCCTTGCTTTTGCCCATCGCGGCCTCCTGCAAATGTAACGACAATGTGACAACGCAATTCCTTGCCGCAACGGGATTAGTGTAACGCCTTCATGACTGTCCGATGACGGTTGCGCCCCTGCGTGCGCGGTTGCGCCGCGGCCTTGCGTCATCTGATTGCAACAAAACGATGTCCCCCTTGCCCCGCATGCCGCGGATCGAACGAGGACAGGATGACAAGGATCAAGGCGGTCGTCTTTGACTGGGCCGGAACGATGGTCGATTTCGGCTCTCTGGCGCCGATGGGGGCTTTCGTGCGGGCCTTTGCTGAATTCGGCGTCGCGGTCAGCGTCACCGATGCGCGCAAGCCGATGGGGCTACGCAAATGGGACCATATCGCGGCGATGCTGGCCGAGCCGCATATCGCCGCCCGCTGGCAGGCGGCGCAAGGGGACACCCCCGATGCGGATGCGGTGCAAAGGCTGCATGATGTTTTCGTGCCGATGAATGCGGCGGTGGCGGCCGAACATGCGTTGCTGGTGCCCGGGGCGCTGGAAACGGTAGAGTGGTTGCGCGCCCACGGCATCAAGATCGGTTCGACCACCGGCTATACCCGAGCGATCATGGCGCAGGTCAGCCCGGCCGCCGCGGCACAGGGCTATGTGCCGGACACGCTCGTGTGCGCCGACGACCTGCCCGAGGGGCGGCCCGGTCCTTTGATGATGTACAAGTGCTTCACCGATCTGGCGGTGCATCCGCCCCGCGCGGTGATCAAGGTCGACGACACCGAGCCCGGCATTGCCGAGGGGGTGGCGGCAGGTTGCATCACCGTTGGCGTGACGCTGTCGGGCAATCACGCGGGGCTGACGGCGCAGGAGATGGCGGCCCTGCCCGAGGCACGGCGCAACGAGATCCGGCGCCGCGCAAGGGCGGCGCTGAAGGCCGCGGGCGCCGTGCATGTCATCGACACCGTGGCCGACTTGCCGTCGCTGATCCAGACCTTCGAAACCCGAGAGAGCGCATGAAAGACATTCCCCCCGCCGAGCCGATCCTGCTGACACCCGGCCCCCTGACCACCTCGCGCGCCGTTCGGGCGGCGATGCTGCGGGACTGGGGCAGCTGGGATGACGATTTCCGCGCCATGACGCGGCAGTTGCGCGCCGATCTGGTGGCCCTGCTCGGCGCGGGCCGCGAGGATTACGACTGCGTGCCAATGCAGGGCTCGGGCAGCTATCTGGTCGAGGCGATGCTGGGCACCTTCGTGCCTTGGCATGGCAAGGTTCTGGTGCTGGCGAATGGCGCCTATGGGCAGCGCGCGGCGCAGACGCTCGATGTGTTGGGTCTGCCCTTTACGCTGATGGACAAAGGAGATTTCCTGCCACCTCGCGGCGAGGATGTCGCCGCGGCGCTGGCCGCCGACCCCGAGATCACCCATGTTCTGGCGATCCATTGCGAGACCTCCTCGGGCATCCTGAACCCGCTGGCCGAGATCGCAACGGCGACGCAAGCGGCGGGACGCAAGCTTCTGATCGACAGCATGTCGGCCTTCGGTGCGATCCCGATCGACCCCGCGTGGTTGCCGTTCGAGGCGCTTGTCTCCTCGGCCAACAAATGCCTGGAGGGCGTACCGGGCTTTGGCTTCGTGCTGGCACGGCGGACAGCGCTGGCCGAATGCGCTGGCAACAGCCCTTCGCTGGCGCTTGACGTGCATGCGCAATGGGTCAGCTTCGAGCAGACCGGGCAATGGCGCTTCACGCCCCCCACCCATGTCGTCGCGGCCTGTGTGGAGGCGCTGGCGGGACACGCGGCCGAGGGCGGCGTGGAGGCCCGCGGCGCGCGGTATGCGACGAACCGCGACCGGCTGGTGGCGGGGATGCGGCAGCTCGGTTTCGAGACGCTGCTCCCCGAGGCCTGGATGTCGCCGATCATCGTCACCTTCCTGTCGCCCGCCGATCCGGCCTTTGACTTCGCGCGTTTCTATGCGGCGATGAAGGCGCGCGGCTTCCTGATCTATCCGGGCAAGCTGACCGTGGTCGAAAGTTTCCGCATCGGCTGCATCGGACAGATCGACCCCGAGGTGATGAGCCGCGTGGTGGTGGCGGTCGAGGAAGCGCTGCAGGAGTTGGGCGTGCGCTCGGCCGCCCCGTCGCCCGAGGCGTTGGCGCAGCGGATGCCGGGCTGATCAGCGCCCCCGCAGCCGGTCGAGCCAGGCGGTGAGGCAGGCCAGTGCCACCGGTTCGTCCAGAAACGGGATATGGCCGCGGTCGGGCACTTCGGCAAAGAGCATGTCGGGGCGGCGGTGGCGCATCTCGGCCGCCGTCGCTGCCGAAAGGACATCCGAATTCGCGCCGCGGATCAGGGCAAACGGCAGGCCCGCGCAGGCGTCAAAGAGCGGCCAAAGGTCGACCGCAGGCGCGGCCATCGCTGTCTCGAAGGCCTGGCGCAACGCGGGATCATAGGTCAGCCCGACGCTATCGGGCTCCTGCAGATAATGCCGGACGGCTTCCTCGGCCCAACGCGAGGGCGGCACATGGGCGAAACCGGGCATCGCCGCCGCCATCCGGTCGGCGACCTCCTCGAGCGTCGGCACCGTCGGGCGCAGGCCGATATACTGGCCGATCCGCTCCAACCCCGCGCGTTCGAGCACCGGGCCGACATCGTTCAGGCAAAGCCCGCTCAGCCGCCCCGGCGCAGTCGCCGCCAGCACCATCCCCAAAAGGCCCCCGCGCGAGGAGCCGATCACCGCCACCTGCGGCAGATCGAGGTGGTCGAGCAGCGCCAGCACGTCGCGGGCTTCCTGCGCCACGGTATAACTAGCCGCCCCGGTCCAGTCCGAGGCCCCCCGGCCACGACTGTCGAGCCGGATCAGTCGCACGTCGTCCGGTAGATGATGCGAAAGATAGTCGAAGTCATGCCCATCGCGGGTCAGCCCCGCCAGCGCCAGAAGCGCGATCCCGTCGCCCTCATCCCGATAGGCCAGTCTTGCGCCGTCTTCGGCCCGAAACTCCCGCATCACCCCTCCCGGCGTCGCATCCCTTGCGCATCCTCGAAGCGAAGCGGCCCGGTGTCAATGCGCCGTCCAGCCCCCGTCGATCGGCAGGGCGGCACCGGTGATCTGGCTTGCAGCCGCCGTGCAGAGATAAGCCGCGAGCGCCCCGATCTGACCTGGCCGGACAAAGCTGCGCGTGTGTTGTGCCGCCAGAAGCACATCGCGGATCACTTCCTCCTCGGTCATGCCGCGCGCCGCGGCGGTTTCGGGGATCTGTTTCTCGACCAGCGGTGTCATCACATAGCCGGGACAAATCGCGTTGACGGTAATCTCGTGTTCGGCGCCTTCCAGCGCCAGCGCCTTTGTAAGGCCGACAAGCCCATGCTTGGCCATGACATAAGCCGATTTGCAGGGCGAGGCGACCAACCCATGCGCCGAGGCGATGTTGATCACCCGCCCCCAACGCTGCGCCTTCATTCCCGCAAAAGTCAATCGACAGGCATGCCAGGCCGCCGACATGTTCACCGCGATGATCTGATCATAGCGATCGACCGGAAACTCCTCGATCGGTGCGACGGTCTGGATGCCGGCATTGTTCACCAGAATGTCGATCCGGCCGAACTGCGCCTCGGTGGCGTCGACCAGATCGACGATCTCGTCGGGGCGGGACATGTCCGCGTCATGATAGCCGACCGGTGCGCCGGTTTCGGCTTCGATCTGCGCCCGCAATCTGTCGATTTCAACGGGGTCGCCAAAGCCGTTGAGCATCACCGCATGGCCCGCCTCGGCAAGGGCATGGGCGACGGCAAGCCCGATCCCCGAGGTGGAGCCGGTGACGATGGCAGTGCGGAAATCGGTCATGAAAGCCTTACTCCAGATCCATTTCGGGAATGTGGTCGGGGACGATCAACGCCGCCTCCGTCGCCGCCAGAATCTCGGCAACTTCAACGCCGGGGGCGCGTTCACGCAGCAAAAGCCCCGCCTCGGTCGGTTCGATCACTGCCAGATCGGTCACCACCAGATCGACCCGGCGCAGCGCGGTCAGCGGCAGGGTGCAGCGCGGCACGATCTTCGATTGCCCCCGCGCCGCATGCTGCATCGCCACCACGACCCGCGCCGCCCCGGTGACAAGATCCATCGCCCCGCCCATGCCCGGCACCATCGCGCCCGGCACCTTCCAGTTCGCCAGTTGCCCGGCTTCGTCCACCTGCAGCCCGCCGAGCACCGTCATGTCCAGATGCCCGCCCCGGATCAGCCCGAAGCTCATCGCGCTGTCGATCGAGGCCGCGCCGGGCACCGCCGAGACGAAGCCGCCGCCCGCATCGGTCAGATGCGCATCCTCCATCCCCTCGGGCGGATGCGCGCCAAGCCCGATCACGCCATTTTCGGCCTGAAAGAACACGCCCGCATTGGCCGGCACGAAGCCCGCCACCAGCGAGGGCAGGCCGATGCCCAGATTGACCAGCATCCCGGGCCGGATTTCCTGCGCCACGCGGCGCGCGATCAGCTCTTTCGCGTCCATCCCATCCCCCTTACCTTGCCCGCACCAGCAGATGATCGACCAGAACTCCGGGCGTGCGCACCGCATCGGGCGGGATCACCCCCACCGGCACGATGCTTTCGGGCTCGGCAATCACCGTGTCGGCGGCCAGTGCCATCACCGGGTTGAAGTTTTGCGCGGTGAATTCATAGGTCAGATTGGCGACGTGATCGGCCTGCCAGGCGCCGATCAGCGCGAAATCGGCGCGCAGCGGCAATTCGAGCAAATAGGACAGGCCCTCGATCTCGAAGATCTGCTTGCCGTCCTCGACCTCGGTGCCAAGCCCCGTGGGCGTCAACACGCCCCCAAGCCCCATGCCGCCCGCACGGATCCGCTCGACCAGCGTGCCCTGCGGCACGAGGTCGACCGCGATCCGCCCCGCATTCATCCCGGCCTGCGTTTCGGGGTTCAGCCCGATATGCGAGGCGATCACCCGCGCCACGCAGCCCGCCGAGATCAGCATGCCGATGCCAAGCCCCGGCCGTGCCGTGTCATTGGCGATCACCGTCAGATCGCGGGCCCCGCGCGCCACCAGCGCATCGATCAACCGCAGCGGCGAGCCCACCGCGACGAAGCCGCCGATCATCACGCGCGCGCCATCGGGAATGCGGGCGGCCGCCGCCTCGGGGGTCAGGGCGCCTTTCATGCCACGTTCCTTTCGCCGATGCCCAGAGCCGCCCGCGTCGCGCGGGCGATCACCAGCTCTTCGTTCGTCGGCACCACCATCACGGTGGTGCGGGCCAGTTCCGAGGAAATCACCGTCGCGTTTTCGCTGTTGCGGGCGTGGTCGATCTCGATCCCCATCCAGCCCAGCCGCTCGCAGATCCGCTCGCGCACCAGACGCGAGTTTTCCCCGATGCCGCCGCAGAAGACGAGCGCGTCGATGCCGCCCAGCGCCGCCGCCATCGCCCCCACCTCGCGCTGAGCGCGGAAGACGAAATAGTCTATCGCCTGTCGCGCCTCGGGCGTGTCCGCGGCTTCCAGAACGCGCATGTCGCTGGAAAGCCCGGAAAGCCCCAGAAGCCCCGAGCGACGATAGAGCATGTCGGCGATCTCGTCGGCGCTCATGCCGCGATGCTGCATCAGGTAAAGCAGAACCCCCGGGTCGATCTGGCCCGAGCGCGTGCCCATCGGCAGCCCGTCGAGCGCGGTGAACCCCATCGTCGAGGCGACCGAGCGGCCATCTTGCAGCGCGCACATCGAGGCGCCATTGCCCAGATGCGCCACCACCACCCGCCCCGCGGCCAGATGCGGCGCAAGCTCGCGCAGGCGCGTGGCGACGTAATCATAGCTCAGCCCGTGAAAGCCGTAGCGGCGCACGCCCTGATCGTAAAAGGCCCGGGGCAGGGCGAAGGCATCGTTGACCCAAGGGTGATGGCGGTGAAAGCCGGTGTCGAAACAGGCCACCTGAGGCACGCCCGGAAAGGCCGCCATCGCGGCGCGGATGCCGGCCAGATTGTGCGGCTGATGCAGCGGCGCGAAAGGGGCGAGCGGATCGAGCAGGGCCAGCGTCTCGGGGGTCACCGTCACCGGACCCGAGAAATGATCGCCGCCATGCAGGACGCGATGCCCGATGCAGGCGAGCGTCAGATCGGGATGCGTGCCGCGCAGGCTGGAAACGACGGTCTGCAGCGCGCTTTCATGGCTGGACAGATCGCCCGCGACCGTGGGCAGTTCCTGCCCGAACGGCCCCTTGAGGTGAAAGACGCCCGCGGGGCCGATCGCATCGACAAGCCCCGTGGCCATCGGCCTCTCGCCGCTCAGCGGATAAAGCGCGAGCTTGAGCGAGGAGGAGGATCCCGCATTCAGCGTCAGGATCGCCTGCGTCATTGCTCGCCCTCCCGCGGGGCAGCCCCGTTCGGCCCGCGCCGCGGCGTGCGACCCGGACGCGGGATCGGCGCCAGCCCGGGCAGATCCGGCGCCGGGGCGGGGGGGGCGGCAGCCGCCAGCTCGGGTTGCGGCTCCGCTTCGGGCTGCGGCAGCGGTACAAGATCGACCGGGGGGTTCCGGCGCGGGCGGCTGTTCGGGCAAGCCGGGCAGCGGCTCAGTCGCGAAATCGGGCGCGAAATCGGGCGCAGGCTGCCAGTCCGGCACCGCTCCGCTCAAGGCTTGCGGCACGGGGGCAAGCGGGTCTTCGGTCACATCCGCGGTGGCGGGCGCGATACCAAGCACGGTTTCGAACCGCGCCAGCATCGCCTGCGTTTCGGGCGACATTTCCGCGATCGCCCCGGGGATGTAGCGCACGACGGCCAGCGCCGAGGCCCGCTCCTGCGGATCGCGCAGAAGCTGCGGCAGGGTCTCGATCGCGCGCTCGGGCTCGAAGGTCGCGATCAGCGTCTGCTGATGGATGATCATCGCCCGCCGTTCGGCCCCGAGCGCGCGGAACGGCGCGTCCCAGCTCAGCACCCGGGCCGAGCGTTCCAGCCGGTCCCGCCGCACCTGCCCGCGGTTTTCCGCCAGAAGCACCAGCATCCGGATCACCGCCTCGACGAAGCCGCCCTGTTCGATCGCAAAAAGCGCCGCCGTCACCTCGGGCAGGGCCCGCAACTCGTCGATGCTTTTCAGCGTGCGGCGCGATTCGTGCTTGGCGCCGAAAGCCCGCGCCCAAGGATTGCCCCAGAGGCTGTGGAAGGCGAGTTCCGTCATCATGTCGCGACTGTCGCGCCAGAAGTCGATCATCTGTTCGGTGCCTTGCACCCAAAGCGCCTCGGCCGCCAGAAACGGATTGTCGGGAGGCGCCTTGGTGCGGACTTTGCGGACCTGTTCTGCCGCCTGTTGCAGCGGCGCCATGGCCGGATTGCGCGAGGAGATCAGCGCCCGCGACAGCCGTTCGGGGTGCAGCGCGCGGCTGAGTTCCGCCGAGGTTTCCGTGACAAGGCTGCGCAGAACCGGGCGCAGGAGGGTTTCGTAAAGCTGCGCCTGCACCTCGGAGACCCGCGCCACCGCCGCAAAGGGGCGCTCGTCGGCCTGCCCGTCGTCAAGCGCGCGGATGTCATCCAGCGTGCGTTCGCAAAAACCCACGGTGAAATGCTTGCGCCCGTCGGTTTCGGTGACATCCTCGATGGTCATTTCGTAGAGCCCGGGCGCCAAGGCCTCGATTGTCTTCAGGGTCGAGGCGACCTCGGAATGTTCGCGATTGGCAATTTTCGAGGACACGAAGATCCCCAGATGACCGACTTCCTCATGCACCATGTAGACGATGCGCTGGCCGCGGATGCGAATCTCGGCAACGTCGGCATAGGTCGCGGCGATCCAGTTCAGCGCCTGTTGCGGGGGGGTGATCGTGTCGCCATGGCTGGCAAAGACGATGATCGGCGCGCGGATCGCCTTGAGATCGACCGGGCGGCCGGGCTCGATCCGGGCCTCGTTCTTCACCAGCCGGTTGCCGACGAAAAGCTGCTCGACGATCCAGCGGATTTCCGGCTCGGCCAGCAGGAAGAAGCCCCCCCACCAGCGTTCGAAATCGAGGAAAGCGGCCTCGGCCGTGTCGATGTCGCGGAAAAGGTCAGTGTATTTGCGAAAGAGCGTGCGCGACGGGTTGAGCAGTTCGAAATTCGCCACCAGATGCGCGCCGTCGAACAGCCCGCCGCCCAGATCGGACAGCATCAGCGGAATCCAGGTGCCCCCCGCCAGCCCGGCATTGTAGCGCATCGGATTTTCGCCGACGCGGCCCGACCAGGTGGCGACCGGGGCGCCGTTGATGACGACGGGGCCGGTCAGATCGGGGTTCATCGCGGCCAGAAGCAGGCTCGCCCAGCCGCCCTGACAATTGCCGATCACCACCGGACGGGCGCTCTCGGGATGCAGGCGCATCACCTCGCGCACGAAGGCGGCCTCGGCCCGGGTGACGTAAGACAGGAACTGCCCCGGTTCCGGGGCGCGGCGGAAGGCGACGAAATAGACCGGATGGCCTTCGCGCAACGCGACGCCCACCTGACTGTCGGTCTTGAAGCCGCCGATGCCCGGTCCATGCCCGGCGCGCGGATCGATGATCACATAGGGGCGGCGACGCGGGTCGATCTGCACGCCCGCGGGCGGCAGGATCCGCAACAGCATGTAATTCGAGGGCAAGGGCAGATCCCGCCCGTCCATCACCAGTTCGGTCGCATAGGCCAGGACCGGCGGGCAGCCCTCGGTCTCATGCTCAAGGAAGATGTCGCCGCGCTGGCGCAGTGCATCGAGGCTCAGCACCAGCCGCTCGGCGGCGTCGCGCTGATATTCCACCCAGGCTTCGAAGCTGGAGCGGTTCTCGCGGTCGTCGTGAAAGGCGGCGATCATGGCTTCGGCCTGTTTCATCGCCGTGTTGAGCCGCGCCGAATGGCTGGCGATGATGCGGCTGCCATGCTGCTGCAGCGCCGAGGCAAGGAGGCCCGCGGTTTCCACCGTCCCCTCGAGCTCGACGCTCATCGCATCGATCTTCTGGCGCCCGAGGCCGAGCAGATCTTCTGCCGGACCGGGCAGATCGGCGGCGCGGGAGGGATCGGTGTAATCAAAGACGCTGACCATGGCGGCCCCCTTACGCGGTGATGGAATAGCCGCCGTCGATCTCGTGGATCCCGCCGGTCAGGTTCTTCGCTTCGGGTGCGGCCAGAAAGGCGGCCATCGCCCCGATATCCTCGATCGTCGCCAGATGATGGGTGGGCGCGCGCTCGGCCGCCTCGGCCATCATCTCGTCGAAATGGTCGATGCC
The DNA here is from genome assembly GCF_052363175.1 of Rhodobacter capsulatus. Taxonomy (GTDB): domain Bacteria; phylum Pseudomonadota; class Alphaproteobacteria; order Rhodobacterales; family Rhodobacteraceae; genus Rhodobacter; species Rhodobacter capsulatus_D. The sequence continues at coordinate 679,620 of NZ_CP198946.1, forward strand.
GCTTGCGGCGCGAGTGGCCAGCGGCCCGGGCGAGAGCGCATGCACCCGGATGCCCTTTTCGCCCAGTTCCGCCGCGGCATAGCGCACGGCGCTTTCCAGCGCGGCTTTCACCGGCCCCATCAGGTTGTAATGCCGCACCACCCGGGTCGAGCCGAAGAAGGACACCGAAAGACAGGTGCCGCCCTCGGTCATCAGCGGTTCGGCCAGATGGATCATCCGCAGGAAGGAATGCACCGAGGTGTCCATCGCCAGCGCGAAGCCGCCCGCCGAGCAATCGACCACCCGCCCGTGCAGATCGGCACGCGGCGCAAATGCGATGGAATGGACGAGCGTATCAAGCTGTCCCCAGCGATCCTCGATCCGCTCGAACACCGCCGCAAGCTGATCGGGCTGCGCGACATCAAGCGGCATCATGATTTCGGCCCCAAGCGCCTCGGCCAGCGGACGCACATGCGGCTCGGCCTTGTCATTGAGCCAGGTAACGGCAAGATCGGCGCCCTGCGCCCGCAAGGCCCGGGCAATTCCGAAGGCGATCGAATGTTCGTTTGCAATTCCGACGACGAGCGCCTTTTGTCCTTCCAAAGAAAACATCGGCGAACCTTTCCGTTCAGAGTTCGGCCTCACGGTGCGCCCGGGTCGTGACGGGAAAATATCGAAGCGGTGACAGAAATGTTTCTGCGGTGCGGCAATTTCGGCAGCACGGACGATTCGGGAGGATCGCGCGGGGAGACCGGCTTGCGAGGATCTCGAAAGTCTCGCCCGAGCTCTGTCATCGAACCGCAATCTGCGTGTCATCCCGCCGTTACGTGCACCGCAGATCGTCCGCGCGACGCAATTTGACAGGATGATCCCGATGACCTTCCGTAGCCTGTGCCTGACTTCGGCGCTTGCGCTTGCCACCGCTTTCCCGGCCAACGCAGAGCAAAGCTTCAACCGCATCGCCGCCTTCGCCACGCCGCGCAATTCGAGCGGCGCGGCAGCCGCGAAACCTTCCTCGGCCGAGATCATCACCGCGACCGAAGACGGGCAGAAGCTGATCTATTCCGACAGCCCGCTGGGCGCGCTGGGGCTGATCGACATCGCGGACCCCGCCGCGCCGAAGCCGCTTGGCACGGTGGACATGGGCGGCGAGCCGACGACGACGGTGGTTCTGGGCGGGCTCGCCTTCGCCGGGGTGAACACCTCGGAAAGCTATGCCAAGCCCTCGGGCAAGCTGGTGACGGTCGATCTGGCCACCCAGAAAATCGTGGCGGAATGCGACCTTGGCGGGCAGCCCGATTCCGTCGCCAAGGCCCCGGATGGCAGCTTCCTGGCCGTCGCTATCGAAAACGAGCGCGACGAAGAAGTGAATGACGGTGACCTGCCGCAGATGCCCGCGGGCTATCTGGTCAAGCTGCCGCTTTCGAAGGGCGCGGTCGATTGCGCCGGGCTGCAGAAGATCGACCTGACCGGGCTTGCTGCGGTGGCGGGCGAGGATCCGGAGCCGGAATTCGTCGCGATCAACGCGGCGGGCGAGATCGTCGTGACACTGCAGGAAAACAACGAAATCGTGGTGGTGGGTGCCGATGGCAAAGTCGCTGCGCATTTTTCCGCGGGCACGGTCGATCTGACCGGCATCGACACGAAAAAGGACGGCAAGCTCGATTTCACCGGCACGAAAGAGGGCGTCGCGCGCGAACCTGACGGGGTGAAATGGATCGACACCGATCATTTCGTCACCGCGAATGAAGGCGACTGGAAGGGCGGCTCGCGCGGCTTCACGATCTGGAAGAAGGACGGCAGCGTGGTCTTCGAGGCGGGCGCCAGCCTTGAACGCGAGATGGCTGCGCTTGGCCATTACCCCGACAAGCGCAACAAGAAGGGCGTCGAGATCGAGTCGGTCGAAGTGGCCGATTTCGACGGGCGCAAGCTGCTGTTCGTCGCCTCCGAACGGGCCTCGCTCGTCGGCGTCTACGATCTGACCGATCTGGCGGCGCCGAAGCTTTTGCAGATCCTGCCCTCGGGGATCAGCCCCGAAGGTCTGGTGGCGCTCCCCAAACGCGGGCTTCTCGCCACTGCGAACGAGGTCGATCTGCGCGAGGACGGCGGACCGCCCGCGCATGTGATGCTTTATGCGTTGGGCGATGCGGCGCCCGCCTATCCGACGATCACCAGTGCCGGCACCGAACCTCTGGTTGGCTGGACCGCGCTGTCGGCGCTCGCCGCCGATCCGGGCAAACCGGGGCATCTTTTCGCCGCCTCTGACAGTTTCCTGTCAGCGGCACCGACGATCTACACCATCGATGCGACGCAGAAACCGGCGAAGATCACCGCCGGGCTGACCGTCACGCGCGGCGGTGATCCGGCGCAGTTGATGGATATCGAAGGGCTGGCCACCGATGGCGCGGGCGGCTTCTGGCTCGCCACCGAAGGGCGGACCGACAAGATGATCCCGCATGGGATCGTTCATCTGGATGAAAAGGGGGCCATCGATCAGCAGATCGGACTTCCGGCCGAGCTTTCCGCGCATGAGATCCGCTTCGGCTTCGAGGGGATCGCGGTTGCGGGCGATACGCTCTGGCTGGCGATTCAGCGCCCGTGGAAAGACGATCCGAAGGGGATGGTCAAACTGGTCGCCTATGATCTGAAAGAAGAAAAATGGGGGGCGGTGCAGTATCCGCTCGACGCGGCGCCCGAAGGCGGCTGGGTTGGCCTGTCGGAAATCACGCTGAACGGTGATTTTGCCTATCTGCTCGAGCGGGACAATCAGTCGGCCGACAAGGCAACGGTGAAGCGGCTTTATCGGGTGGCGCTCGCCGATCTGAAACCGGCCGAACTGGGCGGGCCGCTGCCGGTGGTGAAAAAGGAACTGGTGCGCGACCTGCTTCCCGACCTTCAGGCCACCAAGGGCTACACGCTTGAAAAGGTAGAGGGCTTTGCAATCGATGCGGCGGGCGAGGGCTTTTTCGTGACCGACAATGATGGCGTCGATGACAGCTCGGGCGAGACGCAGTTCTGGTCGATCGGCAAAGTCGAGTAACCTTTCAATCCAGCAACCAGCCCCGGACCGCAAGGCCCGGGGCTTTCTTGTTCCCCGATAGCGTTACCGAAGCTTTAATGAACTGCCATGCCGCTGTTGCCCGAAGCAGCGATGACTCCCCGGAACCGAAAGGCGGGGTGGGGGCAGATGCTGGAACTTCGGAAGCTGACGCGGGAGTTTGGCGCCCGAAAGGCCGTGGACAGCGTGTCGCTGTACTTCGACCGGCCCGCCTTCGTCGGCATCATCGGCCGCTCGGGCGCGGGGAAATCGACGCTGCTGCGGATGATCAATCGTCTGACCGATGTCAGTGCGGGGGAAATCCTGTTCGAGGGGCGCAATGTTGCCGCGCTGACGGGTCGCGAAAAGCGGGAATGGCAAAGCCGTTGCGCGATGGTGTTTCAGCAATTCAACCTCGTGCCGCGGATGGATGTGGCCTCGAACGTGCTGCATGGCCTTCTGGGCCGCCGCCCGACGTTGGCCGCGATCTTCGATTTCTGGTCCGACGCCGACATTGCCCAAGCGCTCCAGATCCTTGACCGGCTCGGCATCGCGGAGCAGGCATCGAAGCGCGCCGAGGCGCTGTCGGGCGGGCAACAGCAGCGCGTCGCCATCGCCCGCGCGCTGATGCAGGATCCGGCGATCATCCTTGCCGACGAGCCGATCGCCAGCCTTGATCCGATGAATGCGCAGATTGTCATGGACACGCTCAAGCGGATCCAGACCGAGGACGAGCGCATGGTGATTGCGAACCTGCACACGCTCGACACCGCGCGGCGCTATTGCGACCGGGTGATAGGGATGCGCGATGGCCGCGTGGTCTTCGATGGCCGCCCCGATCAGCTGTCAACCGGCGTCGCGCGCGAGATTTATGGCGCCGATGCCAGTTTCAACGAGGCCGCGACCTCGACCGCGATCCCCGCCGACACAAGCGCCGACGAGAGCTACGCCACCGCGATGCTTGGCGCGTAACCCCTTTCCCGGCCGGGGTGGCCGGGGTCAACCGGAGACGACCATGAAGATCCTTCCCGCCGTTCTGGCCGCCACGACGCTTCTTGCCGGTGCCGCCCATGCCGAGGGCATCACCCAGTTCAACATCGGCCTTCTGGGCGGTGAAAACGCGCAAGACCGGCTGAATTCGAACGAATGCTTGCGCAAATACGCCGAAGACACCCTCGGTGTGCCGGTGAAGCTCTTTGCCCCCGCCGATTATGACGGCGTGGTGCAGGGGCTTCTGGGCGGCACCATCGACATGGCCTGGCTTGGCGCCTCGGCCTATGCCAAGGTCTATCTGACCGACCCGAAAGCGGTCGATGTGGCGCTGGTGAAGACCAACCTCGACGGCTCGTTCACCTATCATTCGATCGGCATCGCGCGGAAGGACAGCGGCATCACCAAGCTGGAAGACGCCAAGGGCAAGGTCTTCGGCTTTGGCGATCCGAACTCGACCTCGGGCTATCTGATCCCCTCGGTCGAGATCCCGAAAACCCATCCCGAGATCACCCGCGCCGATCTGGCCGATGGCGCGTCGAGCTATTTCAAGACGGTGAAATTCACCGGCGGGCATGAACAGACCATCGTCGCGGTGGTGAATGGCGACATCGACGCGGGCGTGACCTGGGCCGATGGGCAGGGCAACTGGGAAGACGGCTACAACTCGGGCGCGCTGCGCAAGGCGGTCGATGCGGGTCTGGTGAACATGAACGACCTTGTGGAAATCTGGAAATCCGAGCCGATCCCGGAAGGCCCGGTGGTGCTGCGCCACGCCCTGCCCGACGATGTGAAGGCGAAGATGACCGATCTGGTCAAGGGGCTGCAGGCGAAGGACAAGGACTGCGCCTATGGCGTGGCGGCGGGCGACACCGCGGGCTTTGCGCCGATCACCGCCGATTTCTACGATATCATCGTGGAAACCCGGCGCGCGACGCAGGGGAACTGATTTCAGCACCGGTTGATTTCGACAGTTCGGGCGGGGGCTCCGGCCCCCGTCCCCTTTCCCGAAAGGCGCAAGATGACGTCAGCCCTGCCCATGACCGCGGAGTATCTGGCGCTGGTGCGCCGTCGGCGGCTCTATGGCGGGCTGATCCTTGTGCTCTTTGTCGTTCTGATGGCCTCGGGCTGGCGCACAGCGGATGCCCGCAATGCCGGCAGCTTTATCGATGGCATCGCGCATATCTTTGACTTTCCAGTCGAAATCCTCTCCGAGGCGGCGCGCGACTGGCGCAACTTGCCGGGCTATCTCGGCCAATACCTGCCCTCGTTGATCGAGACGCTGAACATCGCCGCCGTCTCGACGCTTTTGGGCGGGCTTTTCGCCTGCCTGTTTGCCGTTCTGTCGGCCCGGGCGCTGGCGCCCGTGGCCCTGATCGTGGCCCCGGTCCGGCGCTTGATGGATGTGATGCGGGCCATGCCCGAAATCGTCATCGCGCTGGTGCTGATCTTTCTGCTCGGCGGCGGCCCGGTGCCCGCGATGATCGCGATCACGCTGCATACCGCGGGCGCGCTGGGAAAACTCTTCTCCGAGGCGTCGGAAAACGCCGATCTGAAACCGCTCGAGGGGCTCGCCTCGGTCGGTGCCGGATGGCTGGCGCGGATCTGGTTCGGCATCCTGCCCCAGGTGGCGCCGAACTGGTCCTCCTATGCGCTGTTGCGGTTCGAGATCAACATCCGCGCCTCGGCGATCCTTGGCTTCGTCGGCGCGGGCGGCATCGGTTACGATCTGCGCACGACGCTGCAATGGGGACAGGGGCGCTACGATCAGGTGGTGGCGATCTTTGCGCTTCTCTTTCTGACCATCGTCGTCGTCGATGCCCTGTCCGACCGCGCCCGGATGCGTCTTGTCAAAGGGGGGCAGGCGGCATGACTGCCCCGATGCTGCTGATCGCCGAGACCGAAATCCGCCGCAGCCTCGGGCGGCGCCGCGCGGTGATGCTGGCCGCGCCGCTGCTGCTGCTCGCCTATCTGACGACGATCTTCTTCAGCTTCGATCTGCCGGGCATCGCGGCGCGGATCCGGCCCGACAATGCGGCAACACTTCTGGGCGATTTCTGGAGCTACAAGACCCATGTCAGCCGCGATCTGCGAAAACCGGGGCTGGAGGTCGCGATCGAGGGCGAGGCGAAAGGCCGTTACGCGCCCGAGCAATTCCCGAGCTGGGTGCAGGACGGCACAACCCCTGTCATCGACCTGCCGGGCGGGGGGCGCGTGACCTACACCGCCAGCGGCGCCCGGATCGACCGGACAGATTTTGGCCGGATCGAGGTAACGCGGAGCGGGCGGCGCATCGCGGTGACACTGCCCGAAGGAGCCGTCACGCCCGACTGGCTCTCGGCCTCCTCGACCCGGGTCGATATCCGCGGCCCGTGGTGGCGCTTTTCGATGACACCCCAGCGCACCGAGACTTTCCGCTATCAACCCGGCTGGGAGCTTTTCTTCTTCGACCTGCAAAGCCCGTTTCACGGCAAGGGTCCGGGCGAGTTGGCGGCGCTTGCGCTGTGGGAGCCGCGCCTTGACCCCGCGCGGGCCAACCTTGCGGGAATGCTCCATGACTTCTGGCATAACCGGATGTGGCGTCATGGCGACGTGGTCTGGGCTTTGGGCGAGACGGTGCTGATGGCCTTTCTTGGCACGCTCGGCGCGGCGCTGATCGCGGTTCCGCTGGCGTTCCTCGCCGCCTCCAATTTCGCGCCGGGCCGGGCGGTGCGGTTCGGCCTGCGCCGCTTCTTCGATCTCTTCCGCGGCATCGACGGGCTGATCTGGACGGTGATCCTCAGCCGCGCCTTCGGGCCTGGGCCGCTGACCGGAGCGCTGGCGATCTTGATGACCGACACCGGCACCTTCGGCAAGACCTTCTCCGAGGCGCTTGAAAACATCGACGAAAAGCAGCGCGAGGGGATTGCCTCCACCGGCGCGAGCGGCGCGCTGCAAGCCCGTTTCGGTGTCGGCCCACAGGTGGCGCCGGTGATCCTCAGCCAGGTGCTTTACTATCTCGAGAGCAACACCCGCTCGGCCACCGTCATCGGCGCGCTGGTGGGGGGCGGTATCGGGCTTTTGCTGACGCAGGCGATCCAGACCCAGAAAGACTGGGAAGAAGTCAGCTATTACATCGTCCTGATCCTCCTCATGGTGATGGCGATGGACAGCCTCTCGGGTTGGCTGCGCACACGCTTCATCAAGGGGTAGACCATGGCGAAATTGCATCCCGTCACACCGCTGATCGCGCCCGATTGCGAGATCAGCAATGCAAGCTTCGGCGCCTATGTCGAGATCGGTCGCGGGGCGCGGCTGACCAATGTGGAGATGGGCGATTATGCCTATTGCGACCGGCTGGCCGACATCGCCAACACCACGGTGGGCAAGTTTGCCAATATTGCCGCGATGACACGGATCGGCCCGACCGACCATCCGTTCCGCAACGCGGCGCAGCACCATTTCCTCTATCGCTCGCATTACTACTGGGACGATGTGGGCGATGACGCCGCCTTCTTCCTGCACCGCGCCGCGCGCCGTATCAGCCTTGGCGCCGATTGCTGGATCGGGCATGGCGCGATCATCAAGCCCGAGGTGACGGTGGGCATCGGCGCGATCGTCGCCTCGGGCGCGGTGGTGACGAAGGATGTGCCCCCCTTCATGATCGTTGCGGGCTGCCCCGCCGTGCCGCTGCGGATGCGGTTTCCCGACCGTGTGGCCGAGCGACTTCTGGCACTCGCCTGGTGGGACTGGGATCATGCGACGCTGCGCGAGCGGCTGGATGATTTTCGCACCCTTCCCGCGGAAGAGTTTCTCGATCGCTACGAAGAAGTGCCTGCCTGACCCGTCTTCGGCGGGCAGGCCGGGAAGCCGCCCTCCTCCCTCCCCGATGCGGGGGCGGCTTCCCATCACTCAGCCAGTCGTTGCCACGGTCAGCGCGACGCGATCGCCTGCAAACCAGGTCAGCCCGTATTCCACGGGCACCCCTGTGGCATCGACATTCACCGCCTCTGTGCGCAACAGCGCCGCGCCCTCGGGCAGATGCAGCAACGCCGCCCGCGGTCCACGCGCCAGTTTCGCGGTGATCCGGGTCGAGGCGCGGGTGTAATCGCTCACCCCCATCTCGGCCAGTGCCGCCGTCACCGAGCCAAGCCGGGCCAGCGCTTCGGGCAAGGTTGGGAAACGGTCCGCCGGAAAAGCGGAGCGGAACTGCGCCAGCACCACCCCGTCGGCCAGCGATAACCCCTCGTAGAGATGCACAAGCGCAACCCCCAGCGCGGCGCGTTCCGCCGCCTCGGCGGGGCGGGTCTCCAGCCGCAGCACCTGCCGCGACGGCGTGCGCCCCGAGGCGAGGACGTTTTCCTGAAACCGCACCCGCCGCCCGAGCGCATAATCCGTGGGCGGGCTTGCCGCGACGAACACCCCCGAGCCGCGCCGCGCCCGGAGCAGACCTTCCTCGGCAAGGGCTGCCAGCGCATGGCGCAGGGTGTGGCGGTTGACACCGAACCGCGCCGACAACGCCGCCTCGGTCGGCAACTTCGCGCCGGGCGGGCAGGCGCCCGAGGCGATCTCGGCGCGCAGGATTGCGGCAATCGCCGCCCAGACGGGATCGCGTTTTGTCATGCAAACTTCATTGGCGGAATCGACCTCTGCGGCGCAATATTTGTCTAGTTGTATACTTATCTGGACAAATCCGCAAGATGTCTGCCCCGGTCTCCAACGCTGCTTTCGACACATCGGCCCGCGCGGCGACCCTGTCGCTTTTGGCCCGCGCCCCCGGCGCGCGTCTCGCCACCCTGCTGCCAGACCTCCCGCCGTTCGACTGGTTGCGCCGTCCAGAGGTGGGGGCGGTGATGGTGCGCGGGCGCATGGGGGCGGGCGGTGGGGCGCCGTTCAACCTTGGCGAAATGACGGTGACACGCTGCGCGCTGCGTCTGGCCGATGGCAGGGTCGGACATGCTGCCGTGCAGGGCTGCGACAAGGGCCATGCGACGCGCGTGGCGGTGATCGATGCGCTGATGCAGGGCGAGGAAGAGGAAGCGGCGCGGATCGAGACCGCGGTGCTTGCCCCCCTGCGCGCCGAAGAGGCCACCCGGCGCCGTATTCGCGCCGAAAAGGCCGCGGCCACCAAGGTCGAATTCTTCACGCTGGTCCGGGGAGAGGATTGATGGAGATGCACGCTCTTTCCGGCGGTTTCGCCGATCCCGCGATCGATGCGGCGCATGCCTTCCGCGCCGCGCTTGAAGCGATGGCGCGGCCCGGCCGGATCGCGCGCCTTGCCGGGGCCTGCCCGCCTGCGCCGCTGTCGCCCGCGGCCGGGGCACTGGTGCTGACGTTGTGCGATGACACGACGCCGCTTTTCGTTTCCCCCGCGCTGCTCACGCCTGCGCTTGTCGACTGGATCGCCTTTCACACCGCGGCGCCCCTGTGCCCGCCCGAGGCGGCGGTCTTTGCCCTTGGTCGCTGGGAAGATCTGCCGCTTGACCAGTTCCGCATCGGCACGCCCGATTACCCCGACCGCTCGGCAACGCTGATCGTCGAAATGGCCGCCCTGACGCCCCCCAATGCGCGGCTGCGCGGCCCGGGGATCGAGACGCATCAGGACGCCCGCTTGCCTGCCATTGCCCCGTTCACCGCCAACCGCGCCCGCTTTCCGCTTGGATTCGATTGCTATTTCTGCGCGGGTGACAGCGTTGCCGCCCTGCCGCGCTCGACCCGGGTGGAGGCGCTCTGATGTATGTCGCAACCAAAGGTGGCGAGCGGGCGATTGACGCCGCCCACGCGTGGCTGGCCGAGGAACGCCGGGGCGATGCTGCGGTGCCGGAGCTGAGCGTGGAGCAGATCGGCGAGCAGCTGACCTTGGCGGTCAATCGCGTGATGGCAGAGGGCTCGCTCTACGATCCCGACCTGGCCGCGCTGGCGATCAAACAGGCGCGCGGCGATCTGATCGAGGCGGTGTTCCTGATCCGCGCCTATCGCACGACACTGCCGCGCTTTGGCGCCAGCCTGCCCGTCGACACCGCGGCGATGCAGATCAGCCGCCGGATTTCCGCCACCTTCAAGGATGTGCCGGGCGGGCAGGTGCTGGGGCCGACCTTTGACTACACGCATCGGCTGCTCGATTTCGCGCTCGCCGCAGAGGGGGCGCCGCCGCCCGCCGCGCGCGTTCCCGCCGACGCGGCGCCCGCGCCGCATGTGCTGGGGTTGCTCGATCGCGACGGGCTGATGGAGCCACTGACGGCTGGCCCTGAAACGCCGCCCGATCTGACGCGCGAACCGCTGGAGCTGCGCGCCGCCCGCGCGACGCGATTGCAGGCGCTGGCACGGGCCGACGAGGGCTTCGTGCTGGGCCTCGCCTATTCGACGCAGCGCGGCTACGGGCGCACCCATGCCTTTGTCGGCGAATTGCGCATCGGGCTGTGCGCGGTGGAGATGGAGATCCCGGAACTCGGGTTCTCGATCGAGATCGGCGAGGTCGAGCTGACCGAATGCGAAACGGTGAACCAGTTCACCGGCTCGAAAACCGAACCACCGCAATTCACCCGCGGCTATGGCCTTGTCTTTGGCCAGTCCGAGCGCAAGGCGATCTCGATGAGCCTCGTCGAGCGCGCCCTGCGCTGGGAGGAGTTGGGCGAAGACGCCACCGGCGCCCCGGCGCAGGATGCGGAATTCGTGCTGAGCCACTGCGACAACATTCAGGCGACGGGGTTTCTCGAGCACATCAAGCTGCCCCATTACGTCGATTTCCAGTCGGAACTGGAACTGATCCGGCGCCTGCGCCGCGAGGCGGCAGGGGGCGCGAAATGACCTTATTCAGTGCCATCGCGCGGGGTGTCGTCTTCGTGCCGGGCGGATTTCGCCTCCTTGCCCCCGGTCAGATTGCGCAAGAGCGAGCCCACGAGGAACGCCCCCGCCACGGTGAAGAAGATCCAGTGCAGCATCGTTTCCGTCCTTGTTTGGGAGAGCACCATGTCTGAGGGCTACAGTTTCGCCTATCTGGACGCCGCCACCAAGCGGATGATCCGTCGCGCCCTTCTGAAAGCGCTGGCGGTGCCGGGCTATCAGGTGCCCTTCGCCAGCCGCGAAATGCCGATGCCCTATGGCTGGGGCACTGGCGGCGTGCAGGTGACGGCGGCGTGCCTCGTGCCCGAAGACGTGCTCAAGGTGATCGATCAGGGCGCCGATGACACCACGAACGCCGTCTCGATCCGTCGCTTCTTCGAGCGCACGGCGGGGGTGGCGGTGACCACCCGCACGACCGAGGCCACGCTGATCCAGACCCGCCACCGCATCCCCGAAGCGGCGCTGACCGAGGGGCAGATCCTTGTCTATCAGGTGCCGATCCCGGAGCCCTTGCGGTTTTTGGAACCGCGCGAGGCCGAGACGCGCCGCATGCATGCGCTCGCCGATTACGGGCTGATGCATGTGAAGCTTTACGAGGACATCGCGCGGCACGGGGCGATTGCGACCTCCTATGCCTATCCGGTGCAGGTCGAGGGCCGCTATGTGATGGACCCGAGCCCGATCCCGAAATTCGACAATCCGAAGCTGTCGGGCTGTCCGGCGATCCAGCTTTTCGGCGCCGGGCGCGAGGCGCGCATTCACGCGCTGCCGCCCTATTGCGAGGTGGTCAGCCTCGATTTCGACGATCATCCGTTCGAGCCCAGCAAGGCCGAGGCGGCCTGTGATCTCTGCGGCGCCGAGGCGAGCTATCTGGACGAGGTGATCACCGACGATGCCGGCGGGCGGATGTTTTGCTGTTCTGACACCGATTTCTGCGCCGGGCGTCGCGCGACGGGGCATGCGGGGCGATTGTCGGAGGGGGACGCATGATGGACGGCGCGCAAGGGCGTATTTGGACCAAGAAAAAGCCGGATCCGGAAGCGGGGTCGCTGTTGCAGGTTGAGGGTCTGGGCAAGTTTTGGGGCGCGCGGATCGGCTGTGCCGAGGTTGATTTCGATCTTTGGCCGGGCGAGGTGCTGGGGATTGTCGGCGAAAGCGGCTCGGGCAAATCGACCCTGCTTGGCTGCCTTGCCGGTCATCTGAGCGCGGATGCCGGGCGGATCGTCTATCGCGGCCGCGATCTGCGGATGGTGGGCGAGCCGGAGCGGCGGCATCTGGCGCGCACCGAATGGGCCTTCGTGCATCAAAACCCGCGCGACGGGCTGCGGATGGGGGTGACGGCGGGCGCGAATGTGGGCGAGCGGCTGATGGCGGTCGGCGCGCGGCATTACGGGGCAATCCGGGCGGAGGCGCGCGACTGGCTTGGCCGGGTCGAGATCGACCCCGACCGGATCGACGACCGGCCGCGCGCCTTTTCGGGCGGCATGCAGCAGCGGCTGCAGATCGCGCGCAATCTGGTGACCGGGCCGCGGTTGGTCTTGATGGACGAGCCGACCGGGGGGCTCGATGTCTCGGTGCAGGCGCGGCTTCTGGACCTGTTGCGCGAATTGGTGCGCGAGATGGGGCTTGCCGTGATCATCGTCACCCATGATCTCGCCGTGGCGCGGCTTCTGGCCGACCGGCTGATGGTGATGAAAGACGGCCGGGTGATCGAGGCGGGCCTCACCGATCAGGTGCTCGATGATCCACAGGCGGCCTATACCCAGCTTCTCGTTTCCTCTGTCCTGCAGGTCTGAACCGATGATCGAGATCAAAAATCTGTGCAAAAGCTTCACCTTGCACAACCAGGGCGCGGCCGTGCTTCCGGTGCTTGCCGGGGCCAGCCTGCATGTGGGCCCCGGCGAATGTGTGGCGCTGACCGGGGCTTCGGGGGCGGGAAAATCGACGCTGATGCGGATGATCTGGGGCAATTACCGCGCCGAGACGGGGCGGTTGCGCGTCGACGGGACCGACCTTGTCAGCGCCACGCCGCGCCAGATCATCGCCCTGCGCCGCGACCGGATGGGCTATGTCAGCCAGTTCCTGCGCGTCGTGCCGCGGGTGCCAACACGGCGTGTCGTCGCCGAACCGTTGCTCGACACGGGCGCCCCTGAGGACGAAGCCTTCGCCAGGGCCGAGGCGCTTTTGACCCGGCTCAACATCCCGGAACGGCTCTGGTCGCTGTCGCCCACCACCTTTTCGGGCGGCGAGCAGCAGCGGGTCAACATCGCCCGGGGCTTTGCGCATCCGTTCCCGGTGCTGCTGCTCGACGAGCCGACCGCGTCGCTCGATCCGGTGAACCGGGCGGTGGTGCTGGAGCTGATCTGCGAGGCCAAGGCGCGCGGCGCTGCCATCCTCGGCATCTTCCATGACGAGGCCGCGCGGGCCACTGTGGCCGATCGCGAAATCGATGTGACGGCCTTCACCCCCGCGAGGGCGGCATGAGCGGGCGGCTTTTTGCCATCGTCGGGCCTTCGGGCGCGGGCAAGGATACGCTGATTTCCGGGCTGATCGCGGCGCGGCCCGAGATTCACCGCGCGCGGCGCTCGATCACCCGCCCGGCGGCGCCAAGCGAAGACTTCGAAAGCCTTTCGGCCTCGGAATTCGCCGCCCTGCATGGCAACGGCGGCTTTGCGCTCTCATGGCTGGCGCATGATCTGGGCTATGGTCTCCGGCACGCCGAACTAGCACCGCTCGCCGAGGGGCGCGACGTGATCTTCAACGGCTCGCGCGCGGCGCTGCCGGAATGTCTGGCCGCCTTCCCGCAGCTGCAGGTGATCGAGATTGCGGTCTCGCCCGGCATCTTGCAGGCGCGGCTACAGCGGCGCGGGCGCGAAGATGCGGACGAGATCGCGGCGCGGCTTGAGCGGGCGGCGCTGCCTTTGCCGCGGGGCCTTGACGGCTGTCGCATTCTCAACGATGGCGCGCCCGCGGCGGGCATCGCCGCGCTGATCGCGGCGCTTCAGCCGGAAAGCGCGTGAGCGGCCAGAAGATGAAACCGACCCGTGTCATCCTCGCCAAAGAGACAGAGCCGGTCGAGCGCCACCGGCTGCGCCAGATGCGGCGCGAAGAAGGCCTGCGCGAGCGGCGCAAGGCGGGCGATTTCCTCCGGTTCCAGGCCGCCGGTCAGCGACATGTGAAAACGGAATTCCTCAAGCACGAAAGGATAGCCGTAGCTGTCGAGAAGCTCGCGCTGCCGCGCGCTGAGCCGGTTCGGCTGCCGCCGCGTGATCTCCGTTTGAGTCAGGGGGGCTCGGAACGGCTCGAAACGGGTCACCACCTCGGCGGCCAACTGCGCAAGGTCCGGTCCGCGGGGCTCGGGCGTCAGGGCAAGGAAATCGCCAAGCGCGCGCACGGCAAGACCGGGCAAGGCGGCCGGGGCCAAACCCGCCGCCACTTCTGCAACGGCCTCGCGCAGCGTTTCCGGGCTTTGCCCGAGGGCGAGCCGGAACGGCGCCTTCAGCGTGGCGTGAAAGCCGTATTTTCGTGCGGTTGTAGTTGCTTCGGAAAGCCCCGCGATGCTGGGCTGACCGACCGGACGGCCGGTGCAGGCATCCCATCCAAGCCAGTCCGACCCGGCCCGCCAAAGCCCCGCATCTGCCGGGGCGAAATAAAGTGCGTAACGTTTGATCATCATGGCCCCGCTTTCGCACCGATCCGTCACCGCAATGTGACACTCGCCTTCCAAAACCCTGTCTGCAAACCAAAATCCCGGAGAACCGGATGACCGAGACGATCCTGGCCAATGCCACTCTTGTGCTGCCCGATGATGTGATGACGGGGCATCTGGTGCTGCGTGACGGTCTGATCGCCGAGATCGGCGCGGGCCGCGCGCTGCCGAAGGGCGCGCTCGATTGCGAGGGCGATCTGCTGGCGCCCGGGCTGATCGAGCTGCACACCGACAATCTGGAGCGCCACATCGAGCCGCGCCCGAAGGTGGCTTGGCCGCATACCGACGCCATCATCGCCCATGATGCCGAGCTGTGTTCGGTGGGCATTACGACAGTTTTCGACGCGCTGCGGGTGGGCTCGATCGGGCCGTCGGGGGCGCGCTCGGATTACCGCGAATACGCCCGCGCGCTGGCCGATGAAATTCTGGGCATGCGGGCGCGCGACGGCTTTCGGATCTCGCATTACCTGCATCTGCGCGCCGAGGTCTGTTCGGAAACCCTGCTCGACGAGCTGGCGAAATTCGGCCCCGAGGATCGGGTGGGGATCGTGTCGCTCATGGACCACACCCCCGGCGAGCGGCAGTTTCGCGACCTCTCGAAGCTGCGCGACTATGTGCGCAAGAAGCATGGGCTGAGCGAGGCGGAATTCCTGGCCCATGTGGAGCACGAAAAGGCGCTGAAAGCCCGGCACGGCGCGGCGCATGAGGCTGGCACGGTCGCGGCTGCGTCGCGGCTGGGCGCGGTTCTGGCCAGCCATGACGACACGACGGCGGAACAGGTTGCCGTGTCGCGCGGCCACGGGGTGCGCTTTGCCGAGTTCCCGACCACTTTCGAGGCCGCCAAGGCCTGCCGCGAGCAGGGCATCGCGGTGATGATGGGGGCGCCGAACCTGATCCGCGGCGGCTCGCATTCGGGCAATGTGGCGGCGCAGGCCCTGGCCGAGGCGGATCTGCTCGACATCGTGTCTTCTGACTACGTGCCCGGGTCACTTCTGTCGGCGGCTTTGATTCTGGGCGACATCTGGGATGACCCGGCGCGGGGGATCGCCACGGTGACCTCGGCCCCGGCCAAGGCGGTGGGCTTGAACGACCGTGGGGCGATTGCTGTCGGGCTGCGCGCCGATCTGATCCGGGCGCATCGGGTAGAGCGCAGCGCTGCCCTGCGCGGTGTCTGGGTCAAAGGAAAACGCGTCGGCTGACCGCATTTGTGCCGCGCCGATGCCGAGTTGCAGTTTGGCGACTTGGCGTTCACAGTGACCACACAAAGAAACGGCACTGTGGCGCGGCATTGGCCATCACTGACGAGCAAACCCCGCGTGCCGACGAACGTTTGAATTTCTCGTGGCTCGGCCAAAGCCTGCACATTGGCCAGAGTCCTGGAAGAATCCCAATGACAGCTTTCAGGCATTCTTCATCGGCGATGCCGAAGCATGAGAAGTGGCTCCTTGCTCCGTCGTCAAACCTTCCGCGGCGCCCTGAACAAAGGTCGGTTCAGGGCTGGATGGACCTCGTCGCTGCGGAGCGCTCGAGCGGCCGCTTCGGAGGCCTGCGCCGTGAGGATCGACCGGCCGGTAAGGGCCGAGCGCGTTGGTCAGGTCGCCCGAATAAGGGGGATGGGAGCGGCGCGTAAAGTTGCTGCATCGCATCCGCGGCGAAAAGCGAAAGCCAGCATTCGCGGGGAGATTCGCGGGCGAGGCAGGCCACGACGCAGGCCCGGGCTACCTCAGGGGGGCAATCCGCCGGAGCGGATTCCGGCAGCCCCGGGCCTCAGCCAAAATGCGTTTGCTGCGGCGATGATCTTCAGGAACACGCAACTTCAATGGCGAAAGCCATCACTTGCACTCATACTCAACCATCAACAGGCATCACGAATAAAGGCCGGGATGTCCGAGACCTCTCGGAGTAGCCTGCCGGTCGATGATGGCGGTGTGGCAGCGGCGGCTTCCGATTGCAGTGCGACCGGCGGTGTCGGGGGCGCGACGGGCGTGGCGAAGCGCGGGAAACCGAGATCGCACCCGATCCAGCCGCGCGGGCCTCACCGATCCCTGCCCTGCCAGAACCACGGCCGGCATTCGGCGCGGCGGTAGGCCTCGCTCAGCCCCATGTCGTCGAGCGCCTCTGAATGGCTCATTGGCTGGACCAGTTCGTCGTGCGATGGCGGGCGGGGGATGACTTGCTCACGAAGGCCGTCCAACCACATGGATTCACAATGTGAATCCTCGATAGTCAGAGTTTTGCATCGACGCCGTGTGGCGCGGGCGGCGGTCTTGCAATATCCATAAAACAATCATATGATTGATTTATGGCGGAGCACTCTCCACCCCAACACTATCTGCGGCACGAGATGATCGCGGCGGCCGCCATTGCGCTGCGGCCGAGCCGGTAAACTACCTCGTCATCGAGGCCGCCCGCAGTCGCGTGGAGGCCAAGATGCCCTCGCCGGTTCGCTCGAACCGGTGGCGCTGAACCTGCTCGACCTGAAGGCTTTCGGTGAGCGCATCGCCGCGAGGGATCCCGATCGCCAAACCGTCGAAATCCACATTCGGGTCGCCCTCATCAATCGCTTCAATGCGCTCGGCACTGCCGAGGTCGTCCGCGTGGCATGAACCTGAACGGGAAAGGGAAAGGGAAAGGGAAAGGGAAACTCACGCCTCAGGCCACCTTTCTGCAACAACGCCGAAGAAGACCATGATTTACTGGTTCAACCGCAGCTTCGGCGTCACTCCATCCAAGCTGCGGCGAACTTACGAGGATATTGGGGTTACCTAGGTGTTGGCAAAAGGAAAATTCAGGCGGCCGAGACACCTGAGCCACGATCTGGTTCAGGGATGAGCCATGACCGCTGTCAGGGCTGCAGCCATTCGTCCTGCTGTTTCGCGAAAGGTCGCCAGATGCGGGGCCACTTCTGCGGCAAGGCCCGCCGCGCGGGTTTCGCCCAGAGCGGTGCGCAGGCTCGCCGCATAGGCGGGGATCTCCTGCCAGTCCGCGACGGTGGTTTCGGTGATCTCGACATGGAACTGCATCCCCCAGGCGTGCCGTCCCCAGCGGATCGCCTGCGTACCGCAGGCCGGGTTTTCGGCCAGCACCGCAGCGCCTTCGGGCAGGGTCACGATCTCGGCGCCGTGCCACTGAAAGGTCTGCATCCGATCCGTCAGAACGCCAAAAAGCGGGTCTGCGGCGCCCTCTTCTGTGCGGGTCACTTCGCATAGACCCACCTCGGGCGCGGCCATTGGCCCGACTTTGCCCCCCAGCGCCTCGGCCAGCAATTGATGGCCCAAGCAGATGCCCAGATAGGGCCGCCCGAGATCCTTCACCCAACGCCGGATCGCGGCCAGCTCCGCCTGCATCCAGGGCAGTTCGTCCTTCTGCCACAAATCCTGCGGCCCGCCCATCGCCACCATCAGATCGAACCCGTCAAGCGGCGGGATCGGTGCGCCCGCATCCAGTTCGATCGTGGTCAGTCGATGCCCCGCTGCCGCCCAGATATCGCGCAGGGTTCCGGGGTGTTCAACGGCAAGATGCTGAAAGACAAGGATGTTCATGGGGCCTCCGGGGCGGTCAGGCACGGACAAGGTGCAATGAGGGGTGGGGAAAGCGGGCTGTGCTCAGCCGTCCGGCCTCGAGTCGCAGCACGCGGTCGGCCAGACGCTGCGCCTCGGCCGGGTCGTGGCTTGTCATCAGCGTCGTGGCGCCGAAATGAGCATGCAAGCGGCGCAAATCGGTTTGCAGGCGGGCGCGGGTGTCGGGGTCAAGCGCCGAGAGCGGCTCGTCGAGCAAAAGCAGTTTCGGGCGTCGCGCCAACGCCCGCACCAGCGCAAGCCGTTGTCTCTGCCCGCCCGACAACTGCGCCGGAAAGGCGTTGGCAAGCCCCGCAAGTCCGGCCAGATCCAGCATTTCGGCCACCCGATCCGCCCGGTCGCGCCGGGGCACATCATGCAGCGCAAAGGCGATCTGCCCCGCGGCCGTCATGTTCGGGAACAAGGCGTAGTCCTGAAACACGAAACCAAGCGACCGGGCGCGGACCGGCAGATCGATCCCGCGTGCGGTGTCGCTCCAGACCTGCCCGGCCATCGCGACCGCGCCGCGCAAGGGGCGTGCCAGACCGGCGATCAACCGCATGAGAGTTGTCTTGCCCGCCCCCGACGGCCCTGTCAGCACCACGAATTCTCCCGCAGCCACGCTCAGATCGACTTCAAGCTCGAACGGACCATCTGGCCCCGAAAGCCGGGTTTCAAGCGTGACGGCAAGAGGGGCGACACTTGGCACGGTGTTTGTCCTGCGACGGAACGGGGCAATTGACCTGATCGATATAAGGCCTGACTACATAGCGAAGGGCGGCACTTGTCCAGCCCGCAAAACCGACAGGAGTTCCCCATGCGCAAAAGCCTTGCCATCTCGGCCGTTCTCATTCTTTCCGCCTCTGCCAGCTTTGCCGAAGATCTCGTGATTGGCGCGGGGGCGGGCTATCGCCGCCCGATGGCCGAGGCCGTCGCCGCCTATGAGGCGCAAAGCGGCAAATCTGTGGGCGAGGTCTATGGCAACATGGGGCAGGTGCTGGGGCAGGCGCGCGAAAGCGGCAAGATGGCGATGGTCTGCGGTGACAAGGCCGTGCTCGCCAAGGCCGAGGGGCTGGCATTCGAACGCTTCCTGCCGATGGGCACGGGCAAGCTTGTCGTGGCCTTCCGCAAGGGAGTGTCCCTTGCCGATCCCGCCAAGCTGGCCGGAGACAATATCACGAAAGTCGGGATTCCTGACGAGAAATCAGCGATCTACGGCAAGGCGGGGCGGCAATATCTGGACCATGCCGGGCTTGCCGCCAAGGTCGATCCGAAGCTGGTGACGGTGGCGACGGTGCCGCAGGTGACGGCCTATCTGGCCACGGGCGATGTCGATGCGGGCTTCCTCAACATCACCGATGCGATCGGTGCCAAGGACGATCTGGGCGGCTGGGTCGAGGTCGATCCGAGCCTTTATCAGCCGATCGACATCACCTGCGGCGTGCTCGACGCCTCGGCCGAGGGCTTTGCCGCCTTCCTTGCCACGCCGCCCGCGCAAGAGATCCTGCATCATTACGGGCTTTGACACATGGAGGCTGTCGCCGCCGTGCTGGGCGATCCGGGCCTGGCCTTTCCGCTGGGGCTCAGTCTGCGGATCATGGCGGCGACGCTTTGCGTGCATGCGACGCTGGGGGTGGCGCTGGGCTGGGCGCTGTCGAAACGGCACTGGCCCGGCCGCACCGCGCTTGATGTCGTGGTGACACTGCCGATGGTGTTTCCGCCGATCGTGTTGGGCTTCGGCCTTCTGATGCTTCTGGGCCGCCGGGGCTTGGGCGGCTGGATCGAAGCAAGTTTCGGAACTAGCTTTATTTTTTCTGAGGCGGGGGTGCTTCTCGCCTCGGTTATCGTCGGGCTGCCGCTCGTCGTGAAACCCGTCGAGGCCGCCATCGCGGCGCTTCCGCCGACCTTGGCCGAGGCGGCCCGCACGCTGGGCCACACCGAAATGTCGATCTTCGCCCGGGTGATCTTGCCCAATATCGCGGGGGCTCTGGGCGCGGGGCTGCTCATGGCCACGGCGCGCTCGCTCGGCGAGGTCGGGGTCACGCTAATGCTGGGCGGCAATATCCTTGGCCGCACCAATACGATCTCGCTCGAGATCTACAACGCGGTTTCCGTGGGCGAATTTCGCCGCGCGCTGGTGCTTTCGGCGGCGCTGGGGCTGTTTTCGACGCTGGTGCTGATCGTGCTGCGCCGCCGTGCCGTGTCGCTTCCCTGAGCCCTTCCCAAAGCGCCTTCGGAGGGCGCAGGCTTGCCTGAATATCGGGCAGGCCCGGCTTTCTGATCCGCGCCGCTGCACAGATATGGCCGCATCGCTTGGATTGGTGCCCTTGTGCTGCGCAGCCTAGCGTTATATGGAATCACTACATAGCGGAGTCGACCATGTTCGGCGATGATCAAGTCGAGGCGCTCGAACTCGGGCAGGCCAGCCCCGAGGATGAATTCGGCCAATGTTTCACTGGCGAATGCCGGGTGAACCTGTTGCCGACGCTCTACCGGCTCAATGCGGTGATCTCGCAATCGCCCGATCTGGGCGAGAGTCTGGGCATGATCCTCAAGACCATGCGCAGCGAAATGCGGATGGAGCGGGGCACTGTCTCGCTGATGGATCGCCGCCGCGGACAGGTCTTCATCCACCAAAGCTTCGGCCTGACCCCGGAGGAGGAAAGCCGCGGCGTCTATGCGATGGGCGAGGGGATCACCGGCAAGGTGGCCGAGACCGGCCGGGTGATCATCGCGCCGCGGCTGCACGAGAGCCCCGATTTCCTCGACCGCACCGGGGCACATGCGAACGAGGCCCGGCGCAAGGTCGCCTTCGTCTGCGTGCCGATCATGCTGGGCCAAAAGGTTCTGGGCACCATTGGCGGCGAGCGCAGCTATCTCAATCAGCGGCTCCTGAAGCAGGACGCCGAATTTCTGGCCGCGATCGCGCTGATGATTGCGCCGACGGTCGAGCTTTACCTGATCGCCAATGTCGAGAAGCTGGAGCTGGAACGCGAGAACCGCGAGCTGCGCGATGCTCTGCGCGAGCGCTTCAAGCCCGGCAATATCATCGGCAATTCCAAGGCGATGATGGCCGATGTCTATGATCTGATCGGCAAGGTCTCGAAGACGCGGGCGACGGTGCTGATCCTTGGTGAAAGCGGGGTGGGCAAGGAACTGGTCGCTTCGGCCATTCATTATTCCTCGGACCGGGCGGCGAAACCCTTCGTGCGGTTCAACTGCGCGGCCATTCCCGAGACGCTCGCGGAAAGCCTGCTCTTCGGCCATGAAAAGGGCGCGTTCACCGGGGCCGTCGCGCTGCGCAAGGGGCTGTTCGAGCAGGCCGATGGCGGCACGCTGTTTCTCGATGAGTTGGGGGAACTGAGCCTTTCGGTGCAGGCGAAGCTTCTGCGCGTGCTGCAGGATCGCACGCTGGAACGGGTGGGCGGCACGACCCCGGTGCAGGTCGATGTGCGGGTGATTGCGGCGACGAACCGGGAACTGGTGCGAATGGTGGCTGAGGGGCGCTTCCGCGAGGATCTGTTCTATCGTTTGAACGTGGTGCCGATCACCGTGCCGCCTTTGCGCGAGCGCGGCTCGGACATCATCCTTCTGGCCGATCATTTCGTCGCCAAGGCCTGCGCCGCGATGGAGAAATCGGTCAAGCGGATCTCGACGCCCGCGCTGAACATGCTGATGGCCTATCACTGGCCGGGCAATGTGCGCGAGCTTGAGAATGTGATCGAGCGGGCGGTGATCCTGTCGGATGACGAGGTGATCCACGCCTGGAACCTGCCGCCCTCGCTGCAGACGGCGCGCGAAAGCGGCACGACGCTGGGCGTGGGGCTGGAGGAAAAGGTGCGGCTGGTGGAAAGCGAAATGATTGTCGAGGCGCTGAAGACGACGCAGGGCAATATCGGTCAGGCGGCGGAGGTGCTACAGGTCTCGCGCCGGGTCTTGGGCCTGCGAATGGGGCGGCTCGGCATCGACCCGCACCGCTATCGCGCTTCGGCCTGATGGCGGCCAATGACCGAATACCGGCCCCGCTTCGGCGGGGCTTTTTCTTTGCTGCAGCCCGTTCGGAATTCCGTTTACCGAACGGTAATCGGTTACATAACGGTAAGGGATTCCTGTCGGGCAGCAGGGCGCATACATTCATAAAATATCTTTTTATATCATGGAATTGAGGGCAAATTTCCGCCCGAAAATCACCTTGGCACGGGGGCTGCTCTATAAGGTTCAGACGGCAGCGAAACACCGTCGCGAGACAACCCTTCCCAAGGAGCGACCCATGACCCGCAAGATCGCCATTTACGGCAAAGGTGGTATCGGCAAATCGACGACCACCCAGAACACCGCCGCAGCCCTTGCTTATTTCCACGAAAAGAACGTCTTCATCCACGGCTGTGACCCCAAGGCCGACAGCACCCGTCTGATCCTCGGCGGGCTGCCGCAGCAGACGGTGATGGACACGCTGCGCATCGAGGGCGCCGAGCGCGTCACCGTGGACAAGGTCGTGAAGACCGGCTTCAAGGACATCCGCTGCGTGGAATCGGGCGGGCCGGAGCCGGGCGTGGGCTGCGCCGGTCGCGGCGTCATTACCGCCATCGACCTGATGGAAGAAAACGAAGCCTATAGCGAAGACCTTGATTTCCTGTTCTTCGACGTTCTGGGCGACGTGGTTTGCGGTGGCTTCGCCATGCCGATCCGCGACGGCAAGGCCGAGGAGGTCTACATCGTCGCCTCGGGCGAGATGATGGCGATCTATGCCGCCAACAACATCTGCAAGGGTCTGGCGAAATACGCCCGGCAATCGGGCGTGCGTCTGGGCGGGATCATCTGCAACAGCCGCAACGTCGATGGCGAAAAGGAATTCCTGGAAGAATTCACCAAGGCTATCGGCACGAAGATGATCCACTTCGTGCCGCGCGACAACATCGTGCAAAAGGCCGAGTTCAACAAGCAGACCGTGACCGAATTCCAGCCCGAGGCCAATCAGGCGCAGGAATATCGCGAACTCGGCCGCAAGATCATCGAGAACGAGGATTTCGTGATCCCGAAACCGCTCGCCATGGATGAGCTGGAAGCCATGGTCGTCAAATACGGCCTGATGGACTGATCCAAGGACAGCCGAGGGCGCCGCGCCCGGCGCCCTTTCCCCCTCCCTTCCATGGAGTTTGGCCGATGCCCTACCATGAGTTTGAAGTCTCGAAATGCATCCCCGAGCGGCGCGAGCACGCGGTGATGAAGGCAGCGGGCGAGGATCTGACCTCCTGCCTGCCGAAAGGCTACCTGAACACGATCCCCGGCACGATTTCCGAACGCGGCTGCGCCTATTGCGGCGCGAAACACGTGATCGGCACGCCGATGAAGGACGTGATCCACATTTCCCACGGCCCGAACGGCTGCACCTATGACACCTGGCAGACGAAGCGCTACATCTCGGACAACGACAACTTCCAGCTGAAATACACCTTCGCCACCGACGTGAAGGAAAAGCATGTCGTCTTCGGCGCCGAAGGCCTGCTGAAAAAGTCGATGCACGAGGCCTTTGACGCCTTCCCGAACATCAAGCGCATGACGGTCTATCAGACCTGCACCACGGCGCTGATCGGCGATGACGTGGACGCCATCGCCAAGGAGGTGATGGAAGAACGTGGCGATGTGGACGTGTTCGTCTGCAACTCGCCCGGCTTCGCGGGGCCCAGCCAATCGGGCGGCCACCACAAGATCAACATCGCCTGGCTGAACCAGAAAGTCGGCACGGTCGAGCCTGAATACCTGGGCGAACACGTCATCAACTACGTGGGCGAATACAACATTCAGGGCGATCAGGAAGTGATGATCGACTATTTCAACCGCATGGGCATTCAGGTGCTGTCGACCTTCACCGGCAACGGCAGCTACGACAGCCTGCGGATGATGCACCGCGCGCATCTGAACGTGCTCGAATGCGCGCGCTCGGCGGAATATATCTGCGACGAGTTGCGGGTGCGCTACGGCATTCCCCGGCTCGACATCGACGGCTTCGGCTTCGAACCGCTGGCCAATTCGCTGCGCAAGGTCGCGCTGTTCTTCGGCATCGAAGAGCGCGCCGAGGCGATCATCGCCGAGGAATATGCGAAATGGAAACCGCAGCTTGACTGGTACAAGGAGCGGCTGAAGGGCAAGAAGGTGTGCCTCTGGCCGGGCGGCTCGAAGCTGTGGCACTGGGCGCATGTGCTTGAGGAGGAGATGGGCGTCAAGATCGTCTCGGTCTACACCAAGTTCGGCCATCAGGGCGACATGGAAAAGGGTGTCTCGCGTTGCGGCGAAGGCGCCTTGGCCATCGACGATCCGAACGAGCTGGAATCGGTCGAAGCCATCGAGATGCTCAAGCCCGACATCATCTTCACCGGCAAGCGCCCGGGCGAATTCGTCAAGAAACACGGCGTTCCCTATCTGAACGCCCATGCCTATCACAACGGCCCCTACAAGGGCTTTGAAGGCTGGGTCCGCTTCGCCCGCGACATCTACAACGCGATCTATTCGCCGATGCGTCAGCTGGCGGCGCTCGACATTTCGGCCCCGGATGCGCCGATCACCTCGGGCTTCCGCACCGCCAAGATGAACGCCGATCTGACCGTCTCGGATGCGGTGAAGTTCAGCGAGGTGCTGCACGAATACACCGGCAAATACGACTCGATTGCCGAGATCCGCGCCCGCAATCAGGCCTATGCCGCCGAGCAGAAAGCGCTCCGCGACGCCGCCCAGACCGCTGCCGAGTGAGGACATCATGACCGATATCAGCGAAAAACTCGATCCGCTCGTCGATTACATCATGAAGAACTGCCTGTGGCAGTTCAACTCGCGCGGCTGGGACCGGCTGAAGCAGAACGCCGGAATCCTGTCGCAGACCTGCGAGATCCTCTGTGGCGAGGAGCCAGTGCATGAAACGCCGCTTGACCGCTGCTACTGGGTCGATGCGGTGATCCTGTCGCGCGCCTACAAGGCCCGCTTCCCCTGGCTGATGGCCATGACCAAGCCCGAGATCAAGAGCCTGTTCAAGGCGCTTCACGAAAAGATCGACCATCTCACCGTTCACGGCTCGCTCAATACCGAGCTGACCGTCCCGCATTATTGAAAGGATCAGACCCATGACTTGCCAGGTCACCCAGAAGGCGCGGGAAGGCACGATCAACCCGATCTTCACCTGCCAGCCCGCCGGGGCGCAATTCGCCTCGATCGGGATCAAGGACTGCATCGGCATCGTTCACGGCGGCCAGGGCTGCGTGATGTTCGTGCGGCTTCTGATCTCGCAGCACATGAAGGAAAGCTTCGAGATCGCCTCGTCGTCGGTGCATGAAGACGGGGCCGTCTTCGGCGCACTCGACCGTGTCGAAACAGCGGTCGAGGTGCTGCTGACGCGCTACCCCGATGTGAAGGTGGTGCCGATCATCACCACCTGCTCGACCGAGATCATCGGCGACGACGTCGACGGGCTGCTTTCGAAGCTGGAAGATGAACTTCTGCCGACCAAATTCCCCGGCCGCGAAGTGCATCTGCTCACCGTGCATTGCCCGAGCTTCGTCGGCTCGATGATCACCGGCTATGACAAGGCGGTGCATGATTTCGTGAAGAAATTCGCGACGAAGGACGAACCCAGCGACAAGATCAACCTGATCACCGGCTGGGTGAACCCGGGCGATGTGAAGGAGCTGAAGCACCTTCTCGAGGTGATGGAGGTCAAGGCCAATGTGCTGTTCGAGGTCGAAAGCTTCGACAGCCCCTTAATGCCCGATCTGGAACACCATTCGCACGGCTCGACCACGATTGACGATCTGCGCGACACCGCGAATGCGAAAGGCACCATCGCGCTGAACCGCTATGAGGGGATGAAGGCCGCCGATTACCTGAAGAAGAAGTTCAAGGTGCCCTCGGTGATCGGCCCGACCCCGGTCGGCATTCGCAACACCGATGCCTTCCTGAAAGCGGTGTCCGAGATGACCGGCCAGCCGATCCCGGCGAAGCTGGTCGAGGAGCGTGGTCTGGCACTGGATGCCATCGCCGACATCGGCCACATGTTTCTGGCCGACAAGCGGGTGGCGATCTATGCCAACCCCGATCTGGCCATCGGCCTGACCGAGTTCTGCCTTGACCTCGAAATGAAGCCGAAACTGCTGCTTCTGGGCGATGACAACTCGGGCTATGTGAAAGACCCCCGCGTTCTCGCGCTGCAGGAAAACGCGCCGGATCTGGAAATCGTCACCAACGCCGATTTCTGGGATCTTGAAAGCCGCATCCAGCAGGGCCTCGAACTCGATCTGATCCTTGGCCATTCGAAAGGCCGGTTCATCTCGATCGACTACAAGGTGCCGATGGTCCGGGTGGGCTTCCCGACCTACGACCGGGCGGGGATGTATCGCCATCCGGTGCTTGGCTACGGCGGCGCGATGTTCCTTGCTGAAACGATGGCCAACACGCTTTTCGCCGACATGGAGGCGAAGAAGAACAAGGAATGGATCCTCAACGTGTGGTGAGGGCATCGCCGCGCAACCTGCCGGGCCGCCCGTGTGGCCCGGCCTTTTCCTTCCCGTCAGGAGCTTCCCATGCAGATCGCGCTATTCCTTGGCGACACCGGCGCGCCGGTCAGCCTGAACGCCCCGGGTCGGCTGTTCCTTTATGAAGGCCGCGGCACCGACTGGACCCTGATCGAGGAGTGGCCGCTTGCCCTTCCACGCGAGGGCGGCATTCCGGCCGTGCGTGCTGCCGTCGAGCGCATGGTCTTCGCGCTTGCCCCCTGCACCGTGCTGATCTCGGCCGAGGTGCGCGGCTATGTCTATTCGCTGCTGCAGGAACAATACGGGTTCAGCGTCTGGCGCTCGACCGGCGCGGTCGAGGCGATGCTCGCCTCGGTCTGCGCGGGCGAGGAGGAACGGGCGCGTGAGGCCGCCTGCTGCGACACGAAACCCGAGGCCGGTTGCGGCTCTTGCGGCGGCAAGGTCACTGCGATTTCCCCGCCGCCCGAGGTGATCGCCGAGGACCGCCCCGACGGCAGCCGCTTCGTCGATCTGGCCGCGGTTCTTGCTTCGGACGCGCGGCACAATTCGCGCTCGGTCCTGGGCCCGATCCTTGCGGACGAGCCGTTCCGACCGCTCTCGATCCGCATGGATCACCAACCGCGCTGGTTCGCCCGCACCGTCCGCGCCATGGGGCTGACCTTCACCGAAGAGCGCCGCGAGGGGGCGCTGTTTCTCACCGTCACGGCTCAAAAGGTTCCCGCGTGATGAAACAGGTTCTTGTCTTTGCCTATGGGCTTGATCTGCACCCCGAGGAAATCACGCGCCTTTGCCCCTCGGCGAAGCCCCTGGCCCGGGCCACGGCCAAGGGCTGGCGGATCGGCTTCTTCGGTCATTCGCGCGTCTGGGACGGCGCCGAGGAAAGCCTGATCCCCGACCCGGATGCCCATGTGCCCGGCGTGCTTTACGCCCTTGCGCCGTCCGAGGCCGAGATGCTGGAGGCCGCGCGCGGCGTGAAGCTGAACGGCACCGGGCGGTATTTTCACACCCCCATCGACGTGGTGACCGAGGATGGCCTATCCTTGGGCGCGGTGGCGCTGATCAAGACCGAACGACGGGCGGAAAAACCGCCAAGCCGCCCCTATCGCGACCGCATCGCCGAGGGGGCGGAGCGCCACGGCCTTGACCCCGACTACATCGCCGCGCTGCGTGCGCTGCCCGCCACCGAGCCCGCCTATCCGGTGCCGATGGCGATCCAACTGCCGATCTTTGCCGGCTCCTGCTGCTGACCCGAAAGGAAAGATGATGACCGAGACCCAAGCGCCCTCCGAGCGCACCCGCGTCAAGCGGTTTCACTGGCTCGCCGCCTATGACCGCCCGACGATCGATGCGATCATCGATGCCGCGCTGGTGTGCCAGATCGGCTATGTGGTGGACGGCGCGCCGATCGTGACGCCGACCTGCCATTGGCGGATGGGCGATTACGTCTATTGGCACGGGTCTTCCGCCAGCCGGATGTTGCGCAATCAGGAAAGCGGTGTGCCGGTCTGCTTCTCGGTCACGCATCTGGACGGGGTGGCGTTCTCGCGCGCGGCTTTCGATCACAACATCCTGTATCGCTCGGTCATGGCCTTCGGTAAAACCGAACTGGTCGAGGGCGAGGACAAGAAGGTCGCGCTGGAAGCCTTTGTCGCCCGTCTCGCGCCGGGGCTCTGGGACTATGCCCGCCTGCCGACCGAGCAGGAATGGAAGGCGTCAAAAGTGATCCGGATGAAGTTGGACGAGGTTTCGGCCAAGGTTGCCGCCGGTCTTCCCGATGAAGATGAAGCCGATCTGGCGCTGGATCTTTGGGCCGGGCATGTGCCTGTGCGGATGGTGACCGAGGCCCCGGTGCCCGATCCGAAGCTGCGGCCCGGGATTGCGATGCCTGATTTCGTCCGTGCCTTCCGGCTCTGACAGGCCCGCATTCTGTCGGGGCGCGTCCGAGCTCGCCGAACCCGTGCTCAACGAGGGGGCCGCGGCTCCCTCGACATCTTTGTCTGGAGCCTTTGGCCACGCGTTTCCCGTTTGACGACCTATCGTTCCGTGTTCTGTCCAACGGTCAGCATCCGCTCCGTGAAGACGTTCAGGTCCTTGAGGCGCTTGCAAGCAGGGTGCTTTGGGGTATTCCGATATTTGCGGCAAGCGCGACCGTCTCACTCATATCCCGATCGCCGTTCAACTTCCTCGGCGTGAATTTCGAGACTATCTGAGCCTCGCGAATTGGGGTTTGCTCTTTGGTTCGCCGAACCTGCGCGAACCCGTTTCGCTTGCATTTCGCCAGGTTCAGCGCTGTGAGAACGTGGCGTTTTGCGGTTGAGCCGTTGTTCTGCGCACGGTGGCGCCCCCTCCAAAGGGGTGGCGTTTGGGGGCGCGGCATGCGCGAATCCGCCCCGCAGAACGGAACGGAAGCAAAATCGGAATGTTGAGAACCGTGTTGAGAGCGCTTCCGACGGATCGGCTAAGTGCTTGGAGGCGGGTACCGGAATCGAACCGGTCTTCACGGATTTGCAATCCGCTGCGTAACCTCTCCGCCAACCCGCCGCCGTGAGGTGTATTCCAACTACCCAATCAGAAGAGCCCGTGCAAGGGGTCTTGCAGGCACAATCCACCTTGTTCCGTGCACCATGGTATGCAAAACCGCGCAAAGCCTGCCGCCGACCGTTGCTCCCTTGCGACTTCTGTGGCAAAACCGCGCAACGCAACGCCCAGACGGAAGAGTTCCCCCATGCCGGATTTCGCCGCCCGCCGCACCATGATGGTCGACACGCAGGTTCGCCCCAATGACGTGACGAAATTCCCGATCATCGAAGCGATGCTCTTTGTTCCGCGCGAGGCCTATGTGCCCGAGGCCCGCCGCGAAGCCGCCTATGTCGGCGAAAACGTCGATCTGGGGCAGGGGCGCTGGCTGCTCGAACCGCGCAACTTCGCCAAGATCCTCGATGCGGTGGATGTTCAGCCGGGTGACCGGGTGCTCGATATCGGCTCGGGCATGGGCTATTCGGCCGCCGTTCTGGCGCGGATGGCGAAAGAGGTGATCGCGCTTGAGGAAGGCGCGCTGGCGGCTTCGGCCGAGGCACATCTTTCGGTGCATGACATCGACACCGTCACCGTGGTCGAGGGCGCGCTGGCCGTCGGCGTGGCCGCCGAGGCCCCCTATGACGTGATCGTGATCGAAGGTGGCGTCGAACATGTGCCCGCGGCGATCGAGGCGCAGCTGAAGGAAGGTGGCCGGATCGCGGCGATCTTCATGCAGGGACAGCTCGGCACGGTGCGAATCGGCCGCAAGATCGATGGCGTGGTCGCTTGGCGCGATGCCTTCAACGCGGCGGCGCCGGTGCTTCCGGGTTTCACCTGCGTAAAAGAATTCGTCCTCTGATTGCCTTTTCTGCTGAGATGGGGTGATATCGGCGGAAATGAATGTCACCGCCGTTGAACGGCGGGACAGCCGCCGGGCAGTGGTTCAGCAAGAGGACATGAGGCATGACTCGCAGACAGTTCAAACCCCTTCTTCTGGCCACTGTCGCCGGCCTCGGCCTGTTGGCAGGGACGATCTCGGCCTCGGCCGAGACGCTCGCAGATGCGCTGGTTTCGGCCTACAAGGTCTCGCATCTGCTGGAGCAGAACCGTGCCACGCTGCGGGCGGCGGATGAAGATGTGGCGACGGCCGTGGCGGCGCTGCGTCCGGTGGCAACCTGGGGGGCAGAGTTCTCGAAAAGCCGCTGCAACATGCCGTCAACCTTCCTGACGACCTGCGACGGCCATTGGAGCGACTTGTCGGCGACGCTGGCGCTGACCCTTGACTGGACGCTGTTCGACTTCGGTCGCAATCGTCTGACCGTGGATATTCAGAAAGAGACCGTCCTGGCCACGCGCGCGGCGCTTTTGTCGACCGAACAGGATGTGCTCTTGTCGGCGGTCAAGGCCTATGCCGATGCCAAGGCCACGGCCGAACAGGTGTCGATCACCGAAAACTCGGTGCGGGTGATTTCCGAACAGCTGAAAGCCGCGCAAGATCGTTTCGACGTGGGCGAGGTGACGAAGACGGACGTCTCGCAGGCGGAGGCTTCGCTGGCCGGGGCGCGGGCATCGCTGGCGGCAGCGCAGGGCGAGTACAAGGCCGCGCGGGAGGCCTACAAGGCGGTGATCGGTCATTATCCCGAGCATTTGTCGAGCTTGCCGAAGGCGCCGAAGCTGCCGAAGACGACTGCCGAGGCGAATGAGACGGCGCTGCGGTTGCATCCCGCGATCAAGCAGGCCCAACATCTTGTGTCCGCGTCGGATCTGGGCGTGCAGCTCGCCCATGCCCAGCATCTGCCGACGGTGACCGGAGAGGCCCAGTTGGCAGATCCGAAGGATACCGGACGCAAGTCCACCCTCACACTTTCGATCGGACAGACGATCTATTCGGGCGGCTCCATCGCTTCCGCCAATCGCAAGGCCGTTGCCAATCGGGACAAGGCCCGGGCCGGGCTGAGCCAGACCGGAGTGGAGGTGGCGCAAGCCGTGGCCAATGCCTTTGCCGCGATTGATGTCTATCGCGCACAGATCCGCGCCTATGATGAACAGATCCAGGCCGCCGATCTTGCCTACAAAGGCGTGAAGGAAGAGGCGACGCTTGGGGCTCGCACCACGCTTGATGTGTTGAACTCCGAACAGGATCTGCTTGATGCAAAAGCGTCGCGCATTTCTGCGGAAGCCTCATTGCAGGTAGCATATTATCAACTTTTGTCCGCTATGGGACTCTTGACGGTAGAAAACCTCAAGCTCGGGATCCCCACCTATGACCCCGCAGCCTACTACAATGCGGTGCAGAACGCGCCTCTCAGCGATCAGGGCAAGGCCCTTGATCGTGTCTTGCGCGCGATCGGCAAGAACTGAGTTCTTGTGCATCTCATGGCTGTGATTGGGTGTGACCCGGCTTCCCACGGACGAAGTCCTGCGGAAGGGGGAGTCTGCTTCATCGAAACAGCCGGATCTTCGACCGGCGAGATAGCAGGATTGGTGGCATGATGTCTGAACCCGAAACGAAAATCGAAATCGAAGACGTGCTGTCATCGATCCGTCGTCTGGTATCGCGCGATGCCGGGGCCGTGCGCACGATGCCGGTGGCGATGTCGGCCACGCCGCGCGCCGCTGTGCCTGTCGCCGCACCCGTGCCTGCGCCGCAACCGGTCGAGGCCGAATGTCTCGTGCTGACCCCTGCCTTGCGGATCGAGGACGCCGAGGAAGAGGTCGCGCTGATGGCGCCGCCGATGCCGGAACCCGAGGTCGCGCCGTTTGTCGCCTTCGAAACGCCTGAGCTGGTCGAAGCGGCCGAGGCCGTTGCCGAAGCCGAGATCGTGGCCTTCGAGCTGCAGGATCTGGCGGATCCCGCGGCCGATGATTTCGAAGCCTTTACAGAGGATCTGCCGGACGAAGCGGAGGCTGCGGAGGACGCGGGCCCGCTCCTGCTCTCTGAAGCGGAACCGACCTTCGCGCCGGATGTCTTTGACGAGACCGCGCCGCTTCTTCTGCAGCCCTCCGAGGTGGTGGTGGCTCCGGCCGAGATCCTGCCCTTCGTGCCCCCGGCCCCGCCGCGCGTGATGACCGAGGCGGAGATTCTGCTGGCCGAAGCCGAGGCTGCGCTGATGGAAACCGGAGCGGTGCTTGACGACGCCTCGAACGCCATCGACGCAGCGGGCGAGACCGAGGAGCCGACCGAAGTCGAGAGTGAGGCGCCGCGCGCCTCCATCGATCTGGGCGACGAGCTTTCGCGTCTGGAAAGCACGATTGCCGAGCTTGAAGCCGCAGTCGCCGAAAGTGGTTTCGAGTTTGAGCCGGAAACCGGCCATCCCTTCGAGGTGAGCGCGACCGGGACTGCAGACGAGCTGCCCGAAGCCTTTGAGGCCGAGGTGCGCGAGGCGCTCGAAGCGCCGCTGACCGATGATCTGCCGATGCCGGAGAGCGTGGCGGTTGCGCAAGAAACCACGGCCGAGCTGATCGATGAGGTTCCGCTCGCCCCCGTCGCCGAAGTTGCGGCCTCGGCAAGTGCCGAGGCGTGGGCCGAGGATGCCGCAGAGGATGCGGCCGAAGCCCTCGACACCAGCGCGGAAGCCTGGGCCGAGGAAGAGGACATGGCTCTGGCGCAACAGGAATTCGCCGCGGCCGCGCAGGCCGAGATGATCGATCCCGAAGAGGGGGCGCAGCCGGTGGCCGAAGACAGCGGTGTCGGCATGGATTGGGCCGAGGCGACGCTGAACCTTGCCCGTCGGACCCCGCCGCGGCGTCTTGCGGTCTCGGATGCCGAGGAGACGGTGCAGACTGCCGCCACGATGCGCTCGAGCTACGAAGAGCTGCGTGACGAGCTGAGTGACGACATGGCGGCCCCGGAAACGCTTTACAGCGAAGATCTGGTGCCATCTTACGAAGACGGTCTCATCGATGAGGCGGTGCTGCGTGACATGGTGGCTCAACTCGTGCGGGAAGAGCTGCGGGGCAGCCTGGGCGAGCGGATCACCCAGAATGTGCGCAAGCTCGTGCGTCGCGAGATCCAGCGCGCCCTGACGGGGCAGGATTTCGAATAAGGTCCGGCCGGGCCTGAGCCCGGCTCGCAAACCGGCTGGCCTGAGCGGCGGATCTGAGCCGCAGCCACGCGGGGATGCCAGACAGGCCTGCAGGCCCCCTGTCGGCGGAACGGTTGCCGTGTGACGCGCAAGCATGCGACACGAAAACACATGAAACGAAAACGGCGCGCCCTTGGCGCGCCGTTTTTGCATCCGATCCTGCTCGGCTGCGGCGGTGGGACCCTCAGGCCGCCTCCGCCTCTTCCGCCGCGATCCGGCGTTCGCTTTCTTCGCGCGACAGCGCCACCGAAGTCCGCACGCCTTTCGAGACGAATTCCATCAGGCCCTTGACCACGCGTTCGTTCGGGTCGATTCCGGCGCAGGACAGCACCTCGCGCCCATCGCGCGACCGTGCCCACCGGGCGATCTGCTCGGGGCCGTTGCCGTATTTCTTGTCATCGGCAATCGCATCATCCAGAGCGGCCAGAACGACTGCGGCAAACAGCTTGCGCGCCCTCTGACCTTGCTCATAGTTGAATGCGGAGCCGTCAACGAAATCGCGCATTATTCCGTCCTTTGTTATTGCTCTTGCGTTTGCTGGCGTGGCGGCCATCTAGGCCCCCTGCCCACCGATTCGATATGCCCTGAAAGGCATGCCTGACATGCAGCCGATGCATGGCTTGCCGCAACAGCCCCCGTATTTAGGTGCCGTTAACGGCAACACCCGCGGATATATGGTTACCAAACCGTTGCGTTCAAGTCCGCAGCGTGCAAAACAAGGGCCATTGCGTGTTGCTGCCTTTTTGTGCTGCGAGCGCACATTAACGCTTGTCCTTTGGGCGCCCTGCAAAGCGGAGCGTCACGATCACGGGCTTGTGATCGTTTCGGTCGCCCGCAACTGCGCCTCGCCCGCCTGCATCGGTCCCCCCAACGCCTCTAGCCGCAGATGCGCCAGCGCAAGGCCTCCCGATTGCGTGTAAAGCGTGCCGATGCCCTTGCCCTCGGCCGTGATCGGCGTGCCGACGGGCGCCGCCCCCTCGATCGCCAGCCGTACCAGCCCCTTGCGCAGTTCGGTCTTGTGCTTCATCCGCGCGGTGACCTCCTGCCCGACATAGCAGCCTTTGCGGAAATCGACGCCGTGGAGCGGCTCGAACCCGGCTTCGAGGATATAGGTCTCGGGCGTCAGTTCGATCCCGGTCGCCGGGATCAGATGCGCGACCCGGATCGCGTCCCAGTCGCTGCCATCGTCGCCCGCCTGCGCGCCATAAAGCCGCCAGCCCATCGCCGGATGGCGCGGATCCGTCACCGCCCCCTCGGGCGCGGGACCGGTGCCGCAAAAGACTGACAGCGCCGAAGGCGTGATCGCCACCTCGGCGCGCAGCCGATACATGTTCAGCCGCGCCACGGTCGCCTCGGCAAGCGTGGCGTCGATGTCGAGCAGGATCGTCTCGCCCCGCGCGATCAGGAAGAAATCCGCCAGATATTTGCCCTGCGGCGTCAGCAGGGCGGCGTAAAGCGGGCCTTCGGCCAGCCGCCGCACGTCATTCGTCACGAGCCCTTGCAGGAAATGCTCGCGGTCCTTGCCGGTGATGTCGAAAATCTTGCGCATGACGTCCCCCTTTTTCCCCATTATGGGGCGGCGGGCTCATTCCACAAGCTGCATCCGGCACAGGTTGGCATAGGCGCCACCACGGGCGAGCAGATCGTCATGGCTGCCTTCCTCGACGACCTGGCCCTCGACGATCACCACGATCTTGTCGGCATTGCGCACGGTCGAGAGCCGGTGCGCGATCACCAGCGTCGTGCGGCCCTGCGACAGCTCGGTCAGCGCCTCGGCCACCTTCGCCTCGGAAGCGGTGTCGAGCGCCGATGTCGCCTCGTCCAGAAGCAGGATCGGCGCATCGCGCAGCACCGCCCGGGCGATGGCGACGCGCTGGCGCTGCCCGCCCGACAGCGCCGAGCCACGCGGCCCGGCGGGGGTATCAAGGCCAAGCGGCATCGCCTCGACGAACTCGCGCACATGCGCGACCTCGATCGCGCGGGCCAGCACCTCGGGCGAGACATCGGTGCGGCCGAGAAGAATGTTTTCGCGGATGGTCTCGTCGAACAGCGCGGCATCCTGCGTCACCATCGCGAAAAGGCTGCGCAGCACCGCGGGATCAAGCGCGGTGATCGGCACGCCGCCCAAGCTGATCGCCCCCGATTGCGCCTCGACCAGACGGGTGAGCAGGTTGAAGACGCTCGATTTGCCCGCCCCCGAGGGGCCGACGAGGGCGGTGGTCTTGCCCGCTTCCGCGGTGAAGGAAAGCCCGCGCAGCACCGGTTTCGCGCCATAGGACAGGCCGACCTGATCGAAGCGGATCAGGGTGGTTTCGGGCCGTGCGGCGGGGATGGCGGGGGGGCGTACGCCGGGCGCGATATCCAGCACCTCATAAAGCCGCTCGAGGCTCGCGCGCGCCGATTGCCAGGTGCCCGCCAGCCCGCCCAGACGGCGCAGCGGTTGGAAGGTCAGGGTCATGGCGGTGAAGAAGGACATGAACTCGCCCACCGTGCGCGCGCCCGAAGTGATTTCGGGGGCGGCCATCAGCAGCACGGCAAAGAAGCCAAGCCCGGTCATCACGTCGATCAGCGCGGGCACGATCGATTGCGAGAAGCTCATCTTCACCATCGCGCGGCGGATCCGGTTCACCAGCCCGGTGAACCGGCCGAGCTGATAGTCCTCCATCTGGTAGAGCTTGACCGCGGCGATGCCGTGAAACACCTCGTCGAGCCGTGTCGCGCGCTGGCCGGATTCGTTGCGCATCTGCTTCGTCTTGCGGCGAATGTAGCGCTGCGCCATTGCGGTGGGGGCAATCAGCAGCGGGGCCCCGATCAGCGCGGCCAGCGTCCAGCGCCAGTCGATCGCCAGCGCGACGACGAAGAGCGAGACAAGCGAAATCGCATCGCGCCCGGCCCCCGAGACGAAAACCGTCCAGACGCCTTGCACCGCCTGGGTGTCGCCCTGCACCCGGTCGATCAGCGCGCCCGGCGGGTTGGCCTGAAAGAAGCTCTGGTCGAGCCGCAGGATATGGCGGACGATGTCGATCTGCATCGCCGTCGAAGACCCCTGCGCCACCGTCGTCAGCAGCGTCTTTGACGCGACCGAGGTGATCGCGCGGACCACAAACAGCCCGAGGATTGCAGTGCCGACCCACATCACTGCACCGCTCTGGCCCTGAGCGAAGACCCGGTCGAACAGCGGTTCGATCATCCAGCTGAGCAGGCCGAGCGTCGATCCCTCGACCATCAGAAGCAGCATCGCCACCGCCATCAGCGGCCATTGCTTGCGCAGATAGTCGCGCCAGACCCGCG
The DNA here is from genome assembly GCF_052363175.1 of Rhodobacter capsulatus. Lineage (GTDB taxonomy): Bacteria > Pseudomonadota > Alphaproteobacteria > Rhodobacterales > Rhodobacteraceae > Rhodobacter > Rhodobacter capsulatus_D. Next base: position 716,126 of record NZ_CP198946.1, read on the forward strand.
CGAAGATGCGCTGCGAGGAGGGGGCGGAGGGGGAAGAACTGGTCACGCGGTCCTCGATCTTTGCCTGCGGCATTGCGGTTCGATAGCGTGAAAGCCGGGGCGTCACAAGCTGCGCCCGGCTTTGTGACGGTTACAAGCCCGGCCGTTGACCCAGGGGATGCGCTTCGCTACCCCGGTCCGGTGCAATCGGAGAGACCGTATGAGCCTTGCCCAGGGACGTTCCTATCTTGCCATTCCCGGCCCCTCGGTGATGCCTGACCGGGTGCTGAATGCGATGCACCGTGCGGCGCCGAACATCTACGAAGGCGATCTGATCGATCTGACCGCGCAGGTGATGGCCGATCTGCGCCGCGTCGCGATGAGTTCGGGGCATGTGGCGATCTATCTGGCGAACGGGCACGGCGCCTGGGAGGCGGCGATCTCGAACCTGTTTTCGCGCGGCGACACGGCGCTCTCGCTGATCACCGGGCGCTTTGGCGTCGGTTGGGCGCATCATGCCCGCGCGCTGGGGGTGACGGTCGAGACGATCGATTTCGGGATCAAGGCGCCGGTCGATCCGGCCCGGGTCGAGGCGGCGCTGCGTGCCGATACCGGGCGCAAGATCAAGGTCGTGCTGCTGACGCATGTCGACACGGCGTCCTCGGTGCTCAACGATGTGGCGGCGGTGCGGGCGGCGATCGATGCCGCGGGCCATCCGGCGCTTCTGGCCGTCGATTGCATCGCCTCGCTTGGCTGCGATGAGTTCCGCTTCGACGACTGGGGCGTCGATGTGATGGTGGCCGCGAGCCAGAAGGGGCTGATGGTGCCGCCGGGCCTTGGCATCGTCTGGATCTCCGACAAGGCGGTCGCGGCCTGCAAGGGCGCCGATCTGGTCACGCCCTATTGGGATTGGACGGCGCGGATCTTCGCGCAGGAATACTGGCAGCAATTCGGCGGCACGGCGCCGACGCATCACATCTTCGGCCTGTCGGAATCGCTGAAGATGATCCTTGACGAGGAAGGCCTGCCGCAGGTCTGGGCGCGGCACCGCACGCTCGCCCGCACCGTGGCGGCCGCTTTCGAGGCTTGGGGGCAGGGTGGTGATATCCGGCTGAATGTGCCCGTTGCGGCGCATCGCTCGGGCGCGGTGACGGCGGCGCGGATCGGGCAGGGCGGGGCCGAGCGCCTGCGCAGCTGGTGCGAAACGCAAGCGGGGGTCACGCTCGGCATCGGCCTTGGCATGGCCGCACCCGGCACGCCCGAGGCGGGGGATTTCCTGCGCGTGGCCCACATGGGCCATGTGAACGCGCATATGACCCTTGGGGCGCTCGCGGTGATGGAGGCCGGGCTGCAGGCGCTGGCCATTCCGCATGGCACCGGCGGCATTCAGGCCGCGGCGGCGGTCATCGCCGGGGCCTGAGCCTTACTTCGGCGCGTGGGTTTCAAGCCATTTCTGCATCCAGTCGATCTCTGCCGTCTGTGCCGAGATCACGTTTTGCGCCAGCTTCCGCACCTCGGGATCGGAGCCGTTTTCCAGCACGATCTTTGCCATGTCGATGGCGCCCTGATGGTGGCCGATCATGCCGCGCACGAAGTCCACATCGGCGTCGCCGGTAAAGTCGATCGCCATCGCCTGATGCATCTTGGCATTGGCGGCGATGTAGGCGGTGGTCGAGGGAGCGGCATCGGCGGTGGCGGCTTCGGTGCTCATCATATGGCCGGAATGCCCCTCCATCGCCTGTTCGGCATGGGCGGTGACGGCGATGGGCAGTGCCAGCGCAAGGCCAAGCGCGGTGACGACAAGAAAACGGGGAATGCTATGCTTGTTCATGGGCGCCTCCTGAAGCGGAATGCCCTACAGTCGGACAGAATCCCGGCCCGCGCAATTCAAGGCTGCGCGCATTTGCGTGAGTGTCAACGCGCCCGGGCGCGGGCCAGCGCACCGGGCAGGGCCGCGGCCAGCGCCACCATCTCGGGCTCGGGCCCGCAGGAGATGCGGATGCAGCGGTCCATTGGCGGCACCGCCGGTTTGCGCACGAAAATGTCGGCTGCGGTCAGTTCCTCCAGCACGGCGCGGGCGAAGGTCGCGTCGGCACCGCAATCGACGGCGACGAAATTCGTGGCCGAGGGCAGGGCGGTCAGATCGTTCTCTGCCGCAATCGCCGTGATCCGATCGCGCGAGGCGACGACAAGGCGGCGCATATAGACCTGCCAAGTGGTGTCGGAAAGTGCGGCCAAGGCCCCCGCCTGCGAAATCCGGCTGATGCCGAAATGGTTGCGGATCTTGTCGAAAGCCGCAATCAGCGGCGCGGCCCCCAGCGCATAGCCCACCCGTGCTCCCGCCAGCCCATGCGCCTTGGAAAAGGTGCGCATCCGGATCACCCGGGGATCGTCGGCGGCAATCGGTGCCGCGGTGCCCTCGGGGGCAAGCTCGACATAGGCTTCGTCAAGCACCATCAGCGTGCCCTCGGGCAGATGATCGAGCATCGCGGCGATGACCGTGCCCGGATGGTGGCTCGCCATCGGATTGTCGGGGTTGGCGATATAAAGCAGCTTCGGCCGGACTTGATGGGCCAGCGCCAGAAGCGCCTCCGGGTCTTCGGCGTCGTTGCGGTAGGGCGCCTTGTGCAGAACGCCGCCAAAGCCCGCGACATGGAAGTTGAAGGTCGGATAGGCCCCGTCCGAGGTCACGACCGCATCGCCCGGTTCCAGAACCATCCGGCACAGACACCCCAGAAGCCCGTCGATCCCCTCGCCCACGGTGACATTCTCGGGGCCGCAACTATGCGCGCGGGCCAGCGCCGCCTTCAGATCGTGATTTTCGGGGTCGCCATACATCCAGGCCTCGCCCGCCGCCGCCGCCATCGCGGCAATCGCGCGGGGGCTTGGCCCGAAGCCGTTTTCATTCGCGCCAAGCCGCGCCCGAAACGGGCGGTTGCGGGCGCGCTCCTGCGTTTCGGGGCCGACGAAGGGCACGGTGGCGGGCAGGCTGGCGACAAGGGGGGTGAGGCGCGTTTGGGTCATGCGACATGGCTAGGGGCTTTGCGGCGATGCGTCCAGCCTGTTTCGCAGCGTCATGCAGGCGCGGGCGCGCGGGATGTGGTTTCATTCTGCAAACCGGCGCAAACGGGAGGAATGCGATGGAACGGGTGACGTTGCAACGGGTCGAGGGTGTGGCAGTGGTGACGCTGAACCGCCCCGACAAGATGAATGCGGTCGATTTCCCGATGATCGACGAGGTGATCGCGGTGGCCGAGCAACTGGCCGCCGAGCCGGGCCTGCGCGCCGTGGTGCTGCGCGGTGAAGGCCGGGCCTTTTGTGCTGGCCTCGATGTGGCGAATTTCTCGGCCTTGGCGCTTGGCGATCCCGAGGCGCTGATCGCACCGCGCAGTCACGGGGCCGCCAATCGGTTCCAGCAGTTTTCGCTGGCTTGGCGGGCGCTGCCGGTGCCGGTGATTGCGGCGTTGCACGGGGTGGCCTTCGGCGCCGGGCTGCAACTCGCCGCCGGGGCCGATATCCGCATCGCTGCGCGCGGCACAAGGCTTGCGGTGATGGAGATGAAATGGGGTCTGGTCCCCGACATGGGAGGCATGGTGACCCTGCCCGAGCTGCTGCGCGCCGATGTGCTGCGGCGGATGACCTACACGGCCGAGGAAATCCCCGCGGAAGAGGCGCTGCGGTTGGGGCTGGTCACCGAACTGGCCGAGGATCCGCTGGTCCGGGCACTTGATCTGGCGCGTGCGATTGCCGGGCGCTCGCCCAGTGCCATTCGGGCGGCGAAACGGCTGGTCAGCGCCGCCTATGCCGCGCCTGCGGCAGAGGTGCTGGCGCTTGAAAGCCGCGAGCAGATCGACCTGATCGGCAGGCCCGATCAGATGGAGGTGATCGCCGCCAACATGGCGGGCCGGGCGCCGAAATTCGGCTGATCAGATCGAGAGTTTCTTGAAGATCGGCTCGGGGATGTGACAGATCACCCGCATGATCAGGAACCAGATCTTCGCCGTGTAGATCTCGTTGCGGCGTTTCGCGATGCCTTGCAGGATATCTTCGGCCACGGCCTCGGGCGTCGTCATGAAGGGCAGCTTCATCCCCGCGGTCATCCGGGTTTCCACGGGGCCCGGTTTCACCGTCATCACATGCACGCCCTTCCGCCCAAGCCGGTTGCGCAGGCCGGAAAGATAGGTCGCAAAAGCCGCCTTCGCCGCGCCGTAGACATAGTTGCCAACGCGCCCCCGGTCGCCCGCGACCGAGCCGACACCGACGACGACGCCCGTGCCCCGCGCTTCCAGAACCGGGGCAAGCAGGCTCAGGAAGGTTGCAGGTCCGGTGAAATTGTCGGCAATGACCCCGGCAATCAGACCGGGGTCCGCATCAATCGCCGCCTGATCCGGCATCGAGCCAACGAAAGAGGCCGCGTTCAGCACGCCCTCGCAAGCGGCCAGCCGGGCCACGAGCGCCGGATAGCCGGAGGCATCGCGGGCATCGAACGCCACGACCTCGGCCGAAGCCGCGCCCCGCAGACGCAGATCCTGCGCCAGCACCTCAAGATCGGCGGCATTGCGACCGGCCAGAAACAGGCTTGCGCCCTCGCCCGCAAGGCGGCGCAGGAAGGAGCGGGCCATGTCGGATCCGGCGCCCAAAACAACCCAATGTTGCATGATCCAGTTCTGCATCTCAGGCATTCCTCAGGTTCAGCCGGCGCACAAGGTCGGTCTCATAGGCCCGGGCGGGATCGGCTTTCGCCACCTCCTGCTGCCAGGCTGGCAATTCGGGATACATGGCGCGGATACGCGCGCCCTCGGCCAGCGCATCCTTGGCGAAATAAAGCCGCCCGCCCGCTTCGGCGGTGTCTGCTTCCAAAGCGCGGATCAGATCACGCGCCGCGGCCCGGTTCGGAAAATCGACGGCAAGGGTGTAGCCCTCCATCGGGAAGGAGAGATACCCGGCCCTCCCCGGCCCCATCCGCTTGAGCACGGCAAGGGGCGAGGCCAGCCCCGAGGTTGCAATGCGGTCGAGCATCGCCCGCAGCGCGCCCGCTGCCCCCAGCGGCACGACGCATTGGAACTGATGAAAGCCGCGCTTGCCGTAAAGCCGGTTCCAGTCGAGGATCTTGTCGAGCGGAAAGAAGAAATCCGCCATCGGCCGCACCACCGTGCGCCCGGCCGCGGGCACACGGGCGTAATAGGCCGCGTTGAAGGCCCGCACGATCGGCGCCGAGAGCGCGAAATGCGGCGCATCCAGCGGCACTTTCGCCGGTTTGGCCCGTTTCTTCACCAGACCGCGGGCGACCTCGCCCTCTTCGACGATGCCGCGGCCAAGGCTGGCCCCGGTGGCGGTCGCATCGATCCAGCCCACCGTATAGGTCGCGGTCGAGCTGTCGAGAAGGCTCAGGTGATGGTCCCAGTCGCGGGCGCGCCGCTCGGTCACCAGCATCACCGTGCCCTTGCAGGGCGCCAGCCGCAGCTTCGCGCTGACGATGGCGCCGGTCTGTCCCAGCCCGCCGACGGTGGCGCGGAACAGGGGCGTGCCCGGCAGCACGGTGACAAGGGTGCCGTCCTGCCAGAGCGTGATCTCGGCCACATGCGCGCCGAAACTGCCCGCGTGATGGTGGTTCTTGCCGTGCACATCCTGCGCGATGCAGCCGCCCACCGTGGCAAAGCCGGTGCCCGGCATCACCGCAGGCAGGAAGCCGCGCGGCGCGAAGGCCTCGGCCACCTCGCCGATGCGGACCCCGGCTTCAAGCTCGAGAATGCCGGTCTCGGCGTCGAAGGCAAGGAAGCGGTCAAGCCCGCTCATGTCGATGGCGCGGCCACCGTGGTTCAGCGCCGCATCGCCATAGGATCTCCGCATGCCGAAGGCAGGGGCGGGATCAAGGGAGGCAAGCGCGCTGCTGCGATCGGGCCGGGCCACCGCGCCCGAGGCCCGCAGCGCCCGTCCCCAGCCCGCATAATCGGTGTGTTTGAAGGACATGATCGCCCCCTATGCCCCGGCCCGGACCGAGGCGCGCTCGGCCATCGGAAAGACCGCCAGACCGATGGCGATGGCAAACCAGAGCGTGGTGAGCCGGATCACCGCCGTCGCCGGAACCGAGATTTCCAGCGGCACGCCATCCAGCGACAGCAGCGCGACCATCGCCGCCTCGGCGCCGCCAAGCCCGCCGGGCGCGCCGGTCAGCCCGCCCGCGAGCGTCGAAAAGACAAAGATCGAGAGGGCCTTCCACAGGCCAATATCGGCGCCCATGAAGCCTAAAAGCAGGTGGAAGGCATAACCCTCGGCCAGCCAGCCGATGAACCCGAGCGCCAGCACCAGCGCGAGCGTCGGGCCGTGGCTGAAGCGCGAAAGCAGCCGCGCGGCGGCGCGGGCGCGGGCAAAGAGGCGCGGAAACCGGCCAAGAGCGCGGTAAAGCAGGGTGACAAGTGCCGACAGCAACCGCGGCCGCGTCGCGACGATGGCGGCGGCCAAGGCAAGCACGACCACCGGCACCGCCCCCGCGATTCCGCCCGAAGCCAGCGTCAGACCCAGCGCCAGCAAGAGCGCCATCACCGCCAGATCACCCGCCCGGTCCATCAGGGCCAGCGGCGCCGTGCGCTCGATCGCCCAGCCGGTCTCGCGCTTCAGCCAGCGCATCCGCACCAGCTCGCCCAGACGCCCGGGTGTCACCGACATGGCAAAGCCGCCCAGATAATGCCGCAGGTTCTGCGCCAGCCCGGTCGGCAGGCCGAGCCGCCGCGCCAGCCCGTGCCAGCGCAGGCTGCGCAGCAGGTAGTTCCCGGCCGACAGCGCCAGAAGCGCCGCCACCTGCCAAGGCTGCAACCGCGCCAGCTGTGCGCCGATCTCGGCCCAGCCGGTGGCCGATCCCACGCCCCAAAGCCCGAGCAGCGCAAGGCCGATCAGGGCGGGCACCATGATCCGCTCGCGCCAGGAGCGCGTTTCAAGGGGGGCAGAAAGGTCGGGTGTCTGGCTCATCATTCCCCGCGGCCTAATGGTTAATTGGGGCAGCAAGATGACGTTGTCGCGAAACAAGGGACAATATTAGGGAAAGGTTAAGGGGCGCTGCCCCTCGCGGCTTTGCCGCTCACCCCGGCGTATTTCGACCAAGAAAAAGACCCGCTGTTTTTTTCTTGGTGCAAATACGCCCTTCGCGCCGCAGGCGCAAAGCCCCGCCCGAAGGCGGGGCCTGACGTTTCAATCGACGATCGTTGCCTCGGTGGCCGCACGCAGCTCCGCCTCGGTCACGCCATCGGCCAGTTCGACGATCTTGAGGCCCCCCGGCACCACATCCAGAACCCCGAGGTTCGAGATGATCCGGTCCACCACCGCCTTGCCGGTGAGCGGCAGCGTGCAGGCATGCAGCACCTTCGACTCGCCCGCCTTGTTGGTGTGATCCATGACGACGACGACGCGCTTCACCCCGGCCACAAGGTCCATCGCGCCGCCCATGCCCTTGACGAGCTTGCCCGGAATCATCCAGTTCGCCAGATCGCCCGTTTCCGACACTTCCATCGCGCCCAAAATCGCCATGGCGATCTTGCCGCCGCGGATCATCCCGAAGCTGGTGGCAGAGTCGAAATAGGCGGTCTGCGGCAGTTCGGTGATCGTCTGCTTCCCCGCGTTGATCAGATCGGGGTCTTCCTCGCCCTCGTAAGGGAAGGGCCCCATGCCGAGCATGCCGTTTTCCGATTGCAGCGTCACCGAGACGCCCGCGGGGATGAAGTTCGGCACCAGCGTCGGGATCCCGATGCCGAGGTTCACATAAGTCCCGTCTTTCAGTTCCTTGGCGGCCCGTGCCGCCATCTGGTTGCGATCCCACATGGCTCAGGCCTCCCGCTTTCTGGTGGTGCGTTGCTCGATGCGCTTCTCGTGTTGGCCCTGAATGAGCCGGTGCACATAGATCCCGGGCAGGTGGATCGTGTCAGGGTCAAGGCTGCCCAGCGGCACGATTTCCTCGACCTCCATCACGCAGATCTTGCCACACATCGCGGCCGGCGGGTTGAAGTTGCGCGCGGTTTTCCGGAACACCGCATTGCCCGAGGGATCGGCCTTCCATGCCTTGACGAGCGACACATCGGCGACGATGGCGCGTTCAAGGATGTAGGTCTCGCCGTCGAATTCCTTGTGCTCCTTGCCCTCGGCGACGACGGTGCCGACGCCGGTCTTGGTGTAGAACCCGGGAATGCCGCAGCCGCCCGCGCGCATCCGTTCGGCCAAGGTGCCTTGCGGGTTGAATTCGAGTTCCAGCTCGCCCGACAGATACTGGCGCATGAATTCGGCGTTCTCGCCCACATAGGACGAGATCATCTTCTTGATCTGCTTGGTATCGAGCAGCTTGCCCAGGCCAAAGCCGTCGACGCCGCAGTTGTTCGAGGCGATGGTGATGTCCTTGACGCCGCTTTCAACGAGCGCATCGATCAGCATTTCGGGGATGCCGCAGAGGCCAAAGCCCCCCGCCGCCAGCATCATCCCGTCGGAGAGAAGCCCGTCAAGGGCCTCCTTCGCCGAGCCGTAGATCTTGTTCATGAAACCCTCCCGTTACCTTGCGCAAAGCTTCGCAAGGCCGAGGGGCCAAGTCAATTGCCGCGTTGCGGCGAGGGGTCAGTCCTCGACCACATCCTCGGCGGCCGCGGCCTTTTTCGGGGCGGCTTTCTTGGCGGCGGGCTTCTTTGCGGCCGTGGTTTTCGCGGTTGCCTTCTTCGCCGGGGCTTTCTTCTCGGCGGCGGGCTTGGCGGCCTTTTTCGGCGCCGCCTTCTTGCCGCCCTTCGAGGCCTTGGCCTCCAGCAGCGGCAGCGCCTCTTCCAGTGTCATCGCCTCGGGTTCGGTGCCCTTGAGCAGCGTCGCATTGACCTTGCCCCATTTCACATAGGGGCCGTAGCGGCCGGGCATCACCTGCACCACGCCGCCGTCCGGGTGTTCGCCCAGCTCTTTCAGCGGTTGCGCCGCAGCGGCCGAGCCACGGGCGCCGCCGCGGGCCAGTTTCTGCGCCAGCACCTCGACCGCGCGGTTCATGCCGATGGTGAAGACCTCCTCGACATCGGGCAGGTTCGCATAGGTGCTGTTGTGCTTCACATAGGGGCCAAAGCGGCCGATGCCTGCCTCGACCAGCGCGCCATCCTCGGGGTGGTTGCCCACTGGCCGCGGCAGGTTCAGCAGCTGCAGCGCGCGCTCCAGATCGATGCTTTCGGGCGACCAGCCCTTGGGCAGGCTGGCGCGCGGCGGTTTCGGAACCTCCTCGCTCGCCTCGCCCTTCTGGATGTAGGGGCCGAAGCGACCGACGCGCAGCGTGATCTGCTGGCCTTCGTCCTCGCCCAGCACCTTGCCGTCGAGCACGCCCACCTCGCCATCGGCGGGGGCGGAAAGCGGCCGGGTGTAGCGGCATTCCGGGTAATTGCCGCAGCCGATGAAAGCCCCGCCCGAGCGCGCGGTCTTCAGATGCAGCCGACCGGCCGAGCAGACCGGGCAGGAGCGCGGGTCCGAGCCATCGGCACGGGCCGGGTAAAGATGCGGGCCCAGAACCTCGTCGATCTTGTCGAGCACTTCGCCGATGCGCAGATCCGAGGTTTCCCCCAAAGCGGCCGAGAAATCGCGCCAGAACCGGGCCAGAACGTCCTTGTAGGGACGGTCGCCCGCGGAAATGTCGTCGAGTTCCGTTTCCAGATCGGCAGTGAAATCATATTCCACATAGCGGCGGAAGTAGTTCGACAGGAACGCGGTGACGAGCCGCCCGGTGTCCTCGGGGATCAGCCGGTTCTTGTCTTTCCGCACATAGCCGCGGTCGACGATCGTCGTCAGGATCGAGGCATAGGTGGACGGCCGCCCGATGCCGAGTTCCTCCATCCGCTTCACCAGGGTCGCCTCGGTGTAGCGCGGCGGCGGCTGGGTGAAATGCTGCTCGGGGGTGATCGCGCCCTTTTTCGCGGGCTCGCCCTGCATGATCTGCGGCAGACGGGCGCCATCGTCGCCCTCGTCATCGTCGCGGCCCTGATCGTAGATCTTCAGGAAGCCGTCAAAGGTCACCACCTGCCCGGTGGCGCGCAGCTCGACCTCGTTGTCCTTCGAGCCGACATCGACCGTCGTGCGCTCCATCACCGCGGCCGACATCTGGCTGGCGAGCGTGCGCTTCCAGATCAGGTCGTAAAGCTTCCACTGGTCATCGGCGAGCTTCAGCTTCTCGGGCGAGGCCGCCATGTCGGTGGGGCGAATGCATTCATGCGCTTCCTGCGCGTTCTTCGCCTTGTTCTTGTACATCCGCGGCGAGGAGGGAACGTAATTGTCGCCAAACCGGCGCTTGATCTCGTCGCGCGCGGCCATCACCGCCTCGGGCGCCATGTCGATGCCGTCGGTCCGCATGTAGGTGATGTGACCGGCTTCATAAAGCCGCTGCGCCGCCGACATGCAGGCCTTCGCCCCCATGCCGAACTTGCGGCTGGCTTCCTGCTGCAAGGTCGAGGTCATGAAGGGCGGATAGGGGTTGCGCGAGGCTGGCTTCGCCTCGACCGATTTCACGGTGAGATCGCGGCTGGTGACAGCTTGCACCGCCAGTTCGGCATCGGTCGCGGTGGTCAGATCGAACTTGTCGAGCTTCTTGCCGCCCAGCACCGTCAGCCGCGCGGTGAAGGTCTGGCCGCGCGGGGTGGTCAGCTCCGCCGTCACCGTCCAGTATTCGCGGGCGCGGAAGGCCTCGATCTCCATCTCGCGCTCGACGATGAGGCGCAGGCAGACCGACTGCACCCGACCGGCCGATTTCGCGCCCGGCAGCTTGCGCCACAGAACGGGGGACAGGTTGAACCCCACGAGGTAATCGAGCGCGCGACGGGCCAGGTAGGCATCGACCAAGGCTTGGTCGACCTCGCGCGGGGCTTTCATTGCCTCGGTGATCGCGGATTTGGTGATCGCGTTGAAGGTGACGCGGCTGACCTTCTTCTTCTTCAGCTTCGGCGCGAGCGCCTGCTGCAGGTGCCACGAAATCGCCTCGCCCTCGCGATCAGGGTCGGTTGCAAGGATCAGTTCGTCATCATTGGCCAAGGCCTCGGTGATGGCGCGGATATGCTTCTTGCTGTCCGCGGCCACTTCCCATTTCATCTCGAAATCGGCGTCGGGATCGACCGAACCATCCTTCGGCGGCAGATCGCGGACGTGACCGAAAGAGGCCAAAACGGTATAGTCGGAGCCGAGATACTTGTTGATCGTCTTGGCCTTGGCAGGGGATTCGACAACGACGACGGCCATGACTTCCTCTCGATCACTCTCGCAAACCGGTTCAGCGGCGGACCATGCGGGGCGTTTGGGGCAAATGTCAATCCGGCTTCCGTCGCAACCTGCGCGGGTCGAAAGAGGGAAAGATGCGGGCAATTGCGGTTTTGGGATTGGTTCTGGCGGCTGGCACCGCCGGGGCGGGTGACTGGCAGGAGCCCGCGCGGGGCTCGCAACTGCGGGCTGATCTGCTCGATGCGCTGCGCCCGATGGTGGAGTGGGAGCTGGGCGCGCCGGTCGAATTCGTGGTGCAGGAGATGCGGGTGAAGGGCGATCACGCCTTCGCCATGCTGGTGCCGCAGCGCCCGGGCGGCGGGAAGATCGACATGCGGCACACGCCGATGGTCGCACGCGAGGAATTCGACCCGGAGCTGGCCGAGGGCGGCGATCACGTCGAGGCGCTCTGGGTGAAATCCGGGCGGCAGTGGGTGGCGGTGCATCATGCCGTGGGCGCCACAGACGTCTGGTATTCCTGGGAGCCGATCTGCGCCGAGTTTCGCGACGTCATTCCCGAGGCTTGTGGCGGCCTGTGATCAGCCGCGGCTGAGAAATCCGCCCGGGTGGCGGGTCACCTCGCCCTCGATCTCGAGGCCGACGAGTTCACGCGACAGCGTCGCGGCGTCGATGCCGAGATCGCGGATTACCGTTTCCTCGGGCGTCGGCGCAGGCCCCAGCAGCGACAGCAGTTTCGCGCGCAGACCGGCAAGGGCGGGCTTGGGCGGTGGCGCGGGTGTCTGGGTTGGGGCCGCTGTCCGCTCTGCGCGTGGCATCGGTGCCATGCCCATCGCTTCCAGCACATCCTCGGCGCCGCGAATGAGCGTCGCGCCGTCGCGGATCAGCATGTTGCAGCCCGAGGCGCGGGCATCCATCGGGTGGCCGGGCACCGCCATCACCTCGCGCCCGTAATCAAGCGCCATCCGCGCCGTCAGCAGACTGCCCGAGCCCGCCGCGGCCTCGACCACCAGCGTCGCCCGGCTCAGCGCCGCGATGATGCGGTTGCGCTGGGGAAAATGTCGCGCCTGCGGCTCGGTGCCGGGGGGCAGTTCCGCGAGCCGCAGCCCCTCGGCCGCGATGCGCCGGGCCAGTTCGGTGTTTTCGGTCGGATAGATCACGTCGATGCCGCCCGCCATCACCGCGATCGTGCCGGTGGGAAGCGCCGCCCGATGCGCCGCGGCATCGATGCCGCGGGCCAGACCCGAGACGACGGCGAATCCCGCCCGTCCCATCTCTTCGGCCAGTTTTTGCGCCATGCGTTGCCCCAGCGACGAGGCATTGCGCGCCCCCACCACCGCGACGCGCGGGCGGGCGAGCAGATCGACCTTGCCCATCGCCCACAGAATCGGCGGCGCGTCGGCAAAGGCGAGCAGATCGGCGGGATAGCCCGGCCCGCCCGGCAAGAGCAGTTGCGCCCCGGCGCGGCGACCGGCGGCGAGTTCCGCCTGTGCCTGCGCGATCGGGCAGGGGAGGTAATCGGAAGATCCGGCTGATCGGGCAATTGCAGGCAAGGCCGCAAGCGCAGCGGCAGCGCTGCCATGGTCTTTCAGCAATCGGTGGAACGTCGTGGCCCCGACACGACGGGAGCGAGCGAGACGGAGAGACGAGAGCTCGTCTTCTTCCGTGGTGGGTGGGGTGAAGGGGGTGGGGTAAGAAAACAAACCTGTTTCCATCCGTCCCTCCGCCTCGTCGCAAGATCAAATTGCCGCATTAATGTTAACAAAGAGTTACCAAAAGTGTGATTCTACTCAAAGTTGAAGAAATTTTTATAAGAAATACTATAAATTGCGCAGCTCTGGTGGCAAGATTTCCGCTAATTGTGCACCAATGCGCAACCTTCGCTAAATGTTGCGAATCAGGCGGCCGATCCGCCCACGGTCAGACCGCCGATCAGCAGCGTCGGCTGACCTACGCCCACTGGCACCCATTGCCCCGCCTTGCCGCAGTTCCCGATGCCCGGATCAAGCGCCAGATCAGTGCCGATGGCGCGGATCTGCTTCATCGCGCTCGGCCCGTCGCCGATCAGCGTTGCCCCGCGCAAAGCCGCGCCGATCACACCATTCTTCACCCGGTACGCCTCGGTGCAGTTGAAGACGAACTTGCCGTTGGTGATGTCGACCTGACCGCCGCCGAAGCCCACCGCATAGATCCCGTCCTTCAGATCGGCGACGATGGCGGCCGGGTCGGCCGTGCCCGCCAGCATGTAGGTATTCGTCATCCGCGGCATCGGCGGATGCGCATGGCCTTCGCGGCGGCCGTTGCCCGTGGGCGCCACCCCCATCAGCCGGGCATTCTGCCGGTCCTGCATGTAGCCGACCAGAATCCCGTCCTCGATCAGCACGGTGCGGTTCGAGGGGGTGCCTTCGTCATCGATGGTGATCGAGCCGCGCCGGTCGGGAATCGTGCCGTCATCGAGCACGGTGACCCCCTTGGCCGCGACCTGCTGGCCAATGCGGCCCGAAAAGGCCGAGGATTTCTTGCGGTTGAAATCGCCTTCAAGCCCGTGGCCCACGGCTTCGTGCAGCATCACGCCGGGCCAGCCTGGGCCAAGCACCACCTCGAACGCCCCCGCGGGGGCCGGTTCGGCCGACAGGTTCACCAGCGCGATCCGCAGCGCCTCGCGCGCGATCGGCTGCCAATGGCCGGGCTCGATCAGCCCCGCCAGACCAAAGCGCCCGCCGCCGCCATTGGTGCCGCTTTCGCGCCGGCCGTTTTCCTCGACGATGACCGAGACATTGACCCGCGCCATCGGCCGGATGTCGGAAGTGATCCCGCCTTCGGGGCGCAGGATGAACACCTCCTGCAGGCTGGCCGCGACGGTCGCCGTCACCTGCACCACGCGGGGGTCGAGGTCGCGGGTCCAGGCGTCGATCTCGCGCAGGATGTCGATCTTTGCGGCAAAGGGCGCATCGGCCATCGGATCGGCGGCGCCGTAAAGATGCCGGTTGGTGCGCGCGGGCGGGGGCGCCAGCACGCCGCCGCCATCGCCCACGGCGAGCCGCGCGGTTTCTGCCGCCCGCTTCAGCGCGGCTTCCGAAATCTCGGTCGCATGGGCGTAGCCCGTGACCTCGCCACGCACGGCGCGCAGCCCGAACCCTTCGGAGGCGTCATAAGAGGCCGTCTTCACCCGGCCGTCGTCGAAGACCAGACTTTCCGAGCGCATCCGTTCGAGGAACAGCTCGCCATCATCCGCGCCCGCCGTCGCCGCGCGCAGGATCGCCAGCGCCTGACCCTCGTCGATCTGAGTCTCGAAAGGGGCGAAATTCGCGTCGGTCATCTGCGGCTCCTCTGGGTGATCCGTTTCAGATATAGTCGCACCGGGGGAAAGGAAAGGTAATCGCGCAAAAGCGAGGGCGGCACGGCCCCGGCCTTGCATCCATGGGGCTGACAAGGTTTCCTTTCTCGCGTATCAGGCGGTACCGAAATCGAAGGGCGAATGATGCGTTATATCTCCACCCGGGGGCAGGCCCCGGTCCTGAGCTTTGCCGAGGCCATGCTGACCGGGCTCGCCCGCGACGGCGGACTGTATGTCCCCGAGACGGTGCCGACCCTGAGCAAGGCCGAGATCGCCGCGATGGCGGGGCAAAGCTACGAGGAGGTGGCCTACCGCGTGATGGCGCCCTTCGTCGGCGACACCTTCACCGAGGAAGAGCTGAAAGGCGCCATTGCGAAAGCCTATGCGGGCTTCGGCCATGTCGCCCGCGCGCCGCTGGTGCAGCTGGCGCCGGGGCATTTCCTGCTCGAACTGTTCCACGGTCCGACGCTGGCGTTCAAGGATTTCGCCATGCAGATCATCGGGCAGCTGTTCCAGATCGCGCTGGCGAAAGCGGGCAAGCGCATCACCATCGTCGGCGCCACCTCGGGCGACACTGGTTCGGCCGCGATCGAGGCGTTCAAGGGCCTTGAGAACGTCGATGTCTTCATTCTGTTCCCGCATGGCCGCGTGTCCGATGTGCAGCGCCGTCAGATGACGACGCCGCCGGAAAGCAACGTGCATGCGCTGGCGCTGTCGGGGACGTTTGACGACTGCCAGAACCGGCTCAAGGACATGTTCAACGACTTCGCCTTCCGCGACGAGGTGGGGCTGGCCGGTGTGAACTCGATCAACTGGGCGCGGGTGCTGGCGCAGGTCGTTTACTATTTCACCGCCGCGGTCAGCCTTGGGGCGCCCGCGCGAAAAATCAGCTTCACCGTGCCGACGGGGAACTTCGGCGATATTTTCGCGGGCTTCATCGCCAAGCAAATGGGCCTGCCGATCGACCAGCTGGTGATTGCGACGAACCAGAACGACATTCTGCACCGCTGCCTGACGACGGGGGAATATCGGATGGACGGGGTGAAACCCTCGATCTCGCCCTCGATGGACATTCAGATTTCCTCGAACTTCGAACGCGCGCTGTTCTGGGCCTATGGCAAGGACGGCGCCGCCGTGGCGCAGCTGATGGACGAGCTGAAGACCAAGGGCGGTTTCACCGTCAGCCAAGGCGCGCTGGAAGCCCTGCGCGAGACCTATGCCTCGGGCCGGGTCTCCGAGGCCGAAACCGCGCAGACCATCACCGAGGAGCGCGGGCGTTCCGGCGAGCTTCTGTGCCCGCATTCGGCGGTCGGCGTGCGGGTGGGCCATGCCCATGCGCGCCCGGAAACCCCGATGGTGACGCTCGCCACGGCGCATCCGGCGAAATTCCCCGATGCGGTCGAGGCCGCGACCGGGCTGCGCCCCGGCCTGCCGCCGCGCATGGCCGATCTCTTCGAGCGCTCCGAGCGCGTCACCCGTGTGCCGAACGATCTTGCGGCGCTGGAAGCCTTGATCCGCAAGGCCAAGAATCTCGGGGAGCCCCGCGCATGATCGAACTGACCACGCTCCCGAACGGCCTGCGCATCGTGACCGAGCGCATGCCGGGCCTTGCCTCGGCCTCGGTGGGCGTCTGGGTTCTGGCGGGTGGCCGCCATGAACGGCTGGAACAGAACGGCATCGCGCATTTCCTTGAGCATATGGCGTTCAAGGGCACGAAGACCCGCACCGCGCTCCAGATCGCCGAGGCGATCGAGGATGTGGGCGGCTATATCAACGCCTATACCTCGCGCGAGGCGACGGCCTATTACGCTCGGGTTCTGAAAGCCGATGTCGGCCTGGCGCTCGACGTGATTTCCGACATCGTGCTGAATTCGATCTTCGATCCGCGCGAGATCGAGGTCGAGCGTCATGTGATCTTGCAGGAAATCGGGCAGGCGCTCGATACGCCCGACGACATCATCTTCGACTGGCTGCAGGAGGCCGCCTATCCCGATCAGGCGATGGGGCGGACGATCCTTGGTCCGTCCGGGAATATCGAGCGCTTCGGCCGCGAGGATTTCGAGCGCTTCGTGTCCGAACATTACGGACCGGATCAGATGATCCTTTCGGCCGCAGGCGCCGTGGATCACGCGGCGATCGTGAAGCAGGCCGAGCAGCTCTTTGGCCATCTGCGTCCGGTGGGGGCGCCCGCGGTGCAGCTGGCGCGCTGGTCGGGCAATGAACGGCGCGAGTTGAAGGATCTTGAGCAGGTGCATTTCGCGCTGGCCTTCGAGGGTCCGGCCTATCGTGATGCGGATCTGTACACCGCGCAGGTCTATGCGACGGCGCTGGGTGGGGGCATGTCTTCGCGCCTGTTCCAGAAGATCCGCGAAGAACGCGGCCTGTGCTATTCGATCTTCGCGCAGGCGGGCGCTTATGACGATACCGGCATGATCACGATCTATGCCGGGACCTCGGGCGAGGAAGTGGCCGATCTCTGCGGTCTGACCATCGACGAGCTCAAACGCGCTGCCGACGACATGACCGAGGCCGAAGTGGCCCGGGCACGGGCGCAGATGAAGGCGGGGATGCTGATGGGGCTGGAAAGCCCGTCGAGCCGCGCCGAGCGGATGGCGCGCAATCTGGCGATCTGGGGCCGGGTGCCGGGGCTGGATGAGGTTTCGACGCTGATCGATGGCGTGACGGTCGAGGCGGTGCGGTCCTATGCGGGCCGGATGATCGCGCAGGATCGCACGGCACTTGCGCTTTACGGGCTGGCCGAAGCCGCGCCGGATCTGGCGGGGCTGCGGCGGAGGCTCGCGGCCTGATGTTCCTGCGGCGTCGGAAACCTCAGGTCGAGACCGAGCGGATGCTGCTCCGTCTGCCCCTGCATTCCGACTACCGCGACTGGGCCACGCTGCGCGAGGAAAGCCGTGCGTTCCTGATCCCTTGGGAGCCCGCCTGGTCGGCCGAGCATCTGAGCCGCAAGGCCTTTGCCAACCGGGTCTATTGGGCGGCCCGGGCCGAGGCGGCGGGCACGGCGCTGCCGTTCTTCCTGATCGAGCGGATTTCGGGCCGGGTGCTGGGGGCGATCACGCTTGACAACATCCGCCGCGGTCCGGCGCAGGCGGGGACCCTGGGCTATTGGGTCGGCGCCCGCTACGCCCGGCAGGGCTTCATGCGCGAGGCGATCGCGGCGGTGGTGACCCATGCTTTCGGGCCGATGGATCTGAGCCGGATCGAGGCCGCCTGCCTGCCCGAAAACGCCGCCTCGCGCGGGGTGCTGGAGAAATCCGGCTTCAAATACGAGGGCGTGGCGCAGAGCTATCTGCAGATCAACGGGCGCTGGCGCAACCATGTGCTTTACGCCAACCTGCGCCCGGATCGGCGCGGGCGCACCGATATCGGCTGAGGAAGCCGGGGGGGCAGCCCCGTCGCCGGCCGGGCTTGAACCGGTGGCGCCCGACCGGCGACCCCCCGCGGGATATTTGAGGCAAGATAAAGGGGAAAGCCGTGCTGAACCCGGCGGATGCTGCTTTTGTGAAACGATTGGCCGTGGCGGTGCCGGGGCTGTGGCTGGGCGCGGCCGAGCCGCGCTATCTGGAAGAGCCGCGCGGACGCTGGCGGGGTCAGGCGGGCGTGCTGGCGCGGCCGGAAACAACGGCGCAGGTTTCCGCGCTTCTGGCCTTTTGCCATGCCGAGCGGGTGGGCGTCGTGCCCTTTGGCGGCGGCACCGGGCTGGTCGGCGGGCAGGTGGCGTCCGAGGGGCCGGTGCCGGTGCTGGTGAGCCTCGAGCGGATGACGGCGGTGCGACAGGTCAACCCCCAGGCGTTGGTGATCGAGGCGGGGGCGACGTTGCAGGCGGTGCATGACGCGGCCGCGGCGGCGGGCAAGCGCTTTCCGCTGACGCTGGCCTCGCAGGGCTCGGCGCAGATCGGCGGGTGTCTCGCCACGAATGCGGGCGGCGTGAACGTGCTGCGCTATGGCTCGGCGCGGGCGCTTTGTCTGGGGCTGGAGGTGGTTCTGGCCGATGGCACGATCTGGCAGGGGCTGAAGCGGCTGGCCAAGGACAACACCGGCTATGACCTGCGCGATCTGATCATTGGCGCCGAGGGGACGCTTGGCCTCATCACCGCCGCAAGCTTGCGGCTGCACGAGCCCCCCGCGGTCGAGGGGGTGGCGCTGATGGCCGTGCCGTCCCCCGCGGCGGCGGTACAGCTTCTGGGGTTGGCGCAGGCGCGGTTTGCGGGCTGCGTCTCGGCCTTCGAGCTGATCTCGGGGCAGGGGCTGGCGTTTCTGCGCGCGGTCGGGCCGGAGGTGGCGCTGCCCTTTGCGGCCGATCCCGAGTGGTCGGTGCTGATCGAACTCGGCCTGCCCGCCGGGATGGACAGCGAAGCGGCCTTTGCCGAGCTTTACGAGGCCGCGGGCGATCTGGTGAGCGATGCGGTTGTGGCGCAATCGGGGGCGCAGGCGGCCGCGCTTTGGGCGATGCGCGAATCGATCCCGCTCGCCAACCGTCGCATCGGTGCGATTTCGAGCCATGACATTGCCGTGCCGGTGGCCGACATCCCCGCCTTCATCACCGCCGCGACCGAGCGGCTGGCCGAGATGGGCGATTTCCGCATCAACTGCTTTGGCCATGTCGGCGACGGCAACCTGCATTTCAACGTCTTCCCCGCCGAGGGGCGGCGACGCGACGATTACGAGGCCAGCCGCAGTGCGGTGATGGCGGCGGTGCATCGGCTGGTGGTCGACAGCTTCGACGGCTCGATCTCGGCCGAACATGGAATCGGGCGGCTGAAGGTGGGCGAGCTGGCGCGCACCGCGGCCCCGGCGAAGATGGCGATGATGCGGGCGATCAAATCCGCGCTCGATCCGCGCGGCATCCTTAATCCCGGGGTGATCCTGCCTGCCGCAAGCTGAGCGGACCCCGAAAAGGAACGCGCCCTGCCGGGGGCGGCAGGGCGCTGCACTTTTGGTTCACGTGTTTGCAAGCAGCCGAACCATCAGGCCCGCTCTCAGTAGCGCGATTCGGGTTGTCAAAAGGTTAAGCCCGTTAACGAACCCGATTTTTTCTTATGCGGTCAAAAGCTTGATCGCCGCGACGGCGACGAAGAGCCCGCCCGAGATATAGGCGGCATGACGGAAACCGTCTTCGCGGGTCCAGAATTGCGCCACCGCTTGCAGGGCGCGCGGCAGGACGGGAAGGGCAACGGGGGCGAGGGCGGTGTGGGCCATGGGAAGGGCTCCTTGATGCGGTCAACTGTTGTTACCAATATGCCCGTTTCTGCAGTTGCACGGTAGATGCTGCGGGCGCATAGCCCGATTGCAGGCCGCGCATGACAGTCTTGTTGACCTAATTGTGATCGCTAAAGGAAAAGGCGCCCATTGGGCGCCTTTGAGCTCGGATGAGACGGGCGGTTCAGGCGCCGTCGAATTCGCACAGCACATGCACCTGCATGCCGAGATCGCGCAGAAGCTTGCGCCCGCCGAGTTCCGGCAGATCGACGATGAAGGAGCAGCCGACAATCTCGCCGCCCAGACGTTCGACAAGCTTGATCGCCGCCTCGCAGGTGCCGCCCGTCGCCAAGAGGTCATCGACGATCAGCACCTTCTCGCCAGGCTGGATGGCGTCGTCATGCAGTTCCATGATCGCTTCGCCATATTCGAGCTTGTAGGACTGGCTGATCGTCTGCCCCGGCAGCTTGCCCTTCTTGCGGATCGGTACGAAGCCCTTCGAGAGCTGGTGCGCGATCGCCCCGCCCAGAATGAAGCCGCGCGCTTCAAGACCCACGACCTTGTCGATCTGCTCGCCCGCCCAGGGGTGCAGAAGCTGGTCGATCGCCATGCGGAAGCCGCGCGGATCCGCAAAAAGCGTGGTGACATCGCGGAACATGATCCCCTCGTGCGGGAAATCGGCGATGGTGCGGATGTAATCCTTGACGGTCTTCATCTTTCAGCCTTTCAGGACGCGGCCCATCACGGGCATCAGGCGCGTCATCACTTCGGGGTCGCGCTTGGCGGGGGCGGTCATGATCGCGCCGTCAAGAACATGGGTGCAGCCTTTTTCGCAAGCCTCGGCCGGGCCTTTCAGAAGCGCGGGCAGGGCGGCCACAAGCGACCGCGCCTTGCCGGCATTGGCAATCGCCGTCGCCACCACCTGCGCCACGTCGACCGCATCATGGTCCGGGTGCCAGCAGTCGTAATCGGTGACCATCGCGACGCAGGCATAGCAAAGCTCGGCCTCGCGCGCGAGTTTCGCCTCGGGCATCCCGGTCATGCCGATCACATCGGCGCCCCAGCTGCGGTACAGGCGGCTTTCCGCGAGCGTCGAGAATTGCGGCCCCTCCATCGCGACATAGGTGCCGCCCTCGTGGACCTTGACGCCGGTCGCCCGTGCCGCCTCGGCGCAATGGGCCGAGAGCCGCGCGCAGACCGGATGCGCGACCGAGACGTGACCCACCAGCCCGGTCTCGAAGAAGGTCTTCACCCGCGCGAAGGTGCGGTCGATATATTGATCGACGATGACGAAATCGCCGGGCGCATATTCTTCCTTCAGCGAGCCGACGGCGGAAACCGCGACCAGATCGGTCACGCCCATCATCTTCATCGCCGCGATATTGGCGCGGTAATTCACCGTCGAGGGGGTGAAGCGGTGCCCCCGCCCGTGCCGCGGCAGAAATGCCATCCGCACCCCATGCAGCCGCCCGATCAGGATCTCGTCCGAGGGCGCGCCAAAGGGGGTCTCCACCGGCTGCCATGTCGCATCTTCGAGCCCGTCGATGTCATAGACACCCGAGCCCCCCATCACCCCGATCATCCGGTCTGCAATCATTCCAAAGTCCTCGCCCTGGCCCTTCGCGGCCGCGCGCAGCTTAGGCGGGCGGGGCGGATCGGAAAAGGCCATAGAACTCCGCCGCTCCGCGTCATATTTACACTTCAGGGCAGGGAGAAGACATGGACCACCACCGCGAACTGGGCGCCGAGAATATCCGCGGCGCGGGGCTGATGACGCTTGCCATGGCGCTTTTCGCGCTTGAGGACATGTTCGTGAAACAGGCGGCGAAAGTGCTGCCGGTGGGCGAGGTGCTGATGCTCTTTGGCGCGGGCGGCATGATCTGCTTTGCCGCGCTGGCGCTCGCCTCGGGGCAAAGCCTCTGGCATCCGGCCGTGGCAAGCCGGTTGATGGCGATCAAGGCCGGGTTCGAGATCACCGGGCGGCTGGCCTATACGCTCGGCATCGCGCTGACGCCGCTCTCGAACGCCTCGGCGATCTTGCAGGCGACGCCGCTCGTCGTCGTCGCGGGGGCGGCGCTGATCTTTCGTGAACGGGTGGGGGCGGCGCGCTGGGCGGCGGTGGGCATCGGCTTTCTGGGCGTGCTGGTGATCTTGCGCCCGGGGTTGGACGGCTTTGTCCCGGCGGCGCTCTGGACGGTGCTGGGCCTGCTGGGCTTTGCCGGGCGCGACCTTGCCACCCGGGCAGCGCCGAAGGTGCTGACGAATTTCCAGCTTGGCCTCTACGGCTTTGCCGCGCTCATCCCCGCGGGCGGGATCATCCTGAGCGTCACCGGCGGCGCCATCGCCCCCACGCCGCTCAGCCTGCTGCCGGTTCTTGGCGCGATCCTCTTTGGCGTCACCGCCTATTGGGCGCTGACGAAGGCGATGCGCACCGGCGAGGTCGCCGTCGTCACCCCGTTCCGTTACACCCGGCTTCTGTTTGCGCTGGTGCTTGGCATCCTCGTCTTCCGCGAAAGCCTCGATGCCGCCACGCTCATCGGCGCGGCGCTTGTCGTCGGTTCTGGCGTCTACACGCTGGCTGCCGGGGCAAGAGGTTTGAGACGCTGACCCTTTATTTTGCCTGAAATCCCCCTGGGTGCGGGGCAGAGCCCGCGAGGGGGCGTGGTTTCAAGGCCGCGCCATTTCAAACGTTTCGGTCACCGTCGCGTAATCCATATAGCCCAGACGGCTCAGCCGATCGGGCGGGCTGTAGCGGCCGTCGATCACACAATCTGGGCGGATATGCACCCCCACCACCGCGCCAAGCACCATGAAGTTGCTCTTGCCCAGAAGCGGCACGATCTGCACCAGACGGCATTCGAGCGCCGCAGGCGCCGCCGCCACGCGCGCGCAATCGATCACCTCACAAGCCGCCTTCTCCAGCCCCGCCGCCAGAAATTCATCTTCGCCCGCCGCCAGCATCGCCGAGGTGGCGTTCATCTGCTGGCCCAGCGCCGAGGTGACAAGGTTGACGCAAAACACCCCGCTTTCGCGGATTTGCGTCACCGTATCCTTGGTGTCGCCGCGGTCGGGCTTCGTCGACGTCGAGGAAAAGATCACCTGCGCCGGGTTAGCCGACACGGCGGTGAAGAAGGAATAGGGGGCCAGATTGTCGCCCATCTGCCCGCGCGTCGAGATCCAGCCGATGGGGCGCGGCGCGACGATGGCGTGGAACGGGTCGTGGGGCAGGCCGTGACCCTTGTCGGGGCGGTAGAACATGCGCGGCTCCTTTGATTTGAACCTGACATAACCGCGTGTTAGGCGCGTTTCGAGGGCGAATCGCAAAGGGTCGGGGCATGTATCAGCTCGAAGAAGAGACCGAAGCCGACTGGTGGGAAGTCGAGGCATTGTATGACCTGTGCTTTGCCCCGGGCCGAACCGCGCTTTCGTCTTACCGCCTGCGCGATGGCGTCGAGAAGGTGGCGCCGCTTTGCCTTGTTCTGCGCGAAGATGGCGTTCTGGCCGCGGTGATCCGCTATTGGCCGGTCAAGGTCGGCGGCCAGCGCGTGCTGCTGCTGGGTCCCGTCGCCGTCCACCCGACCCGGCAGGGCGAGGGGCTCGGCGGTCTTCTGATGCACGAAAGTCTGGCAGAGGCGCGGCGTCTGGGCTGGGAACGGGTGCTGCTGGTGGGCGACGCCCCCTATTACAACCGCTTCGGCTTCGAGAAGATCGAGGGGGTGGAGATGCCGCCGCCCACCAACCCCGACCGGGTTCTGGCGCTCGAACTGGTGCCGGGCGCCTGGGACGGCGTGCGCGGGCCGGTGGAAAAGTTCCTGCCCTGATCTTTCGCGCCGCCCCGGGTCTTCCCATATGTCAGCCGACAAGGAGGCCCCATGCAGCCCGAAATCCTCTATCCGGTGACCGACACTCGCCTGACGACCGAGCTTGACGCGCTGGCGCGGCGCCATCGCGCGGCCTCGGGGCCGATGATGCAGGTGATTTCCTTTGTCGGCGCGGGGGCCGAGACGCTTGTGGGCAAGCTCTCCGCGCCGATCCGCGACCGGCTGGAAGGCGCGACCGAGCGCGCGCTCGAAACCGCCTTCACCGTCGCCACCCGCTCGCGCGAGGTGGTCTCGGACCGACCCGACTGGGTGAACACGGCGCTCGCGACGGCGATGGGGGTCGCAGGCGGCGCGGGCGGTCTGCCCGGTGCGCTGGCGGAACTGCCCTTCACCGTGACGATGCTGTTGCGCGCCATTCAGGGCATCGCAGCCGAGCACGGCTTCGATCCCGACAGCGAGGAGGTGCGGCTGGAATGCCTGCGCGTCTTCGCCGCCGCGGGGCCCCTGGCAAGCGATGACGGCGCCGACATGGGCTTTCTGGCGGCGCGGCTGACGATCACCGGGCCGGGGCTTTCAAGCCTGATCGCCAAGGTGGCGCCGCGGCTCGCCGCGGTTCTGGGCCAGAAACTCGCCACGCAGACGGTGCCGGTTCTGGGCGCGGTGGCGGGCGCGGCGGTGAACTATGCCTTCACCAGCTATTATCAGGACATCGCCCGGGTGCATTTCGGCCTCAAGCGTCTCGCCCGCGACAGCGGCGAGGACGAAGGCCTTTTGCGCGAAGAGCTGGTGATGCGGATCACCCGGCGCTGAGATGCAATTCCTGTATTTCCGGTAAACATATTCATTGAATTGAAAGTGTGGAGGTGCCAAGGTGGCGCCGACCGAGACCCCGGTTCGCCACCTTGCCGGAATGCCGCTGTGACAATTTGTCCATCTGCGACAGGCTGCGCAGGGGTGGTCCGCACCGGGTTTGGCCATAGCTGAGCCACATACCCGCAAGGGACGCTGCGGGCGAACCACCTTGGAGAGAACGATGGAGTTCGGATTAGTCGAGCTGTCACGCCTGCAGTTTGCGTCGACGGCGATGTATCACTTCCTGTTCGTGCCGCTGACATTGGGTCTGTCGATCCTCGTCGCCACGATGGAGACGGTCTATGTGATGACCGGCCGCCCGATCTGGCGGCAAATGACCAAGTTCTGGGGCACGCTCTTCGGGATCAACTTCGTCCTTGGTGTCTCGACCGGGCTGACGATGGAATTCCAGTTCGGGATGAACTGGGCCTATTACAGCCATTACGTCGGCGACATCTTCGGCGCCCCCTTGGCGATCGAAGGGCTGATGGCCTTCTTCATGGAGGCGTCCTTCGTGGGCATCTGGTTCTTTGGCTGGGAAAAGATGACGGCGCGGGCGCATATGATCGTCGCCTGGTGCGTCGCCATCGGCACCAACTTCTCGGCGCTCTGGATCCTGATCGCGAACGGCTGGATGCAGAACCCGGTGGGCGCCGAGTTCAACCCGATGACGATGCGGATGGAGCTGGTCGATTTCTTCGCCGTGCTCTTCAACCCGGTGGCGCAGGCGAAATTCGTCCATACCGTCTCGGCGGGCTATGTCACAGCGACGATGTTCGTGATCGGCGTCTCGTCCTGGTATCTGCTGCGCGGCCGCCACATCGAATTGGCGCGGCGCTCGATTGCCGTCGCTTCGGCCTTTGGTCTGGCCTCGTGCCTGTCGGTGCTGCTGCTGGGCGACGAGTCGGGCTATGAAGCCACGCATAACCAGCGCATGAAGCTCGCCGCGATCGAGGGGATGTGGGAGACGGAAGAGGCCCCGGCCTCGTTCAACCTGTTCGGCATCCCCGATCAGGAAGCGCGCGAAACGAAATATGCGATCAAGGTGCCCTATGTGATGGGGCTGATCGGGACACGCTCGCTCAATACCGAAATGCCCGGGATCAAGGATCTGGTGGCCCAGGCCGAGGGGCGGATCCGCTCGGGCGTGATCGCCTATGACGCGCTGCTGCAGATCCGCGCCGCGAAAGGCGCCGTCGCCCCCGAGGTCAAGGCGAGTTTCGAGGCGCATTCGGCCGATCTGGGCTATGCGATGCTGCTGACGACCGTGGTCGAGGACCCGAAACTGGCGACCGATGCGCAGATCACAGAGGCCGCCTGGAAGACGGTGCCGCAGGTGGCGCCGCTGTTCTGGAGCTTCCGGATCATGGTGGGGGCCGGGTTCTTCATGCTGGCCCTGATCGGCTACATGTTCTTCACCTCGAACTTCCGCGGCGGCCGCTTCCCGACCTGGGCCTTGCGGGTGGCGGTCTTTGCGATCCCGGTGCCGTGGATTGCCGCCGAAACCGGCTGGTTCGTGGCCGAATTCGGCCGTCAGCCCTGGACGGTGGATGGCTTGCTGCCGACTGCGCTGTCGGTTTCGAACCTCTCGATCTGGGATGTGGTGCTGACGCTGGCGGGCTTCGTGACGCTTTACACCGTGCTTCTGGTGATCGAGATCCGACTGATGCTGGCGGCGATCCGCAAGGGGCCGACGCATGACATCGAAGTCGTCGATGCCTGGGCCGTCAAACACCGTCCCGTTGCCCAACCTGCGGAGTAAGACCATGATCCTGCATGACCTTCTGAGCTATGAAATCCTGCGCGTGATCTGGTGGGTGCTGCTGGGTGTCCTTCTGATCGGGCTTGCGGCGACGGACGGGTTCGACATGGGGGTGGCGGCGCTGAACCCCTTTGTCGCGCAGACCGATGCCGAGCGGCGGGTTGTGATCAACACCATCGGCCCGGTCTGGGAGGGCAACCAGGTCTGGTTGATCCTGGGCGGCGGGGCGATCTTTGCCGCCTGGCCACCGCTTTATGCGGTCAGCTTCTCGGGCTTCTATCTGGCGATGTTCCTTGTTCTGGCGGCGCTGATCCTGCGCCCCGTGGGGTTCAAGTATCGCAACAAGCGCGAAAGCCACGTCTGGCGCACGCGTTGGGATTGGGCGCTGGTGGTGGGCGGTGCGGTGCCCGCGCTGATCTTTGGCGTGGCGGTGGGCAACGTGCTGCAAGGCGTGCCCTTCACGCTGGATGACACGCTCTTGCCGATCTATCCGGGCAATCCGCTGACGAAGCTGCTGGGGCTGCTGAACCCGTTCGCGCTGTTCGTGGGGGTCGTGTCGCTCTCGATGCACATCGCGCATGGCGCGGCGTGGCTGGTGCTGAAGACCGAGGGTGCGGTGCAGGCGCGGGCGCGGCGGATCGGCAGCTGGGCTGGCGTGCTGACGATCGTCACCTTTGCCCTTGCGGGCGTCTGGCTGGCCTACGGCATCCCGGCCTATCAGTTCGTGACTGAGCCTGATCACGTCGGCCCGTCGAACCCGCTTCTGTCCGAGGTGGTGCGCGGCGGCTCGTGGATCGACGCCTATCAGACCCGGCCGTGGATCGCCGTTGCCCCGGCGCTTGCCGTGCTGGGCCTTGGCAGCGCGGTCGTGCTGATGCGGTTCTGGAGTGGCTGGGCGGTGACGGCCTCGATGATCGGCATCTTCGGCGTGATCTCGACCGTGGGGCTGAGCATGTTCCCGTTCATCCTGCCCTCGTCGCTGAACCCCTCGGCTTCGCTGACGGTCTGGGACAGTTCGTCGTCGCACCTGACGCTCTTCATCATGCTGGTCTCGACGGTGATCTTCCTGCCGATCATCCTGGCCTACACGTCGTGGGTCTACAAGGTGCTCTGGGGCAAGGTGCGCCCCGATGACATCGCCCGCAATCCGAACGCCTACTGAGGGAGACGCAACATGTGGTATTTCGCTTGGCTTCTGGGCCTGCCGGTGGCGGTAATGTTCGGGGTGCTGAACGCGATGTGGTTCGAGATGCAGGAGGATCGCCGCCATCGCGGCGAGCTCTGAGCAGGGGGTTCCCGATCCCGCGTCCCTTCGCGTTTCGGGGTGCACTGGCCGACCGGGATCTTCCCGGTCGGTCTTTTTGTTTCGCCGCGGCCTTGCCGCGGCGACCCGCCGGGGGCTTCGCCCCCGGACCCCCAGCGTATTTGTGCCAAGAAAAAGCAGGGCGTCAGGCAGATCAGTCTTCGAAATCGACGATGCTGCCGATGTCTTCGCCCGCAGCCTTGCGGGCGGCGAGTTTGCGCGCGAGTGTCCGGCGGTGCATCCCCAGACGCCGCGCGGTTTCCGAGATGTTGAAGCCGGTCTCCGCCAGGGTGCGCTGGATCAGCTCCCATTCCTGCGCCTTCACGCCGACCTGCGGGGCCTCGATTTCCGGCATCGCCATGCCGACCTTGTGCGCGAAGGCGGCTTCGATTTCGCGCGCAGTGGCGGGCTTCGCCAGATATTGGGTGGCGCCGAGCTTGATCGCCTCGACCGCCGTCGCAACCGCGGCAAAGCCGGTCAGCACGACGATGGCGGGCGGGGCCTCGACAGCCGCAAGCGCCTTGACGACGCCAAGGCCCGAGCCCTCGGCCAGCTTCAGATCGACCAGCGCATGGGTGGGCCGGATCCGCGCGGCGAGCGCGATCGCGCTGTCTTCGCGAAGCGCGGTGTGAACGGCATAGCCGCGCCGCGTGAAGGCGCTGGCGAGTGTTTCGGCCAGATGCGGGTCGTCCTCGACGATCAGCAGGCAGCGGTCAGGCGCGGGCATCGGTGGCCTCTTCGGTCTGGGGACGGTCGAGCAGCGGAAAGGCGATCTCGACCTCGGCCCCGGTGGCGGAATTGCGCAGGGTCATCCGGCCGCCAAGGCGGTCGATCGCATTGCGGGCGAGAAAAAGGCCCAGCCCCCGCCCCGGCGCGCCCGTGCCCGAGACGAAGGGGGTGCCGGGCTGCGACAGGACGGTTTCGGGAAAGCCCGGGCCGCGGTCGGTGAGGCGCAGGATCAGCCGGTCGCCCGCGCGGCTCAGGCTGGCGGCGACCGTGCCGGGGGCGGCGCTTTCGGCATTGTCGAACAGGTTGATCAGCGCGGCTTCGAGGATCGGCGCCGAGAGCATCTGCGCCCCGCGCAGGCTGGTGTCGGCCGTCACCGGCACGCGCGTGCGGCCGCGCGCCCCCGACCAGAGTGCAAGGATACGGCGGATCTCGGCCTCGGCGGGGACGGCGGCGGCGGCCTCGAGCCGCTCGCGCCCGGCTGCCTGAAGGGTGCGGGTGACGATGGCGCGGCAGCGCTTGAGCTGCGCGACCATCGTCTCCAGATCCTTTTGCCGCGCAGTCCCCTCGGGCAGGCCGATCTCGGCCCAGTCGTCGAGCGTGACGGCGAGCGTCGTCAGCGGTGTGCCCAGTTCATGCGCCATCCCCGAGGCCAGAAGGCCCAGCCCGGCCAGCTGATCCGCCTCGGTCTTGGAGCGGCGCAGCTCGTCGATGGCGCGGTCGCGGGCGGCAACGGTCAGGCGCAGGCGCAGCACGAACCAGGCCATCAGCGTCGAGCTGAGCCCGAAGGCCGGCACCAGCGCCGTGCCGGGCACCGGGCCGAAGGCGACCAGCGCCCCGATGCAGAGGTTCGCCAAGAGATAGATCGGCAGCGCCGCCCCGCGGGGAACAGAGCGACAGCGCCAGCAGAAGCGGCACGAGGAGCAGCATGGCAAAGGGGGCTGGCGGTCGCCCCGGCAAGCGCAATCAGCGCCGCCAGCGTCAGCGTGTCGACGCCCAGTTGCAGCGCCAGCATCGCATCGGGCAGCCTTGCGCCGCGGCGCATCGCGAGCGCGATGATCCCGTTGAAGCCGACAAGCCCCGCGATCACCACCGCCATCCGCTCGAGCGGCAGCGCCAGCCCCAGCACCTGCGCAGCAAAGAACGTCGCCGCGATCTGACCGGCGATCGCCAGCCAGCGGATCTGCACCAGAAGCCGTCCGGTCTCGCGCGCGGCGCGTCGGTCGCTGTCGGTGGGCTCTGGGGTGTGCATGATGCCTTGCGGAAAGGGGCGCGGATCTTCGGAAGATGCCGCATCGCGCGGGCAGGGGCAACCGCACTGCTTTGCCCTTGCCCCTTTCGTGCAGGCTGCTACCGTGAGGCGAGATTTTCACGAGGTTCCCATGCCCATTGCTTCCGCCCGCACCGCATCTTTGCTGCTTCTTGCCCCGCTTGTGCTTGCTGCCTGTGTCGAGGGCATGCCCGCCGATCCGAAGGCCCCCCGGATGTCGCAGATCGGGACCTGCTTTGCCTATGTCACCGCCGAGCCTGGGGGCCAGTTCGCGCTGGTGACCGGCAAGGGTGATGGCTCGCTGGCGCCGCTCGGGCAAAAGTCGAAGCCGATGTCGGCCGAGGCGGTCGATGCCGCCTATGCGAAAGAAGTGCAGGTGATGGGCATCATGCCCGAGTGCCTTGCGATCTATGCCAAGGACCGCTCGGCCGCGCAGCCCGCCGCCTTGACGACCGCCCCTGCTCCGGCCGCGCCGAAAGCCTGAGCCAGGTGACCTGGCGCGGGCGCCTGAGTCCGCGCCGCCACAGTTGCCGCCCCGTATCTGGTAGGTGCCGATTTGCGCTACCCGATCCCTCGCCCTCCCCCTATAGTCCTGTGTATAACCGGGGCGACAGACCCCAATCTGAGGCAGGAACATTAGAGGGGGGACGCCATGCGCTGCCCGTTTTGCGGTAATGTCGATACTCAAGTGAAGGACAGCCGACCGGCCGAGGATCATGTGGCGATCCGGCGGCGTCGGTTCTGCCCGGCCTGTGGCGGTCGCTTCACCACCTATGAGCGCGTGCAACTGCGCGATCTGGTGGTGATCAAGACCTCGGGGCGGCGCGAGGATTTCGACCGTGACAAGCTGGAACGCTCGATCCGGATCGCGATGCAGAAACGCCCGATCGAGCCGGAGCGGATCGATCAGATGATCTCGGGGATCGTGCGGCGGCTGGAATCGCTTGGCGAGACCGACATTCCCTCGCGCGCGATCGGCGAGATCGTGATGGAGACGCTGGCGCGGATCGACACCGTGGCCTACGTGCGCTTTGCCAGCGTTTACAAGAACTTCCAGGCGGCGGACGATTTCGACAAGTTCGTGTCGGAGCTGCGCCCGCAGTCGGGGGATGCCGAGTGACCGAGGCCGACAGCCGCTTCATGCGGCTGGCGCTGGGGCTGGCCGGTCGCGGATTGGGCAATGTCTGGCCCAATCCCGCCGTCGGCTGCGTCATCGTGACCGAAGATCGCATCGTCGGGCGGGGCTGGACCCAACCCGGCGGTCGTCCGCATGCCGAGCGCCGGGCGCTGGATCAGGCCGGGGCCGCCGCGCGCGGGGCCACGGCCTATGTCACGCTCGAACCCTGCGCCCATCATGGCAAGACCCCGCCCTGTGCCGAGGCGCTGATCGCCGCCGGGGTGGTGCGGGTCGTTTCGGCGATGGAAGATCCCGATCCGCGGGTCTCGGGTCGGGGCCATGCGATGCTGCGCGCGGCGGGGATTTCGGTTGAAACCGGGGTGCTTGAGGCCGAGGCGCGGGCGGCGCAGGCGGGATTTCTGAGCCGGATCGAAAAGGGCCGTCCGTGGCTGGCGCTGAAGCTGGGCGCGAGTTTCGACGGTCGGATTGCGCTGTCTAATGGCGAAAGCCAGTGGATTACCGGGCTGCAAGCGCGCGCCCATGTGCAGGCGCTGCGGGCGCGGTTCGATGCGGTTCTGGTCGGCGGCGGCACGGCGCGGGCGGATGATCCGCTGCTGACCGTGCGCAGTTTCACGCCCTTGCGCGCGCCGGTGCGGGTGGTGGCGTCGCGGCGGCTGGATCTGCCGCGCGGGCGTCTGGCGGGCTCGGTCGGGCAGGCGCCTTTGTGGCTGGTCCACGGGGCCGAGGCGCCCGAAGCGGCGCGTGATTTCTGGACCGGGGTCGGGGCCGAGTTGATCGACGTGCCTGCGGGGGGCGAGGGTCTGGACCCGGCGGCGCTGATGGCCGCCTTGGCCGCGCGCGGTCTGACGCGGGTCTTTTGCGAAGGCGGCGGGCAATTTGCGGCAAGCCTGATGGCGGCCGGGTTGGTCGACGAGTTGATCGGCTTCACCGCGGGTGTTGTGCTGGGCGGCGATGCCAAGCCCGGGATCGGTGATCTGGCCCTGACCCGCCTGACGGACGCTCCGCGCTATCGGCTTTCGTCCGTGCAGACGATGGGCGAAGACGTGCTGGCGCGCTGGCTGCGCGCCTAACGCCAGAGATAAGCGACCCCGGCAAACAGTCCCTGCAGCTTTGCCAAGCTTCGGTTCAGTGGACTGGGGCGGGGCAGGGGGCCGTGCGCCAGCCGGTCCAGCACCACTTCGGGCGGGCAGGGGCGGCGGGTCACCGGATCGACATAACGCGGATAGGCGATCAACGCGGCATGGACGAGCTGTTCCAAGCTCGGCCGGGCCTTGCGACGGTCGGGCACCGCGCCAAGATCGCGGGTCAGCCCCCAACCGGCGTAAAAGGGCGCCCCGGTGACGGTGACGTTCTTGCCCCGAAGCAGCGCCTCGAAGCCCAGAAGTGAGGTCATCGTCCAGACCTCGTCCACCGCCGCGATCAGCGCCATCGGGTTCGATTTGTGCAAGATCTGGTTTGCGAAACGCAAGGCCTCGGCCTCGGGAATGGTGCCCGGGCGCAGACCCGCCTCGACATCCGGGTGCGGTTTGAAAAGGACAATCGCCTTGGGGTTTTCTGCCCGAACCCGCATCAGCAAGGCCAGATTCGTGCAGATTTCCCTCGCGCCGAGGCGGATCGAGGCGTCATCTTCGACCTGCCCCGGAACGAGGATGCGGTGCCCCGCGGGCAGATCGGGGATATTTCCGTCAAGGTTGTATTTTGATACTCCGCTCTTGCGAAGCGCGGCGATCAGACGCGCGGCCCGGGCGATGCCGCCGGGCGGCGGCGGGCGGGAAATCAGGTCTTCAAGATCCGACGGGCGGGTCGGATCGAAATAGATCCCCTGCGCATCGGTGACCAGCGACAGCGGCGGCACCAGATCGGCGCCAAGACCCTTCGAGCGCAGAAAGCCATCCTCGACCCGCAGCGCGGGAGGGCCAAAACCGGGCGGTTCCTTGCCCGCCCAGATCAGCAGGCTGCGCCCCGAGGCCTGCGCCACCTCTGCGGCCCGCTCCGGCGGATCGACGAAACGCAGCGGCTTTTCACGGCCGAAGAACTGTTGCAGCGGGCGGCGTTTCCACAACCGCATGCCGGTGGCGACATGGCCCGCACGGTCGGCGCGAAAGGCGCGAACCTCGGCTTCAAGCTGATCGACCGCCTCCTCGAAACGGCACAGACGGCCGCGACAGGGATCGAACCATGTTGGCGCCAGAATATGGCTGACGGCAAAGATCTGCGCCCGCGTGAGCCGCCGCCGTCGCCGCGCGACCGGGTTTTCATCCTGCGTCAGGCCCCAGCCCGCGTAGAAGGGCTGGCCGAAGACGCGCGGCTTGTGCCCGGCCAGGATCGCCTCGTAGCCCAGAAGCGAGGAGACGGTATAGACGGCGATGGCGCCCTCGAGCAGAGCCCAGGGCGAGACCGGATCGGTCAGCAGAACCGTGCGGGCGTTTTCATGCTCTGCCCCGTAGTGGCCCGGGCGCAGGCCAGCCCGGGTCTCGGGATGGGTCTTGATCACGATCCGCGCGCCCGGATTTTCGATCTGCGCCACGGCGAGCATCTCGCGGAAGGTTGCAGCACTCGCCCGGCCATGCAGGATCGAGGCATCACCCTTCGTCTGGTCGATCACCAGCACATAGCCCGGCGCGGGCGGCGTCCGCCTGTCGTCGAAGTCATTGTATTTCGAAAGGTTGAGCGCCTTCAGCCGGGCGATGCCGTCGCGGGCGCGATCGAGAAGCGCGGTATCGTCCAGCGGCTCGTGCGCCAGCAGGCGCTCCAGCAACGAAGGCTGTGCAGCATCAAAATGCACGCCGAAAGGGTCAATGAAAAGGCCAAGCGGCCCGCCCGCGCCGCGCGCCCGCCCCGGATGGACCGAGCGCAGGAAGGCATCTTCGAGCCGGACGAGACCGACATTCCGCCGGGCAGCCACCGCTTCGCCGCGGGTGGAATAGGGCGAGCGGCCCCAGACGACGACGCGATCTTGTGGCTCTGGCAAGCCCAGGTGCAGGCTGTAGCCCGCCGCGCGCAGCATCGCGCGCAGCTGCGGTTGCCACAGAAACCCGGCCGCATAGGGAAAGAGCCGCCGGGAGTGTTCCTCTCCGGCGACCCGATCTGGCGCGGTCCCGGCCATCAATTGCCGGTTGCGAGACTGTCGATCGAGTTCGCGGCCGTGGCCGAGCCGGTCAGCGCAGAAAGCGACTTTTGCCACTGCACATACGGCGCTTCGGTGACATAGACCGTATCGCCGTCGCGGATCACGAAGTCCCGGGCGAGGAACATGCCGTTCGGCTCGGTCAGGTTGAGCACATAAACCATGCGCTGATCGCCGACGAGATCAGTCCGGCCCAGCACCACATTGGCGATTTCCGCCGGCTCGTTGCGGAAGACGAAGACGCCCTTCGGGTCGGCCGTGTTCGAGGCAAGGCCTCCGACGGTCGCGATCGCTTCCAGCGCGGACAGGGTCTGCGTCTCGAAGGGCACGCGGGCCTGCGCCCCGGTCGCGCCGAGCGAGGTGAAGGCGCGGGTGTCTTCCTCGACGAGGATCACGTCGCCCGCACGCAGCGCGATGTCCATCTTCGGGTTCTTGTAGAGGTCGGTCAGCCAGACCGTGCCCTGTTTGCCACCGCGCTTGACGGTGATCTTGGTGATCTCGGGCTTGATCGTCACACCACCGGCGCGGGCGATCATCGCCGAAAGCTTGCGGGTCGGCCGTTCGATCGCATAGACGCCCTGACCGCCGACCGAGCCCATGACGGAGACGGTGGCGCCATCGCCCGCCGCGCGGGCAATCAGCACCTGCGGATCGGGGGTCTGGGCGTCGAGCTTTTCGGTGATGATCTTGCGCAAAGCGTCGGGGGAATTGCCCGCCGCTTTGATCTTGCCCGCATAGGGCACGAAAATGTAGCCCGCGCCATCGACTTGC
The DNA here is from genome assembly GCF_052363175.1 of Rhodobacter capsulatus. Classification (GTDB taxonomy): domain Bacteria; phylum Pseudomonadota; class Alphaproteobacteria; order Rhodobacterales; family Rhodobacteraceae; genus Rhodobacter; species Rhodobacter capsulatus_D. Next base: position 750,628 of record NZ_CP198946.1, read on the forward strand.
ACTTCGGTCAGCTGCGTTGCGGTCGTGCCCTTTTGCGCCAGAAGGCCGTCGTCGACGTTTTCCCAGATCGTCAACTGCAGCGTATCCCCGGGGTTGATCGTGTCCGAGCCGACGACGCCCGCATTCTGGAAGCTCGACGAAAAGCCGAGCGCCGGTTGCACCGCGGTTGCCCGCGCCACATGGTCATCGACGGTGACGACAAAGGCATCGCCTTGCCGCATCACCGATCCGGCAAAGATTTCGCGTTTGTTGGGGCCGGGCCGGGGCAGGCCACAGGAGGCAGTGCCAAGAAGCACCGCCGAAAGACCCAGCAAAAGGGTCCTGCGGGGAAGGGTCACGCTCACTGCTCGGGCTCCTCTTGGGGATTGCCGTTTTGTTTCCGGCCATCCTAGCGGCGAGAGGGAAAAATTTCCAGCGCGATCAATTCACAACGCGCAACTGTTGCCGCGGCGCCGCTTTGCCCGCGCTCAGCGCCTCATAGGGATCTTCGGGCGAGAGCATCATGTCGACCACCTGCCGCAGCAGGATCCGCCGCCCCCGGGCCGAGTAGAACCCGCCCGGAATCTGCGACGTCTCCAACAAGTAGTGGCGATAGTCGCGATAGCCCCGCGTATCTGGTCTTTGCGGGGCGGCGAAGAACTCGGGCAGGGGCTGGGTCGAGACGAATTCCGGCTTGTCGAACACCGCCCGGCCAAAGGCCTTGAGCGGCAACCCGCGCCAGAGCACCTGTTGCGCGGCGGTCGAATTGACCGTCACCGCCGAGCGCGCCTGTGCGAGCAATTCCGCCAGCTTGCCGCCGCGGATGAAATGCACCCGGCCCGCGAGCCCATGCCGGGCGGTGGCGGCCTTGATTGTTTGCGGGATCGGCGCACGGCCGTCTTCGAGCGGATGCGCCTTGAAGACGAGGTGATGATGGCGGGGGGCCCCCGCCGCGAACCCGGCCATCACCAGATCGATGAACTCGGTCTGACTGGCGAAAGGCGAATGCATCCGGAACGAGGCGTCATGTTCGAGTTGCAACAGCACCAGATGGATCGGATGACCCGAAAGACGCACCCGCATCGTGGCCAGCATCCGCTCCAGCGCCTGCACCGGCATCAGCACCAGACGGCGCAGGTACAGCCGGAACTCGTCGAAGACGGATATCCCCCGGTGCGGCGTGAAATTGCGATACCGACCGTTCTGGACCATGACGAGGAAATGATAGAGCGCGCCATAGAACACATGCTGGCGCATGTCGCCCCACCGCGGTGGGGCCTCGGGAAAGTCGATCTGACTTTGCGCCAGCGCGCGGCGCATCTCGGGCACGGACAGCGTCATCAGCCGCGAATGGCCATTGGCGCCGCCGCGTTCATAGGTGACCCAATAGGGGCGCAGATAGCCTTCCTCGAAGACATGCACGGTGACGCCCGCGGCCTTGGCGGCGGCGATCGCCTGCGCATGCACCGGGCGGGTATCGCCGTAAAGCACCAGATCGGTGATGGATTTCTCGCGGATCAGCGTTGCGATGCGAGCGGGCCAAGCCTCGGGCGGCTCGGCAAAGCGCAGGAGGCTTGCCGGATCATCCCAGAACGCCTCGTCGCCGCGGTTGAAACCGACACGCCAGACCGAGGCCCCGGCCGCGCGTAGCATCGCCCCCAACTGGCGAAAGAACGGCCCGTGCGGGCCTTGCAGCAGAAGGAAGGTGCGCGGGGCAAGGCTGGTCATCGGTCTCACGGTGAAAACGCCCCCTTTTGGCCCCTTGCTTGCAAGCTGTCACGACAAATTGCACGCGAGCTTTACCTTTTGGCGGCAAAACCGGGGCACCGCGACGGCGGGACGCATTTTTGCGCCGCGGCTGTGCGCCCAAGCGTCGGGGGCAAGCCTTGCGTGCGGGGCCTGTGCAAGCTAGGCAGGAAGAAACCACGGTAGGGAAAGACATGTTCACCGGAATCGTCACCGATCTGGGCGAGATCGTCGCTCTTGAAAACACTGGCGATCTGCGCGCGCGGATCCGTTGCGGCTATGACATGACCACAGTCGAAATCGGCGCCTCGATCGCGCATGCAGGCGTGTGCCTGACCGTCATCGCCACCGGCGCCGATTGGTATGACGTGCAGATCTCGGCCGAGACCGTTTCGAAAACCAACCTCGGCGGCTGGACGGTCGGCAAGCGCATCAACCTCGAACGCGCGCTGAAGGTGGGCGACGAGCTCGGTGGCCATATCGTGTCGGGCCATGTCGATGGCGTCGCGGAAATCGTGGCGCTGCGCGACGAGGGCGAAAGCACCCGCTTCAGCTTCCGCGCCCCCGAGGCGCTGGCGAAATACATCGCCCCCAAGGGCTCGGTCGCGCTCGACGGGGCTTCGCTGACCGTGAACGAGGTGGACGGCTGCAGCTTTGGCATCAATATCATCCCGCACACCAAGGCCGTGACCACGTTCGGCGCGGCCAAGGTGGGCGACAAGGTCAATCTGGAAATAGACACGCTGGCCCGTTACGTGGCCCGGCTGACGGAGTGGAAGGCATGACGAACCCGGTGGACAAAGCTGGCAATCACGAAACCCCGGGCCCTGTGGAGCAAAGCTACCGCGATGCGATGTCCTCGATCGAGGAGATCATCGAGGATGCTCGCAACGGCAAGATGTTCATCCTCGTCGATCACGAGGATCGCGAGAACGAGGGCGATCTGATCATTCCGGCGCAGATGGCGACGCCGAATGCGATCAACTTCATGGCGATGCATGGCCGGGGCTTGGTTTGCCTTGCGCTGACCGCCGACCGGATCGAGGCGCTGGGGCTGCCGCTGATGGCGTCTTCGAACTCCAGCCGTCACGAGACCGCCTTCACCGTCTCGATCGAGGCGCGCGAGGGGATTTCGACCGGGATTTCGGCGCATGACCGCGCCCGCACCGTGGCCGTGGCGATCGACCCGACCAAGGGCCGTCAGGACATCGCGACGCCGGGCCACCTGTTCCCGCTGCGCGCCCGCGATGGCGGCGTGCTGGTCCGCGCCGGGCATACCGAAGCCGCGGTCGATATTTCGCGTCTGGCCGGGCTGAACCCCTCGGGCGTGATCTGCGAAGTGATGAACGAAGACGGCACGATGGCGCGTCTGCCCGATCTGATCGCTTTTGCGCAAAAGCATGGGCTCAAGATCGGCACGATTTCCGACCTGATCGCCTATCGCCGCCGCTATGACCATCTGGTGCGCGAAACCGCGCAACGCGCCGTGCAGTCGGAATTCGGCGGCGACTGGTCGATGCGGATCTTCGCCGACCAGACCGAAGGCGCCGAGCATATCGTGCTGACCAAGGGCGATATTTCCGGCCCCGAGCCGGTGCTGGTGCGGATGCATGCGCTCGATCCGCTGTCGGATGTGCTGGGGCTGCGTCCGGGCAAGCTGAACGATCTGGGCCGCGCGATGGAGGCGATTGCCGCCGAGGGCCGCGGCGTCGTCGTGCTCTTGCGCGAGACCTCGGCCAAGATGCCGATGCCGGGCGAGGCCTCGCCGCAGACGCTGCGCCAATACGGGCTCGGCGCGCAGATCCTTCTGGCGCTGGGCATCAGCCATCTGAAACTCTTGACGAATTCGCCGAAGCCCAAGGTGATCGGCATCGAGGGCTACGGGCTTTCGATCGACGAAACCCGGGGGTATTGAGATGGCGGCGAACGAAAACCATTATACGCTGCCGCTGCCCGTCTTCGACAAGCCGGTGAAGCTTCTGATCGTTGTCGCGCCCTATTATCGCGACATCGCCGATTGGATGATCGCCGGGGCGAAGGCCGTGGCCGCCAAGGCCGGGGCCGAGGTCGAGATCGCCGAAGTGCCCGGCGCGCTCGAGGTGCCGACGGCCATCGGCATGGCCGAGCGGCTCTCGGATTACGATGGCTATGTCGCGCTGGGCTGCGTGATCCGTGGCGAAACCACGCATTACGACACCGTCTGCAATGACAGTTCGCGCGGTCTGATGATGCTGGGCCTGCAGGGGCTTTGCATCGGCAACGGCATCCTGACGGTGGAAAATCGCGCTCAGGCCGAGGCCCGCGCGAAGCCCGAAGATCAGGACAAGGGCGGCGGTGCGGCGGCTGCGGCCTTGCATCTGATCGCGCTCTCGCGCAAATGGGCCACCCGGACGCAGGGAATCGGCTTTCGCCCCAAGGGCGAGACCGTCTGACCGGGCCACCTGAGGATCGCACAATCATGACCGACACCACCCCCGAGACGCCCCGCAAGCCGACGCCGGAAGAAAAACGCCGGATGCGCTCGGCCGCCCGGCTTTATGCCGTGCAGGCGCTCTTCCAGATGGAAGCGGCGGGGCAGGGGGTGGATCGCGTCGCCCGCGAATTCGAAAGCTTCCGCTTTGGCATGACCACCGACGAGGGCGAAGAACTGGCCGAGGGCGATTACGACCTGTTCCGCCGTCTGCTCGATGATGCGGTGATGTGGCAGGCGAAGATCGACCAGACCACCGACCGCGCACTGGTCGCCACCTGGCCGATCGAGCGCATCGACCCGGTCCTGCGCGCGCTTTTCCGCGCCGCGGGGGCGGAAATGGTCAATCCGGCGACGCCGATCAAGGTCGTGATCAACGAATTCGTCGAGGTCGCCCGCGCCTTCTTTCCCGAAGGAAAAGAGACGAAATTCGTCAATGCGGTGCTCGATCACATGGCCCGCGAAGTGCGCCCCGAGGCATTCTGAGCGAGTCGTGTCGCGGCTCCGAGGCGGTTTCGCCAATATTTTGTGACGGAACTGCGGCAAAACGGCAAGTTTGCGGTTTGAATTCACGCAGACTGCGCTAGAGTGATTCCAAAGACGGAGGAATCGTCATGCCGGAACTCGTGCGTCTCTACATTCGCAACGTGATCTTCGGGGCGGGGCTCTCGGCCCTGTTCGTCGGCCTGCTGCTGGGCTTTGATGTCGCGCATCTGCGGCATCTGATCCTTGGCTCCGACATCGGCTATATCGCCGTGACCCTGCTGTTCGTCTTCAACACCGTGGTCTTCGCGGGCGTGCAATTCGCCATCGCCGTGATGAACATGGCCGAAGATCAGACGCCCCCCGGTGGCGGCAAGCGCGATGCGATCCCGAGCCATCACATGGCGGCCGAGCTGATCGCCATCCCGGTGCCTGTGCGCAGTGAAAGCCGTGCCCGCCGCCAGCTCGGCCGCACCCTGCGCTAAGTTTTCTCGAAGGCCTCCGGAAGACGAAAGCCCCTCGCCGAAAGGCGGGGGTTTTTCATCTCTGTCTGTCGTGAGGTGGCGGAAACCGCAGCGACCGTGGGGGCGAAATTTCCCGAGAGCCTGACAAGTCAGGTGGGTGCCAGATACAGAGGCCAGGGCCAAAGCAGAGCCAGCTCCCTCAGGAATGGTTATCGGCCACTGGAAAAAGGCCCCGTTCACGCGAAGAGCAGTAACCGCCAAGGCGCAAGATAGGGGCAGGGGAGCGCCGCGGCAAGGGCGGTCAGAGATCTTCCCAGCGGCTCAGCTTTACCGACTGCCAACGCCGCAGCTCGTAGCCGAGCATCAGCATCGAAAACAGTGCCACCGTCATCACCGTCGAGACGACGGCCTCGCCCGGCGCCACCGGTCGATCCTTCCAGCGCAGGAAGAAATTCGCCGTGGTCCAGATGAAAGCATAGGGAATCGCATAAGCGCTCATCCGCACGCCAAGCGGCAGATAGGGCCAAGGCCGCGCCTCGCCACCGAAGAGCCGCATCACCCTGTCCTGGATCGGATGCGGCAATCCCCGCAATCCGAGAGCTTCCAGTTCAGCCCGGGCGGCGGCGAGTCGGCGTTGGTAGTCTTCCATGGTGCGACCTTTTATGGTTTTAGAAAGCATGTTTGCAATCGAGGACTTTCGCGTCAACCCTCTCGACGGATGTTCATGCTTCGTTCATATTTCGCGCATGGCGAATGATCTTTCCCCCGGTCAACTTCTGGCGCGCGGTGTGAGCCGGTGCCTGATGGATCACGGCTTTGCCTGTCTGACCGAGGTCGTGCCCCGTCCGGGTCTGCGGGTAGACGTGATGGCGCTGGGTCGCAAGGGGGAAATCTGGATTGTCGAATGCAAGTCTTCGCGCGCCGATTTCACCTCGGACCGGAAATGGCAGGGCTATCTAGACTATGGCGACCGCTTCTTCTGGGCTGTGGACACCGATTTTCCGGTCGAGATCTTGCCCGAGGAGACCGGCTTGATCCTGGCCGACCGCTTCGGCGCCGAGATCCTGCGCACTGGTCCCGAGGCCAAGCTTGCCCCCGCGCGGCGCAAGCTTGTCACGCAGGGAATCGCCCGCACCGCGGCCTTGCGGCTGGCGGGGCGGGGCGATCCGGGCGCTGCCTTTCTGGCCTAGCGCTTGCCCTTCGGCTTGCCGCCCTTCGCGCCGCCGTTGGCGATGGCGCGGGCGACCTCGGCGGCGTCCATCAGTTCGCGGGCGATTTCCTCGGCTTCTTCGGGGTCGAAATCGAAGGGCAGTTCGAAGCCCTCTCCCGACACGAAGATTCGGACCATGCCCTGATCGGTGGGGCCGATCTGCAGATCGCCGGCCATGTCGTTTTCGTCGTTGATGCCCATCGGAGCCTCCATTTTGCCCGTGCCTAGCCAAACTGCGGCGATGGGGCAAGCATCGGCTGTGCCGGACCCGATTTTCCCCTCTTGCATTCCCCGGCCCCGCCCGCTAAATGCCCCCTCAGTGCCGCCTTAGCTCAGTTGGTTAGAGCGCTGGATTGTGGATCCAGAGGTCCCCCGTTCGAGCCGGGGAGGCGGTACCACCTCGCCCACATCGATGTGATGCTGCAATAGCCGCTCAGGGTCTTGCGCGTGGTCCGATCAACGCCGGGGCCAAGGCGAGCAGGAACAATACGAAGGCAAAGGCCCAGAGCGTCGCGGCCAGGATTGTGCCCGGGTAGTAAAGCGCCAGCGGCCCGGTTGCCGCGATCCAGCGCAGCAGCGCCGCCACCGGGATCAACACATAGGCCAGCGCGACAGGGAAGGGCGCGACGAGCGGCCGTCCGGTGTGCCCAAGGCTGGCCCGACTCATCACCCCCATCACCATCGTGCCGATCCCGCCCACGGCCGAGACATGCATCGCGCCGATCTCCGAGCCGATGCCGAAGGCGGCGAGGCCTTGCAGCAGGGCGCCAACACCGACCAGAGCCATCGCCCCGTGCAGCACGACGAGGATCGGCTCCGACCGCACTGACCAGCCGCGCCAGCGCGCGATGCGCAGCAGTTGCGCGGCGCCGAGGATCAGTTCCGCCGCGCCGATCAGTGTGTCCGGCAGGCCGAGCGTGATCGCCACGGCGGCGGTGATGGCAGCCCCGATCGCCACGCGATCGGCCTGCGGGAAGCTGACCGGCAGGCCGGGGGCTCCGGCCTTGCCCAGATCGGGGGCCGACCCCGCCAGCATGGCCTTGCGCGCCAGCGCATTGCGGGTGAAGGCCGGGGTGATGCGCCCGCCGACGATGACGATCAGCGCGATCAGCGCCGCCAGCGCCCCGTGCAGCCCCGCGATCGCATCGCCAAGCGGCCAGCCAAGCGCATCCAGCATCACCCGCGCCTCGGCCAGCCAGATCAGCCCGACGAGCGCCAGCACGATGAAATTGGCCGGTTTTGGCGACTGCCGCAGCATGGCCCAGATCCGCGCCGCAAGCAGCGGCAGGAAGGCAAGCGCCAGAACCGCGGCCAGCGGTCCGGGCACGATCCCCCAAAGCCACAGCCCGATCCGTCCGGCAAGCCAAAGCGCCGCCGCCGCGATCAGGAACCGCGGCCCGGCCGAGGTGGCGCCAGTCCAGTTTGGCACGGCGGTCAGCAGAAACCCCGCCGCGGCGGCAGAGCCGAAGCCGAAGATCATCTCATGCCCGTGCCACCATTGCGGCGGCAGATCGGCGGGCAGGTCCATCATGCCGCCGAGGGCATGCACGGTAAGCCAGAGCCCCCAGATCAGCATCGCAAGCGTGCCCCAAAGCCCGGCAAGCAGGAAAAAGATACGAAACCCTTCAGAGAAGAGACGGGTGAGGGCAGTCATGACAGATCCTTTCGCGACAGTGCCCCGATCCTTGAGGCAAAGCGCCCGCGCCCCCTTGATGAAAGTCAAGATCGCCGCGAAGACGGATGCAGGGTTAGCAGGACATCTTCACGAAGGGCCTGCATATCTTGGGGTTCTCTTAATTTTGCGCGCGTAAGATGGCGTTCTGTCGTTCTGTTCCGAAAGCCGTCGCATGTTTGCAAGGATGAATGCGCTGGACCTGTCCCGGCGTCTGCCACTCGTAATGATGATCGTTGCGCTGGCTGCGGGGATGTTTCTGGCCGTGCCAGCTTACGTCACCACACGCCAGACGCTGATCGACAGTGCGAAGGACATTCTCGATACTCTGGCCCGCGGGCCAGAGCAGGCGCTGACGATGCTGCTGGATGGAACGAAGGCGGATCTGATCTCGATGTCGCGGGATCGGTCGATTCAGCGCGCTCTGGTCGCGATGACAGAGGCCTATCAGGCCGTGCCGGAGGCCCGTGCGACCCTTCAGAACACCTATATCGACAAGAACCCGAATCCGGTGGGCGAAAAGAACCGCCTGGTTTCCGCGGGCGATGGCAGCGTTTATGACGCCCTGCATGCCGATCTGCATCCGGGTCTGGCCAAGCGCTTGTCCGAGCGGGGTTTTTACGACATCTTCCTGATCGATCCTGCGGGCAACGTGGTCTACACGGTCTTCAAGGAGCGTGATTTTGCCTCGAATCTGGTGACCGGAGACTGGAAGGACACCGGGCTTGCCGAAGTGTTTCACGATGCGATGGCCTTGCCCGCGGATGGCGCGGCCTTTCGTGATTTCGCCCCCTATGCCCCCAGCGCTGATGCCCCGGCCGCGTTCATTGCGGCGCCGGTGATCGCCGATGATGGCAGGCGCTTGGGCGTGATCGCCATCCAGCTGCCGATCGCGGCGATGAATGCTGCGGTGCAAAGCGTGACCGACGGCAGCGATGGAAAATCTGCCTATCTGGTGGGCGCAGATGGGCTGTTGCGTTCTGACCTGCTGTCGACCAAGGAAGATGACATTCTGAAAACGCGCGAGGACAATGTGGCCGTGCGTGCGGCGCTTGCGGGTGAGACGGGGGTGATGCGACTCACCGATGCCTCAGGCGACCGCTATATCGATTATCGACCCATGACCTTCCTTGGCACCCGATGGGCGCTGCTGACCAGTCAGACCTCCTCCGAAATGCTGGCGGCGCTGACAAAGATGTCGATCGCCTTCGGCGTGATCGCGGTGCTGGTGATCGCGATTGCCGCGGCGCTGGCGGTGCCGTTTTCGCGCTCGATCAGCCAGCCCTTGACCCGGCTCACGCTGGCAATGGATGAAGTCGGTCAGGGGCATCTCGATCATGACGTTCCGCACCGCGATCGACGCGATGAAGTCGGGCGGATGGCCCGGGCGCTGGAGCGGTTCCGGCAGGCACTGATTGCGGCACGTGAAACCGATGCACGCCTTTCACAGGAGCGGATCGCCAACGAGCAGCGTGAACGTGAGCGGCTGGTGGAGGAAGCCGCGCGCGAGCGTCTTGAGCAGGAGCGCGCCCGGGAGGCCGAAGAGGCCCTGCATCTTGCCGAAGATGCACGACGTGCCGAGATCGATGCCGAGCGGGCCCGCGCCGATCAGGCCTTGACCGAGGTGGTGCAGGCGCTCAGCAAGTCGCTGCGGGCTCTGGCCGACGGTCGGCTTGACGTCTCGATCGACGGATTTTTCGGCGAGACTTACAAGGGGCTGCGGATGGACTTCAATGCCGCTGCGACGAGCCTGCGGCAGATCGTGACGGAAATTTCGACGGCGGCGCAGTCGATTCGCACCGACAGCGATGAAATCGCCAATGCTGCTGTGAACCTGTCCCGTCGGACCGAATCCTCGGCCGCGGCGCTTGATGAAACCTCCTCTGCCATGCACGAGATGCTGGCGGCAGTCGGGCAGACCAACTCCGGCATCAACAGCGTGCGTTCGCTGGCGCATGACGCCTGTGACCGCGCGGAACGCTCGCAACAGACGATGCGCGCGGCAGTCGAAGCGATGCAGCGCATCGAAGCCTCGTCCGAGGCGATCAGCCGCATCATCACCGTGATCGACGACATCGCCTTCCAGACCAACCTTCTGGCGCTGAACGCAGGTGTCGAAGCCGCCCGGGCGGGCGAGGCGGGGCGCGGCTTTGCCGTCGTCGCTTCCGAAGTGCGGGCGTTGGCGCAGCGTGCTGCCGACTCGGCTGCACAGATCGGCGACCTGATTGCCGACAGCGGTGCACAGGTGCGCGAGGGGGTCTCTCTCGTGCGCGATTGCGGGACTGCTTTGGAAAACATTTCCGGCGCTGTTTCCGATATTTCCGGACGGGTGAGCGAGATTGCCGTCAGTGCCAGCGAACAGGAACAGGGTATTTCCGAAGTGACCCGGGCCCTGGGGCAACTCGACGCCGCGACACAGGAAAATGCCGCGATGTTCGAAGAGACGACGGCGGCCACGACGTCGCTTGCAGCGGCGGTTGCCGATCTTGGCAAGCTCATCTCGCAGTTCAGCGGTTGGGAAGAGGCTGCGGAGGCGGAACGCAAGCGCGCCTGAGCGGTTGCAGATCCCGTCTGCCGCAGCGAGGGCCGGAGTGTTTTCGACACGTGGGAACTCCAATGGGCGCGGGGTTCCCTGCTCAGGCCGTCCGTTCGAAGCCATGCCTAACAGGACCAGGACAGGCCCGGATCTTCCTCGACATAGTCGCGCAGAACTGCGATCTCCTCGATTTCGGCCACCGACTGGCGCACCTGCACACCCTTTTCGCGCAGCCGGGCAAAGGCGCGGCTGAGGCTTTCCGGCTTCATACCCAGACGCCCGGCAATCAACACCTTGTCATAGGGGAGCGTGACGGCACAGGGGCCGCGCTCCTCGCTCACATGTTCCAGCAGGAACTCTGCCACGCGCTGGGCGCCCGATCGCGCTTTCAACTGCTCGATCTGGCCCACAAGCCGATGCAGATGCGCGAAAGTTGCGGCCAGAAGCGACACGGCAAGGCTTGGTTGCCGCTCGATCTGCCGCAGGATCTCGGCGGTTTCGATCCGCACCAGAACGACATCGGTCGCGGCCTCGGCAGAGACCGGATAGCTGCCTCCGGTAAAAGCCACGGCCTCGCCGAAACTGTTGCCACGGGTGAAGACGCTCACCACCGCTTCGGAGCCGTTCGGTGCGATGCGGTAGAGCTTCACCCACCCCTCGATCACCACATAGACGGCACTCGCCTCTTCATCCTGCAGGAAGATCGTCGTTCCGCGGTCGAAGGCGCGTTCGCGCGCGCTGGTCAGGATCAGATCCTGTGCCGGTTTCGGCACATTGCCTAAAAGAAGGGATTTTCGGGCGATCCGGTCGGCATCGGGGGTCATCGGCAGAAGTCTCCTTGAGCGGTTATCGCATGACCCTGTGGCAAACGAAAGCCGGAGGTGGCGGGAAACGCGGTCCGCCTAACCAAAGTCAAGGCGTCAGATCACCGGGGCGTGATGATGCGGTGCAAGAGCGAAAAGGCCGCAATGATGCCGGGTTTGACTCCATCCCCTTCGATACAGGACCCGCAGGTTGGGGCGTTCAGCCGTCGTGCCCTGCTGCGGGGCCGGATCCGGGCCGATGATCTGCCGCGTCCGCCCGGTGCCGGGGCTGCTTTCGCGCGTGACTGCAATCAATGCGGTGACTGTGCCCGCGCCTGCCCGGAGGGGATCATTCTGCGCGATAGCGCGGGGTTTCCGGTGCTTGACCTGCGCGCAGGAGCCTGCACGTTCTGCGGCGCCTGCACGGACTCCTGCCCCACCGGGGCACTGCGACCGGGGTTTCCCTTCCCCTGGCGCGTCGCGGTGGGCGCGGGGTGTCTGTCAAGCGCGGGCACCGGCTGCCGGATCTGTGAAGATCAATGCGACGCGCAGGCGATCCGGTTTCGCCCCGCCCTTGGCGGGCGCGCCACTCCGACCATCGATCCCGCCGCCTGCACCGGCTGCGGCGCCTGCATCGCGCCCTGTCCCGTGGGCGCGATGACGCTTTCCCCCATCCCCACAGCGGAGCCTGCATCATGCACAACATCTGTGGCTGTCTGATCCAGACCGCCCCCGCCCTTGCCCCCGCCGCCTGGGTCGCGATTGCCGCCACTGCGGGTTGCGAGGTCCATGCCGAAGATCGCGGCCGCCTTGTCGTGACCGTCGAAGACACCGCAGAGCACCGCGCCGCCGACATCATCATGGAGTTGCACCAGATCCCCGGCGTTCTGGGCGTGACCCTGACCTACCACCATTTCGAGGCGCTCGACGACGACGCGCCGCGCGCAACCGCCGCCTGACCCCGGAGACCCGCCATGACGCTGACCCCCTCTCGCCGCAGCCTGCTCAAGGCCACCGCCGCCGCCGCAACCGCCGCCGCCGCGGGCATTCCGTTGCCCGCCCTTGCCCAGACGGGCGATGCGGACATTCGCTGGGACAAGGCCGCCTGCCGCTTTTGCGGCACCGGCTGCTCGGTGCTGGTGGGCACCAAGGATGGCCGCGTCGTCGCCACGCAGGGCGACCCGGAAGCCGCGGTGAACCGGGGCCTGAACTGCATCAAGGGCTATTTCCTCTCCAAGATCATGTATGGCAAGGACCGCTTGACGCAACCGATGCTGCGCAAGACCAATGGCGTCTACGACAAGGAAGGCGAATTCACCCCCATCAGCTGGGATGAAGCCTTCGATATCATGGCCGAGAAATGGAAGGCGACGCTGAAAGCCAAGGGGCCGGATGGCATCGGCATGTTCGGCTCGGGCCAATGGACGGTCTGGGAGGGCTACGCGGCGGTCAAGCTGATGAAGGCCGGGTTCCGCTCGAACAACCTTGACCCGAATGCGCGCCATTGCATGGCCTCGGCCGTGGCGGGCTTCATGCGCACCTTCGGCATCGACGAGCCGATGGGCTGCTATGACGATTTCGAACAGGCCGATACGTTCGTGCTTTGGGGCTCGAACATGGCCGAGATGCACCCGATCCTGTGGTCGCGTCTGACCGACACGCGGCTGACGAAACCGGGGGCCGAGGTGCATGTGCTCTCGACCTATGAGCACCGCAGTTTCGAACTCGCCGACAACGGGATGGTGTTCAAACCGCAGACCGACCTTGCGATCCTGAACTTCATCGCGAACCACATCATCACCACGAACCGGGTGAACTGGGAGTTCGTCAACGCCCATACGGTGTTCTCGAAGACCCAGACCGACATCGGTTACGGCCTGCGCCCGACCCATGCGCTGGAAGAAGGCGTCGACCCGAAGACCACCGGCAAGATGGATCCGATCGATTTCGAGACCTACAAGGCCTCGGTCGCACCCTATACCGTGGACTATGTCTCGGAACTGTCGGGCGTGCCTGCCGACAGCCTGATCAAGCTGGCCGAGCAATATGCTGATCCGACCCGCAAGGTGATGAGCCTGTGGACGATGGGCTTCAACCAGCACACCCGCGGCTCGTGGGCGAATTCGCTGTGCTACAACATCCACCTGCTGGTCGGCAAAATCTCGGAACCGGGGAACTCGCCCTTCTCGCTGACCGGTCAGCCCTCGGCCTGCGGCACCGCGCGCGAGGTCGGCACCTTTGCGCATCGTCTGCCCGCCGACATGGTGGTGAACAACGAAGATCACCGCAAACATGCCGAGGAGCTCTGGGGCCTGCCCGCCGGCACGATCAACGAAAAGATCGGCGCCCATGCGGTGCTGCAGAACCGGCTGCTGAAGGACGGCAAGATCAACGCCTATTGGGTGCAATGCACCAACAACATGCAAGCCGCCGCCAACATGAACGAGGAAACTTGGCCCGGCTATCGCAACCCGGAAAACTTCATCGTCGTCTCGGACCCCTATCCGACGATCACCGCGATGGCCGCCGACCTGATCCTGCCCACCGCGATGTGGGTGGAAAAAGAGGGTGCCTATGGCAACGCCGAGCGGCGCACGCAATTCTGGCGCCAGCAGGTGGTGGCGCCAGGCGAGGCGAAGTCGGATCTGTGGCAGTTGGTCGAGTTTTCCAAGCGCTTCAAGGTCGAGGAGGTTTGGCCCGAAGAGCTGATCGCCCAGAAACCGGAGCTGCGCGGCAAGACGCTTTATGACGTGCTTTATGCCAATGGCGTCGTGAACAAGTTCCCGCTGTCCGAAACCTACAAGGGCTTCGAGAACGTCGAGTCGAACCACTTCGGCTTTTACCTGCAAAAGGGCCTGTTCGAGGAATACGCAAGCTTCGGGCGCGGCCACGGTCATGACCTTGCGCCCTTCGACAGCTACCATCAGGCGCGGGGCCTGCGCTGGCCGGTCGTCGATGGCAAGGAAACGCTCTACCGCTTCCGCGAGGGCTACGACCCCTATGTGAAGGCGGGCGAGGGCGTGAAGTTCTACGGCAACAAGGACGGCAAGGCGAAGATCATCTTTGCCCCCTACGAGGCGCCGCCCGAAAGCCCGGATGCCGAGTTTGACCTCTGGCTCTCGACGGGGCGGGTGCTGGAACACTGGCATTCGGGCTCGATGACGCGCCGCGTGCCGGAACTGCACAAGGCCTTCCCGGCGGCGGTGGTGTTCATGAACCCCGATGATGCGATGGCGCGGGGGCTGAAACGCGGGCAGGAGGTGAAAATCTCCTCGCGGCGCGGCTCCATCGTCAGCCGGATCGAGACGCGCGGCCGCAACAAGCCGCCGAAGGGGCTCGTCTTCGTGCCCTGGTTCGACGAGGGGCAGCTGATCAACCAACTGACTTTGGATGCGACCTGCCCGATCTCGAAGGAGACCGACTACAAGAAATGCGCCGTCAAGGTCGAGCGCGTCTGATCCAATCCCTTGTGAGATAAGGAGAAACCCATGCCCGCCCCCGGCTTTGCCTCGTCGCTTGACCGGCGCCGTTTCCTGACGGAAACGGCCCGGATGGCGGCGGGCTGCGCGGTGGCGGGCACGCTTTTGGCGAGCTTCGTCACCCGTGCGGGGGCGCTGCCCGCAACGGCCTTGCGCCCGCCCGGGGCGCTGAGTGATGCGGATTTTCTGGCCGCGTGCAGTCGCTGCGGGCTTTGCGTGCGCGACTGCCCCTATGACACGCTGAGCCTTGCCGTGCCGGGCGAGGATGTGGCGACCGGCACGCCGTTCTTTACCGCCCGCGATATCCCCTGCGAGATGTGCGAGGACATTCCCTGCGTCGCCGCCTGCCCGACCGGGGCGCTGGACCCGGACCTGACCGATATCGGCAAGGCGAAAATGGGCGTGGCCGTTCTGGTCGACGAGGAACATTGCCTGAATGCGCTCGGGCTGCGCTGCGATGTCTGCTACCGCGTCTGCCCCGTGATCGATCAGGCGATCACCTTGGAAATGCGGCACAATCCGCGCTCGGGCCATCATGCGATCTTCCTGCCCGTGGTGCATGCCGAGTTCTGCACCGGCTGCGGCAAATGCGAGAAAAGCTGCGTCCTGCCCGAGGCGACGATCAAGGTCCTGCCGCTGGATCTGGCCCGCGGGGTGGCATCTGACCACTATCGGCTGGGCTGGGAGGAAATGGAGCAAAAGGGCGGCCCGGTGGTCGAAGGCATCGTCGATCTGCCCGACCGCCTGCCCGGCCCCGGCACCGACAATCTGGCCACGCCGGGCGGCTTTGCCCCCGAAGGCGCGGGGGATTTCGCCCCCGCCTTCAAGCTTCCGGGGGGCAAACCATGAGCGCCCCGAAAGGCCGGTTGGCCGCGCGAAAGTGGCTCATCGCCCGGCGCCTGTCGCAGCTTGGCTTTCTGATGCTGTTCCTCTCGGGGCCGTGGTTCGGCCTCTGGATCGCCAAGGGCAATCTGGCCGGATCGCGGACGCTCGATGTGCTGCCGCTCTCCGATCCCTTCGTGATCCTGCAATCGCTGGTCGCAGGCCATATCCCCGCCGTCCCCGCGCTGATCGGTGCGGCGATCGTCACCGTCACCTATGCGCTGATCGGCGGGCGGGTCTATTGTTCCTGGGTCTGCCCGATCAACCCGGTGACCGATGCCGCGCATTGGGCTCACCGGCGGCTGAACCTGCCGAAAGGCTGGCAGCCTGCGCGCACGACGCGACTCTGGCTGATGGTCACCGTGCTGGCCGTCTCGGCCGCAACCGGCACCGTCGCATGGGAATTCGTCAATCCGATCAGTCTGCTGCACCGTGGCCTCGTGTTCGGGATCGGCTTTGGCTGGACCTTTGTCCTCGCCGTCTTCCTGTTCGATCTTTTCGTCTCGCGGCACGGCTGGTGCGGGCATCTGTGCCCGGTCGGCGCCTTCTATGGCCAGATCGGCCGCAAGCCCGTGCTGCGCGTTTCCGCCCGCGCCCGCGCCGCCTGCGACGATTGCATGGATTGCTTCGCCGTCTGCCCCGAGCCGCAGGTGCTGACCCCCGCGCTGCGCGGCGCGACCGGCAGCAGCCCCCTGATCCTCTCGCGCGACTGCACCAATTGCGGCCGCTGCATCGACGTCTGCGACTTGGACGTCTTCCGCTTCACCCATCGTTTCGACGCCACGCCCGCACCGGGCCGCGTCGCCCCGAAATCAAGCCTCACGGAGCCCCAGCCATGAAAAAAGCCATTCTGATCAGCGCCCTCCTTGCGGCTGCAACGGCCAGCCTCGCGGGGTTTGCCGCCGCGCAATCCGCCCCCACCACGGCCCCCGAGACCGCCACCGTCACCTCCATCCGCGGTGTCGATCCCGAGACGCAAGTGACCGTGAACCCGGTCTATCATCAGGAAGAAGGCCGCAAGAACCGCAACTACCGCGCCCAGCCGCCGATCATTCCGCATACGATCGAGAAATATCAGATCGACCTGCATGCGAATGAATGCCTCGCCTGCCACGACTGGAAGAATGCCGCCGACCGCCGCGCGCCGACGCTGTCGATGACGCATTACACCAGCCGCGACGGCGTGCAGACCGATACCGTCGCGCCGCGGCGCTGGTTCTGCAACCAGTGCCACGTGCCGCAGGTCGATGCGCCCGCGTTGGTCGACAACATCTTCAAGGGCTCGGAAGAGTAACCGGGGCAAGGGAGCACATCATGTCCGACACCAACACGCCGCGCCCCGGCCTGATCCGCCGCTTCTGGACCGTGCTCTGGAGTCCGCCCGCCGCCGTCTCGCTGGGCGTGCTGCTGATCCTTGGCTTCGCCACCGGTATCCTGTTCTGGGGCGGCTTTCACGCCGCGCTTGAAATGACCAACACCGAGACCTTCTGCACCTCGTGCCACGAAATGCGCGAGAATGTTTACGCGGAATATCAGGGCTCGGTGCACCAGAACAACGCCTCGGGCGTGCGGGCGACCTGCCCGGATTGTCACGTGCCGAAGGAATGGGGGCCGAAGATGATCCGCAAGATCCAGGCCTCGAAAGAGCTTTACGGCCATTTCGTCTCGGGCTCGATCTGGACCCGTGACAAGTTCGTCGACCGCCGCATCGAGTTGGCGAAACACGAATGGGAGCGGATGAAGCGCAATGACAGCCAAGCCTGCCGCAACTGCCACAGCCTTGTTTACATGGACTTCACGCTGCAGGAAAACCGCGCCGCCGAGAACCATCAGAAAGCGCTCGACAAGGGCATGACCTGCATCGACTGCCATCAGGGGATCGCGCATGATCTGCCCGACGATTACCTGACCGCCTATCGCGGCGTGGTCGAGCGGTTGCAGGCCGAGGGGGCGATCCAGGCGCCGAAGCCGGTCGATGCGGCCGCGCTCGACGGCTATCTGAAGACGACGAACTGAGGGGACAAGATGCGACTGGCATATCTGCAGGCCGAAGGCGGCGCGACGAATCGGCTTCTGGCGGGCCTCGCCGAAACTGCGACGGCGCGCGGCCTGCGGGTGATCGGCACGGTGCAGGTGAACACCGACAATCCGCGCACCGGGCGGTGCGACATGGATGTGACGGTGCTGCCGGGCGGTCCGGTGCTGCGGATCTCGCAAGATCTCGGCACGGGCTCGCACGGCTGCAGGCTCGATCCCGCCGCGCTCGAAGAGGCCGTGGCGCGGACCGAGACCGCGCTGGCCGCGGGGGCCGATCTGCTGATCGTGAACAAGTTCGGCAAGCATGAGGCCGAGGGGCGCGGGTTTCGCGCGCTGATCGGCGAGGCTTTGGCGCAGGGTGTGCCGGTCGTGGTGGGGCTGAACGGGTTGAATGCGGCCGCTTTCGCAGAGTTCGGGGCGGGGTTCGCGCAGCGGCTCGACGCATCGCCCGAGGCGCTGCTGGGCTGGCTCGAGGAAAGCAAGGACGATGGGCTCGCCGCTTTGTGACGGCTTCGGCCGCGATGTGCGCTATCTGCGGGTCTCGGTCACCGACCGCTGCGATCTGCGCTGTTCCTATTGCATGAAGGAAGACGTGACCTTCCTGCCGCGCAATCAGGTGCTGAGCCTTGAGGAACTCGACCGGCTGTGCTCGGCCTTCGTCTCGCTTGGGGTGCGCAAGCTGCGCGTGACGGGCGGGGAACCGCTGGTGCGCCGCAACATCCTGGGTTTCTTCGCCGCGATGGGGGCGCATCTGCGCGCCGGGCGGCTCGATGAACTCACCCTGACGACGAACGGCACCCAGCTTGCCCGTCACGCGCAGGCGCTGGCCGAGTGCGGGGTGAAGCGGGTGAATGTCTCGCTCGATACCTTGCAGGCGGAGAAATACACCCGCCTGACCCGGTTCGGCCGGATTAGTCAGGTGTTCGACGGCATCGCCGCCGCGCAGGCGGCCGGGTTGCGGGTGAAGCTGAACGCGATGGCGCTGAAGGGCGTCAATGACGACGAGATTTTCGCGCTGACCGACTGGGCGGCGGCGCAGGGCTGCGATCTGACCTTCATCGAGCTGATGCCGATGGGGGATATTCCGGCAGGCACGCGGCTCGATCAGTTCTGGCCGCTCGATGATGTCTGCGCGCATCTCGAAACCCGGTTCCGGCTGATCGACACGGGGCTGAATACCGGTGGCCCCGCGCGCTATGTGACGGTGGCTCAAACCGGGCAGCGGATCGGCTTCATCTCGCCGCTCAGCCACAATTTCTGCAACAGCTGCAACCGCGTGCGCCTGACCTGCAAGGGCGAGCTTTACACCTGCCTTGGTCAGGAAGGCTCCACCGACCTGCGCCCGGTCCTGCGGGCGGGCGTCGAGGGCGAAGCGCTTGCGCGCGAAATCCGCGCCGCGATTGCACGCAAACCTGCGGGCCATGCCTTCGGTTACGGCCCCTGCGCCGTCGCCGGGCAAATGGCGCGCGGCATGAACCACACCGGAGGCTGAGCGCGGGCAGCCCGGCTCAGGCGCAGGGCCGACAGGGGATGCGCAGGATGAAGGTGCAGCCCTGACCCTCGACGCTGTCGAATTCAAGCCCGCAGCCCGACACCTCGGCAAAGCGCTTCGCGATCGCAAGGCCGATCCCCGCGCCGCTGATCGTGCTGTTTTCATGACCCAGACGGTGGAAGGCTTTGAACACGCCGTCGCGATGCTCAGCCCCGATGCCGACGCCGGTATCGATGATCCGCACCGGCACGCAGCCGTCATCCTCGGGATCGATCCGCACCGTCACCGTGCCGCCGGGCAGGTTGTATTTCACCGCATTCGAGATCAGCTCGTCAAAGATCCGCCGCAAGATCTTGGCGTCCCCCAGCAGGTCCGGCAGCGGCTGCGCGGGCGGCGGCAGATCGAGGGTAATCGCGCGTTTGGCCGCTTCGGGGCGATGCCCCTCCAGCGCCTCGGCAAGCAGGGCCGGAAGGTCCAGCGGTTCGGCCGCAAGCCGCAGATCCTGCTGTTCGATCCGGCTCAGATCGAGCACGACATCGACCAGCCGCACCAGATCCCAGCCCGCCGTCGCAATCCTGCGCACCTGCGCCAGACGCTCGCCGTCAAGCCGCATCCCCTCTGATCCCTCAAGCAGATCGGCGTAACCGATGATCGCATTCAGGGGGGTGCGCAACTCATGGCTCATCGCGGCAAGGAAATTGGCCTTGGTTCGGTTCGCCGCGTCGATCTTGTCGCCCATCCGCACCAGATGCTCGCCCACCTTCTGCAATTCCTCGATCGCATAGGGCGGGGCGGGGGGCAGGGTGCCGCCATCCGAAATCACCGCCATCCGATTTTCGAGCTCGCCCAAGGGCTGCGCCACCCGGTCGCTCATCGTCGCGGCGCGGCGCCACAGGAAGGCGAAGAACCCGGCGTAAAAGACCAGAAGGATGCCGACCATCCCCTTGGAGACAAAGGCCAGCTGGCTGCGCAGATCGCTGGAGGCGGCCAGAACGCTGTCTTCGCTGGCCAGAACCAGCAGCGACCAGTCCGGCCCCGCCACTTGCGCCCAGGAGGCGATCATCGGCCGTCCAAGGTTGATCCGTCGCACCCCCTCGGGCGCGGACTGCATTGCCCCGGCCAGCCCGGTCAGGATCGGCTTCTGAAAGATGTTGAATTCCGCGGGTTTGAACGTGTCCTTGAGGATCGCCTCGGCATAGCTGTGCCCCACGAGTTCGCTCAACCCCAGATCGGCCTCGCCTTTCGGGGGTAGGGCCAGAATAGTGCCGTCGCGGCCGATGAGCACGGCATAACCGTCACCCGGAATGTGGATGTCGAGCACGCGTTTCACGATGGTGCCGATGGTGACATCGATGCCGACAACGCCTTCAAGCCGGTCGGGGCCATAGACCGGCGCGATCGAGGAGACCATCCAGCCGCTGCCTGCCGGATCGACATAGGCATCGGTCCAGACCGGCTTGCGGTCCGGATCATGGGCGGCATCGGCTTCATAATAGAAATTGTAGCTCGGGATATCCATCTTCGGCGGATAGATCTTGAGCACATCGAACCACGGATAGATGCGGTTCAGGCTGTCCCAGGTGTTCAGATAAAGCTGCGCGATCAAGGGGTCGCTGTCCTTGATCGCGCGCATCAGCGGATCAAGCCGGGCCGTGCGCCAGACCTTTTCCGTTTCCGCCGCGCCCACCGGGACGATGCCGGAATAGAAGACGGCCGAACCGCCCGTATCGCGCAGCGTGTGAAACGCGCCCCCGGGGCTGAGCCCAAGATTTTCCTGCTCGGCCTCGGAGACAAGGGCCGGGGTCTGCAGGGCGCGGTCGGCCTCTTCGGCATAGATCCGGGTCATCGCCGAGATGGCGTTCAGCCGATGCGCGATGATATTCGCCTCGCGCTCAGCGGCGTCGCGGACGCCGTCGGTCGAAATCCGGGTGATCGCGGCGGCAGAGCGGTCATAGACCACCTGACTTGTGCCCCAGTAAATCGCGACGAAACCGAATTCGATCAGCAAAAGCGGGATCAGCGCAGCCTTGACATAAGACCGCCAAAGCCAGGCCTTGAGCGGCACGGGGTTGTCGCCGGGGCGTTTCCTGCCTGCTTGTGCCGTTGCTGTCTTGACCATCAGGGCGTCTCGCTTGGTGGAGTCGCCCTGTTATAGTCCGGTCTGTTTCGAAATCCCTGAACAGGCTTGCCCTGCGTCGGAATGAAGCTCCCCGGACGGTAAACGCCCCCCGCACGGGGCGGAGGGCGCATCTGCACCGTGTGGCCTCAGCTCAGGCCAAGCCGGGCGCGCAGGGTGGAGAGGTCTTCGGCCAGCGTGTTGACCAGCGCCGAGAGCCGCTTGCGGTCCTCGTCGGTCAGTTTCTCGTAGCTCACGAAGCCGTCGCCCTCGCGGTATTTGTCCAACGTTTCGTAGACCTTGGCGAAATTGCCCTCGACCGAGGCGACGAAAGCGCGGTCCTCGACCATCGGGCCGAACAGATCGACGATTTTCTTCGCGCCGTCGAAATTGCCCTGAAAATCCCACAGGTCGGTGCGGGAATAGCGGTCTTCCTCGCCCGAGATCTTCGTCGCCGCGACCTCGTCCATCAGCACCGAGGCGCCGCCCACCACCACCGCGGGCGGGAAGGTCAGCCCGTCGATGCGCTTGGCCAGTTCCGTCACATCGGCCTGCAGCTTGTCGGCGACGGCGGTGACGTGATCGGTCTTGCCCTCGACCCAAAGCGCATATTCGAGCCGGTGAAAGCCGGTAAAGCCCGGATCGGCCTCGGCCTTTTCGTAATCATCGGCGCGGGCGTCGATCGGCGCGTCAAGATCGGCGAAAAGCTCGGCCACCGGTTCGATCTTTTCATAGGACAGCCGGGTCGGCGCGAACAGCGCCTTGGCCTTGTCGATCTCGCCCGCTTTCACCGCGGCGACAAAGGCGGTGGTGTCGGTCACAAGCTGCTCGGTGTTTTCCGACACGTAAAGCTTGTAATCGGCAATCGGCGCCACAAGGTCGAGCGTCGCATCGGCGGCGGCAAGGGGGGAGGCCAGCACCGCCAGCGTGGCGGCAAGGGACAGCATCTTCATCGGGGTCGTCCTTTCTCAGGTCTTCTGCGGGGCGTGGCCGATGGCGTCGATCAGCTGACGGCCGAGGTAATCTTCGGGTCCGGGGCCAAAGCCCGGAAGGGCGAAGAAATAGCCTCCGCCCACGGGTTTGATATATTCTTCAAGGGGTTCGCCGTTCAGCCGCGTCTGCGCGGCGATGAAGCCGTCGTTCAGGCTGGCCTGCCAGGCGATGAACAGGAGCCCCTGATCGAGCTGGCCCGATTTCGTCACCCCGTTCGAATAGTTGAAGGGACGGCGCAGCATCAGATGCCGCTCGCCCGCATCGCGCGGGTTGGCAAGCCGGATATGGCTGTCGAGCGGCGTGGCCGCGCCCTCGGCATCGGCGGCGTAATCGGGCACGTCGGCCTCGGTGCCGTGGCGCTTGTCGAGGGGGGCGCCGGTGATCCGGGTGCGCCCGAAGATGCGTTCCTGTTCCGCAAGCGGCGTGCGGTCCCAGCGTTCGACGAAATTGCGGATGAGCCGCACCGCCATGTAGCTGCCATCCTTCGCCCAACCGGGTTCAGTCGTGTCATGCACCCAGAGCACGCGGTCCATCAGCGCCGCATCGGCGCTGTCGGGGTTCGCCGAGCCATCGCGGAAGCCAAGGAAATTGCGCGCACTTTCGACCACGCCGGGGGCTTGCGGCGGAATCACCGGCACGTTGCCTTCCTGCTTCCAGCGCAGCACCAGCTGATCGGGCAGGTTCTTGATCAGATCGCGCAGCGCATGGATGATCGTTTCCTGCGTGTTCGCACAGATCTGGATCGCGATGTCGCCATGGCACAGATCGGGGTTGAGCGCATCGTTCGGAAAGCCGGTCATCCGGGTGAGTTGCGCCGGGCGCTGCGCGGCCAGCCAGGGATGCGCGTCAAAGAGCGAAGCCCCAATTGCCACAGTCACTGTCAGCGCATCGGGGCGCAGCTCGGGGCCAAGGATCCCGCTGTCGGCAGGCGGCAGGGCGGGGTCAAGCTCGGGCACCTTGCCGCCGCTCGTCAGGAAGGCGATCCGCTCGGTCAGGCGGCGAAACAGCCGCTCCAGATCGGCGGGGGTGTCCACGATCACGTCGAAGGCGGCAACCAGACCCCAGGCGGGGCGGGGTGTGACGATGCCCGCCTGAAAGCGACCATGCGGCGAGATGCGGTCGCTTGCAGAGGTCGCGCCTGCCTGCGGCGCGGCGGTCAGCGCCGAGGCCTGCGGCGCGGTGTCGGCGCGCGCCTGTCCAATGCTGAAGGGGCAGGCGGCAAGGCCGAGGCCAAGACCACCCAGCACGGCACGTCGAGAAGGAGAATGGGTCATTTCAGGGGTCCAATCCAAGCTTGGCATTGATCTCGGCAAGGGCGTCGGCCGTGGCATTCAGGGCTTCGGCCGCGGCTTTGCGATCCAGCGGAACGGCACTGAGCGCGGCATGGGCCGTGTCGAGGCGGGCGGTGACCTTGTCCGCCTGTGCCGGATCGGCTGCGCTCAGCAGCGGGGCGAGCACGGCATGGGCGCGATCAAGCGTGTTCAACGCTGCGCTCAGCAGCTGATGGTCGTCGTCCGAATACGGGGTCAGGGTGTCGGCGGCCGTCGCATCGGCCAGGCTGCGGGCATAGCGGGCGGCATCGGCCGCGATGCCCGCGGGCGTGCCATCGACGCTCTTGATGCGGTTTTGGAACGCCGTCGCATCCGTGGTCAGCGCGGCGGCGACCGGGGCAAGATCCGCCAGCGAGGACTGGGCAAAGAGCCCGTATTCGATCCGGTGCAGGCCGGTGAAGGCCGGGTCTTGTTCGCGCCCGGCCAGCCAGGCGGCCTGTGGCGCGATGCGGTTCTGCAGATCGGCGGCCTGCGGGGCCACGGTGCCAAGGCTGGCCCAGTCTGCCGCCGCATGGGTCCAGGCGGTTCGGGCCGCCGCCAGATCGCCCGCGTCGATCGCCTTTTGCAACGCCTGGCTCGCACGGGCGAATTTCCCGGCCGCCTTCATAAGCTGCACCTTGCGTTCGGAAAGCGGCCCGATCAGATCGCGCAGCGGCGGCGCGGCGGTCTCCGCGGCACTTTGGGCCGTGGCATGGACAGTCAGCTTGCCGCGCGGGTTCGACAACAGCCCGCAGGTGATGTCATAGACGCCCGGTTTCAGCCGCTCGCTCAGCACCGAGGAAAAGCCGGGGGCGATGTTTTCGCGCTCGGCCACCACCATGACGCCGTTCAGGATTTCCCATTCCACCGGCCGGTCGGAGGCATTGCGGATCAGGAACCGGGCCGGACCGGCGGGCACGTCGAGCGCCATCGGCTCGCAGGCGGTGGCGGTGACGGTCACTTCAATGGCGTCCTCGGTCTGCGGCTGGTTCTGCGCCGAAGCGAGCCAGAACAGCGCGCTACCGCCCAGCACCAGAAGGCCGCCCATACCCAGAAGCAGCGGAATGAGGCGCCCGGACGGCGCTTGTGCAGAGGGGGTCATCAGATCAGGCCTTTTGCGGAAGATGAGCAGGGGCAGGACGCAGGAAGAGCGGCAGGGTCACGGCTAGGAAGGCGGCCCAGAGGCCGACCTCGCCCACGGTCGGGCTGTCGTGATAACCGAGCAGCGCCGAGAGCACGGTGCCAAGGATCGAGGCATTGGGCAGAACCGCGCTCAGATCCCAGGCGGGGGTCTGCAAGGCGTTCCAGAGCCCGGCCTCATGCAGGCTGCGCAACGCGCCTGACAGAAGCCCGGCCGCGACGAACAGGATGAACAGCCCCGAGACGCGGAAGAACCGGCGCAGATCCAGCCGCATGCCGCCGGAATAGATCCCGAAGCCCAGCACGACCGAGATCGCGATGCCCGCCAAAGCAGAGAGTGGCGCCGCCGGGCCAGGGCTTTGCTGGAAGATCGCCAGCAGGAAAAAGACCGATTCGAGCCCCTCGCGGGCGACGGCAAAAAAGGACATGGCGATCAGCGCCCAGACCGTTCCCTGACCCGGGCTGGTGTCAAAGGCGGCGTCGATGCCCCGTTCGAGCGTCGCCCGGATCGAGCGCGCGGCGGCGCGCATCCAGAACACCATCCAGACCAGCACGCCGACCGCGATCAGGGCGACGGCGGCCTCGAACCCTTCCTGGGCCTTTTGCGGGAAACCCGCCTGCAGGAATTGCAACGCCGCCCCCACGAAAAGCGACAGTGCGATGGCGAAGAGCACGCCGACCCAGATCGCCCCGATCCAGGCGCCACGGCCGGTACGGCGCAGATAGGCGGCAATGATGACGACGACGAGGGCGGCTTCAAGCCCTTCGCGCAACATGATCAGAAGCGGGGCAAGCATGGCATGTCATATCCTTATTTATTTTGTCGGATATTCAGGTGTATTAAAATAGTCAAGATATATCTTTTGCAGCGCGCAGCTTTGCCCCGATCACAGTCCGTTGGGGGGCTTGATCCCCGTCCCCCGACAGGGAATGTTGGCGCAAACGGGAGGGGCCAATGCGCATCCTGCGATCACTGGGGCTGGCGGTGCCGCGTGCCGGTCTGCGCGAGGCCTTGCGGGCCGGTCTTGGCGTTCTGGCCGCGCTGGCGGGGCTGAGCCTCGTTCCGCTGCTGGCGCCGCAGGATCTGCGGCAGGTCTCCTGGCTGCTGCCGCCCTTCGCCAGCCTGCGGGTTGATGCCGCCGCCGCCTATGCGCCCGAAGCTTCGATGCGGGTCAAGGTGGCGCGGGACGTGGACGGGCTGGATGCCAAGCTTGCCAGCGTCGCCGCCGAACTGCCGGGCAGCTTCTATGACCTGAAAATCGCGGCAGGAATGGCAACCCGCGTGAACACCGACAGCTTGGCGGAATGAGGATCGGACAGGGGCTTAGTTCCTTTCGCCCTGTCCGCTAGCCGGAGTGACGACCCGGCGACAGGCCCCGGCGCAGCGCATAGGGCCGCGTTGTGCCGGGGTCTTTTTCGTTCAGAAGGTGCCGCGCCAGAAGTCTGATTTTGGCTTGGCTGCCGTCGAAGCGTTCACATATTCCGTAAGTTCATCCAATTCGGATTGGGCTTCTTCGGCGGTGAACCTTCCGTCTCGCCATTCAGTCCAAAGCCGAACTAGCAAGTTGAGCATGATCGCAGGCGGATAGATCGAATCGTTGGCGAAAGTCCCCATGAGGGGTTCGCCCTGCCAAGTTGGATCGGAATTCTCATGCCAAATGACAGCACATTTCCTTGCCATGTGGCTTACGTCCATGCGGTCCATCGAAAGCACAAAAGTATATCTGTCGGTATGACCCCAGCGGGGCGAGTAGAAATCGGCGTAAAGTTCAATCGGGTCCATCAACGGTCCTTTCTTGGTGGCGCGCAGTGTCGATATGGGCAGTGCGGCGATGCAAAGCAAGTTCCGATGTGTTGCCGATGATGGCCGATGGCCGGGTCGATGCGGTTCCGGTGCTGCAGGGGCAGGAGATCACTGGCATCGTCACCCGCACCGATCTGATCGCGGCTCTGGCCCGACGCGCGGCGCGTGACAGTTAAGGGGGCGGCGTGAGAAACGCCAAAAGCCGCTTGGAGCGGCGCTCTCATCACATCTTGTGGGGAGTTTTGGCAGTCCGTAGGGGAGTCGAACCCCTCTTCCCAGGTTGAAAACCTGGTGTCCTAACCGATAGACGAACGGACCACCTTTTCGCTTTGTCAGCTGTGCTGCGCGGCGTGAGGGGTGTTTAGGCCAGGCGCAGGTGACTCGCAAGAGGGTTTTTGCAGTTTTTCCAAACTTTCTTCGCGATCCCTGAGAAAACCTTAAAAATAACAGGAAAACAGGGCCTTGGGTCAGGCGGGTCAGGCGCGGGCGGCATCATCAAGGCGCAATTGCACCTTGGATCGGCCGCCCCAGCTGTCGAGTTCGAGCTTGCCCGCCAGATGGAACCGCCCCGCTCCGCCCGTCGAAAGCGCGGGGCCAAGCGGGCCGTCGAAGGCGCCAAAGGCAATGGCGTCGAGCTTGGCGCCAAGCCCGTCGCCGAAGCTCAGACGCAGGTGGTTTTCGCCGATCCTGCGATAGTTCAGAATCGCCATCGAGGCAAAGGCGAAGCGCGGCGAGGGGGCCGCTTGGCCATAGGGACCGGCGCGGTCGAGATCCTCCATCAGCGCGGGCGTCGCCGCGCCGGGCATCAGAAGACCGTCGAGCCGCAGATCGGCCGGGCCGCCCGCGCCTGCGCCCTGCCGGGCGAGCAGCTCGGCCAGCCGGGCCATCGCGGGGTCTAGCTGATCCTCGGCCACGGTCAGACCCGCCGCCATCCGGTGCCCGCCGCCCTTGATCAGCAATCCCTCGGCCGCCACCCGTTGCACGGCCGCGCCCAGATCGACGCCCGCAACCGAGCGGGCCGAACCCTTGCCGATGCCGCCCTCGAGCCCGATCACCACGGCGGGCCGGTTCGTCGCTTCCTTGAGCCGCGCGGCGACGATGCCGACGACGCCCGGATGCCAGCCCTCGCCCGCGGCCCAGACGAGCGGGCCATCAAGCCCCCGGGCCTCGGCCTGCGCCAGCGCGGCGTCGCGGACACGGTTCTCGATCTCGCGGCGTTCGGTGTTGAGCCGGTCGAGCCGCTCGGCCAGAGCCGCGGCCTCGGTCGGGTTGTCGGTGGCGAGGAGCCGCGCCCCCAGATCGGCGGCGCCGATCCGGCCCCCGGCATTGACCCGCGGCCCCAGAAGAAAGCCCAGATGATAGGCGGTCGGCGCCTTGTCGAGCCGCGCGACGTCGGAAAGCGCCACCAGCCCCGGCCGCTCGCGCCGGGCCATGACCTTCAGACCCTGCCGCACCAGCGCCCGGTTGACGCCCAGAAGCGGCGCCACATCGGCCACGGTGGCGAGCGCAACAAGGTCCAGCATCGCCATCAGATCGGGGCCCTTGACGCCCTCGGCCCGCAGCTGCCGGTTCGCCTCCACCAGCATCAGGAAGACCACCGAGGCGGCGCAGAGATGGCCCAGATCGCCCGGCTCGTCCTGCCGGTTCGGGTTCACGCAGGCGAGCGCGGGGGGCAGGGTCTCGCCGCCCAGATGGTGGTCGAGAATGACCACATCGGCAGGCGCGGCGGCCGCGACGGGCTCGTGACTGAGTGTGCCGCAATCGACGCAGACGATCAGCCCGTGGTCGCGCCCAAGCGCCTGCATGGCGGGGACGTTCGGGCCATAGCCCTCGTCGATGCGGTCGGGAATATAAAGCGTGGGCACATGGTTGAAGGTGCGCAGCCAGCAGATCAGCAGCGCCGCGGAAGAGCCGCCATCGACGTCATAATCGGCAAAAATCGCGATCTTTTCGCGGCTCTTCACCGCCCGCAGAAACCGCGCCGCCGCCTTTTCCATGTCCTTCAACCGATGCGGATCGGGCAGCAGATCGCGCAGGGTCGGTTCCAGAAACCCCGCCGCCTCCTCGGGGGTCACGCCACGCGCCACCAGAACGCGGGCCAAAGGCAAGGGCAGGCGGGTCGCTTGTGCCATCGCCTCGGCCAGACGATCGACCTCGAGGCTGGGGCCGACCCAGCGCCGCCCGGTCAGCGACGTATCGACATCGAGAAAGCTGTTCATGGCCTTGGTCTAGCGAAAAAACGAAACGCCCGCCAGTGGCGGGCGGCTCGGCACCGTTCCGGGGAACCGCGCCTGCTTTTCCTTGGCAAAATACGCGCAGGGGGTGCGGGGGACGGCAGTCCCCCGTGACGCTCGCGCGACGTTGCCTCAGCGGATCGGGTTGCGATAGATCACCCGGCGCACCGAGCCGGTTTTCGATCGCATCAGGATCGTTTCGGTCTCGATGAATTTCGGGTTGCGCTTCACCCCGTGCAGGATCGAGCCATTGGTCACGCCAGTCGCGGCAAAGATCACGTCGGCGCGGACCATGTCGTCGCGGGCGTAGATCTTGTCGAGATCGGTGATCCCGGCCTTTTTCGCCCGGCCGCGTTCGTCGTCGTTGCGGAACAGAAGCTTGCCCCACATCTGACCGCCCATGCATTTCAGCGCCGAGGCCGCCAGCACGCCTTCCGGCGCGCCGCCCGAGCCCATGTAGATGTCGATGCCGGTCACGTCCGGCTCGGCGCAGTGGATGATCCCCGCGACGTCGCCATCGGTGATCAGGCGGATCGAGGCGCCGGTGGCGCGGACCTCGGCGATCAGGTCTTCGTGGCGCGGACGTTCCAGGATGCAGCAGGTGATATCATGGGCTTCGCAGCCCTTCGCCTTGGCCAGCGTATGGATGCGCTCCGACGGCGTCATGTCGAGGCTGACCACGTCCTTTTCGAACCCCGGCCCGATCGCCAGCTTTTCCATATAGACGTCGGGCGCGTGCAGAAGCGTGCCGCGCGGCGCCATCGCGATCACCGTCAGCGCGTTCGGCATGTCCTTCGCGGTCAGCGTCGTGCCTTCGAGCGGGTCGAGCGCGATATCCACCGCCGGGCCTTCGCCGGTGCCGACCTCTTCGCCGATGTAGAGCATCGGGGCCTCGTCCCGCTCGCCCTCGCCGATCACTACGACGCCGCGGATGTCGAGGATGTTGAGCTGCTCGCGCATCGCGTTCACGGCGGCCTGGTCAGCAGCCTTTTCGTCGCCGTGCCCGATCAGCCGGGCCGAGGCATGGGCGGCGGCTTCCGAGACGCGGGCAAGGCCGAGCGACAGCAGGCGATCGTTGAAATCGGTGGGGGTGGTCATGGCATGTCCTGTGCGTTTGGATTGCGCCAGCTAGGCCAGAGGCGCGCCGTTTTGACAAGTCTGACAGCGCTAACGATCTGAAACTGCGTTCAATCTGTCGAGAGCCGCAGCGGAACGCCGCCCGGGTCGGTGCGCAGATGCACCAGACCGGGGCAGCTTCGGTCAGACTTCTTCGATCCGGAGCGCCACCGGGGCCCCCGTCACCACGCCTGTGGCAGGCAGACCGGCGATCGCCACGTCGATGGCGTCACGGGTGGTCTTGTGAGACACGATCAGCACCGGCGCCGAGGTGTCCTCGTGACCATATTGGCGCATGCGCGAGATCGAGACACCCGCCTCGCCCAGAACGGCGGCGACCTTGGCCAGCGCGCCCGGTTTGTCCATCAGCTCAAGGCGCAGGTAATAGGGCGCGGGCGCCGAGACCGCGGCCGGGATCGGATCCGCAAGGCTCACGGCCGGTTGCCCGAAGGTCGGCAGACGCAGCCCGCGCGCGATGTCGAGCACGTCGCCCATCACCGCCGAAGCCGTCGGGCCTTCGCCCGCGCCCGCGCCGCGCAGCACGATCTGGCCGACCGAGTCGCCCTCGATCACCACCATGTTGGTGCCGCCCTGCAATTGGCCAAGCGGCGAGGCCGCGGGCACAAGGCAGGGCATCATCCGTTGTTCGAGGCCCCGGCCGGTCATCTGCGCCACGCCCAGCAGCTTGATCTTGTAGCCCATGTCGCCCGCGCGGCGGATGTCGTCGATCGAGATGCAGCCGATGCCTTCCAGCACGACATTGGCAAAGCTGACCCTGGTGCCAAAGGCGATCGCGGCGAGGATCGAGAGCTTGTGGCCCGCGTCGATGCCGCCCACGTCAAGCTGCGGATCGGCCTCCAGATAGCCCAGTTGCCGGGCTTCCTCGAACACCGTGTCATAGGGCAGGCCCGCGGTTTCCATCCGGGTCAGGATGTAGTTGCAGGTGCCGTTCATCACGCCCATGACGCGGCGGATCTGGTTGCCCGCCAGCCCTTCGGTCAGGGCCTTGATCACCGGGATGCCCCCGGCCACGGCGGCTTCGAAACGGATCACCCGGCCCAGACCCTCGGCGAGTTCCGCCAAGGCCTGACCGTGATGCGCCAAAAGCGCCTTGTTCGCGGTGACGACATCCTTGCCCGCCTTCAGCGCGGCTTCGGTCGCGTCCTTGGCGGGGCCTTCGTGGCCGCCCATCACCTCGACGAGCACGTCGACATCGTCGCGCAGCGCCAGCGCCACCGGGTCGGTTTCCCAGGCATAATTCGACAGATCGGCATCGCGGTTCTTGGTGCGGTCCCGCGCCGAGACGGCGGTGATCACCACCGGGCGCCCGGTGCGGGCGGCCAGAAGATCGGCGTGACGCTGCACGATTTTCACCACGCCAATGCCGACGGTGCCAAGCCCCGCAATGCCGAGACGGAGCGGTTGGGCGGCGGCGGCGGTCATGGGAACCTCATGCTGTTGGCGATCAGATGCGCCCTGTTAGCCTTTCGCGCGCCGCAAAGCAACGCGCGGCGTGTCGTTACGGGGTGGCGGATCGCAGCGCCTCGGCGCGGGCGCGCAGCGCCGCGGCGCGCGCTTCAAGCCCCGACGCGGGCGAGGGCGACAGCGGTTCTTCGACCAGAAGCGTGTCGGTCGGCATCAGCTTCGGGAATTGCGTCCCGGGCGCGGCCGAACAGGCGGCCAGGGCAAGCGGCAAGAGCAGGGCAGGGCGCAGCATGGGGGCTCCGGTTGTCTGGTGTCAGCATAAGGAGCGGGCGCGGCCTGCGCCAGAGCCGGTTTGATATTGAACGCGCGTTCAGATATCTTGTGCGGATGGCACGCAAGACAGGTTCCCATTCCGAAATCACCGGCCCGCGCATCCGCGCCGAGGCCAGCCGTCTGTTTGCGCGGCACGGCTTTGCCGCCGTCTCGATGCGGCAGATCGCGGCGGCAGTGGGGGTGCAGGCGGGGGCGCTTTATCTTTACACCCCCGACAAGGAGGCGCTGCTGTTCGATCTGCTGAAGGCGCATATGGACGAGCTGCTCGCCGCCTGGGCCGAAGAGCCGCGGGGGGCGGGGGCGCTGGCCGCACTGGAAACCTTCGTACGCTTTCACATCCGCCACAACCTGCCCCGCGCCGAGGTGGTGTTCCTGAGCTACATGGAGTTGCGCAATCTCTCGCCCGAGAAATTCGCGGTGATCGAGGCGCTGCGCAAAGCCTATGAGACCGAGCTGGAAACCATCCTGCAGGCGGGTCAGGCCGAGGGGGTCTTTGCCCTGCCCGATACGAAACTGGCGACGATGGCGATCATCGCGATGCTGACCGGGGTCAACACCTGGTATCGCGAGGGCGGGCGGCTGAGCCGCGAGACTGTCGAGACGATCTATTGGGACATGGTGCGCAAGGCTGTCGGCGCCTGAGCCTATTTCGTGTCGTCCCAGACGTTGCGCGGTCCGCGCGGACGGGTGACGACGAAATTTGAAAACCGGAGCTTTTCGCTCAGCCCCATCGTGGTGAAGGCCGTGCTGCCGCCGGTGCGGAAGGCGCGATCGCCGATCCCGAAAATCGGATAATAGCGCATCGAGGTTTCGAGGATCACCGCACTGTCGCCCGCCGCCATGACCGGAATGCGGTCGGCATCAAGGTTGATCGTGGTCTGGGTATGCTTGTGGATCCCGTTCGATTCCGCCGTGGAATAGGAATTGACCAGCGTGAAAGCCTTGGTCGTGCCATCGCAACTGTTGGTGTCCGCCGAGGCAGAGCAAATGATCAGCGTCACCCGCATCCAGGTGTAATTGCTGTTCGGCACCCGGGTAATGAAGTCGAACACTTTCTTCACACCGGCGACATAGGTCGGACCTATGGCATTGTCTTCGCGTGATATCAGATCGCCCACGGCTTCGGCGGCCCGAGATGCCAGCAAGCGCGTGCGGAACGCATCGGAGATCTGGAAAGCCACCGCGAGCCAGCCCAGCAGCAAGAGCGAGGCATAGACCCCCTCGATCGGGATCGAGCCAGTTTCGCTTTGCCAGAATTTGCGGAAGATCTTCATCGCCTCACACTATTGCTCGTTGACGAAGGCAGTGATCGAGACCAGCGCCACCTGACCGCCCGCATCGCGTTGCAACGCCAGTGCAAAGGGATCAAGGGCCATCATCGTGTCGATCTTCAGGCAGGCGCGCAGCATCATGAGCTGTTCCGACCCGCCGCGCTCGATCTGCGGCGAAAGCGCCACGGCGCTGGAGGAATCGGTGCAGACGAGCCCCGAGGCATTGGTCGAGGTCCAGGTGTCGGTGTCGATCGGGAAGACCTCGACGGCGAGCCGGTCCATGCAGTTGCTGACGAATGCGATGTTGTTGCAGATTGAACTCTTGAGCTGCTCATGGGTCGGGAGCGATTCGATCCCCAGTTTCAGGATCCGGGTCGACAGATCGACGCCACGGTCGAATAGCGTCTGCTTGATGATCAGCACGCTCATGTCGACCGAGGCGGCCATGATCATCACGAAGAAGGGCAGCCACATGATCGCGGGGATTGTGACGGCGCCCTCCTCGGAACGTCTGACCCACCGCAGCCACTGATACAGCTTGCTCACCATTCCCTGTCCTCAGTTCGTCAGACGCAGGGCGTTGATCGAGGCGGCGATCGAGGCAAAGGCCGTGGTCAGATCGCTTGAGGTGACGTTGTAGGCATAGGCATCACCGGAGGCGCATTTTTTCAGCACGGCAGTCCCGGAACTGCTGGTTTCCACGGCAATGGTGAAGACGGTGATATCCTTTTCCTTGGCCGCATCGCACAGCGCGTAGAGCGCGGTGTTCTTGGTGCTGTTGGTCGATTGGATCGCCATCTCGGTATAGATTTTGCTCAGCGCAGTGTCGTAGGACCAGCCGTTCAGGCTTGCTATCGGCGGCTTCAGGAACGTATCGATGATGAAATAAAGGTTGTCACTGTAATCCCAGACTGTCGGCCAGGTGATCGGATACTTGGTTCCGGAAACCGAGGAATACCAGACCTTGTCCTTCATGCTGTAATAGGGCGCAGACTTGCCGGGAACGTAATAATAGAGCTTTTTCCAGTCCGCAGTGCTGCCGCTCGAATTCGTCGAAAAGGCCGTGGCGCTTTTCGTAGACACGAAATAACCACCCTCGGTGTAGCCCGCATTGCCGGTCCGATATTTCATCTTGGTCGAATAGGCCGAGGTGTTTTCGCCGTCCGTCATCAGCACAAGAACCTTCAGCGCGATTTCGTCGATCTGCTTGGTGCCGTCGTCGTAATCGAAGGGCCGTCCGGCGATGTCGCTGCTTGACCAGCCGTTGTCGATCATCGCGTCCAGCACCGGGCGCGAAGCGGGATCGAGCAACGCCAGACCCCAGCGCGCACCGAAGTCGATTGAGGTGTTGCCGCCTGCCGTCAGCCCCGCGACCTTGCTTTTCAACGCGGTCTCGTCGTTCGAAAAGGCGAGCACCGTGGCCGCGGAGGTTTCGATGCAGTTTTCCAGCGAACTGCCATAGGAACTGTTGCCGTGCTGCGTGCGGGTCAGCGAGGTGGTGTCCGAGATCTCGAAATCGCCCGAGGACAACAGCCCGACATCGACACATGTGTTTTCTGTATGGTCTGTCGAAATGTTCCAGAGCGAGCTGAAATTGCTGCCCAGCACGACCTGCTGGTTGTAGGGGATGATCGACATCGACAAGCGACCGGCGGGGGCGCTTGCGGGCTGCACTGCGTCGAACATCTGTCCGACGAAATCGGTGGCGGCGGTGCGCAGCTTCGAGATCTTCGTTCCCGACATGGAGCCCGAGATGTCAAGCACGAGCGAAATCTCGACGTTGCCGACGGATTCGAGCGCCTGGCTGTTGCCGCTGGCGGTCAGATACTCGATCCCGGTGAAGGGCTTGAAAATCGTCGGCATCTTGTCCTGAGCGGAGATCGTCACCCGGCGCCATTCGTGGAAGTTG
Organism: Rhodobacter capsulatus; assembly: GCF_052363175.1. GTDB lineage: Bacteria > Pseudomonadota > Alphaproteobacteria > Rhodobacterales > Rhodobacteraceae > Rhodobacter > Rhodobacter capsulatus_D. The sequence continues at coordinate 785,532 of NZ_CP198946.1, forward strand.
CCTTCTTCGACGACGGGATCGATGTCGAGATAATCGAGCCCGGCCTTTTCGAGATAATCATCCACGACGAAGGTGGGGTCGAGATCTTGCGACAGCGAGGCCGCGGCCAAGGCGGCCCGGTCCAGCGTGTTCTGAATGACGGTGCGGCGTTCTTCGACCCGCACAAGGTCGATGGCGACGCCGGTGCAGACGAGCATGAGGATGAAGAGTTGCAAGGACAGGATGATCAGTGCGCCATCCTCATTGCGAACCAGACGGCGCAGCAGGCCGTTGCTCTGATCCTTTCCGTCTCGACTGCTCAATTTCATCGCGCTTCTCCGATCCCGCGTGCGACCCACCCCTGACTCGCGCGCCGGTAGACAGTTTTCCATCCTTCTTATCCCGCTGGATCGGGGCGGAAATGTGGCGCGGGCAAGGCGCAAAGCCGTTGATTATATGGGGATTGGCAACGGTTTCGGGGCCTGATGTGTCGCAGTTCCCGGGATCTGGACAATGTCGGACAAGAAATCGCGGGACTCGGCAAACATTAGAGGGATGTTAATCTTTGAAGCGTATCGATTCGCTTTTCGGCCTCTCGACACGGATGCTCCGAATCCCGATATAGGTGCCATGTCCCTGCCGCCCGGATTCCTTGACGAGTTGCGCAACCGCCTGCCGCTGTCGCAGGTGGTCGGGCGCAAGGTGATCTGGGATCAGCGCAAGTCGAACCGCGCCAAGGGCGACTTCTGGGCGCCCTGTCCGTTCCACACCGAAAAGTCGGCCTCGTTCCACGTCGATGACCGCAAGGGCTTCTATTACTGCTTCGGTTGCCACGCCAAGGGCGACGCCGTCGGCTTCGTGAAGGAGGCCGAGAACGTCGGCTTCATGGAAGCGGTCGAGATCCTGGCGCGCGAGGCCGGGATGGTGATGCCCGCCCGCGATCCGCGCGCTGCTGAAAAGGCGGATCGGCGCACAGAACTGGTGCAGGTGATGGAAGAAGCGGTGAAATGGTTCCGCCTGCAGTTGAACACGCAGGCGGGCGCGGGCGCGCGTGATTATCTGGCGCGGCGGCGGCTGGGGGCCTCGGCGCTCGAACGCTTCGAGATCGGCTTTGCCCCCGATAGCCGCAACGGCCTTTATCAGGCACTGACGGGCAAGGGCATTGCCCCCGATCTGATCGTCGATGCCGGGCTCTGCATCCGGCCCGACGACGGCGGCGCCCCCTATGACCGCTTCCGCGGCCGGATCATCTTTCCCATTCGCGACGCGCGCGGCCGGGCGATCAGTCTGGGCGGGCGGGCGATGGACCCCAACGCCCGGGCGAAATACCTCAACGGCCCGGAGACCGAGCTCTTCGACAAGGGCCGCAATCTTTACAACCTTGGCCCCGCGCGCGAGGCCTGTGGCAAGGGCAAGCCGCTGATCGTCGCCGAAGGTTATGTCGATGTGATCGCGCTGGTCGAGGCGGGCTTCACCGGCGCCGTTGCCCCCTTGGGCACGGCGATCACCGAAGACCAGCTGAAGCTGATGTGGCGCATCGCCGACGAGCCGATCATCGCGCTGGATGGCGACGCCGCCGGGCTGCGTGCCGGGCTGCGGCTTGTCGATCTGGCGCTGCCGCTCTTGGAAGCGGGCAAGGCGCTGCGCTTTGCCATCCTGCCCGGCGGGCAGGACCCCGACGAGCTGATCAAGGCCGAGGGCCGCGACGCGATGGAAAAGGTCTTGGCGGGCGCCAAGCCGATGGTCGATCTGCTCTGGCAGCGGGAGACCGAGGGCAAGGTCTTCGACAGCCCCGAACGCAAGGCCGCGCTCGACAAGACCCTGCGCGAGGCGTTGAAGAAGATCGCCGACCCCTCGATCCGCGCGCATTACGGCGAAGACATCAAGCGGCTGCGCGAAGATCTGTTCGGTCTGTCCCGCGGCGGGCAGGCGCCGCGCTGGACGATGCCACGCGGTGAGGGGCCGAACAGTTACGGGTCGCGCGGCCCGGGCAATGGCCCGCGCGGGGCGAAGCCGCCCGCGCTGCCGCTGTCGGCGACGCGGGCTTCGCTTCTGGCTTCGGCGGGCAGCGAAGCGGTGGCAGAACAGCTGCGCGAGACGATGATCATGGCGATCCTCTGCGCCCATCCCGCACTTGTGGCGGCGTTCGAAACCCAGATCGAGCGGCTCCGCCTGTCTGATCCGGGGCTTTCGGCGCTGCGCGACACGATGCTGATGCAGGCGCACCAGCCGTCCGAGGATCTGGCGGAAGCTTTGGCGCGCGAAAACCCGGGGGTGCTTGAAACCCTGATGTCCCATCCCCATGTGCGCTCGGCCCCTCCGGTGCTGCGCCGCGACGACGGTGACTTTGCCCGCATGTGTCTGGCCGAGGAACTGGCCAAGCTGCAGGCGGCGCGGGCGGTGCGGGCAGAAACCGAAGAAGCCGTGGAAGCGCTCGAAGGCCTTGCTGACGAGGGTGTGACATGGCGGATCAGCCAAGCGACGAAAGCCTTACATCGTGCCGGAAAGTCGAAACTTGAAGACACGGGCGACCTGGGCGAGGACCGGGCCGCCATGTCGGATTTCCTGCAGTCTTTGCTCGACAAGCACGGCGGCGGATGAGAATTTTCTCAGCTGATTCGCCCCTGTGATTCGTTGCCGTGATTCGATAAAACGGCCAGAACCGATTCGACTCGCTGTGCGCCAGCCCGTGCGCAGCCCCGATGCAGCCCGACGAGGAGCGCCCATGGCCGCCAAGGACATCGACGACACCAAGCCCGACACCGCCGCCGACGAGGACGCTTCCTTCGACATGAGCCAAGCCGCCGTCAAGCGGATGATCTCCGAGGCGAAGGAACGCGGCTATATTACCATCGACCAGCTCAACGCGGTGATGCCGCCCGAAACGGTCTCGGGCGAGCAGATCGAGGACGTGATGTCGATGCTCTCTGAAATGGGCATCAACGTCGTCGAAGGCGAGGAAGTCGAAGAGAGCGAAGGCGGCGAGGTTGTCGAGACCGGCTCGGGCTCGCGCGAGATCGCGCTGGCCGGGGCGGCGTCGGAAACGCTCGACCGCACCGATGACCCGGTGCGGATGTATCTGCGCGAGATGGGCTCGGTCGAGCTTCTGTCGCGCGAGGGCGAGATCGCCATCGCCAAGCGCATCGAGGCCGGCCGCAACACGATGATCGCGGGGCTTTGCGAAAGCCCGCTGACCTTCCAGGCGATCACGATCTGGCGCGACGAACTTCTGTCCGAAGAAATCCTGCTGCGCGACGTGATCGACCTTGAAGCGACCTTCGGCCGCTCGCTCGATGGCGACGAAGGCATCGAGGGCATGGACGGGATGGAAGGCCCGGTGGTCGAGGGGCTGGATCTGGAAAGTGCCGAAGGCGCTGCCCCGGCGCCGCGCCGTCCGGCCTCGGACGAGCCCGAATATGACGCGGATGGCAACCCGATCTCGCGCATGGACGAGGAAGAGGACGACGACGAAAGCTCCAACATGAGCTTGGCCGCGATGGAAGCCGCGCTCAAGCCGAAGGTGCTGGAGACGCTCGAACTGATCGCGCGCGACTATGCCAAGCTGGCCGAGATGCAGGATCTGCGGATGTCGGCCACGCTGAACGAGGACGGCACCTTCACGGTCGCCGAGGAAGCCGCGTATCAGAAACTGCGCTCGGAAATCGTTCTGCTGGTGAACGAGTTGCATCTGCACAACAACCGGATCGAAGCGCTGATTGACCAGCTTTACGGGATCAACCGCAAGATCATGTCGATCGACAGCGGCATGGTGAAGCTCGCTGATGCCGCCCGCATCAACCGGCGCGAATTCATCGACGAATACCGCGGCTATGAGCTTGACCCGACCTGGATGGACCGGATGGCGGCGAAACCCGCCCGGGCCTGGGCCACGCTCTTTGAAAAGAGCCGCGACAAGCTCGAAGATCTGCGGCACGAAATGGCGCAGGTCGGTCAGTATGTCGGCGTCGACATCTCGGAATTCCGCCGCATCGTGAACCAGGTGCAGAAGGGCGAGAAAGAGGCCCGGCAGGCGAAGAAGGAAATGGTCGAGGCGAACCTGCGTCTGGTCATCTCGATCGCCAAGAAATACACCAACCGCGGGCTGCAGTTCCTCGACCTCATTCAGGAAGGCAACATCGGCCTGATGAAGGCCGTGGACAAGTTCGAATATCGCCGCGGCTACAAGTTCTCGACCTATGCGACCTGGTGGATCCGGCAGGCGATCACCCGCTCGATCGCCGATCAGGCGCGCACCATCCGTATTCCGGTGCACATGATCGAGACGATCAACAAGCTGGTGCGGACCGGCCGTCAGATGCTGCACGAGATCGGCCGCGAACCGACCCCGGAAGAACTGGCCGAAAAGCTGCAGATGCCGCTCGAGAAGGTCCGCAAGGTGATGAAGATCGCCAAGGAACCGATCTCGCTTGAAACGCCGATCGGCGACGAGGAAGACAGCCAGCTTGGCGATTTCATCGAGGACAAGAACGCGATCCTGCCCTTGGACAGCGCGATTCAGGAAAACCTCAAGGAAACGACGACGCGGGTTCTGGCCTCGCTCACCCCGCGCGAGGAACGTGTGCTGCGGATGCGCTTCGGCATCGGCATGAACACCGACCACACGCTGGAAGAGGTCGGCCAGCAGTTCAGCGTGACCCGCGAACGGATCCGTCAGATCGAGGCGAAAGCGCTGCGCAAGCTCAAGCACCCGAGCCGTTCGCGCAAGCTGCGCAGCTTCCTCGACCAGTAAGCGAGGCAAAGACACGCTCAGAGGCGCCCTTCGGGGCGCTTCTTTTTTGACGCTGCGTTCCGCAAGTAAAAGTTGAAAATATGTATTTCGCCCTGCTTTTTTCAGGTTCTGTCAACTACCCCTTAAGACTCTTGGCGCAAGCTTTCCTCGGTGGGAAGAGATGGAGGGCGCAAGATGACCATGTTCCGCGATACATTCGCCGACGTGTTCCATTTCGATGATCGCATGGCGACGACCGGCCAGCACCTGCGGCGCACGGACGAGTTTCTCGATCTGGCGCAGGGGTTCTATGGCGAGACCGTCTTGCAGACCTCGCGCGGGTTGCGGCGCGTCTCGTCGATCCTCGAAGGCGAGGCGCTGCGGACCTTCACCGGCGGTCTGGCAGCGGTGACGACGATCGAACGCTTTCCGCTCTCGCGGCTGCGCCATCCGATGCCACATCGGTTCTGGCCGCTCAGCCTGCCTGCGGGACTTTTTGGCAATACCCGCAACCGTTTTGTGGCGCCCGAGCAATGCCTGCTTCTGCAAAGCGATCTGGCGGCCAAGGAACTCGGCAAGGGCTTGCTTCTTGTGCCGGCAAAGGTGCTTGGGCTTCTGCCGCAAGTGACGACGGTGAACCCGGGGCCGAAAGCGGTGCTGTATCGCTTCCGTTTCGAGCGGCCCGAGCTTGTGGTGACCGATCGTGGTGCGGTGATGCTCTGCGATATCGGCTCGATGTTCGACGACTGGGCCGATCTCGATCCGCATGACACGCTGGCGCATATGCCCGATGTCGCGGCGCTGCCCTTCGATGCGGCGGTGGATCTGATCCGCCGGGAAATCGCTCTGGATGGCGGGGTGGAGGCGCATTTCGCCAAGCATCTCTCCCGCATGGAGGTGATCCGCAAGGCGATGTGTGCGCAGGAACTGGCGATGGCGAACCAGCCGTGCCCGACGACCTGCCACTTCGGCGCCACCACTGACGTCCTTCCCGTGCTCAAGGGGCGGCGCAAATGCATGGCGAGCAAGATCCCCGCCTGAGCTTGCCCGGTCAGCGCTTGAACCGGTCCGCGAGCTTTTCCAATGCGGAGCGGGTGTCTTCCTCGGGCTCGGGGGCTCTCTTTGCGCTCGCGGCCGGGGCTTCGGCCGGTCTGGTTCCGGTCGAAGACCGCGGCGGCGCCGTGCGCAGCGCCACGGCATTGAGGAACTTCGCCCCGTCACCCGCCGCCAGCGCCCCCGCCCCGTCGGAAATCCCGCGCATCAAATCATCCAGCCAGACCGCCTCGGCCTTGGCGAAATCCGACAGCACATAGCCCGCCACCCGGTCCTTGTCGCCCGGATGCCCGATGCCGAGCCGCACCCGCGCATAGGCCTCGCCCATGTGCTGATGGATCGAGCGCAGCCCGTTGTGCCCCGCATGCCCGCCGCCCTGCTTCAGTCGCAGCTTGCCGGGGGCAAGGTCGAGTTCGTCGTGAAAGACAGTGACCCCCTCGACCGGGATCTTGTAGAAATCCGCCGCCGCCCGCACCGATTGACCCGAAAGGTTCATGAAGGTCTCGGGCTTGAGGAGGATCACCCGCACCGAACCGAAGCGGCCCTCGGCGACAAAGCCCTGAAACGCCTTTTTCCACGGCGCGAAGCCATGATCTGCGGCGATGCGGTCAACCGCCATGAAGCCGATGTTGTGCCGGTTCGCGGCATATTTCGCCCCCGGATTGCCAAGGCCGACCCAAAGCTGCATCGCGACTCTCCCGTGGTCTGTCTCAAGCCCGACAGGGCGGGGGCCAGCCCCCGCACCCCCGGGATATTTATGGCAAGATAAAGGGGGGCCGATTTATCTTGCCATAAATATCCCCGCCGGAGGCGGAATGTGAAACGCCGGGCACTGGGCCCGGCGTTTCCCGTTTCCTTGCGGAAAGGATCACTCTTCGGCGTGATCGGCCGAGACGAGACCCGAGGGCGCCGCGATGTTGGCAACGACGAAGTTGCGGTCGATCGTGGGCTTGCAGCCTTCCGGCAGCGGGATGTCGTTGATGTGGATCACGTCACCGATGTTGCGGCCGGTCAGGTCGACGGTGATATGGTCCGGAATGTCACCGGCGAGCACTTCGAGTTCGACTTCCGGACGCACGATGGTCAGGGTGCCGCCACGCTTCAGGCCCGGCGAGGCTTCCGCGTTGTCGAAGTTCACGTGGATGAACAGGTTGATGCGCGAGGCGCGGTGGGTGCGCATGAAGTCGATGTGGGTCGGGAGGTCCTTCACCACGTCCTTCTGCACGCCGCGGCAGATCACGCGCACGTCGTCCTGCCCGTCGATGTGCAGGTTGAACAGCGTCGACAGGAACCGGCCCTTGCGCAGGCGGGTCAGCAGCTTGTTGTAGTCGAGGTTGATGGCCAGCGGCTCTTTGCCGTCGCCATAAACGATTCCGGGCACCTTGCCCTCACGACGTGCTGCGCGAGCGGCCCCCCTTGCCCGTCCCCGTGCGCACCTCGGCTACGAGAGTTTCGATCTCTTTCGCCATTTGGCATCTCCAATGCAAATTGAGGCCCCCTCCAAGGGTGGGGCCCATGAACGGGGGGAGATAGAGAGGAAGCCCCCGCTTGTCCAGCAGATTCGCGCCCAGATTCGCGCCTTGTTTTGCAGGGGTTTCATCACGCTTTGGTAACAGCTCCGGCGAAACCGTGCCGATGTGCGGCGGCGGGGGGAGTGGGCGCGGGCAGGCGGCTGTGTTACCCGTTTTCAAAGCGCTTTGAGGGGGCGAAGATGGCATTGCTGCAGGTGGCGCGGGTCAGCCGCGCGACGGGGATCGGGCTCTGTGCTTTTGGGGTGTTCTGGGGCGTCTTCACGGCGCAGTTGCCGGAATTCAAGGCGCGGGCCGGGGTCGAGGACGGGCTTTTCGGGGTGTTGTTGCTGGGTTCGGCGGTAGGGGGCATGGCGGCGATGGCGTTGGCGCCGCAGGTCGGGCGCTGGCTTGGTGCGCGGATGCTGCCGTTGAGCGGGGCGTTGCTGGCGCTCGTGGCGCTGATGCCGCTTTTCATCCACTCCGGCCTCACCCTTGCGTTGGCGCTTGTCGTCATGGGGGTCGTGATGTCGAGCCTTGATCTGGCCGCGAATGTGCGGATTTCCGAGTTGGAGCACGACACCGGCCTGCCGCTGATGAACTGGAACCATGCGTTGTTTTCGGCGGGGCTTGCGGTTTCGGCGGCCCTGACGGGCATGGCGCGGCGGGCGGGCTTTGCGCCCGAGGTGGTGCAGCCGGTGCTGGTGCTGGTTCTGGTCGCGATGGCCGCCGCGATGATCGAGGCGCGGCGGGCGCATGCCACCGCCGAGGAGGCCGAAGCGAAAGCGGCCGCCCGCACGCCCTGGGCGGCGGCGCTGGCGGCGGCGGCGATCCTCTTTGCCGCCTTCGTTGCCGAGAACGCGACCGAGACCTGGTCGGCGCTGCATATCGAGCGCAATCTGGGCGGCGCCGCAGGCGAGGGCGCCTTTGGCCCGGCGATGCTGGGGCTGACGATGGCAGCCGGACGGTTTGGCGGGCAACTGCTCGCCGCCCGTCTGGGCGAGGCGCGTCTGGTGGCGCTTTCTGCCGTGCTGGGGTGCCTTGGCGCACTGGTGACCGCCGTGGCCCCGGTGCAGGCGCTGGCGGTTCTGGGCATCGGCATGATCGGCATGGGCGTCGCCGTCGTCGTGCCCTCGGCCAATTCGCTCCTGGGGCAGCGGGTGGCCCCGACCGAACGGGCGCTGGCCATCTCGCGCTCGTGGATGATCGGCTTCACCGGCTTCTTCGTCGGCCCGGTGGTGATGGGGGCGCTGGCGCAGGGGTTCGGTCTGCGCGCAGCCTTTGTCGCGGTGGCCCTTGTGATGGCTTCGATCCTGCCCGGCCTTTGGGCGCTGACGCGGGTCAGGCGGGCCTGAGGGGACGACGGCCCGGGGTATCCCGGGCCCGCGCGCTCAGCGGTAGGTGGTGAAGAACCCTTCGGGCACCAGCAGGTTGTCGCGGCCGAGATCCTGCACCCGCTTCTCGCCGCACAGCGCCATCGAGATGTCGAGCTCCTTGCGCATCACCTCAAGCGCCTTGGTCACGCCCGCCTCGCCCATTGCGCCAAGGCCATGCACATAGGCGCGGCCGATCATCGTGCCCGTTGCGCCAAGCGCCAGCGCCTTCAGGATGTCCTGACCCGAGCGGATGCCGCTGTCGAGCCAGACTTCGGTCTTGTCACCGACCGCGGCGACGATCTCTGGCAGCATGCGGATGGAACTCAGCGCGCCATCCAGCTGCCGCCCGCCGTGGTTCGAGACGATGATCGCATCGGCGCCGAAATCGGCGGCGGCGCGGGCGTCCTCGGCATCCAGAATGCCCTTCAGGATGAACTTGCCGCCCCATTGGTCGCGAATGCGGGCAATCTTCTTCCAGTCGAGACAGGGGTCGAACTGCTCCGAGGTCCAGCTCATCAGCGAGGCGGCATCGCCCACCCCCTTGGCATGGCCGACGATATTGCCAAAGAAGCGGCGCGGCGTGGCCAGCATCTCACGGCCCCAGGTCAGCTTTGTGGCCATGTCGATCATGTTCGTGGGTGTCAGCTTCGGCGGCGCGGTCAGGCCGTTCTTCAGATCCTTGTGCCGCTGGCCCAGAATTTGCAGATCAAGTGTCAAGACCAGCGCCGAGCAGCGCGCCGTCTTCGCCCGCTCGATGATCGCGTCGACGAACTCCTCATCGCGCATCACGTAAAGCTGGAACCAGAACGGATCGGGCGATTGCGCCGCCACATCCTCGATCGAGCAGATCGACATCGTGGACAGCGTGAAGGGCACGCCGAATTTCGCCGCCGCCCGCGCCGCCTTGATCTCGCCATCCGCCCGTTGCATGCCCAAAAGCCCGACCGGCGCCAAGGCCACCGGCATCGCCACCTTCTGCCCGGCCATCACCGTCGCGGTCGAGCGGCCCGACATGTCCACCGCCACTTTCTGCCGCAGCCGGATCTGCGCGAAATCCGTGGTGTTCTCGCGGAAGGTCTGCTCGGTATAAGAGCCACTCTCGCAGTAATCATAGAACATCTTCGGCGTGCGGCGACGGTGCAATGTCTTCAGGTCGTCGATGCAGGTGATGACGGTCACGGGGTTCCTCCTCCAACTGGTCAAGTGAAATTACCAATTATCGAGAAGATTGCAAGCAACTGGTCAAGCGAAAACAAGGCGAAAAGCTGTCTGCTTTTCACCTTGCCAAAAATATCTCGGGGGGAGTCCGAAGGACGGGGGGCAGCGCCCCCCTCCGCACGGGCAGAAGGGGCGCTCAGGCCGAATGCGCGCCCGCGGCCAACGCCGCGACGGTGGCCAGCACCTCGGCCGGGCTTTTCCCCGCACCGATCTCCTTGACGATGGCCGAGCCGACGACGCAGCCATCGGCGACGGCGGCAATCGTCCGCGCCGCCTCGGGGGTCGAGATGCCGAAGCCGACGATCAGCGGCAGATCGGTTGCCGCCTTGATCCGCGCCACTTCCGGCGCGACATCGGCCACCTGCGCGGCCTGCGAGCCGGTGATGCCGGTCACCGAGACGTAATAGACGAATCCGCTGGTATTCTGCAGCACCTTCGGCAGGCGCTTGTCATCGGTCGTGGGCGTGGCGAGGCGAATGAAGTTGATCCCCGCCGCTTTCGCCGGGATGCACAGCTCGGCATCTTCCTCGGGCGGCAGATCGACGACGATCAGCCCGTCGATGCCCGCCGCCTTCGCATCGGCGAGAAACTTCGGGACGCCGCGATTGTAGATCGGGTTGTAATAGCCCATCATCACGATCGGCGTGGTGTCGTCGGTCTTGCGGAACTCGGCCACCATGTCGAGCGTCTTCTGCAGCGTCTGCCCGCCCTCCAGCGCGCGTTGCCCGGCAAGCTGGATCGTCGGGCCATCCGCCATCGGATCGGTGAAGGGCAGGCCCAGTTCGATGATGTCGACGCCCGCCGCGGGCAGGCCTTTCAGGATCTCGGCCGAGGTCGCCAGATCCGGATCCCCCGCCATGATATAGGCGACGAAGGCTTTCTTGCCCTCGGCCTTCAGGGCGGCGAATTTGGCGTCGATGCGAGTCATGGCGTTCCCCTTCGAATGTCCGTGCGGGTTTGCGGGAAGCAGCGCAGAAAATCAATGGCGAAAGGGCCGCGGCTTGCTTTGCGCCCCATCCCCGCGTAAGAGGCGCGCAATCATCAAGGAGAGTGACATGGGCTTTCGCATGGGGATCGTGGGCTTGCCGAACGTCGGCAAATCGACGCTGTTCAACGCGCTGACGAAAACCGCCGCGGCGCAGGCGGCGAACTTCCCCTTCTGCACCATCGAGCCGAATGTCGGCGAGGTGGCCGTGCCCGATCCGCGCCTTGACAAGCTGGCCGAGATTGCCGGCTCGAAACAGATCATCCCGACGCGGATGACCTTTGTCGATATCGCGGGCCTCGTGAAAGGCGCCTCGAAGGGCGAGGGGCTGGGCAACCAATTCCTGGCGAACATCCGTGAGACCGACGCCATCGCCCATGTGCTGCGCTGTTTCGAAGACGGCGACGTGACCCATGTCGAGGGCCGCGTCGATCCGCTGGCCGATGCCGAGACGATCGAGACCGAGCTGATGATTGCCGATCTCGAAAGCCTTGAGAAACGGCTGAACAACATCGCGCGCAAGATCAATGCGGGCGACAAGCAGGCCAAGGAAGATGCGCGGCTGATGCTCGCCGCGAAAGAGGCGCTCGAGGCGGGCCGCCCGGCGCGCACGGTCAAGGTGGCGGACGATGACCGCAAGGCCTGGGGGATGCTGCAGTTGCTGACGGCGAAACCCGTGCTTTACGTCTGCAACGTCGAGGAAGAAAACGCCGCCAAGGGCAATGCGCAATCCGAGCGCGTGGCCGAAATGGCGCGGGCGAGCGGCGCCGCCTCGGTGGTGATTTCGGCCAAGATCGAGGAAGAGATTTCCCAGCTTGCCCCCGACGAGGCGCAGATGTTCCTCGAAGAACTCGGCCTGCACGAGGCGGGGCTTGACCGGCTGATCCGCGCCGGGCATGACCTTCTCGGCCTGCAGACTTATTTCACCGTCGGCCCGAAAGAGGCCCGCGCCTGGACGATCCGCAAGGGCACCCTCGCGCCTGCCGCCGCGGGCGTGATCCATGGCGATTTCGAGCGCGGCTTCATCCGCGCCGAGACCGTGGCTTACGACGACTACGTGCAATACCGCGGCGAGAGCGGCGCGAAAGAAGCGGGCAAGTTCCGCGTCGAGGGCAAGACCTACGAAGTGCAAGACGGCGACGTCCTGCACTTCTTGTTCAACGCCTGACTTTAACCCGCGATCCCGGCCAGCAGAGCCGCGCACTGTTCCAGCGCGGCGCTGGCCGGATCAAGCGCCAGAACCGCCTGCGCCTCGGTCAGATGCGCCTGCGCCGCAGCCTTGTCGCCGCGCAGCAGCGCCACCTCGCCAAGGCCGGTCAGGCTTTCCGCCCAGCGGTAATCGGCGTGATCGCGACGGCCAAGCGCCAGCGCCGCCTCGAACGCCTGTTGCGCCCGCGCGGCGCCGTCGCTTGCGGGCAGCGCTCGGGCCAGGGCCAGCGCCGTCAGGCCCAGATTGTGCTGCAACCGTGCCCGCTCGGCCGGGGTCTCAAGCCCGGCCAGAACCGCATCCGCGGCCTCGAATTCCTCGATCGCGGTGCGCAGGGGCGTTGCATCGCCCGTCACCTCGGTCAGATGCCGCCGCGCGAGCGCGAGCGTCGCCACCGCCGAAGCCCAGTCGGCCGGGTGGTCTTCCTGCTTGAGCGCTTCCAGCACGGTGTCCAGATCCGCGATCGCGGTTTCGATCAGCACGGCATCGCCCGTCATCCGGCCCAAGGCCGCGCGCACATTCGCCCGTGCCGCGGTGCTGTTTGCCCATTCCAGCGGCGAGCCTTGCGCGTTGAACACCTCGAGCACCGCCGAATAGGCTTTGATCGCCTTTTTCAGCATCGCCGCATCGCGGTGGCGCAGGCCGATCAGTTCCTGGATGCCGCCCAGATTGTGCTGCGAAAAGGCCCAGTTTTCCGGCTGTTTCGTCCGCGCGACGGCCTTGGCGGCGGCGGCGAACAGCTCGGCCGCAAGGTCGAGATGTTTGCGCCCGGGTCGGAACTGGCCGATGATCTGGTGGCAATTGCCAAGGCTCGTCTGCGCCTGACCGAGTTCCCCGCCCTTGGCACGCTTGTAAAGCGCCTTGGCCAGTTCGAGCGCCAGCAGCATGTCGAAGGGATCGCCCGCCTTCTCCCCGGCTTCGAGCTTTTCATAAAGCAGATCGACCGTGGCCCGGAACACCCCGCCCGCGGGGGCGGCGGCCTTGAGCCGTTCGATCTGCCGCGCGGCGGCCTGTTCGGGGGCGTTGCAGATCCGGTCCTGTCGCGCCGCGGCGGCAAGGAGCGGCTCGTCCGTTGCGCCATCCAGAAGGGCGGCGGCCGCGGCGCGATCTCCGGCGGCGTTCAGCGCCGCAACCTGACGCAGGGTCTCGTTTTCACCCGCCAGTGCCGCGGTTTCGGCTGCCGCCGCCAGCGCCGCGCGCAGCCCGTTCAGTGCCAGTTCCGGGTCGGGAAACCGCCCGGTGGCGAAATCCTGCGCGAGCGCCTGCACCAGCGGCAGGGGGGCGTCGGTCGCGCCCAGACGGCGGATCAGATCGGCGGCGAAAAGCTCTTCGGCGGGCATGGCATCCTCGGTCTTGCGCGGGTCTGGCCCCGCCGTCCCGATCTAGCCGAAGTTGCCGCAGAGCGAAACGCCCCGCGGCTGGGTGATAATCGCGCAGGCTTACCAATGTCCGATGTTGGGCATGGAAAGCCACGGCTCGGCGGGCGGCAGGGCCTCGCCGATCTGCAGCAGTTCCACCGAGGCATTGTCGGGGCTGCGGATGAAGGCCATGCGGCCATCGCGCGGCGGGCGGTTGATCGTCACGCCATTGGCCTGCAGATGCGCGCAGATGTCATAGATATTCTCGACCCCATAGGCGAGATGGCCGAAATGGCGGCTGTCCGACGGCAGGGCGGCATCGCCGTCCCAGTTGAAGGTCAGCTCGACCGGGGTGTCTTCCTGCCCCGGTGCGGCCATGAAGACGAGCGTGAAGCGGCCCTGTTCATTCTCGATCCGCCGCGTTTCGCGCAAGCCAAGAAGCGCAAAGAAATCCATCGTGCGCTGCAAATCGAGCACGCGCAGCATGGTGTGAAGATAGCGTATCTGCATGGGAGGTCTCCATATTTCGCGCGAACGATAGCGCAACCATCGGCGGGGGCAACCTCAGAAAACCGACTTCACCCCCAGTGAAAAGCCGATCTCGCGGCTGTCATAGAGGATGTGGTTGGAGCGGTTGCGAGTGTAGTTCAGGCCGATCTCGGGGGCAAACCCCATGTATTGCAGCTTCGGCGCCACCGCAGACACCCCCAGCACAAGGGCGCGATCCTCTCGGCCGGTGTCGTAATCGCGGCTTTCAAGGCCAAGATCGGTCTGCCAGAACAAGCCGAATTTCGGCTTGGCAATTTCATAGCTCAGGTTGAGTTTCGCGCCCTGAAAACTGGCTTTGGCGCTGGCCGAACGGGCGTCGGTCAGCCCCCCCCCGAGCAGGATCTGCCCGGGCCCGGTCTGGCTGCGGTAGATGACATCAAGCGTCTGCAGCGTCACCGACTGCTCCGCATCATCCAGACGGAACTGGCGTTCGGAGCCGATTTCGGCGCGCAGGCCCGTCTGCTGCGACAGCGCGAATTCCTTGCCCAGCCGCAGCCCCAGCGTGTTCGACAGATCCTCGCCGCCATAGATCATGTGACCCGTGGTCAGCCGCGCATCCCAAGGCGCATCCCAGCCCTTCGGTTGCGCCCGATACTGCAGTGTCGCCGCCAGCGACCAGAAATCATAATCCGAGCCGCGTGCCGTCGGTGCCTGCCGCTGTGCCTCCGCCGAGAGCCGGTTCAGGGCGCCGTCGATCTCTGCGCCCGCAATCCAGAGGGCGCGCGGGCTTTCGCCAAAACGATAGCTGGCTTCGGCGCCCAAATGCGTGCGCAGCCCCGACAAGGCCTGCAACTCGCCCGGCAGGGGCAGGGTGATTGGCCCGAGCGAGACGTTTTGCACCATCGTCCCGCCATTCAGGTTCGACATCGGAGTCACCGATCCGCGCACATGCCAGGTGAATTTCTGACGACCCTCAAGACCGTGAAAGGCCCGCAGTGCCAGATCTCGCTGCGCCGCGTCGGGGGCGAAATAGGCCGCGCGCCGCAGCCAACGCCGGGCGGCGCCGATCTGCGCCTGCTTGAACGCGGCTTCGGCAACGATCATCGCCGCATCGTGGCGCTGCGGGTCTGCGGAGCTGTCGCGATAGGCTGTGCGTCCTTCGGTGTCGGCGCGTTCGAACCGGCCCGTCGCATAATAGGCGCTGGCCAGGATCATTCGGGCCGTCGCATCCTTCGGATCGCGCGCGAGCAGCGCCCGCGCCAGAGCGGCGGCCAAAGGCGCATCATGTGCCCGATGCGCCGCCACCGCCAGCGCGCGTGCCTCTTCGATGCCGAGCCGGTCCTCGGCCACGGCAGGCGAGAGGGCCGCAAGCCCCCCCGCAAGCGCAAGCGCCAGGCGACCGGCTGCGCGCATCTCAGGGCCGGATCAGCGAGACCTGATCGATGACGAAGGCCCCGGTTTCCCGCACGTTGGCCGAGCTTAGCGCATCCTTTCCTTCCAGCACCAGAACACCGGCGATCTGATCGCCGCCGTTGCTGAAGATGCCCGAAAGCGTGCCGGTGGCTCCGGTCGCGCTGCTGCCATAGCCTTCCTGGATCGCCGTTTCCTGGATGATCCCGTTTTCGTGGTGGGTGTCGGTGGTCACCAGACCGGGCAGGTTGCCGATCGCCACGCCGTTTTCGTCATAGGCGACCCGGTTCGAGATCGTGGTCGAAATCGCGCCCACGTCGTCCATGTCCTCGAAATCCACCACCATCTCGATGTCGCCGGTCGAGAAGCCATGCTGCCCGCCTGCCTCGTAGATGCGGATGCCTTGATAGCTGCCGCTGTAGGTCGCTTCCGCATCCGTCGGCAGGTCCACTTTGCCGGTGCCGCGGAACATCGTGCCGGAAGGCCCGTAATTGATGTAGTCGTCGGTCGCCACCACGCTGGCCGCCGTCTCGGTGTTCGCCCCCTGCACGTAAAGCGCGTAGTAATTCCGGGCGCCTTTGACGTTCTTGTAGACCTGCTGTCCGCCGATCGTCAGCCCGTCGATCTTGGCATAGGTCCCGTCAAGGTCGAAAGGCAGGTTGTTGACGTGGATTTCGTCCTTCTCCGCGTCATAGGTGAAGGAATTGGCATCATCGGCACAGACGATTGTCGTGCCATTGCAAATCCCGCCAGAGGTCGGCGTGTCCGTCGAATTGTCCGAAACAATGGCCGGGCCGCTGCACGCGCCAATCGCAAGGAATGCCGCAAGCGGCCAAACCCGTTTGATCATTATTCTGTCTTTCGTTGACTGCTCGTTAGCCTAAAGTTGACGAAAAATCGCAAAAAAGTCAATTTGCAACGGCTCCGTCGCCCGCGCCCGGCGCAAGCGTGCCCGGGCTGCGACAGTGCTTTCTGCCGCCCACCGTATCTCGCGGTTTCGGTGGCTGTCTTTGCCAGATATAGTCGCGGCGATTCTTTTGCCCGGAGGCCCCCATGTCGCTTACCCCAGACCAGCTTGCCGAGATCGCCGCCCAGCGGGCCAGCAGCCAGACCACGCTGCGCGCCACCTCGGCGGGGATGGAGGCGCGGCTCTATCAGGCCCATCCGGTGCTCGACCACGGGCTGATCCGGGTCATCGACTACATGGGCGACGATGCCGCGATCTGTCAGGCGGCGCGGGTCAGCTATGGCCGCGGCACCAAGGCGGTCTCCGACGACCGCGGCCTGATCCGCTATCTGATGCGGCACTGGCACTCTACCCCCTTCGAGATGTGCGAGGTCAAGTTCCACGTCAAGCTGCCGATCTTCGTCGCCCGGCAGTGGATCCGCCACCGCACCGCGAATGTGAACGAATATTCCGCGCGCTATTCGGTGATGGACCGCGAATTCTACATCCCCGCGCCCGAGCATCTGGCGGCGCAATCGACGGTGAACAATCAGGGCCGCGGTCAGGTTCTGGAAGGCGTCGAGGCGGCCCGGGTGCTGGATCTTCTGCGCGAAGATGCGATGCGCGCCTATGACCATTACGAGGACATGCTGACCCCCGATGCCGACGCGGGCAAGCTGGGTCTGGCGCGGGAACTGGCGCGGATGAACCTGCCCGCGAACGTCTACACGCAATGGTACTGGAAGATCGACCTGCACAATCTGTTCCACTTCCTGCGCCTGCGGGCGGATGTGCATGCGCAATATGAAATCCGGGTCTATGCGCAGATCATGGGTGACATCGTGAAGGACTGGGTGCCGCAGGCCTACGCGGCCTTCGAGGATTACCGTCTGGGCGCGGTGAGTGTGTCCGCGACGGCGAAAGAGGCGCTCAAGCGCCGTCTGGCGGGCGAAGTGGTGACTGCCGAGACTTCCGGCATGAGCAAGGGCGAGTGGCGGGAGTTTGTGGAGGAGTGGGGGTGAGGCGCGGCCCCGGACGCATGTCCGGGGTGGAAACGCTCCAGTGGAGCGTTTCCAGCGCCGAACGGCCGAGCGCAAGCGAGGACGGATAAATTGGGGTAGTTGGAGAGAGTGCACATGGCTGGACGTTGCATTTTCTGTGGAGTTGAATTCGGCACCAAAGGGCCTGAGAGCCGAAGTTCAGCAGAGCATTTCTGGAGCAAAAAACTCGCGAAGAGTCTCAAGGCGCCTGCCAATATTCGGGGTCCCAAAAAGCACGCTGAAACACACATTTCCGAAAGTGGCGTTTTTGAGGTCCGTGCGAATCCTGTGTTTGTTCAAAAAGGGCATTGGCTCTATCAAACGATTCCAGACACGATTTGCAAAAGTTGCAATAGCAGTTGGTTGAACAGTCTTCAGGGGCCTGCGGTTGATTCTATACTGAGATTGCGGTCTGATAGTTTTTTCGCGCAGGCTAGGGTTGATTATCCGGCAATAGCCAAGTGGATATACTCAAGGTTTCTGCTGCATATTAGTACTTATCCTGCTGAATCAATTTTTAAAGGTGCCGCGGGCTTGCTGCGCGAAATAAACTCGCAGCGCGAAAAGGAAAACAGAAGATTTTATCTTGAAAAAGTGCCTCCGCTAACTTCTGCCGTCTACTATGCGCCGATTTCTTTTGCGCCCGCTCTGGTCACTGCAGCAAATCTTATGACGATGTTTTATCCTGAAAATGACGTGCCTCGGGAGGCTTTTTTGCTCACTATGCTGTCGAAAATGTTTCCTTCGTATTGTTCTCGAATATTTGTTTTTCTAGTCGCTTCGATAGGTCGCCTTTCCAGTATAAGCGTTGCTGGCCGATTGATAATTTTACGCGTCCACCGAAGTTTTCCACCCCAGCCAGGGAGATAGAGGAGCTCTTGATTTCTAGTTACGAAGATGCTCGGGATAGGTTGTCTTTGGGGGGCCTTAACGCTGGTGCTGCAATAGTCCCGCCCATTCGTCGGAATTTCTCATGATGCTCTGTCTCCAATGAGGCCAGTAAACGTCACAGTGCCCTCTGACCCTCCTCCCCCCCGTTGCCTCTCCCCCCTGGCCTCGCTAGGATCACCCCGAACCACCACCGGGGGACACATGCTCGACATCGTCTATTTCGCCTGGATGCGCGAGCGCATCGGCCTGCCGCGCGAGCGGGTCGAGACCTCTGCCGCCACCGTTCTTGACCTCGTGACCGAACTGCGCGCCCGCGAGCCGCGCTATGAGGCCGCCTTTGCCGATACCTCGGCGCTGCGGGTGGCGCTTGATCAGCAGTTGGCCGGGTTCGATGCGCCCTTGGCAGGCGTGCGCGAGGTCGCGTTTTTTCCACCGATGACAGGGGGCTGAGATGCAGGTTCGGGTGCAGGACGCCGTTTTTGACTTCGGCGCCGAGATGTCGGCCTTTTCCGAAAACCGCGAGAATGTCGGGGCGGTCGTGGGCTTTCTGGGCCTTGTGCGCGACGATACCGGCAATCTTGAGGCGCTGGAGATCGAGCATTACCCCGGCATGTGCGAAAGCGCGATTGCCGCGATGCTCGAGGAGGCGCGGGGGCGCTGGGATCTGGCCGATGCGCTGGTGATCCACCGGCACGGGCGGCTCGCGGTCGGCGCGCAGATCATGATGGTCGCCACCGCCGCGCGGCACCGGGTGGCGGCGTTTGAGGCCGCGGAATTCCTGATGGATTATCTGAAATCCCGCGCGCCGTTCTGGAAGAAGGAAGTCAGCCGCGACGGCACCGCCTGGGTTGCCGCCAAGGATGCCGACGAGGACGCGCTGAGCCGCTGGCAGGGCTGATCCTTCGCAAAACCGCCATCACCTGTCGGAAACCGCATTGCCTTGTGCGCCCCTTCGTCGCAGGCTGAAGGCGGGAGGACGACATGACCGATACCGCGCGCCTGCGCGCCATCCTTGCGGCCCATCGCGGCCGGGAGGGGGCGCTTTTGCCGATCCTGCATGATGTGCAGGAGGCTTTCGGCTTCATCCCCGATGACAGTTACGCTCCGATCGCCGCCGATCTGGGGCTGACGCGGGCCGAGGTGGCGGGGGTCATCGGCTTCTACCACGATTTCCGCAAGGCGCCCGCGGGACGGCATGTGATCAAGCTCTGCCGGGCCGAGGCCTGTCAGGCGATGGGATCTGACGCGGTGCAGGCGCGGCTGGAAGCGGCGCTGGGTCTGCGGCTGGGCGACTCGTCGTCGGATGTGACGCTGGAAGCCGTTTATTGTCTCGGCCTGTGCGCCTGTGCCCCCGCGGCGATGGTGAATGACCGGCTGGTCGGGCGGCTCGATGCGGCGGCGGTCGCGGGCATCGTGGCGGAGGTGGGCGCATGAAGATCTGGTTGCCCTGTGATGCCGCCGCGAAAGCCTGTGGCGCCGAGGCGGTTCTGGCCGCGCTGAAGCTTGAGGCGGACAAGCGCGGGGTGCCGCTGGAGATTGCCCGCAACGGGTCTCGGGGCATGATCTGGCTGGAGCCGCTGCTGGAGCTTGAAACCCCCGAAGGCCGGATCGGCTTTGGTCCGATGACGCCCGCCGATGTGGCGGGCCTGTTCGATGCACCCGAAAGCCATCCGAAAGCCGTGGGTCTGGTCGAGGAAATCCCGTTCTTCAAGCGCCAGACGCGGCTGACCTTCGCCCGCTGCGGCCGGATCGAACCGCTGTCGCTGGCGCAATTCGCCGCGACCGAGGGCTGGGCCGGGCTGCGCAAGGCGCTGAAGATGACCCCCGCCGAGGTGGTCGAAGAAGTGCTCGCCTCGGGTCTGCGCGGCCGCGGCGGCGCGGGGTTCCCGACCGGCATCAAATGGCGCACCGTCGCCGCGGCGCAGGCCGATCAGAAATACATTGTCTGCAACGTCGACGAGGGCGACAGCGGCTCCTTCGCCGACCGGATGCTGATCGAGGGCGATCCCTTCTGTCTGGTCGAGGGCATGGCGATTGCCGGTCACGCGGTCGGCGCCACGCGCGGCTATGTCTATATCCGCTCGGAATATCCCGACGCGATCGCGGTGATGCGCGAAGCGATCGCAATGGCAAAGCCCTTCCTTGCCGAAGCCGGGTTCGAGATGGAGGTCCGCGTCGGCGCGGGCGCCTATGTCTGCGGCGAGGAAACCTCGCTTCTGAATTCGCTTGAAGGCAAGCGCGGCACGGTGCGCACGAAACCGCCACTGCCCGCGCTCAAGGGGCTGTTCGGCAAGCCCACGGTGGTGAACAACCTGCTCTCCTTGGCCGCGGTGCCATGGATTTTGGCCCATGGCGCCAAGGCTTACGAAAGCTTCGGCATGGACCGGTCCCGCGGCACGATCCCGTTGCAGATCGGCGGCAATGTCAAACGCGGCGGGCTGTTCGAGACCGGCTTCGGCATCACCCTTGGGGAACTGGTCGAAGACATCTGCGGCGGCACCGCCAGTGGCCGTCCGGTCAAGGCGGTGCAGGTGGGCGGGCCCTTGGGCGCCTATCACCCGGTCGCCGACTACCATCTGCCCTTCTGCTACGAGCGCTTCGCGGGGCAGGGCGGGCTGGTCGGCCACGCGGGGCTTGTCGTGCATGACGAGACGGCCGACATGCTGAAACTCGCCCGGTTTGCCATGGAGTTCTGCGCCATCGAAAGCTGCGGCACCTGCACGCCCTGCCGCATCGGCGCCGTCCGCGGGGTCGAGGTGATCGACCGCATCGCCGCGGGCGACGCTTCGGCGATGCCGCTGCTCGATGACCTGTGCCAGACGATGAAACTGGGCTCGCTTTGCGCCTTGGGGGGCTTCACCCCCTATCCGGTGCAAAGCGCAATCCGCCATTTCCCTGCCGACTTCCCCACGCTGCGCGAGGCCGCCGAATGAAAGACCTGATCATTCCCCCGCTCGACTGGACGAAGGACATGGGCACGCCGAAACGCGACGGCGCGCCGGTGCACCTGACCATCGATGGCGTCGAGATCACCGTGCCCGCGGGCACCTCGGTGATGCGCGCGGCGGCCGAGGCGGGGATTTCCATTCCCAAGCTTTGCGCCACCGACAGTGTGGAGCCGGTGGGGTCGTGCCGTCTGTGCATGGTGGAAATCGAGGGGATGAAGGGCACGCCGACCTCGTGCACCACCCCGGTTTCCCCCGGCATGCGGGTGCATACGCAGACGCAGCAGTTGCAGAAACTGCGCCGCGGCGTGATGGAACTCTATATCTCGGACCACCCGCTCGACTGCCTGACCTGCGCGGCGAATGGCGATTGCGAGCTGCAGGACATGGCGGGCGCCGTCGGTCTGCGCGAGGTGCGCTACGAGGCGAAGGATACCCACTTTGCCCGCCGCGATGCGACGGGGCCGAACCCGCGCTACATCCCGAAAGACAATTCGAACCCCTATTTCAGCTACGATCCGGCGAAATGCATCGTCTGCATGCGCTGCGTGCGCGCCTGCGAGGAAGTGCAGGGCACCTTCGCGCTGACGGTGATGGGGCGCGGCTTTGATGCCCGGATCTCGCCCGCGGCCCCCGACTTCCTGTCCTCGGATTGCGTCTCTTGTGGCGCCTGCGTGCAGGCTTGCCCGACCGCGACGCTCGTTGAAAAATCGGTCGAAAAGATCGGCACGCCGGAACGGAAAGTCGTCACCACCTGCGCCTATTGCGGGGTGGGGTGCAGCTTCGAGGCGCATATGCTCGGCGATCAGCTCGTCCGCATGGTGCCCTGGAAGGGCGGCGAGGCGAACCGGGGCCACAGCTGCGTCAAGGGCCGCTTTGCTTACGGCTATGCGACGCACAAGGACCGCATCCTGAAGCCGATGATCCGCGAGAAGATCTCCGATCCGTGGCGCGAGGTGAACTGGACCGAGGCGCTCGACTTCACCGCCACCCGGCTGCGGGCGCTGCGGGCCGAGCATGGGGCGGATGCTCTTGGCGTCATCACCTCGTCGCGCTGCACGAACGAGGAAACCTATCTGGTGCAAAAGCTTGCGCGCGCGGTTTTCGGCACCAACAACACCGACACCTGCGCGCGGGTCTGCCATTCGCCGACCGGCTACGGGCTGAAACAGACCTTCGGCACCTCGGCCGGGACGCAGAACTTTGACTCGGTCGAAGAGACCGATCTGGCGCTGGTCATTGGCGCGAACCCGACCGACGGGCATCCGGTCTTCGCCTCGCGCCTGCGCAAGCGGCTTCGGGCGGGGGCGAAGCTGATCGTTGTCGACCCGCGCCGGATCGACCTTCTCGACACCGCGCATCGCGGCGAGGCCTGGCATCTGCAACTGAAGCCCGGCACCAACGTCGCGGTGATGACCGCGATGGCGCATGTCATCGTGACCGAGCAGCTTTACGACAGCCACTTCATCGAAGGGCGCTGCGACTGGGATGAATGGGCGGATTATGCCGAGTTCGTCGCGAACCCGGATTATGCCCCCGAGGCGGTGGAAAGCCTGACCGGCGTTCCGGCCGAAACCCTGCGCGCGGCAGCCCGGGCCTATGCGGCGGCGCCGAATGCCTCGATCTATTATGGTCTGGGCGTGACCGAGCATTCGCAGGGCTCGACCACCGTGATCGCGATTGCGAACCTTGCGATGATGACCGGCAATATCGGGCGGCCCGGTGTCGGCGTGAACCCGCTGCGGGGCCAGAACAACGTGCAGGGCAGCTGCGACATGGGCAGTTTCCCGCATGAATTCCCGGGCTATCGGCATGTGTCGGATGACGCGACGCGCGGGTTGTTCGAACGGACATGGGGCGTTACCCTGTCCTCGGAACCGGGGCTGCGCATCCCGAACATGCTCGATGCCGCGGTCGAGGGCCGGTTCAAGGCGCTTTACGTTCAGGGCGAGGACATCCTGCAATCGGACCCCGATACGCGGCATGTCTCGGCCGGCCTTGCCGCGATGGATCTGGTCATCGTGCATGACCTCTTCCTGAACGAGACCGCGAATTACGCCCATGTCTTCCTGCCCGGCTCGACCTTCCTTGAAAAGGACGGCACCTTCACCAATGCCGAACGTCGCATCAACCGGGTGCGCAAGGTGATGGCGCCGAAGGCGGGTTTTGCCGATTGGGAAGTGACGCAGATGCTGGCGAATGCGCTGGGCGGGGGCTGGCATTACACGCATCCGTCGGAAATCATGGCGGAAATCGCCGCGACGACGCCGGGCTTTGCCTCTGTCACCTATGACATGCTGGACGCCCGCGGCTCGGTGCAATGGCCGTGCAATGAAAGCGCGCCCGAAGGCTCGCCGATCATGCATGTCGATGGCTTCGTGCGGGGCAAGGGGCGGTTCATCCGCACCGCCTATCTGCCGACCGACGAAAAGACCGGGCCGCGCTTCCCGCTTCTGCTGACGACGGGGCGGATACTCAGCCAATACAACGTCGGCGCGCAGACGCGGCGGACCGAGAACGTGGTCTGGCATGACGAGGATCGGCTGGAGATTCACCCGACCGACGCCGAAACCCGCGGCATCCGCGAGGGCGATTGGGTCCGGCTGGCCTCGCGCGCCGGGGAAACGACGCTGCGGGCGACGGTGACGGATCGGGTCTCGCCCGGGGTCGTCTACACCACTTTCCACCACCCCGACACGCAGGCGAACGTGGTGACCACCGACAATTCCGACTGGGCGACGAACTGCCCGGAATACAAGGTGACGGCGGTGCAGGTGGCGGCGTCGAACGGCCCGTCCGAGTGGCAGCAGGATTATGCGGCGCAGGCGGCGGCCGCGCGGCGGATCGAGGCGGCCGAATGAGCTTGCCCGCCGGTGCGGTCACGGTCAGCCTGCCCGGCGGGGCCCGGGCGGTTCTGGCCGAGGAAGTGCCGGTGGCGCTGGTCTTCGACGGGGTGACGCAGGCGGTGATGATGGCCTCGCCCGTGGACCTTGAGGACTTTCTGCTGGGCTTTGCGCTGACCGAGGGGATGATTGCCGCGCCCGCGGATCTGCTGCGCGCTGAGGTGGTGCACCAGCCGCAGGGGATCGAGGTGCGAGGGTGGCTTGCCGCCCCGGCGGGGCAAAGGTTTGCCGCGCGGCGTCGGGCGATGGCGGGTCCGGTCGGCTGCGGTCTTTGTGGCATCGACAGCCTTGCGGCTGCGGTGCGCCCGCTGCCGCGGGCGCCTCGGGGCGGGGGCGCCAAGCTGACGCTTGGCGCCCCCGCCGCCTTGGCCGATGCGGCCCTGCACGCCTTGCGGGCCGGGCAGGTCTTGCAGGATGCGGTCCGGGCGGCGCATGCGGCAGGGTTTTGGGATGGCACGCGGCTTCTTGCGTTGCGCGAGGATGTCGGGCGGCACAATGCGCTCGACAAGCTGGCGGGGGCTTTGGCCGCAGCGGCGGTTGATGTCGGCGCGGGGGTAGTGGTGATGACCTCGCGCCTCTCGGTCGATCTGGTGCAGAAGGCGGCGATGATCGGTGCGCGGGTGCTGATCGCGCCCTCGGCGCCGACCGCTTTGGCGGTGTCCGAGGCGCAGGCCGCGGGCATCGCGGTGATTGCGCGCGGCCCTGGCGGGGCCACGGTTTACACGGAGACGGGGGAGCGATGAGCGAGGACAAGATCATCCGGATGGCGAACCAGATCGCTGCGTTTTTCGCCGTGCAGCCGGGCGACCGCGTGACGCCGATCGCCGCGCATATTTCGGAAAACTGGTCTGCGCCGATGCGGGCGGCTTTGCTGTCCCATGTCGCGGCGCAAACGCCCGGCCTTGATCCGCTGGTGATCGACGCCGCGCCGAAGATCCGCCCGGTCAGCGCCTAAGCGCTGCTGGCCCTGACGTCGTCGTCTCGACCAGCGCCGCCACTTCGGCGGGCAAGCTCTCCATCCGCACGCCGACGAAACGGCCCTGCAACGCCAGATGCCCCACGCCATGCGTCGCGGCAAAGGTGGTGCGGGCGCGCAGAGCCAGCGCCTCGGTCCCCAGATCGGGGTCACAGCAACCCATGTCATGTTCGCCATCGCCGCGGTGATGAGGACGGGGGGGCATCTGGTCGCTGGAAGCGAGCTTTTCCGCCAAGGGATATTATGCGATGTCGGCGCTGATGCTCGTCTACACGACCGCCGCGCTGTCGAAGGCGCTGCGCGACAAAGAAGAAGCCGAGCGGATCTGCAACAAGCTGGAAGATGCCCGCACCGAACGTCTGCTGGCCGAAGCTTCGGGCAAGAGCGTGTAAGAAACGATTGTGCAAGTGATGGGGCGGGGGCCTCCCCGCCCGACCCCGAGGGAGGGAAAGATGATCCGTGTGGTTCACATCCTTGGCCATGTGGCCGTCGTCGTGCTGATCCTTGCCGCCGCGGCCTGGACGGCGACGGCGGTTTGGCTGCAGCTTTCGGGCCTGGTGCGTCTGATCGCGCTGGGGCTGTTGACGGTGGTCACGCTGGCGCTGCTTGGCCTGTGGTTCGCCGACCATCGAGGCCTTGCGATGACGCTGGCAGCGCTGGCGGCAGTGACGGTGGGCGGCTGGTATCACACGATTGTTCCGCTTCAGGACCGCGATTGGGCGATCGACGTTTCGCGCGGCGTGACGGCCCGGGTCGAGGGCGACCGGGTCACGCTGTCGAACATCCGCGATTTCGCCTGGACCTCCGAGACCGAGGCCACGCCGCGCTGGATCTCGCAGGACTATGACCTGCGCCAGCTCGACAGCCTCGACATGTTCACCTCGGTCTGGTCGCGCCCCGACATCGCGCATCTTCTGGTCAGCTTCGGCTTTTCCAGCGGTCAGCATGTCGTCTTCTCGGTCGAGATCCGCCGCGAAAACGGCGAAGAATTCAATGAGATCGGCGGCTTCTTCCGGCAGTTCGAACAGGTGCTGATCGCGGCGACCGAAGAGGATATCGTCAAGCTGCGCACGAACTACCGCAAGGAACAGGTCCGGCTTTATCCGGTAAATCTGACGCCCGCGCAGATCCGGGTGATGTTCCTCTCCTACATCGAGCTGGCGCAGGCGCTGGAGGCCGAGCCGCGGTTTTACAACACCCTGACGTCGAACTGCACGACGGCGGTGTGGAAGCTTGCCCGCAACCTCAAGCCCGATCTGCCGATCGACCGGCGTCTGGTGCTGTCTGGCCGTCTGCCCGATTACCTGACAGATCTGGGCGTGATCCCCGCAGCCCCGGCCGCCGAACGCGATGCCGCCGCGCTGATCACCCCGCTTGGGCAGCGCTATGATGGCACGAAACCGTTCTCAGAGTTGATCCGAGGCCGCTAGGCCTTGGCCTCCCGCGCCGGTTTGCGGCGCAGCCGACCGCCGGGCAGGGGGGCGGACGCGGGCGCGTTCGGGTCGTGCATCGCCCGAACCCGCGTCTCGGCCGAGCGGATCAGATCGGGGATCAGATCTGCCTCGGGCAGGTTCTTCCAGTATTTCTGTGGCATATGCGATTTCATCGCTTTCACCATCAGCCGCGCCGGGTTGAAGATCGAGGCGAAATAGACCCGCCACAGCTCTTCGGCCGCGTCCTTGGGCGGCGGCTGGCGGGCCTCGGTTTCCTCGATCCGCATCTCGCCCGCTTCGCAGCGTGCGGTGAGGGTGGGCGTGGCAATCAGCCAGTCCATGTCGCCGAACCGGCGCGCGAAAAACGGCGCGGCGGCTTCGAGAACAGGATGGTCCGGCTCGAACCAGGCGGCAAAGGCGCGCCGATTGGCGCCGGGCGGCGACACCTCGCGAAAGCGCACGAAGCCATGCATCTTGTGGATTTCCCGCCCGACCGCCTTTTGCTGATCGAGAAGCCGCCGCAAGGATGGGTCCGAGCGATCACCCCAGCGGACCTCTCGCTTTGACAGCCGCAGCACCAGCGCATGGGCGCGCGAAAACCGCTCGGGGTCGGAATGCAGCAGCGCCATCTCGATGCCGTCGAGCGCCTCGCGCGAAAGCATCAGGGCGGTCGACGGCCCCGGGGCGGGGGGGGCGGCGGCGAACAGATCGGGGGCCGTTTCGCCCACCGACCAGATCACCGCCTGCGGATCGATGCCCGCGGCGGCGAGCTTGCGCACCTCCTGCCGCCAGGCGGCCACGGTGCCGATGCGGGGCAGGGTGATCTGCATCAGAACAGGCTCAGCTGTTCCGGTGCCGGGGCGAAGCGCGCGCGCAGGTTCGCGTCATCGGGCAGGGCGCGGGGCGACCAGCCGGGCAGGGTGATGAAGGGCTCGGCATGTTTCAGGACGCAGCCGATGGCGAGCAGGTCTTCGTAGCGCAGGGTGCGGTGACGCCGCGCCTTCAGGATACGCTCGACACTGCGGGGCCCGATGCCGGGGATGCGAAGCAGCATCTCGCGCGGCGCGCGGTTCACATCGACCGGAAAGAGCGCCCGATGCGCCAAGGCCCAGGCCAGTTTCGGATCGATCTGCAGATCGAGCATGCCGGTGGGCGGGGCAATCTCGGTGGCCTCGAAACCGTAGTTCCGCATCAGCCAATCTGCCTGATAAAGCCTGTGCTCGCGCACCAGAGGCGGCTGGATCAGCGGCAGCATCCGCGACGCATCGGGGATCGGCGAGAAGGCCGAGTAATAGACCCGCCGCAGCGCGAAGCGATTGTAAAGATGCGAGGATTTCCGCAAGATCTCGCCATCGGTCGCGGGATCTGCGCCGACGATCATCTGCGTCGATTGCCCGGCGGGGGCAAAGCGCGGCGCCCTTGTGCCGCGCGCGGTGCGATCCTTCGCGGCCTCGCCACGCGCTTTCACTTCGGCCATCGCGCCGTGGATCGTTTGCACCGATTTCTCGGGTGCGAGCTGCGTCAGCGCGGTTTCCGTCGGCAGCTCCACATTGATCGAGAGCCGGTCGGCCCATTTCCCCGCCTCGGCGATCAGTTCGGGCGCGGCATCGGGGATCGTCTTCAGATGGATATAGCCGCGGAAATGCTCGCGCTCGCGCAGGGTGCGGGCGACGCGGACCATTTCGGACATCGTGTCATCGGGCGAGCGGATGATGCCCGAGGACAGAAACAGCCCCTCGATATAGTTGCGGCGGTAGAATTCGAGCGTCAGGCTGACGACCTCTTCGACGCTGAACCGCGCCCGCTCGACCCGGCTCGACACCCGGTTGATGCAATAGGCGCAGTCGTAGATGCAGAAATTCGTCAGCAGCACTTTCAGCAGCGAGATGCAGCGGCCATCGGGCGCCCAAGCGTGGCAGATGCCCGCGCCGGTGGTCGAGCCGATCCCCTTGCCATCGCGCGAGCCGCGTCGTTCGCCGCCCGACGACGCACAGGAGGCGTCATATTTCGCGGCGTCGGCCAGAATCGACAGTTTCTCGGGCAGGGTGCGTTGAACCATGTGTTCACATTATGTTCACGCTTGCCCGAAATCAAGTCAGGTCATCCGGGCCAGATCCGCGATGTTGCGCGCGCCCATCTTTGCCAGCACGCGCGAGCGATGCACCTCGACCGTGCGCATGGCGATGCCGAGCCGGTCGGCGATCTGTTTGTTCATCAGCCCTTCCAGCATCAGCGTCATCACCTCGGCCTCGCGCGCGGAAAGGCTCGCCCGCCGGGCCGCCACCGCCTCGCGCGCCTGGGCCTCGGCCAGACGCCGCTCATGCGCGGCGATTGCAGACAGGGCGATATCGACGATGTGGTTGTCGTTGAAGGGTTTTTCGACGAAATCGAAGGCCCCCGATTTCAGCGCTTGCACGGCCAAGGGCACATCGGCATGGCCGGTCAGAAAGATCACCGGCGGCACCAGCCCCTCGGGCCGCGCCTGAAGCGCATCCAGAAGCTGCGGCCCGGACATCCCCTCCATCCGCACATCCAAGATCAGACAGCCGCAATCGGCGAGCGGCCACTCGGCCAGCAGATCCTCGCCCGAGGCCCAGGTCCGGGTTGCGATCGAGCGCGAGGCGAAAAGAAACCCCAGACTGTCGCGCAGGCTTTCCTCGTCATCGACGATATGGACGGTGAAACTCATGCCGGGGCCCCCTCCTGCGGGACGGGCAGGGTGACGGTGAAGATGGTGCCGCCGCCCGCGCGGGGGCCGTGCGACAGGCTGCCGTGATGCAGCTCGATGATCGAGCGGCAGATGTTCAGCCCCATCCCCATGCCTTCGGATTTGGTCGAGGTGAAGGGGTCGAAAAGGCTCGCGGCCACGGCATCGGAAATGCCCGGGCCGCGGTCCATCACCTCGATCGTGACGCTGGCCCCGGCGCGGGCGACGCGTACGGTGAGGTCGTAGCCGGTGCGGGGGCCCTCGGCCATCGCTTCGACGCCGTTGCGGATCAGATTGACCAGAACCTGTTCGATCAGGATCCGGTCGGCCTGCACCTCGGGGATACGCCCCTCGATCAGCGAGGCGAGCTTCACCCGATGCTCGCGCGCGGCGGGGGCGGTGATCGAAAGCGCCTCGGCCAGCACTTCGGAGAGATCAAGGGCCGCGAGTTGCGGCGTGCGCTTCTTCACGAAATCCTGCACCCGGCGGATGATCAGCCCCGCGCGCCGCGCCTGCGCCCCCATCTTTTCAAAGGCTTGCCGCAGCATGCCCAGGTTCGGCTCGGGCTGATCGAACAGGTTCAGCCCCCCGGCGGCATAGGAGGCAATGGCGGCCAGCGGCTGATTGAGTTCATGCGCCAGCGTCGAGGCCATCTCGCCCAAGGTCACCAGCCGC
Source organism: Rhodobacter capsulatus (assembly GCF_052363175.1). Lineage (GTDB taxonomy): Bacteria > Pseudomonadota > Alphaproteobacteria > Rhodobacterales > Rhodobacteraceae > Rhodobacter > Rhodobacter capsulatus_D. Next base: position 815,360 of record NZ_CP198946.1, read on the forward strand.
CCGGTGCGGGCGAGGCTTTCATCCTGCGCCCGGGCCAGACGCGCGGCCTGTTTCGCCTGCGTGATGTCGATCACCGAGCCCATCCAGCCGCGATGCTTGCCGCCCGCGTCGATCAGCGGCGCCTCGTAGACCTGCACCTCGATTTCCGAGCCATCCGAGCGGCGGAACCGCGTCTCGAAGGCCTGCGGCACCGGCTGGCCCTCGATCAGCTGGCGCTGCCGGGCGAGGGTTTCTTCCAGAATGTCGGGCGCCCAATAGGGCATCGGCTGGGCGCGGCCGACCAGCTCCTCGGCGCTCAGGCCCACCAGCTTGCAGAAGGCGCCGTTCACGTAAAGGATGCGGCCCGACAGATCCTTGGCCCGCATCCCCACGGTCAGGCTTTCCTCCATCGCGCGGCGAAAGGCCATCTCGGCGCGCAGCCGCTCTTCGGCGCTGCGGCGGCGGACGGCGTTGCGATGCAGCACGGCAAGCGCCAGCACCGCAAAGACCGACAGCGCCCCGATCGCCGCCAGCAGCGCCGTGCTGCCAAAGGTATCTGGGGCATCATAGGCCATGATTTCGAGCGTCGTTCCGGCGAGCGGCGGATCGAAGCTGATCCCGTGCCGCGGCGCGGCTTCCGCCACCGCGCGACGGGCGCGCTCGGCCAGAACGCCCGAAGTGTCGGAGATCCGCACCCCGTATTGCTCGGCGATCCACCACGGCAGATGGCGTTCCAGCATCATCGGCAGCGAGATCGTGGCGACCACCACGCCGCCCGAAGACGAGACCCGCTCGGCCAGCGTCACCAGCCCCTTGCGCACTGGCCCATAGACCGGCCGGGCGGGCAGGGCGCCCGAGGCAAGCACCTGTTTCGCCAGGGCTTCCTCGGCCAATCCCGGCCCCTCGGGTACGGCGGCGACAAGCTGGCCCGTCGCATCATACCAGCGCAGGCCCAGCGTTTCCGGGTTCGCCGCCAGATGCAGCCGGGCGCGGGCGGACAGCGCCTCCTGCGGCGTCCCGGCGCTCGCATCCAGAGCGAGCCGCACCAGAAGATCCTCGTCCACCGACATCTGAAAGCGCAGGGTTTGTTCGACCCAAAGCGCATCGGTCGCAAGCTTCGCCCGGGCGCGCGCGGCATCGGATTGCGCCACGACGTAAAGCAGCGCCCCCACCAGCGCCACCAGCGCGACGATGGCGACAAGCGGAATCAGCGCCAGCACATCCGGCTTGCGTGCGCCCAGCAGGCCCGGAACGGTCCAGACCTCGGCGCCCGCAGGGGCGGAACTGCTGTGCGAAGGCTTTGAAATGGCACATCCCTCCCTTTGGTTTGGTCATAACATGTCTTTCGATTGCGGAAAGCCGCAATAGCGTTGCGCAAGATTCTTGCGCAGAAAGGCCGCGGCCCGCCGTGGAGAGCGGGAACCGGAGGAGAATCACATGTTGACCCGTCGTATTCTTGGCGCCCTTGTCGGCGCCACCGCCCTCAGCCTTGCGCTGTCGGTCCCGGCGTTCGCCGAACCGATCGTGATCAAGTTCAGCCATGTCGTCGCCCCCGACACCCCCAAGGGCAAGGGCGCCGCGAAGTTCGAGGAACTGGCCGAGAAATACACCAATGGCGCGGTGGACGTGGAGGTTTACCCGAACAGCCAGCTCTACAAGGACAAGGAAGAGCTTGAAGCGCTGCAACTGGGCGCCGTGCAGATGCTGGCGCCGTCGCTCGCGAAATTCGGGCCCCTTGGCGTGCAGGATTTCGAGGTCTTCGATCTGCCCTACATCTTCAAGGACTACGAGGCGCTGCACAAGGTGACGCAGGGCGAGGCGGGCAAGATGCTGCTGTCGAAGCTCGAAGCCAAGGGCATCACCGGTTTGGCCTTCTGGGACAACGGCTTCAAGATCATGTCGGCGAACAGCCCGCTGAACACGCCCGATGATTTTCTGGGGCTGAAGATGCGCATCCAGTCCTCGAAAGTGCTCGAGGCCGAGATGAACGCGCTCGGCGCCGTGCCGCAGGTGATGGCTTTCAGCGAAGTCTATCAGGCGCTGCAGACCGGCGTTGTCGACGGCACGGAAAACCCGCCCTCGAACATGTTCACGCAGAAGATGAACGAGGTGCAGAAATACGCCACCGTCTCGAACCACGGCTACCTTGGCTATGCGGTGATCGTGAACAAGCAGTTCTGGGACGGGCTGCTGGCCGATGTGCGCACGGGGCTTGAAAAGGCGATGGCGGAATCGACCGATTACGCGAACGGCATCGCGCGCGAGGAAAACGAAAAGTCTCTGGCCGCGATGAAGGCCGCGGGCACGACCGAATTCCACGAGCTGACCGCCGAAGAGCGCGCGGCCTGGGAAGAAGCTCTGGCCCCGGTGGCCGACGAGATGGCAGACCGGATCGGCGCCGAGACCATCGCTGCGGTGAAAGCCGCCACCGCCGAGTAAGACCCTCGGGCGGCTCCTGTCGGGGCCGCCCTTTTCCTTTTTCCTGCCAGACGGGGGCCGCCATGCTGCGCATCCTCGACCGGGCCGAAGAGGTGCTGATTGCCGCGCTCATCGCGACGGCGACGGTGCTGATCTTCGTCTCGGTCACCCATCGTTTCACCCTTGGCTTCGTGGCCGATGGCGTCAGCTTCTTTCGCAGCCACGGCATGGCCGGGGCCGCCGCGACCGCGAAAAGCGTCTACATGACGCTGCGCGGGATCAACCTCGTCTGGGCGCAGGAGCTGTGCATCATCCTTTTCGTCTGGATGGCGAAATTCGGCGCGGCCTACGGGGTGCGCACCGGCATCCATGTCGGCATCGACGTGCTGATCAACCGCCTTGCCGCGCCGCAACGCCGGTTCTTCATCCTGCTCGGCCTTGGCGCCGGGGCGCTCTTCACCGGCATCATCGCGACGCTCGGCGCGAATTTCGTGCATCATATGTATCGGGCCTCCTCGACCTCGCCCGATCTCGAACTGCCGATGTGGCTCGTCTATCTGGCGATCCCGATGGGCTCGTCGCTGATGTGCTTCCGCTTCCTGCAGGTGGCCTTTTCCTTCGCCCGCACCGGCGAGTTGCCGCATCACGACCATGGCCATGTCGATGGCGTCGATACCGAGGACGAAGGCATCGACACGCTGGGCGATGTCTTCCTGCACTCGCCGCTGACGCCGCGCGACCTTGTCGAAAAACCGAAGGACGAATGACATGAGCGCCCTCATCATCTTCGGGCTGCTTGTGGCCCTCATGCTGACCGGCATGCCGATTTCGATCTCGCTTGGTCTGACGGTGCTGACTTTCCTCTTCACCATGACCGAGGTGCCGATCGACACGGTGGCGTTGAAGCTTTTCACCGGCATCGAGAAGTTCGAGATCATGGCGATCCCGTTCTTCATTCTGGCGGGCAACTTCCTGACCCATGGCGGGGTGGCGAAGCGGATGATCAACTTCGCCACCGCGATGGTCGGTCACTGGCACGGCGGGTTGGGGCTGGCGGGTGTCATCGCCTGCGCGCTGTTCGCCGCCGTCTCGGGCTCGTCGCCCGCCACCGTCGTTGCCATCGGCTCGGTGATCCTGCCCGCGATGGTCAATCAAGGCTTTCCGAAGCAATTCGGCGCGGGGGTGATCACCACCTCGGGCGCGCTGGGCATTCTTATCCCGCCCTCGATCGTGATGGTGATGTATGCCGTCGCCACCTCGGGGATGGTGGTGACCGGGCCGGATGGCCAGCCGGTTTCCTCGGCCTCGGTGGGCGAGCTTTTCATGGCGGGGGTCGTGCCGGGTCTGATGCTGGCCGGGTTCCTCGCCTTCACCACCTGGAACCGGGCGCGCAAGTTCAACTATCCGCGGCTGGCCAAGGCGACGCTGCGCGAGCGTTGGACGGCCTTTCGCGAGGCCGCCTGGGGGCTGATACTGATCATCGTCGTCATCGGCGGGATCTATGCGGGCATCTTCACCCCCACCGAAGCCGCCGCGATGAGCGCCGTCTATGCCTTCGTGATCTCGGTCTTCGTCTATAAGGACCTGACCCTGCGCGACGTGCCGCGGGTGCTGCTCTCGTCTGCCAACATGTCGGCGATGCTGCTTTACATCATCACCAACGCGGTGCTGTTCAGCTTCCTGATGGCACACGAAGGCATCCCGCAGGCTTTGGGCGAATGGATGGTGAACGCGGGCCTCTCGTGGTGGATGTTCCTGATCATCGTCAACGTGCTGCTGCTCGCCGCGGGCAACTTCATGGAGCCCTCGTCGATCGTGCTGATCATGGCGCCGATCCTGTTTCCGGTCGCGGTGCGGCTCGGCATCGACCCGGTGCATTTCGGCATCATGATCGTCGTCAACATGGAAGTCGGCATGTGCCACCCGCCGGTGGGGCTGAACCTTTACGTCGCCTCGGGCATCACCAAGATGGGGATCACCGAGCTGACGGTGGCGGTCTGGCCCTGGCTGCTGACCATGCTCGCCTTCCTCGTGCTGGTGACCTACGTCCCGACGATCAGCCTCTTCCTGCCGCATCTGCTTGGCATGTAAGTTTCGCGCAGGGCCGGGATTTCCCGGCCCTGCGACTTTCCGGGCCTTGGGCGGCGTCTCGGCCGCTCCTATCCTGATCCCCAGTCCAATCGCGAGGGATCATGGTCACCGCCCGCACCAGCCTTACCCATCCGTTGCAGATCGCCGAAGTTCAGGCCGGGCCGGGTCTGGGCCGGATCGGCATCACCTTCTGCCCCGGCAAGCATGACCGCGCCGCGATGTCGGGGTCCTGGGCGCGCGATCTGGGGCTGGATCTGGAGGCCATCGTCTCTTGGGGCGCCTCGCATGTCGTGACGCTGGTCGAGCCGCAGGAGTTGGGCATGCTCAAGGTGCCAGACCTTGGAACGCAAGTCCGCGCACATGGGATGGAGTGGCACCATCTGCCGATTGCCGATTATTCGGTGCCGACCCCGGCTTTCGAGACCCGCTGGCAGGCCGAGGGGCGGGTGATCCGTGCCGCCCTGCGCGCGGGCGCGGATGTCATCGTGCATTGCAAGGGGGGCCTTGGCCGGGCGGGCATGATCGCGGCGCGGCTGATGGTGGAACTCGGTGCCGATCCGAAGACGGCGGTGAAAGCCGTGCGCTCGGCCCGCCCCGGCGCGATCGAGACGCCGTCGCAACTCGCCCTTGTCCGCGCGACGGTTCCGCTGGTCGAGCCTGCGCGCGTCGATCTGGCGCAGCTCACCCGTGTCGGCGGGCGGCTGGGTTCGAACCCCGGCGGGATCTGGGCCGATGCGGCGGGGGCGCGCATCTACGTCAAGGAACTGGAAAGCCCGGCGCTGGCGCGGAACGAATATCTGGCGGCGGCGCTTTACCGTCTGGCCGGGGCGCCGGTGCTGTCTTACCTGCCTTGCGCCGCGCCCGATCAGGTGGCGACGGTCTTCGTCGATCTCGAAAAAAACCGCCTCGCGCAACTGACTGAGGCCGAGCGCGCCGAGGCCCGGCACTGGTTCGGCGTGCATGCCTGGCTCGCCAATTGGGATGCCGCCGGGTTTCAGGGCGACAATCAGGGCGTCGTCGGGGGCGTGGTGACGACGCTCGATGTCGGTGGCGCGCTCGAATTTCGCGCGCAGGGCGACCCGAAGGGCCGCGCCTTCGGCCCCACCGTGCCCGAGGTGGACCGGCTGCGCACAGACCCGGACAACCCCTTTGCGGTCGCGCTCTTCGGGCCGATGCCGCCTGACGCCCTGCGCGCGGCGCTGATGGTGGTGATCAGCCTGCCCGAGACGGCGATCCGCGCGGTCGTCGCCCGGCATGGCGGCCGCGCGGCGCTGGCCGAGACGCTGCTTGCCCGCAAGGCCGATCTGGCGCGGCAGCTCACTCAGATGCCCGAAAGCGCCAGCAGCTTTGGCACCTGATCGCGGATCTTTTCCGTGACCGCCGGATCAAGCGCCTCAAGCCAGCGCTTCGGGATTGCCGCCGTGCCCCAGCTTGCCCCGGCCAGCATCCCGGCCAAGGCGCCCGTCGTATCGGCATCGCCGCCCTGATTGACGGTGCTGACCAGCGCTTCTTCGAAACTGTCGGCGGAGAGGGTGTAATGCAGCACCGTCTGCATCGTCTCGACCACGAAGGCCGAGGACCGGCCGCGATAGGGGATGAAGCGGAAATCGCGATGCGCGGCGATCAGCGCCTCGGCCTCGCGGGCGATGACGGCGCTGCCTTCGCCCAGGATCAGCCCCTGCACCATCCGCACCAGCGTGATGCAGGCCGCATCCGACAGCGGGTGGTTGTGCGTCGCATGGGCCTGCGCCACCGTCCAGGCCGCGGCGCGTTCGGGCCGACCGAGGGTGGCCAGCGCCACCGGCAGCACCCGCATCGCCGCGCCATTGCCCGCGTCATCCTCGGCATAGGGGCCCTCGACCGTGCCCTGTTCCAGAAACCGCCGGATGCCGCGCCGACAGGTGTTGCCGACATCGGCCGGACCCGATTTCAACCAGGCTGCAAAGGCCAGACAGACATCGCGCGCGTCAAACCCCTTGCGGCGGATCAGCGAATGAGCGAGCGCCAGCGACATCTGCGTGTCATCGGTCACCGCCCCCGGCTTCAGCTTCAGCCAGCCACCGCCGCAGATCTCGCGATGCACACCATGTTTGGTGGCGATTTCGCGCGGGGTCATGAATTCGACCGTCGCCCCCAGCGCATCCCCCAGCGCAAAGCCGAGAAAGGCCGCCATCGCCCGGTCCGCAACAGTGCTCATCGCAGCATCTCCCTAAACATCGTCGATACTGACCCGAAACGCACCGCCAAGCACCAGAAATTCGCGTTCGCCCTGTAACAGATGCGAGGGCAGCAGACCCGGAAAGAACAGCACCTTGGCCAGCGGCACCCGCGTCGTGATGATGCGGTCGCCAAAGCAATCGGCCACCTCGCGGTCCGAGGAAAACGACACGAGGTTGTTGAGCCGGATCACCGCCTCGCGCTTGCTGGGCTGGTCAAGGATGCCATGCCGGTCGACGGCATTGATGCCGCGGAAAAGCGTGATGTGACTTTGGCCCGGAAAGGCGAAGCGGCCAATCGCCCATTGGCAGAATTCAAACAGCAGATCGAGCTGCACGAGAATGGCATTGTCGTGAAAGCGGCTCTGCATCCGTTCCTCGACATAGGCCTGCCAGGTCGGGCCATGGATGTCGGGGATGATCTCCTTGTGAAAGCTGGGCAGGATGCCGAAGCGGCTTTCCACCCAGCCTTTCAGCACCGCACCCTCGGGGCCGTTGCTGTCGAAGGTCCAGCCCTGAATGAGCCGCAGGAAAGAGGAGCGGAACCGCTTGCGGCTGCCCGGTGCCGCCTCGCGTTGCTCCGGGTCGATGCCGAACATCGCGACCATGTAGGCCAGAAAGGCCTCGCCCGCCTCGGGCAGGCTCTCGGCCTGATCGAGCATGGTGAAAAGCGCCGGGTTCATCTCCCGCACGCCCCAGATATGCAGACCGACCGGCGCGTCGTTAAAGGCGGGGCTCGCCATGAAGGCCGAGGGCCGCCCCACCAGATTGGTCGAATGACCGCTGCCGTGCCAGTTCTGCGAAAGGGTTTCATCCATCCCGCGGATGATGCGGCTTTGCCCCCCGTCTGGGAAGGGTGCGTTTGCGCGCAGGCGCGGGATGGCCCGTTTCCTGCCCGGCTCAGCGCGGGGCAGGCTCGCTGCGCAAGAGCCGCATCATCGCCTCGCGCCGCGAGTCGAGCAGGGCGGACGTGCGATCCGGGGACGCGCCAAGGCGGCGCAGCGCATCGCCCGCAAGGTCGAGACCGGTCTCGAACGCCTCGGGGATCACCTGCGTCGCGCCCATCGAAAAGAGCCGCACCGCATGTTCCGCGTCGCGCGCCCGCGCGATGATCGGCAGATCCGGGCGCAGCCGGTGCAGCATCGTCACGACCTGCTCGGTTGCTGTGGCGTCATGCAGGGTGACGACCGCGATCGGCGCCGTTTCGATGCCGCATTTGCGCAGGATGCCGGGGCGCTGCGCATCGCCAAAGACGATGTCGCGGCCCTCGTTGCGGCCGCGCGCCACCAGCTCCGCATCGCGGTCGATGACGAGGGGCACATGCCCCTCGGTCGAGAGCACGTCGCAGACGAGCCGCCCGACCCGCCCCGCGCCGATCACCACCGGCCGGCCGCTGGCACTCTCGGCCGCTTCGGCGGGCAGGTCGGTCAGGGCGGTGGCGCGGGTGCTGCGCTGGCCAAGGCTGCGCCCCATCCGGGCGAGGATCGGCGTCGCCAGCATCGTGCCCGAGGCGACGAGCAACATGAACTGTTCGACCTCGGGCGTCGTCAGACCCGAGGAGCTGGCAAGGCTGAGGACAAGGAAGGCGAATTCCCCCCCGCCCGCCAGCAGCAGGCTGGCCTCGAGCGCGACGGGCCAGGCCAGGCCGAACAGCCGCGCCAGAAGCCCGATCACCGCGGCCTTCAGCCCGGTCATGCCGATCACCGAAATCGCCAGCATGAACGGGTGCTGCGCCACTGCGGCCGGGTCGATACGCATGCCGACCGAGATGAAGAAAAGCCCGAGCAGCAGGCCCTTGAAGGGCTCGATATCGACCTCGACCTGACGGCGGAATTCGGTTTCGGCCAGCAGCAGCCCGGCAAGGAAAGCGCCCAGCGCCATCGAGAGGCCCGCCGCCCGGGTGATCAGCGAGGTGCCGACGACGACGAAGAGGATCGCCGCCATGAACAATTCGCGGTTGTGGGTGCGCGCGACCGAGCGGAACAGGCGGCGCAGGATCACCCGGCCGATGCCGACGATCAGGCTGACTGCGGCGATGGCCTGCAGAACGGCGATGCCAAGCCCCGAGAGCACGGCCTGCAGCGTGATCGTTTCGGTGCCGCCGTGGGCGGCCTCGCCGAAGACGACGATCAGAAACAGGATCGGCACCACGGCCAGATCCTGCGCCAGAAGCACGCCAAAGATGTTGCGCCCGGCGACCGAGGCCAGCCGGTGCTGTTCGGCCAGAAGCTGCACGACGATGGCGGTCGAGGAAAGCGCAAGGCAGGCGCCGATCACGAGGCTCGCATCGATCGGGTTGCCAAAGGCAAAGGCGGTGCCGGCAATGGCGGCCGTCGTCAGCATCACCTGCGCCATGCCGAGGCCAAAGACCGAGCGGCGCATCGTCCAGAGCCGGTCGAGCGACAGCTCGAGCCCGATGGTGAACAGAAGGAAGGCAACGCCCAGTTCGGCGAGCTGATCGACCGCCTCCTGCGAACTGATGGTGATCCAGCCCAGCGGCGGGATCAGGTCCGAAAAGCGGCCGATGGCATTCGGACCCAGCAGCAGCCCGGCAACCAGAAAGCCGACCACCGGGCTGACGCGGAACCGGGTCATCAGCGGAATGATCACCCCGGCCGTGCCGAGAAACACGAGCGCCTCGCGGTAGAGGCCGATTTCAGATGCAATGGACATGGTCTGTTGAACCACGCCAGCGCCCCGGATGCCAGAGGCCCAATGCACCCTGCGGCAGAGCGTCCGGATTTGCGGCGCGCTCTGCCGCAGGGCAGGGCCTCAGGCGGCGGCGCTGCGTTGTGTTGCCTCGTCGCTGATGCGGAACTGGCTGACAAGCTCTTCAAGGCCCCGGGTCTGACCGCTCAGCGTCATGCAGGCGGCGGCGGTTTCCTCATAGGCGGCGGCATTGTGTTGCTGCGTCCGGTCGAGCTGGTTCATCGCAGAGTTGATCTCGCCGATGCCCGCGGCCTGTTCATTGGCCGAGGAGGCAATCTCGCCGACATGGCTCGAAATCGTCTCGATCGCCTCGACGATGACCCGCAGGGCTTCGCCCGCGCGGCCGACAAGGGTCACGCCCGCCGTCACCTGCTCGCCCGAGCTGGAGATCAGCGCGCCGATTTCCCGCGCCGCTTCCGAGGCGCGCTGCGCCAGCGCCCGCACTTCCGAGGCGACGACGGCGAAGCCGCGCCCGGCCTCGCCTGCCCGGGCGGCCTCGACCCCGGCGTTCAGCGCCAGAAGGTTGGTCTGGAAGGCGATGTCGTCGATCACGGTGATGATCCGCGAGATCTGCTCCGACGAGGTCTGGATTTCGCCCATCGCGGTCACGGTTTCCTCGACGACTTGAGTCGTGGTCCGGGCCTTTTCCGTCGCACTGCGGACGATACTGTCGACCTGCCGTGCGCTTTGTGCCGCCGATTGCACCGAGGCCGTCAGCTCGTTCAGCGCGGCAGCGGTTTCTTCAAGCGTTGCCGCTGCCGTTTCGGCCTGCCGCGACAGATCCGTGGTGGCCCCGGTGATTTCGGCCACGCCGCCGGAAATCGAGCGCGTCGCCGCATCGATCGAGCCCATCAGATCGGACAGACGCGAGACAGTGTCGTTGAAGTCGAGCCGCAGCTGTTCATAAGCGGGGGGGAAGACGGTCGAGATTTCAACCGACAAGTTGCCCCGCGCCAGATCGCGCAGCCCCGAGGCCAGGCTTTCCACCACCTGTGCCTGCTCGGCCGTGTGGGCATTGCGCTGCGCTTCTTCGGCCTGACGCGAGTTTTCTTGGGCAAGCGCCTCGCGACGTTCCCGCTCGATCTCTGCGAGCCGGGCGGCTTCGCGCTCGTCGCGCATCCGTGCCGCTTCGGCCTCGCGGTGCAGCCGTTCGGTCTCGGCGGTCTTGCGCAGGCGCTCCTGCTCGGCTTCCAGAGTTTTCTTGTCAGCCAGAGAATGTCGCAGGGTTTCGACCGAGGCCGCCATCTCACCGATCTCGTCGCGGCGCTCGGTTCCCGGCACCGGGGTGTCAAACTGACCTGCGGCAAGACCGTTCACCGCGGCCAGCATCTGGGCCAGCGGCTGGCGCACCAGGAACGACGAGGCGGCATAGACCGAACCGAGCGTCATCACCAGCATCAGGATGCCGCCGAGCGTGGTCGCAAGCACCTCATGATGAACAGGCGTGGTGAAAACCGCGCCCGGCACGTCCAGAATGGTCGCCCAGGTGACGTTCATCCCCTTGGCGGTGAAAGGATATACCAGCCGCCGGGAGCCATCTGCAAAGCCCTCGATCACCCGGGGTTTGCCATCGGCCAGCGCCGATTTCACCAGATCGGCGCCGATCCCCTCGTAGGGCTTGGTAAAGAGCGCGGGATCCGGGTTGGCGATCCATTTGCCCGCCGCATCGACCAGCATCATCCGCCCGCCTTCGAACGGTTCCATCGCGGTCATCATCTTTGACATCTCGGCCAGGGTGATGTCGACGCCGATCAGCCCCACGGTCTTGCCATCGATCTGCATCGGCACCGAGATCGAGGTCACCACATAGCCCTGCTTGGTCAGATAGGGTTCCGTCGTCAGGCTCTTGCCGGTCTTCGTGGGCACGTTGAACCACATTTCCTTCGGGTCGATCGGGAAGGTCTGGAAGGTCAGACCGCCCTTGCCGTCCTTGGTCCAGTAGGGCGAAAACTCGCCCGCGGCATTACGCCCCTCGGTTCCGGTCAGGAAGCTGTCGGTCGACCCGCCCGGGATCGCTGACATCCACGACGAAAACAGGTTGTCATAGCGCATCGGCACGTTTTCGAGCATCGCGATGATCGTGGCCGTGTCGGCCTTGCCGGATTTCATGTAGCCGGTGACCATGCCATTGAGGCTTTCGGCCGTCGCGACCGCTTCGGTCATCTGCCGGGCCACTTCCCCCGCGGCGAATTTTGCCTGGCTGGTCGCTTCTGCCATCACCTGCGCCTCGACCCGGGTCGAGGTCTTCCAGCCGCTGTACGCCGTATAGCCCAGAACGATCAGCGAAATGGCAAGGCCCGCCACCAGGCCCAATTTGCCGGAGACGGATTTCAGTGGATGTGTCATCGATTCCAATTCCCCTTCGGAGTCGGACCCATCTTGCGGCTGAGGCGGAAACATACCGTAAACGTCTGACCGAAAATCCGATCCAAACTCTTGTGCATGCGGCAATTTGTCAGGCCTGCGACAGCGGCTTCGCTGGGAAGTCTGGCCCTGTAACGATATCTTGCCGCCGATCGCAGATGGGGGCGCGGCCCCGGTCTGCCCCTTCCGGGGCCGGGGTCCGGCTCCGGCCTGAAATGAAAGGAACGACGATGGCCGATCTCGACGACATCAAGGAAGGCAAGGATTTCGGGCTCGACCGACCGGCCGATCTGCAGGGCTTCTTCCTCAAGGGCGCGGCCCATTACGACTGGGGGATGAAAAACCGCCTGTCGCGCATCTTCAACCCGAAGACCGGGCGCACCGTGATGCTGGCCTTCGATCATGGTTATTTCCAGGGCCCGGCTACGGGGCTGGAGCGGATGGATCTGAACATCCTGCCGCTTGCCGATCATGCCGATGTGCTGATGTGCACCCGGGGCGCGCTGCGCTCGACCGTGCCGCCGTCGAACACCAAGCCGGTGGCACTGCGCTGCTCGGGCGGCAACTCGATCCTGACCGAGCTGTCGAATGAAACCGTCGCGGTCGAGATCGAGGATGCGATCCGTCTTGGCGTCTGCGCGATGGCGGCGCAGGTCTATATCGGCTCGGAATACGAGCACAAATCGATCACGAACGTGCTCAAGCTGATCGACACCGGCACCCGTTACGGCATTCCGACGCTCGCTGTGACCGGGGTCGGCAAGGACATGGCCCGCGATGCGCGCTACTTCGGCCTGGCGACGCGGATCGCGGCCGAACTTGGCGCGCATTACGTGAAGACCTATTTCGTCGAAGAAGGCTTCGAGAAGGTCGCGGCGGGCTGCCCGGTGCCGCTCGTCATCGCGGGCGGCAAGAAGCTGCCGGAACTCGAAGCGCTGGACATGGCCTGGAAGGCCATCGACCAAGACGCCGCGGGCGTCGACATGGGCCGGAACATCTTCCAGTCGGAGGCCCCGGTGGCGATGATCCAGGCCGTGGCCAAGGTGGTGCACGAGAACTACACCGCCAAGGAAGCCTATCAGTTCTTCCTCGATCTCAAGGGCTGATCCGGTACCGGAACTTCCGAAAGCCCCGGTCGCAAGGCCGGGGCTTTTTCATGCCTGCTGGCGCGGGGCGAAGCGGGCTTCGGCGGCGAAACCGCGGGCCGTTCCGGGCAGGGGAGAGGTCAGCCGCAGCTCGCCCCCGGCGCGGCCAAGGATCGTCTGCACGATCGCAAGCCCCAACCCCGCGCCGCCGCGCACCGCGCCCGGGGCACGTTCGAAGCGCGCGCCGACCCGCGCCAGAACCTCCGGTTCGACCGGATCGCAATCATTCTCGACCCGCAAGAGGCCCGGTTCCAGCCGCAGCCGCACCTCGGCCCCCGCGCCCCCGTGGCGCAGCGCGTTCGAGACCAGATTGCGCACCAGAATTCCGAACAGATCCGGGTCGAGATCGGAGAGCACCGGCATTTCGGGCAGATCGAGCGTGACCCGTGCCCCGCCCGCAAGCCGCGTCGCATCCTCGATCACGATCCGCACCACCGGGCGCAGATCCTGCACCGCCTCGCGCCGCAGCCGCCCGCCCTCGGCCCGGGCAAGGCTCATCAGCCCCTCGGACAAGCGGGTGAGCCGCTTCAGCACGGTTTCGATGTCGGTGGCCCGCGCGATCACCGAAGGATCGGAGGTTTCGGCCCGCAGCCGTTGCGCCTGCGCGATGGCGCCTGCCAGAGGCGTGCGCAACTCATGCGCGGCATTGGCGGCGAAGCTGCGCTCGGCCTGAAAGGCGGCATCGAGCCGGGTCAGGAGCGCGTTCAGGGTTTCGGCCAGCGGCTGCACCTCGGCAGGCAGGTCGGTTGCGTCGACCGGGGTCAGATCGGCGGCCCCGCGCCGGGCAAGCCGCAGGCGGAACTGGCGCAGCGGCGCAAAGCCGTAGCGGATCAGCCCGGTAATCCCCGCAAGTGTCAGCGGCAGCACCAGCGCGATCGGCGCCAGAAGCCCCATCCGCACCTCAAAGGCCATGCGCTTTCGGTGCACCATCGGCTCGGCCACCGAGATCCGCACCGTGCCTTGCAACGCGTCGTCATTGTAAAGCCGCAGATCATGCGTGGTGCGAAAACCGATGCCGTCCCAGGCCGGAAACAGCCCCGGATCAGCCCCATGCGAGATCATCAGGATCGAGCCCTTGTCGTCACGCACGATGTAGCTGAAGCTGTCGTCATGTGGCCGCACCGCGGGTACCGTCTGCGTTCCGGTGACCAGATCGCCGCGGGACAGGATGTCGGACACCACCAGCGGCAACACCCGATGCGCGGTTTCCTCCAGCGAGGCATCGAACATCATGTCCATCTGCAGCCGCTGCCGATAGGCGGTGAAGCTGGCCGCCGCGATCCAGAGCACGGTGACCAGAAGCCCCACCGCGATGGCCAGCCGCTTTTGCAGCGAGACGGGTCGAAGGCGTGCGGCTTTCACGGCCGCACCAGCCGGTAGCCAAGGCCGCGCTCGGTCTCGATCACGCTGGCGCCCAGCTTCTTGCGCAGCCGCGAGATATGCACCTCCAAAGTGTTCGAGCCGATCTCGTCGTCGAAGGAATAAAGCCGGTCCTCAAGGTCGCGCTTCGGGAAGATCTGCCCGGGACGGGACAGAAGCAGCTCGAAGAGCGCCCATTCCCGCGCCGTCAGCGCCACCGCCTTGCCCGCCCGGCGCATCTCGCGCGCGGCAAGGTCGATCGTCAGCTCGCCAAGGCTGATGACCGGGTTCGGATTGCCCGCATAGCGCCGCGCGACCGAGCCGATCCGCGCTGTCAGTTCCGCCAGATCGAAGGGCTTGACCAGATAATCATCGGCCCCGGCATTCAGCCCGTCGATCCGGTCCGAGACCTGATCGAGCGCCGTCAGGATGATCACCGGCGTTGCAACCCTGCGCGCGCGCAGGGTTTTCAGAAACGGAATGCCGCGGCCGTCGGGCAGCATGAGGTCCAGCAGGATCAGATCGAACGCCGCGACCGCCAAAGCCTCGGTCGCGAGGTCGAGCCGCATCACCCAATCGACCGAATGGCCATCGGCTGCCACCTGATCGCGCACAGCCGCCCCAAGAACGGCGTCGTCTTCCACGATGAGGATGCGCATGCGGGGCTCCTTGTTCACCCTGACCTTATCCTGTGCCAAGCTGACGGGAACCTGAAGCAGGTTTTTCGAAAGCTTCAGGTTGTCGTCAGATTCGGGGATCAGAAGGGCCTCATCCTGATGGAGGAACCCATGACCGCTTTCCGCTTCCTGTCTGCCCTTGCCGCGCTCGCGGTGCTGGCACAGGCCCCTGCCGCCGCCGCGCACGATAATGACTGCACCGTGCCGATGGCCGACTGGCAACCGCGCGAAGCCGTGCAGGCGCTGGTCGAAAAGCAGGGCCTGACAGTGCGGCGCATCAAGATCGACGACGGCTGTTACGAAGTCGATGCACTCGACACGGCCGGGGCACGGGTGCGGATGCGGCTGGACCCCGGTTCGCTGGTGATCCTGCGCCGGGGCGGTGACGACGACGACCATCACCGCCGCCGCGGCGATGATGACGACGAAGGCGGCTTCTTCCATCACGGCGACTGATCCGGGCTCGCCCGGTAGGGCGGCGGTTTTTCCTTGGTCGGAGCCGCCGCCCACATTCCCGAAATCACCTTTGCCCCCGGACCCGCAGTCCGGGCCGGGTGCCCTCATGTCTGACACAACCAAAGGAAATCACAGATGAAATCCTCCCTTCCCCTGATCGCCCTTGCGGCCCTTCTGTCCTCGACCGTGGTGGGGGCGCTGTCCGCCGCACCGATCGACTCGCCGCTTTTTGCGGGCAACACGGCGGCTGCCCTTGCCACCTCCAAGGTCGCGGCCCCGGCTGTGGTGCAGGCCCCGAGCGCCCAGCCGGTGCAGCTGGCCGACAATGACCACGACGATGACGATGATGACGACGACGACGGCTTCTTCGGCTGGTTCGGCCATCACGGCGGCGGTCACCACGGCCATCACGGCGATGGCGACGGCGATCATGGCGGCCAGAACTGCCCCGCCGGTGCGACGAACTGCGCGAACGCTCCGCAAGCCGCGGGCACGGTCGCCCCGCCCGCGAACGGCCTGTTTGCGCCGGGCGCGAAACCGCAAGTGCAGTCGAACTGAGGGGGCCGCGATGAAACCGCTTCAGACCGCGCTCGCGCTTTCGACCGCTCTCGTTCCGGGGATGGCGTGCGCCACCCCGGTCACCTTCACCACGCAGATGAGCAATTACGGCGGCGATGGCGCCTATCTCGCCTATTACGTCACCGATGCGAACGGCGGCTATGTCGGCAGCCTCTGGATGGCGGGCGGCAAGGCGAAATACTATCAGCATCTGGGCGGCTGGTATGCCGCGACCGGCGGCAACACCGCGCAGGTCGATGGCATCACCGGGGCCTCGGTCGGCGCGGGTCGGGAACTGACGATCACGCTCGATCTGGCCGATACGCTGTTTGATCAGGGCTATGTGCTGCATGTCGACAGCTCGGTCGAGAAGATGTCGGACGTGCCCAATGACGTCACCATCCCGCTCACCTCGGACAATCTCGGCAAGCCGGTGGCGGGGAAATACTTCGTCCAGACCCTGACCATCTCCAAGTAAACCCCGATCCAAGGAGGCACTCCCGTGCTGCGACATCTGCACCGTTGGCCCGGCCTTTTGGCGGCGCTTCTCGTTCTCGTTCTGGCGTTTTCCGGCGCGGCGCTTTCGCTTTACCCGGCGCTGGAACGGCTGGCGGTGCCGCAGGCCGAAAGCACGCTGACGGTCGCCGATCTGGCGGCACGGGTGGCCTCGGCTCATCCCGGTCTCGAACAGATCCGCCGCGCGCCTTCGGGGCGCGTGGTGGCCTGGTGGTTCGAGGGCGGCAAGCCCGGCGCGGCGGTGATCGACCCCGCGACCGGCGCCGATATCGGCAGCCCCGATCCGCTGCCGGGATCGCGCTTCCTGACCGATCTGCACCGCGAGCTGTTCGCCGATGACACCGGGCGACTGGTCGCGGCGGCGGGCGCTGCGCTGATGCTGGCTTTGTCGATCTCGGGCGTCTGGCTGGTGGCGCGGCGGATGGGCGGCTGGAACCGCTGGTTCGCCCGCACCCGCGGCCCCTTTGCCGGGCGGCTGCATGTGGAACTGGCGCGGTTTGCGGTGGGCGGGTTGATCCTGTCCTCGGTCACCGCGCTCTGGATGACCGCCTCGATGTTCTCGCTGGTGCCCGATGTTGCGGCCGAGCCTGCCCCGGCGCTGGCCACCGCGAACCTGCCGCGGCTGGCCTATGACCAGATCCCGGCGCTGGCGCATACGCCCGCCGATGCGCTCAAGGAGCTTTCGCTGCCCTCGAGCGATGATCCGACCGACACGTTCAAGCTGACGACCGAGGGCGGCGTCGCCCTGATCGATCCGGGCACCGGGGGGATGCTGTCCTCTGCCACCCCCGGCTTTTTCGAAAAAGCCACGGAAATCATGATCATGCTGCACACGGGGCAGGGGGCGCCGGTGCTGGGTCTTCTGCTGGGGCTGATGGCGCTTTCGGTGCCCGCGCTCGCCCTGACCGGGGCGCAACAATGGCTGGCCGGTCTGCGCTCGACCCGTCGCATCCGCCGCAATGCCCGTGCCGATGCCGCGGAAACCGTGGTGCTGGTGGCCTCCGAGGGTGGTACGACTTGGGGCTTTGCCCGCACGCTTCACAATGGCCTGACCGCAGCCGGGCAAAAGGTTCACACCGGGCCGCTCGCCACCTTCGATCCCGCCCGGTACGCCCATGCCCGCCGCTTCCTGATCCTCGCCGCCACCTATGGCGAGGGCGAGGCGCCCACCGCCGCCAAGGGTGTGCTGGAGCGCATCGCGGCGCTGAAATCCGCCCCGACCGCGCCGGTGGCCGTGCTCGGCTTTGGCGATCGTTCCTTCCCGCATTTCTGCGCCTTTGCCGAAAGCCTGCGCGCCGCGGCGACGCAGATCGGCTGGGCGGAACTGCTTCCCATGGCCACGGTCGATCGGCAATCGGCCCAGGATTTCGCCCGCTGGAGCCGCGATCTGGGCGCCGCCCTGAGCCTGCCGCTCGATCTGAAGCATCTGCCCGAGCGGCCGAAGACCAGCAGCCTCACCCTGATCTCGCGGCGCGACTATGGCGCCGAGGTGCAGGCGCCGACCTCGATCCTGCGCTTTGCGGTGCCGCAGCCGACGCTGTGGCAGCGGCTGACCGGGCAGGGGCTGGCGCGCTTCGAGGCGGGCGATCTGATCGGCGTGCTGCCGAAGGGCTCCGACCTGCCGCGGTTCTATTCGCTGGCCTCGTCGGCGCAGGATGGCTTCCTTGAGATTTGCGTGCGTCGCCATCCGGGCGGGCTGTGCTCGGGGCAGCTGACCGATCTGCGCCCCGGCGAGACGATCGAGGGTTTCGTGCGCCTCAACCCCGCCTTCCGACCGCACAAGGGCCGCAAGCCCGTGATCCTGATCGGCGCGGGCACGGGCGTCGGGCCGCTGGCGGGCTTCCTGCGCGCCAACCGTCGCCACCGGCCGATGCACCTCTACTTTGGCGCCCGCGCGCCGCAAAGCGACCTGCTCTATGATGCCGAACTGCGCGACTGGCAGGCGGCAGGGCAGCTTGCCAAACTGACCACCGCCTTTTCCCGCCACGGTCCGAAAACCTATTTGCAGGATGCCCTGCGCGCCGATGCCGCCGAACTGGCGCGGCTGATCGGGTCGGGGGCGCAGATCATGGTCTGCGGTGGGCGCGAGATGGCCGCTTCGGTCCGCGACGCGCTGGCCGAGATCCTTGTCCCCATCGGGCAGACGCCCGCCACTCTGAAAGCCGAGGGACGCTATGCCGAAGATGTCTACTGAGACCGCCCGTCAGGTGCTGAACGGAGCGACGATGGGCACGCGCTGGGCGCTGACGTTGCATGCGCCGGACGAGATCGACACCGCCGCCCTGCGCGCCGCTTGTCAGGACGAGGTCGACCGGATCGACGCGCAGATGTCGACCTGGAGGCTTGACAGTGATCTGATGCGCTTCAATGCGGCGCCGCTCGGGGTGTGGCATGACCTTCCTGCGGCGTTGATGGAGGTGCTGCAAGAAGCGCTTTTCATCGGCCGCGAAAGCGGTGGCGCCTTCGAGATCGCGATGGGCGATGCCGTCCGCGCCTGGGGCTTCGGCCCGGTGCCCGCCGATGAAGCCGCGATCCGCGCCGCGATGGCCAAACCGCGCCGCCCGAGTTTCGAGACGCTGGAACTCGATCCCGTGCAGGGTCGCGCCCGCAAGCACGCCGAGATGAGCCTTGATCTGTGCGGCATCGCCAAGGGTTACGGCAGCGACCGGCTGATCGCGGCGGCGCAGGCGGCGGGGATCACCTGTGCGCTGGCCTCGATCAACGGCGAGCTGCGCGCGATCGGCAAGCCCCCGGGGGACCGTGGCTGGGCCGTCGCGCTGGAACGACCCGATTTCGGCCATCGCGCCATCCATTCGATGTTCGAGCTGAACGATATCGCCATCGCCACCTCGGGCGATTACCGGCATTGGGTCCGCGTCGGCGACCGCCATCTGGCCCATACGATGGACCCGGCGCGGGGGGCGCCGCTGATCGGCGGTCCGGCCTCGGTCACGGTTCTGGCCGACAGCTGCATCCGCGCCGATGCGCTTGCCAGTGCCTGCATGGTGCTGGGCGCAAGCCGCGGCAAGGCGCTTGCGGCCCGGCTTGGCGCCGAGGTGATCTGCCTCACCGAAGCCGACCGCAGCCCCGACAAGCAGCGGGCCTCCTGAAGCAACCTCCTCTCCTTTCGGCTACGAGACATAGCCCGGAAGAATTGTTGAAAGTTTGTTATCATACTCGCCCGCTGCGGGAATTGATGCTATCGTTTCAAGCGGTAGGGAGAACCCGGAGACAGACTTGGCTGTTTGCAACCCCCGTTCCGAGCCGGCATCGGGCGTTCTGGCGCTGGCCTGCGCCGCAGCAATGCCTTGGCGGCTTCAGACAGGCCCGGCCGGGCCGCAGATCGTGCTGGGTCTCGGTGCCGAGGAAATCACGTTTGATCTGCCAACCTTTGCGACGCGGTTTCATCCGGACGACCGGAACGATCTGCGCCGGTTCATGACCGCGGGGGGCGATATTCCCCGGCTCGGGCTTGATCCGCCACATGGCCTGCCCGCGCATGGGGCGCTGTTTCGGATGCGCTGGGGCGGTGCGGACGAAGATTACATCCTGACCTGCTTTCAGGCGGCGGATGAGGGCGGCGAGCCTTTGCCGCGCAAAGTTCCGGGGCGGCTGTTCCGGCTCGACGCTGCGCTGCATGTGGCGCGCAGCACGCTGGAAAGCGCAGGCATGACACCGACCTCGTGCTGGAGCGTCGATCTGCGCAGCGGGGCGCTGAGTGTCGCGGATTCCTGGAAAGAGCGGCTCGGTTACGGGCCCGATGATCTTGAGCCCCTCACGCATGATGACTGGGCGCGGATGAGCCACCCGGGGGATGTCGCGGGCTTCGAGGCCCCCGAGATGCAGGCGCGGCTGAACCGCGGCGAACTCGTGCAATATCTGTCGCGCTCGCGGCATCGGGCGGGGCATTGGGTCAGCTTCCTGTCCTTCTGTCGCGTCGTGCGCTGGGATGCGGCGGGCGAGATGCGCTTCATGATGGGCTGCGATCTCGACATGACCGCGGTTTCGACGCTCGAGGGGGCGCTTGCGCGCGAGCGCGACCGGCTGACGACGATCCTTGATGCGCTGCCGAACGGCAAGATCGTGCTGGACGCGCATGACCGGGTGATCTTCTGCAACCCCGAGGCCTGCGCGCTGATCGGTGCCGGTCTGGCCGAGATCACCGGGCGGCCGCTTGCCGAGCTTCTGACGATCGAGGAGGGCCGAGCCGATCTGTTCTCGGCAATCGAGGATTGCGAGGCGAGCCATCCGGTGCGGATCAGCCTGCGCCGGGCCGGGCGGTTGCGGATGTTGCAGGTGGATCTGGTGCCCTTGCCGATCGACACCGAAAACGGACGGTTGCTGCTGTCGATCTCGGATATCACCGGGCTGCACGAGCTGCGCCAGCAGCTGGAACAATCGATCGAGAATGCCCGCTTCATCGCCACGCATGATCTGATGACCGGTCTGCCCGACCGCTATCTGATGATGCGGCTTCTGGGCGAAAAACTGACCGAACTCGACCGCGAGGGCCGCCCTATGGCGGTGCTCTGCATCGACTTTGACAACTTCCGCCTGATCAATGACACGCTGGGCCATGAGACGGCGGATCAGCTGATCAAATCGGCGGCAAAGCGTCTGGAACAGGGGCTGCCCGAGGGGGCGATCCTCGCCCGCACCGGCGAGGGCGACTTCGTCATCCTGCTGCCCGGCGCCGATGCGCTTGCGGCCGAGTCGCGCAGCTGGGAAATCGTGCGTGCCTTCGCGCGGCCGATGCGCCTGCAGCGGCGGCAATGCTTCCTGACCGTCTCGATCGGTGTCGCGTTGCATATCGGGCCGGGCAGCTGTGCCGAGGCGCTTTTGCGCAATGCCGACATGGCGATGCATCAATCGAAATCGCGCGGACGCAACACCGTGACGCTGTTTTCACCCGAAATCGGCGCGCAGTTCGAGCGCCGCACGGCAGTGGCACAGGCGCTGCACCGCGCCCTTGAGGAAGGCAGCTTCGAGCTGCATCTGCAGCCGAAATTCGCCGTCGAACACGAGGTCCGGCTGATTGGTGCCGAGGCGCTGTTGCGGCTGACCGATGCCGAGCTGGGGCCGATCTCGCCTGCCGAATTCATCCCGGTGGCCGAGGTCGACGGGCTGGTTTCGGCCATCGATCTGGAAGTGATGCGGCTTGCGGGCGAGATCCTGAACGGCTGGGCCGGACGGGGGATCTGCCTGCCGCTTGCGGTGAACATCAATGCGACGACGCTTGACGAGCCGGGGCATGCCGATCTGGCCGATCGGCTGATGCAAATCGGTCTGGAGCCCGAGCAGGTGACGATCGAGCTGACCGAGACCGGCCTTGCCGCGCCGGGAATGCGCCAGCGGCGCAATCTCGAACGGCTGCGCGATGCGGGTTACAAGATTGCCATCGACGATTTCGGCACCGGGCAATCGGCGCTTGGTGTGCTGCAAAGCCTGCCGGTGGCCGAGATCAAGATCGACCGCTCTTTCGTGCGCGGTCTCGACGGGCCTGAACCGGCGCGGGCGCGGGCGCTGGTGCGGGCGATTTTGGCGATGGCGGGGGCGCTTGATCTGCGGACGATCGCCGAGGGGGTCGAGACCGAGGCGCAATACCGGGTTCTGAAGGAAGAGGGCTGTCCGGCGATGCAGGGATTCCTGCTTGGGCGGCCCCTGTCGTTGCGCAGTTTCGAAGCGCGTTATCTGGCCGGGATGCAGCGCCCGCGCGCTGTCGCTGCCGTCGATGTTGGAGGATCAGGCGCATGACCGCACCGCCGCACAGGCTTCCCCATCCCGACACGCCCGAATCGCGGGCCCGCTGGTTGCATGACATCGGCGGTCTGTCGGTCGAGGAGATCGGCTGGCGGCTTGGCCTGCCGTCCGAGCGGGTGCGGGTGTTGCTGGATCAGGGCCCGACCGAGGCCGTGCCGCATCCCGACAGCGCCGAGAGCGCGCGGCTGATGCGGCGCCTGACCCGGCAGCTGCGCGAGCATTTCGGGCTTGAAGCGGTCAGCATCGCCCCCATGGCGCCCGGGGATGCCGACCCGATGCCGGTGATCGCCGCCGCCGCCGCCCGGCATCTGGTGCGGCTCTTGCAGGCACGCAATGCCCCCGCCGTCGTCGGCCTGTCGCATGGTCGCACGATCGCTGCGATGGTCTCGCAACTGCCCGAGATGCGGCTGAGCAGCCTGCGCTTCGTCTCGCTTCTGGGCGAGCTGACTTTTGCCCATAGCGCCTATCCCCATGTCGTGATGAGCCAGATCGCGCAACGGCTGGGGGCACAGGCCTTTCCCTGTCCCACCGCGCTTTATGCCGCCACGCCCGAGGAAGCGGCCGATTTTCGGCGCCTGCCGATGGTGCGTAATGTCCTTGAAATGGCGCATCAGGCAGAGGTCTGGGTGGTGGGCGTCGGGCGTGGTGCCTCCGAAAACCAGCTGCACCAATCCGGCATGATCGGCGCCGAAGACCTGTCCGAGATTGTTGCCATGGGCGCGAGCTGCGAAATCCTTGGCCGTTTCTTCGATGACGAGGGCTGCGAACTGGCCAGCGCACTGGCCGCCCGCACGCTTTCCCCTGCCGCCAGTGATTTCCGTGGCCGCCGGATCATCGGTCTTGCGGGCGGGGCGGACAAGGTCGCTGCGCTGCACACGGCGCTGCGGGCGCATCTGCTGCAGGAGCTGGTCACCGACAGCCGCACGGCCGTGGCTTTGCTGGATGAAGAGGAGCAGGCCGACTACGCGCCGCTGCTGCGGTGAAAATTTCGCGTTTCCCCGCTTGACGGGGGGGGCGGGGATGCGTAGAAGCCTCCCACGCCCGAGGCTACGGCCCGGGAGAAATGCGCGGTTGTAGCTCAGTTGGTTAGAGTACCGGCCTGTCACGCCGGGGGTCGCGGGTTCGAGCCCCGTCAACCGCGCCACTTTCAAAAAGCCCTCGCGCAAGCGGGGGCTTTTGGATTTTCGGGCCGGACACGGGGCGGCTGGCGCCCATCGGGGGGAGAGCTGCATGACCTATGATGTGATCGTGCTGGGGGCCGGGGCGGCCGGGCTGATGGCGGCGGCGACGGCGGGTCAGGCGGGGGCGCGGGTGCTTGTGCTCGACCATGCCGAGGCGGCGGGCAAGAAGATCCTGATTTCCGGCGGCGGGCGGTGCAACTTCACCAATACCGGGACGACGGCGGGCTGTTTCCTGTCGGAAAACCCGCATTTCGCGAAATCGGCGCTGGCGCGCTACACGCAATGGGATTTCCTCGCGCTGGTCGATCGCTATGGCATCGCCTGGCATGAAAAGACGCTGGGGCAGCTGTTTTGCGACGGCTCGGCGCGGCAGATTCTTTCGATGCTGCTGGAGGAATGCGAAAAGGGCGGCGTCGAGATCCGGCTGTCGACCCGGATCGGCGAGATTGCCCATGCCGACGGCCGCTTCCGCGTCGCGGGGTTTGAGGCCGCGCAGCTGGTGATCGCGACCGGCGGCCCGTCGATTCCGAAGATGGGGGCTTCGGGCATCGCCTATCAGATCGCCGAACGCTTTGGCCTTCCCGTGGTGACGCCGCGGCCCGCGCTGGTGCCGCTGACCTTGGGCGATGAGGCGCAGGCCTTTCGCGACATCTCGGGCCTGTCGCTGCCGGTCACGGCGCGGGTCGGCACGGTGTCTTTCACCGAGGCGGCGCTCTTCACCCACCGGGGCCTTTCCGGCCCGGCGATTCTGCAAGCCTCGTCCTATTGGCACGAGGGTGCGCCGCTGGTGCTGAACCTGCTGCCCAATGCGTTTGATCTGCTACGCACCGCGCGTCAGCGCATGCCGCGCGCGCGGCTGCGGGCGGCGCTGAGCGAGCATCTGCCGAACCGGCTGGCCGAGGTGATGGTGGCGCGGATCGGTCTGCAAAAGGAACTCGCCAATTGCTCGGACGCCGATCTCGAGCGCGCGGCCGAGCATCTGACGCATCTGACCCTGCATCCGACCGGGACCGAGGGCTTTGCCAAGGCCGAGGTGACGGCGGGCGGCGTTTCGACCGCGGCGCTGTCCTCGCGCACGATGGAGGCGAAGGACGTGCCCGGGCTTTACGTCATCGGCGAGGCGGTCGATGTGACGGGCTGGCTGGGCGGCTACAACTTCCAGTGGGCCTGGTCATCGGGCCGCGCCGCGGGGCTGGCTATCGCCGCGCGCCGGGCGGGCTGAGGGACGGGCAGGCTGAGGGACGGGGGCTGCCGCCCCCGCACCCCCGCGCGTATTTTTCCAAGAAAAAGCGGAACCGGCTCAGAGCCGGATCGGATCGGCTTTCGCCAGCCGGTCGAAGGCCATCAGCGTCTTGATCAGCTTCGGCATCTGATCGAGCGGGATCATGTTCGGTCCATCGGACGGGGCTGTGTCGGGCGCCTCATGCGTCTCGATGAAAACCCCGGCGATGCCAAGGCTGACCGCCGCGCGGGCCATCACTGGCGCCATTTCGCGCTGCCCGCCCGAGGCGCCGCCAAGCCCGCCCGGTTGCTGCACCGAATGGGTCGCATCCATGATCACCGGATAGCCGGTCTTCGCCATCACCGGCAGGCCGCGCATGTCGGCCACCAGCGCATTGTAACCAAAGGAGGTGCCGCGCTCGGTCAGCAGAATCTTCTCGTTGCCGGTCGAGGCGACCTTTTCGGCGACATTCGGCATGTCCCAGGGCGCAAGGAACTGGCCCTTCTTGATGTTGACCACCCGGCCGGTTTCGCCCGCCGCGATCAAGAGGTCGGTCTGTCGGCACAGGAACGCCGGGATCTGGATCACGTCGACCACCTGCGCCGCGATCCGCGCCTGTTCGGGGTCGTGGATGTCGGTCAGCACCGGGCAGCCGAGCTTGGCCCGCACCGTGTCTAGGATCGCGAGGCCGGCATCCAGACCGACGCCGCGCTTGCCCTTAAGGCTGGTGCGGTTGGCCTTGTCGAAGCTGCCCTTGAAGACGAATTGCGCCCCCGCCGCCGCGCAGGCCTCGGCCATCACCTCGGCGATCATCATCGCATGCGGCACGCTTTCCAGCTGGCAGGGCCCCGCGATCACCGTCAGGGGCAGGTCATTGCCGACCGTCAGGCGGCCGATGCTCACGTTTTTCATGCTTTTCTCCGGGGTCAGCTCGACACCTGTTCGCGCAGGATCGAGGCCGTCAGCGACAGCATCAGGTAGATACCCGAAAACACGAGGAAAGCCAGCAGCGTATCTTCAAAAGCGCGGGGGTAGGTGGGTTCGTCCGGCGCCACCGGGCGCACCCCCATCTCGAGGTAGCGCACCTGCTTGTTCGCCTCGATCCGCGCCACTTCCATCTGTTGCGCTGCCGCCGCCAGAAGCCCCTGCCGGGTTTCCAGTTCCGCCTCGGCGATGCGCAGCTGCCCGGTGACCGAAGCAAGCGATTCCGTGCTGCCGGTCTTTTCGGTGAGTTTGCGCCGCAGATCCGCGATCAGGCTTTCGAGCCGCGCGATGTCGCCCCGGACGCCCGCCACGCGGGCGGCCGACGGGCTCGGGTTGTCGAGCAACTGCTCGAGCTCCAGACGTTTCTTCTGCAACTCGGTCTCGAAGCCGTTCACCTGGGCCATCTTGCCCGCGCCCTCGGCCGCGGGGTCGAGAACGCCGACCTTTTCCTGCAGCCTCAAAACTTTGGCCTGCGCGGCAAAGACTTTCTGTTCGGCGTCGTCATAGCTTTCGCGGGCGCCGCGCATCTGGTCTTCGCGCAGCCGCCCGGTCAGCTTGTCCACCTGTCCCTCGGCATAGGAGATCAGCGCCTCGGAAAAGGCCTTCGAGACAGCCGGATCGGCGGCGATCACCTCCATGCGGATCAGCCCCTCGGACGGGTCGTAGCCGATCTTCACATTGCGCTTGTAAAGCTTGTAAGCGGCCTCGTTCGTGGCGCCGGGGTCGAGCCGCTGGATCGGGTCGATCCAGGGCTGCGAGAAATGCGCCTTGAAGCCCTTGTCCGCTTCGAGCCGCATCATCGCATCGCGCGATTGCAGGAAGCTTTGCACCGTCACCGAATCCTGGTTCGTGGCCAGCTGCGTGCCCGAAAACAGGCTGCCCAGACCCGAGCCGCCGCCGCCCAGGCTGTCAGCCTTCTGGATCACGAATTCGGTCTTCGTCGCATACATCGGCGTGGCGACGACGAAGTAATACCAGCCCGCGATCAGCGTCGGCAGGAAGACGAAGAAGGCCAGCCGCGCGGTGAGCAGGGCGATGCGCCGCCGTCTGCGCTTGGCGATGTCGCGCTGGATCTTGATGATTTCGCGCGCCCTTGCGCCCTCGTCGAGCGGCGACGGCCCGGGCGGCGGGGCGGGCACCTGCGCGGGATGGATCGTCTGTGGCAATTGCACCCGTGTGTCGGCGCCTGCGCCGTCGATCCGGGCCAGCGCCTGCGTGGTGGCCGAGCCGCCCCGCACCACACCGGGCGTCGGGATCGCCCCCGCCTGCGCCGCGGTTTGGGCATCGGCACGGTCGAGCGCCATCAGCGCGTTGCGGTCGAAGGGATCAATGCCGCGGCGGCGCAACAGCAGCACCGCTTCGAAATCCGAGGTCGCCTCGATGCCGTGCTTTTGGGCCGTGCGCCGCGCCAGTCGCAGCTGTCGCCCGGTCAGCCCCTCGCTGCGGATGGCGGCGATTTCCTCGTCGGTGGTCATTTCGGACGGGGCGAGCACCTGCGCGGCGCTGGCACGCGGCGCAGCCGTTGGGAAGGGGGCGTCGCCGAAACCGTCTTCTTCGCTTTGAAAAAGTTCGCTGCCATCGCCCGAAAGCGGTGCGGGCGGGGGCGGGGGGGGAACAGTTGTCGCCATGGGCGACGGAGCGGGGTCTGCTGCGGGCGGCGCTGCCGCCGGGTCTGTCTGCGTCTCGACACGTTCGGCACGACGGCGCAGCAGATCCTCGACCGGGGCCAGATCGGCCCCCTGTCCGGGCTGGCCCGCAAAGATCGGGGTCGCGCGGCGGATGCGATACCGGGTCGCCTTAGGAATGGTAGTCATACATCCGTTTCGCTTCTTCCAGAGTGTCGAACATGTAGAGTTGCCCGTCGCGCAGCACGGCCGCGGTGCGGCAGAATTTTTCCAGCGTCTTCGCCTGATGCGAGACGACGATCACCGTCGCCTCCTTCAGCCGGTCGCGCAGGATCGATCCCGCCTTTCGGTTGAACTCCACATCGGTGGTCGAGGGCATGCCCTCGTCGATGAGGTAAATGTCGAATTCGAGCGCCAAAAGCAGCGCAAAGGTCAGCCGCGCGCGCATGCCCTGGCTGTAAGTGCCCACCGGCATGTCGAAATATTCTTCAAGCCCGCAAAGCCAGCGGCAGAAGGCCTCGACGTAATCCGGATCAAGTCCGTAAAGGCGCGCGATGAACCGGCTGTTTTCGCGCCCGGAGTGTTTCGAGACGACGCCCCCCATGAATCCCAACGGGAAGGACACCCGGCAGGTCTTGCGGATCTCGCCCTCGTCGGGTTTTTCGAGCCCCGCCATCATGTTGATGATCGTCGTCTTGCCGGTGCCGTTTGGCGCCAGAATGCCCAGAGAATTGCCCAGTTCGACCCGGAACGACGCCTGGTCCAGAATGACCTTGCGCCGCTTGCCCGTCCAGAAAGACTTGCTGACATTGTCGAATTCGAGCATCGCTTCCCGGCCTGCCGTGCCGCCTCTTGCCCCGGTCGGTGCATCGTGTCGTATTGCGGTTAATATCACCTCAAGCGACGCCGATCTGCGTAAAGGCGCATTTGGGCGACAATATGTCCGAAAGGCAATTTCGTCTACAATCCCCGTGGATTGCCGGGAGATCACGAAACGATGAAAACGGGCATGCCGTGCGGCGAAGATCCGGGGCAACTGGCAAAGGAGATTGCGGGTTGCACCCTGTGCGCCGCCCGGTTCGCTGCAACGGCGACCGCGCATGCGCCGCGCCCGGTGGTCTGGTTTCGCACGGGCGCGCGGATCTTGATCGTCGGGCAGGCGCCGGGGGCGCGGGTGCATGCCTCGGGGCGGCCCTTCACCGATGCCTCGGGCGATCGGTTGCGCGACTGGATGGGGGTGGATGAGGCGACCTTCTACGACCGCGACCGCATAGCCATCGTGCCGATGGCCTTCTGTTTTCCGGGCTATGATGCGAAGGGCGCCGATCTGCCGCCGCCCGCGCTTTGTGCCGAGACCTGGCGGGCGCGGGTGCTGGCGGCGCTCGGTCCATTCGAGACCACGCTGCTCGTCGGCGGCGCGGCGATCCGCTGGCATCTGGGGCTGCGTGGGCTTACCGCGGCCGTCGCGGGCTGGAAAACCCATGCGCCGCGCGTCTTTCCCTTGCCCCATCCCTCGTGGCGCAATACGGGGTGGCTGAAACGCAATCCGTGGTTTGCCGAGGACGTGCTGCCCGCCCTCCGCGCCCGGGTGAAGGAGAGCCTGCGATGACATCCGAGATGACGCCTTTCGACCGTGCCCATGCCGCGATGGAGGCCGACCCCGAGAACGAGGCACTGCGGCTGGCGGTTTACGACCGTCTCGCCGATGCCGAGCTGTTCGTGCTGCTGGAACGCGACCCGGACGAAGATGGCGACATCGTCCCGCAGGTCTTCGAGACCGAGGAGGGCGATTTCGTGCTGGCCTTTGATACCGAGGAGCGGCTGGCCTCGTTCTCCGACGAGCCGGTGCCCTATGTGGCGCTGCCCGGCCGGGTGATCGCGCAGACGCTGGCGGGCGAGGCGATCGGGCTGGGGGTGAACCTTGGGGTGGCCGAAAGCGCGATGCTGTTGCCGTCCGAGGCGCTCGAATGGCTGACGCATACGCTGACCCATGCGCCGCATGCCACCGCGGCGCGGCCGCTGGAATTTGCCGGGCCGGGGCTCTCGCCCGCGGTTCTGGCGCTGCTGCTTCCGGCGTTCGAGGCGAAATTCGAACAGCTTGCGGGCCTTGCGACCGAGGCGGTGCTGGGGTCTGTGCTGTGGGAGGGGGGCCGTCGCGGTCATGTGCTGGCCTTTTTCGGCGCGCCCGAGATCGCCCGTCCCGGCATTGCGAAAGCGATGGGCGAGGCGCTGATGTTCTCGGGGCTGGAGGCCGGGGAACTGGATGTGACCTTCCTCGACGCGGCCGATCCGGCGGCGGCGGTGCTGCTGGAAAAAGGGTTGGTGCTGCATTTGCCCGAGCGGGTCGTGGAAGAAGTGCAGGAGCTGAAACTGACCGCCCCCGGCATGGACCCGGACAAGCCGCCGATCCTGCGCTGAGCGTCGCTGCCGGTTTTGGCCGCGGCCGTTGACGCGGCCATGCGAAACAGGTGCCCTGTCGACCCCGAGTGCTCAAAGCACTCGGCCAGCGCCCGCCCCGCCCATGGCGGGCGCTTCTCGCCCGCCGGGGCGGAGCGCTGGCCTCTGCTGCGCATCGGGCCGCCGGTCCTGTGACGCGGTGGTTTCTGACGGGCGGGGAAAGGCGGTGCCTTTCCTCATCCGCCCGAAACGGGGGCGCCCATCGTTTTGGTTGCACGAATCCGCATAATTGGTCATAACTTCTGACCGGAGCGGAGGAGAACGCCATGCAGATGCCCCTTCCCAGCGCCAAGGTGCTGGCCGAGAAGGCTTTCATCGTCAAACGCTTGCGGGCACTCCTGCCGCGCGATTCGGTGATCGACGACCCGGCCGAGACGCGGGCCTATGAATGCGATGCGCTTTCGGCCTATCGCTGCGCGCCCCTCGCGGTCGTGCTGCCCCGCACCACGGCCGAAGTCGCGGCCTGTCTGAAGCTCTGTCACGAGATGGGCGTGCCGGTGGTGCCGCGCGGCGCGGGGACCTCGCTGGCGGGCGGCTCGATGCCCTCGGCCGATGCCGTCGTGCTGGGGCTCGCGCGGATGAACCGGGTGCTGGAGGTCGATTACGACAACCGCTTCATCCGGGTCGAGGCCGGGCGCACGAACCTGTCGGTCACCGGCGCGATCGAGGGCGAGGGTTGGTTTTACGCCCCCGACCCGTCGAGCCAGCTCGCCTGCGCGATTGCGGGCAATATCGGGATGAATTCGGGCGGCGCGCATTGCCTCAAATACGGGGTCACCACCAACAACCTGCTGGGGGTGACGCTGGTCACCATGCAGGGCGAGGTGGTCGAGATCGGCGGGCCTTATTGCGACGCGGGGGGGCTCGATCTGCTCGGCGTCGTCTGCGGCTCGGAAGGGCAGCTTGGCGTCGTGACCGAGGCGACCCTGCGCATCCTGCGCCAGCCCGAAGGCGCGCGGCCGGTGCTGATCGGGTTTTCCTCGAATGAAGTCGCGGGCGCCTGCGTCGCCGACATCATCCGCGCGGGCATCCTGCCCGTGGCGATCGAATTCATGGACCGCCCCTGCATCGAGGCGACCGAGGCTTTCTGCCATGCCGGTTATCCCGATTGCGAGGCGCTTCTGATCGTCGAATGCGAGGGCAGCCCCGCCGAAATTGCCGAGCAGCTGGGCCTCATCCGGAAGATCGCAATGACCCATGACCCGATAGACTTCCGAGAGGCACAATCGCCGGATGAGGCGAAACGGATCTGGCTTGGCCGCAAATCCGCCTTTGGCGCGATGGGGCAGAAAGGCGATTACATGTGCCTTGACGGGACCATTCCGGTCTCGGCTCTGCCGATGGTGCTGCGCCGGATCGGCGAGATCTCGCAGGAGTTTGGCCTCGCGGTCGGCAATGTCTTTCATGCTGGCGACGGCAACATGCACCCCTTGATCATCTACAATGCCAACGTGCCGGGCCAACAGGAGCTGTGCGAGCGGATGGGGGCAGAGATCCTGAAGCTCTGCGTCGAGGTGGGCGGCTGTCTGACCGGCGAGCATGGCGTGGGCATCGAAAAGCGCGATCTGATGACCGTGCAATTCGCCCCCGCGGATCTGGAGGCGCAGATGCGGGTGAAGGATGTCTTCGACCCGAAGTGGTTGTTGAATGCCGCGAAGGTGTTTCCGCTGGATGTCAGCGCGTCGCGGCGTGGCTGAGGTCGGCAAGGGCGTATTTGGACCAAGAAAAAGGCAGGGCCGATGAAGGTTGAAAGCGAGAAGGCGCTGGTCGAGGCGGTGCGGGGGGCCACGGGGCCGCTGCGGATCGTCGGCGGCGGCACGCGGCCGGTGGGCGCTTTGGCCGGGGACCCGCTGCAGGTGGCGATTTCGGGGATTTCGCTTTACGAGCCGGGCGCGCTGACGCTGATTGCCGGGGCGGGCACGCCTTTGGCCGAGATCGAGGCTGCAGTGGCGGCCGAGGGGCAGCGGTTGCCCTTCGAGCCCGCGCGTTGGGGCGCGGTTCTGGGCGCTGCCGGGGAAAGCACGATCGGCGGCGTGGTCGCTGCGAATGTGTCCGGGCCGCGCCGCGTGCAGGCGGGGGCCTGTCGCGACAGTCTGATTGGGGTGCGCTTTGTCGATGGCACCGGTGCCGTGGTGAAGAACGGCGGCCGGGTGATGAAGAATGTCACCGGCTATGATCTGGTGAAGCTGATGGCCGGGTCTTGGGGCACTTTGGGCGTGCTGAGCGAGGTGGCTTTCAAGCTGCTGCCCGCCGCGCCCGCGCAGGCGACTCTGCTGATGGAGGTGCCGCTCTCCGAAGCGGCCAAGGTGCTGGCCGCGGCGCTGGGCTCGCAATTCGACGTTTCCGGCGCGGGCTGGCTACCCGGGGTGGGGGCGATTGTCCGCGTCGAGGGGCTGGAGCAATCCGTGGCCTATCGCGCCGGGCGGCTGTGCGAAGTTTTGTCGGCCTGGGCGCCGAAGGTGATGCGCGACGAGGGCGCCGGTCTGTGGCGTGATCTGGCCGAGGTTGCGCCGTCCCACGGTCAACCCGGTGATCTGTGGCGGTTTTCGGTCAAGCCCTCCGACGGGCCGCAAGTCGCGGCGCGGCTGGGCGGGCAGGCGGTGCTCGATTGGGGCGGCGGGCTGGTCTGGGCGCTGGTCGCCCCCGGCACCGATGCGCGCAAACTGGCCGCGCCCTATGCGGGCCATGCCACCTGCTTGCGCGGGCCCTTTGCGGCTTTCGAACCTGAAGCCGCTCCGGTTGCTGCGCTGAGCCGTGGCCTGCGCGCGCGCTTTGATCCGAAAGGCCTTTTCAACCCCGGAAAGATGGGCTGATGCAGACGAATTTCACGCCCGAGCAGCTGGCCGATCCTGCGATTGCCCGCGCCAACCAGATCCTGCGCAGCTGCGTGCATTGCGGCTTTTGCACCGCCACCTGCCCCAGCTATCAGGTGTTGGGCGACGAGCTCGACAGCCCGCGCGGGCGCATCTATCTGATCAAGGAGATGCTGGAGACCGGCCGCCCGGCCGATGCCCGCACCGCCAAGCACATCGACCGCTGTCTGGGCTGTCTGGCCTGCATGACCACCTGCCCCTCGGGCGTCGATTACATGCATCTGATCGATCACGCCCGCGCGCATGTGGACCGCACCTACAAGCGCCCGCGGATGGACCGGCTGCTGCGCGCCCTTCTGGCCTTTACCGTGCCGCATCCGACCCGGTTCCGGCTTGCGATGACGGCGGCGCGGCTCGCAAAACCTTTCGCCAAGGCTTTCCCCGATGCGCGGCTGCGCGCGATGCTGGCGATGGCGCCGGAGAGCCTGCCGAAGCCCTCGCCCAATGTGAAGCCGCAGGTCTTCCCGGCCGAGGGGCATCGGCGCTACCGCGTTGCCCTGCAGACCGGCTGCGCGCAGAAGGCGCTTGATACCGACATCAACGACGCGACGATCCGACTGTTGCGGCGGCTGGGCTGTGACGTGGTCATTCCACAAAATCTGGGGTGCTGCGGCGCGCTTGTCCACCATATGGGCCGCGAGGCCGAGGCGCATGGGCAGGCCGAAGCCAATATTCGCGCCTATCTGGCGGCGGGGCGGCTCGATGCCATCATCATCAACACCTCGGGCTGC
This sequence comes from Rhodobacter capsulatus, assembly GCF_052363175.1. Taxonomy (GTDB): domain Bacteria; phylum Pseudomonadota; class Alphaproteobacteria; order Rhodobacterales; family Rhodobacteraceae; genus Rhodobacter; species Rhodobacter capsulatus_D. The sequence continues at coordinate 848,681 of NZ_CP198946.1, forward strand.
GGCACGACGGTGAAGGATTACGGCAGCTATTTCGCGGGGACCCCGCTGCAGGCCGAGGCGGCGCAGGTGGCAGGCCTTGCGCGCGACATCACCGAGTTTCTGGCCGAGATCGGCTTGCCCGCGACCGCGCCGAAATCGCTGCGCGTCGCCTATCACGCCGCCTGTTCCCTGCAGCATGGCCAGCAGATCAAGACCGCGCCGAAAGACCTGTTGAAAGCCGCGGGCTTCACCGTGGTCGAACCCGCCGACAGCCATCTGTGCTGCGGCTCGGCGGGCACCTACAACCTGCTGCAACCCGAGATTTCGGGCGAGCTGAAACGGCGCAAGGTCGCAACGCTCGAGGCCACCGCGCCGCAGCTGATCGCCACCGGCAACATCGGCTGCATGATGCAGATCGGCTCGGGCACCGGGCTGCCCGTCGTGCATACGGTCGAACTGCTCGACTGGGCCACCGGCGGGCCGAAACCGCCACGGCTGGCGTCCTTGCCATAATCTTGCCCAAGGCGCAGGCTAGGCAGGGGGACCCGACCGGAGTGACCCATGCGCCTGCGCCTCGCCCTTGCCCTGATCGCGCTTTGCGCCTCCCCCGCGGCGGCGTTCGAAAGCGGGCTCAAACTGCTGGCCACCGGCAATGACAGCCGCGGCTGGGAGGCGGTCGGGCGGCTGGAACTGGGGCATGGCAGCTTTTGCACCGGCACGCTGATCGCCCCAGATCTGGTGCTGACGGCGGCGCATTGCCTGTATGATCCGAAGACGCAGAAGATGATCGAGGCGAGCGCGATCGAGTTTCAGGCCGGGCTGCGCAATGGTCGCGCCGTCGCCTATCGCAACGCCCGTCGCGCGGTGGCGCATCCGGCCTATCAATATCTTGGCCCGCGGCAGTTCGACCGCGTCGGCTACGATCTGGCGCTGGTGCAGCTCGATCAGCCGATCCGGCTGCCGCAGGTGCATCCCTTCGCGATCGACACCTCGCCCGCCGAGGGGGATACCGTCGGCGTCGTTTCCTATGCGCATGACCGGGCCGAGGCGCCCGCGCTGCAAAGCATGTGCAACGTGCTGACCCGCGACAGCGACGTGGTGCTGATGAACTGCGCCGCTGATTTCGGATCCTCGGGCGCGCCGGTCTTCGCGATGCGCGGGGTCGAGCCGCGGATCGTCTCGGTCGTCTCGGCCAAGGCCGAGCTGCGCGGCAAGAAAGTGTCGCTTGGCACTTTGGTCGAGCGGGTCGAAGCGGTGCGGGCCGAACTGGCCTTGCCCGACAGCACCGCCCCGGTGAACGAGACGCGCCGCATCGGCGGGGCAAAATTCGTTCGACCCTGAGGGCCTGCGCCCCCTTGAAAGCGCCAAAATCGCTTCCCACATTTTTTCCATCGGGGTGCCATGACGGGCCCCGGTTCCAAAGGCCCGGCCCCGTTCGGGGCGGGCAGATCGACATCGCTCAAGAGAGGATGACACCATGCGTGCCTTTGATTTTTCGCCCCTTTATCGCGCCACCATCGGTTTCGACCGCGTTGCAGACCTGATGGACCGGGCACTGGCTGCCGACGTCGCCCAGACGACCTATCCGCCCTACAACATCGAAAAGACCGATGAGAACGCCTATCGCATCACCATTGCGGTGGCGGGCTTTGCATCCGATGAACTGACGGTCGAGCTGCGCGAGGGCGCGCTGATCGTCACCGGGCGCAAGGCCGAGGAGGCCGACACCTCGCGCACCTATCTGCATCGCGGCATCGCCACCCGCGCCTTCGAGCGCCGCTTTGCGCTCGCCGATCATATGAAGGTCACCGGCGCCACCCATGCCGATGGCATGCTGAACCTTGATCTGGTGCGCGAAGTGCCCGAGGCGCTGAAGCCCCGCCGGATCGAGATTGCCGCACCGGGCAAGGTGACGGCGAAACAGGTCGACAGCATTCCGGCCGCCGAGGCGCTGAACGCCTGATCTCTTCCTTTCCTCCCAGGACTGGGGCGGCTTCGGCCGCTCCTTTTCTTTTGCGCCCCCCATTTCTTTTGCGCCCCCTTGCATCGCGGCCCCGCCCAAGGCAGCTTGGCCCGGTTCCGGGGAGGGATCATGCGACTGTCGATTGCGTTTCTCGTGGCGGGCTATGTGCTCAGCCAGTTCTATCGGGCCTGCCTTGCAGTGCTGACGCCGGTTCTGAAGACGGAACTGGGGGCGACGGCCGAGGATCTGGCCGTGTCGCTTGGCCTTTGGTATCTGGCCTTCGCGCTGATGCAGATCCCGGTGGGCGAGGCGCTCGACCGGATCGGGCCGCGCCGCACTGTGGGCTGGCTTCTGGCGCTGGGCGGGGGCCGGGGCGCGGCGAGTTTTGCGCTGGCCAGCGGGCCTTGGGGCATCCATCTGGCGATGGTGCTGATCGGCATCGGCTGCTCGCCGGTTCTGATGGGATCTTACTACATCTTTGCGCGCAGTTTTTCCCCCGCGATCTTCGGCACATTGGCGGCGGCGGTGATCGGGGTTGGCAGTCTGGGCAATCTGGCGGGCGCGGCGCCCTTGGCCGCGGCGATTGCGGCCTTTGGCTGGCGGGGCACGCTCTGGGGGCTGACCGGGATCACGCTGGTGGTCGCGCTCGCGATCCTGACTTTTACCCGCGACCCTGAGCGGATCGTGCAGAAGGGGCAAAAAGGCAATGTTTTCGACATTCTGCGCCTGCCCGGGTTCTGGCTGATCCTGCCCTTGATCTTTGCCAATTACACCGCCGCTGCGGCGATCCGCGGCCTCTGGGCCGGGCCGTGGCTGAGCGCGCTGCAGGACGCCGATGCGGCGTTGATCGGCAAGGTGACACTGGCGATGGGTGTGGCGATGGTGCTCGGCAACTTCGCCTATGGTCCGGCCGACCGCATTCTGGGCAGCCACAAGCGGGTGGCGATCGCGGGCAATCTGGTGCTGTGTCTGGCGCTTGGGGCACTGGCCTTCGCGCCAGATGCGGGGCTGTGGCAGGGGACGGCGCTTCTGGCGGCGGTGGGCTTCTTTGGCGCCTCCTTCCCGGTCTTGATGGCGCATGGGCGGACCTTCCTGCCGCCGCATCTGGTCGGTCGGGGGGTGACGCTTTTGAACCTCTTTTCGATCGCCGGGGCGGGGATCTGGCTCTTTCTGTCGCGTCCGGTCTTTGCAGTTGCTTCGGCCGCGGGCGACCCGGTGGCGGCCTACCGGATGCTTTTCCTGTTCTTCCTGATCCCGGTCGTGGCGGGGCTCGCCGTCTATATCTTCTCGCGCGCGCGGCCAGCGTGACCGCGAGGCCGGGCGTTTCGGCACCACTTTCCCGAAACTTTCCCGAATCCCTTTCCAAATCGCGGCGTTTCCGCTAGCGGGGGTCGTTCTTTCGAGAAGGAGGTCCGGATGGGCTACAAGGTCGTCGTCGTCGGTGCCACGGGCAACGTTGGCAAGGAAATGCTGAACATTCTCGCCGAGCGCGAGTTCCCGGTCGATGAGATCGCGGCGCTGGCGTCGCGCAAATCGCTTGGCACGGAAGTCAGCTTCGGCGACCGAACTTTGAAGACCCTCGATCTGGACACTTTCGACTTCACCGGCTGGGACATCGCGCTGTTTGCGATCGGATCGGACGCGACGAAGGTCTATGCGCCGAAAGCCGCCTCGCAGGGCTGCGTCGTGATCGACAACTCGTCGCTCTATCGCTACGACCCGGAAATTCCGCTCGTTGTGCCGGAAGTGAACGCCCACGATGTCGTGCGCTACACCAACAAGATGATCATCGCGAACCCGAACTGCTCGACCGCGCAGATGGTGGTGGCGCTGAAGCCGCTGCATGACCGCGCCAAGATCAAGCGCGTCGTGGTCTCGACCTATCAATCCGTGTCGGGCACCGGCAAGGAAGCGATGGACGAGCTGTGGAACCAGACCAAGGGCATGTATGTCCCCGGTCAGGAAGTGGCGCCCAAGGTCTATCCCAAGCAGATCGCCTTCAACGTGATCCCGCATATCGACGTCTTCCTTGATTCCGGCGAGACCAAGGAAGAATGGAAGATGGTGGCCGAGACGAAGAAGATCCTCGATCCCTCGATCAAGGTCACCGCGACCTGCGTGCGCGTGCCGGTCTTCGTCGGCCATTCGGAAGCCGTGAACATCGAGTTCGAGGAGTTCCTCGATTGGGAAGAAGCGACCGAGATCCTGCGCGAGGCGCCGGGCGTCATGGTCGTGGATAAACGCGAAGCCGGTGGCTACATCACCCCGGTCGAATGCGTCGGCGAATATGCCACCTACATCTCGCGCATCCGTCAGGACAGCACGATCGAGAACGGCCTGAACCTGTGGTGCGTCTCGGACAACCTGCGCAAGGGCGCGGCGCTCAATGCGGTGCAGATCGCCGAAGTGCTGGGCCAACGCTGCCTGAAGAAAGCCTGATCACGGTTGACCCGCTGAAACGTGAGGGCGTCCCCCGGGGCGCCCTCTTGCTTTTGCGGGCAAGCCAAGGGACCCTGAGGGGAGTTTTCCCGGGAGGAACCCATGCTCCGTCTGCCCCTTTTCGCCAGCCTTTGTCTTGCCTGTGCCCCCGCGGCGCTTTTCGCCGCGCCCACTGAGATTCCGGCAACCCTTTCCGCGGTCACGCTTTTCCCCGAAGGCGCGCAGGTCACCCGCACCATCGCCGTGCCCGCGGGGGCAACCGAAGTGCTGGTGCCGAACCTGCCCGACGGCACCGATGCGGCCAGCCTGCGCGTCGCGGGCGAGGGGGTGGAGATCGGCGCCGTGACGCTGATGGCGGATCGTGAACCGGCGAAAACCTGGGAGGTCTCGCCCGAAGTGATGAAGGCGCGGGCCGATCTCGAGGCCGCGACGAAAGCCCTGGCCGAGGCCAAGGACAAGGTGGCGACGTTGAAGGCGAAGGTGACGGCTGCCGAGGCGCAGGCCGAGTTTCTGCGCAGTCTCGACACCTCGAACACCCCGCCAGAAAAGATCGCGGCGCTGGCGCAATCGGTGGCCGAGGGGGTTCTGGCCGCCGAACAGGCGCGGATCGCAGCCCGGGCCGAGGTGCGTGCGGCCGACGCGGCCCTGAAGCCGCAAAAGGAAGCCGTCGAGCGGGCGAAACAGGCGCTTGAGGCGCTGGAACACCCCGCGAAGGCCAGTGATGCGCTTATGATGACGGTGTCTGGCGCGGGGACGGTCACGGTGACGACCTTTGTCGAGGCCGCGGGCTGGGCGCCAAGCTATGACGCCCGGCTCGACAGTGCCGCGGGCAAGCTGGCGCTGGATCGCTTCGTTTCGGTGCATCAGGCCTCGGGCGAGGATTGGCGGGGCGTGAAGCTGGTGCTGTCGACTGCGCGCCCGTCCGAGCGCACGGACCCGTCCGAGATGTGGTCGGATCTGCGCCGCATCGGCCCGCCCGAGCCGCCGATGGTGGGGATGGCGGCGCCGAAAATGGCGATGGACAGCTATGCCGCCCCGGTGGCAGAGGCCGCGCCCGCCCCGGTGGCGAGCCGGATGACGATGGAGATGCAGGGCGAGACGGTGACCTACCACTATCCGACCGCGGTTGATATCCGCGACGGGGTGGAAAACCTGCGCCTGAAGCTCGACCGGGTCGAAGAGCCGGTCACCGTCCGCGCCGAGGCCGTGCCGATGTTTGACGAAACCGCCTATCGGGTGGTCGAGGGCAAGAATGCCGGGTCAGAGCCGATCCTGCCCGGTCCGGCGGTGCTCTGGCTCGATGGCGCGGTGGTGGGGGCGGTTGATCTGCCGCTGATCGCGGCGGGTGACAAGCTGCATCTGGGCTATGGTGCGATCGACGGGCTGCGGCTGAAGCGGGTGATCCCGCAGGCGAACGAGGGCGACCGGGGCCTGATCACCAAGTCGAACGAGCGCACCGAAACCGCGGAAATCACGGTCGAGAACCTGACCGACAAGGCGTGGCCTCTGCGGGTGATCGACCGCGTGCCCTATGCCGAGCAGGAGGATCTGCAGATCACCCATACCGCCACGCCCGCCGAGACGACGGCCGATTACGACGACAAGCGCGGCGTTCTGGCCTGGGATCTCGATCTGGCCGCCGGGGCGAAGCAGGTGATCAAGCTCGATACGACGATGCGCTGGCCTGCGGATCAGGTGCTGCAGTAAGCGGCAGCCGGATGGAGATCCTCAAGGCGCTGCTGGTCGGCCTCGGGGTCTATGCCGTGTTGCAATGGAGCGACCGGGCGCCTTCGACCCTGGAGCTGGCGCTGCTGGTGGCGCTTTGGGCCGGGGCGGTGGGGCTGGTGTTCTGGCGCATCCGCAAGCGCCGGAAGTGACCGAGGGCAGGGGATCGCGCGCAGGAGCCGTCAGGGCGGCGGGCTGCTCCGTTTCGGACCGCCCGGTGACCTTGAAAAGCGCGGAAATGTCTCTTCCCGCCGCGGGGCGGCAGCGAAAGGCAAAAAACCTGACCGGGGGCATTCTGCCGCCGGTCAGGGGTGGCCCCGCATGCAGGGGGCCGGATCACGCCGCCATTCTGGCGGTGCGGCGGGGTCGCCTTCAGGCGGCCCGCCCCGAGTGTCGCCCTCTGCCGGTCGCACTGCTCTCGCGCGGGACAAGGCCCGCCCGTCGGGACAGCGCGCCGGGGAAGGGGGCGCGGTATTGCAGCATCAGGTCGGCCAGCGAATGGCCGATCTCTTCGATCCAGAGCACGAAACGATCCGAGGGCCATTCGTGCAGGCCAAGCCGTTCGTCTTCGAGGCGAAGCACGAAACCGGCCTTGCGCAGGCGGGCTTGCAGATCAAGCCAGCCTTGGGATTTGTCAAAGGCGGCGGTGATCACCGCCATCTCGCTTTTTTGCACAACGCTCGGCGCCTCGCGCAGCGCATCGGACAGCGAGCGTCGGATAAGGTCCGCAGGGGTTTCCTCCTGCAAACGGGCCACGGCCTCGATCCTGGCGATGAGGTCCGTTGGAAGGCGAAGGGTGACGAGTCGGTGCTGGGTCATGCACCGAGATTCGCGCATTGTCGTTAAGACAAGGTGAATCGAATTAAGGTTGATTCAGATTGGCTCGAAGATCCGCGTGTCCGGATTGAACTGCCACAGCATCCCCTCGCCGATGTCGTTCCAAAGCCCGTGCAGGCTCATGTTGCCCGCCTCGACCGCGGCGCGCACGAAGGGGAAGGTGAGCAGGTTTTCAAGGCTGATCACCACCGATTCCCGTTCCAGCGCGGTCACCCGTTCGGGCTCGGGGGTGTCCTTGACCCGCTCGAAGCCCGGCCGCAGCAGATCAAGCCAGGTGCCGACGAACGAGGTCTTGTCCTCCAGCTCGGGCGCATGGCCGCTGCACATCGCATGGCAACCCGCAACGCCGCCGCATTGCGAATGACCCAGCACGATCACATGCGCCACCTTCAGATTGCGCACCGCATATTCGATCGCGGCCGAGGTGCCGTGGTGATCGCCGTCCGGGTTATAGGGCGGCACAAGGTTGGCAATGTTGCGGTGGATGAAGAATTCGCCCTCGTCCGCGCCGAAGATCGAGGTGACATGCACGCGCGAGTCGCAGCAGGAAATCACCATCGCCCGCGGATGCTGACCGGCATCGGCCAGACGCCGATACCAGGGGCGGTTCTCGGTATAGGTGGTGGCGCGCCAGCCGTGGTAGCGGTTGGTCAGATAGGAGGGCAAGGGCCGCACGTGCTCTTTCATTGTCATCCCCGTCGCAAGCTCCCGATCAGATAGGCGTCAAGTTGCTCGAATGCGAGGGCTTTTTCGCCGCGCCTCAACCTTTTCTTGAAACTTGCCGGTCATGGTGAGGCAGGCCGTGGGGGCTGGGAAAGACGAAGACGGAGGCTGGGGTGAGCGCGATCGAGAAATTGCGGATGGACGAGCCGGTGCGGCTCGATCCGGACAGGTTGGTGGTTCTGTATGCCGAGTTGGGGCAATTCGCGGCAGAACGGCTGATTGCTGCCGCGATGGAAGATCTGGCCGTGCATCTGGTTGCGGTGCAATTGGCCGCGAAGGATCAAAGGGTTGACCTGCTTGACCGCGCCTCGGTCGAGATTGCGCGGCTGTCGCGGCAGGTGGGGATGATGCTCTTGTCGCGCGTGGCGCTGGATCTGCGGGATTGCGTGCAGAATGATGACCGGATCGGTCAGGCAGCGGTGCTGGCGCGGCTGGTGCGGCTGGCCGAACGCTCGCTGACGGCGGTCTGGGATTATCAGGATATGCAGGTGTGATCGGGCAGGTCTGAGACCGACGAACGGGGCTTGCGGGCGCCGATGCGCGCGCTAGGCTGCGCGCATCAGACGCAGGAGGCCCCGTATGTCCGATCTATTCCGTTTCCGTCCCGAGATGCGCTTCGCGCCCGCCGATGCCGAGGCGCGGCCGCTTCATCTGGTGGAGGCGGGTGCCGATTTGCCCGCTGCGCTGACACCGGCGCAGCGGGCCTTTGCCCTCGCACAGGGCTTCACTGGGGCGCTCGGCAGCCTGTGCCTGCTTCCCGACGAGACCGGGGCGATTGTGGCGGCGCTTTTCGGTTATGGCGATGCGGGCAAACGGGCGCGGGCGCGGTTCCAGCTGGCGGCCGCTTGCGCGAAACTGCCTGCCGGGGCCTGGGCTCTGGCGACGCCGCTTGCCGCCGAGACGCAAAAGGTCGAGGCTCTGGGTTGGCTGCTTGAGGGCTATCGCTACGACCGTTATGGCAAGCAATCCGTGCCCGAGGCGCGGCTGGTGGCGCCTGCGGGGCTGGATGCGACGCGGCTCGAGATCATGGCCGAGGCCGAGGCGCTGGCCCGCGATCTGGTGAACACCCCCGCGAATGATCTGGGGCCGGATGAGCTGGAAGCCGCCGTCCGCGCGATTGCCGCGCTGCACGGGGCCGAGGTGGCTGTGGTCACGGGCGATGATCTGCTGGTGCAGGGCTATCCGCTCATTCACGCCGTCGGCCGGGCGAGCGTGCGGGCGCCGCGGCTGATCGAGCTGCGCTGGGGCGACGCGGGCCCCGATCTGACGCTTGTCGGCAAGGGCGTCTGTTTCGACACGGGCGGGCTGAACCTGAAGACCGGCGCCTATATGGCGCTGATGAAAAAGGACATGGGCGGCGCGGCGAACCAGCTCGCGCTCGCGCATATGATCATGGCGCTGAAACTGCCGCTGAAGCTGCGGCTGATGATCCCCGCGGTGGAAAACGCGGTGGCGGGCAATGCGATGCGGCCGGGCGACATCTATACCAGCCGCAAGGGGCTGACGGTCGAGGTCAACGATACCGACGCCGAGGGCCGTCTGATCCTTGCCGATGCGCTCGCCGCGGCCGACGAGGAAGCGCCCGATCTGATCCTGTGCATGGCGACGCTGACCGGCTCGGCGCGGGTGGCCTTGGGCGCCGATCTGCCGCCCTTCTATACCGACGACGACGATCTGGCGGCGGCGCTGAGTGCCTCGGGCACCCGCAACGGCGATCCGGTCTGGCGGATGCCGTTCTGGGCGCCCTACGAGCCGCAGATCGAACCGTCCCTTGCCGATCTCGACAACTGCCCCGCGGGCAACATGGCGGGCTCGATCACCGCCGCGCTGTTCCTGCGCCGCTTCGTCACCGAAACCGAGCGCTTCGTGCATTTCGACATTTACGCCTGGCAACCGACCGCCGCGCCGGGCCGGACCAAGGGCGCGCTGGCGCAGGGCGGCCGCGCCGTTCTGGGGGCGCTGTCCGAGGTGCTGGGGCTGTGACCGACCGTCGCCTGTGGCCGTTTTCGGGCCGCGTCGCGCATGAGACCCTGCGCGGCCGGGTCGAGGCCGACGCCTTCACCGCGGGCGAACCGGCCCGGATCGGCGCGATGCTGGTTGATCTGGCGCTCGATCCCGGTGGCCCGCGCGAACGGCAATGGCTGCACGGGGCCGAGGTCACGGTGATCGACCGCCGCGACGGTTTCGCCTTTGCGCAGGCTGCCTTCGACGGCGCCTGCGGTTGGGTGCCAGAGGCCGCTTTGGCCGCGCCGGTCCCCGCGACCCATGTCGTTGCCACGCGCGGCACGCATCTGTACCGCGAAGCCTCGATCAAGCGCGGCGAGCTGGGTGCGCTCAGCCTTGGCGCCCGCGTCGCGGTGCTGGGGCAGGAGGGCACTTTGGCCCGTACGCCCGATGGCTTTATTCCCGCCAGTCATCTGCGCTCGCTGACGGACCCCGAGCCCGATCCGGTCGCGGTGGCGGAACGGCTTTTGGGCACGCCTTATCTGTGGGGGGGGAACTCCAGCGCGGGCATCGATTGTTCGGGTCTCGTGCAGCTCGCCTTTGCGCTGGCGGGCTGCGCCTGTCCGGCCGACAGCGATCAGCAGCGCGCCGCCTTTGGCGCGTTTCTGCCCGAAGACGCCCCGACTGCCCGTGGCGATCTGTTCTTCTGGGCCGGTCATGTCGCGATCGCGCTCGATGACGCCACGCTGCTGCATGCGAACGGCCATGCGATGCAGGTCAGCCGCGAGCCGATCGACGCCTGTCTTGCCCGCATCGCGAGCGCCGAGGGCAGCCGCTACTTCGGGCGCAAGCGCCCGGTGTGACGGGTGAAGAACGGGCCAAGCCTGATTCGCGCCTAGTCGACGGCGCGGATCAGCTTGCGCTCGATCACCCGAAGCACCGGTGCCAACTCGTGTCCGCGCTTGAGAACCTGCCCCTCGGGACCGATCAACGCATAGATCCCCTGCCGGTTGCGCAGCGCGGGCCGCTTTTCGAGGCGGTAGATCGGGGTCTCCATGGTGCGGCGTAAGATCGCAAAGACCGCCGCATCGCGGCCGAAATTCAGCGCGTAATCCCGCGCCTCGGCCATCGCCACCATGCGTCCGTAGACCGCCAGAATGGCGCCAAGTTCCCGCCGATCGAAGACGACCTGCGCGGGCGCAGGGGCGGGGCCGGGGAAGGGGACGGGCGGCAAGCTCGACATGACGAAAGGGTGACACCCCTTCGCAGAAAAATCAATCCGTCCTTGTTTAACAGGGCTTTTCCGCGATTCAGCCTGCCTGAAAAATGCCCGGAAAAGACCCGGAAAATTCCCCTAGGGCTGCGCGATTGCGCCGCGATTGCCGCGCAGTCTCAGGGTCAGCGGAAAACGCTAAAGCCCCGGAGGGCGGTCAACAGCCCCCACCCAGTTCGCCCGCCGGGGCGGCTTCCGCCGAAGATGACCCCGCCCCGCAACGGGCGGGGCTTTCGTTTTCGTGATCGTCTTCGCGCTTGCCATGCGGCCCCTGCCTCTCTCATGTTGGCGCCATGAAGAGGGAGAACTTCATGCAATTCAAAAGACGACTGTATGTGGCCATTCACATTGGCCTCACTGTCGCCTTGGCTCTGGTCGGTGGCATCGTCTACGCCACCGAAACCATCAACAACCCGGAGGTCAGGGCCCGGGTTGAGCTGATGCAGGGCCTCAAGGCGCAGATGAAACTGCTGGGCGAGACCGCCGCGGGGGCGCAACCCTTCGATGCGGACAAGGTCAGCGCGGCGATCGCCGCGCTGCAACAGGGGGCCGATGCGGTGGCCCCGGCCTTTCGTCCGAAAGCGGATGATCCGGCCTCGCAGGCGCTGCCCGAGATCTGGGCCTCGCCTGCCGAATTCCGGCAAAAGACCGCGAAACTGGTGAAGACCGTTGCGGCTCTGGACGGATCGGATCAGGGCGCGCTGGCCGGGACGCTGGATCCGGTTCTGGCGGCCTGCAAGGACTGCCACGGCCGCTTCAAGATGCAATGAAAAAGGGGGCCACCGGCCCCCTTCGGTTGCTGTGATCGGGCGATATCAGCCGCAATGCAGCGTTGAAATCAGCCCTTTGCTGTCGATCAGCACATTCAGCCGGGTCTCGCTGTAATCCATCGTGACCGCCTGACCCGGATGCAGAACCCGCGTCGATTTCGGCAATCTCATGCCCTTGAGCGCGGTTTCCGGCTGCCCCACCAAGCCTCGCAGACCCGCGGCTCCGCAATGATCGGAAGCCGTGGCTTCCGGTACCGCCGGGCGCACAGTGGTTTGGCCAAGCGGCACCGGGACGACCATAAAGCAGCCCGAAGTCAGGCTGAGCAGCGACAGCCCGGTGGCAAGCCGGGCAAAGGCGGTGGCCCGCATCGGCTCAACCGCAGTCGATGTTGAAGATGTTGCCTTTCGGGTCGAGCCGGAACACCACGCGGTGCGAGTTGTATTCTTGCGGCTCGATGCCCCGCCATTCGATCACGTTGATCGGATCGGCGATGCCGAGCGTCGGAATGATCGACGAGGGCTGACCCAGCGCCGAGGCATATTGCGCCGCGTGGCAGGTGTCGGGCGAACGGTTTTCCAGCACGCCGGTCTGGAACACCGGCTGCGTCATGTGCGGCACCGGCACGGCCTCGTCGGCGGCTTCTTCTTCGGGCGAAGGGCCGCAGGCGGTCAGTGAAAGCGCTGCAAGGGCAAGAAGGGCATATTTGGTGAGCATGTTCTTCCATCCGGCAGATGCGGCAGGGCCGCGAATTTCGCCCTTCCTATACAGGCCCGAAACGCGGATGAGAACCCAAGTTGCAGTGATCGGGCAGCTTTTTGCGTCACTTGCCCAAGTAAGCGGCAAGGGCGGGGGGCGGATCGGCCAGAAGGCCTGCGGTTGCAGCAGGCGGATGCGCGATGCCCTCGGCCACCAGCACGGTTTGCGGGCAAAGTGCGATCGCATCGGCGGGATCGTGGCTGACCATCAGCACGGTGGCGCGCTGTTCGGCGGCGATCTCGGCCACCAGCGCCAGCATGTCGGATTTGAGCGCCGGACCCAGCGCCGCGAAGGGCTCGTCAAGCAGCAAAAGCGGCTTCGCTCGCAACAGGCACCGCGCCAGCGCCACCCGGCTTTGCTGCCCGCCCGACAGCGTCGCGGGGCGGCGGTCCTTGAGCCCGGCCAGTCCGACACGATCGAGCGCGGCCGCGATCTTCGCGTGATCGGCACGGGCGAGCCGCAGTCTCGGCGAAATTCCAAGACCAAGGTTCTGCGCCACGCTCAGATGCGGAAACAAGTTCTGATCCTGAAACAGGATCGACAGCGGCCGTTCCCCCGGTGGCAGATCGGTGAGGTCGGCCCCGCGCCAGAAGATCCGTCCGGACCTCGGCGCCAGAAAGCCCGAGAGCGTCGCGAGCAGCGTCGATTTCCCCGCGCCCGAAGGGCCCAAAAGCGCCGCCCGGTCCCCTTCAGGGATCGTGAAATCGGCACCAAGGCGAAAATCGTCCTGATCGATCAGGATCTTATCGAGGGTCAGCATGGGCTCCGATCCGATCACAGGCGGCATAAAGGGCGAAGGTCAGCGCCATCAGCAGGCAGGCGGCGCCCGCGGCCTGATCCATCCGGTAGCTGCCCATCAGCTGATAGACGGCAAGCGGCAGGGTCTGGCTGCGACCATCGGAAAAGAGCGTGATCGCGCCCAGATCGCCCATCGAAAAGGCGGCGGCGATGCCCGCGGCAAAGCCCGTCGGGCGGGCAAGGCGGGGCAGGGTCAGAAGCCGCAGCCGGGCAAGGCCCTGCAGGTTCAGGCTTTCGGCCAGCCGGTCGTAATCGGCTTGCAGCGCGCGGACCTCGGGCAGAAGCAGGCGCAGCGCGAAAGGCAGGCTGAGGGCTGCGTTGGTGAGCAGCGTCACCGGCAGGGCGAGCGCGGTCGGCGCGACGAAGGGCTGCGCGATCAGGAAAAGCCCGGTGCCAAGAACGAGCGACGAGGCTGCCATCGGCAGCATCGCCGCGGGCTCGGCCCAGATCCGGCGCGGTGCGGCAAGCGCGAGCGGCAGGGCCAGCGCCATCGTCAGCGCCGCGGCGCCGATGGCGAGCCAGACCGAGGTGACGGCCGCCTGCCAGACCTGTCCGGGCAGATGCGTCAGCGCAGGCAGGCCGCGCAAGGCGATGGCAGCCAGCGGGGAAAGCAGAAAGCCCGCAGCCGCGGTCAGGATCAGCGCATCGCTCAGCCGATGCCGCAGCTTTGGCGCCAGTTGCACTGGCAGCGCCCGGTCCAGCCCCGCGCCGAAGCCCGGTGGCAGCGTCAGCCGCGAGGCGATGCCAAGGGCCGCCAGCGCCAGCACCACCTGCACCGCCGAAAGCGCCGCCGCCCGGCCCAGATCGGCGTCGAAGCGGAAGGCCTGATAGATCGCCACCTCGAGCGTCGAGGCGCGGGGACCGCCGCCGAGCGTCAGTACGACGGCGAAGGACGAAAGGCAGACAAGGAAAATCGCCAGAAACGCGCCGGGCAGGACGGCGCGCAGCATCCGCGCCTCCAGATGCCGGGCGATTTCCGCCGGGCCAAGGCCGAGGGAGAGGGCCAGACGGACGCGCTCGGCCGGGATCGCCTGCCAGCCGTGCAGCACCATCCGCGTCGCCAAGGGCAGGTTCAGGAACAGATGGCCGAGCACCACCCCCCAGGGCCCGTAGATCGACACGCCGGGCAGGCCGAGCGCATCGAGCGCGCCATTCAGCAGGCCGCGGCGACCGAAGATGGCCAAAAGGCCCATCACCGCGACGAGAGTTGGCAACAGGAACGGGGCCCCAAGGGCGGCGATGAACAGGCTGCGGCCCGGAAAGCGGCGTCGGTGCAGTGCGCGGGCCAAGGGGATGGCGAGCAGGCAGGAAAACGCGGCCGAAAGCGAGGCCTGCCAGAGCGTGAAGCGCAGCGCCTCTAGATCCGAGGCGCCAAGATGCGACAGCCCCCCGGCGCGGAGCATCACCGCGCCAAGGGGGGCCAGCACCAGCGCGGCCACAAGGACCGCCGCCGATGCCGCCGGGATCATTTGCCGAAGTTCGCGCGCCATTCTTCAAGCGCGGGCTCGCGCAGGGCTTCGGCCTCTGTCTCGGTGTAGAAGAAGGTTTTCGCGGGGCGGGGCAGGGTGGCGAAGCCCTCGGGCAGGAAGCCGGGTTTCTCGATCACCGGGAAGGACCAGTTCGCCGTCGCGATCATGCCCTGGAAGGCATCCGACAGGATGTAATCCATGAATTTCTGCGCCAGTTCCGGCTGGTCCGAGGTCTTCAGCTGACCGGCCAGTTCGGTGTAGAAATAATGCCCCTCGGGGAAGATCGCCGCCGCCTTGGTGTCGTCGTTTTCCGCGATGCGGTGATAGGCGGGCGAGGTGGTGAAGCTCAGCACCATGTCGGCCTCGCCCTCGGTGAAAAGTCCGTAAGCTTCGGACCAGTCCTGCGTCACGGTCAGCACCTTGGGCGCAAGCTTCGCCCAGGCCTCGCCGGCCTTGTCGCCATAGATGTGCTTGACCCACAAGAGCAGCGCCAGACCGGCTGTCGAAGAGCGGGGATCTTCGATGGCGATCTTGAACGCCCCCTCGGGCGCGTCGAGCAGCTCGGCAAAGGATTTCGGCGGAGTGGTGAGCTTCGTCTTGTCATAGACAAAGGCGACCTCGGACCAGTCGAAGGGCAGGAAGGTCTCGTCGGCCCAGGTGATCGGCAGCGTCAGCCGCGACAGATCCTCGTGATGCGGCGCGAACAGCCCGGTCGCGCGGGCGCGGGCGGTGACATCGGTATTGAGCCCGATCGCCACATCGGCCTCGGTCTTCTCGCCTTCGAGCAGGAGCCGCGGCAGCACATCGCCCGCGACGAAGCGCAGATCGCAGCCGCACTCGGCCTCGAAGCCCTTTTCGATCGCGGGGCCGGGGCCCCATTCGGAGGTGAAATATTCGGGCGCATAGACGGTGAGAACGGGTTTGTCCTCGGCCAGGGCAGGGGTTGCAGCAATCACGCAACCCGCCAGCATCAGAGCAGTTTTCATTCTTCTCTCCAATGGCTTGACGGGCGGGGTCAGGCCGGGAGAGTGCCCGGATACCTTCCCTCCGCCGGTCTTAACCGGTTCAGGTTCAACGGGTTTGCGATGACGCATCTCAGCCCCTGACGGAGCACCCCGAGGTGGGCCGGGACCATAAAGCCTCGCGCCAAAGCTGCAAGCAAAAAGTGGGTTTTGGGAAACGCGGAGGGGCTACTTTTCGGCCTTCTTCTGCCAGCGCCCGCTTTCCTCGCTCCAGTATTGCGCCGAGGTGCCCGCCCCGGTCAGCGCCTTCCATTGGTCGCGAGCGCGCGCGACCGCGGTCTCGTCGCGGCCATCAAACAGGATCCAGACCCGCTCGGCGGCTGCCACCTCGGTGGGCGTGACCTCGGCGCCATCAAGCGTCATCACCGCCTGCCGCCCCTCGGGGCGCGGCGAGGTGGTCAGAAGCACGGGTTGCAACGCATCATGCGGCCCGCCAGCAAGGCCATGCGGCAGGAACTCTTCCTCGGGGCCGAGCCAGAGCTTCTGGTCAAGCCAGTCCATCCGTTCGGGCGAAACCCCGCGCAATTCCACCCGCCAGCCCTGCGCCAGCGCGCGGGTGAGCAGCGTTTCGACCACCCCCTCCACCGGCGATTGGGTGACATGATAGAACAGCGCGGGCATCTCGGGTCAGGCCTCGAACCGGCTGCGGATCAGCCGATCAAGCGTCATCACCCCCCAGCCGGTCGCGCCTTTCGGCGCCAGCGCGGTTTCGCCGGGCGGCAGGGCGACGCCCGCGATATCGATGTGACACCAGGGCATGTCGGCCTTGATGAAGCGCTTGAGGAACGCCGCCGCGGTGATCGAGCCGCCCCAGCGCCCGCCGGTGTTCTTGATATCGGCCAGACGCGACTTGATCAGCGGATCATAGGCGGGGGTCAGCGGCATCGGCCAGGCGCCTTCGCCCTCGGCCTTGGCGGCACTCAGCAGATCGCCCGAGAGCTTGTCGTCATTGGTGAAGATGCCCGCGTGCTCATGGCCAAGTGCGACGATGATCGCCCCGGTCAGCGTCGCCAGATCGATCACCGCGGCGGGGGCGAAGCGCTCCTGCGCATACCAGAGCACATCGGCCAGAACCATCCGGCCCTCGGCATCGGTGTTCAGCACCTCGATCGTGTCGCCCTTGAGGCTTTTCACGATGTCGCCCGGACGCTGCGCCCGCCCGTCGGGCATGTTTTCAACGAGACCGACCAGACCGACGACATTGGCGCGGGCCTTGCGCAGCGCCAGCGTGCGCATCACACCCGCGACGACGGCGGCGCCGCCCATGTCCATCGTCATTTCTTCCATGCCCGCCGCGGGCTTGATCGAAATCCCGCCGGTGTCGAAGCAGACGCCCTTGCCGACCAGCGCGAGCGGCGCCGCATCGGCCTCGCCGCCTTGCCAGCGCATCACCACGACCTTCGACGGGCTTTCCGAGCCTTGCCCCACGGCAAGCAGCGCGCGGAAGCCCAGTTTCTCCAACTCGTCCTCGTCAAGGATCTCAACCTCGAGGCCAAGCTCGTGCATCGCGGCCAGCCGCGCGGCGAAATCATCGGTGGTCAGGATATTGGCGGGCTCGTTCACCAGATCGCGGGTGAAGAAGACACCCTCGGCCAGCGCAGCATGCGGCGCGGCCTCGGCGGCGACGGTTTCGGGCGAGGCCACCATCATCTCGACCGGGCCGAAGGGTTTCTTCGGCTCGCTCAGGTAATCGAAGCGATAGGCCCGCAGCGCAAGGCCAAAGGAAATGTCGGCCGCGCGCGGATGCGCCTCGGCGATCACCAGCGCGCCTTTCTCGTTCAACCCCTTGGCGACGGTCGCGCCCGCCTTGCGCGCCTCGGCCACGGTGGCGCGACGGGCCAGTTTCACCAGTGCCAGCGCCTCGCAGGCGAGCCCGCCCGGAAAGCCGAGTTCGAGCGAATCGCCGACCGCCAGCTTGCCCCAGCCCTCCGAGGCCAGCGCCCGCGTCACCGCGCCCCGTGTCAGCCGGTCAAGCTTGCGCCCCATCAGGCCCAGCTTGCCCTCGGGCGGCACGATCAGCGCCAGACGGCCCTCGCGGGGGGCCAGGGCTTCGGCATCGGTGGCGGTGAAACGAAGGGCAACGGGGTGGATCATGGCAGTCCCTGCGAGTGGTTGGTTCTGCGCGAGCCTATGCGGCGAAACCGCGCTTGTATAGCCGCGCCGATGATGGGCGGGAAGCTGCACGACCCCGGGTCTTCGGGCTTTTCGCGGCCCATTTCCCGCGCTAGAGAGGGGCAAACCCCGCGGGAGAGATCCGAATTTGAAACGCCTGGACCGATATCTCCTGTCCCAGTTGATGGCGATCTTCGGATTCTTCGCGCTGGTGCTCGTCTCGGTCTATTGGGTGAACCGGGCGGTGCTTCTGTTCGACAAGCTGATCGGCGACGGTCAGACCGCCTGGGTGGTGCTGGAATTCACCGCGCTGACGCTGCCCAACGTGATCGCGCTCGTTCTGCCGGTTGCGGCGTTTGCGGCGGTGCTTTACGCGATCAACCGGCTTTCGGGCGAATCCGAACTCGTTGTGATGCAGGCGGCAGGGGCAAGCCCTTGGCGGCTGGCGCGGCCGGTGGCGGTTTTCGGGCTGCTCGTGGCGGCGCTGATGCTCGTTTTGGTTCATGAACTCGTCCCCGCCTCGCGCGCAAGGCTGGCCGAGCGGCAGCAACAGGTGTCGCAAGATGTCACCGCGCGCTTCCTGACCGAGGGCAGCTTCCAATCCCCCACCGAGGGCATCACCGTCTACATCCGCGAGATTTCGGATCAGGGCGAGCTTTTGGACATCTTCCTGTTTGATGCGCGCTCCGCCTCGACCGAGACGATCTATACCGCCGAAAAGGCGCTGATCGTGCCCTCGGAGGCCGGGCCGAAGCTGGTGATGTTCGACGGCACGGCGCAGACCCTGCGCAAATCCGACACCTCGCTGGCGCTGACGCGGTTTTCCGATTTCACCTATGATCTGGGCGGCGCGATCGGGGCGAAGGTGCGCGGGCGCATCGACTGGGAAGAGGTGCCGAGCCGCGATCTGATCGCGCCCACGCCCGAATTGCTGGCGGCGACCGGTTCGACGGTAACGGCGGCGCATCTCGAGCTGAACGACCGGCTCGCCCAGCCGCTGATGGCGCCGGTCTCGGCCCTGTTGGCGGTGGCGGCGATGATGCTGGGCAGTTTCTCGCGGCTCGGGCTTTGGCGGCAGATGGTGCTGGCGGTGCTGGCGCTGATCGGTCTGCATTCGCTGTCGAACGTCGCCACCTCGATGACGCGCGCCGATCCCGAGCTTTGGGCGCTGCATTACATGCCTGCGCTGATCGGGCTGATCCTTGTGTCGCTGGCGCTGAGCTGGGCCGGGCGGCGGCGCAAGTCACCCCCCGTCTTCGGGGCGGAGGGGGCGGCATGACGCTTTCGCTTTATATCGCGCGGCGCTTCGGGCAGGCGTTCCTGATCGTGGCCGGGGCCTTCTGGGGCGTGCTGTTCCTGATCGAGATGGTGGAGAAGATCCGCCGCCTTGATGCCGCCCGCGGGGCGCTGACCGATGCGGCGCGGCTGGCGGCGCTGTCGGTGCCCTCGACGCTCTACACGATCTTTCCGCTCGTCGTGATGCTCTCGGCTGTCGTTGCCTTTCTGGCTCTGGCGCGGTCCTCCGAGCTCGTGGTGATCCGGGCAGCCGGGCGCTCGGCCTTGCGGATGCTGATGGCGCCGGTGACTGTGGCCCTGCTGATCGGCATTCTGTTGGTCGCAGTCGGCAATCCGATCGTTTCCGCGACCAGCAAGCGCGCCGAAGAAATCGAGGGCCAGCTGCGCGCCGAGGGCCGTCAGACCGTCTCGATCGGCCGCGAGGGGCTGTGGATGCGGCAGGGCACCGCGGATGGCGGGCAGGCCGTCATCCATGCGATGCGCGGCAATGCCGAGGCGACGGCGCTTTATGACGTGACCTTTCTGCTGTTTGACGCGAAGGCCGGTCCGGTCCGGCGCATCGATGCGGCCTCGGCCTGGCTCACGCCCGGGTCCTGGGTTCTGTCCGATGCCAAGGACTGGCCGCTGGGCCGCTCCACCAACCCCGAGCGCGACGCGACCCGCGCGCAGACGATCTCGCTGCCCTCGACGCTGACGGCCGAGAGCATCGCCGACAGTTTCGGCGCGCCCTCGGCGATGCCGATCTGGGAATTGCCGGGCTTCATCCGCGCCTTGGAAGCCGCGGGCTTTTCCGCGCGCCGACATATCGTCTGGCTGCAGGTCGAACTGGCGCAACCGCTGATGCTGGCGGCGATGGTGCTGGTGGCGGCGGGCTTCACCATGCGGCCCGCGCGCTTCGGTGGCACCGGCGGGCGGGTGATGCTGGCGCTTCTGGCTGGACTTGCGCTCTTCTTCCTGCGCAACATTGCGCAGGTTCTGGGAGACAACGGGCAGATCCCCGCCGCGCTGGCGGCCTGGGCGCCCCCGGTTGTAGCCCTGATGCTCGCGCTGACGCTGGTGTTGCAGCAGGAGGAAGGATGATGCGCAACCGCAGCTTGCGGCACTGGGCTCTGAGCACCGCGCTGGCGCTGATCCTCGCCGGACCCGTGTTGGCGCAGGAACCCGTCCTTCCTGTTCCCGCCGCGCCCGAGACCGCGGCGCCGCAGCTTTATTCCGATGCCGCGACGCTGCTTGCCGACCGGATCGAGGTCACCGGCTCGAACCGGCTGATCGCCGAGGGCAATGTCGAGGTCTATTGGCACGAACACCGGCTGACCGCCTCGCGCATCCTCTATGACAAGGCCAGCGATCGGCTGACGATCGACGGCCCGATCCGCATGGTCGAGCCGGGCGCAACCGGCTCGGTGATCCTGGCCGATGCAGCCGAGCTGAGCCGCGATCTACAAAACGGCGTGCTGACCGGCGCGCGGATGGTGCTCTCGCGCGAGTTGCAGCTGGCGGCGAACCGGATCGAACGGCAGGACGGCACCCGCACGGTGATGCACGAGGTCGTGGCCTCGTCCTGCCGGGTCTGCATCACCGATCCTGAACCGCTGTGGGAGATCCGTGCCCGCACCATCACCCATGACACCACGACCCGCCAGCTTCTGTTTGAAAGCGCCCAGTTCCGGGCGATGGGCGTGCCGCTGATCTGGCTGCCGCATCTGCGGATGCCGGACCCCACCGTCGAGCGGATGTCAGGCGTGCTGCGGCCGTCGCTGCGCACCACCTCGCTGCTCGGGCCAGGGCTCAAGGTGCCGTATTTCCTGACCTTCGGCCCCTCGGCCGATCTGACGGTGACGCCCTATCTGTCGGCGAATTACACCCGCACGCTCGGGCTGCGGTATCGGCAGGCGCTGGATAGCGGCACGATCGAGGTCGAAGGCGCACTCAGCCGCGACTCGATCCGCGAGGGTGAGACCCGCGGCTATGTCTTCGGCACCGGCCGCTTCACGCTGCCCGCGGATTTCACGCTTGGCGTGCAGCTGCGGATGGTCTCGGACCCGTCTTACCTGCTCAATTACGACATCACCGAGGATGACCGGCTCTGGTCGGGGGTGACGCTCGAACGGGTGCGCCGCGACGAGCTGATCGAAGCGAAGATCGGCAACACCCATTCGCTGCGGGAAGATGAAAGCAACACCACCGAGCCGATGCAATCGGCCGATGCGAGCTGGACCAAGGTGATCCGGCCCGGTCTGATCGGTGGCGAGCTCAGTTTCGAAGGCAGCCTGCATTCGCATTGGCGCGCGTCGAATTCGTCGCTGGACGGGGCCGATGCGGATGACGCCGCCGACGGGCGCGACATGACCCGGCTCTCGGGTGTCGCCGACTGGCGGCGCAACTGGCTTTTGGGCGGCGGTGTGCTGGCGGCGCTTGAAGGCGAGCTCGCCATCGATGCGACGGCGGTCCGGCAGGATGAGGATTACGCGGGCGAGACGCTGCGGGCGCTGCCCTCGATTGGTCTTGAACTGCGCTGGCCCTGGGTGAAAAGCGAAGGCCGCGCGGCGCAGGTGATCGAGCCGGTGGCGCAGATCATCTGGAGCGGCAAGAGCAGCAAATACCTGCCCGACGAAGACAGCCTTCTGACCGAATTCGACGAGGGTAACCTGTTCGATTTCTCGCGCTACCCCGGCGGCGACGTGCGCGAACGCGGCACGCGGGCGAACCTTGGCCTGAGCTGGACGCGGCATGACGCCTCGGGCTGGTCGCTCGGGCTGACGGCGGGGCGGGTGTTCCGGCTCGATGATATCGAAGATTTCGCCGAAGGCTCGGGGCTTTCGGGCACCACCTCGGACTGGCTTCTGGCCACGCATCTGAGCACGGCGGGCGGGCTTGTGCTGTCGAACCGGGCGCTGGTCGCGAATGACCTGAGCTTTGATCGCGACGAATTGCGCCTGGCCTATCTGGGCGATCGGGCCAAGGTCGCGGCGGGTTATCTGTGGATGCTCGAAACCGAGGCGATCCCGAAAACCTCGGAATTGCTGTTCGAATCCGACTGGAAGCTGCGCCGCGGCTGGTCGAGCAGTTTCGACACCCGCTATGACCTGATTGCCGACCGGGCCGCCAAGGCGGCGCTGGGTCTGCAATATTCAAACGAATGCGTCACCGTCGATCTTTCCCTCTCGCGCCGGTTCACGTCCTCCACTAGTGTGGAGCCCGAAACCGACTTCGGCTTGTCGATCTCGCTTGCGGGCTTCGGCGCCGGATCGGGTGACAACCGGGCCGAGCGGGTCTGCCGACGCTGAGACCGGGTCCGGTCGGGCGCAGGCCCGCGCAAAGGAACGACGAACGGATGACGGAACGAATGATGCGGCATTTTCCCTCGGTTCTTGGCTGGGCTCTGGTGGCCGGGCTTGCCTTTGGCGCCATGGCCCCGGTTCAGGCGCAATCCGCGGGCGGTTTTTCTCCGGTGATCACCGTCAACGGGTTGGCGATCACGGGCTACGAGATCGCGCAGCGCGCCCGGTTCATGGAGCTTCTGGGCGCCAAGGGCGATGTGCGCAAACTGGCCGAGAATGCACTGATCGACGACCGGCTGCAGAACTGGAAAGCGCACAGCCTTGGCATCAGCCCGTCGCGCGATGCGGTGACCAAGGGCATGGCGGAATTCGCCTCCCGTGCCAATCTGAGCACAGAGGATTTCCTCAAGGCGCTGGCCGAGGCCGGGGTGGAGCCCCAGACCTATCGCGATTTCGTTGCCGCCGGGATGATCTGGCGCGAGGTTGTGAAGGCGACCTATGGCGGCGGCCGGATCAAGGTCTCGGATGCCGAGATCGACCGGGCGCTTGCGATCGCGCCGCCGCAGGGCACCGAGCCCGAGCCGCCGAAAGTGCTGCTGTCGGAAATCGTCGTGCGCAATTTCCCCGGCCGCGATGTCGAGACGATGGCCAAGGCGCGCAAGGCCGCCGCCGCGAAGACCGAAGCCGATTTCGCCGCGCTGGCGAAAGAGCTGTCGTCCTCGCCGACGGCCTCGAAGGGCGGGCGGCTGGAATGGATGCCGGTGACGGCGCTGCCGCCCGAGGTGCGTCAGACCGTGATGTCGATGACGCCGGGCCATGCTTCGGCGCCGATCCAGACGCCGAATTCGGTCTCGGTGTTCTTCATGCGTGGTCTGGACGAGGGCGGCCCGCTGACGCCGCAGACGCAGGCGGTGGGCTATGCGACGTTGCTTCTGGGCGCTTCGGGCTCGCCCGAAGCGGCGGCTTGGCACGCCAAGGCCGACGCCGAAGCGCAGCGCTGTGACGATCTTTATACCGTGGCCAGCAAGCTGCCAGCCGATCGGCTGGAGCGGGTCGATGGCGCAAGGGCTGCGCAGATTCCGGCCGATATCGCGCGGATCCTGCCGCGCATGGATATCGGCGAAATGCAGGTGGTGCCGCGCGGCGGCAATGATGTGCTGGTGATGCTCTGCGACCGGGGCCGCGCCGTCAATGCGGCGGTAGGCGAAACCGGCCCCTCGCGAGAGGCGACGCGGGATAAGCTGCTGAATGCGCGCGTGGGGGCCTTGGCGGATCGACTGCTGGCGCAGCTGCGCGCCGAAGCGGTGATCGTGCGGAAATGAGCCCGGTCGCGACCGAGGCCGCGGTCTTCGAACGGCCGGTGATCCTGACCTGTGGCGATCCATCGGGCGTCGGGCCGGAACTGGCGGTGCGGGCGCAACAGGCGCTCGGGGCGCGGTTGCCCTTTGTGTTTCTGGGCGATCCGGCGCATCTGCCGCGCGGCGCGACGATCCGCGAAATCGAGACGCCCGAACAGGCGATGACCCATGCCGGGTCCGCGCTGTGCGTGTTGCCGCATGAATTCCCTGCGGCGGCGGTGCCGGGCCAGCCCGATCTGGCCAATGCGCAGGCGGTGATCGACGTGATCGCGCGCGGCGTCGATCTGGTCACCCGCGGCGAGGGGCTGGCGCTGACCACGGCGCCGATCAACAAGAAGGTGCTGAAGGACGGGGCGGGCTTCGCCTTTCCGGGGCATACCGAATATCTGGCGCATCTGGCCGGGGGCGCGCGGGTGGTGATGATGCTGGCCTCCGAGCGGGTCGATCCGCCCTGCCGCGTCGTGCCGGCAACGATTCATATCGCGCTGCGCGACGTTCTTGACGCCTATACGCCCGCGCTTCTGCGCGAGACGGTGCGACTGACCGCCGAGGGGCTGCGGCGCGATTTTGGCCTGTCCAATCCGCGGCTTGCGGTGGCGGGGCTCAACCCGCATGCGGGCGAGGGCGGCGCGATGGGGCGCGAGGAAATCGACTGGATCGCCGATGTGGTCGAGGGCCTGCGTGCCGAGGGGCTGGCGGTGACCGGGCCCTTGCCGCCCGACACGATGTTCCACCCGGCCGCGCGGGCGCGCTATGATGCGGCGATCTGCGCCTATCACGATCAGGCGCTGATCCCGATCAAGACGCTTGATTTCGATGGCGGGGTGAATGTGACGCTGGGGCTGCCCTTCGTGCGGACCTCGCCCGATCATGGCACGGCCTATGACATCGCGGGGACCGGCAAGGCCAGCCCGCAAAGCCTGATCGCGGCGCTGACGATGGCGGCGAAGATGGGGGCGGCGCGGCTGTGACGCGCGCCGGGGGCTCTGCCCCGCCGTCCATTGGGCTTGAACCAATGGCGCCGCAATGAACGGCCCCGGGATATTTGAGGCAAGATAAACAGGGAAGGACGGGCTTTGGCTGCGATCGACGGGCTGCCGCCCTTGCGCGAGGTGATCGCGACCCATGAGCTGGTGGCGAAGAAGGCTTTGGGGCAGAACTTTCTGCTCGACCTCAACCTGACCGCGAAGATCGCGCGGGCGGCAGGCGATCTGCGCGGCTGTGACGTGCTCGAAGTCGGGCCGGGGCCGGGGGGGCTGACGCGGGGTCTGCTGGCCGAGGGGGCGCGGCGCGTGCTGGCGGTCGAGAAGGACAGCCGCTGTCTGCCCGCGCTGGCCGAGATCGGCGCGCATTATCCGGGGCGGCTTGAGGTGATCAATGGCGATGCTTTGGCCGTGGATGTGCTGTCGCATCTGACCCCGCCGATCCGGATCGCGGCAAACCTGCCCTATAACGTCGGGACCGAGTTGTTGATCCGCTGGCTGACGCCTGCGGTCTGGCCGCCGTTTTGGCAAAGCCTGACGCTGATGTTCCAGAAAGAGGTGGCCGAGCGGATCGTGGCGAAGCCCGGCACCGATCATTACGGGCGGCTGGCGCTTCTGGCGCAGTGGCGGGCCGAGGCGAAGATCGTGATGGTCCTGCCGCCCGAGGCCTTTACCCCGGCGCCGAAGGTGCATTCGGCTGTCGTGCATCTGACCGCCTTGCCCGAACCGCGCTATCCGGCCGATCCGGCGGTGCTCGAACGGGTGGTGGCGGCCGGGTTCAACCAGCGTCGCAAGATGCTGCGTTCGAGCCTGAAGGGCGTGCATCCGCGGATCGAGGCACTTTTGGAGGAAGCGGGCATTCCCCCCACCGAGCGGGCCGAGCGGGTGAGTCTGGAACAGTTCTGCCATCTGGCCCGGCTGGTGGCGGCGGGTTGAGCCCCTGCGCCCCCGGTGCTGAAATGAAAACCGCGCCCGAAGGCGCGGTTTTGTCATTCGGCGGCAGAGCCTTCGGGCGGCGCCTCGGCCTTGGGCTTTTCCGTGCGCGGCTTGCGCGGGGCGCGGCTGCGCGGCTTCGGCGCGCCATCGCCCGCGGGTGCGGATTTGGCGGCTTTCGTCGGGGTAGGGGCCGGAGCGGCCTCTGCCGCGGGCGCCTCGGTTTCGGCGGCGGCAGGCGCGGCCTCGACCGGGCGCGGCGCATGGACGCGCTTTTCGGCGCGCGGCGGCTCGGGTTGACGCATCTCGGGCGTTTCGACAAGGCCCGGGCCGTCGTCTTCGGCAGTGGCGAAGAAATCGGGCATCATCACCGGAGCGCCGTCGTAACGGGGCTGCGGGGCTTCCTCGAAGCGGGCGGCTTCGGGCTGCGGCTCGCGCGGTTCACGCTCGGCGCGCTCGCGGTAGCCATTGCCGTTCCCGTTGCCATTTCCGTTCTGGCCGCCATTCTGGCCATTGCCGTTCGATTGCCCGTTCTGGCCGCTGTTTTGCTGGTAATTGCGGTTGCGTTCTTCCTGTTCGCGGGCAAGTTCGCGCTGCGCCTCGCCCAGCATGCGGGTGTAATGCTCGGCATGCTGCAGGAAGTTCTGTTCGGCAACGCGGTCGTTGCTCAGCTGCGCATCCCGCGCCAGCGCCAGATATTTCTCGATGATTTGCTGCGGCGTCCCGCGCACCTTGCCCTCGGGGCCGGAGCTGTCGAAGACCCGGTTGATGATGTTGCCGATGCTGCGCTGGCGGTTCGACTTGTTGCGCGAACGGGACTTGGAGGATCTCATGAGCCTGCGTTTGTTGGACCCTTGCGGGTGATAGGTCTGGGCCGGACCGGAGTTGGGCGCCCGTCTGACCGGGGTTCGAACCCGGCAGGCATCGCCTGCAGCTGGAACCGACCCTGGAAGGAAGCTGACCGGGGGGAGGACAAAAGCCATCCCCTCACGCGTCTGCACTAAGCACTTCGGGCGCAGTGGTGCAAGTCGGAATCGGCCCGGATACCGGAAAAGATCGTGAAAATCTGTGGATTGCGACCGAAAAACCGCGCTTGCGGCGGGCTCAGGGCCGATGCGCCAGCACCACCCGGTCACGCCGTCCCAGATCCTGCCGCACCTCGACCGCGTCGAACCCCTGCGCGGCAAGCATCGCCGAGACCG
Source organism: Rhodobacter capsulatus (assembly GCF_052363175.1). Classification (GTDB taxonomy): domain Bacteria; phylum Pseudomonadota; class Alphaproteobacteria; order Rhodobacterales; family Rhodobacteraceae; genus Rhodobacter; species Rhodobacter capsulatus_D. Next base: position 875,545 of record NZ_CP198946.1, read on the forward strand.
CCGCCGCCTGGGTCGGGCCGATCTCGAGCGCGATCCGCCCGCCGGGCTTGAGCCGGGCAAAGGCGCCAAAGGCAATGGCGCGATAGGCGCCAAGTCCGTCGCCACCGGGCGTCAGCGCCGTATGGGGTTCCCAGTCGCGGACATCGGGGGCGAGCTCCGCCATTTCGGCTTCGGTGATGTAAGGCGGGTTCGACACGATCAGATCGAAGCGCCCCTCGACGCCGTGAAACCAGTCGCCCTGCACGAAATGGGCGCGCTCATGCAGGCTGAGGCGTTCGGCGTTTTCCTGGGCCACGGCAAGCGCGGCTTCGGAAATGTCGGTGGCGACGCCCTGCGCCGCGGGCCGCTCGGCCAAGAGGCTGAGCAGGATGCAGCCGGTGCCGGTGCCAAGATCGAGAACCCGCTCGAAGGGCGTTTCAAGCGCGACTTCGACCAGCAATTCGGTCTCGGGGCGGGGGTCGAGCGTTGCCCGCGTCACCCGGAATTCATGCTTCCAGAACGCCCGGTGCCCGGTGATCTGCGCCACCGGCTGACGCGCCTCGCGGGCGGCGAGGCATTTGAGAAACTGCTTGTGGCGGTCTTCCGACAATTCGGAATGGATCGAGAGGTAAAGCCGCTCGGGCGGCACGTCCATCACATGGGCGAGCAGGCGGCGGGCATCGGTGGCCGCCCCCCGGATCCCCGCGCCTTCGAGCTGGCGCGTGCCCAGCATCAGCGCAATCTGTGCCTTCATTCGTCCATCTCCGCCAGTTTGGCCGCCTGATCATGGGCGACAAGCGCATCGATCACCTCGCCCAGATCGCCCGCAAGGATCTGCGGCAGGGCGTAAAGGGTCAGGTTGATGCGGTGATCGGTCATCCGCCCTTGCGGGAAATTGTAGGTGCGTATGCGCTCCGAGCGATCGCCGGAGCCGACCTGCGAACGCCGGTTCTCGGCCCGCTCGTTCGCCAGCCGGTCGCGTTCGATCTCGTACAGCCTTGCGCGCAGGACCGCCATCGCATTGGCGCGGTTCTGGTGCTGGCTCTTCTCCGACGAGGTCACGATGATGCCGGTGGGCAAATGGGTGATCCGCACCGCCGAGTCGGTGGTGTTGACGTGCTGCCCGCCCGCGCCCGAGGAGCGCATCGTGTCGATGCGGATGTCGGTGGCGGGGATGTCGATGTCGACCTCTTCGGCCTCGGGCAGCACGGCGACCGTCGCGGCCGAGGTGTGGATGCGCCCGCCGGCCTCGGTTTCGGGCACCCGCTGCACGCGATGCACGCCGGATTCGTATTTCAGCCGGGCAAAGACGCCTTCGCCCTCGATCCGGGCCATGGCTTCCTTGACGCCGCCAAGCTCGGTCGCGGTGAATTCGAGGCGTTCAAAGCGCCAGCCCATCTTTTCCGCATGACGTTCATACATCCGCCACAGGTCATGGGCGAAGAGCGCCGCTTCCTCGCCGCCTGTGCCGGGGCGGATTTCGAGGATCGCCGGGCGGGCATCGGCCGCGTCTTTCGGCAAAAGCGCGAGCCGCAGCGCCTGTTCCATCTCGGGAATGCGGGCTTTCAGCCGGGGCAGTTCTTCCTCGGCGAGCGCCTTCATTTCCGGATCGGCAAGCCAGCCCTCGGCCTCGGCCAGATCGTCGAGCGATTTGCGATAGGCGGCGATTTCGGTGACGACCGGGCGCAGCTCGCTGTATTCGCGCGAGAGCGCGGCGATGTCCGCAGGCGTGAGCGCAGTGTTCAGCTTCGCTTCGAGAAAGTCGAAGCGGGCGGTAATCTGGGCAAGTTTGTCGAGCGGAACCATGGGTTCATCTGACCGAGACGGGGCCGCGGGTCAAGGGTGGGCGGGGATTTCGCCCCGGGCGCGCGCCCGGGACGACCCGGGCCGGGGCTCCGCCCCCGCACCCCCGGCGTATTTTCCCCAAGAAAAAGCAGGAGCGCGGGCTTGGTCACGCCGGTTCGGCGGCGCGTTTCTCCATCAGATCGCGGAAGGCCGGGCGGCTCTGACACAGGTCGAGCCAGCCGCTCAGACGCGGGAACTGCGCCATCAGATGGGTGTGGGCCTGCGCATAGCGCACGATTTCCGCCATGTTGATGTCGGCCACGGTGAAGCGCCCGCCGACCATGTGGCTATGCGCGCCCAGATGGGTTTCAAGCGCCTTGAACGGGCGTTGCAGCTGCGCCGAGGCGGCAGCGATCTTTGCCTCGCCATTTTCGGTCGCGGCCTCGCCCTTGGCATAGGCAAAGGAAATGTCGAGCGCGGGGCTCTCGATCGCGGTGGCGCCGTAAAGCGCCCATTGCAGCATCTGCGCCTCTTCGCGCAGGTCTTTCGGGGCAAGCGGCCCGCCCGCCTTCTTCGCCATGTAAAGGTTGATCGCGAGCGATTCCGACAGCACCAGCCCCGCATCCTCCATCACCGGGATCGCGCCCGCGGGCGAAAGCTTCAGGAATTCCGGGGTGCGGGTGTTGAAGGGAGCCTCGGGATGGGTGGGGTCGATCCCCTGCGCCTCGAGCCGATAGGCCTGGATGACGGGCTTCAGGTGCCAGTCGAGCCCCAGCTCGGTTGCGGCCCAAATGTTGCGCGTCGCGCGCGAGCGATACATGCCATAAAGTGTGATCATCGGTCCCTCCTGTTCGGGTTCAGACTGCGCCGGGCGCGGGGCGGAGGGAAGCCCGAAAATGCAACCGTCGGATGACGGTTTGTTGACACGTATCAAGGCGATATTCATCCTTTCGTGGGAGCCTTCTCTGCGACAACAGGGAGGGTTGCCTATGGATGATCACGTCACTGTCGCGGCGGCCGAGGCCGTATCGGACTCGCCGCAACGCACCGAGGTCACGCCCGTCGCGACGCCTGATCCCGTCACCCCCGAGTCCACCCCCGAACCGGCTGCGGGCGAAAGCGCGGCGCTGTCCGGGCCGCGGGAATTTCCGACGCTTGATGCCAGTGCAATCCGGCTGGCGTTCGAGAGCGGCAAATATCCCTATCCGCATCGCCTTGGTCGCGTCGCTTACGAGCGGGAAAAGGCGCTGTTGCAGGCTGAATTGCTGAAAGTGCAGCGCTGGGCGCAGGAGACGGGCGAGAAATTCGTCATTCTCTTCGAGGGCCGCGATGCCGCGGGCAAGGGCGGCACGATCAAGCGCTATACCGAACATCTCAATCCGCGCTTTGCGCGGGTGGTGGCGCTGAACAAGCCTTCGGACGAGGAACGCGGGCAATGGTATTTCCAGCGCTATGTGCGCTGGCTGCCGACGGCCGGGGAAATGGTCTTCTACGACCGCAGCTGGTACAACCGCGCCGGGGTCGAGCGGGTGATGGGCTTCTGCACGCCGAGCGAATATCTTGAATTCATGCGTCAGGCGCCCGAGTTCGAGCGGATGCTGGTCCGCTCGGGGATCCGGCTTTACAAATACTGGTTCTCGGTCTCGCGCGAGGAGCAACGGCGGCGGTTCACCGAACGCGCCACCGATCCGCTCAAGCGCTGGAAGCTCTCGCCCATCGACATGGCCAGCCTTGATAAATGGGACGATTACACCGAGGCGAAGGAGGCGATGTTCTTCTACACCGACACCGCCGATGCGCCCTGGGTGATCATCAAGTCGAACGACAAGAAGCGGGCGCGGCTGAACTGCATGAAGCACTTCCTGTCCTCGCTCGACTATCCGGACAAGGATCTGTCGATCGTCACCCCGCCCGATCCGTTGATCGTCGGTCATGCGAGCCATGTCGTGCATGGCGCGGCGCATATCCTTGCGAGCGCGCAACACCCCGAAAAGCGTGGGCTTGCAACGCGGACGAAAGCGTGAAGAGACTTGCATGACGCCCCACCCCCGGCCCATCCTGTGCCGGGGCAACGGGGGCATCATCATGTGGGACGAGCGCTTTTCGGGCGAAGAGTATTTTTACGGCACCGAACCAGCGGGGTTTGTCGCCGCGCAGGCCTGGCGGTTGCCGCGGGGGGCGCATGTGCTCTCGGTGGCCGAGGGCGAGGGCCGCAATGCCGTGTGGCTCGCCGCACAGGGGTTGTGCGTTCATGCGCTGGATGGTTCTGCTCCCGCGCTTGTGAAAGCACAGAAACTGGCGGCGCAGCGGGGCGTCAGCATCACCACCGAACGCGCTGATCTGGGCCGGTTCATCTGGCCGGTCGGCGCCTATGACGCGGTCTTCGGCGTCTTCATCCAGTTCGCGCCGCCCGCGCTGCGCACGGCGATGTTTCGCGGTATGGCACAGGCGCTCAAACCCGGTGGGCTTTTGTTTTTGCACGCTTTTTCGGTGCGTCAGCTGGTCCATGCCTCGGGTGGGCCGAAGCTGGTGGAGCAGCTCTGGACCCTCGATCTGCTGCGCGAGGCCTTTGCGGGATGGGAGGTTCGGCATCAGGGCGATTACGATGCCCTGCTCTCCGAAGGGCCGGGGCACAGCGGCGCCGCGGCGCTGATCGACTTCATCGCGCGCAAGCCCGCAAGATGAGGATACCCTGTGACGTCGTCACAGACAATTTATTGCGTCACGCATAGACGGAACGGTGTTCGTCGTGCGTGTAATGCGCTCGATGCTACTGACCCCAACCCTTTCAGGAGATGACGCATGCGCAAAATCCTTCTTGCCCTTCCGGTGGCGGCCCTCGCGCTGGGCACCGTGGCCTATGCCTCGGATGCCAAAGACGTTCTTGAGGCCCGCGAGGCCTATTTCAAGTCCCTCGGCAAATCGATGAAGGCGATGATGGGCGTGGCCAAATCGTTCGACGCCGAAGCCGCCAAGGCCGAAGCCGCGAACCTCGAGAAGATCCTGGCCACCGATGCCGGGCCGCTGTTTGCGCCGGGCACTTCGAGCACCGACTTCCCCGGCGAGACCGAAGCGAAAGCCTCGATCTGGTCGAACATGGACGACTTCGGTGCCAAGGGCAAAGCCATGCACGAAGCCGGTGCCCAAGTGATCGCCGCGGCCAACGCCGGTGATGCGGCCGCCTTCGGCGCGGCGCTGCAGAAGATGGGCGGCACCTGCAAGGCCTGCCACGACGACTATCGCGAAGAAGACTGATCTTCCTCGGGCGGGGGGGAACCCCCGCCTTTTCCCTTTCAGGTGAAGGTGTTCCCCGATGACCGACATGACCGACAGCCCCGCCACGAGCCGCCCGATGATCTGGGACCCGCTGGTGCGGGTGTTCCACTGGGCGCTTTTTCTGTGCGTCGTCTCTGCCTGGCTTCTGGGGGAATTCGGACCCGACATCATGACGCTGCATTTCTGGATTGGCTATGCGGTGGGGGGGCTGCTTCTGCTCCGCTTCCTGTGGGGCTTTGTCGGCACCCGCACGGCGCGGTTTTCGAATTTTGTCACCGGGCCGGGGGCGGTTCTGCACTATGCGATGACGCTGCCCGCCCGCAAGCCGAGCCACACGCCCGGCCACAACCCGCTGGGCGGCTGGTCGGTCGTCGCGATGCTGGGGGTGCTGGGCCTGCAGGTTGTCACCGGGCTCTTCAGCGCCAGCGTCGATGATTTCGTCTTCGGGCCGTTTTCGGACCTCGTGTCCGAAGACATGAACACGCTGATGCTCGATATCCACAAAGCGCTGGCCCCGGTCATTCTGGCGCTGGTGGCGCTGCATGTCGGCGCGATCTGGTTCTACAAGATCTGGAAGCGCGAGGATCTGGTGACGCCGATGATCACCGGCCGTCGGCGCGACTGAGCCATATGGACGGCGGGCGCGGCTTCGGTTAGCGTCCAGACAATGAACCAGACAGTCAAAACCGCTCCCGCAGGGCAATCCGGCCTTGCCGAAAATATCCGTGCCACGCTGTTTCTTGGCCTGCCGATGGTGGGTTCGAGTATCGCGCAGATGGCGCTTCACGTCACCGATACGATCATGCTGGGCTGGTATGGCGTGCCTGAACTGGCCGCTGTCGTGCTCGGCTCGTCGTTCTTCTTCTTCCTCTTCATCCTTGGCTCGGGCTTTTCCTATGCGCTGATGGGGCGGATTTCCGCGGCCCTTGGCGCGGGAAATGTCACGCAGCTGCGCCGCGACACGCGGATGGGGCTTTGGGTCTCGATCGGCTACGGGCTGGCTGCGATGCCGGTGATGTTCGCCGCCGGGCCGATCCTGCTCGCGCTCGGGCAGAACCCGCATCTGGCCGAGCTTGCTGCCGAGTTCCTGCGCGTGGCCGCCTTCGGGCTGGTGCCTGCGCTCGTCGTTGCGGTGCTGCGCGCCTATCTGAGCGCACAAGAGCGCGCGCAGGTGGTGATGTGGGTCACCGTGCTGGGCGTCGGCGTCAACATCCTTGGCAACTGGGCCTTTGTCTTTGGCCATTTCGGCGCGCCCGAGCTGGGCGTGGCCGGGTCGGCGCTGTCCTCGGTGCTGGTGCAGATCACCTCAGCCGTTTTGCTGGCGGCCTATGCGGCCCGGCACCCCAAGCTGCGCGCCATCGGCCTATTCACCCGCTTCTGGCGCCCGGATTGGGAGGCTCTGGTCTCTGTTGTCCGGCTGGGTCTGCCCGCGGGGCTGACGCATCTTTCCGAGGCCGGGCTCTTTCAGGCCTCGGCCTTGATGATGGGCTGGATCGGCACGGTGCAGCTTGCCGCGCATGGCATTGCGCTTGAACTCGCCTCGCTCACCTTCATGATCCACATGGGGCTGTCGAATGCGGCGACGGTGCGCGCGGGCCATGCCTTCGGGGCGGGCGAGCCCGCGCGGCTCAGGGCAGGGGCAAAGGCGGCGGTGCTGATGTCGGCGGTCTTTGCCGGGCTGACGATCGCGGCTTTTCTGCTTTTGCCGCAGACGTTGATCGGGCTGTTCCTCGATCGCACCAAGCCCGAGGCGGCCGAGATCCTGGTCTTTGGCGCGCAACTTCTGGCGGTCGCCGGGCTCTTCCAGCTCTTCGATGCGGCGCAGGTGATGGCGCTGGGCTTGCTGCGCGGCGTGCATGACACCCGCGTGCCGATGGTGATCGCCACGATCAGCTATTGGCTGATCGGCGTGCCCGCGAGCTACATTCTGGCCTTCCGCTTCGATCTGGGCGGCATCGGGCTGTGGCTCGGACTTGTGATCGGCCTGGCTTGCGTCGGCGTCACGCTGATGGTGCGATTCTGGCGCGGTCCCTGGCTTAGCGGAACGCCCGCAGATAATGGCGCTCGTAGAGCCGCTTGAGCCAGTGCAGCGGTTTCATCGCGGGCAGGACAAGGTTGATCTTGCCGCGGCGGAACACCAGCATGCCGGTGTCAAGGCTGTCCATGATGCAGATGAGTTCGGGCAGGAAAGGCGTCTTCGGGGCCTCGCCCTTCTCGATTGCAGCGATGTTGGCGGCAATCGCCTGCGCCTGCAGATCGGCCTGATGCGCCTGTTTCGGCAGCCAGTCCGGCCCGGGGTAGGACCCCGCGTCGCCCGCCACCCAGACGCCCGGTTTTCCCTCGACCCGGCAAAGCGCATCGGCCACGATCATCTTGCCCGGGGAAAGCGGCAGATCGGTGCCCTCGAACCAGGCAAGCCCGGTCATGCCGGGCTGGAACAGGATCAGATCGGCCGCGATCTCTCCGGCCTCCGTCACTACCTTGTCGGGCTCGATCCGCACCATCTTGGCACCCAGATGCGTTTCGATGCCGCGTCGTTTCATCTCGGCCAGAATGCCATCGACGGCCTTTTCGCCGAGCCGCTGCCCGGGTCGGGGCGAGGGCGAGAAGAACACCAGCTTGAACCGGTCGCGGCGCATCTGCTGGCGTAACAGCGTTTCGAGGATGAACATGTATTCGAACATCGGCCCGCCGCGGATCGCGCCGGGCTCGTTCGGGTTCGTCGCCATGCCGATGGCGACGGTGCCACCCTCGAGCGCATGGAACCGGTCGGAAATCGCCTGCGCCGGGGCCAACCCCTCGCAGGGGATGATCGCATGCTCGATGCCCGGCAGCTTGCGCAGGAAGCGCGCGCCGGTGGCGATGATGATGTGATCGCCCGCAATCACCTGCCCGTCTTCGGTGGTGACGCTGCGCGCGCGGGCATCCATGCCGGTGACGGCGGTCTGCAGGAACCGCACCTTGTGGCGGCTCAGGAACGGGGCGAGCGGGATTTTCAGCTCTTCTGCCTCGCGCAGACCCGGCGGCATCCAGATCGCCGAGGGCAGGTAGTGCAACACGTCGCGTGGCGAGATCAGGGTGATCTCGGCCTTAACTCCGCGTTGCCGCAGCCCGCGCACGGCGGTCAGCGCCGCAAAGCCCGATCCGAGGATGACGATATGGGTCATGGGTGCCGCCTTTACATTCGATTGTGTGAATGTATTGCTAGCGCAGAGCCGACCCCTGGCGCAAGCAAAAAGGGCTCACCCTTGCGTGTCGCCTTCGGGCCCGGCCTTCATCATCCGTTCGGCCTTTTTGCGCACCAGGACCGAGCGCAGGTCATGCATCGCCAGAAGCAGCGGATCGGTCACTTCCTCCAGCTGCGCATCGGTGGCCTTCGACTGCACCCAGTGCGTCGTCAGGTTCAGGTGATCGACCGCGCGCAGGATGTCGTCGATGTCGCGCGCGGCCAGAAGCGCGATGCGCTTCGCCATCCAGGCCTCGATCTCGCGCAGGTCGCCCGGTGTCAGCTTGCGGTCGCCCTGCGCCTTGATCTCGCCGTTCTTGACGTTGACGACGGCGATCTGGTCCATCTCGATCCGGCGCTGCCGGTTCTCGGTATCGACACGAAAGACCGCCGCGCCATTGTCGCGGATGCGAAAATAATACTCCGGCAGGTCACCGGCCATCGCACACTCCCCGGGCCGTTTTGGCCTTATTTCAGCCCTTCGCAGAAGGTCTTGATCCGCGCGCAGGCGTCGCTCAGTGCCGCGTCAGAGGTAGCGTAGCTGATGCGGAAGGCCTGCGAAAGGCCGAAGGCCGCGCCGAAGACGACCGCCACCCCGGTTTCCTCCAGAAGCGCCGTGGCAAAGGTTTCGTCATCGCGGATCGTCACCCCGGCGGCCGAGGTCTTGCCGATCAGCCCCGCGATCGAGGGATAGACATAGAAGGCGCCCTCGGGCGTCGGGCAGGTGATGCCGGGGCACTGGTTCAGCGCGGCCACCACCAGATTGCGGCGCCGTTCAAAGGCGATGCGGCTCTCAGTGATGTAATCCTGCGGCCCGTTCAGCGCGGCGACGGCGGCATATTGCGAGATCGAGCAGGGGTTCGAGGTCGATTGCGACTGCACCTTGGCGATCGCCTTGATCAGATGCTCGGGGCCGCCCGCATAGCCGATCCGCCAGCCGGTCATCGCATAGGCTTTCGAGACGCCGTTGCAGGTCAGCGTGCGGTCGTAAAGCCCGGGCTCGACCTGCGCCGGGGTGGTGAAGGTAAAGCCACCGAACACCAGATGTTCATACATGTCATCCGACATCACCCAGACATGGGGGTGACGCAGCAGCACCTCGGTCAGCGCCTTCAGCTCGTCGCGGGTATAGGCCGCGCCCGAGGGGTTCGAGGGCGAGTTGAAGATGAACCACTTCGTCTTCGGCGTGATCGCGGCTTCCAGATCGGCGGCGTTGATCTTGTAGCCCGCCTCCATCTTGCCCTCGACAAAGACCGGGGTGCCGCCCGCAAGCAGCACCATGTCGGGGTAGCTCACCCAATAGGGCGCGGGGATGATCACCTCGTCGCCCGGGTTCAGCGTCGCGACGAGCGCGTTGAACAGCACCTGCTTGCCGCCCGAAGCGACGGTGATCTGGCTCGGCTTGTAAGACAGCCCGTTTTCACGCTCGAACTTCGCGCAGATCGCCTTTTTCAGCTCGGGAATGCCGTCGACAGCGGTGTATTTCGTCTTGCCCGCCTCGATCGCCGCAATCGCCGCCGCCTTGATATGGGCGGGCGTGTCGAAATCGGGTTCACCCGCGCCAAGGCCGATCACGTCGCGACCCGCCTCGGACAGCTCGCGGGCCTTGTTGGTCACCGCGATGGTGGGCGAGGGTTTCACGCGCGCAAGCGTATCGGACAAAAAGGCCATGGCGGGCTCCTGTTCTGGGTCGCCTCTCCTTACGCGGGGGGCTGCAAGCGATCAAGGAAAACGCTGTTGACGGACAGGTTTGACGGGTGCAAGGCAGGCACACGGACGGCAAAGGAAGGTCGGATCATGAGCGAAACGCACGAAGCCCGGATCAAGCGGATGAAGATGCGCAGCTGGCGCCGGGGCATCCGCGAGATGGATCTGATTCTTGGCCCCTATGCCGATGCAAAGCTTGAACAATTTGACGCAGCTGCGCTCGATCTGTTCGACACGCTGCTCGAAGAGAATGATCAAGATCTTTACCCCTGGTTTTCGGGGGCGCAGCCGTGCCCGCCACAATATGTTGATTTGTTTGCGGAAATCTCGACCTTCATGCAGGGCAAGCTGCACAAGGCGTGACGAAACGGTTCCCGCGGGATTTGTGACGAATTTCCGTAACATCCTGCGGGTTTAACTGTATTTTCGGGTTTTGCCGTCAAAGTGATCGCAAGGAAGCGAGACTGGCGGAGAACCGAATGTCATTTCAAACCCCGATGAAAGCGCCCGGAAGCGAAGAAGGCGCTTCTCCCGGTATCATGTCCTGCTATCTGGACAGTCTGTCTCTGGTCGAACGTCTGCATCGTCTGCTTTTGGACGTGATCAAGGATGAATTCGAACGGCTGGGGATTCTGGAGATCAACCCGGTGCAGGCGCTATTGCTGTTCAACATCGGCGAGAACGAGGTGACGGCGGGCGAGTTGAAAACCCGCGGCTATTACCAAGGCTCGAATGTCAGCTACAACCTGAAGAAGCTGGTCGAATGCGGCTACATGCATCACCAGCGCTGCGAGATTGATCGTCGTTCGGTGCGGGTGAAGCTGACGGCAAAGGGTGTCGATCTGCGCGAACGGGTCACGGCGCTTTTTGAACGTCACGCCAAGGGCATGGATGCGCGCAACGTGATCACCCTTGACGCGATGGACGAGATGAACCGCACCCTGCGCCGGATGGAGCGCTACTGGTCGGATCAGATCCGCTACATCTATTAAGGGCTGACGCAGCGGCAGGCTGTACGGCGCCGCTTGCCCCCGGGGCAGGCGGCGTGCTTTCCTTTGCGGGTCCGGCGGGCGATCAGGCGCTCGGGCCGGGCGGGCCGATCCGGCTTGGGGAAGGAACATGCGGCGTTTTCTGCGCATTGGCTTTCGCGTTTTTCTGGTTCTGCTTGTGCTGGTCGGGGCCGCGGCCTTCGTGAAGCGCGACGACATCACCCGGCTGATGGCGGTGCAGACGCTGTTCGACGAAACCCGCATCGTCGAGAATTTCTCGCATATGGACCGGCTGTTCCATTTCCGGGTGCTCGACCGCGGCACCGGGCCGGTCTCGGCCTTGCCGATGGGCCCGCAAGAAACCCTGCCGCCCGAGACCGAGGCCTGGGTCACCCGCCGCGCGGTGACGGCGCTCGTCATCCTGCGTGATGGCCAGATCACCTATGAGAACTATTACAAGGGCACCGGCCCCGAGGATCTGCGGATCAGCTGGTCGATGGCGAAATCTGTGCTGTCGGCGCTTTTCGGGACGCTGGTGGCCGAGGGCAAATTCCCCGATCTCGATGCGCAGGTGGTCGATTTCGTGCCCGCGCTCAAGGGCTCGGCCTATGAGGGCACGACGATCCGCGATGTGCTCACGATGTCCTCGGGCGTCGGCTTTGACGAAGACTACATGAAGTTTTCCAGCGACATCAACCGTATGGGCCGGGTGCTGGCGCTGGGCGGGTCGATGGACGGCTTTGCCGCCTCGCTCAAGACCCGGGCGACGCCGCCGGGCAGCCACATGCATTACGTCTCGGTCGATACGCATGTTCTGGGCATGGTGATCAAGGGCGCGACCGGGCGCGACCCGGTCGATCTGATGGCCGAGCGGATCATCGTGCCGATGGGGCTCGAGGCCAGCCCCGAGATGCTGACCGATGGCGAAGGCACGGGCTTCGTTCTGGGCGGGCTCAACCTGCGCACCCGCGACTATGCGCGCATCGGGCAGATGTTCCTGCAGCAGGGGGTCTGGAACGGCAAGCAGATCGTGCCCGCCGATTGGGTCGCGGCCTCGACCGCGCATCAGGCGCGTTACGGCGCGGGCTATGGCTTCCAGTGGTGGGTGCCGAAGGACAATGCGCAGTTCGGCAATGACTACATGGCGCAGGGGATCTACGGGCAGTTCATCTATATCAACCCCGCCCGAAAAGTGGTCATTGCGGTGAATGCGGTCGATCTGGGCTTTGCCGCGGCGGGCGTGACCGACGAAAACCTTGCGATGTTCCGGCAGCTGGCGCAGGCTGGCGGCTGAGAGGGGGATCACATGGAAATGGAACCTTCGGTCAATGTGCTCGGCGGGCCGCTCGAACCCTGTTCGATGCAGCCCAAGACCGGCTTTTTCCGCGACGGGCATTGCAACACCTGCTGGGAGGATCGCGGGCTGCATTCGGTCTGCGTGGTGATGACGGCGGAATTCCTCGCCTGGTCCGCCTACGTCGGCAATGATCTCTCTACGCCGCGGCCCGAGCACGACTTTCCGGGGCTGAAGCCCGGCGATCGCTGGTGTCTTTGCGCCAGCCGGTTCCTGCAGGCGCATGACGAGGGTTGCGCCCCCGAGGTCCGTCTTGCCGCCACGCATCAGCGCACGCTGGAAGTGGTGCCGCTCGACGTGCTGCGGCTTTACGCGATCTGATCCGAGACCGGCGTCCAGATCACATCGTCGATCCGCGGCGCCGAAGTGGCCAGCATCACGAGCCGGTCAAAGCCCATCGCAATGCCGCTCGCCGCGGGCATCTGCGCCAGCGCCGCCAGAAAATCCTCGTCGATCGGGTAGCGCTCGCCATAGATGCGGGATTTTTCCTCCATCTCGGCCTCGAAGCGCAGGCGCTGCTCGGCGGCGTTCGTCAGCTCGCCAAAGCCGTTCGCCAGTTCCACCCCGCAGGCGTAAAGCTCGAACCGTTCGGCAACGCGGCCATCATCCGGGGCAGGGCGGGCGAGCGCGGCTTCCGCCATCGGATAGCGATCCAGAATCGTCGCCCGGCCGTGGCCCAGATGCGGCTCGACCTTTTCGACGAGCACCTTCGAGAGCATGAGCGACCAGGTGTCATCGTCGCCGACCTTGATCCCCGCGGCACGGGCCTGCGCCCGCAGCCCCTCGGCGTCGGTGCTGCCATCGGCGTTGCAAGTGACGAGAAGGTCGATGCCTGCGTGGCGCTGAAACGCCTCGGCGACCGACAGCCGCTCGGGCGCGGCGAAGGGATCGCACGCATGCCCCTTGTAGCGCAGCACGCTGCTGCCCGCGGCCGTTGCGGCAAGGCGCAGGAAATCGGCGCAATCCTGCATCAGCACGGTGTAATCCTCGCCCACCCGATACCATTCGAGCATGGTGAATTCGGGCGAATGCAGCGGCCCCCGCTCGCGATTGCGCCAGACATGGGCAAAGGCGGCGATCCGGGTTTCGCCTGCCGCGAGCAGTTTCTTCATCGCGAATTCGGGCGAGGTGTGCAGATACATCGGCACGCCCGCCCCATCATTGCCGATCGCGGTGGTGGCAAAGCCATGCAGATGCGCCTCGTTGCCGGGGCTGACCTGCAGCGCCACCGGATCGACCTCGAGGAAGGCGTGATCGGTGAGCCAGCCGCGCAAAGCGGCCTGAATGCGGGCGCGCGCCAGAAGCGCCGGGCGGCGGTCGGCGTGACGGGAGGGGCTCCACCAGGGCGTTTGGCTCATTTTTGGGGCTTTTTGCTGGAAATACGGCTCGCGATGGTTTAGGCGCTTCGCCATCCGGGCGCCAGAGCCTGTCTTAGACCCCATTCAAGGAACCTCAAATGGCCAAAGTCATCGCCTCTTCGCTGCGCAAGGGCAACGTCGTCGACATGGACGGCGTGCTTTACATCGTGCTGACCGCTGAAAACATCCACCCGGGCAAGGGCAACTCGGTGACGCAAGTCGAGATGCGCCGGATTTCGGACGGCGTGAAGGTGTCGGAACGCTGGCGCACCGTCGACAGCGTGGAAAAGGCGCATGTGGACGAGAACGAATTCGACTTCCTTTATGAGGATGGCGAGGGCTTCCACTTCATGAACCCCGAGACCTACGACCAGATCACCGTGTCGGAAGATGTGGTGGGCGACGCCAAGGTGCACCTGCGCGACGGTATCCGCGTGTGGATGCTGACCCACGAAGGCGTGGCGCTGTCGATCGAACTGCCGCAAAAGGTCACCGTCGAAGTCGAAGAGACCGAGCCGGTGGTGAAGGGGCAGACCGCGTCCTCGTCCTACAAGCCCGCGATGTGCACCGGCGGTATCCGCGTCATGGTGCCGCCGCATATTGGCGTTGGCACGAAGATCATCATCAACACCGCCGACACCTCCTATGTGGAACGCGCCAAGGAGTGATCCTGCGGACCCGCGACGATCATCAGGCACCCTTCGGGGTGCCTTTTGGTTTGGGTTTCGCCGCGCTTGCGCGCGGCGACCCGCCGCCGGGGGCTCCGCCCCCGGACCCCCAAGGTATTTGAAGCAAGATGAAAGGCGGGGGGGGCGTTGGCGGCAAAGAAAAAGCCGGGAGCTTGTCCCGGCCTTGTTCGCGGCGTTTCGTCCCGGATCAGATCCTTTTTCAGCCGGATCACCACATCGACGCGGCTGACCTCGGTCCCTTCCGGGGCTTTCGGCACGCGGACAAGTTCGAGTTCCTCGACCGGGGCATCGGAAATCCGGTTCTCGCCTTCCCAGAAGAAATGCGGGTGATCGTCCATGCGGGTGTCGAAATAGCTGCGCCCGGCATCGACGGTGATTTCATGCATGATGCCTGCGTCGCAAAACGCGCGCAGCGTGTTGTAGACGGTGGCGAGCGAGACCTTTTCCCCGGCGTCGCGGGCGGCGGCGTAAAGCCCCTCGGCGGTCACATGCCGGTTCATCCCGTCGCCGACCAGAAGCGACGCCAAGGACATCCGCTGCCGGGTAGGCCGCAGCCCGCCCGCGGCGAGCCAGCGCAGTCCACGTTCCTGAGCCATCGTCTTCATGATCGAAAACCCTTTTTCCCTGTAACTATTATAAGTTGAACTGGTGCCATATTTCAACGGGATTCTGACGCACCCCCGGGGGCGGGGGCGGGCCTTGCACCTTCGGGCGGGGGGGTGTTAGAGGAAGGGGGACAAGACCTTGGGGGGGGAAACGCCGATGTCACTCTATCCGACAAGCTTCGGCAAGGAAGATCTGCTCAAATGTGCGCGAGGCGAGCTCTTCGGGCCGGGCAATGCCCAGCTTCCGGCGCCGCCGATGCTGATGATGGACCGCATCACCGAGATTTCGGAAGATGGCGGGCTGCACGGCAAGGGCCATGTGGTGGCCGAATTCGACATCACGCCCGATCTGTGGTTCTTCGACTGCCACTTCCCGGGCAACCCGATCATGCCGGGCTGCCTTGGCCTTGACGGTCTGTGGCAGCTGACCGGCTTCAATCTGGGCTGGCGCGGCTGGCCGGGGCGGGGCTATGCGCTGGGCGTGGGCGAAGTGAAGCTGACCGGCATGGTCCGCCCCGACCGCAAGATGCTGACCTACAAGGTCGATTTCACCAAGGCCCTGCAGACCCGTCGTCTGACCATGGGCGTGGCCGACGGCATCGTCGAGGCCGATGGCGAAGTGATCTATGTGGTCAAGGACATGAAAGTCGCTCTCTCCGAGAGCTGATCCAAGCAAGACAGGAGGCCCCCATGCGGCGCGTCGTCATCACCGGGCTGGGCATCGTCAGCCCCATCGGCAACACTGCCGAAGAGGTTTCGGCCAGCCTGCGGGCCGGCAAGTCGGGCATCGTCTTCGCCCCGGAATATGCCGAGCGCGGCTTCCGCAGCCAGATCCACGGTGCGCCGCAGATCGTGCTGGAAGACCATATCGACAAGCGCAACCTGCGCTTCATGGGCCGCGGCGCCGCCTACAACTTCCTGTCGATGGAACAGGCGATCCGCGATTCGGGGCTTGAGGAAAGCGATATCTCGAACCCGCGCACCGGCCTGATCATGGGCTCGGGCGGGCCGTCGACCTCGAACTTCTTCGAAGCGCATCAGACCGTCATTCAGAAGGGCTCGCCGAAGCGCATGGGGCCGTTCATGGTGACGCGCTGCATGTCGTCGACGAACTCGGCCTGCCTTGCGACGCCGTTCAAGATCAAGGGCGTGAACTATTCGATCACCTCGGCCTGCTCGACCTCGGCGCATTGCATCGGCAACGCGGCGGAACTGATCCAGATGGGTAAGCAGGACATCGTCTTTGCCGGCGGCGGCGAAGAACTCGACTGGACCTTGTCGTGCCTCTTTGACGCGATGGGCGCGATGTCGTCGAAATACAACGACACGCCGACCACCGCGGCCCGCGCCTTTGACGCGACCCGCGACGGCTTTGTCATCGCGGGCGGCGGCGGCGTGCTGGTTCTTGAGGAACTCGAACACGCGAAAGCCCGCGGCGCGAAGATCTATGCCGAAGTGACCGGCTACGGCGCGACCTCGGACGGCTATGACATGGTGGCCCCCTCGGGCGAGGGCGGCGAGCGGTCGATGCGTCTGGCCCTCGACACCCTGCCGGAAGGCCGCAAGATCACCTATATCAATGCGCATGGCACCTCGACCCCCGCGGGCGACGTGACCGAGGTGCAGGCCGTCCGCCGCGTCTTCGGCGAGGGCAACGTGCCGCCGATCTCGTCCACCAAATCGCTGACCGGGCACAGCCTTGGCGCGACGGGCGTGCATGAGGCGATCTATTGCCTGTTGATGATGCAGGGCAAATTCATCACGGCGTCCGCGAACGTCACCGAACTGGACCCGGCGATCAAGCCCGAGGAAATCGCCACGAAGCTGGTCGAAAACGTCGAGTTCGACTCGGTTCTGTCGAACAGCTTCGGCTTTGGCGGCACCAACGCCACGCTGGTGATGAGCGCTTACAAGGGCTGAGTCTGATGGCTGATTTGATGAAGGGCAAGCGTGGGCTTGTCATGGGCGTGGCCAACGAACGCTCGATCGCCTGGGGCATCGCCTCGGCGCTCGCGGCCGAAGGGGCGGAACTGGCGTTCTCCTATCAGGGCGAGGCGTTTGGCAAGCGCGTCGAGCCGCTGGCGGCCTCGGTCGGGTCAAGCTTTCTTGTCGATGTCGATGTGAATGACGATGCCTCGCTTGATGCCGCCTTCGCCCGGCTCAAGGACGAATGGGGCACGATCGATTTCGTCATCCATGCGATTGCCTATTCCGACAAGAACGAGCTGGCGGGGCGTTTCATCCACACCTCGCGCGAGAACTTCAAGAACTCGCTGGCGATCTCGTGCTTTTCCTTCATCGACATCGCCCGGCGCGCATCCGAGCTGATGCCGAACGGCGGCGCGCTGATCACGCTGACCTATGGCGGCTCGAACCGGGTGACGCCGTTCTACAACGTGATGGGCGTGGCCAAGGCGGCGCTTGAATCTGCGGTGCGCTATCTGGCCAATGACCTTGGGCCGCAGGGCATTCGCGTCAATGCGATCTCGCCCGGGCCGATGAAGACCTTGGCGGGGGCTGCCATTGGCGGCGCGCGCAAGACCTTCCGCCATACGGAAGCCAACAGCCCGATGCGGCAGAACGCGACGCTCGAAGCCGTGGGCGGCTCGGCCGTGTTCCTGTGCTCGGACTACGGCGCCTGCACGACGGGGGATGTGGTGATGGTCGATTGCGGCTATCATGTGCTGGGCATGCCGCAGCCGGAAAATATCTGATCGACAGATCGGGTTTCAAGGGCGCCTGCGGGCGCCCTTTGTTTTTGGCCCCAGCTTCGGGAGGAAGACATGGATTTTTTCACCGCAGACGATGGCGCGAAGATCGCTTTCACCGATGAAGGGGCAGGGGGGCCGGTGGTCCTGGCCTTGGCGGGGCTCACCCGCACGGGCCGTGATTTCGATTATCTGGCGCCGCATCTGCCGCCCTGTCGGCTGATCCGTATGGATTACCGCGGCCGCGGCGAAAGCCAGTGGACCGGCGGCGCCACTTATACGGTGGTGCGCGAAGCAGCGGATGCGTTGCAGCTGCTCGACCATCTGGGGGTTGAAAAGACCGCGATCCTCGGCACCTCGCGCGGCGGGATGATCGGCATGTATCTGGCCGCAGTGGCGAAAGACCGTCTGACCGGCCTGTGCCTGAACGACATCGGTCCGGTGATCGAGCGCAAGGGGCTGGTGCGGATCTTCGACGTCGTGGGCCGCAACCCGGTTGCGCAAACCTTCGCCGATCTGGTGGAAAAGCTGCCTTCCGCGATGGTGGGCTATGAAAACGTGCCGATGAGCCGCTGGCTTGAGGAGACCGAGCGGCACAACATCGAAACCCCGCAAGGCGTGAAGATCAACTACGACCCCGAGCTGCGTGATGCCTTCATCCACGCTTTCGACTCTGGCGTCTTCGAGACTTGGCCGCTTTTCGATGCCTGCGCGGGCCTGCCCGTGGCGCTGATCCGCGGCGCGAATTCCGACCTGCTGAGCCCCGAGACCGTGGCCGAGATGCGCCGCCGCCGCCCCGACCTGCTTTTCGCCGAGGTTCCGGGCCGCCCGCATATCCCCTTCCTCGACGAGGCCGAGGCCGTCACCCTGATCCGCGACTGGATCAACCGACTTCCCGTCTGAGGCAGCGGGGCGCTTCGTCGCAGCCGGGTGGTCTCGGCTTTGCATTTGTCATGTGCTGTTGACTTATGGTGCATCCGGTGGAACACCTGCGGCCAAATCAGGCCCGCGGGGCGGGCAAAGGAGGATGCGGTGAAGATCGACGGAACCCCCTATCGCACGATCTGGCAGGACGCGCGCGGCATCGTGCAGGTGATCGACCAGCGCTGGCTGCCGCATGAATTGCGCATCGTCGATCTGCAAAGCCGCGCCGATTTCGTCGTGGCGATCCGCGACATGTGGGTGCGCGGGGCGCCGCTGATCGGCGCCGCTGCCGCCTGGGGCGTGGCCGTGGCGATGCAGGAAGACCCCTCGGACGCCGGTCTGACCGAGACTTGGGAGGTTCTGCACGAGACCCGTCCGACCGCGATCAACCTGCGCTGGGCGCTCGATGAAATGGTGCGCGTGCTGCGCTCGGTCCCGCCGGAACTGCGCGCGGGGGTGGCGGCGAAACGCGCCGCCGAGATCTGCGATGAAGACGTCGAGATCAACCGCCAGATCGGTCTGCACGGGCTTGAAATCATCAAGGCGATCGCGGCGAAGAAGCCGGGCAAGACGGTGAACATCCTGACCCATTGCAATGCGGGCTGGCTGGCGACGGTCGATTGGGGCACTGCCACTTCGCCCATTTATCACGCGCATGAGGCGGGGATTCCGGTGCATGTCTTCGTCGACGAGACCCGGCCGCGCAATCAGGGCGCGCAGCTGACGGCCTGGGAAATGAACCACCACGGCATTTCGCATGCGCTGGTTGTCGACAATGCGGGCGGCCATCTGATGCAGCACGGCGAGGTCGACATGGTGATCGTCGGCACCGACCGCACCACCGCGCGCGGCGATGTCTGCAACAAGATCGGCACCTATCTGAAAGCCTTGGCGGCCAAGGCGAATGGCGTGCCCTTCTATGTCGCGCTGCCCTCGCCGACGATCGATTTCCGGGTGCATGACGGGGTGAAGGAAATCCCGATCGAGGAGCGCAATCAGGAAGAGGTGACGCTGGTGCAGGGCCGCGGCAAGGATGGCACGATTCAGCTCGTGCAGATCTCGCCCGACGGCACGCCCGCGCGCAACCCGGCCTTTGACGTCACGCCCTGCGAGCTGGTGACGGGGCTTCTGACCGAGCGCGGCCTGTGCCCGGCGAACGAAGCCGCGATGGCGGCGATGTTCCCCGATCTGAAGGCTGCGATGCTGGGGTGAGGCTCGTTTCGGGCGGATCCGGAAAGGCACTGCCTTTCCCCGCCCGTTTCGCAACCTGCGTTCCAAGACCGTCTGCATCCCGCGATGACAGAGGCCAGCGCCCGGCCCGGGCGGCGCGAAAGCGCCCGCCATGGGGCGGGGCGGGCGCTGGCCGAGTGCCTATGGGCCCTCGGCCGTCATCCGACTTCTGTCTCGCGTGACCTCGGCGATGCCCTCGGTCATGGCAACCCTGCCTCCTACTCCGCCGCCAGAAGCGCCTCGGCCACCCGCGTCGAGGTGGCGAGATGCGTGACATAGCCGCCGCGGATCGCCGCA
Source organism: Rhodobacter capsulatus (assembly GCF_052363175.1). GTDB lineage: Bacteria > Pseudomonadota > Alphaproteobacteria > Rhodobacterales > Rhodobacteraceae > Rhodobacter > Rhodobacter capsulatus_D. The sequence continues at coordinate 895,672 of NZ_CP198946.1, forward strand.
AGGCTGGGCGCCACCTTGTCGAGCCCCGGCGTCACCAAAAGCCCCATCTCCAGCCCGACAAGCCGCGGCAGGTCGATGCCGATCATCCGCGCCTCGGTCTCGCCCGGCATCTGCCGCCCCATCGCATCGACGAACCGCCCGCAGATCACCCCCGCCGCGCCGCGCGCGACATGGGCGGCCAGCTCCTCGGGCGTGGCCAGACCCGAGCTGACGACATGGCTGTTCTCGCTCACCGTGCCGACGGAAAACAGAAGCTTGTTCACCCCTTGCAGCGCCTCGAGCTGCGCCCGCAGGATCGGCTCGGCCCGCAATTCCTCGGCCAGCGCTGCGCGGCTCAGCACGGCGGGGGCATGCAGGTTCAGACAGCGCGCGCCAAGCCGTTGCGCCAGCCGGGTCGAGCAGGCCTCGGCGGTGAAGCCATAGGGCGTTGCCATCGACCCCACCAGCTGCAACACCGTCAGATCCTCGATCTCGCGGTTTTCGACCCGCTCGGCCAGCGCGTAGACGGTGCGGCCCCATGCCACGCCCAACCGGTCGCCGGGGGCAAGAAGGTCGGGCAACCACAACGCCGCCCCGCGCACGACGCGGGCAAAGGCGGTGTCCGTCGGCAGCCCGTCATCAGGCACGACATAGGCCTCGGCGAGGCCAAATTTCGTGCAAAGTTCAAGGGATAGCCGATGCGCGGTAAAGGCGGGCGCGGCGAGCGTGATGCGGATCAGCCCGCTTTCGCGCGCCTCCTGCAGGTAGTTCACCACCGTCGCCCGCGAAATCCCCAAAGCCTCGGCGATGTCCTGCTGGTTGCGGCCGTCGTGGTAATACATCCACGCCACCTCGATCACCGCATTTTCGCCGCTGATCCGGCCCAGTGACCGCCCCAGAGACCGCCGCCGTGTCGTGCCCGCCATCTTGCCCTCCGGGTTTCGCCGTTTGACAAAAATAGGTGACAAAAGTAAGGAAATCCAGCGCCGTTCCCGCGCCCGTGAGAAAAGGAGACCCCGATGATCCGCAATCTCTGGAGTGACGAGGCTGCTGCGGCAGCGGGGGGCGAGCTCGGGCAGCGGATTTACAGCTCGCGGCTGATCGGGTCGGACCCTGAGCTGGTGCTGCACGGGGGCGGCAATACCTCGGTCAAGACCGAGGCGGTGGATCTCTTCGGCGAGACGGTTTCGGTCTTGCATGTCAAGGGCTCGGGCCATGATCTGGCGACGATCAATGCGGCCGGAATGCCCGCGGTGCGGCTGGACCCGATGCTGCGGTTGAAGGATTTCGATGCGGTTCCCGATGACGTGCTGGTGAAGCTGCAGCGGCTCAATCTGCTTGACCCGGCGGCGCCGAACCCCTCGGTCGAGATGCTGCTGCATGTCTTCCTGCCGCATAAATTCGTCGATCATACCCATGCGACGCCGTTTCTGGTGCTGGCGAACCTGCCCGAGGCGGAGGCGGCGATCCGCGAATTGTTCGGCGACCGGATGGCGCTGGTGCCCTTCGTCAAGCCGGGCTTCGGTCTGGCCAAAGCCGGGCTTGCGACCTACACGGCGCACCCGGGCGTCGAGGCGCTGCTTTTGAAGAACCACGGCCATTTCACCTGGGGGCCGGATGCGAAGTCGAGCTATTTCAAGGTGATCGAGCACGCCAATCTGGTCGAGGCCTGGCTGGCCGACCGCCGTCCTGCGCCTTTGCTGCCCGCCGCCGCCCTGCCGGTGGCCGAGGTCGCCCCGGTGCTGGCGGCTCTGCGCGGCGCGCTCGCCTCGGCGCTGCCGGAAGACGCTGCACTTCCGGTTCTCGATCTGCGCGCCGATGACGCGACGCGGGCCTTTGTGTCCCGCCCCGATCTGGAGGCGCTTGCCAAGGCCGGGGTGGTGACGCCCGATCACGTCATTCGCACCAAGGGCGAGGTTCTGGTGCTTCGCAAGGCTGCGCAAACGCCCGAGGCGATGCGTGCGGCGGTGACCGATTACGTCACCCGCTACCGCGCCTATTTCGAGGCGAACAAGGCCCGGTTCGGTGGTCCGGTGGCGATGCTGAACCCCATGCCGGGGCTGATCTGGCTCGAGGGCATCGGCGCCGTGGGCGCGGGCGCGGATGCCAAAGCCGCGCGGATCGCGGCCGATATCGGCGATCAGTCGGCGCGGGTTAAGGCGGACGGGCTGGCGGCTGGCGGCTTCCGCTCCATTGCCGACGCAGATCTGTTCGACATGGAATATTGGCCGCTGGAACTGGCGAAGCTGGGCACGGCCAAGGCGCCCGCCTTGCAGGGCCGGGTGGTTCTGGTGACGGGCGGCGCGGGGGCCATCGGGCTGGCGACGGCCGAGGCTTTCGCGGCGCAAGGGGCCTCGATCTTCCTCGTCGATCGTCCCGGCGAGGTGCTTGAGAAGGCCGTGGCCGGGCTTGGCCGCGACGCGGCGGGGCATGGCTGCGATATCACCCAGCCCGGCGCGGCGGCCGCGGCCGTGGCGGCCTGTGCGGCGCGGTTTGGCGGGCTGGATATCCTTGTCTCGAACGCCGGGGCGGCGATTACCGGCGATATCGCGACGCTCGATGAGCAAGTGCTGCGCGGCAGTTTCGAGCTGAACTTCTTCTCGCATCTGGCGTTTTCGCAAGCGGCCATCGCGCTTTACCGGGCGCAGGCGGCGGGGCGCGGCACGCGCGGGGCCGAGCCGGGGCAGATCCTGTTCAACGTGTCGAAACAGGCAGTGAACCCGGGCAAGGGCTTTGCGGCTTACGGCCTGCCGAAAGCCACGAGCTTCTTCTTGCTGCGGCAACTGGCGCTGGAACTGGGGCCGGAAGGGATCCGCGTCAACGGGATCAATGCCGACCGCATCCGCTCGGGGCTGCTGACGCCCGAGATGATCGCGGCGCGGTCCTCGGCGCGGGGGATCGATGCCGGGACCTACATGGCGGGCAACCTGCTGAAGGTCGAGGTCGAGGCCCGGCATGTGGCCGAGGCCTTCGTGGCGCTGGCGCGGGCCGAACGCACGACGGCGCATGTGATGACGGTGGACGGCGGCAATATCGAGGCCGCGCTGCGCTGAGGGCGTCTCGGGCGGATCAGGAAAGGCATCGCCTTTCCCCGCCCGTCAGGGCGCCAGTGGCACCAAGACCGTTTCCACGAAGAACGACAGAGGCCTGCGCCTGCCCCGGCGGGCGAGAAGCGCCCGCCATGGGCGGGGCGGGCGCTGGCCGAGTGCCTGATGCACTCGGCGGTCAGGGGGCTGATGTGTCGCGTGACCTCGGCGATGGCCTCGGTCAGGGCAGGGGCTCAGGTCGCGATCAGCAATTCGATCCCGCGGGCCTCGAATTCCTTCGCATCCTTGTCGGAAATCCCGTCGTCGGTGATGAAGGAATGGATCACCGCGAGCGAGCCGAGCCGGGTGAAGGAACTCTTGTTGATCTTCGAGCTGTCGGCGACCAGATAAACGCGCGAGGCCGCGCGGATCATCGCTTCCTTCAGTTGCAGATCGGCGAAGCTGGGGTAAGTCAGTCCGGCATCGAGCGCCACGCCCGCGGTCGCCAGAAACAGCTTCCCGGCAAAGATGTTGCGGAAGTAATCGACCGACTTGTCGCCCGACAGCGACAGCGTGGGGGCCTTGAACTGCCCGCCCGGCATGTGCACCGCAAATCCCGGCACCGAGCCAAGGATGATCGCGATATTGAGCGCATTGGTGATCACCGTCAGATTGCGCCGCGTCACCAGCCGCGTCGCCACCTCGGTCGTGGTCGTCCCGGCATCGAGGATGATCGTCTCGCCGTCGCTGACAAGCGAGGCCGCCAGCGCCCCGATCAGCCGCTTCTTGTCCATGTTGTCCTGATGATGCAGCACCAGCCCCTCGGCGCGCGAGGACGGCGCGTTCAGGAAAGCCCCGCCATGTTCGCGGGTGATGAAACCCTCGGATTCAAGCTTTTCCAGATCCTGCCGGATCGTCGCCTCGGAGACCTGAAACGCCACCGCCAGATCGCGCACCCGCGCCGAGCCCTCTTCCTCGATCCATTCAAGGATGCGACGCCGACGCGGTTCGGACAAAAGACCGGCCTTGCTGTCGTCACGGATCGGAACGGGTTTCGTGGACACGGGGTTAGCCTATCGGTTGCGGGTCATGGGAACGTCAGGGAATGTCTCTGACTTCCTTAGGGGCGGGGGCTGGGCCGGTCAACGGCCCAGTGCCTTGTCGAGGCGCGGCCTTAACGCCCGAGCGCCGCCTCCTGTTGCAGCGCCACGCGGGCCTGCAGCTTGCTTTGCGCCTGATCGATGACCACGGCGGCGACGATGACGAGCCCCTTGATCACGGTCTGCCAGAACGAGGACACGCTCATCATCACGAGGCCGTCGGACAGGATCGAGATCACGAAGGCGCCGACGATGGTGCCGCCGATCTTGCCGCGCCCGCCCGAAAGCGAGGTGCCGCCCAGAACCGCCGCGGCGATCGCGTTGAGTTCAAAGGTTTCCCCGGTCGCCGGATGGGCGGCTTGCAGTTGCGAGGCGATGATCAGCCCGACGATCGCCGCGCAAAAGCCCGAGAACATGTAGACGAAGAGCTTGACGCGATTGACTTTCACGCCCGAAAGCGCGGCCCCGCGTTCGTTGCCGCCCACCGCATAGATGTGACGGCCGAGCGGCGTGCGTTTGGCGATATAGGCTGCGACGAGACCCACCGCGATCAGCATCCAGATCTGCACCGGCAGACCAAGGAAGGTGCCCGCGCCGATCGCCGGGAAGCTTGATGAGCCGTAATCTGCATTGCCCGACAGGTTCGGGAAGGTGCGGCCGCCCGAGGACAGCAGCGCCGCGCCGCGGGCGATGTAAAGCGTGCCGAGCGTGGCGATGAAGGGGGCGACGTTCAGTTTCGTGATCAATATCCCGTTGATGAAGCCGACAAAAACGCCGACACACATCACGAGAAGGGTGATTTCCAGCGTGTTGAACTGCATCGTGCCGACCGAGCCAAGGTCGATGCCATAAAGGATCAGCCAGCCCGAGACCATGGCGCAAAGCCCCACAGTCGAGCCCACCGACAGGTCGATGCCGCCGGTGATGATGACGAAGGTCATGCCGATCGCCAGAAAGGCCGTGAGCGCGGCGTGTTTCGCCACGATCACGCTGTTCGCCAGCGTCATGAAGTTCGGCGCCATGAAGGCGAAGAAACCGAACACAAGGATCAGCGCCAGATAGGTCCGGGCTTGCAGAAGCGTCAGCAGCAGCGGCGAGCCCTGCGCGGGGGTGGAGGCGGGAACGGCGGTCATGCTGCGATGTCCTTCGAGTTTTGCGCATTGGGGGTGGTGGCCGAGATCACCTTCGCGGCTTCGGTGCCGGACGGGAACTCACCGGTCACGCGGCCCTGCGCCATGACGATGATGCGGTCGGAAAGGGCCAGGACCTCATCGAGGTCCGAGGTCACGAAAAGAATGCCCAGACCCTCGGCGGCCAGACGGCGCATGGTGCGGAAGACCTCGGCCTTGGCGCCGATGTCGATGCCGCGCGAGGGCTCGTCCATCAACAGCACCTTCGGCCCGGTCATCAGCGCCTTGCCGATGACGACCTTCTGCTGGTTGCCACCCGAAAGCGACGAGACCGGGTTTTCGGGGCTCGCCACCTTGATGGTGAGCCGCTTGATGAACTCGATGGCGGTCTTCGCTTCTTTCTTCAGATTCAGATGGAAGAGCTTGGTGAAGCTCGGCAGCGAAGAGAGCGTCAGGTTTTCCCGGATCGCCATGATCTGGATGAGCCCGTCGCGCTTGCGGTCTTCGGGAATGAGCGCGATGCCGCGGGCGATCCGGCCGGGCACGTCGCGTTCGGTCAAAGGCTTGCCCTCGACCCAGAACTTGCCGCCCGAATGCGGGTGCTGCGCCATCACGCATTCCAGAAACTCGGACCGGCCCGCGCCCATCAGCCCGTAAAGCCCGACGATCTCGCCCGAGCGGATCGACAGCGAGACGTGATCGACGGTGAAGCCGCCACCCGCGCGGGGGAGGGCGATGTTTTCGGCGCGGAAGATCTCGGGGCCGAAATTCGCGACTTCGGAGCGGCCATATTCTTTCGAGCTGGAGCCGATCATCGCCTGCACGATCCAGGGAATGTCGACGCCTTCCATCGAGCGCGCGCCGGTGATGACGCCATCGCGCAGCACGGTGATGTAATCGCCGACCCGGATCAGCTCTTCGAGCCGGTGGGAGATGTAGACGATGCCGACGCCCTGCGCGGTGAGTTCGTCGATGACGCGGAACAGCACCTCGACCTCGGCCGCCGACAGCGCCGAGGTGGGTTCATCGAGAATGAGAATGCGGGCGTTCTGCGCCAGCGCCTTGGCGATCTCGACGATCTGCTGCTGGCCGATGCGCAGATTGCCGAGCGGCGTGTCGGGATGGATGTTCTGTTCGAGCCGCTCCATCAACACCCGCGTCGCGCGCCGATGCGCCTCGATGTCGATATCGATGCCGCCGCGGGTGGTTTCATGGCCGATGAAGATGTTTTCGGCCACGCTCAGGTTCGGAAACAGGTTCAGTTCCTGAAACACGATGCCGATGCCCGCGGCCACGGCATCGGCCTTGGTGCGAAACCGCATCTCGCGGCCGTCCATGGTGATCGTGCCTTCGGTCATGTCCTCGACGCCCGCGATGAGCTTCATCAGCGTCGATTTGCCGGCGCCGTTTTCGCCCACCAGCACGTTCACCGCGCCCATGCGCAGGTCGAAATCCACGCCCTTGAGCGCGCGGGTGCCGGGGTAGACCTTGACGGCCCCGCGCATCATCAGGCCGATCGGGTGCTTTTCGGTCATGGCAGCACCTCGATCGCGGTCGGCGTGACGAGCCACTTGTCGCTGGCGGCGCGCAAGGACACGACGCCGGTAAAGGCGACGATCTTGCCGGTCGGGTCTTCGGTGGGCACGGTCAGCCCGGCCGAGGCGCGGTCGTTCAGCGCCCGGCCCAGCTTGCCGAATTCCATCTGGTCGCGGAAGGCGGTGAAATCGTAGATCTTCGGTGCGACATCGCGCAGCGCATTGCCCTTGATCACCGGGCCAAGCTGCAGCGTCAGATCGGCGCCGCCATCGCCGTCGGTATCAAGCTCGAGCGTGCGCGCCCGCGTGTCCAGATCGGCCTTGATGACCTTGCCCTGATCCTTCAGCGCAAAGTTCCAGGGCGAGCCATTGCCCGCGCCGCGCGCGCCATGGGCCTTGCCCGCAGCGTCCAGCCCGCCTGCGATCTGGGCGCGCAAGGCGGCTGCCGTCTGCGCCTGCGATGCGATGAGGGGCAACAGCTTCGCGTCATAACTTTCGGCCAGCAGCTTGGTGATGCGCGCCGCATCGCCGCTGGCATCCGCAGCGGGGGCGGCAGAGTTTTCCGCCGTTTTCGGCACGATCTTGCAGCCCGTCGTACCAAGCGCAACCGCAAGGCACAGGGCCGTCACAACAGGGGATTTCATGGCCGTGGATCCTTTGGAATCCGGCGCGCCGAGGGATATCGGCGCGCCGGGGACGTTCTTCGATCAGTTCGACAGCGCGAAGGTTTCAAGCTTCGCCGCGTTGTCGGCATTGATCAGCGCGCAATCCATCAGCTGTTTTTCCTCGACGCCGGTCGAGCCGGTTTTCAGGAATTTGTCAGCTTGCTCGACCGCCATCTGCGCTTGCGCATAGGCCGGTTGCAGGACGGTGGCCTTGATGCCGCCCTTCTTGATCGAGTCGCGCACGTCGTTCGAACCGTCAAAGCCGACCACGACCACATCGGTCCGGCCCGCAGCTTCAAGCGCCGCCCAAGCGCCCATCGCCATCGTGTCGTTGCCCGAGATCACACCCTTGATTTCCGGGTGCGCCTGCAGCATCGATTCCATCACGGTGTAGGCTTCGGTCTGCGACCAGTTCGCGGTCTGGCTCGCCACCAGTTTCAGGTCCGGATACTGGTCGATGATGTCGTGATAGCCCTGCGAGCGGATCCCGGCGTTGGTGTCGGATTCCTTGCCCAAAAGCTCGGCATATTCGCCTTTTTCGCCCATCACCTTGACGAATTCTTCGCCGCCAAGCTGCGCGCCTTGATAGTTGTTCGACACGATCTGGCTGACCGCGATCCCCGAGGCGGTGATCTCACGGTCGATCAGGAACGAGGGGATCCCCGCATCCTTGGCCTTTTGCACGGCGGCAACGGTGGCATCGGCGCCGGCGTTGTCGAGCACGATGGCCTTCACGCCCGCAGCGATGGCGCTGTCGAAGAGTTCCGATTGCTTGTTGGCGTCGTCGTCATGGACCAGAACCATGGTGTCATAACCCAGTTCCTTGGCCTTCGCCGCAGCCCCGTCGGCTTCCGCCTTGAAGAAGGGGTTGTCGTGGCTGGGGGTGATGATGGCGATGGTGTCCGCCGCGGCGGCAAAGCTCGGCATCACACCGGCCATGGCGACGGCCATAGCCGACACCAGAAGGCGTCTCTTCACGTTCATGGGTATCCTCCGTTGTCGCGCGCCCCCCGACCGGGGGCGACTCCCCGGCTGTGATCCTGCGCCTTGCTCTCGATTGTCGTCAAGTATTTTCGTTTCGCTTTCGATTATTTCGCTTGCTTTCGCAATAATCACATTCTGCGCCATGAATGTTTGCGCATGACGCGGCGCTGCGGCGTGATTTTCTGCGAATGCACTGCAATCTCAGGGGGTTAGTTTGTGCGTTCTTCGCGCATACCGGCGCTTGCGTAAAAGCTGCGACTCGTAGTAAAACGAAGAAATCGAAAGTAATCGAAAGCAACCCGCGATGCGCGCAAGCTTGGCCGCAGCGGGGCAGCGAATGTCGGGAGGAGAGACATGAGCCAGCATATCCACCGCAAGGTCACGCTGGGCGTGGTGATCGGCAGCCGCGCCTTTTTCAGCCCCGCGCCCTGCAAGGATGCGCGCGACGAGGTTCTGGCGCAACTGACCCGTCTGGGCGTCAAGGCGGTGATCCTGCCCTATGAGGCGACGGCGAATGGCGCGGTGCAGTCGATTGCCGATGCCGAGCTTTATGCCAAGCATTTCAAGGCCCACCGGGATGACATCGACGGTCTGGTGATCTGCCTGCCGAACTTCGGCGACGAGATCGCGGTGGCCGAACTTGTCAACCGCGCGAAGCTGAACGTGCCGATCCTGCTGCAGGCCTCGAACGACGAGATCGGCAAGGTCGATGTGCATTCGCGCCGGGACGCCTTCTGCGGCAAGTTCTCGGTCGCAAACAACTTCTGGCAATACGGTGTCGCATTCACGGAAACCACCACTCATACATGCGACACCGGGGGCGAAGAGTTCGGGGCTGACCTTGAGCGCTTCGCCCGCATCTGCCGCACCGTGCGGGGGCTGAGAAACGCCCGCATCGGCGCGATCGGCGCGCGGACGAGCCCGTTCCAGACCATGCGCTTTTCCGAAAAGCTGCTGCAGGCGAGCGGCATGACCGTAGTCACGGCCGATCTGTCGGAACTTCTGCAACAGGCGGGCGCCATTGACGACGCCGACCCGGATCTGGCGGCGAAGATGGCGAAGCTGAAGGCCTATGGCAAGATCCCGGCGCATATCCAGCCCGGGCAGATCCTGAAACAGGCGAAATGGACCCTCGCCGTCAACCGCTGGATCGCCGAAAACGGCTGCGATGCCTCGGCCATTCAATGCTGGCGCTCGCTGCAGGACAATTTCGGCTGCGCGACTTGCGTAACCATGTCGATGATGGGCGAAGAGCTGATGCCCTCGGCCTGCGAGGTGGACGTGATCGGCGCGGTCTCGATGTATGCGCTGGCCTTGGCCTCGGGCCAGCCTTCGGCGCTGCTCGACTGGAACAACAACTACGGCACCGAGCCGGAGAAATGCGTCTGCACCCATTGCGGCAACTATCCGAAGAGCTTCATCGGCGACACGCCGGAAATCGGCGAGCTTGACGTGCTCGGCGAGACCATCGGGCGGGCGAAATGCTTCGGCGCGGTCAAGGGCAAGGTGAAGGCCGGTCCGATGACCTATTTCCGGCTTTCGACCGATGACCGCAACGGCACGATGAAATGCTATCTGGGGCAGGGGGAGTTCACCGACGATCCCTTCGGGATGGATGGCGGCATTGCCGTCGCCCATGTGCCGCAGCTCCGCAAGCTGATGAAATTCGTCTCGCACAATGGCTTTGAACACCACGTTGCAATGGTGCGCGGCCATGTGGCGGACGTTCTGAACGAGGCCGTGGTCCGTTACCTCGGCTGGCCGATCTACCACCATGGGGGCGAGCCCGAGCCGCAGCTCTTCGTTCCCCACCGTTTCTGACAGAGGATGCCATGACCCCGAAAACCGAAACCGTGGACCGCATCCGCGAAAAGGCGCTCTGGATGCGCCGGACCGCGTTTTCGATGGTGCACAAGGCGCAGCTTGGCCATCCGGGTGGCGATTTTTCCGCCATCGACATTCTGGCGACGCTCTATTTCGGGGTGATGCGCTATGACGCGACCCGCCCCGAATGGGCAGAACGCGACCGCTTCATCATGTCGAAGGGCCATGCGACGGGCGCGCTTTACACCGCGCTGTGCGCTGCGGGCTACTTCCCCGAAGACTGGCTTGAGACCTACATGCAGCCGCGCTCGAAACTGAACGGCCACCCGAACCGCAACTATCTGCCGGGGATCGAGACGAACACCGGGCCGCTGGGCCACGGCTTCCCGGTCGCCACCGGCATCGCGATCGCGGGCCAGTTGACCGGCGCCGATTACCGGACCTTCGTTCTGACCGGTGACGGCGAACAGCAGGAAGGCTCGAACTGGGAAGCGGCGATGACCGCGGGCTTCCGCAAGCTCGAAAACCTGACCCTGATCATCGACCGCAACCGGCTGCAGCAGGGCCAATCGACCGAGGACACCACGGGCATGGACCCGATGGATGACAAGTACCGCGCCTTCGGCTTCGAGGTCGCGGTGGTCGATGGCCATGATCTTGGTGCGCTATACGACGTGCTGTCTGCCTCGCCCAAGGGCCGGGGCAAGCCGCTCTGCGTGATTGCCAATACGGTCAAGGGCAAGGGCGTGTCCTTCATGGAAAATCAGGCGAAATGGCACCACGGCGTGCCCGATGATGCGCAATTCGCGCAAGCGATGAAGGAGCTGGTGTGATGTCGCATGCTGCACCGATCAAGGCCGGTCTGGCCGATTGCCGCAATGCCTGGGTGGAAACGCTCGAAGCCCTCGCGGCGGAGGACGAACGCATCGTCGCCGTGGTGAACGACTCGGTCGGCTCGTCGAAGCTGAACGGCTTTCAGAAGAAATTCCCCGACCGTCTGATCAATGTCGGCATCGCCGAACAGCTGATGGTCGGCGTCGCCGCGGGGCTCGCGAACGGGGGGCGTATCCCCTTCGTCTCGGCGGCTTCGTGTTTCCTGACCGGGCGCTCGCTCGAGCAGGTCAAGGCCGATGTGGCTTACGCGAATTTCAACGTGAAGCTGGTCGGTCAATCCTCGGGCGTGGCCTATGGCGAACTGGGCGCGACGCACCATTCGATCGAGGATTTCGCCTGGCTGCGCGTGCTGACGAACATCACCACCATTGCCCCCGCCGATGCCTGGGAAACCGCCGAGGCGGTGAAATGGGCGGCGGAGCATGAAGGCCCGGTCTATCTGCGGCTGTCGCGGATGCCGGTGCCGGATCTGGATCTTCCGGGTCGCAAATTCACCCCCGGCAAGGCCGAGGTGGTGCGCAAGGGCTCGGATGTGACGGTCATCGCCTGCGGCACGACGGTGCATCTTGCGGCGGAAGCGGCGGACAAGCTGTCGGACAAGGGCCTTTCGGTAAGGGTTCTGAACATGGCCACGATCAATCCCATCGATGTCGATGCCATTCTGGCAGCGGCGCGTGAAACCGGCGCCATCGTCACGGTCGAGGAAGCCTCGGTCCGCGGCGGGCTGGGCGGCGCGGTGGCGGAAATCACCGCGGGCGAATGCCCGGTGCCGGTCGAACGGCTCGGCTTCCCGGGCTTCGTCGTCACCGGCTCCACCGAATGGCTGTTCGAGGAATACGGTCTTTCCGTCGCGGGTATCTCGGCCGCCGTGCGCAAAGTTCTGGCGCGGGTGTCGAAATGAAAGCGCCGGGTTCCGGGCCGCGGGTTCTCGCCATCGATCAGGGCACGACGAACACCAAGGTGCTGATCGTCGGCCCGGATGGAACGGTGCTGGCCCGCGCCTCGGCCCCGCTGAGCACCGCCTATCCCCATTCGGGATGGGCGGAACAATCGGCTGAGGCGCTGTGGGCCTCGGTCCAGGGCACGATTGCCGAAGCGATTACGGGGGCTTCGGGCCCGATCGACGCCATCGCCATTGCGAACCAGCGCGAGACGCTGGTGCTGTGGGATGCGGTCACGTCTGCGCCGCTTTGCCCGGCGATGATCTGGCAATGCCGCCGCACCGCCGAGGATTGCGCCGCGCTCGCCGCGACGGGCGTCGGCCCGGTGGTCGAGGCGGCGACGGGGCTGGGGCTGAACCCGCTCTTTCCGGCGACGAAACTGGCCTGGGCGTTGCGCAATATCCCCGCCGTCGCCACCGCGCAGGCGGAGGGGCGGCTCAGGGCGGGGACGGTCGATGCCTGGCTTTTGTGGAACCTGACTGGTGGCGCCGCGCATGCGACCGATCATTCGAACGCCTCGCGCACGCTTCTGTTCGACACGCGGACACTGAGTTTTTCGCCGGAGCTGGCGGCGATCTTCGGGGTGCGGGTCGATTGCCTGCCGCAACCGCTGCCCTCGGACAGCCTCTTTGGCACCACTGCCGCGGGGATGACGGCGCTGCCTGCAGGCGTCCCGATTCAGGCGATGATGGGCGACAGCCATGCCGCGCTTTACGGCCATGGCGTGCGCAGCCCCGGCGCGGTGAAGGCGACCTATGGCACCGGCTCGTCGCTGATGACGCTGACGCCGGGCCGCGTGACCTCGCGCCATGGGCTGTCGGGCACGATCGGCTGGACCGATCGCAACGGCACGGCTTTCGCACTTGAGGGCAACATCACCGTTTCCGCGCAGGCGGCGGCCTTCATGGCGAAGCTTTTGGGGTTGAAAGACGCCCGGGCGTTGTCGGATCTGGCGCAGACCGTGCCGGATGCGGGCGGCGTGACCTTCGTTCCGGCGCTGGCGGGCCTTGGTGCGCCGCATTGGAACGATGCCGCGCGCGGCACGCTGACCGGCATGAGCCATGCGACCAGCCCCGCCCATCTGGCGCGCGCGACCTTCGAGGCCATCGCAAGTCAGATCGCCGATGTCTTCGAGGCGATGCAGGCCGATATCGGCCATCCTCTGGCCGCGCTGTCGGCCGATGGGGGGGCTTCGGGCAATGCGTTCCTGATGCAGCTGCAGGCCGATCTGATCGGCCGCCCGGTGCAGGTTGCCGCGCTGGAAGAAGTCGGCGCAGTGGGTGTCGCGGCGATGGCGATGGCGGCGCTGGGTCACCGTCTGCCCTTGCCCGCACCGAAGCCGCCCTTCATGCCGGGTTTGAAACCGGCCGAGCGTGCGCAGCTGCGTGACGCCTGGGATCATGCCATCGCGCAGGCCTCGCTGCCTGCGTAACTCGACGCCCGAGGCGCCCCATTCTCCTCCGCCCGAGGCGCCCCATTCTCCTCCCCCGTGGCGCCTTGGGAGTGTAACCGCCCGCAAGGTTCGCTTGCGGGCGGTTCCTTTTTTTGCGATCACGCCTGCGGACGGATCACGCCCTTTTTCAGGATCAGGCAGCCGTAAAGCCGGGTCTCGCCCGTTGCGACGATGGCAAAGGCCTGTTTCGAGCGGGCGTAGAAATCGAAGCGCTCGACCCGGCCCAGCTTCGCCGCGGGGCCTTCGTGCTTGGCCAGAATGGCGCGGAAATCGGCGAAGATCGGCTGCTCGGCCGTGGGGTCGCCCACCACTTCCATGTGGAAGGCCGCTTCGGGCACAAAGTCATCAAGCGGCATCACCGACAGGATCGCATCCATCACCTGAGTCGCGCTCAGGCCGGGCATCCGGATCAGCTCCTGCGCGCAGCTTTCGGCAGGGAAATTGGCGTCGACGATCACGATCTCGTCGCCGTGGCCCATGGCGCGCAGCGTGTAAAGCAGATCCGCCGTCAGGATCGGGTCGATGTTCTTCAGCATGGTGTCACCTTGTGTTCGCGGGCGGCGCGGGGCCGGTCCCGGCGCGATCAAAGACCCGGGCCGGGCAAAGTGCAAGCACGATCAGACCCGGGCGCGGCGGGTTGCGCGCGTGACGGCCTGTGGCCCTTGCGGCCTTCGCGGATGCAGCGCCCGATGCGGAGCGGATTGCCGCGCCGCGGCGAATAATTCTTTTGACATTCGGGGCATTAGACCTGACGCTCGATCATCCTTTGGGCGAAATGCTGGCCGCATGAGTCGCCATATGGGTGTGGCTGAAGACGTTGGGAGGACGCCTTGGCGACGAAACGGATCCCGCGCATGGTCAACGACGATCCGCCCCGTGACGGCGGCCTTGGCGCATCGTCTTCGCGGGGCGCGATCCGGGCGGCGTTGTCCCCCGTCAGGGCTTTCGGGCCGGAGACGCCCGCATGATCGGCCTTTTGCACAAACCCCTTTCGGCCTCTGCGCCGGTGCTCGACCTTTCTCGCGCAAGGTTGCGCCGGGCGCTCGCCGATCTGACCGAAGCGGCGCATCCCGGCGGCGGTCTTTCGCGCCACATGACCGCGCTCTGGCTCAAATCCGCGCTTTTCACCGAGGTTTTCGGCGCCGGGGCCGCACCGGTCAGCGAGGTCGAGTTCCTGAATCTGGCCGCCTTCATGGCGCCCGTGCGCCGCCGTATCGCGCCGATGATCGCGCGCGTCGGCATGGCAGAGCTACGGGCACGGCTGGACATCCTGTTGCAGGGGCAAGGGCCGGTCGATGCGCGCATCGCGCGGTTCCTCGCCTGCTTTTCCGAGGAGCGCGACAACCGATGGCTGCGCGATCTGGCAGCCGAGGTGCTGCATTTCACCCAGCCCGACACCGTGCCGCTGATGACGCGCTGGATCTGGGATGCGGGGGCAAGCACCGGCGCGCTGCGCGAGATCTGGCAGGCAGAGGATATCGACAGGGCAGAGATCGACCTGACCGATGATCTGACGACCTTCACCGCGCTGCAGAGCCAGATCGAGGCTTTCCTGACCGCAGAGGGCCATGAGCGCGACCGGGTCTGGCTCTGCGATCTTTTGCTCGCACATGTCTATGCGGGCTACATCGACGCCTGTGGCGGGCGTTATCTGCGCGGCGATGACGCCGATGCGGCCGATCCGATGCGGCACACCCGCCGAATTCTTGGCCTTGATGCCGTCGATGCCGAAAGTGGCCGCATCCGTCTGATGTTGCTGGAGGGGCCTCCCGATCTGTTGCCCGCCGAAGGATATGAGGCCGATGCCTGAGCCCCGACCCTTTGGGGCCATCGGACGCGGCTCTCCCGGTGTCGCGGTTTCGGGGGTGCGGTGGACGGTCCTGCGGGGGCGGTTTGGGGGCGATAGGGAAGGGGAGCGGGGCTGATGGGCGTTTTTCCGGAAATTCTGGTCGAGATCGATGCCGGGCTCGAAGGACGTGCGGCGCTGCCCGGGATCGACCGGCTCCTGTCGATGGCCGAGGAGGTGCTGGTGACCTGGATCATCTCGCGCGGCGAACCGGTCGAGGTTGATGCGGTCGAGGGCCATTGGCTTTTGGGGCTGCATCGGCAGGGCTGCCGCGCCACTCCCGGGTTCAGCGCCTGCCGCGATATCTGTCGCGAGATTGTCTTTCGTCGCAACATCGCCCTTCTTTACCCGGAGGAGGCCCCCCACGCCCACAGGATGATGGCGATGACGGTGAAGCACCTCGCGCTGTTCGTTGGCGGCAAGCTCGAACAGGCGGGGCTGGGGCAGTTCTGTCGTGCCTCGCACCGGATGCAGGCCCTTGGCGCGGCTTGAGCCTGCCGCTGGACCGGCCTTTCCCGGTGCCGGGGGGGAGGATCAGCGGATCAGCACCACCGGCACCTTGCAGGCGCGCATCGTTGCCGTGGTGGTCGAGCCGATGATCAGGCTGCGGATGCGCGAATGCCCATAGGCCCCCATCACCAGCAGATCGAATTTCTCTTCCTCGGCCAGCTTGCGCAGCGCCGCCTCGGGCTGGCCTGCCAGAACCGTGGTTTCCGCTGCGATCCCGGCCGCGGCCAGCATCGCGCGTGCGGCTTCAAGGCCCTTCTTCACCTCGGGCGTCGCCTGACCGACCGCCGCGATCTGCACCGAAAGACCGGGGAAAAGCGTGCTGCGCGAGATGTGATCGACCGCCTTCATCGCCGAGACGCCGCCGTCATAGGCGACCAGCACCCGCTCGATCGGCTTAAAGGCGCGCGAAGCGACAAAGACCGGCCGCGCGCACGAGCGCACGATCCGTTCGAGGTTCGCGCCCAGATGGTCCATCGCCTGATCGGCTTCCTCGCCGCGCTTGCCCAGCAGGATCACCCGCGCTTCGGACTCGACCTCATGCACCGTGGCCAGCAGATCGCCCTGCCGCAATTCGGCGGAAATCTCGGCCACACCGGCTTTTTCGAGCAGTACCCTTGCGTCGTCGATCAGCGCGCGCCCATGCGCCGCCATCAGTCGCGCGCGTTGCGCATCAAGCGCCGCCAGCTCTTCCATCACGCCGCTGCGCGCGCCGAGCGGCGCGGGTTCCGCCGGATCGGCCAGCATCGGCGCGCCCGAGGGACGCAGCACATGGACGAGCTGCACCGGCGCGCCGGTCCGCTTCGAGATCCAGGCTGCATGGTCGCACACGCTTGTGGCGTAGATCGAGCCATCTACGAATGCGACGATCTTGCCGGTCATCTGTCCTCCTGACGGCTGTCCCCGCTGGGGTGCCTTGCGACTCTGCCCGCACCGGGGCCGCGCCGCCGGATACACGGCTTTGACCGGAAATCCAAGCTGCGACGGGGCCGCGCCAAAGGTTTTGCGCAATCATGCTTGGCCCCGCGACATCCTGCGCCTATAAGCGCGCAGTTTCGGCGCCACAGGAGTTCGCAATGATCGACACCGCCCCGAAGACCGAGCCGCGGCTGACCTCGCTTTCGCATGGCGGCGGATGCGGCTGCAAGATCGCGCCCGGGGTGCTGGAGCGGATCCTCTCCGATACGGTGGTGCCGCTGGTTCCGAAAGAGCTGATGGTGGGCATTGCCACCGCCGATGATGCGGCGGTCTGGCGGCTCAATGACACGCAGGCTCTGGTGGCGACGACAGATTTCTTCATGCCGATCGTCGATGACGCCCGCGACTTCGGTCGCATCGCCGCGACGAATGCGCTGTCGGACGTTTACGCGATGGGCGGGCGTCCCATTCTGGCGCTGGCCATCGTCGGCATGCCGATCAAGGTGTTGTCGGAAGCCACCATCGGCGCGATCCTGAAGGGTGGGGCCGAGGTCTGCGCCGCGGCAGGCATTCCGGTGGCGGGCGGGCATACGATCGATTCCGTCGAGCCGATCTACGGGCTGGTGGCGCTGGGCCTCGTGCATCCCGACCGGGTCAAGACCAATGCCGGCGCGCGGCCGGGTGACGTGCTGGTGCTGGGCAAGCGGATCGGCGTCGGTGTTCTGTCGGGCGCGCTGAAAAAGGGCCAGCTGCCGCCCTCGGGCGAGGCCGAGCTGATCGCCTCGGTGACGCAGCTGAACACGCCCGGCGCCGATCTTGGCGAGATGGAGGCCGTGCATGCGATGACCGATGTGACGGGCTTTGGGCTCGGCGGTCATGGTCTTGAAATGGCACGCGGATCGGGCTGCGATATCGAGATTTCCTGGGCCGCGGTGCCGCGTCTGCCGGGCGTGATGGAGGCCGCGGCCGAGGGCCATCTGACCGGCGCTTCGGGGCGCAACTGGGCCAGCTATGGCGCGGGGATCGATCTTCCCGCCGATCTGGGGGATCTCGATCGGGGTCTTCTGACCGATCCGCAGACCTCGGGCGGGTTGCTCGTCGCCTGCGCGCCCGACGCGGTGGAGGCGGTGCTCTCCACCTTCCGCCGTCACGGCTTCGATCACGCCGCCCCGGTGGGCCGGGTGTTGGCCGAAACCGCCACCCCGCGGCTGCGCATCGTCTGAGATCACAGGCTGGGGGCGTTCTGCTCGACCACCGCTTCCATCGCCACATAGCTCGAGGTTGCCGCCACATGCGGCAGCGCCGAGAGCTTTTCCCCCATGATCTTGCGGTACTCCGCGATATCGTGGCTGCGCACCTTCAACAGGTAATCGAAGCCGCCCGCGATCATGTAGCATTCCTCGACCTCGGGGATTTCGCGCACGGCGGCGTTGAACTGTTCGAGCGCCTTCTGCCGTGTGTCGCTGAGCTTCACCTCGACATAGGTGACATGGATCAGGCCGAGCTGGATCGGTGACAGCATCGCCCGGTAGCCGGTGATCAGCCCCATCTCCTCCATCGCGCGGATGCGCGCCGCGACCGGGGTTTTCGACAGCCCGACCTTGCGGGCGAGTTCGGTGACCGGAATCCGCGCATTGGCGCAAAGCTCGTGCAGGATGCGCCGGTCGGTGGCGTCAAGCGGGTCGGTCATGTCTTTGGCCTTATCTTTGGTCCGATGGACTGCAATTATGGATTTCAATGGTCACATCGTCCAGAGGTGAGGTGATATGATCGGGAAAACGCCCAAGGAGTCCCCGACCATGACCGACCTTTCCGCCCTTGGCCCGCAGGCCAAATTCGCCCCCGAGGCCGAGGTTCTTGAGGCGCTCGTCGTGCAGGCCGCGCTGCCGCAGGCGCAGCTGGACCGGATCGCGGCGCGCGGCGCCGATCTGGTCGCGCGCATCCGGGCCGAGGCGAAGCCGAGCCTGATAGAGCATTTCCTGGCGCAATACGGGCTGTCGACGCGCGAGGGCGTGGCGCTGATGTGTCTGGCCGAGGCGATGCTGCGCGTGCCCGACACTGCGACGATCGACGCGCTGATCGAGGACAAGATCGCGCCTTCGGACTGGGGCAAGCATCTGGGCACGGCGGCCTCGTCGCTGGTCAATGCCTCGACCTGGGCGCTGATGCTGACGGGCAAGGTGCTCGATGATGGTGCGGGCGGCATCGCGGGCACGCTGCGCGGCGCCATGCGGCGGTTGGGCGAACCCGTCATCCGCGCCGCCGTGGGGCAGGCGATGCGCGAGATGGGCCGTCAGTTTGTTCTGGGCGAAACCATTGAAAAGGCGCTGGAGCGCGCCGAAAAGCGCGAGGGCGAGGGCTATACCTTCAGTTATGACATGCTGGGTGAGGCGGCGCTGACCACCACCGATGCCGAACGCTATCGTGTGTCCTATGCGCAGGCGATCGCGGCGATCGCCAAGGCGGCGACCAAGGGCTCGATCGCGGCCAATCCGGGGATCTCGATCAAGCTTTCGGCGCTGCATCCGCGCTATGAAGTGGCGCAGGAGGCCCGGGTGATGGCCGAACTTGTGCCGGTCGTGCGCGATCTGGCGCGGGCGGCGGCGGCGGCGGGGATTGCGCTGCATATCGATGCCGAGGAGCAGGACCGTCTGGCGCTGTCGTTGCGCGTGATCGAAGCGGTGATGGCCGATCCAGAGACCGCGGATTGGCAGGGCTTTGGTGCCGTGGTGCAGGCCTATGGCAAGCGCGCGGGGGCGGCGATCGATGCGCTGGCCGCGATGGCGCGGGCGACCGGGCGTCGCATCAACATCCGTCTGGTGAAGGGCGCCTATTGGGATTCCGAGATGAAGCGCGCGCAGGTCGAGGGCCATCCGGGCTTTCCGCTCTTCACCTCGAAGACCGGCACCGATGTCGCCTATATCTGCCTTGCGGCGAAACTCTTCGGGCTGAGCGATTGCATCTATCCGCAATTTGCGACGCATAACGCGCATACGGTGGCGGCGGTGCTGGAGATGGCCGCGGGGCGTCCCTACGAGTTCCAGCGCCTGCATGGCATGGGGGCGCGGCTGCATGATATCGTCCTGCGCGAGACCGGCGGGCGCTGCCGGATCTACGCCCCGGTGGGAGCGCATCGCGACCTGCTCGCCTATCTGGTGCGGCGTCTGCTGGAGAACGGTGCGAACTCGTCTTTCGTGAACCAGATCGTCAATGAAAGCGTGCCGCCGAGCGAAGTCGCTGCCTGTCCCTTCGCGGCGCTGGCCACGGCGCGGGCGCCGCGCGGGCTGCTGGCGCCTGCGGCTTTGTTCGGGTCGGATCGCGTCAATTCGCAGGGCTTCGATCTGAGCGATCCCGAGGTTCTGGCCCGGATCGAGACGGCGCGGACCGTGACGCTGCCGCACGCCGCGCCGATCGTGGCGGGGCCGGTCTCGGGTGCCACGCGGGATGTGGTGAGCCCGGCCACCGGCGCGGTTGTGGCGCGGGTGACCGAGGCGGATGCGGCAACGGTGGCGGTGGCGCTCGACGCCGCGCAAGTCTGGTCTGCGCCCGCGGCGGAGCGCGCGGCGGTGCTGAGCCGTGCTGCCGATCTTTACGAAGAAAACTTCGGCCCGATCTTTGCCGCACTCGCGCAAGAGGCGGGCAAGACGCTCGGCGATGCGATTTCCGAGCTGCGCGAGGCCGTTGATTTCCTGCGCTATTATGCGGCCGAAGGCGCGTCCGACACGCGTGCGCCCCGTGGCCCGGTGGTGGCGATCAGCCCGTGGAACTTCCCGCTTGCGATCTTCACCGGTCAGATCGCGGCGGCCTTGATGGCGGGCAATGCCGTGCTGGCGAAGCCTGCAGAACAGACCCCGGTGATCGCGGCGCTGGCGGTTCGGCTGCTGCATCAGGCCGGGGTTCCGGCGACGGCGCTGCAACTTTTGCCAGGCGACGGCCCCACTGTCGGCGCCGCGCTGACCCGCGATCCGCGCATCAAGGGGGTCGTGTTCACCGGCTCGACCGAGACCGCGCAGATCATCGCCCGCGCGATGGCCGCGCATATGGCGCCGGGCACGCCGCTGATTGCGGAAACCGGCGGGCTGAATGCGATGGTCGTCGACAGCACCGCGCTGCCCGAACAGGCGGTGCGCGATGTCGTCGCCTCGGCCTTCCGTTCGGCAGGGCAACGCTGCTCGGCGCTGCGCTGCCTTTACGTGCAGGAAGACATCGCCCCCCATGTGATCGAGATGCTGAAAGGCGCGATGGACGAGCTGGTTCTGGGCGATCCCTGGCGGCTTTCGACCGATGTCGGCCCGGTGATTGACGCCGAGGCCAGGACCGGGATCGAGACCTATCTGGCGCAACATGCGGGGCGCCTCCTGCATCGCACCGCCGCGCCTGCGGGGGGGCATTTCGTGGCTCCCGCGCTGTTGAAAGTGACCGGCATTGCCGATCTGTCGCACGAAATCTTCGGCCCGGTTTTGCATCTTGCAACTTTCGCCGCCGATGACCTGCCCGCGGTGATCGCGGCGATCAATGCGCGCGGCTACGGGCTGACCTTCGGGCTGCATTCGCGCATCGATGCCCGTGTCGAAACCGTGGCCGAGACGATCCGGGCGGGCAATATCTATGTGAACCGCAACCAGATCGGGGCGGTGGTGGGCAGCCAACCCTTCGGCGGCGAGGGGCTGTCGGGCACCGGGCCGAAGGCGGGCGGGCCTTTGTATCTGGGCCGCTTCTACGCGCCGGAACCGGTCGCAGCGGCCGGGGTCTGGACGCAGGCGACGACGCCGGTCCTGCCCGAAGCGGTCGAAACGCTGCTGGGCGAGCTGTTCCTGCCCGGCCCGACGGGCGAGCTGAACCGCCTGACGCGGCATGTGCGGGGGCCGGTGCTGTGCCTCGGGCCGGGGCCTGAGGCGGCTTCGGCGCAGGCGGCGGCGGTCGCGGCGCTGGGCGGGCAGGCGGTGACGGCGACCGGGTCCGTCGCGGCCAAGGCGCTGGAAACCGCTGAGCCGCTGGCCGCTGTGCTCTGGTGGGGCGAGGCCGAGATGGGCCGTGCCTATGCTCAGGCGCTGGCGGCGCGGCCCGGTCCGCTGGTGCCGCTGATCACCGCGCGGCCCGATCTGGCCCATGTCGCGCATGAGCGGCACCTTTGTGTCGACACCACCGCGGCGGGCGGCAACGCCGCTTTGCTGGCGGGGTGACTTGCCCTTTGTGCCCGCCTGCGGCAATTTGCGGCACCGCTTGCGGGCGAGATCAAAGGAGAGAAAGATGATCAAGGGAATTGCGGCGCCGCTTTGCGCGCTGATGCTGGCGCTGGCGCCGGTTGCCGTTCAGGCACATGAAGCGCATGCCGGGGCACTGACGATCATCCATCCGTCGATCCCGGCGGTCATGCAGGGCGCGCAGGCGGCGGCGGGTTATTTCACCATCGTCAACGCGGGCGACAGCGCCGATCGGCTGACTGCGGTCGACGTCGATTTTGCCTCGATGGCGATGATGCACACGAGCGAGACCGATGCGACCGGTGTGACCCGGATGATCGATGTCGACTCTGTCGAGGTGCCCGCCGGGGCCACGGTGAAATTCGCGCCGGGCGGGCTGCATGTGATGTTCATGGGGCTGACCGCGCCGATCGCGGAAGGGGTGCTGCTGCCCGGAACGCTGGTCTTCGAGCATGCGGGCAAGGTGCCGGTGGAATTCATGGTGACGACGGCGGGCAAGGCGCCCGACATGTCGGGCCACAAGATGACTCCCTGAGGTCCATGCGCAAAAGGCATATGCGGCGGTGAAAACGGCGGTCGATTTGGCCGCCGCCTCGGGCTAGGAAGATCCCAGCAAGGGAGGGTCCGATGTCCGATGCGCCGCTCAAGGGGCTCAAGGTGGTGGAACTGGCGCGGATACTCGCCGGTCCGTGGATCGGTCAGGTTCTGGCCGATCTGGGCGCCGAGGTTGTAAAAGTGGAAGCCCCCGAGGGCGACGATACCCGTCGCTGGGGGCCTCCCTTCATCGAGCGGCTGCGGCCCGATGGCACTTTTGAAACCGTGGCGGCCTATTTTCATGCCGCAAACCGGGGAAAAACCTCGGTCATATGCGACTTTTCGAACATTGATGATCTGGCGCGGCTGAAACGGCTGATTGCCGAGGCCGATGTGGTGATCGAGAACTTCAAGCTCGGCGGGTTGAAGAAGTTCGGTCTGGATTACGAGAGCCTTGCCGCCGAGAACCCCGGACTGGTCTATGTCTCGGTCACCGGTTTCGGGCAGACCGGGCCGCGTGCGGCGCAACCGGGCTATGATTTTCTGGTGCAGGGCATGTGCGGGATCATGGATCTGACCGGGCCGAAGGGTGGCGAGCCGCAAAAGGTCGGCGTCGCCTGGATCGATATTTTCACCGGGCTTTATGGCGTGATCGGGGTGCAGGCGGCTTTGGCCGAGCGGGCGCGCTCGGGGCGCGGGCAACATGTGGACATGAGCCTGCTTGATTGCGGCGTGGGGGTGCTTGCCAATCAGGCGATGAACCATCTTCTGGGCGGGATGGTGCCGCATCGGCTGGGCAATGCGCATCCGAATATCGTGCCGTATCAGGTGTTTCCGGCCGCTGACGGGCATTTCATCATCGCTTGCGGCAATGACCGGCAGTTTCAGGCTTTGTGCACCATGCTGGGGCTGGCCGAGGAATCTGCGAACCCGGATTATGCCACGAATGCCGGGCGCGTCGCGCATAGGGACGCGCTGTGTGCCCGCATCGCCGAGGTCACCTCGGCGCGACCGAAAACTGATCTGATCGCGGCGATGGAAGCTGCTGGCATTCCCGGCGGGCCAATCAATGACGTGGCTGAGGCTTTGACCGAACCGCAGATCGCCGCGCGGGGGATGAAGATCGCCCCCGAGGGCATGGCCGGTCTGCGCACACCGATCGTCTTTTCGCGCTCGGATCTGGCGCTGGACAAGGCCAGCCCGGCGCTGGGTGACGGAGAGTGGCATTTTTCTGTCGGTTGAGGCATTGCCGCGCGGCAAAACCCCGCTTTATTGGGGCGAAGCGTGCGCGAGGAAGACGTGGCCAGCCTGAGTTTCGAATTCGACTGCGGTCCCGAGGGCCGGGCCGCGCGATTTGCGCGGCCTGATGCGGTGATCCGCGCCGATAGCATGGCCGAGATCGGTCCGGCCTTTGCCGCGATTGCCGAGGCGCGTTCTGCGGGAAAATGGCTGGCGGGGATGCTGAGCTATGAGCTCGGATATGCCTTTTCGGCGAAACTCGCGCCTTTGATGCCCGAGGGGCGCGCCGTGCCGTTGATGCTGTTTGGTGTCTATGACGCGCCCGAGGCGCCGTTGCCCGACGTGCCGTCCGCGGCTGAGGCACCGCAGTTTTCCCCTGCCGTCACGCAGGCCGACTATCTGCAGGCCTTTGCCCGGGTGCAGGACTATATCGCGGCGGGCGATGTCTATCAGATCAACCTGACCTTTCCGCTGCGGGCCCGCTGCAACGCCGATCCGCGCGCGCTTTACGCACGGTTGAAGGCGGCGCAACCGGTCGGTCATGGGGTGCTGGTCGAGGCGGAGGATTTCGCGGTGCTGTCGCGCTCGCCCGAGTTGTTCTTTGCCATCGACGCCGAAGGCCGGGCGACGGTACGGCCGATGAAGGGCACGGTGGCGCGGGGGGCGACGCCGGAGGCGGATGCGCAGGCGGCGGAGTGGCTGCGGGCGTCCGAGAAGAATCGCGCCGAAAATCTGATGATCGTCGATCTTCTGCGCAACGATCTGAGCCGGATTTCCGAGGTCGGATCGGTCAAGGTGCCCGCGCTTTACGACATCGAGACCTATGCAACGGTGCATCAGATGACCTCGACCGTGACGGCGCAGGTCCGGCAAGGGGTTGATTTCGAAGAGATCTGTCAGGCGCTTTTCCCCTGCGGTTCGATCACTGGCGCGCCGAAGATCCGCGCGATGCAGATCATTCACGAACTCGAAGCCGATCAACGCGGCGTTTATTGTGGTGCCATCGGCTGGCTTGCACCGACGGGCGGAATGGCGTTCAACGTGGCCATCCGTAGCCTGACCCTGCGTCAGGGCGAGGCGGTGCTGAACGTCGGCGGCGGGGTGGTGCATGACAGCGAGGGGGTGTCGGAATGGGCGGAAGCACTGAGCAAGGCGGCCTTCGTGACAGCGCCCCCGAAGGCGTGCGGCTGATCGAGACGATGCTTTGGGCGCCTCGCGAAGGGGTGGCGCTGATCCTGCATCACATGGCGCGGCTCGAGGCGGGTTGTCGCAAGCTGGGTATCGATTGCGACCTGTGGCGGGTCGAGAGACTGATCGAGACTGTCAGCGCTTCGGACCCGCTGCGGCTGCGGATGACGGTGGGGCTGGATGGGGTGCCCGAGATGACCACGGCGCCGCTGCCGAAGGCGAAATCGCTGTGGCGGGTGGGCCTGGCCGAGGGGCGCGTGGCCTCGGACGATCCGTGGCGGCAGGTGAAATCGACCGAGCGGCATCTGTATGACCGGGTCCGGGCAGAGTTGCCCCAAGGCTGGGACGAGGCGGTTTTTCTGAATGAACGCAATGAGGTGGTCGAGGGCACGATCACCACTGTCTTTCTGTGGCGCGACAATCTTCTGTGGACGCCGCCGCTACGCTGTGGGGCGTTGCCGGGCGTGCTGCGGGCGAAGCTGATTGCCACCGGCCGCGCGCGGGAAGCCGTGCTGCGCTGGTCGGATCTGACCGAGGGGCGGCTCTTTCTGGGCAATGCCTTGCGCGGGCTGGTTCCGGCGGAAGTGATCTGAGGCGCAGTCGAGAGGGATTCCAAATTCCCCCTCGCTGTGGCAGGGTTAGCGCCAACTCAAGGGGGCAATATGCGGAAAGTGGAACTGGGTCGCACCGGCGTGATGGTGAGCGAGCTGTGTCTGGGGTCGATGACCTGGGGCACGCAGAACACGGAAGCCGAGGGCCATGCGCAGATCGATCTGGCGCTCGATCGCGGGGTGAATTTCATCGACACCGCAGAGGTTTATCCGGTCAACCCGATCAGCGCCGAAACCGTCGGCCGGACCGAGGAGATCATCGGGACATGGCTGGCGAAGACCGGGCGGCGCAAGGATGTCGTGCTGGCCTCGAAGATTGCAGGCAACGCGATGAAGGCCGTGCGTGACGGCGGGCCGATCACCCCCGCGACGATCCACACCGCGGTTGAGGGTTCGCTGCGGCGGCTCAAGACCGATCACATCGATCTTTATCAATTCCACTGGCCGAACCGCGGCGATTACCATTTCCGGCAGAACTGGAAGTTCGACGCGACGAAGCAGCCGGGCAAGGCCGAGATCGAGGAAGATTTCTGCGCCTGTCTGGAGACGCTCGCCGTGCTGCGCGGCGAGGGCAAGATCGGGCATTTCGGCCTGTCGAATGACAGCGCCTGGGGCGTAATGACGGCGCTGCGGCTGGCCGAGGCGGGGCATGGGCCGCGCGTGGCGAGCCTGCAGAACGAATATTCGCTGATGTGCCGGCTTTACGACACCGATCTGGCCGAGGTCGGTGTCCACGAGGGGATCACGCTGCTGGCCTATTCGCCGCTCGCGACCGGGATGCTGAGCGGGAAATATTCGGGCGGGGCCGTGCCCGAGGGCTCGCGCCGGTCGATCAATCGCGAATTGGGCGGGCGGTCCAATCCGCGGGCTTTCGAGATCGCAGATCTTTATGTGGGGCTGGCGCGCGAGGCGGGGCTTGATCCTGTCACGATGGCGGTGGCCTGGATCCTGCAGCGGCCCTTCCCGGTGGTGCCGATCATCGGCGCGACCTCGGTTGCGCAGCTGGAAAAGTCGCTCGATGCGGCGGGGCTGGGGCTCGACAAGACGCTGCTGAGCGCGATCGAGAGGGTGCATCATGGCCATCCGATGCCGTTCTGAGGCCCTGGCGGTTCTGCTCATGCTCGCCCTTGTCGCCTGCAAGCCGGGCGGCGAGAGCGGCAAGCTGCAGGGCGGCGGGCCGGAAGCCGTGGCCGAAGCTCGTGCCGCCTGCGAGGGCAAGGGCGGGCAATGGGCGCGGCTTGGCAAGATGGAATATTGCATCACGCGCACGAAGGATGCGGGCAAATCCTGTCACAGCCGCTCGGAGTGTGACGGGGAATGTCTGGCGCGTTCCATGACATGTGCCCCGGCCAAGCCGCTTTTGGGCTGCAACGCCGTGCTGACCGAGGGCGGAATAGAGGTGAACCAATGCGTCGAGTGATACGTGCCGGGTTTCTGGCCGGGCTTCTGGCGCTGGCCGCCTGCGGGCAGAAGGCGCCCGAGCCCGCGGGGTCGATCCGCGATCCGAAGGCGATGATCACCTCGGCGGTGCTGTTCGATCCGGCACGGTTCGGCGGCGAGTGGCAGGTGGCGATGAGCGCGACGCCGCGCTGTGGCGGGGCGACGCAAGGCTGGCGCTGGGACGGGCGCGGGCGCTATGCGCTGTCGGGGGTCGATTGCTCTGGGACGGTGCCTGCGGTGCTGAAGGGGCAGGCGGCGCTGACCGGCCCGGGCGGGCGGTTCGCGCCCGACCAGGGCTATGGCCGCGAGCCGATCTGGGTGCTGTGGGTCGATCAGGATTACCGGGTTGCGGCGCTGGGCACGCCCTCGGGCGATTGGGCGGTGGTGCTGGTGCGGCCGGGCAAGGCACGCGGCGATCTGATCGCGGCGGCGCGCGAAGTGCTTGATTTCAATGGCTACGATCTGAAGCGGATCGGCGGCTGAGATCAGCCGAGCCGGGCAAAGGTGGCGCGCGGCCCGCGGTTGTCGAAGAACGGGATCGAGGCGGTTTCTGACCGGGGGTAGGCGAGCAGCGCCTGCACCTCGGTCAGTACGACTTCGGTGATGAAGGGCAGGGCCAGCGCCCGGGCTTCGGTCAGCGGCACCCAGTGCAGGTGGCTGAGTTCATCGCAGGCGCGCGAAAAATCATCCGGGTCCGAGGCGATTTCGCCGACATCGACCAGAAAGAACCGCGCATCGAAGCGGCGCGGACGGCCGGGCGGGGTGATCGCCCGAAACACGAACTGCAACCCCGCGGCCGAGGGCCGATGCCCGGTGGCGGCGAAGCCCTGCCAATCGTCGGGCACTGGCCCCGCCCACGCGGCTTCGGTGCCGAGGATCAGGCCGGTTTCTTCCCACAATTCCCGGATCGCGGCGACGGCAAGGGCCGGAGCGATCCCCTCGGGCGCATCAAGCGCAAGCCGTGCGGCCTCGCGCTCGGGCAGGGGGCGGGCAAGTGGCACGGCGGCGTCGGCCGCATCGAGTGCCCCGCCCGGAAAGACGTATTTCGAAGGCATGAAGGCCGCCCCGGCGCCGCGCATGCCCATCAGCACCGACGGGCCTGCAGGCAGGTCGCGGCGCAGCACGATCACGGTGGCGGCGTCGCGCAGGGCGGATTTGTCGGGCTGGGGATCGGCGGCGGTCATCGGGCCTCGCGTCTGGGTTTCGCGCAGTCTAACCGCAGCCCCGATGCCGGGAAAAGGGGGCTGGTCTGATGACATCATCATCACGCCTTTGCGAGACGCGACGGAATTTCCGCGCTGTCCCGTTTGGTGATCATCTGCGGCGGGAACAGGGCCGCGACAAGGAGTGACGAAGATGAAATCGATCCTGAAAACGACGATGATGGCGGCGCTGGTGTCGGGCGTTGCGTTGAGCGTGGCGCTGCCGGTAAGCGCGCAGGAAGCCCCGCCCGCACCGCCGGCCGCCGGTGGGCCCGCGATGATGGGGCCGGATGGCATGGGACCGATGGGGCAGCCTTGGCCGCAATTCGATCTGAAGGCTTTCGACAAGGACGGCGACGGCAAGGTGACGATGGCCGAAGTGCAGGCCGGTCGGGCCGAGCGGGTCAAGGGGATCGACGCCGATGGCGACGGGCTGCTGAGCGCCGACGAGATGATCGCGGCCGATCTGGCGATGGAAAAATCGCGCATCGAGGAACGTGTCAAGGACCGGATCGCGGCGCAGGATGCCAATGGCGACGGCAAGCTGTCGGCGGCCGAGATGATGGTGCCGCCCGGCCCGGCGCGGCTCTTTGACCGGATCGACGCGAATGACGATGGTGCGGTGACGGATGAGGAACTGGCGCAGGCCCGCGAGGCGATGCGCGCGAAGATGATGGAGCGGATGCATGACCGCCACGGTGATCGTGGTCCGAAGGATCACGGGCCGCGCGGCCATGATGGGCAGGGCTGGTTTGCCCCGGCGCAGAACTGAGCCGACAAAGCGGCGGCCCTCCGATCCCGGGGGGCCGCGGTTGCCGTGACGAGGGATTGGCGTTAGTCCTTGGGGCCGATGGAGATGGCATTCGACGAGACCCGTGCATTGTCCGACGAGACCCTGCTGGTGCTTTATGGCAACGGCGACGGGACGGCGGCGCGTGCGCTGGTGGAGCGGCTCGGCCCGCTGGCCTATCGGCTGGCGGTGCGGATGCTGGGGGATCGGGCCGAGGCCGAGGATCTGGCGCAGGAAGCGCTGTTGCGGCTGTGGAAGATCGCCCCCGACTGGCGCACGGGCGAGGCCAAGGTCTCGACCTGGCTTTACCGGGTGGTGACCAATCTGGCGACGGACCGGCTGCGACGGCGGCGCGGTGTTGGCCTGGATGAGGCGCCGGAGCTGCCCGATGGCGCGGCCTCGGCGCTGGAGGGGATGATCGAGACCGACCGCGCGCAGGCGCTGGAGCTGGCCTTGGCGCAGCTTCCGGCGCGGCAGCGGCAGGCGGTGGTGTTGCGCCATCTCGAGGGGCTGACGAACCCCGAGATCGCGGCGGCGATGGAGATTGGCGTCGAGGCGGTCGAAAGCCTGACGGCGCGGGGAAAACGGACACTGGCGCAGCTGCTTGCGCCGCGTCGGGCGGAATTGGGGTATGGCCATGACTGACGGTCGGGAAGACGATCTGGATCTGGAACGGTTCTTCCGCGCGGCGCGGGTTGCGGCTCCGGAGCCGTCCGAGGCGTTTCTGACCCGGCTTGCGGCGCAAGGTCTGGCCGAGCAGGCGCGGTTCGCCGCGCCGCCCGTGCTGCGGCAGGCGCCGAAGCGGCAGGGGCTGGTGGCGCGGCTCGTGGCGGCCGTTGGTGGCTGGGCGGCGCTGGGTGGCATGGCGGGCGGCATGGCGACGGCGACGGTTGCGGGGCTTTGGATCGGGTTGGCCGGGGCACCGACACTGGTGCAGGCGGTCGGTCTTGGCAGTGCCGTGACCGCCGAGGCCGACAGCTATCTGCCTGATGCCGATGTGCTGGCGCTGGCCGTGACGGAATGATCCAAGGGGAGTGTGCAGGATGAGCATGGAGACGACGACACCGCCGGTGGAGCCTGCCCCCCGAACCGGGATGCGTGGCTGGATGAAATTCGCTTTCATCGCCTCGGTCACGATGAACTTTCTGGTGCTTGGAACTGTCGTCGGCGGGGTGATCGCGCATCGGATGCAGCCGCCGCCTCCGGCGATCGATCGGGGCGCGGAGATGATGACCTTCGGGCCCTTGGGCGGCGCTTTCAACCGCGAGGATCGCCGGGCGATGCGGCAGGCGGCCGAAGGGCGAGGGGCGAATTTCGCGGCGATGCAGGCGGCGGTTCAATCGGATTTCTCGCGGCTCGAGGCGGCGCTGAAGGCCGAGCCCTTCAATGCGGAAGGCGTCAAGGCCGTGCTGGCCGACATGCGGGCGCGGACGCTCAAGCGCATGGATATCGGCGAAAATCTGATGCTGGAACGGCTGCAGGCGATGACCCCGCAAGAGCGCGAGCGTTTCATCGAGCGGCTGCGGCGCGGGGTCGAGCGGTTCTCGAAACATCTTGAAGAGCGGCGTGGCGGCCCGGATGGACCGCATGATCATGATGATTGAACAAAGAAAACCCCGGTCTTCGTGCCGGGGTTTTGCCTTTGCGCGGGGGGCTGGGGTCAGGCCGCGGGCAGCTTGTAGATCCTGACCTGATTGCGCCCGTCAGCCTTGGAGGCCATCAGCGCCTGATCGGCCTGATGGATCACTTGATCCACGGATCCGGTGCCGCCGTGGCCGCCGCCAAGCGCGAGACCGATCGAGACGGTGATACGCAAAAGATGCCCTTCGCCAAGGTCGAAGGGGGTTTCTTCCATCGCCCGGCACAGCCGCTCTGCCGTGGCACGGGCGGCTTCGATCGTGGTTTCGGGCATGGCGATCAGGAATTCTTCGCCACCGACACGGGCGACCAGATCGACCTGCCGCAGGTTCATCGTCAGCCGACGCGCCACTTCGATCAGTACGCGGTCGCCCGCGGCATGGCCATAGGTGTCATTCACCGATTTGAACCGGTCGATGTCGAGCACCATCACCGCGAAACTGCGCCCGCTGTGACGCGAGCGTTCCGCCAGCCGCGTGACATGGGGCATCGCGTAGCGACGGTTGTAAAGCCCGGTCAGCGGATCGACGAGCGCGAGGCGCAGCCCATCGGCGACCCGGGCGCGTTGCCGGTCATGGCGGCGCTTGCGCGAGATATGGGTGCGCAGACGCAGGGCGGCTTCCTCCGCGAAGGCGGGATCGGCGAGCTTCACCGGCGTCAGGTCGGAAGCGCCAAGATCGAGCGACACGGCCGAAGTTTCGCGCGCGCCTTCGCGCACGGCAATACAGATCACCGCATGGCGGGAGCCGGGGCGCGAGCGCAGCTCCGACATCAGGCGCAGCCCCTCGCCCGGACGGGCGAGATCGGCCGAGATCACATAGGCATCGGGTTGCGGCATCTCCACCGCGGCGCTGAGCGCCTCGTTATAGTCGAGCACCTGAAGCGTGTCCTGCGGCAGGAAACGCGCCATCGCATTCTTCCAACCGACGCAGGTTTCGCGATCGGGCGCCACCAGGCAGATCACCGCTGGCGGCCCGACCGGCGGCATCGGCGGCTCGGTGAAGCCAAGCTCGTGGCAGGTGCTTTCGCGCAGCCGCAATTCCTCGTCGGTTTCACGCATCCGCATCAGCGAGCGCAACCGGGCAAGTAGGGTCAGCTCCTCGAAGGGTTTGACGATGAAATCATCGGCCCCGGCCCGCAGCGCCTCGAGCCGGGTTTCGGGCGAGGGGAAGGCGGTGACCATGATCACCGGCAGGTTCTGCGTCAAAGGATTGGATTTGAGACGACGGCAGACTTCGATGCCGCTGATGTCCGGAAGCTGCACATCGAGCAGGACAAGATCAGGCTGCTCCAGCGTCACAAGACGCAGAGCTTCCTGCCCCGTGCCAGCCTGAACCGTTTCGTACCGCGCGCCCGAGAGCTTTACCTTCAGTACGATCCGATTCGTGGCCACATCGTCCACGATCAGGATTTTCCCTGCCATGAACTGTCCCGCTCCTTTAACCTGCCGCCCGTAGACCCTATCATGGCTACCCAAAGGTTAACAAACTCTTTCAATTTCGGGAGTGAAACAGATTGGAGCGGGATTTCGCACAAATTCTCGCGATCCGCGCGCTTGGCTGGATGGCGGGGGAAGAGGCGGTCTGGCTGGCGTTTCTGGGCGCGAGCGGGGCCGATGCGGATCAGGTGCGTGCCGAGGCGGCGCAGCCCGCGATGCAGCGCGCCGTGCTGGCGCATGTGCTGCGCGAAGATGACTGGGTGCGCAGTTGCGCCGAAGCTTTGGGCATTCGCCCCGAGCAGTTGCCGATGGCGGCGGCGGTGCTGGATGGCCAGGCCGGCCGAAACTGGACGTGAGGGGATCAAGTGTCTGATATAGCGGCGATCGTCTTTGACAAGGACGGCACTCTTTTTGACTTTGACGCGACCTGGGGGGCCTGGGCGCGGGGGGTGACCTTCGATCTGGCCGGGGGCGATGCGGAGGTGGCGGGGCAACTGGCCCGCGTGATCGGCTATGATCTTGCCGCCGGGAGGTTCGAGCGTCATTCGCCGGTCATTGCGGGCACCGTGGCCGAAGTGGCGGAGTTGATGGCGCCGCATCTGCCGGGGCGTCCGGTCGAGGCGCTGGTGCGTGATCTCGATGCGGCGGCATGCCGCGCTCCTCAGGTGGCGGCGGTCGATCTGACCCGCTGTCTGGGGGGGCTGAAAGCGGCGGGATTGCGTCTGGGCGTGGCGACGAATGACAGTGAATCCTCGGCCCGGGCGCAGCTGGAGCGCGAAGGGGTCGATGGATTTTTCGACTTCATCGCCGGATATGACAGTGGTTTTGGCGGCAAACCCGCGCCGGGTCAGCTTCTCGCCTTTGCTCAGGCGGTGGGGGTGTCTCCGGCGCAGGTTGCGATGGTGGGCGACAGTCTGCACGACATGGCGGCGGCGCGGGCGGCGGGGATGCGGGCGGTGGCGGTGCTGACCGGACCGGCCGTGGCCGAGACCCTCGCCCCGGCCGCGGATGTGGTCTTGCCGACGATCGACGGGCTGGCAGCCTGGCTGGCGGGCGGCTGAGCGGCTCTCGCCAATCCGGGTGCCGGTGGCTAAGCTGGCGAAAACGGAGGGCACGATGAGCAGTCGGTTGCAATTGATCCTGATCGGGTTTCTGGGCGGGTTTGCCTTCTGGGGGCTGTTCGACCAGTTCACGATGCTCGACACGTGGCGGGCGGCCTTGCCGATGCTGGTGCTGGCGGGCAGCTTCTTTTTCGGTGCGCTGGCGATGGCGCCTGATCTGGGGATCCGGCGTGCGGTTGGCTATGCCGCGGTGATCGCGGTGACGACGGCGGTGCTGGTCGCGCTGAAGGGGCTCGATTTCGCGACGGGCCGGGACATGCTTGCCACCGACCATCTGGTGCTGGCGATGGCAGTGCTGGCGGTGATGCCGGTGCCCTTTGCGGTGGCCTTCGGGCTGGGCGGCCGCGCCGGGCTGACGGATTACCGGGTGCTGTTCACCGAAAGCTGGAACATTGTCGTGCGCTATGTTTCGGCCTGGCTTTTTGTCGGCACGGCGGTTCTGGTGTTGTGGCTGCTCGGCGCGCTGCTGCAGCTGGTGGGCGTGACGGTTCTGCACGAGCTGCTGAGCGACGATCTGGGGATGTGGCTGATCGTCGGGGCGACGCTGGGGCTGGGCTTCTCGGTGGTGACCGAGCTTTCGGACACTGTCTCTCCTTATCTTCTGTTGCGGCTCTTGCGGCTGCTGACGCCGGTCGTGCTGGGCGTTGTCGTGGTCTTCGTCGCGGCGCTGCCGCTGCGCGGGCTGGGGGCACTGTTCGGCGAATTGTCCGCAGCCTCGGCGCTGCTGGCCACGGCGATCGCCTCGGTGGCGCTGATCTCGATCGTGGCGGACGAGGATGACGTCGAAGCGGCGCAGGGGCTGATCCTGACGGCCTCGGCGCGGGGGCTTATGGCGTTGGTGCCGGTGCTGGCGGGGCTGGCGATCTGGGCGCTCGCGCTGCGTGTCGGGCAATATGGCTGGACCCCGGAACGGGTGGCGGCTGCGGCGCTGGCGGGGATCACGGCAGGATATGGGCTCGGTTATCTTGGGGCGCTGAGCATGGGGCGGCGCTGGCGCGAAAAGCTGCGGCAGGCGAATGTGGCGATGGCGATGGCGATTCTGGCGCTGTCCGGTCTCTGGCTGACCCCGCTCGTCTCGCCCGAGGCGATTGCGGTGCGTTCGCAGATCGCGCGGTTCGAGGCGGGCAAGGCGACGGTGGCGCAGCTGCCGCTTTGGGAGATGGGGCATGACTGGGGGGCGGCGGGGCAACGCGGTCTGATCAGGCTGCGCGCACTGGCACAAAGCGATGCGGCGCTGGCGGCGCGGCTGGACCGGGTGGCGGCGGCGACTAGCGCCTGGCAGGTCGATGATGTGGCCAATGGCGGACCCGAGATGCTGGCGATGCTGCGCTCTGTCGTGACGCTCGTGCCCGAGGGATCGGTCTGGCCCGATGGGCTGGCGGAGGCTCTGGGCGCGCAGATGCAGCCGCGGGGGATTGCCCGCTGCGGCGGCAATCAGGGTGGCCAGCCCGACAGCTGTGCGCTGGTTCTGGCCGATCTGCGGCCAGAAAGCCCCGGCCCGGAAGCGGTCTTTCTGAACGCCAACGACTATTATGGCGCCGACGGTGTGATGGTATTCCGGAAATCCGAAGCCGGGGGCTGGATCAAGGGCGAGCGGCTCTTGATCAGCGCGGATGGGCCGGTGGCGATCTCGGAGATGATTGCGGCGCTGCGCGCGGGGCCGCCCGTCACTGCCCCCGTGACCCTGCAGACGCTGAAGATCGGCCGCTGGCAGATCGGCATCCTGCCTTAAAACCTTTCCAGATTGGGGCTTTGTTAAGAGCTGTTGAGATATCGTCCGCGCGTGGAGGTTCCATGCTCGGCATCGTCAATAAATCCATCCAGGCTTTCCTGTGCAAACACCATGGAAACATGGTCTGGCGGGAAGTCGCTGACCGCATGCGCCTTGGTCCGGAAGGGTTCGAGGCGATGCTGACCTATCCGGATGATACGACCGATACGCTGCTGTCCGTGGCCGAGGGACTGACCGGCAAGACCCGGGAGTCTCTGCTTGAAGACATCGGGGCAGAGGTCGCACAGACCGAGTCGCTGCGGCGGCTGCTGCGGTTCGGGGGCCCGGACTATCTCGAATTTCTCTATTCTCTCGACGAATTGCAGGGGCGCGCCCAGATGGCGCTGCCCGATCTGGAACTGCCCGAACTGACCCTTCAGTCCGAGTCGCAGGGGCGCTTCACCTTGCTGGTGCACGGCCGTTTGCCGGGCTGGGGCGCGGTTATGGCGGGGCTGATGCGCGCGATGGCGGATGATTACGGCGCGCTGGTGCTGATCGATTTGCTTGAGCCGCGCGACGGGGTGGAGCGGGTGCAGGTCGAACTGCATTTCACCACCTATCATGTTGCGCGCCAATTCGATCTGGCTCCCCCGGAACTGGGAGAGGTGCGGTGAGCCGGATTGATCCTCTGGAACCGCCGATCCCCCCTGCGGAGCCGGTGCTGGCGCTTGGCATGGAGATGCTGGGCCGACTGATGCCGATGTTCCTGTGGCTGGATGCGCGCGGGGGCATCCGGGGTATGGGACCGACATTGGCGCGGATCGTCGGGCCGGGCGCCGTGGGCAGCGACTTTGACCGCCATTTCACCCTGCGCAGCGCCCGCGGGGTCGAGCAGAATCGCGAGGCGGCCTTTGCGGGCCGACGGCTCGGGGTGACACTGGTGCGCTATCCGATGTTCAGCCTGCGCGGCCTTGCGGTGCCGATCGGTCTGGGGGAACAGACAGATGTGCTGGTGAACCTGTCCTTCGGCATCCAGCTGTCCGAAGCCGTGCGTTATTTCGGTCTGACCGAGGCGGATTTCGCGGCCTCTGATCTGGCGATGGAATTCCTGTTTCTGGCCGAGGCGAAGGCCGCCGTGCTGGGCGAGCTGACGGCGTTGACCGGGCGGTTGCAGCTGGCCAAGGCCGAGGCCGAGACCGAGGCGCAGCTTGATCCCCTGACCGGGCTGGCGAACCGGCGTGCCTTCGATGCGGCGCTGGGTCATGCGATCAAATCGGCGGCGTGGGGACGACGGAATTTTGCGTTGCTGCATCTCGATCTCGATTATTTCAAGCAGGTCAACGACACGCTGGGCCATGCTGCGGGCGATACGGTTCTGGTGCGGACGGCGCATGTGCTGCGCGACGAGGTGCGGCGCGGGGATCTGGTCGCGCGGCTGGGCGGCGACGAGTTCATTGTCCTGCTGCGCGGCCCTGTGGAGCGCGGCATGATCGAGGCGATGGCCGAGCGGCTGATCGCCCGGATCGAGGAGCCGGTCACCCTTGATGGGGTGGACTGCCGGATCTCGGCCTCGATCGGGGTCTCGATCGCGCTCGAATGTCGCCCGATCCTGGCCGAGGAACTGATGGCCGAAGCCGATGCGGCGCTTTACCAGTCGAAACGCACGGGGCGCGGGCGCTGGACGATTGCGCCCTTGCGCTTCGGGTCGCGATCGCAGGCCTGAGCGTCATCCCCGTGTCACAAGCCGGTGGCGCAGCCCGGAGTGATCGGGTAGGGCAAGGGCATGAGACAGGGCTTTCCGATTGCCACGCGCGGCCAGAGCATCGGCCTTCTGGGCGGGTCTTTCGACCCGGCCCATGCCGGGCACGCCCATATCACCCGCGAGGCCATGCGCCGCTTCGGTCTGGATCAGGTCTGGTGGCTGGTCAGCCCGGGCAATCCGCTGAAGGCGCGGGGACCGGCGCCGATGGCGCAGCGCATCGCGCAGGCGCGCCGCGTGATGCGCGATCCGAAGGTCAAGGTGACCGGTCTCGAGGCGGAATTGGGCACGCGGTATACGGCCGAGACGCTGGCGCGGCTCTGCGCGCTTTATCCTGGGGTGCGGTTTGTCTGGCTGATGGGCGCCGACAATCTGGCGCAGTTTCATCGTTGGGAAGACTGGCGCACGATCCTGTCGCTGGTGCCCGTGGGCGTGCTGGCGCGGCCGGGGCACCGGATGGTGACGCGGCAGGCGCGGGCGGCGCAGATGTTTGCGCGCGCACGCATCCGTGCAGAGGCGGCGCGGCATCTCGCTTGCGCGGACTTGCCCGCCTGGTGTTTCGTGCAGATGCCGATGTCGGACCTGTCCTCGTCCTCGATCCGGGCGCAGGGCGGCTGGCGCGGGGCAGCGGAAGGGAGACGGGAATGGACGTGACGCGGCGCGGACTTTTGGGCGGGATGCTGGGGACGGGGGCCATTCTGGCCGCGCCCGCGGTGCTGCGGGCCGAGGGCGCGGCGCTGCGGATGATGTCGGGCGAAGAACTGATCGCGGCGGCGCGGTTGGGCGGCGATGTCGGCTATGTGGTCGCCGATGCGCGCACCGGGCTGGTGCTGGAAGCGCGCGATGGCGGCAAGCCGATGGCGCCCGCCTCGACCGCGAAGACGATCACCACGCTTTATGCGCTGGAGACGCTGGGGCCGCAGTTCCGCTTTCAGACCCGGGTGCTGGCGACGGGGCCGGTCTCGGGCGGGCGCGTGCAGGGCGATCTGATCCTGGCGGGCGGCGCGGATCCGACGCTGAGCACCGACGGGCTGGCCGATCTGGTGGCCGATCTGACGCGCAAGGGCGTGACGGGTGTCACGGGGCGGTTTCTGGTCTGGGGCGGCGCGCTGCCCTATGCCGAGGCAATCGCCGCCGATCAGCCGGTGCATGTGGGCTATAACCCGTCGATTTCCGGTCTGATCCTGAATTACAACCGCGTGCATTTCGAATGGAAGCGCGCAAAGGGCGGCTATGCGCTGGCCATGGATGCGCGGTCGGAACGCTATGTGCCCAAGGTCTATACGGCCGATGTGGCGGCGGTGGCACGGCAGGCGCCGCTCTTCGACTATCGTCAGTCGGGTGGGAAGGAGCATTGGACGGTGGCGGCAAGTGCCTTGGGCAAAGCGGGCGCCCGCTGGCTGCCGGTGCGTCTGCCCGACGCTTATGCGGGCGATGTGTTCCAGTCGCTGGCGCGGGCGCGCGGGATCGAGCTGCCGACGCCAGAGCCGGTGAAGATGCTGCCCGGCGGGGCGCAAGTTCTGGCCAGCACCGCTTCGGATCCGCTGCCGGTGATCCTGCGCTCGATGCTGAAATACTCGACCAACATCGTGGCCGAGGCGGTGGGGATGACGGCCACGACGGTGCGGGGGGCGAATGCGGCGCGCGGCGCTTCGGGTGCGGCGATGAGCGATTGGCTGAGTGGACGGTTGGGCGGCACCCGGGCGCGGTTTGTCGATCACTCCGGCCTTGGCGGCGATGACCGGATCGCCCCGGTCGAGATGGTCAAGG
Source organism: Rhodobacter capsulatus (assembly GCF_052363175.1). Taxonomy (GTDB): domain Bacteria; phylum Pseudomonadota; class Alphaproteobacteria; order Rhodobacterales; family Rhodobacteraceae; genus Rhodobacter; species Rhodobacter capsulatus_D. The sequence continues at coordinate 934,119 of NZ_CP198946.1, forward strand.
CGGTGACGCTGCTCGGGCCGAAGGTCGGGCTGCGCGGGCTGATGAAGCCGTTCAACCTGCGCGACGAGGCGGGCGGCAAGGTGAAGGGGCAGGAGATCCGCGTCGATGCCAAGACCGGGACGCTGAATTTCGTCTCGACGCTGACGGGCTACATCACCGCGCCCGACGGCACCGAGCTGACCTTTGCGATCTTCACCGGCGATCTGGCGCGGCGGGCGCAATCGCGCGACGCCGAGCAGGCCCAAGGTTCGCGCGGTTGGGTCGGGCGCTCGAAAGTGCTGCAAAGCCAGCTGATCACGCGCTGGGCGACGCTTTACGGCTGATCGGGCACCCCCGGCGGGCGCGGGCGCAAGGTGGGCGGGTCGGTTTGCGGCTTGCCGGACCACGGCTGCGGGTATTCGAGCCATTTCTGGATGAAGTTCCACGACTGCTCGTAGCCGTCATGCGGCAGGGTGCAGGCGGAACAATCCTTGCGCGTCAGGCCGTTGCGGTCAGTGTAGGTCTGATACGGCCCGGGGCATTCATAGGCGATGAGCGGGCAGTAGCAAAACAGGCAGTTGAACGCCCGCTTCACCCCCGGATGGCAGGGCAGGAACGGACAGTTCGTATTGGTGAAGCCCTTGAAGGCAGTGTTCGTCGTCGTGTCTTTCGGTTCCATCCCGTTCCGTTCCGCCGTGTTTCGGCCGGGGCGGAGGGGCGGGCCCATGTTGGCGGGCTTTTGGCCGCCGGGCCTGCTGCCCCTCCGGGCCGCGGCGCTGTGCCGCAGGGCAAAGGCTTGCCGAAGAGTAGGGCGGGCGGGGTCCGTGTCAACGGGCTTTCCCGAACCTCAGAGTTTGACGTGACGGACCTTGGCCCCCCATTCGATTGCCACCGCATGCAGACGGTCGATCGAGAGCTCGTCGCGGATTTCCTCGAGCATGCGCAATTCGGGCTGATGCAGCACGCCATCGGCCGCCGCGACATCGCAGGCCAGCGCATAGGCGGTCTCGAACAGCTTTTCGGGCAGAGCCCCGCGCACGAGGCCGAAGAGGGCAGCAAGGCCTTCCTCTTCCTCGAAAAGCGAATAGACGGTCTGCGCCACCACCCGGATGCGGTCGATGTCATAGGTGGCGAAGATCGGCATGTGGTTCACCATCCGCTCGATGGCGACAAGCTCGGCGGTGCGGATCGTGGCATCGGAAGCCGAGACGGCGACCATCACGGCAACGAGCGCATCCTGCGGCGAAAGCGAGGGAAGGGTGTCGGTCACGGGTCTGTCCTTTCTGGGTCTGCCTCAAGAATTATTGACGTTTTCCGCCCCGTTCAATAGGTCAGGCGCGAGGCGCATGGGGCGCCCGGATGAGGATTTGACATGACCACCCTGCGCGACGCTGCGATGAACTCCAAAGCTTGGCCTTTCGAGGAAGCGCGCCGGGTGCTCAAACGGTACGAAAAATCCCCCCCGAAGAAGGGCCATGTGCTGTTTGAAACCGGCTATGGCCCCTCGGGTCTGCCGCATATCGGCACCTTCGGCGAGGTGGCGCGCACGACGATGATCCGCCGCGCGTTTGAAATCATCTCGGACATTCCGACGCGGCTTCTGTGCTTCTCGGATGACATGGACGGGATGCGGAAGGTGCCGGAAAACGTGCCGCAGCAGGAGCTGCTTTACGCGAACATCCAAAAGCCGCTGACCGCGGTGCCCGACCCGTTTGGCGAGTTCGACAGCTTCGGCAATCATAACAACGCCATGCTGCGCCGGTTCCTTGATACCTTCGGGTTCGAGTATGAATTCGCCAGCGCCACTGACTATTACAAGGCCGGCAAGTTCGACGACATGCTGCGGCTCTGCGCCGAGCGCTATGATGCGATCATGGCGATCATGCTGAAATCTTTGCGCGAAGAGCGTCAGCAGACCTATTCCTGCTTCCTGCCGATCCATCCGGAAACCGGCCGCGTGCTTTACGTGCCGATGAAGAATGTGGATGCCAAGAACGGGCTGATCACCTTCGACGACGAGACCGGCAAGGAATGGACGCTGCCGGTGACGGGCGGTCATGTGAAGCTGCAGTGGAAGCCCGATTTCGGCATGCGCTGGGCGGCGCTTGATGTCGATTTCGAGATGTATGGCAAGGACCACTCGACCAACACGCCGATCTATGATGGCATCTGCGAGGTGCTGGGCGGCAAGAAGCCCGAGCATTTCACCTATGAGCTCTTCCTTGATGATCAGGGGCAGAAGATTTCGAAATCGAAGGGCAACGGCCTGACGATCGACGAATGGCTGAGCTATGCGGCGACGGAAAGCCTTTCGTATTTCATGTACCAGAAGCCGAAGACCGCGAAGCGGCTGTGGTGGGACGTGATCCCGAAGGCGGTCGACGAATATCACCAGCAGCTGCGCGCCTATCCGACGCAGGATGTGGCGAAACAGATCGACAACCCGGTCTGGCACATTCACGGCGGCCAACCGCCCGAGTCGAACCTGGTCGTGCCGTTTGCAATGCTGTTGAACCTTGCTTCGGTCGCGGGGGCCAGCGACAAGGCCGGGCTGTGGGGCTTCATCAAGCGCTATGCGCCGGAAGCCACGCCCGAAACCCACCCCGATCTGGATGCGGGGGCGGGCTTTGCGGTGCGCTATTTCCATGATTTCGTCGCGCCGACCCGGACCTTCCGGCTGCCGAGCGACAAGGAACGCGCGGCGATGGAAGACCTGCTCGCGCGGCTCAAGGATCTGCCCGCGGCCGATCTGCACGAGCAGTTCGAAGACCCGTCCGAGGGGCTGCAAACGATCGTCTTTGCCGTCGGCACCGCGCATGCGTTCGAGCCGCTGCGTGACTGGTTCACCGCGCTTTACGAGGTGCTGCTGGGCCAATCGCAAGGGCCGCGCTTTGGCGGCTTCATCGCGCTTTACGGCGTGAAGGAAACCATCGCGCTGATGGAAACCGCGCTGGCGGGCGGGCTCGTCAAGGGCTGAAGCCCCCGCTGAAACGACCTTCGCGCGCGTTGTCCGGGGCCGGGCAGCGCGCGCTGTCGTTAGTCCTTCTTCAATCTTCCGGGCTAGTTCTGGCCAAGCCGGGGCGAAGAGGCCCGGTGCATTCCCGATCATCGCGGCGCCTTCGACGGCCGCGCAGGGCCCTTGGTGCTGCGCCCGGTTTCCGTTTGCGCCGCGCCTCGGGGCGGGCCGGAACAAGAAGGATTCTCGGATGAATATCGCGATCACCGACGGGGTGAACCTGACCCCCTCTGCTTTCGAACTGGGGCTCAATCAATGGTCGAGCGAGAATGGCACGGCGGGCTCGGCCACCTATGCGGGGGCGTCGAATGCCGCGCTGGTGCCGGCGGATGCCGATTTCGGCTCCTGTCTCCAAATGACCAAGACCCAGAGCACGCAAAAGCTGCGCTGGATGGGCAATACCCCGATCATACCCGGCGTCTATCTGCGGATCACCGCCAAGGTGAAGGCGGTCTCGGGAAATTTTTGTTCGGTGCGGATCGCGGGCTATCCGATGAACGCTTCGAACGCCCATGTCGGCGGGCTGACCGAAGAGGCCGCCTCGGTGGCGCTGACCACCTATGGCAAGGTGGTGACGGTGCAGGCGATCGTCGGCTCGGGCGCGCGCGAGGGGGTCGATCTCGTCTGGGGCGCGATGCCGAGCTATGGCCATTTCGGGCTCGATCTGACCGGGCAGACCGGCGGCGTGGTGCGGATCGAGGATTTCGTCATCGAGGATGTGACCGAGGCCTTCCTGCGCACGATGATGGATGTCGTCGACGTGCGCGATTTCGGCGCCAAGGGCGATGGCACGACCGATGACCGCGCGGCCTTTCTGGCGGCGGATGTGGCGGCGGACGGGCGCACCATCACCGTGCCCGCGGGCAGCTATCGCATCGCCTCCTCGATGTCGGTCGACAGTCCGATCCGGTTCACCGGCACCCTGATCATGCCCACGGCCGCGCGGCTGGTCTTGCAGAAGAATTTCGACTTTCCCACCTATGCACAGGCCTTCGGCGACGAGGAGCTGGCGCTGAAGAAGGGGTTGCAGGCGCTGTTGTCCTATACCGACAACAACGTTTTCGACCTGCGCGGTCGCCGTGTCGATCTGACCGCGCCGATTGATGTCAAGGCGGCCGTGCCCGATACCGCAAGCTGGTCGAACCGGCGCGTGCTGGCGAACGGGCAGATCTCGGTCAGCGACACTGCGGCGTGGAACGACACCAAGGTGACCTCGACCGCAACCTATTCCACGGCGCAATCCACGATCCTGAGCAATGTTTCGAACATCGCCAATATTCCGGTCGGCGCGCGGGTCAGCGGCACAGGCGTCGGGCGCGAGGTCTATGTGCAGGCGGTCGATGTGGGGGCGGCGAAGTTGACGTTGTCGCAGCCGCTTTTTGGCGGCTCGGGAACGCGCAGCTACACCTTTACCCGCTACAAATATGCGCTCGACTTTTCGGGCATGGATTTGCTGGCGCGCTTCACCCTGTCGAACATCGAGTTTCTGCTCGGCGGCTATGCAAGCGGCATCCTGCTGCCGCGCGAGGGCGACACCTTCGGGTTGCGCGACTGCTGGATGGTAAAGCCCAAGGATCGGGGGATCACTTCGATCGGGCGGGGGTGTCAGAACCTTTATATCGATCGCTGCGACTTCCTGTCGAACGAGATGGATGTGAACGTTGGCGACCGCACCTCGGTCTGCTTCAACGTCAATGCGAATGACACCAAGATCCGCGACTCGCGCTTTGTCCGGTTCGGAACGACGATGGTTCTGGATGGCACCGGCCATGTGCTGGTGGGCAACCACTGGTTTCAGGGCGACGGGCAGGTGAACGGGCCGCGGGTTGCGGGGTTGGTCTTCACCACCCCGAACGTGCAGTCGACGATTACCGGGAACTATATCGACAACAACTTCATCGAATGGACGAACGAATATGCGCCCGACCCGAATCTGGGCGTGCAATATTCCTTTGGCGGTCTGACGATGACCGGCAACACCTGCATCATGGATGATGTCGCGGCCTGGGTGACCTGGATCTCGATCAAACCCTATGGCAGCGGTCATTACATTCAGGGGCTGACGGTCTCGAACAATGTGTTCAAGGCGCTGAACGGCAACATCGACCGCATCGAAAAGGTCGACACGAGCTTTGCCGATCTCGATTATTCGCGCATGCGCAACATCGTGTTCGAGAACAACATCTTCAATGCGATCACCTACATGACGGTGAACCCGGTGATGGTTCAGGCCAGTCAGGCCAGTGCGCAGACGGTCTGGAGCGTCGATGCCTCGGATTATCTGCCCTTCGGGGCCTGGGCGCGGAATGTCGAAAGCGTGGTTTCGGTGGGGGCGATCACCAATGCTGCGGGCAGCCGGGTCAATGCGATGCCCTATGTCTTGACCGAGCAGGGCGCTGGCAAGGATCTGATCACGCTGACCTGGCCCGAGGCAGCCAAGGGCAAGGTCAATGTGCGGATCCGCATCGACAATCCGAACTGACGGCGGCGGCGGGGGCTTTCGGGCCCCCGTTGTTTCGTCAACCGAGGTCTTCGGGGGCCAGCCGGAAGGCGCGACCGAACCCGCCGTTCAGCGATCCCGCGCGCAGCCGGAAGCCCACGAAGAAGAAATCCGGCAGGTCGATGTAAAGCTTCGCTTTCGGGTGATCGGCAAGCCAGCGGTCACAGAGCGCATCGGTTCGGGGCAGGGGCTCCGCTTCTGCCAGCAGCGTGAGGCGCGGATGGGCGAGCGGATCGCCCTTCGGCCCCGGTTCGCCCACCAGAAGCGAGACCCGCGGATCGGCCCTCAGCGCGCGCGAATGCGCCGAGAGGCCCGAGACCAGCGTGCACAGGCCGCCCTCGGGTGTGGCGCCAAGCGCGATGCGGCTGACGAAGGGAAAGCCGGTCTCGGGGTCAAGCACGCCCAAAGCGCAGAACCGGGCCGTGGTGATCAGATCGCGCGCCATCTGGCGGGCCTCGTCCGAGGCGGGTTGCACGGGATCTTTCGGTTTTTCGGACATTGTCTCTCCGAATGGTGAGGGCATCGGGCTTGACAGCGACCATGGCGGCGCTGTTTGCTGCCCGCGTATCCATAACGAAGAAGTCGCCATGCGCAACGAAAGCCTGCCTGCAAAGGTCGGGGCAGAGCCCCTTTTGCCGATGTCCGCCACCGCCTTTGCCGAGGGCTACGACATTGGCCGTCTGCGCGCCGATCTGGTGGCCGGGCTGACGGTGGCGATCGTCGCTTTGCCGCTGTCGATGGCGATCGCCATCGCCTCGGGCGTGGGGCCGGAGCGCGGCCTGTTCACCGCCATCATCGGCGGGTTCCTGATTTCGGCGCTCGGCGGATCGCGGTTCCAGATCGGCGGCCCGGCGGGCGCCTTCATCGTGCTGGTGCTGGCCTGCGTGACGGCGACCGGCGTTTCGGGGTTGGTGCTGGCGACCTTCCTGTCGGGGGTGATGCTGGTGGCGCTGGGGCTGTTGCGGCTGGGATCGACCATCCGCTACATGCCCTATCCGGTCACGGTGGGCTTCACCTCGGGCATCGGGGTGATCATCTTTGCCAGCCAGATCAAGGATATGGCGGGGTTGACGCTGGCGCATGGCGAGCCCGGACCAATCCTGGCGAAACTCGCGGCACTTTGGGCTGCGCGCGACACCCTCAGCCCGACTGCGGTGGGCGTGGCTCTGGCGACGGTCGCGGTGATCGAGGCGCTCAAGCGCTTTGCTCCCCGCCTGCCGAGTCTGCTTCTGGGCATCGCCGCGATCACCCTTGTCGCAACGCTCTTGCATCTGCCGGTCGAGACGATCCAGTCGCGCTTTGGCGGTCTGCCGCGGCTCTTGCCCGCCCCGGCGTTGCCCGAGATCTCGCTTGAGACGTTGCGGGCGGCGGCACCATGGGCCTTCAGCTTCACCCTTCTCGGCGCGATCGAGTCGCTGCTGTCGGCGATGGTCGCCGATGGCATGTCGGGCACGCAGCACCGCTCGAACATGGAACTGGTGGCGCAGGGCGTGGCGAACATGGGCGCGGCGCTCTTTGGCGGCTTTTGCGTCACCGGCACCATCGCCCGCACGGCCACCAACGTCCGCGCCGGGGCAAGCGGCCCTGCCGCGGGGATGTTCCATGCGCTCTTCATCCTCGCCTTCATGATCGTCGCGGCGCCTCTGGCGGGCTACATCCCGCTCGCCGCGCTGGCCGGGCTTTTGGGCATCGTCGCTTGGAACATGATCGAGCGGCACGAGATGGCGGCGCTGATCCGCTCGTCGAAGGGTGATGCGCTGGTGCTGATTGTCACCTTCCTCGTCGTCGTCTTCCGTGATCTGGCCGAGGGCATCGTGATCGGCTTCGCGCTGGGCGGGCTCGTCTTCATCCGCCACATGTCCGAGATGACCGAACTCGACGAAGGCGTGACCCATGCCCGCGACGCCGACACCACCCGGCGCGATGTCGTCACTTATCACCTGCGCGGCGCGGTCTTCTTTGGCGCGGTGGCGCGGCTCGGCTCCGTGCTCGACCGGATTGCCAGCCATCCGCGGGCGATCCTGCTCGATGTCTCCGAGGTCGGCTTCGTCGACAGCACCGGGGCGCGGATGATCGGGCAGCTGGCGCAGAAGCTCGGGCGCAAGGGCGAGCGGCTGATGGTGCTGCGCGCCGCGCCCGCGATCGAGGCGGCGATGCGGGCCCAGGGGCTGACCGAGCCGCTGCTGTGCTATTGCCCGGATGCGGAGGCGGCGCTGGCCATGCTTGACGCTGCCTGAGGCTGCGATTCGCGCCGCGCGCCGGGCCAACGTGACGCAGGGTCCGCTGCGGCACATCGCCGCCGCCGTGTTTTGCCGATCCGGCCGGTCTTTCCGTGCGCCATCGCTTTTTTCGCTTGCACGCGAACAGAACGGGAAATGCAGGGAATTTACAAAGTCTCCGCGTTTTTCTGTGAATGAATTTACAAAATCACCTAGTAGGAATGGACAATTACATTGGGTGTGACAATCCCTTTACAATGCCCTACGGGAATGATGCCTTAGGGGGACGACAGGTTTTCAAGGCCCGGAGACCGTCACAGAGGGAGGGACAGATGGGTAAGCAGGAACAGGTGGTCGCAGCGCCGGAACTTCGGGAGGTTCCCGCGGGATTTGAGACGGCGCATGCGAACGGTGCGAAATACCTCGAGATGTATCGGGAATCGATCGAGAACCCGGATGCGTTCTGGGGCCGCGAAGGCAAACGGCTCGATTGGATCACCCCCTATACCAAGGTCAAGAACACCGATTTCACCTTCGGCAAGGTCTCGATCAAATGGTTCGAGGATGGCGTTCTGAACGCCTCGGTGAACTGCATCGACCGCCATCTGCGCGACCGCGCGCTGCAGACCGCCATCATCTTCGAGCCCGATGATCCGAAGGAACCGGCCAAGCACATCACCTACAAGGAGCTCTCCGAAAAGGTGAACCGGATGGCGAACGTCCTGCTATCGCAGGGCATCATGCGCGGCGACCGCGTCGTGATCTATCTGCCGATGATCCCGGAAGCCGCTTACGCGATGCTCGCCTGCGCCCGGATCGGCGCCATCCATTCGATCGTTTTCGCGGGCTTCTCGCCCGACGCGCTGGCCAACCGGATCAACGATTGCGGCGCGAAGCTCGTCATCACCGCCGATACCGCGCCGCGTGGCGGCCGTCGCACGCCGCTGAAGGCGAACACCGATGCCGCGCTCTTGCACTGCTCGGACAAGGTGCGCTGCCTTGTCGTCAAGCACACTGGCGATCAGATCAGCTGGGTGCATGGCCGCGATGTTGACCTGCTCTATCTCATGGAGCATGTCAGCCCCGAATGCCCGCCGCGGCCGATGAATGCGGAAGATCCGCTCTTCATCCTTTACACCTCGGGCTCGACCGGCAAGCCGAAGGGCGTCGTGCATACGACGGGCGGCTACCTCGTCTATGCCGCGATGACGCATCAATACACGTTTGATTACAAGGACGGTGACGTGTTCTGGTGCACCGCCGACGTGGGTTGGGTGACCGGGCACAGCTACATCATCTATGGGCCGCTCGCGAATGGTGCGACGACGCTGATGTTCGAGGGGGTGCCGACCTGGCCGGATGCGGGCCGGTTCTGGGCCGTGTGCGAAAAGCACAAGGTCAATCAGTTCTACACCGCGCCGACGGCGATCCGCGCGCTGATGGGGCAGGGCACGGAATGGGTTGAGAAATATGACCTTTCCTCGCTGCGGGTGCTGGGGTCTGTGGGCGAGCCGATCAACCCCGAGGCCTGGGTCTGGTACGACAAATATGTTGGAAAAGGGAAATGTCCGATCGTCGACACGTTCTGGCAAACCGAGACCGGCGGGCACATGATCACGCCGCTGCCGGGCGCGACGGCCACGAAACCGGGCTCGGCGACGAACCCGTTCTTCGGGGTGAAGCCGGTGGTTCTGGACCCGCAGACCGCGGTGCGGATCGGCGAAGTGGAATGCGAAGGGGTGCTCTGCATCTCGGACTCTTGGCCCGGGCAGATGCGCACGGTCTGGGGCGATCACGACCGCTTCCAGGAGACCTATTTCGGCCAGTATCGCGGCTATTACTTCACCGGCGACGGCTGCCGTCGCGACAAGGACGGCTATTACTGGATCACCGGCCGGGTCGATGACGTGATCAACGTCTCGGGTCACCGGATGGGGACGGCCGAGGTCGAAAGCGCGCTCGTGGCGCATCCGCAAGTGGCCGAGGCCGCGGTGGTGGGCTATCCGCACGACATCAAGGGTCAGGGCATCTACGCCTATGTGACGCTGATGAACGGGATCGAGCCGTCGGAGGATCTGCGCAAGGATCTGGTCAAGTGGGTGCGCACCGAGATCGGCCCGATCGCGTCGCCCGATCTCATTCAATGGGCGCCGGGTCTGCCGAAGACGCGCTCGGGCAAGATCATGCGCCGCATCCTGCGCAAGATCGCCGAGAACGACTACGGCGCGCTGGGCGATATCTCGACCCTCGCCGATCCGGGCGTCGTTCAGGAACTCATCGACAACAGAATGAACCGGGCGTGAAAAAAAAGGGGGGCGCGAGCCCCCCTTTTTCTTGTGCTGTGTGCGACAGGTTTCAGAGCCAGCGGCTGCGACCGGTGCCTACCGCTTCGGCCACCGAGGCGAAGCCGTCGCGGGCCAGCAGCGCATCGAGGCCGCGCGCGACCTCGGCCGCAAGACCGATGCCCTTGTAGACCATCGCCGAATAAAGCTGCACCGCCGAGGCCCCGGCGCGGATCTTTTCATAGGCCTCCTCGGCCGAGGAAATCCCGCCCACGCCGATCAGCGGCAGCTTTCCATCCGTCAGGCGCGACAGCTGCGCCAGCACTCGGGTGGACTTTTCGAACAAGGGCGCGCCCGAAAGCCCGCCAGCCTGCCCGGAACTTGCACTTTTCAAACCTTCGCGCGAAAGCGTCGTGTTCGTGGCCACGATCCCGTCGATGCTGACAGCGCGTGCCACCTCGGCCACGTCCTCAAGCTCGGCGGGGCTCAGATCCGGGGCGATTTTCAGGAAGATCGGGATCGGCCGCGCCAGCCCGGCGCGGGTTTCGAGCACACCGCGCAGAAGTGCCGTGAGCGCATCCTTGCCCTGCAGGTCGCGCAGCTTTTCCGTATTCGGCGAGGACACGTTCACCGTGGCAAAATCGAGATGCGCGCCCGTGCGTTTCAGCACCGTGGCGAAATCGGCGGCGCGGTCCGCGCTGTCCTTGTTCGCGCCCAGGTTCAGCCCGACCGGCACCCCCGTCGGCCGCGCGGCCAGCCGGGTCGCGATCGGCTCCATCCCCTCGTTGTTGAAGCCGAAGCGGTTGATCACCGCGCGGTCTTCCTCCAGCCGCCAGAGTCGCGGTTTCGGATTGCCTTCCTGCGGGCGCGGCGTTGCGGCGCCGACTTCAAGAAAGCCGAAGCCCACCCGCATCAGCGGCCCCAGAGCCACCGCATTCTTGTCGAAGCCCGCCGCCAGCCCCACCGGATTCGGCAGCGCAAGCCCGGCAATCGTCGTGCTCAGACGCGCCCCGGTGACCGGGCCACAGCCAGGCACCAGCCCCATCTGCAGTGCCTTCAGCGCCAGACCATGCGCGGTTTCCGGGTCGAATCCGTGCAGGAGCTTCAGCCCTAGCCGTTCAGTGATGTTCATCATAACAGCGCCTCGGGGAAGATATGGCCGCAAAGGCCAAGCGGCAGCGCGGTGTCCCAGACCACATCGCCCCGGCGCAAGCGGCGGTAAAGATGGGGGAAAAGCGCTCCACCACGCGACACTTCCCATTTCAGATCGGCGCCCAGCGGCTCGACCGCCACGGCCACCAGCACCAGATCGCTTTCGGTGGCGAAGTGTTTCGCCGCCGTCTCGACGACCTGCGCCGCAGTGGAAAAGTGGATGTAGCCATCGGCCAGATCGATGGGGGCCCCCGCGGTGTCACCCGCGGCACAGAGCGCATCCCATTCGGGGCGGCGGAAGATCTTGTAGATCAGCATGGCTCAGTCATGCCCGCTGCCCGGAAAATGGTCAATCCCCGGCTGCGGGCTTTCGTCATCGGCGCGTCACGGCGCAGCGCGATGCAGGGCAAATCCGGTTTTGACAGCGCGGCCCTGCTCGCGTCACTCTGGCCCCATTCCCAACCGAGGAGGATCGAATGTCCGTCCGCTTTCTTCTGTCGACCGCCGCATTGGCGCTGAGCGCCGGGGCCGCGCAGGCCGATTACACGTTGCACATCCTGCACACGAACGATCTGCATTCGCGCATCGAACAGGTCAACAAATACGACAGCACCTGTTCCGAAAAAGATGCGGCCGAGGCGAAATGCTTTGGCGGCATCGCGCGGGTTGCAGCCAAGGTGGCGGCGCTGCGGACGGAACTGGCGGGCCAGAACGTGGTCGTTCTGGATGCAGGGGACCAGTTTCAGGGCTCGCTTTTCTACACCACCTACAAGGGCACGGACACGGCCGAGTTCATGACGGCGATCGGCTATGATGCGATGGCGGTGGGCAATCACGAATTCGACGATGGCCCCGAGGGGTTGGCGGCCTTTGTTGAAAAAGTGAAATTTCCTGTGCTTTCCGGCAATCTGGATTTGAGCCGTTCGTTGCTAAAAGACAAGATCGCCGATACCGTCGTGCTGGAGGTGGGCGACCAGAAGATCGGTCTGGTGTCGGCCTTGGCCACTGATACGGTGGAAACGTCCTCGCCCGGGCCCGACATCACCTTTCAAGACGAGATCGAAAGCCTGAAGGCCGATGTGGCCGCGCTGACCGCGCAGGGCGTGACGAAGATCATCGCGATCCCGCACACCGGCTTCGTCAAGGATCAACAGATTGCCGCGGCCGTGCCCGGGATCGACGCGGTGGTGGGCGGGCATTCGCACACGCTGTTCGGCAAGGATGGCGCCAGCTATCCGACGATGGTGGGCAAGGTGCCGGTGGTCTCGGCCTATGCCTATTCGAAATACCTCGGTCATCTGGTGCTGACCTTCGACGATGCGGGCAATCTGAAATCGGCGGGCGGCGAGCCGATCCTGCTCGATGCCTCGGTGACGCCCGATGCGACGATGGCGGCGCGGGTGGCGGAGCTGGCCAAGCCGCTGCAGGCGATCCGCGACAAGGTGGTGGCAGAGAGTACGACCGAGATCGACGGGTCGCGCGATCATTGCCGGCAGATGGAATGCGCGATGGGCAATCTGGTGGCCGAGGCGATGCTCGACCGGGTCAAGGATCAGGGCATCAGCATTGCGATCGCCAATGGCGGCGGTTTGCGCGCCTCGATCGATGCCGGGCCGGTGACGATGGGCGAGGTGCTGACGGTGCTGCCGTTCCAGAACACGCTCTCGACCTTCGAGGCGAAGGGGGCGACGATTCTGGCCGCGCTGGAAAACGGGGTCAGCGCGGTCGAAGAGGGCGAGGGCCGTTTTCCGCAGGTGGCGGGGCTGAAATACACGTTCGATCCGGCGAAACCCGCCGGGTCGCGGGTGAGCGACGTGCAGGTGGCGACCTCGGTCGGGTGGAAGCCGCTCGATCCCGGCGCGACCTATGGCGTGGTGACGAACAACTTCGTGCGCGGCGGGGGCGACGGCTACAGAATGTTCGCGACCGAGGGGCTGAACGCCTATGATTTCGGTCCCGATCTGGCCGATGTGACCGCTGAATATCTCGCCACGCACGCACCCTATGCGGCGGCGCTCGACGGTCGCATCACCCGCAAGTAGCGCGTTTGCCATGATTGCGAAGCGGGGGAGACTTCCCCCCGCTTTTCACTTGCGCGTGATCGGAGCTTGCGCAAACCTTGTCTGAGAGGTGCGGCCATGAAGCGATCCGAGATCAACTCCATCTTGCGGCATTCCGATGCCTTCATCCGCGCGTTCGGCCATATCCTGCCCCCCTTCGCCTATTGGTCCCCGCGCGAGATGCAGGCGCGGCGGGGGGAGATCGAGGGCATCGTCTCGGCGCGTCTGGGCTGGGACATCACCGATTACGGACAGGGCGATTTTGCCCGGCTGGGCCTCTTTCTTTTCACCACCCGCAATGGCCGGGCGGCCGATCTCGCCCGGGGTGGCGGCATGTGCTATGCCGAGAAGATCATGATTTCGCGGGAAAATCAGCTTTCCCCGATGCACCGCCACATCGTCAAGGCGGAAGATATCATCAATCGCGGCGGGGCCACGCTCGCGATCGAAATGTTCAGTTCGGACGCGGCCGGGGCGATCGACCCCACCGCGCCCGTCGTCGTCGCCTCGGACGGGGTGACGAAATGCCTGCCTGCGGGCGGTATCCTGCGGCTTGCGCCCGGGGAAAGCGTGACCCTGATGCCGGGCAACTGGCATGCCTTCTGGGGGGAAGGGGGAGATGTATTGATCGGCGAGGTTTCCACGGTAAACGACGACCGCACCGACAACATCTTCCGCGAGCCAATCGGACGCTTCGCGGATATCGAAGAGGACGAGGACCCGCTGCATTTGCTGGTTTCGGATTATGATACGTGGCTTCCCTGATCCCAACTGACCTGTTGAACAGACTTTTCGAAACGGCCGTAGCAGCAGCAGACCCGATGCTGGTTCTGCCTGAAGTGCTTGGCCCGCGGCCGCCCGGACGGGTGGTGGTTGTCGGCGCGGGCAAGGCCTCGGCGCGGATGGCCGAGGCGGTCGAGCACGTCTGGGGCCCCTGCGACGGGCTGGTGATCACCCGTTACGGCTATGCGCGCCCCTGTCAGGGCATCGAGATCGTCGAGGCCGCCCATCCGGTTCCCGATGCGGCGGGGGTGGCGGCGACCCGGCGGATGCTGGATCTCTTGCGCGGGCTTGGCCCCGAGGATCTGGTGCTGGCCCTGATCTCGGGCGGGGGCTCTGCGCTGCTGTGCGCTCCGGCCGAGGGGCTGACTTTGGCGGACAAGCAGGCGGTGACGGCGGCGCTTCTGGCCTCCGGCGCGCCGATCGAGCGGATCAACACTGTGCGCAAGCATCTGAGCGCGGTGAAGGGCGGGCAACTGGCGGCGGCGGCCTATCCGGCGCGGATGCGGGCCTTGCTGATTTCCGATGTGCCGGGGGACGATCCGGCCTTCATCGCCTCGGGTCCGACGGTGGGCGATACGAGCACCGCGGCCGAGGCGCTGAAAGTGCTGGAAGATCATGCGATTGCCGTGCCCGCGGCGGTGCGGCGCCATCTGCTGGCGGGATCGGGCGTGCTCGCGCCGGGGGCGCAGGCGCTGTCGCGTTGCGAAACGATCATTGTCGCCGCGCCCGCGCAATCGCTGGAAGCGGCGGCGTCGCTCGCACGCGGAAAGGGCTGCGCGGTGCGCAGTCTGGGCGATGCGCTGGAAGGCGAGGCGGCAGAGCTTGGCGCGCAGCTGGCGCGGATGGCGATGACCTATGCGAGCGCCCGCTTGCCGGGGGACTCGCCGCTGGTTTTGCTCTCAGGTGGCGAATGTACAGTTTCTCTGCCGGAAAACCCCGGTTTGGGCGGCCCGAATGTTGAATTTCTGCTATCCGCGCTCAACACGCTCGACGGTGCCCCGGGGATCTGGGCCTTGGCGGCGGACACGGATGGCGTCGATGGTGCGGCCGAAGTGGCCGGGGCGCTGATCGGCCCCGAAAGTCTCGCGCAGGCGCGGGCCGCTGGGCTTGATCCGGCGCAGGCCTTGGCCGGGCATGATGCGCACAGCTTCTTTGCGGCGCTCGATGCGCAGGTGAAGCCCGGACCGACGCTGACGAATGTCAACGACTTCCGGGCTTTCCTGATCCTTTAGCGACCCAGCACGCCGCGCAGCCGGGCGTGGCGGTTGACATCCTTGTAAAGCAGATAGCGGAACGGCCCCGGTCCCGCGGCGTAGCAGGCCTGCGGGCAATAGGCGCGCAGCCACATGAAGTCGCCCGCCTCGACCTCGACCCAGTCGCGGTTCAGCTTGTAGACCGCCTTGCCCTCGAGCACGTAAAGCCCGTGTTCCATCACATGCGTCTCTTCGAACGGGATCAGCCCGCCGGGTTGGAAGGTGACGATGTTGACGTGCATGTCGTGCCGCAGATCGGTCGGATCGACAAAGCGCGTGGTGGCCCAGCGGCCCTGGGTGTCGGGCATGGCGACGGGCTTGATCTCGCGCTCGTTCGTCACGAAGGCCGCGGGTTTTGCCACTCCCGGCGCCGCCTCGTAGAGCTTGCGGATCCAGTGAAAGCGCAAAGGATCATCGGCGCCGTTCTTCACCGCCCAGCTGCAACCCGCTGGAATATAAGCATAACCGCCCGCCGCCAACTCATGTTCCTGACCATCAAGCGAAAGCCACATTGCGCCTTCGGTGACGAAGAGCACATGCTCGGCCCCGGCCTCCGGATCGGGCATGTCCGAACCGCCATCGGCGCCGACCTCCATCACATATTGGCTGAAGGTCTCGGAAAAGCCGCTCATCGGCCGGGCGATGAGCCACATCCGGGTGTTCGTCCAGCCCGGCAGGAAGCTGGTCACGATGTCGGAAAAGCAGCCCTTCGGGATCACCGCATAGGCTTCGGTGAAGATCGCGCGCCCGGTCATCAGCGCGGTTTGCGGCGGCAGACCGCCGGTCGGGGTGTAATAGCCGGTCATGGCAGAAGGTCCTTCAGTCGGTGCCAGGCGATGCGTTCGACCTGATGGCAGGCCTCGGCGAATTCGGTGGCGCGGTCGTTGGCGATCCGGCGGCGGAAGGCCTCGAGGATCGCGAGTTTCGTGTGGTCC
This sequence comes from Rhodobacter capsulatus, assembly GCF_052363175.1. GTDB lineage: Bacteria > Pseudomonadota > Alphaproteobacteria > Rhodobacterales > Rhodobacteraceae > Rhodobacter > Rhodobacter capsulatus_D. The sequence goes on from NZ_CP198946.1 coordinate 950,298, forward strand.
TTCACCGCGATGATGAAGGGAAAGCCGAATTTTTCGGTGTAATCGTGGTTGAGCTCCTCGAAAGCGACCCGTTCGGCATCGGTGAGCGCGTCAAGTCCGGCCGAGGCCTGTTCGGCCGTGCTCTCCGCCGTCAACCGCTTGGCCCGCGCCAGTTTGCCCGCCAGATCGGGATGGGCCTTGAGCACGCGCAGCCGCTGCGTCTCCGAGGCGGAGCGGAACACCCTGGCCAGAACGCTGGCGATGCCTTCGGCGCAGTCATGCGCGGGGCCAAGCTCCAGCCCATGGGCCTTTTCGGCGATCCAGGGGCTGTGCTCGTAGATCGCGCCGAATGCGGCGACGAAGTCGCTTTGCGTCATTTCGCTTGGGCGATCAAAGTCTTGCGGCGGATGCGTCGCGGCCCAATGCGCCGCGATCTGGCCCCGGGTGGCAAACCAGACGCCTTCGTGACTGCGGGCATAGTCCAGAAACCGCTTCAGCCCCGCGATCTTGCCGGGGCGCCCGATCAGGCGGCAATGCAAGCCGATCGAGAACATTTTCGCCGCCCCCGCAGCGCCCTCGGCATAAAGCGTGTCGAAGCTGTCCTTCAGATAAGTGAAGAACTGCTCGCCCTCGATATAGCCCGGCGCGGTGGCAAAGCGCATGTCATTGGCTTCGAGCGTGTAGGGGATGATCAGCTGATCGCGGCTGCCGATCCGCCGCCAATAGGGCAGGTCGTCGTCGTAAGTATCTGAAATCCAGTCGAAGCCACCCTCTTCCGCAGTCAGCCGGACGGTGTTGGCAGAACAGCGCCCGGTGTACCAGCCGCGCGGTCGTTCGCCCACGACCTCGGCATGCAGCCGGATCGCCTCGGCAATTTGCCGGCGTTCCTCGTCTTCGGGCATGTCGCGATGCTCGACCCATTTCAACCCGTGGCTGGCGATTTCCCAACCTGCGGCCTTCATTGCGGCCACCTGCTCCGGGCTGCGCGCCAGCGCGGTGGCGACGCCGTAGATCGTGATCGGCAGGTCCATCTGGGTGAAGAGCCGATGCAGCCGCCAGAATCCGGCGCGGGCGCCGTATTCGTAGATCGATTCCATGTTCCAGTGGCGCTGGCCGGGCCATTGGGCCGCCCCCGCGATGTCGGACAGGAAGGCCTCCGAGGCTGCGTCTCCATGCAGGATGCAGTTCTCGCCGCCCTCTTCATAGTTCAACACCAGAGAAATCGCGACCCGGGCCCCCCCGGGCCAGCGCGCATCGGGCGGGAAGCCGCCATATCCGCGCATGTCTCTGGGATATCGGGTCATCTTTGCCTCCGGTCCGGCTGCAGGGGGATTGCATGGAGGAGAGTTTCAGGTTTTTTTCGAAAAGGAAATCATCCGTTTCGCAACTTGCCGTGCGACATTGCGGCGAGGGAGAGACGACTCAAAGAGGACTGCGATGGCCGGATATTTGACAACCCATGTGCTTGATATCGCGCGGGGCTGCCCGGCGGAGGGCATCGAGATCGTTTTGAACCGCATTGATGCCACGGGGTCTCACCCGGTGGCACGAAGCCGCACCAATGCGGATGGTCGGACCGATGCGCCGATCCTAGCGGCCGCGGAGTTTGCGACGGGTCATTACGAACTGGTCTTCCAAGTGGGCGATTATTTGCGACAAAGCGGGCAAGTTGCGGCGGAGCCCCTGTTTCTGGAAGAAATTCCGATCCGCTTCGGAATGAATGATGCAGGGGCACATTATCATGTGCCCCTGCTTTTATCGCCTTTCGGCTATTCAACCTATCGCGGCAGTTGAGCCGGATCAGAAGTCTTCCCAATTGTCCTCGGCCGGAGCTTGTTTGACGGCCAGATTCGAAGCCCGGGCGCTGGCGCGCGCAGCTGGGGCAGGTGTGGCGCGGGCCGCGGCAGGGGCGGGCGTTTCGACCGGCGGGAGCGTCACCGGTGCAGCTGCCGCCGGACGGGTCGAGCGGAAGTTGCTTGCCGGAGCTGTCGTCACGTTTTGCGTGCCAAGGCGGAAGCGGCTCATCGTATCGTTCAGCCCATCGGCCTCGCGGGCGAGCGATTGGCTTGCAGCCGAGGTTTCCTCGAACATTGCGGCGTTGTGCTGCGTAACCTGATCGAGTTGCAGGATTGCGGTGTTCACTTCGCTCAGGCCGGCCGATTGCTCGGTGGTCGAGGCTGTGATGTCCGACATGAAGGTGACGATTTCCGCCACCGAGCTCTGGATGCCGTCGAGCGCGCTGCCCGCCTGTCCGACGAGTTCGACGCCGCGTTTCACCTGACCGGCCGAATCCGAGATCAGACCGGCGATTTCGCGTGCCGCTTCCGAGGATCGCTGCGCCAGGGCGCGCACTTCGGAAGCGACGACGGCAAAACCGCGACCGGCCTCACCTGCACGGGCGGCCTCGACCCCTGCGTTCAGCGCGAGAAGGTTCGTCTGGAAGGAGATTTCCTCGATCACCGAAGTGATGCGCGAAATCTTGTTGGAACTTTCGGAAATCTCTCCCATCGCCTGCACGGCCTCGCGCACGACCAGACCGCTCGACTCGGTATTGCGACGTGCCAGAGCCACCATGTCATTGGCCTTGAGAGTCCGGTCTGCAGCCGATTTCACCGACGCCGTGAGCTCGTTCAGAGCTGCGGCGGTTTCTTCGAGCGTGGCGGCCTGTTGTTCCGTGCGCCGCGACAAATCTTCGGCCGCGCGCGAAATCCCGCCCGATTCGGTGCGGATCAGGCTCGAATTTTCGAGTACGAGCAGCATGGCATCGCGAAGTTTCGAGGTGGCTTCGTTGTAGTCGACGCGCAGGGTTTCGTACTCGCCCGGGAAGGGGGTACGGATCGATTGCGTGAGATCACCCTCAGCGAGATGACGCAGGGCATCGCGCAGCTGTTCGACGACCTGGCGCTGTTCAGCCGCGTTCCGTTCCCGTTCGACCTGAGCACGCATCTCGCGGGCCTCGATGTCCGACATGTCTGTCCCGATGGTGACCACACGTCGGATGTTGCCTTCGCGGTCCCGCACCGGGGTCATTGCGCCGTTCAGCAGCAGCTCCTGCCCGTCGAGAGACAGAATGATCCGACCAATCACGCTCTCGCCCCGCTTGATGACATCGAAGGCCATCTCGCCCGTCGCCGCGACACGCACCTGACGCGAAAAGTCGGTGCCGAGCAATTGCGACTCGTCGCGTTGGGAAATCACGCACATCGCAACGTTGGCGGCACTCATCCGGCCGTCGGGGGTGAATTCGACCCGAAGTTGAGTTGCGTCGATCGCCTCGGTGATCGCATGGTTCCGTCGCACTTCGGTGATGTCGTGCCATTCCGCGACGTGACCGATCTTGGTTCCATTGGCGGTCATGACCGGATTGGCTTCCACGACCAATGTTCCGGATGCCAGATCCTGCTCGATACGCAGGGCGTTGCGCGCGCCCGTATCCATCTCGCCCGCAATCTGCGTTCCGCCATCCACAATCCGATCCGCCCGATATCCGATCATGTTTTCCGGGTCGAAATCCGGGTTGCGGGCACGGATCGCCGCCGCATGCACGCGCATCAGCTTGACCATCGCGTCGTTCACCCAGGTGATCTCATGCTCCGTGTTGGTCAGCATGATCGCGGTCGAGGTAGCCGACAGCGCCGTCCCGCGGATCAGAGCCTGGCGGTTTGTTTCTTCGGCCTCCTGCAGAGACTGACGGAAGGCTTCGAGTGATTTCGCGATATGGCCGATCTCGTCCTTTTTGTCCGTGTAGGGGACAGAGGTGTCGAGGGCACCGCCCGCGACCGAGGACATGGCCGTGCTGATGCGCCCCAGCCGAAGCGAAATCATGCCGCGCAGAGCTAGCGACGTGCCGAGCAAGGCGGTCAGCAGCATTGCCGCAGCAATCATGATCGAGGTGCGCTGCGCGGACCAAATGTCCTCATTGACCCCAATATCGGACCAGGTCGTCACGAAGGCGCCCAGCACGGCATTTCCATTCGGGCTACGCACAAGATGCGCGAGCGTCAGGTCATTGTCGGTATGCATTTCCTTGCCTGCGGCAAGGGCTTCCTTCGCAAGCGTTTTCATCGCTTCCGTATCGACGCCGGGCTTCGTGTAGGTGCCTATCATCTCGCCGTTCGCGTCGACGGCGATCACGCCATTGGCGGGGTTGGTTGGATTGTCGACCAGATCCTTGAAGACTTTTTCAAGCTGTACGCGGTCGGAAAAGCGCATCGGTCCGATCAATTGAGCGCCGACGATCTCACTCGTTCCGTCAGCCTGATTCTTCAGTTGCTGCAGGGCGATGTCGGAGGTCGAGCGCAGGTTCAACCAGCTCATCGCCGCGACGAGCAACGAGGTGGAAAGCGCCACCATCATGGCTGCGCGGAAGAAACTCGAATGGAAAAAGCTGACGGAAGCGGATGTTTTGGCGCTCATCTTGGGCCTCGGATCACTGGATCAGTTCGGCATTGAGACCGACCGTCATCATCCCGATCGGGGATTTCGTGGCCGGGTCGTTGACGGTGAAGGAGGCCTGCACCGAATAGCTTTGCGAGGATTCATCGAATTCGACCTCGCTCACATAGACGGCATCGGCGCCTTTCGGGTAGGTTTCCTGGAACTTGGCTTCATCGCCCTGCCAGTAATCCGAGGTCGGCCCGGCCTGCGCCACGTTCAGCCCGCGGTTGTCGGTCACGAAGGCCTCGGTGAACCGGCCGCCGCTGGCTTCGATCTTGGCCTTGAGCGTTTGCGATTCCGGCGACGCAAGGATCGGGTCGATCGTCGGGCGGCTGGAGGCATCGAGTTCCGCGCGCCATGCGGCATCGAGCGAGTCGATCTGCGGCTGGCTCAGCGGCGCATGTGCCTCGTTCGCGGCAATGATCGCGGCGACCAGCGCCGGGTCGGCCGCCCAGGCGCGCAGGTCTTTTTCAACGATTCCCTTTACTTGCTGGGGAACATCCTCGGCCTGTACGGGCAGGGCAAGAAGCGCGAGGAGAAGCGTCGCGGCGCGAAAGGTCATGAGCAGGCTCCAGTAGCTGGGGCGATTTCCCCGAGAACATTTGTCGCACAGCCTAGCGCTCAACTCTTTCCGCCCGATTAATCGCCAAGAATCATTCCAACACCTCTCTTTTGGGTCGCTGCCCTTGCAGGGGGGGACTTGCGACACTAAGACTTGATTAAGCAACGCGCGCTAAGGCTTGGCGGATATCACGAGGAAAGGCAGCGAATGAAAGACCCGGTCGACCTTTACATGAACACGCTGGTGCCGATGGTGGTCGAGCAGACCTCGCGCGGCGAGCGGGCCTATGACATCTATTCCCGGCTGCTCAAGGAGCGCATCATCTTCCTTGCCGGGCCGTTCCATGACGGCATGTCGAGCCTGATCTGCGCCCAGCTGCTGTTCCTCGAGGCCGAGAACCCCTCGAAGGAAATTTCCATGTATATCAACAGCCCCGGCGGTGTTGTCACCTCGGGTCTGGCGATCTATGACACCATGCAATACATCCGTCCGAAGGTCTCGACGCTGGTCATCGGGCAGGCGGCCTCGATGGGCTCGGTCATCGCCTGCGCGGGCGAAAAGGGCATGCGCTTCTCCCTGCCGAACTCGCGCATCATGGTGCACCAGCCCTCGGGCGGGTTCCAGGGGCAGGCGACGGACATCATGATCCACGCCCGCGAGACCGAAAAGATCCGGCAGCGCCTTTACGAGATCTACGTCCGCCACACCGGCCGGTCGATCGAGGAAGTGGCCGAGGCGCTTGAGCGTGACCGCTTCATGTCGCCCGAAGAGGCGCTGGAATGGGGTCATCTTGACGAGATCCTGTCGGCGCGGCCGAGCCTTGACGGCGGAAAATGACGAATCGATGACCGCTCTTAACCGGAGCGGGGAATTTGCGATTGAGAAGAACGTGGTGCTGCCCTAGACTTCGCTCCAGGACAGCCCCCAAAGGCCCGGGTCGGGCCATTCGAGGATGACGATGGCGAACAATTCCGGCTCCGACAGCAAGAACACCCTTTACTGTTCGTTCTGCGGCAAGAGCCAGCACGAGGTGCGCAAGCTGATCGCGGGTCCGACCGTGTTCATCTGTGATGAATGCGTCGAGTTGTGCATGGACATCATCCGCGAGGAGACCAAGACCACCGGTCTCAAGGCGACGGATGGCGTGCCGACGCCGCGCGACATCTGCAAGGTGCTGGACGATTACGTGATCGGGCAGATGCATGCGAAACGCGTGCTTTCGGTCGCGGTGCACAACCATTACAAGCGTCTGAACCACGGCTCGAAACAAGATGTCGAGCTGGCGAAGTCGAACATTCTGCTGATCGGGCCGACCGGCTGCGGCAAGACCCTGCTTGCGCAGACGCTGGCGCGCATCCTCGATGTGCCCTTCACCATGGCCGATGCGACGACGCTGACCGAAGCCGGTTACGTCGGCGAGGACGTGGAAAACATCATCCTGAAACTGCTTCAGGCCAGCGAATACAACGTCGAGCGGGCGCAGCGCGGCATCGTCTACATCGACGAAGTCGACAAGATCACCCGCAAGTCGGACAACCCCTCGATCACCCGCGACGTCTCGGGCGAGGGCGTGCAGCAGGCGCTGCTGAAGATCATGGAAGGCACCGTCGCCTCGGTGCCGCCGCAGGGCGGGCGCAAGCATCCGCAGCAGGAATTCCTGCAGGTGGATACGACGAACATCCTGTTTATCTGTGGTGGTGCTTTCGCGGGTCTCGACCGAATCATCGCACAGCGCGGCAAGGGCTCGGCGATCGGCTTTGGCGCCGATGTGAAGGACCCGGAATCGCGGGGCGCGGGCGAGCTGTTCAAGGAACTCGAGCCGGAAGATCTGCTGAAATTCGGTCTGATCCCGGAATTCGTCGGCCGTCTGCCGGTGATCGCGACGCTCGAAGACCTCGACGAGGCCGCTCTGGTGACGATCCTGACCGAGCCGAAGAACGCTCTGGTCAAGCAATACCAGCGTCTTTTCGAGATCGAGGGCGTGAAGCTGACCTTCACCCCCGATGCGATGAAGGCGATCGCCGCTCGCGCCATCAAGCGCAAGACGGGCGCGCGCGGTCTGCGCTCGATCATGGAGGACATCCTGCTCGACACGATGTTCGAACTGCCGGGCATGGAAGGCGTGCGCGAAGTCGTGGTGAACGATGAAGCGGTGGAAATGGCCAATGGCGCCAAACCCTTGCTGATCTACGCCGAGACCTCGGGCAAGAAAGAACCCAAGACCGCTGGCTGAGCCCCGGTCGTCGTGAAACGGAAGGGGCGGGGAAACCCGCCCTTTGTGCTGAATGGGTCCGCAAAACACTGGACCTTGGCGGCCCCGCCGCTATAACGGGGCCAAAGATGCGGAGGTGAGATATGAAATTCCTGCTGCGCCTGCTGACGTGGTGGAACGGCCAGACTCTCGGCACCCAGATCTTTACCGCGCGTCACGGGGTGAAGGTCGGCGAGGACGCCGAGGGCAATTGCTACTACCAGAGCAAGGATGGCAAACGCCGCTGGGTGATCTACAACGGCGAAGTTCAGGCCAGCCGCATTCCGCCCGATTGGCATGGCTGGATCCATTTCACCTGGAACGAGCCGCCGACCAAGGCGCCGCTGGATCACAAGCCCTGGGAACTGCCGCATCAGCAGAATCAGACCGGTCTCGCCACGGCCTTCGTTCCGCCGGGCTCGCTGCGTCGGGCCGAACCCGTGGCCCGCACCGATTACGAGGCATGGCAGCCGGAGTAAGCCGGTGGCCCAAACCCTGTCCTTCCGCGCAACCGGCTGGGAAACATGAGCGAAAATCGAGTCGAAGTGCTTACCGGGGCGGCCGTTCTGGCCGTCGCGGTGGGGTTTTTTCTTTGGGCGGGGCAGGGGCACAGCTTTGGCGCCGCCAGCAGTGGCTATCCGCTGAAGGCCTCGTTCCGATCGGTCGAGGGGATCAGCGTCGGCACCGACGTCCGGATGGCCGGGGTCAAAGTCGGCACGGTCACCGATATTGCGTTGAACCCGCAGACCTTCTTCGCCGATACCACGGTGTCGCTGAAATCGGGCGTCGATATCCCCGATGACAGCCAGATCATCGTCGCGACCGAGGGGCTTCTCGGCGGCGCCTTCGTCGAGATCCTGCCGGGCGGCAGCCCGGTCAATCTGGGGCCAGGCGAGGAAATCGTCGACACGCAGGGCGCCGTTTCGGCGTTGGGTCTGATGATGAAATTCGCCGGCGCCAAGGATGGCGACAAGTCGTCCACCGACGGAAAAGCGCCATGATTCGCGCGGCTCTGGTCGCGGTGCTGCTGACGGCCGGTGCCGCGACTGCGCAGGACGCACCCGAGGGGCTGGCCGAGGCTCCGGGGGCCACTCTGCGCGGCCTCGACAAGATCGCGGGGGCGGCCAGCGATCTGACGCTTTCGGTGGGCGAGAGCGTCACCTATGGCTCGCTTTCGGTGCGTTTGACGGATTGCCGCTATCCGGCCGATGACCCGGCCTCGAACGCCTATGCCTTTCTCGAAATCACCGACACGGCGCAGGGGCGCGAGGTCTTCCGCGGCTGGATGATCGCGCAGAACCCGGCGCTTTCGGCGCTCGACCATCAGCGTTACGACGTCTGGGTCCTGCGCTGCAAGATCGACTGAGCCGTCGCGGGCGGCGGCGCGGTGAACTCCGCCTGTTGTCCCAATGCGCGCCGCAGCCGCTTGCGATAGTCGAGCCGGGGGATCTCGATCCCGCCCAAGCTCTGCAGATGCGGCGTCAGATATTGCGTGTCGAACAGGCTGAAGCCGCCCCGGATCAGCCGGTCGACCGTATAGGCCATCGCCACTTTCGACGCATTTGGCGCGCGCGAGAACATGCTCTCGCCGAAGAACGCGCCCCCCAGCGTCACGCCGAAGATGCCGCCCACCAGATCCTCGCCCTGCCAGATCTCGACCGCATGGGCGGCGCCAAGCGCGTGCAGCGCATCGTAAAGGCGGAACAGCGCGTTGTTGATCCAGGTTTCTGGGCGATCCGCACAGCCCTCGACCACGGCGCGAAAGGCGGTGTTGGTGCGGATGCTGTAGGTCTCGCGGCCGATCACCCGGGCGAGCGAGCGCGAGATGTGAAAGCCGTCCAAGGGGATGATGCCGCGCAGCCGCGGCTCGAACCAATGCAACTCGGTTGCCTCGCGCGCGCTGGCCATGGGGAAGATGCCTTGCGCATAGGCCGAAAGCAGTAATTCCGGACTGAGCCCCGCCGTCATTTGTTGCCAACCGTGATCCCGAACCCTAAGCTGGTCGGAGTTTGACATGAATATGCGGCAATGCCATGGGATTTTTCGATTTTTTGCGATCTGTCGCACGGTATTCCAGCGACGATTACGCGATCGGGCGGCTCAATCAGCGCCATCGCAAGCTGATCGAGCCGATCGCGGCGGATCTGGCCGGGGCCCGTGTGCTGGACCTTGCGGCGCATGACGGACGCTGGGCCTATGCCTTTGCGGCGGCGGGTGCGCGCGAGGTGATGGGGATCGAGGGCCGTCAGCATTTGATCGATCGGTTCAGCGAATTCCCGCAAGACGCGGCTGCCGCGCGCGTCCATCTGCGCTGCGATGACATCTTCGCGGGGATGGAGGCCGATCTGGCGGCGGGCGCGCAGTATGACGTGATCGGCGTGCTCGGCATCTTCTATCACATCATGGATCACTTCCGGCTTCTGCAACTGGTGACCCGGTTCAAGCCGCGGCTGGTGCTGCTCGACAGTGAGTTTTCGCAGCGGCCGGGGCAGGTGATCGACCTCGTGCGCGAGGATCCGAGCAAGGATCTGAACGCGCTGGCGCAGGTCGAGGGGCAGGAAAAGGCGCTGATCGGCATCCCGAGCCTTGGTGCGCTCGAGGCGATGGTCGATGTGCTGGGCTATACGACCGAGTGGGTGGACTGGTCCGATGTGCGGCCGAACAAGCGCCGCTTCGTCGCGGATTACTTCCGCCCCACCGGCAAGCGCCGCGCCACCTGTCTGTTGCGTCCGAAGGCCTGAAACGAAAACGCCCCCTTGCGGGGGCGTTTCGGTCAACCGTAGGTCTTTGCGAGCCATTTCTCGAGCCAGTGGATCGAGTAATCGCCGCGCAGGATGTCGGGCTCTTCCAGCAATTGCCGGAACAGGGGGATCGTGGTGTCGACGCCATCGACGATGAGTTCGCCAAGCGCCCGGTTCAGACGCGCCAGCGCCTCGTTGCGGTCGCGCCCGTGCACGATCAGCTTGCCGATCAGGCTGTCGTAATAGGGCGGGATCTTGTAGCCGTCGTAAAGCGCCGAGTCGATCCGCACCCCCAGCCCGCCCGGGGCGTGGTATTGTGTGATCTTGCCGGGGCAGGGGGCGAAGTTCGGCAGCCGTTCGGCGTTGATCCGCACCTCGATCGCATGACCGCGGATCTGCAGGTTTTCCTGCGTGAACTCCATCTCTTCGCCTGCGGCGACACGGATCTGTTCGCGCACGAGGTCGACGCCGAAGATGCCTTCGGTCACCGGATGTTCCACCTGCAGGCGGGTGTTCATCTCGATGAAGTAGAATTCGCCGTCTTCATACAGGAATTCGATCGTGCCCGCGCCGGAATAGCCCAACTCGCCCATCGCCTTGGCGCAGATGCCGCCGATGCGGGCGCGCTGCTCGGGGGTGATGCAGGGGCCGGGGGCCTCCTCGAAGACCTTCTGGTGGCGGCGCTGCAGCGAGCAATCCCGCTCGCCCAGATGCACCGCGCGGCCACGGCCGTCGCCGAAGACCTGCACCTCGATGTGACGCGGCCGCTGGAGATATTTCTCCATGTAGACTTCGTCATTGCCGAACGCGGCCTTGGCTTCGCTGCGCGCGGTGCGGAAGGCGATTTCGAGTTCGGCTTCCGACTGCGCCACTTTCATGCCGCGACCACCGCCGCCAGCGGTGGCCTTGATGATCACCGGATAGCCCATCTCGGCCGCGGCTTTCTTCGCCGCCTCGAAGTCGGGAACGCCGCCGTCCGAACCGGGAACGACCGGAATGCCCAGCTTCTTCGCCGTGTCCTTCGCGGTGATCTTGTCGCCCATGATGCGGATATGCTCCGCCTTCGGGCCGATGAAGGCGATGCCGTGATCTTCGAGCACCTGCACGAAGGTGGCGTTTTCCGACAGGAAGCCATAGCCCGGGTGGATCGCCTGCGCGCCGGTGATTTCGCAGGCGGCAACGATCGCGGGAATGGAGAGGTAGCTTTCCGAAGACGGGTTCGGCCCGATGCAGACGCTTTCATCCGCCATGCGCACATGCATGGCGTCGGCGTCGGCGGTGGAATGCACCGCCACCGAGGCGATCCCCATCTCGCGGCAGGCACGGATCACGCGCAGCGCGATCTCGCCCCGGTTTGCGATCAGGATCTTGTCGAACATCTGCGCCTCACTCGACGATCATCAGGGGCGCGCCGTATTCGACCGGCGAGCCGTCGTCGACGAGGATGCGCTTCACCGTGCCCGACTTCGGCGCCGGAATGTGGTTCATCGTCTTCATGGCTTCGACGATCAGCAGCGTCTGGCCTTCCTTGACCGTGTCGCCAACCTTGACAAAGGCCGAGGCGCCCGGCTCGGGGGCCAGATAGGCGGTGCCGACCATCGGCGAGGTGACGGCGCCCGGGTGGTTCGCCGGATCGGCATCGGCCGCCGCGGTGGCAGGCGCAGCAGCCGCGACCGGAGCAGCGGCAACAGGGGCGGCCATCGCCGGAGCGGCATAGACCGGGGCGGGGGCGGCAACGACGGTCGCCTGCTTCACCACGCGCACTTCAAGACTGTCGTCTTCGCCATATTCCCGCACGACCGCGATTTCGGTCAGGTCGTTCTTGTTCAGCAGCTCCGCCAGCGCCTGGATGAAGGCGACGTCGTTCTCATGCGATTGTTTGGTCATGCGGTCCTCGAAAGACTCTTCAGGTTGCCCCGGACATTCGCTTCGGGGCGCGTTCATGTGCCCCGCTTATACGCGAGCCGCGCGGGCGAGGAAAGCGTGAACGGATGACGCAGGGGAAACGGTCCCCGGCGCTGTTTTGACAGGAATTGCACAATGAAAACGGGCCGCATCAGAGCCTGAGCCCGCGCGATCCGGGGTGATCGGCGGGCAGGCACTGATGCGGCCAGACGTGAAGGTCGCAACCCGCGTGACCGCGGGCGCGCGAGGAGGCCGGACGGATCCGGGCCGCAATCAGCGCACGACGTCGAGACTCGGTGCCGTCGTGTCCGACGTGGCTTGCCAATCCGAGGCCGCATGGGCCACCGCACGTTCGACCTTGACCTCGGGCTGCGGCGCCGCTTCCGGCTTCGCTTCGGCCTTGGGCGCCGGTGCAGAGGTTTCAAGCTCGGCGGCAACCTGCGGCTGCGGATCGGCCTCGCTTGCGCCTTCGGCCGCCTGCTGCGACGCCTGTTCGGTCATCTCGGCACGCGGATCCGGTTCGGACTCCTGCGGCGGCACGGCCATCAGCGCGGCGGCATTCGCCTCGAGTGGCGTCACGTCGAAGGTCGGCGGCGGGCCGGTCGGCGCATCCGGGTCCGGGGACGAAGCCGAGCGGCTTTGTGCCAGCACGGCCGTTTCCACCGCCAGATCGCGGTTGCGGGCCTGCAACTGCACCACCCGCTCGTTTTGCGTCTGCGAGCCGACCTCGGCCCCAAGGCCGGAATTCGTATTCGCCGATGTGCTTGCCGGTTCGACAGTTGTCGCCGTCGCTTTCTTCTGTGGCACCATGCTCAGCAAAGGTGACCATCCAGTTTGGGGCATCAGCCCCGATATGCGGTCCATTTCCCCACTCTCCTCGCGGTTTTACCCCTAACTTCGATGATGCGCCCGGCAGGTTACTCAAGAGTTACCGAGTGAGAGCATTTCAGCAGAGGGTTAACGCACGATCGGATCAGGGGTGCAGCAGCCGGTCGAACAACGTGTCAAGGAAACGTTCGGCTTCGGCATAGGGGTCGTGGCCGGGGCCGAGGATGGCGCGCACCTGGACGTCGAAATCCGCATAATGTTGTGTCAGCGCCCAGATCGAGAAGATTAGGTGGTGCGGATCGACCGGGGCGATCTTGCCCGCGGCGCTCCAGCCGCGGATCACCTCCGCCTTCTCGTCGACCAGACCCTTGAGATCCACCGCCAGCGTGCCCCCCATCCGCGGCGCGCCCTGCAGGATTTCATTGGCAAACAGCCGGCTTTCGCGCGGCATCGCGCGACTCATCTCCAGCTTGCGGCGCATGTAACGCATGATCTCGTCGCGCGGCTCGCCCTCGGCGCGCATCTCGCGCAGCGGCGCCAGCCAGTCATCCAGCAGCGAGCTGAGCAGCTCCAGATGGATCGCCTCTTTCGAGGGGAAGTAATACAGCAGGTTCGGCTTCGACAGCCCCGCCGCCGTCGCGATCTGATCGAGCGTCGCGCCGCGGAACCCCTGCGCCGAAAACACCTCAAGCGCGGCCTCGAGAATCGCTTCGATGTTGCGCTTCTGGATCCGGGTCAGCGGGCGCGGGGGGGGCTCGGCGGGCATCGGCTCGGAAGGCATGCGGTCACAGTCCTTTTACACAGGCGCGGGCCGCTTGACGCCGCCCGCGCCGATGTTAGCCTGATGCTGACCGTTCGGTCAAACGACCCGGCCCGAGATCCGGGCGCAAAATCTGGCCCAACCCGGCCTTTCAGGGAGACTTCCATGGCGCTCGACCGCAAGACGCCCAATGATCTCAACGCCTTCTGGATGCCGTTCACGGCGAACCGGCAGTTCAAGAAAGCGCCCCGGATGTTCGTGGGCGCCAAGGACATGCATTATACCACCGCCGATGGCCGTCAGGTGCTCGATGGCACCGCGGGGCTGTGGTGCTGCAACGCGGGCCATTGCCGTCCGAAAATCTCCGAGGCGATCGCGAAACAGGCGGCCGAGCTGGACTATGCGCCCGCCTTCCAGATGGGCCATCCGGCCGCCTTTGAACTGGCGAACCGCATCATCGACATCGCGCCCGAGGGGATGGAACATGTGTTCTACACCAATTCGGGCTCGGAATCGGTCGAGACCGCGCTGAAGCTGGCCATCGCCTATCACCGCGCCCGCGGCGAGGGCGCCCGCACCCGGCTGATCGGCCGCGAGCGCGGCTATCACGGGGTGAACTTTGGCGGCATCTCGGTCGGCGGCATCGTCACCAACCGCAAGATGTTCGGCAGCTTGTTGACCGGCGTCGATCACATGCCGCATACCCATCTTCCGGCGCAAAACGCGTTTTCCAAAGGCCAGCCCGAACATGGGGCGAACCTGGCCGACGAGCTGGAACGCATCGTCACGCTGCATGGCGCGGAAACCATCGCGGCGGTCATCGTCGAACCGATGGCGGGTTCGACCGGGGTTCTGCTGCCGCCCAAGGGCTATCTGCAACGCCTGCGCGAGATCACGAAGAAACATGGCATCCTCCTGATTTTCGACGAGGTAATCACCGGCTTCGGGCGTCTGGGCTCGGCCTTTGCGGCGCAGCATTACGGCGTGCTGCCCGACATGATGACGACGGCCAAGGGGTTGACGAACGGCGTCATTCCGATGGGCGCGGTGCTGACCACCGCCGCCGTGCACGACGCCTTCATGCAGGGCCCCGAGCACATGATCGAGCTTTTCCACGGCTATACCTATTCGGGCAACCCGATCGCCGCCGCGGCCGGGATCGCGACGCTGGAAACCTACAAGGAAGAGGGGCTCTTCGAGCGCTGCGCCGAGCTTGCCCCCTATTGGCAGGAGGCGCTGCACAGCCTGCGCGGCACACGGCACGTCATCGACATCCGCAACGAGGGGCTGATCGGCGCCGTTGAGCTGGAGCCGATCGCGGGCGAGCCGACGAAGCGCGCCTTCACCGCCTTCCTGAAGGCCTATGAAAAGGGTATCCTGATCCGCACCACCGGCGACATCATCGCGATGAGCCCGCCGCTGATCATCTCGAAAGCGCAGATCGACGAGCTGATCGGCACGCTCAAATCGGTGCTCGACACGCTCGACTGAGGTAGGGGGGCGGGCAACCGCCCCTTTCCTTTCAGGTATTTGGGCTTTCTTAACCATTCCGGGGCATCCTGATCTTGGAGGATGCCATGCCCACAACCGCCGACAAGAAGTCAAAGCCGCGCGTCAATCCCGACGAGGAGCTTTCCCCGATGCTCATCTGGGGGGGAGGTTTTGCCATTTTGGTGCTGGTGACGGGTCTCTTCTGGGGGGTGTGGAAGACCCAGTTTGCCGCACCTCCGGGGCATCTCTTCGATACGCCCTCGCTTGGGGTCGAGGCGGGCTATTGCCTGTCGGTGGCACAGTCGATCGTGCCCAGCGGCGCGCCCCCGGGCAGCTATTTCGAGGAAGCGGCGCAGTTCTGGGTCAAGCGTCTGCGCGACATCAAGGCCGAGATGGGGCCCTCTATCGCCGCGGGGCGGTCGAAACTTGCGGTCGACAAGCAATCTTCCGGTCAGAAATCCTCGGTTTGGCTGCAATATGCGATGGATCTCTGCTCGCGCCGCGCCGTGAATTATGGCGCGCATTTCCGCAGCTTCGATTGAATCCTCAGTCCGCTTGACACAGATCAGGGCGTCGTCGCATGCTGTGAACTATGTAGTTCACATCGCTTCGGACGTTTCCGGGGCGGTCGCGTTCTGGAGGAGGCCGCACATGACCTGCACACCCACCCGCAAGGCTTCGCTTGCGCTTCTGGCCGTTCTGGCCCTTGCCGCCCTGTCCGGCTGCACGCAGCCGCCCGGCAAATGCGAAGGCGGTGTTTCCGATCTGTCGACGCTGTCGAGTGTGACGGTGCAAAACCCCTGCTGATTTGTCACGGCGCAGGGGCAGGCCCGCGGGCTGGGGCGCCCCCCCCTGCCGCGGGCCGATTGACTGTTAGCCCCG
Organism: Rhodobacter capsulatus; assembly: GCF_052363175.1. Lineage (GTDB taxonomy): Bacteria > Pseudomonadota > Alphaproteobacteria > Rhodobacterales > Rhodobacteraceae > Rhodobacter > Rhodobacter capsulatus_D. The sequence continues at coordinate 966,134 of NZ_CP198946.1, forward strand.
GCGCTCCGCGCGGCTGGGACAGTAAAGTGCTTTGTCTTCCCGAAACTTGCTTGTAAATTCGTGACGGGGCTGCAGGCTCCCTCCGGCAAATGGGGATGCGATGGCACGATCTGCTCTGACGGGCACGCGGATACGCGAGCGGCGTCTTGCCCTGAAACTGCGTCAGACAGATCTGGCGCGGTCGGTCGGCATTTCGGCCGCCTATCTCAATCTGATCGAACACAATCGTCGTCGGGTTTCCGACCCCCTGCTTGAGACCTTTGCCAAGGCGCTGGGGGTCGCGCCGGTCGCGCTGTCCGAAGGCGCAGAAAGCGCGTTGTTCGAAGCCCTGCGCGAGGCCGCAGCCGGAGTGGAAACGGCGGGGGCCGAGGCCACGGGGGGCGGGGCGCTGATCGACCCCTCCGAGCTGGACCGGATCGAGGAATTCGTCGGCCGCTTTCCCGGCTGGGCGAAGGTTCTGGCGGCGCGGCAGGCCCGGGCGGCAGCGCTTGAACGCGTGGTCGAGACCTATTCCGAGCGGATGGGGCAGGATCCCTATCTGCTCGATGAATTGCACGAAGTGCTGTCTGCCGTGACCTCGCTGCGCTCGAGCGCGGCGATTCTGGTCGAAACCCCCGATATCGAACCGGAGTGGCAGGCGCGGTTCCTGTCCTCGATCGCCTCGGAAAGCCTGCGCCTGAGCGCGGCGGCCGAGGGGCTTGTCGCCTATCTCGACGGCATCGAAGCGGCGGATTCGGGCCTTGCCGCACCACTCGATCAACTTGAATCCTGGCTTTCGGCGCGCGGCTGGCATCTGGCAGAATTCGAACGCCCCGATCCGCCCGCCCCCGCCGATCTGATCGCGCAGGCGCCGGAACTGGCCGCCTCGGCCGCGCGCGATCTGGCCTTGGGCTATCTGACCCGCGCTTTGGCCGACAGCCGCATCCTGCCGCTCAAACCGTTCCTGGCCGCGCTGGCCGAGACCGGGCTTGACCCCGGGCGGCTCGCGGCCCGGTTCGGCGCGCCGATGGCCGCGGTCTTTCGGCGTCTGGCGACGCTGCCCGAGGGCGCGGCCAACCTGCCGCCGCTTGGTCTGGTCGTCTGCGATGCCTCGGGCACGCTGACTTTGCGCCGCCCGCTGCCGGGGTTTGCCCTGCCGCGCTCGGCCGCCGGCTGCCCGCTCTGGCCGCTTTACGAGGCGCTGGCGCGGCCGATGCAGCCGCTGCGCCTGACCCTCGACATGGCCGGGCGGCTGCCGCAGCGGTTTCAATCCTGGGCCTTCGCCGCGCCGCGCCCGCCCGAAGGGCCTGCCGCCGCCTTCGACGCTCCGGTGCTGATGGAGGCGATGATGCTCGTCACCCCGGCCACCACCCGCACCGAGGCGGCGCGGCCGGTCGGCACCTCCTGCCGGGTCTGTCCGCGCCGCGACTGCACCGGACGGCGCGAGCCTTCGCTGATCGCGCCGCGGTGACGCGGTTTGACAGCATGGGGACAAGCGTGGATAGATTGACCGGGGGAGGAGTTCGATCATGGCGGAAAAGCATGTGCTGTTGATCGAGGACGAGCCGAATATCGCCGAGGCGATCCGGTTCATCCTGACGCGGGCGGGCTGGAACGTGACCGTCGAGGCCTCGGGCATCGCGGCGCTGGCCCGTATCGCGGCGCTGCGTCCGACCGCCGTCATCCTCGATCTGATGCTGCCCGGTCGCTCCGGTCTTGAAATCCTGGCCGAGCTGCGCGCTGATGCTGATCTGGGGGCCACCCCGGTGCTGATGCTGACCGCCCGCGGGCAGGGCCGCGACCGCGAGGCCGCCGCGGCCGCCGGGGCGTCGGCCTTTCTTGCCAAGCCCTTCGCCAATGCCGATGTGCTGGCCGCGCTTGAGGCGATCGCCGCCCCGGTGCTTGCGGGTGTGGCGGGCGCGGGCAAGGCGGGCTGATGGCGGGCGCGGGCACGCCGCTCTTTCTCGCCCGTCGCTCCTATCGGCGCAGGCGCATGATGGATGCGGCCCGGCTGCTGCCGCTGGCCGGTCTGGTGATGATCCTGCTGCCCGTGCTCTGGCATCCGGCCGACACGCCGATCCCCGACACCGCGCGCGGCATGATCTATCTTTTCGCGGTCTGGGTCGGGCTGATCCTTGCCGCCGCCGCGCTGGCGCGTGGTCTGGCCCCGGCGCTCGATGCCGAGGAAGAGGCCGAGGGCAGCACGCCCGAACCCGGAGACAGCTGATCCATGCCCTTCAACGTGCTGGTGGGCGTCTCGCTCGTCTATGTGATGGTGCTGTTCCTCGTCGCCTTCGTGGCCGAGCGTCGCGCCGCGCGGGGCCGGTTGCGCTTTCTGCACAGCCCCTGGGTCTACACGCTGTCGCTCTCGATCTATTGCACCGCTTGGACCTTTTACGGCGCGGTGGGCTATGCGGCGCGCTCGGGGCTTGAGTTCCTGACGATCTACCTTGGCCCGACGCTGGTCTTCGTCGGCTGGTGGTGGGTGCTGCGCAAGCTCGTCCGGATCGGGCGCACCCAGCGCGTCACCTCGATTGCGGATCTGATTTCAAGCCGTTACGGCAAGTCGAACCTGCTCGGCGTGATCGTCACGCTGATGTCGGTGGCCTCGGCCACGCCCTATATCGCGCTGCAACTGCAATCGGTCACGCTGTCGTTCGGGGTCTTTGCCGCGCAAGGCCCCGGCTTCTGGGCGCTGCCCGACCAATCGGCCACTGCGCTCTGGATCGCCGGGGGGCTGGCGATCTTCACCATCCTCTTCGGCACCCGCAATCTGGATGCGAACGAGCGTCACCACGGCGTCGTCACCGCCATCGCGCTCGAGGCGATCGTGAAGCTGGTGGCGCTGCTCGCCGTCGGCATCTGGGTCGTCTGGGGCGTGGCGGGGGGCGTGTCCGACATCCTGGCCCGCATCGATGCCTCGGAAATCGCCGAATGGAGCCTGAAGCCCGGCCGCTTCGCCGGGCTGACCTTCGTCTCGGCCGCGGCCGTGCTGACCCTGCCGCGGATGTTTCAGGTGCTGGTCGTCGAAAACACCGACGAGCGCCATCTGGTCACCGCCAGCTGGGCCTTTCCCGCCTATCTGATGCTGATGAGCCTGTTCGTCGTGCCGATCGCGGTCGTCGGGCTTGGCCATCCGCAGACCGGGGCGAATCCCGATCTTTTCGTGCTGACCCTGCCGCTGTCCGAAGGCCGCGGCAGTCTTGCGCTGCTCGCCTTTCTGGGCGGGTTTTCCTCGGCCACCTCGATGGTGATCGTCGCCGCCATCGCGCTTTCGACCATGGTGTCGAACCACATCGTCACGCCGCTCTGGCTTGCGATCTACCGCGACGAACCGGCCGAGCGCGGCGATGTCCGCGGCCTCGTGCTGATGTCGCGCCGCCTTTCGATCGGGCTCGTGCTGGCGATGGGCTATGGCTATTACAAGCTCTCGGGCGGGTCCGAGGCTTTGGCCGAGATCGGTCTGATCGCCTTTGTCGGCGCGGCACAGGTGCTGCCCTCGCTGATCGGCGGCATCTACTGGCGCGGCGCGACGCATCTGGGCGCGGCCATCGGCCTGCTCACCGGCTTTGCGATCTGGCTTTATGCGCTCTTCCTGCCCTCGGTGGGCGAGTCCGGCCTGATCTCGGCGCATCTGATGGCCGAGGGCCCCTTCGGCCTGAGCTGGCTGCGCCCGCAGGCGCTGTTCGGCATTCAGGGGCTTGATCCGCTGCTCCATGCGCTGTTCTGGAGCCTGCTCTTCAACACCTTGGCTTTCCTCGTCTTTTCGATCCTCTCGTTCCCCGGCCCGGTCGAGCGGCTGCAGGGCGTCGCGTTCGTCAACGTCTTCGAGGGCCGTCCGGGCGCCAAGGGCTGGTCGCGTCCTCAGGCCGAGGCCGAGGATCTGCTGTCGATGGCGCAGCGTATCCTTGGCGCCGAGGAGGCGCAGCTGTTCTTTCAAAGCGCCGCCGCGGCGCAGGGCAAGCGCGGCTTCCTGCCCGATCCGACGCCGGAGTTTCTCGCCGCGCTCGAACGGCAGCTGGCGGGCTCTGTGGGGGCTGCGACGGCGCATGCGATGATTTCGCAGCTGACCGGCGGTGCCGCGGTCTCGGTGCAGGATCTGATCGCCGTTGCGAACGAAGCCGCTGAAATCAAGGAATATTCCGCCCAGCTTGAGGCGAAGTCGGTCGAGCTGGCCCGCACTGCCCGCGCGCTTTCGGAAGCAAACGCGAAGCTCACCGCGCTCTCGGTGCAGAAGGACGCGTTCCTTGGCCAGATCAGCCACGAGCTGCGCACGCCGATGACCTCGATCCGGGCGTTTTCCGAGATCCTGATGGAGCCCGACCTGCCCGAGCCGCTGCGGGCGCAATATGCCGAAATCATTCACGAAGAAGCCCGCCGCCTGACCCGTCTGCTGGATGATCTGCTGGACCTTGCCGTGCTGGAAAACCGCAAGGTGCAGCTGAATATCTCGGTGGCGAACCTGCATGATCTGATCGATCGGGCCGTGCAGGCGGCTTCCTCGACCCGGCCTGAACGCGATTTCCGCTACGACCGCGATTTCCCCTCGGAACACATGCCGGTGTTCACCGACACCGACCGGCTGGTGCAGGTGTTCATCAATCTGATCTCGAATGCCCGCAAATATTGTGCCGCCGAGCGCGCGGTTCTGCGCATCGAGGTGAAGAAGCGTGGAAAGCTGGTGCAGATCGACTTTTGTGACAATGGTGCGGGGATTCCGAAGGCCTCGCAGGGGTTGATCTTCGAGAAATTCGCCCGCCTCACCGATACCTCGAAAGCGGGCGGGGCCGGGCTTGGGTTGGCGATCTGCCGTGAAATCATGGCAAATCTGGGCGGCTCGATCGATTATCTGCCGGGGCAGGGCGGGGCCGCCTTCCGCGTCACGCTGCCCCTGCGCCGCCGTGATGTCCGTGAACTGGTGTGACCCCGTCCGTCTTGCGGCAAGTCTCGGGAATGACCGCAAAGAAGTGTAAAGTTCCGGGCCAGATATCAACCATTTGTAAACCCTGATCTGCGAATCCTTATCCGTCGACGCACAGGCAAACGGCGGGACGGGATGACGGAAGAACGGCTTCAGACAGTGATGCGGCGCAAGGCCGAGGCGGGCAGACCCGCTTCGGACGGTTCTCCGCTCACGGCCGAACGGGCGATCGTGCAGGCGATCTCGAAAGTGGCGCAGGACATGTTCCAGCTGCCCGCCCAGGTCATGCAGGTGACCGAGGGGCGTCGGACACTCGCCGACCTGCCCGAGGCGATCGATCCGTTTTCGCTGATCGCGATCATCGAAGGGCCCGAGGAAAGCATGGGCATCGTGGCCCTGCCGCCCGAAACGCTGTCGGTGCTGATCGAGGTGCAGACCACCGGCAATCTGGCCAAGGTGCCGGGCCCGCCGCGCAAACCGACGCGGATCGATGCCTCGATGGTCGTCGATTTCATCGATGCGACGCTGGGCATGATCGAAGAAACGCTGGTCGAGACCGAGGCCGTCGTCTGGGCGGGGGGCTTCCGCTATGCCTCTTATCTCGATGATCCGCGCCCGCTGGGCCTTCTGCTGGAAGATATGGGATATCGGCTCTGGCAGCTGGAGGTCGGCTTCGGTCCGGGCTTCGAGCGCAAGGGCCAGATCGTCTGGGCGGTGCCGGTGAACGGACGCGGCCATTCGTTGCGCCGCATGCCCGGTCTGGCCGAGACCGGCCCGATCACCCCCGACCGCGAGGCGGCAGAGTGGGCGCATCGGCTGGAAACCTCGGTCATGAGCGCGTCGGCGCAGCTTGACGCGGTGCTGCATCGGGTGACGTTGCCGCTGGCGGCGGTGATGCGGCTGCGCGCGGGGATGGATATTCCGATCCCCTCGGACGCGCTGGAAAACCTGACCGTTGAAGGCGTGGGGCGGCGCAAGCTGTCTGCGGCGCGACTGGGGCAACATCGCGGGCTGCGCGCGGTGCGGCTGATCGAACATGAAGAGGTGGATCTGCAGGCCCCGCCCGAGCCGAAAGCCCGCCGCGTCGTGCCGCCGCCCTTCGAGGCGGGGGCCAGTCCCTTCGCCGGGAAGACTGCGCCTAGCGGCCCGCGCGCACCGCTCGACCGCATCGATTCTCCGGCCTATGACCCGGAACCGGGCAGTTCCGGTCTGGGCGGGCTCGGGGGGCTTGGCGGCTTCGACGGCGGTGATCTGGGGGGGCTGGGCGGCTTTGAGTCCGGAGGGGATCTGCCCCCTCTCGGCCTGACGCTGGACGGCTTCGGCGCCGACGACACGGCCGGGGATTTGCCGCCCCTGAAGATCGGCTCCGGCTTCTGAGCCGGGTCGATTGACCTGCATCAAGGCGTTTTCCGACATTTTGCGCTTGTCTTTGGGAACGACAGGAGGATGCGATGAAATCCCTCGAACTCCGGCGGGCGGAGCTTCTGTCCCGCAAGGCGCAGCTGACCACGCGCATGGCGCAGATCTCGGACGAGTTCGAGACGCATGAGGCCAAGGATTGGGCCGAGATGGCGACCGAGCGCGAGGGAGACGAGGTGCTGCAGGATCTGGGCGCCGCTGCCCGCAACGAGTTGCGGATGATCGACGCGGCTCTGGCACGGATGCACGATGGCGACTACGGCTATTGCGTCACCTGCGGCGCGCAGATCGCGGAAGAGCGGCTCGATCTTCTGCCCGCCACCCCCTTCTGTCGCGACCACGCCGCCAAACACTGAAGGCGGCGGCAATTTCCCGTTCGGACGTGGGCTTGGGGCCCGGTTGCGCTTGCCGTGACCGGGTCTGCGCGCGTAACCTGCGCAAAAAGCCGGAGGGGGCATGGCAAGACGGGTGAACGTGCAGCGGCGCGAGGGTGTGGCGCTGGTGACGCTGGAAGGCGCCGACGAGGGGCCGAAAGGCGCAGGGTTCGATCAACCCATGCGCCTTGCGCTTGAGGCGGCGCTGACCGAAGCCCTTGAGACTCCGGGCCTGCAGGCGATCGTGTTGCGCGCGGGTCCCGGCGGCTGGCCGCGGGCGAACGACCCCGCCGAAGATTACAGTGATGACAAACCGGCCTTGGGCCCTCTCTGCACCCGACTGGCGCAGGCGGAGGTGCCTGTGGTTGCGGTGCTTTCGGGGTTGATCTTGGGCGGGGCGCTGGCCTTGACGCAGGCGGCCGGGCTTCGGCTCGCGCTGGCCTCGACCCGGTTTCAAGCGCCCGAAGCTGCGCTGAACCTTTTGCCCGCGGCCGGGGGAACGGTGCGTCTGGTGCGCCGGGTCGGGGGGGCCGCGGCGCTGAAGGTCTTGCTGTCCGGGCGGGTCTTTGGCGCCGAGGAGGCGATGGCGCTTGGCCTGTGCGATGCCGTGGCCTCGGAAGGCACGATCGAGACCACCGCCTTGACCGAGGCCTTGCAGGTCGCGGCGCTGGGCGCCGAAGGGCCATTTTCGCGCCGCGAGGGGGCGCTTTCCGATCCGGGCGGCGCGCTGGATGCGCTGGCCGCGGCGCGGGGGCGCTTTCCGCCCCGCGCCGATCTGCCCGCCCCGACCCGCATCGCGCAGGTGGCCGAGGCGGCGCTGCTTCTGCCGTTGCCCGCCGCGCTGGAGTTCGAGGCCGTGGCCTATGCCGATCTTGCCGGGTCGGAAACTGCGGCGGCGCTGCGCAGTCTCGCGCGGGCAAATCTGGCGCTGCAGGGGCTGCCCGGCGTGCCGGGCGAGGGCATCGCGCCGGTGTCGCGGGTGGCGCTTTGGAACCCGAGCGCCGGGCGGGTGATTGCGCTGTTGCGCCGAGGGCTTGCGGTGCAGATCGGCACCTCCGACCCCGCGCGCCTGCCGCCGCTTTTGACCGAGATTGCCCGCGCACAGGAACAGGCCGCGGCCGAGGGGCGGCTTGATCCCGCCCGCCGCGAGGCCGATTGGGCGCGGCTTGAGCCGGTCTCTGGCGCCGATGCTTTTGGTCCGACCGATCTGATGATCGCGGCCCCCGCCACCGCCGAGGAACGCGAGCTGTTGCGCCGCTCCCTGTCTTCGGGCGCTGTGCTGGCGCTTTCGGGCACGGCGCCCGGGCCGGGCGAGCTCGGCATCGACCGCAGTCAGCGTCTGGCGGCGATCTGGGCCGCAACGCCGGGGCAGACCGCCGACCTGCCGCGGCTTGCGGCGGTGCTTCGTGCGGGTGGCATGCGGGTGATCCATGCGACGGCCTTGGCCCTGCGGCTTGAGGCAGCCTATCTCATGGCGGCCGACCGCACCGTTCTGGCGGGCGCCGCGCCGCAGGCCGTCGATGCGGCGCTGACGCGCTGGGGCTTTGCCGAGGGGCCTTTCGCCCGCTTCGAACGCCTTGGTGCCGATCTGGCGGGCACCCGTCTTCTGGCGGCCGGGCGCAAGCCAGGGCCGGTTCTGGCGACGCTCGCCGTTCTGGGGGGGATGGCGCAGGCGGCGGAGCCTCTGGCCGCTTTGCGCGCCGAAGCCGGGATCGCGCCGCGCAGCTTTTCCGAGGCCGAGATCGTCGCCCGGATCCTTGCCGAACTGGCGGCGCTTGGCCTTGCGGCGCTGGAAACGCGCAAGGCCTTCCGCCCGGGCGATATCGATCTGATGGCGGGGGCCGAGCTTGGCTTTCCGGCGCATCGCGGCGGGCCGATGTTTCAGGCCGACCGGATCGGTCCGCTCGCCCTGCGCAAGCGTCTGCGCGCGCTGGAGGCCGAAGGGGCGCCGCCGACGCCCGCGCTGCTGGATGTGCTCATCCGCGACGGGCAAAGCCTCGCCGAGCGCTTCGCGTGAGACTTATTTGAAGGTCACGCCCAGCACGACGAGCATCAGCCCGATCACCGAAACGAAAAGCGCGCCAAGGTTCATCACCACGACGCCGCGCAACTGCGCACGCAGCGCCGCATCGTCGAGCCCGGCCTTTTTCGCCTTGGCCACTTGCGCGGCGCAATAGAGGATGCCGACCATCCCCACCAGCGAGATTGCCGCCCCCGCCCAGATCAGAATTTCCATGATCGCCTCCATTTTGCCCCGGCTACCGTGCGCGCACGGTCTTGGCAAGCGCCGCGATGGCGCGAGGGTTGCGGCTTGAAGGGGGGGCGGGGCTGCGCTAGTCAGGGGCTCCATCCCGCGTAACGACCTTCGGAGAGCCTTCATGTCGAACGACGCCTATACCGTGGCCGCGGACGAGCTGCGCCAGTTCATCGAACAATACGAGCATCTCGAGGCCGAGAAGAAGGACATTACCGAGCAGCAAAAGGACATCATGTCCGAGGCCAAGGCCCGCGGTTACGACACCAAAGTGATCAAGAAGATCATCGCGATGCGCAAGCGCGACAAGAACGATCTGGCCGAGGAAGAGGCGATCCTTGATATCTACAAAGCCGCGCTCGGCATGTCGTAAGCGCCGTGGCTTGCGTCAGGGCGTGATCAGCGTCACGCCCGGCAAGCGCGCGATCGCCGCCACGTCTTCCGCGTAGCGGGCGGCGATTTCGGCCACCAACTCCTCGGTGAAGCCCGGCAGGGCGACATCGGCCAGAAGCGCCTCGGGCCGGGCGAATTTTTCCAGAAAGGCCGTCAGCACCTTGCGCCGCTGCTCGGCCGTTTGCGGCGGGTGCTGCGCCATGTAGCTGCGCAGACGCTTCGCGCCCTCGGGCTGCATCAGATCCTCGACGAGCCCATATTCGCCGACCAGCGCCGCTGCCGCAGAGAGGCCGCCCATCTGCCGCAGCACCTCGGGGAAAAGCAGCGGCAGATCCTCGTTGCACCAGACGACCAGTTTCGCGCCGACTTTTGCGGCCGCCTCGGCCATCCGTTCCAGCACCGGGCCCCAGCGCAGATCTTCGGGCGCATGACCGCCGAGAATGTCGCTGAAGTCGCGGCCCGGCTGACGGGCGGCGAGCGCGACCAGCAGCAGTGCCGGGTCCAGAAGGCCCAGATGAAACTCGGTCTGATCTTGCGGGAAAAGATTCGCCAGCGGTGCCAGCTTGTCGGCGGCAGCCGGATAAAGCCCCGTGGCGCCAATCGCGCGCTCGGGCAGGGCCAGGAAATTCTCGTAGCTGAAGACCAGCCGCTCGACCGGGCCCGGCGCGCCGCGCAGACAAGCCCTGCGCAGCGTGTCCTGCATCGCGGCATCGGCAGGCCGCCCCTTCAGCGCGATCAGCGCATCGCGCAGCGCCATGCGATAGGCGGCGGGGGCGGGGGCATGTGCCTGCGCCGCGGCCATCACCTCCGGGTTGGTCGCCAGTGTCCGGATGAGACGTTCGTCATCGGTGGCATGGGCGCCGAGATGAAAGACCAGGTGCATCGCGTGTTTCTCCTCGCGCCACCATAGCCGCCAATGCTGCGAAGGCAAAGCCCCGGGCTGGGTCGGCTCCTGCAGGGGGCAAGTCTTGTTCAACGCCACGATGGTGCGATGACGGATGCCCCCACGCCACGGCCTTCTGTGCCATCAGGCGTCCCGAACCGGCTGCCATTCCACTTTCAGATTGTCGCGGAAGGCAAAGCGGAGCAGATGCTGCGCCACCACATCCTCAAGCCTTGTCCGGTTCTCCGGAAGCAGGGCTTCGGTCTCCAGCACCAGCTGTCCGGCCTCGGCCTTCATGCGGCAGATGCCGATGTCGAAGCGGACCTCGCCCTCGGTCGGGTCGAAACGCACCTCGACCTTGTGCGCAAAATGCTTGCAAAGCTGCTGCAGATAACGCGAGGCGGTCTCGGTTTCCACAATGGCGCGGCTGCGGGTTTCGGTGTCTGTCGTCATGATTTCGTCCTTTCGATCGTCTGCGCGGCGCTGTCGATGGCCGCGGCAATCGCGGCCAGTTCGGTTTCATCGACGCCCGCGGAAAGCCGCAGCCGCAGCGCCAGTTTCAGGTTTTCCATCGCCCGCAGGATCGGCGCCGGGGTGTTGTGGCGCCCCTGTCCGTGCCCCGCGCCGCCGCTGAGCCGCTGCATCAGCGCCTCGGCCTCGGGACGGTTTTCCGCAAGGAAGCTCTCGCCTGCCGCGGTGATCGAGACGGTCTTGCGCCCCTCGGTGGCGGCGACGCGGATCAGGTCCATGTCCTCAAGCCAGGACAGGGTGGGATAAATCACCCCCGGGCTCGGGCAATAACCGCCGCCGCTCAGTGCCTCGATGCGCCGGATCAGGTCGTAGCCGTGGCCGGGGGCCTCGGCGATCAGGCCCAGCAGCAGCAGACGGATTTCGCCTTGTCCAAGCGGGCGACGCCCCGGACGATGCGGGCCGGACTGGCCCCGGCGAGGACCGGGGCGGGGATGGTGTTCGGAATGTTCATATATCGGTTTCATGATTTGCGATATAGGTTTCGATATATCGAATGCAAGGGACTCTGCAAATTTTCACAGCAAAACCGGCGGGGTCAGTCGGGCTTCCGGGCCTCGGCGGTCAGCATCGCGGCGCGACGGTTGATCCAGGCGAGGCCCGCCAGTGCGAGACCAAGGATCAGGAACGAGCCCGCCCGCACCAGCCCGCCAAGGTCGGAGGCATCGACGAAGAAGACCTTGACGATGGCGAGGCCCAGAACCGCATCGGCGACATAGCGCAGCCAGGTTTCGCGCCGCATCAGCGCCGCGACCAGCAGCCCCGCGCCGATCACCAGCAAGAGCGCGGTATAGCTCCACAATTCGCCCTCGCTCATCGGCAGGCGGGCGGGGTCATTGCCGCGCCAGGCCTGGGCGACGCTCAGGAATAGATAGAGCGCCACCAGCCCCGCCCCGCTGGCCCCGAAGCCGACCCGCAGCCAGAGTGGCATTCGGCGCAGCGTCGCGGCAATCGCGCAGCCGATCAGGCCGGGCAGCAGATAGGCGAGCGCGAGCGACGAGACCACGACCGGCCCGAGGATGGTGCCGCCGAACCACGAGAACGGGGTGCCGAAGATCACGCCCGTCGCCAGCAGTCCCGCCGCCGAGACGAAAGACAGCGTCGCGGTGATCCGGCGCAGCCAGAGCGCGGCCTTGTGGCCGGGCAGGGCGGCCTGTTCGGGCGTCTCGGCCAGTGCCGTGCGGGCCGATGACCAGCCCGCGAGCAGCCAGACGCTGCCGATCAGGCCGAGCGTCAGGTGCCACGGCCGGGTGCCCTGATCCGACAGATCCTCGAGCCCGCGGGTGATCAGCACCGAAAGGCCCGCCCCCGCGACGACGGCGAAAGCGCCTTCAAGCGCGGCGCGGGTGACTGGCCGGGCCGATCCGCGCACCAGCAGCCATCCGGCGGCAAGCGCGGCGGCGGGCAGGGCATGGGCGAGCAGGATGTCCGGGTAGCTCGCCACGCTCAGCGCCCAGTCAAGCCCCGGATCGACGGTGACCCGATAGACCAGCACCGCCGCGCCCGCCTGCGCGAAAGCCGCCAGATGCGGCAGCCGCCAGCGGTCATCCATCGCGACGGCGGCCAGCACCAGCACGCCAAGCGCGACCGACAGCGCCGCCGTGCCCAGAAGGATGAACAGCGCGAGCGCCAGCAGTGCCATTGCCGCGAGCGCCGCAAGCGACATCCGGCCGTGATCGGCGCCGTCGCGCTTGCCCGCGCGCTCGGCCAGAAGGGTGGCAACCGCTGCGCCCGACATCACGATCCCCGCCCAGAGCGTCGGCCCGATCATCCGCGCCGGGGTCTGCAGCAACTCTTGCACCGCCAGCACGCCGGGGCCGAGCACCGCCGCCCCCTGCGCCCACCAGAGCGCCGCCGGACCGGTGGCATGACTGCTTTGCCGTGCCGCCAGCAGCGATCCGAGCGTCGCCGCGGCGATCAGCGCGCCAAAGCCCATCATGGCGCTTTGAACCGGGGCTTCGGGTGTGGGCAGAAAGAGCATCGGGCTGACCTGTGTCGCCAGCACCAGCAGCGCCGCCCCTGTCAGCACGGCGAAATCGGCCACGGCGGGGGCGCGGCGGCTCCAGAACGTGGCAAGGGCGAACTGCCCGCCCACCGCGAGCGCCGCGATCAGAGAGCGCAGATCGGCCCCGGCGATATCGCCGTAATGTTCGGTCATGATCGTCTTGAGGATCGCAGCAAGCCCCGCGCCCCAGACGATCAGCAAGGCCCATTGCCGCCAGCCCACCGAAGCACGGTCGCGCTGGGCCAGCCGCATCACCACCGGCGGCATCTCAAGCCGCGGCTGCAGCGCACCACCAAAGAAGATCGTCGCGACGATGGGCATCAGGGCTGACAGGCACAGGAAGGCCGCATCGCCTCCGGTTGTCGCGTGCACGAGCGTCGCCGCGAGGAAGGGCAGCGCCAGCGCCACCTCGTCCAGAAAACGCCATTTGCGCGCGGCGTTGATCACGAGCCCGGTCAGCATGACAAGGCCGAAATAGCTCTGGATCAGCCAGGGCGCGCCGGGCTCTCCCCCGGCAAGGAAGGGCGCGACGGTGGCGCCAGCGAAGCCGATCACCGCGAGGAACGGGCCGTAGAACCAGCCCAGCACGACGGCGAGCGCCGAGACCAGCACCAGCCCGGCAAGGGTCACGCCCGGACCGATCAGCGCATAAAGCATCTGTGCCGTCAGCACCGTGCCGTAAAGCGTCACCAGCCCCGCGCCCGAGAAGATCGAGGGCAGATAGGCGGTGGCGCTGTCGGTCTCGTCGCCCCAGCGGCGCCGGATCGCCTCGCCCGCGCCGATCAGCGCGACGCCGAGACCTGCCGCAAGGATGAGCCGCGCCATGGGCGACAGCATCCCGCGTTCGGCCGCATATTGCGCGGCAAAAAGCCCGGCCAGCGCGAGTGACAGACCGGCAATGACGTAAAACCAGTTCTCCATCAGCCAGCCGACCGCGATCTGAACCAGATCCGGCCGCGCCACGGCGGGCGGTTGCGGCACCTCGGGGGGCATGACGGGCAGCGGCGGAGGTCGCGAGGCGTCAGAGGGGGGCACCGGGGTGGGGGCCACCTCGGGAAGCTGGACCGATGAGGTCGGGGAAACAGGCTGCAGAAGCCGCAGCTGCGCCGCGATCTCGCCCAGTCGCGTCTCGGCCTGATCAAGACGTCGGCGCAGACCGATAACCTTGACGACAAGCAGGACAAGCGTGGCCAGAATGGCCAGCGGAATCAACAAGATCATCGCGATCAGTTCGTCCTCGCCCATCACACGCTCCCCCCAACGGCAATATGAAAGCCTAACGGGAAACGGCGACCAAGGGAACGAGATTGGTTCGTCAGCGCAGAGGGAACAGGGCATCGCAAGTGGTGCGAGGCTCACCACTCTCTGGATGCGTCTGACGATGCGAGCACCGCGCAAGACACGACGGATGCTGAAAATTTATACGTAAATCAATGGGTTCCTCGAAAATGACGCGTCAGAGCCACTCTCTCCGGCACATCGGCCCGTTTTTAACAAAGCCCGGCAAGGCCGCAAACTGGGGGAAAATCCCCATGTTGCGGATCGGCTACAGTGGCAGGAGCCGCATCAGCACGGCCTTGGCCAGCGCCTGATCGCGGGTTTGCGATTTCAGCTTCGCCTTGGCCGAGGCGATGTGTTTTTCGAAGGTCTTTTCGGAAATCTTCATCCGCCAGCAGATTTCGGCCGGGCGCAGGCCGCGGGCGAGCCAGGACAGGCAGTCGATCTCGCGCGGGGAGAGCCGCACCAGCAGGTTTGTCCGATCGCCCCGCACCGCGGCATCGAGCAGGTTCGCGGCTGCCGTCAGCACTTCGCCCTCGGCGGCCCAGAGGCGGCGGAAGGCAGCGGTCTCGGGGGCACAGTCCAGCCAGAGCCCGATGCCGGAGAGGCCGAATGGCCGGTCGTCCAGCAACAGCGAGGCCCCGCAGGTCATGCCCAGATCCTGCTCGATCTCGAACTGGCACCGCTGCGACGGGGTCAGCCCGTCCAGGAAATTTTCCAGATCCTCGGGCAGCCATTCGACCATGCGCGCGCCATCGACCATTGCGGCGACGGCATGGTCGTTGTCGAGAAGCGCCTCTGCCCCGATCGCGGCCTGCCACTCGGCGCTGTAGGTATGGTGGTGAAAGATCCCGGCGGTATAGCCCAGATCGCTGATGTCGTTGCGAAAGGCGCTGAAGCCGTAGAAAAAGCCCTTCGCGCCGCGTGTCTGTGCGAATTCGGAAAAGCGCGCCAGCGGATCGGGGGCCGTGTGCAGGGTTTCTGCCAGATCAAGGAGCACCTGCACGGTCATGCGGATCTCCGTTTCCGGCTGATGCGGACGCAGCGGGCTGCGGGGACAGGGTAAAGAACGGTCATCGGCACGTTACGGCAATGGAAACAAACAGGATTTGACAGGCAGGAGACTGGCTGGGCCGGGGCCTGCGGCGCCGAAAAGAAGCCCGGAGGACGGTGAACGCAACGAGTCGTTGCGGGCTGCGGCGATCCCCCGCAGCCGTTCCAGACCCGCCGCGGCGATCATGGGTTGGAGCTCAGCGCCGCCGCGGAGTGGGGGATCGGACCGGGCTCGGTGCCGAAGAAGCGCGCCTCGAACGCGGCCTGCGGCAGGGGACGCTCGAACAGATAGCCCTGTCCATAATCGCAGCCGAGGTCGATCAGCGTTTGCAGCGCGGCTTCGGATTCGATCCCTTCGGCCAGCGCGACGAAACCGAATTTTTTCGCCAGCCCGATGATCGCCTCGACGATCTGGCGGGCGTCGCCATCGGCCTCGATCCCGCGCACGAAACTGGCGTCGATCTTCAGCGTCGTCACCGGCATTCGGCGCAGATAGGTCAGGCTCGAATAGCCGGTGCCGAAATCGTCGATGGCGAGCGCAATTCCCATCGTGCGCAGCCGCTGCAGCGCCTCCATCGCGCCCGGCACGTCGATGGCCAGCTGATCCTCGGTCAGTTCGATCTGCAACCCGAAGGGCGGCGCGACGTCGTTCGTCGTCTTCCAGCCCACCCGCACCAACTCCGCATCAAGCACCTCGGCCCAGTCCTGCGCCGCAAGGCTGGAGGCGGTCTGGTTGATCGACAGCGTCCAGTCGGCATGAACAAGCCCCGCCCATCGCCAGCGCGCCTGCACTGCAACGGCGCGGCGCAGCACCATCCTGTCAATCGCGGGCATCAGCCCGGCCTTGGCGGCGATCGGCAGGAACTCCCCCGGCATCACCAGCCCATGTCCGGGGCGGTTCCAGCGCACCAGCGCCTCGCAGCCGCGCGGCCGCTTGTCATCAAGGGCGAAGATCGGCTGGAAATGCAGCTCGAATTCGTCATTCTCAAGCGCGTTGATCAGTGCCACCCGGGTTTCCAGCTCGCGCAGCGCCTCGGCCCCCATCGAGGGTTCGTAGACCATCACGGCCTGCCGGTCGGATTTCGCCGCATACATTGCCAGATCGGAGTTGCGCAGCAGCGTGTCGCGGCTGTCGCCGTGACGGCCGTAGCAGGCAATCCCCGCCGAGGCCGATGGGCGGTAATTGTGCAACCCTGGAAGATCAAGCGGCCGCGCCAGATGCTCGAGCAGCTTTTCCGCCCGGACCCGCGCCGCGGCCTCGTCGACATTGCCGATCAGCACCACGAATTCATCGCCGCCGAGCCGCGCCGCCAGTTCGTTTTCGCCAAGCGCCGCGCGCAGCCGGTCGGCGATCACCGTCAAAAGCAGGTCTCCGGTTTCGTGACCAAGCGAGTCGTTCACCGATTTGAACTTGTTCAGGTCCAGATACATCATCGCGAACGACTGGCCCGAGCGCTCGCTGAAGCCGATCCAGTCGTCGATCCGCTCTGCCAGCAGGCGGCGGTTGGCCAGGCCGGTCAGCTGGTCGAATTGCGCCATGCGCTGGTTGTCGGCCTGAGTCTGGCGCAGAAGCGTCAGATCGGCCAGCATCGCGACATGGCCGAGCGTGGTGCCCGCCGCATCGGTCAGCCGGGTGATCCGCGCCCAGCAGGTCAGCTGGCGATCGTCCTGACTGTGCAGGACCACCTCGCCCTGCCAGGCCCCCTCGACCGGCGAAAGCGCCTGCCGCAGCCAGGAGTCATTCTCGGGCATCCCGGTCGAGAACCAGCGCGTCCCGCTGCGCGGTGTCACCAGCGCCTCCAGCTGCGGGGTCGGTCCGGTGCTCAGATCGAGGCCGCTCATCCGTTCGAAGGCCGGGTTTGCCCGCACCACCCGGAGCGTCGGGTCCGTCACCACGATCGCATCGGTGGATTGCTCGAACACCCGCTCGGCGAGCCGCTCCACCTCGCGCATCCGCAACTCCTCGCTGACATCGCGGGCGCGGGTGAAAACGCCGATCACCGCGCCATCGTCGTCGAAGATCGGGCGTCGTTCGGTCAGCAGATGCGTCGGTCGCAGGGCGCCGGGTTGACCGTTGCGGGTCAGGGTCGGGCGCAGCGCCGTCTCTTCCACCAGAAGTCCCTTGCGCTTGGCGATCACCCCGGCCTCAAGGCCGTTGTAATGGCGCGCAAGCTTTTCCTCCATGAATTGCGAGCGCCGCTTGCCCTCGATCTCGGCCGGGGTGCGACCGAAGGGCATCGCATAGGCCTTGTTCGCGATCACCACCCGGCCGTCGGTATCGGTCAGCGTCACCGGGTCGAGCGTGCTTTCGATCAACAGACGCAGCAATTCGGGATTGCCTGCCGAAGTGCTGGCATTGACCGGAAACAGCACCACCCACCAGCTTGAACGTTCGGCGCCTGCGCGGTTCGGGGTGCCGACGACATGGGCATGATAGTTTTGCCGATGCCGGTCCCGGCGCTGGATCTGCAGGCGCAGCGCCGAGGAGGCGCCAAGATCGCGCGGCGGCGTCGGAGGCAGAGTCATCGTCGCGTCCAGAGCCGCGGTCAGCGCCCGCGCCTGACTGCGCGACAGCGCCACGCGCAGGGCCCCCGCATGATTGCCGCTGCCGTCGTCATCAAGCATCCGGCGCGCGGGTTCGTTCCAGTCGACGATGCGCAGCGCATGGGTCACCAGCAGAACTGGCACCGGCAGGCGGCGCAGCAGCTCTCCGGGGATATGCAGTCCGTCCGGCGCCTGATGCAGGGACAGCTCCAGCGCCGCGGCCTGTTCGGCACAACTCACCCGCAGCCGGTCGAGCGCGGCCTGCACCTCGGGAGTGGTCGGAAAGAGGCTCAGGGCCGATTCGAGCGCAGCAAAACGGGCGTCGATCTCGGCGGCAGGGTCATTGACCGGTCCGGCGGCCGGGCCTGGCTGATCCGGAGGGCTCGAAAAGCAGTTGTCACGCGCGCCGACGCGATCTGAAGGGGGTTTCCAATTCATCTAAAGACGCTCCTTCGGCGTCCGGAAAAGAGGAGGTGAACAGTTTGAACTGGCTGTATGAATCGCGATCTGCGACGTTCTGTCAACTTTGCAATTCAGGGCTGCGGAACGTGCGCCCCGGAATTGCCCGAAAAAACGCCGTGAACGGCCTTTTCAGGGCGTGGTTACGTCGGATTTTATCAAAGAAAGCGGGGTCTGGCGTGACTTCGACAGATTCGCCAAAAGCAACTTTGCAAAAGATTAGGGAACCATCCGCATTCTCGTTTCGGTTGCAAATGGGTGCTTTCAAATGTCGGAAAAACCTCTTCCTCGTAACTCGCTGCGGCGCGTGATGGTCACGACGCTCGGCATGCCCGCGTTTCTGGCGCTGGTCTTCGGCCTCTTCCTGATTGACGAGCGCTGGTGGGCGCTTTCGGATGCCCGGGAGGTGCAGCGGCTGATGTCTCTGGCAGAAACGGCGGCCAATGTGGCCCATGCCCAGCAGCTTGAACGCGGGATGACGAGCCTGTTCCTCAATGGCAAGGACGCCACCGTTCCGGACAAGCTGACCGCCCAGCGGGCGGCAAGCGACACGGCCCGGGCGGCCCTGCTTGCGCGTTCGCAGACGATCGGCCTTGATCATCTGCCGCCGCAGATCGCGGCCTTGCTGACCGAACTCGCAGGCGATTTCGACAAAAGCCCGGAGGTCCGCAAGGCGATCGATGCCCGGGCGATCCCGGCGCCCGAGGCGATCGACTATTACACCGAAATGAACGACGATGTGCTGCAGCTGATCGATGTCGTGGCCAGTGCCAGCGCCGATGCGCAGATCAATGCCCGGATCACCGCCTATGCGGCGTTCAGCACCGCAAAGGAGCGGGCCGGGCTTGAACGCGCGCTTGGCTCGGGGGCGTTCCGCAAGGGCCAGTTCGACACGGCGACGCTGTTGAAGATGCGCGCGATGGTGGCGCAGCAGGATCAGGCTTTCCGGTTTTTCTCCGCCTTTGCAACGCCCGAAGATCTGACCGCATTGGCGCGACTGAACGAGCTTCCCGCCTCTGTCGAGCTGAACCGGATGCGCGAGATCGCCTTTGCCTTTCCGACAACACAAGACATCGGCGGCGTGACGGGGGATGCGTTCTTCGCCACCGCCACCGCCCGGATCGAGGCAATGAAAGATGTCGAAACCGAAATCGGCAGCCGGATCGGGGCCGCGGCCGATGCCAAGGCCCGGTCCGCGCTCATCGGCTTCCTTGGGTTCGCGGCGATCATTCTGGCGGCCTTGCTCGTGTCGATGCTGACCGGGGCGCGTTCGGTCTGGCGGACCGAGGCGGACGTCCGGGCGCTGGTGCAGGGGGCGGATGCGATGGCCCGCGGCGATCTTGATGTGGTGCTGCCTGCGCCGCGTCTGCGCGAGACGGGGCAAATGGGAGGTGCGCTTGACAGTTTCCGGGTCAGCATCCTTGAAGGGCAGGAGATTGCCCGCAAGGCCGAGGAGGAGCGCGAGGCCCATCGTCAGGAAGAAGCGCGGCGCGAGGCGGCCCAACGGGCCGGCAAGGAGGCGCGGCTTGCCCGCGAAGCCGAGGAGGCCCGCCGTCAGGCAGAGCAGGACCGCCGCATCGCCGCCGAGATTTCGGCGATGGTCACGGCCTGCGCCGAGGGCGATTTCTCGCGCCGGATTGCGCTTGAGGACAAGGAAGGGATGCTGGCCGAGATCTGCGCCGGTCTGAACCGGATCGGCGAGATCACCGATGCGGGCATCGCCGAGGTCAACAAGGCGCTGCGTCATCTGGCCGAGGGCGATCTGACCTACCACATGCACGACGGGCTGGTGGGCGTCTTCGCCGAGATGGCGCGCTCGGTGCGGGCGGCCAATGACAGCATCGCCCGGACGGTTCTGGCGATCGAGGCGGCTTCGGTGACGATTGACGGCTCGAGTTCCGAGATCAGCACCGCCGCCAATGATCTGGCCCGGCGCAGCGAACAGAATGCGGCGATGCTCGAGGAAACCGCCTCGGCGCTCGAAGAAATGTCGAGTTCGATCGGCAGCATGGCGGGGATCGCCAATGATGCCAAAGAGCGGATGCGGGAAATCTCGGCGCGGGCCGAGACCGGCAACGGCATTGCGACGCGGGCAATGGAGGCGATGGAGAGCATCCGTCAATCCTCCGAACGGATCGAGCGGGTGCTGCAGGTGATCGATGACATCGCTTTCCAGACCAATCTTCTGGCGCTGAACGCCGGGGTCGAGGCCGCACGGGCGGGCGAGAGCGGGCGTGGCTTTGCCGTCGTCGCTTCGGAGGTGCGGGCGCTGGCGCAGCGGTCTTCCGAAGCCTCGCGCGAGATTGCGCAGATCATCGGCACGGCGACGCAGGATGTGGGGCGTGGCGTCGAAATGGTCGATCAGACGGCGGGGGCCTTGCACGAAATCGTCGGCACGATCCGTGGCGCGCTCGAACGGATCGAGCATATTGCCGGGGCCGTCGGCGAGACCGAGGTCGGCATCGCCGAGATTTCGAAGGCGACGACCGAGCTTGATCGGGTGACGCAGCAGAATGCCGCAATGTTCGAAGAGACCAATGCCGCGCTGGGGGCGCTCCGGATCGAAGCGGATGCGCTGGTGGAGAATGTCTCGCAGTTCCGCACCGACAAGCAGGCGCCTGAGCCGCGGGGCCGGGCGGCCTGAGCCAGGCCCCAGCCTTTGCGGCCAGACGGCGCGGGATCAGCTTGCGCCGCCCGAGGCCAGCGCCGGGGTTTGTCGCGCGATCATGAAGGCGCGCAGTCCCGCCTCGTCGAGCGGCGGCGCGATGAAGAAGCCCTGCATCCTGTCGCAGCCGATCGTTCGCAGCGTTTCCGCCTGTGCCGCGGTTTCCACCCCCTCAGCAATCGTGGTGATGCCAAGGCTGCGGGCGATCTGCACGATCTGGCGCACCAACCCGGCGTCCTGTGTGTCGCGGCGCATCGCCGCCACGATCCGCCGGTCGATCTTCAACGCCGAGGGCCGGATCTCCATCAGCCCGACGATCGAGGTCTGCCCGGAGCCGAAATCGTCGATCTCGATTTCGATCCCCTGCGCGCGCAGCCGCGCCAGGGACTCGCGGAAGTCGTTGTCCTCTTCCTGCCAGTTTCCGGTTTCCAGCAGTTCGAGCGCCACCCGGGTCCGGTCGCGCGCGACCTTGCGCGCCGCCAGCGGCAAGGAGGGATCGCGCAGCCGCCCGGCGCAAACATTGAAGGAGATCCGCGGCACCACGATCCCCGCGCCCTCCAGCCGGTCCAGCACCTCGGCGGTCTTTTCCATCACCACGCGATCGATTTCTGCCACGATCTGCAATTCCCGCGCCACCCGCAGGAAAGCCTCGGGGGTCATGAGGCCGCGTTCGGGATGACGCCAGCGCACCAGCACCTCGACCCCGACGAGCGACAGATCGCTGGCGCAGACCTGCGGCTGGAACCAGGGCTCGAATTCATCCTTCTCGAAGGCCCAGTGGAATTGCGCGGCCAGTTGCCGGTCGAGGTGCATCTGTTCGGCAAGCGCATGGGCAAAGATCTCGACCCGGTCGCGCCCGGCACTCTTGGCCCGATAGAGCGCGGCATCGGCGTAAAGCTGCAATTCCTCGGCCAGATCGGTCATGTCATCGGCGATCACCACGCCAAAGGAGGCGCTGATCCGGCAGGGATGGCCGCGATAGCGCAAGGGCTCGTCCAGCCCCCGGCGCAGCCGCTCGACGATGGTGCGGGCGCGCACTTCGGTGGTGCCCGGGGCGAGCAGCAGACAGAATTCGTCGCCCCCAAGCCGGGCGGCAAAATCATCCGCCTGCAGGGTGTGGCGCAAAAGATCGGCAACCCGGATCAGCACCTGATCCCCCGCCTCGTGGCCGAGTGTGTCGTTCACATGCTTGAAATGGTCGAGGTCGATCTGGATCAGCACGCAGTCGCGCGGACCCTGACCCGCCTCGGCCGCGCGCAGCCGGGCGTCGATGTGGCGGTCGAAATAGCGCCGGTTCGGCAGCCGGGTCAGCCCGTCGTGCAAAGCCAGATGCTCGTTTTCATTGCGCATCTGCTCGGCCAGCGCATAGGCGCGCTCCAGCTCGGATTCGCGGGTGACATCCGGTGTGGCGTCGTAAAGTGCCCCGGCCCAGATTACCGAACCATCGGGTTTCGCCTCGGGGATCGAGGCGGCCGTCAGCCAGATCGTTCCGCGTTCGGGGTGGTCGTAGCGAAACCGCATCCGCCAGGGTGTCAGCTCGGCCGCGCTGATCCGGGTCAGCTCGTCCATCGCGGGCCGGTCCTCGGGCAGAACCCGGGCCAGCAGCTCGCCGCCGAGCCGCTCGATCTCGGCCCGGTTGCGGCCGACAAGCTCGCTGAACCGGCCGCTTGTGTAAGGGAAATCGGTGCGGCCATCGGGGTGCAGCCGGAATTCGAACAGCCCGACCGGCACGATATCAAGGATAGAGGCGATGCGGGCATGGGCCAGGCGCACTTCTTCCGCGGCGGCGCCGACCCGGGCATCGATCTGCAGCCGTTCGGTGATGTCGAGCGCCTTGCCGAACCAGCGCACAGCTCCGTCGGGCTGCGCCGAGGGCGAGGCCCAGAGATTGATCCAGCGCACCGCGCCGTTGGCGTCGATCACCCGGTGGCGCGCCTCAAGCAGGTTGAGCGACTGCCGCGAGACAAGGAAGGCGTTCAGTACCGCGTCGAAATCTTCTGGCGGGATGTTGCGGAAAACGGGGGGGCCGCCCTCGGTCATGACGCTTTCGGGCACGCCCAGCAATTCGGCAAATTTGCAGGTGAAATAGGGAAACCAGATCCGGCCGTCGGTCTCGCGGCGCAATTCGAAAAGTGCCCCGGGCGCATTCTGTGCGATCGTGTTGAGCCGCTCGTGGGCGATCTGGATCTCGGCCGCGGCTTCGGCCAGCTTGCGTTCGCTTTCCTTGCGCGCGGTGATGTCCTGAAATGCCCCGGCGATGCGCACGGGCAGGTCGTCCTCGAACTGCACCTCTCCCAGAGACAGCACCCAGATCCGCGTGCCATCGGCCCGGATCAGCGGCAGTTCGAATTGCCAAGGCGTGCCATCCTGCATCGCGGTCTCGACGGCGGCGGCGACGATCGGGCGGGCCTCGGGGGCGTAAAACTCGATCGCCTTGTCAAGCGAGGGCGCCGTTCCGGGGGGCATGCCATGGATGCGGCAGGTTTCGTCGGACCAGTAGATTTCCTGCGTCCGCAGGTCGAGCTCCCAGCAGCCGAAACCCGCAAGCGCCCCCGCCTTTTCGAGCAGCCCCTGCACCCGGCGCAATTGCCCCTCGCGTGCTTTCACCGCGTCGATGTTGCGATGTACGCCATACATCCATTCCGGGCGTCCCTGCGCATCGCGACTTTGCAACCGCCCGACATCGCGCACCCAGACCCAGCCGCCATCCTTGCGCCGCATCCGGGCCTCGACCTCGTACCACTCGGTTTCGCCCTTGAAATGGCGCTGCAATTCATGGTTCGAGCGTGCCAGATCGTCGGGGTGACAGAGCTGCAGCCAGGTCTTGATGCTGACGGGCGAGAGTTCGTCCAGCTGGTAACCGACGATCGCGGCCCAATGGTCGTTGAAGCGGGTCTCGCCGGTCTGCACGTTCCAGGCCCAGGTGCCAAGCCAGGTGTCATCGACATAATGGGCGAGATGGTCGCATTCGTCGCGCAGGCGGGCGACATCTTCGGCATTGGCCGCATCGGTCAGGAGCGCGCGCCCGCCTTGGTCGGGGGCAAGGCGCAGCAGCGTGACATGGCAGGGCAGGGGGGGCAGCAGACTCCGGCTGAGTGTCAGGCGCAGCGTCGTCGCGGTTTCGGGCGAGGCGAGCCACTCCGCAAGATGCGGCTGATCGGGGGGGATGAACAAATTGACAAAAAGAGTGCCACAGGGCTTTGGGCCGCTGCGACCGAGCATCTCGGAAGATCCGGCAAGCGCAGTGATCCGACCGGTCGCGTCGAAATCGATCGTCAGCGGCGGCGGCGGGCCGTCGCGGGCGCTGGTTCTCACCTCTCCGGTGGCCCCACCGAAAACCGGCACATTGAGCATATATGTCCCCCCGGCCCCGCATGAACCATGCAGGACAGTTCCCTCCCCGACTCAGGGGATCATAATATGGTTAACGAAAAATTAACGCTTTCATGCCGATTTGCGCCAAGGGTCGTCAGATCGAGGGGGCGCCCCCTGTTTGGGCACCGGCCGGGGGGCGGAGGCTGTCCTTCCTCTTGCAAGCCGCGATTTCGGGTTGTAAGACGCCCTCTACGCGGGTGTTGTGTAATGGTAAGACCCTAGCCTTCCAAGCTAGAGACACGGGTTCGATTCCCGTCACCCGCTCCATCCTTCCAGCTTTGACGAATGCGATCCGTCCTGCCAGACTGGCGCTGCAGGAGGAGTTTGCATGGCCGGTGGTTGGGCGCGTGATGGCGCGGTTCAGGATCAGATCGACGCCTCGATCGAGGACGAGCTCAAGCGCATGGCGGCGCGGCGGGGTCTGGTGGGCGAAAGCGCGCGGACCTGCATCGACTGCGACGAGCCGATCCCCGAAGAGCGTCGGCAAGCCGTGCCTGGCGTGAAGCTCTGCCGCGATTGCGCCGCCGATCGCGATGCCGCCAAGGCCCGGCAACCGCGGCCGGGCATCAACCGGCGTGCCTCGAAAGACAGTCAGCTGAAATGAAAAAAGGGACCGGTTTCCCGGCCCCAAGTCAGCGATGAGAGAGTTCGGGGAGACGCTCCTGACCGGGGATCATTTGGTCAGGATCAGCTTTCCCTGCCGCGTGATACGCAGCGTATAGGTTTGTCCGTCGAGATCGATCTGCGCCAGGTTGCCGCCCCTGGTCAGAATGCGCGCATCATGCGCCGGAAGGACTGGCGTGGCGCTGCCCGGCATCGGAAGAGTCATGTTCATGCGCGCCCCTCCCGCCGATCCAGCATCGTTTCATACCATTGCGCATGGTCGAACCCGGTGCTGAGCGCGGCGACGAGGTCGGACAGCGAAAACGGAACCTGTGCCCGGTCGTCGTGCTGGGGCACGGCCGGACGACTGCGGGAGAAAAGGGCAAGGGTCATGACGTGAACCTCGGCGGGTTGTGAACGATGAGATAAACCTGACTGATTCAATCGGATATGTAAAGGCTGAATCTTTTGCTCGGATAATTCTTTCCGCGGCGCGCCGAATTCCCTTGGCAATCCTGTTGTGGGCGGCTTGTCTGGGGGGGTGTCAGGGAGAAGCGGATGCGGATCGGAATTCTGGGGACGGGTACGATTGCGAGCGCCGTGGTGCGCGGCATTGCGGACGACGGGCACGAGATCACCGTCTCCGAACGCGGCGCGGCCCATGCGGCGGCGCTGGCGCGGGACTGCGCCTGTGTCACCATCGCGCCCAATCAGGCGGTGCTGGAGCGCTCCGAGGTGGTGATCCTCGGCCTTGTGGCCGAGACGGCGGCGCAGCTTCTGCCCGGCGTTGGCTTTCGCGCCGATCAGCGGGTGATCTCGCTGATGGCGGGGGCGACGCTGGCGCAGGTCGCGCAATGGGTTGCTCCGGCCCGGGTCGAGGCGGTGATGCTGCCCTATCCGGCGATCGCGACGGGGGGCTCGCCGATCCTCGCCTGTGGCGAGACCGCGTTGATCGAGACGCTGTTCGGGGCGCGCAACCGGATCTATGCGCTCGGCGCCGAGTCCGAGCTGACCGATTGGCTGGCCGCGCAGGCGGTGCTGTCGCCGGTGGCGCTGCTGGTGCAGGAAACCGCGGGCTGGCTTGCGGCGCGCAGCCGCGATCCGGCGGCGGGCGAGGCCTTCCTGCGCCATCTGGTCGGGGCCAGTCTGCAGGCCGGGCCGGTCGCCGATCTGCTGGCCGCGCTTGATACCGAAGGGGGCTACAACCAGAGCTTGCGCCGACACATGGAAACCGCCGGGATGGTGCCCGATCTGCTGGCGGGGCTCGACCGGCTGGCCGGGCGCAGCTAGCGCGGCTGGGCCGCCGGGGCGCTGAGCGTGCGGTTGAATTTCGTCGGCGCCACCCCGAACCGGGCGCGGAAGCTGCGCGAGAAATGCGCCACGGTCGAAAATCCGCAGGCGACGGCGACCTCGATCAGCGTCATTTCGGTGGTGGACAGCAGGTTGCGGGCGTGATCAAGCCGCAGGCCGCGGTAGAAATCCCCGGGCGTCTCGCCCAGCACCGAGAGGAACATCCGCTCCACATGGCGGCGCGAATAGCCCGAGGCGGTGACGATCTCGGCCAGCGGCACCGGGTCTTCCAGATGCGCCTTCATCCGCGCCACCATCGCGATCAGCCCCGGATTGCGCGAGCGGATCAGCACCGACAGCGCCGAGCGTTGCGCCGCATCGACCCCCACCATCACCTTGCGCAGGCACATCTCCGAGACCATCGCGGCGAATTCCGCGCCATGATCCTGCGCGATCAGCGAAATCATCATGTCGGTCGAGGCCGCGCCGCCACCGCAGGTCATCACCTTCGCCTCGATCTCGAACATCGCGGGCGTGGGCGTCAGTTCGGGAAAATCCTCGCAAAAGGCGGGCTGGTTTTCCCAATGCAGGGTGAAACTTGCGCGGTCCAGCAAACCCGCCTTGGCCAGCGCGACGGCGCCGGTGCAGATCCCGCCCACGGTGCCGCCAAAGCGTGCATGCGCCCGCACCAGCGCCACCACCGCCTCCGCCGCGGCGGCCGCGGCCGGATTGCCCGAGCAGACGAACAGCCGGGTGTCGCGGGGCAGGGGGGCGAGCGGCCCATCGGTGCAGACCGAAATCCCCGAGGACGAGGCGACGGCCTCGCCCCCCTCTGACAGCAGCCGCCATTGATAAAGCGGCTGTTGCGACAGCTGATTGGCAATCCGCAGCGGCTCCACCGCCGAGGAAAAGGCAAGCAGGGTGAAGCCCGGCACGAGCAGGAACGCGTATTTGCGGGTCTCGCCCGGGGTGTCGACGGGAAAGAAGGCCGCGCCCTGCGGCACGAGCGGAAGCGAATCGGTCATCGGGGCCCCGAAGAGTGGATATCCCTGCGTGACACGACGACGCGGGGGATCGCAACAGCCCCGCGCGGGCGCGGGGCCGCGCGCCGCTTTTCAGGCATCCCGGGTCAGGATCCATTCGCTGGCGGGATCGGGCTGGAAACGCCAGTTCCGTCGCGGTCCAGCCATGACGTTGAGGTAATACATCTCGAAGCCATAGGGCGCGCCGCAGGGGTGATGACCGCGCGGCACCAGCACCACATCGCCGTCCTTCACCGCCATCGTTTCGTCCAGCGTCCCATCCTCGGTATAGACCCGCTGCACCGCCCAACCCTGCGCCGGGTTCAGCCGGTGGTAATAGGTCTCCTCAAGGTAAGTGATGCGGGGAAAGTCGTCCTCGTCATGGCGATGGCTCGGATAGGACGACCAGTGGCCCGCCGGGGTGAAGACCTCGGTGACCAGCAGGCTGTCGCAATAATCCTCGTTTTCCATCGCGATGTTGTTGATGTGGCGGGTGTTTCCGCCCTTGCCGCGCGGCGTCAGCGTGATCCCCTCGGGGCCAATCTTGCGCGCAGGATGCCCGCCCTTGCCCGGCGCGGCACAGACGGCAATCGTGCAATCGGTCTCGGCCACGGCGGACCAGTCCTGCCCGTTCGGCACATAAAGACAATGCGGCGGGGTCTTCTCAAACACGTTCATCCGCGCGCCGAGCACGCCCCAATCCTGCCCGACTGCCGTCAGATGCGCCTTGCCCTCGACCATGACCAGGATCACCTCGTTGCCCCCGGTCGCCTCGGCCGCCGTCTCGCCCGCGCGCAGCCGGTAAAGCGAAAAGCCGACATAGCGCCAGCCCGCCGAAGCCGGTGTGATCTCGTGCACCTTGCCATGCGCCCCGAAAGGCTTGCGCAACAACGACATCCCGTGTCCCTTTATCTTGCCTCAAATATCCCGGATGGGGTCCGGGGAAGACAGCGCCTTCCCCGTGTTTTGGCCCCGTCTTTCCTTACGAACAGCCGCAGCCGCACCCGGCATCGAGCCCCGCCGCCCGCGCCGCCGCTTTCAGCGATTTCAGACCCAGCGACTGATACTGCAGCGGATTGCGCAGCTTCGGATCCTGCTCGGCCTCGATCACCAGCCAGCCGCTGTAATGTGCGCCCGCAAGGATGCGCATCAGCGGCAGAAAGTCGATCGCCCCTTCGGGATCGCCCGGCACGGTGAAAGCCCCTGCCAGAACGCCCTGCAGGAAGGACAGATCCTCGGCCCGGACCCGGTCGCAGATCGCGCGACGGATGTTCTTGGCATGGAAATGCGCCACCCGACCGACGTGTTTGGCCAGCACAACTTCGGGGTTGCCGCCGCCAAAGGTGCAGTGCCCGGCGTCGAACAGCAGATGCGTATGCGGCCCGGTCGCGGCCATGAAGGCGTCGATTTCTTCCGGGCTTTCGACCACGGTGCCCATGTGGTGGTGATAGGCCAGCGTCACGCCCTCGGAGGCCAGATAGGCCGCAAAGGCCTCGATCTTTGCGCCAAAGGCGACCATTTCTTCGGCGCTCAGGCGCGGCCGCGCATTGACCGGCGTCGTCGGGCTGCCATGCACGGTGTTCGAGCATTCGCAGACGATGCAGACCTTGCAGCCGTTCTCCTTCAGCTTCGCCAGATGCCCCTGTACCGCCTTGATCTCGTCCTCGACCGAGCCAACGAGCAGATTGGTCGAATACCAGCCCGAGACGAACTTGAGCCCGTAAGACCCCAGCAGCGCCTTCAGCGCGACCGGATCCTCGGGCCAGCGGTGGCCATTCTCGATACCGTCAAAGCCGATCTCGCGGCCCGCTTCGCGCAGGATCTGCTCGGTCGGAATATCGGCGCCAATCGTCTGATCGTCGTCATTCGCCCAGGCGATGGGGTTCGTGCCGTAAAGGATCATCTTTTCCTCTTTTCCCGGGCCTTGTTTTTTCTTGGCCCAAATACGCTGGGGGTCCGGGGGGCAAAGCCCCCGGCCGTCGGTTCAGTTCACGACATTCTGCCGGGCGGCGGCCTTCACATAACGCTCGCGCGCCGCCTCAAGCCGCTCCGGCCCGCCCACTTGCGGCACGGCGACATCCCACCAATGCCCGCCCGCACCGGTGCCCGGCACCGGATCGGTTTCGATCAGGATCACGCTCGGGATCTTGCGCCCGCGCGCGGCCACGATCGCGGCTTCAAGATCGGCGATCGAGTCGACCTTCTCGGCATGCGCCCCCATCGCGGCCGCATGGGCGACGAAATCGATCCGCGGCCCCTCTTCGATGCGGCAGTCCTTGTAAAGGTTGTTGAATTCAGCCCCGCCGCAGGCCTGCTGCAGCCGGTTGATGCAGCCATAGCCACGGTTGTCGGTCAGCACGATGGTGAAGGGCACGTGCCGCATCACCGCGGTGGCCAACTCGCTGTTCGCCATCATGTAGCTGCCGTCACCGACGAAACAGATCACCTCTTTCCCGGGGCGGGCGAGCGCAATTCCCAGCGCCCCTGCCACCTCGTAGCCCATGCAGGAATAGCCGTATTCCATGTGATAGCCGCCCGGCGCCGCCTGCCAGAGCACCTGCAACGCCCCCGGCATCGTACCCGCCGCGCACATCACGATGCTGTCCTTGGTCACCACCCGCTGCACCGCGCCGATCACCTGCGCGTCACTGGGCAGAGTGTTCGCAGGATCCTGCGCGGGCGGCGCGGTGACGACCTTCACCGCCACCTGCCACGCCAGCCGCGAGGCCGCGTCAAAGGCCGGTGCCTTGTGATCGCCAAGCGCCGCGGAAATCTTCTGCAGGCAGACCCTGGCATCGCCGACAAGCCCCACGGCCCCGTGCTTCAGCGCGTCATAGCCCGCAAGGTTGATGCTCACGAGCTTGCGCCCTTCGGCCCCGAAAACCGTCCAGGACCCGGTGGTGAAATCCTGAAACCGCGTGCCGACGCCGAGCACCAGATCGGCCTTGGCGCACAACTCATTCGCACAGGCCGAGCCCGTCACCCCGGGCGAGCCGAAGTTGAAAGCATCGTCCCAGCCATTCGCGCCCTTGCCCGCCTGCGTCTCGACAAAGGGAATGTTGTGGGCCTTTGCGAAAGCCGCCAGATCGGCCTCGGCACCGGAATAGATCACCCCGCCGCCCGCGACGATCACCGGGGCTTTGGCCGCCTTGATCAGGGTCACGACCTCGGCCAGTTCGTGCAGATCCGGCTCGGGGCGGCGAATGCGCCAGACCTTCGGGGCGAAGAACTCGACCGGATAGTCGAAAGCCTCGGCCTGCACATCCTGACAGAAGGCGAGACAGACCGGGCCGCAATTGGCCGGATCGGTCATCACCGCGAAAGCGCGGGGCAGGGCGGTCAGCAGATGCTCGGGCCGCGAAATCCGGTCGAAATAGCGCACCACCGGGCGGAAGCAGTCATTCGCCGAAATCGTGCCGTCGTCGAAATCCTCGATCTGCTGCAGCACCGGATCGGGGCGGCGGTTCGCAAAGACATCGCCCGGAATGAAGAGCACGGGCAAGCGGTT
The DNA here is from genome assembly GCF_052363175.1 of Rhodobacter capsulatus. GTDB lineage: Bacteria > Pseudomonadota > Alphaproteobacteria > Rhodobacterales > Rhodobacteraceae > Rhodobacter > Rhodobacter capsulatus_D. The sequence goes on from NZ_CP198946.1 coordinate 996,687, forward strand.
CACATGCGCCAGCGCCGCCGCCGTCACCATGTTCGTCGCGCCCGGCCCGATCGAGGAGGTCACCGCCATCGCCCGGCGCCGCTTCATCGTCTTGGCATAAGCAATCGCCGCATGGGCCATCGTCTGCTCGTTCTGGCCGCGCCAGGTCGGCAGCGCGTCGCCGATCCCATGCAGCGCCTCGCCGATCCCCGCCACGTTGCCGTGCCCGAAAATCGCCCAGACGCCTTCGAGGAAGCGCTCGCCTTCCTCGGTCATCTGCACCGAAAGCCAGCGCATCATCGCCTGCGCCGCCGTCAACCGGATCGTCTCACCCGCCATCTTTCGCCTCCTCGGATCAAGGGCAAAAGCCCCCAACCCCTTTATCTTGCTTCAAATATCCCGGGGGTCTGGGGGCAGCGCCCCCAGTCGGCCCAACTCACCGCGCCGCCACGTGCCCCCGCGCGCCGACCCGTGCCCGGTCCCAGACCGTGCAAAGCCGCGCATAGCGCCGCGCCATTTCCGCCACCGCTTCCGCGTCGCCGAGGTCGCCCTCGAACCAGGCCCGCGCGACGACGCCAAAGATCGTCCGGCCCACCGCAAAGCCCTTCACCAGCGGGAAGCCCGCGGCGACGGCGAAGCTTTCGGCGAGCTCTTCCTCGGGCGCATCGAGCCCCAGCACGACGATGCCGCGCGTATGCGGGTCGTTTTCTTCGATGGCGGCGCAGGCCGCGGCCCAGGCAGCCCGCGTCGCCATCGGTTCCAGCTTCCACCAGTCGGGGTAAACCCCGGCCGCGTAGAACTGCCGGATCAGCGTTGCCGTCGTCGTCTCGGTCACCGGACCGACCTTCGACGGGATGATTTCCAGAAGGAATTCCAGACTGTTGCGCCGCGCGGCCGTGTAAAGCCGCTGCACCGTCGCCTCCTGCCCGCGGCGCAGTTCGGGCGCATCATCGGGGTGGCAGAAGGCGAGCACCTTCACCACATTCTCGCGCGCCCATGTTTCAAGGCCGCCGCAATCGGGGCCAAGCTCGGGCTCAAGCTCCAGCGGCCGCGAGCCCGGCCATTCGCAGGGCCGCCCGATCCAGAGCCCGGTTCCGCTTGCCGCATGCAGCGCCTTCCGGCCGATGCGGTTGTCGCACAGGATGCCGTAGCCGGGCCGCCCGCCCTGCACCTCGCGCGCGGCGGCCAGACACAACTCCTTGAACCGGCTGCCCTTGTCTGCGGTGAAGCCGGGCAGTTGCTCCAGCTGCATCCGGTGGTCGAAGGCAAAGACCCGCATCGTCGACCAATCGCCCTTGCGGGTGGTCGCCCAATGCACCTGCTCAAGCTCGGCATCATTGCGCAGATCGGGCCGCACGACCCCGCGTTTGAGGAAAAACTTCAGCTCCTCAAGGCTCGGATAGGCCGGGGTGCAGCCGTGGCGGCTGACCGCGAAAGCCCCGCAGGCATTGGCATATTCCAGCGCGCGCGGCCAGGCCTCGCCATCGAGCCAGCCCTTCAGCAGCCCCGAAAAGAACCCGTCCCCGGCGCCGAGCACGTTGAAGACCTCGATCGGGAAACCGGGGCCGCTTTGGCCGTCATCGAGACTGTCGGGAATGGCGCCTTCAAAGGCCACCGCGCCCTTGGCGCCGCGTTTGCAAACGAGCGTCGCGGCACTGACCGCCCGCACCGCACGCAAAGCCGCAATCGTGTCGGTGGTGCCGCCCGCGATATGGAATTCCTCTTCCGTGCCGACGATCAGATCGAAAAGATGCAGCGTTCCCAGAAGCTTCGCCGTCACCTTGGCGCTTTCGACAAAGCGGCTTTCGCCTTCGCCATGCCCCGCCACGCCCCACAGGTTCGGGCGGTAATCGATATCGAGCGCCGTCTTCGCCCCATGCTTGCGTGCCAGGGCCAGCGCCTTCAGCACGGCCGCCTCGGTGCGCGGGTTCGACAGATGCGTGCCGGTGGCCAGAACCGAGCGGGCTTCGGCGATGAACCCCTCCTCGATATCGGCCTCGCAAAGCGCCATGTCGGCGCAATTCTCGCGATAGAAGATCAGGGGAAACTGCTCCTCGTCGCGGATGCCGAGGATGACGAGCGCGGTGAGCCGCTCGGGATCGGTCTTCACGCCGCGCACGTCGACGCCCTCGCGCACGAGCTGCTCGCGGATGAACCGCCCCATATGCTCGTCGCCCACCCGCGTGATCAGCGCCGAGCGTAGCCCGAGCCGCGCCGTACCGCAGGCGATATTCGTCGGCGAGCCGCCGATATATTTCTGAAACGACCCCATATCCTCGAGCCGCCCGCCCACTTGCGTCCCGTAAAGGTCCACGCCAGCCCGGCCTATGGTGATCACATCAAGGGTCTTCATCTTTCGGTCCTATCGGCTCGGGGTGGTCCGGAGGGGCCATCTGGCTCCTCCTCCGGGCAGGGGGTGCGGGGGGCGGCAGCCCCCCCCGTTCGGGTCCGGGCGCAGTACGCCCGGAAACCGTCAGAGTCCGGCCTTCACGAAGGCGATGCTCTGGGCCAGCGCCGCTTCCGGGTCGGTCAGATCGTGCACTTCGGTGGCAAACGGCTCGAAGCTGAACGGACCGGCATAGCCGCCCGCCAGAAGCGCCTTGATCTGCGCCAGGTTTTCCAGCCGGTCATGGGCATCGACCAGCACCCGATGCGCATCGAGCATGCCGCCCACCAGCAGATCCGGATCGGTCACGCCCGAGATATGCACCAGCGCCGTGCGCTGCGGGTAAAACTCGGTCTCGCCCGCCAGATGGTGGTGGAAGGTGTCGTGCAGCAGCCGGAAGGTGCCATCATCGCCCGCTTCGGTGATCGCCGCGATCGCCTCGCGCTTGGTGCGCAAGGATGAGACCGGGAAGCCGAGCGGCTCGACCAGCCCCATCAGCCCGCGCGATTTCAGCATCGGCTTGATCGCGTCCAAAGCCGCCACAACCTGCGAATGCGCCACCGCCCGGCCCTCGTTCAGGGGGCACATGACCAAAGCCTTCGCCCCGCAGGCTGCGGCATAATCGGCCATCCGCTCCGCCTTGGCGGGCAGATCGCCCGACCAGACGTTGAACGGATACAGCGCGTTGATCGTCAGGATCGTCACGCCCGCATCCTCGGCCGCGGCTTTCACATCGGCCGCTTTCCACGTGCTCATCACGTCGGGCAGATCGTTGCGGATCTCGACCTCGGTCGTGCCGAGCCGCTTCGCCATCTCGCAAAATTCGCGCAGCGGCAGTTTCGGGGCCGCGATGTGGTTGAGCGCAAGGCGCATGGCTTCCCCCTTACGCGTAAAGCGCCGGACGGGCGGGATAAGAGATGGCGACTGCTTCGCCCTCACACTCCTGCGCCTTCACGCAGGCGTCCGAGGTGACGGCAGCCATATAGCCATCCCACGAGGTCGGGCCCGAGGCGGTGCCGCGCGCGGCCGCTTGCAGGAAGTCCTGCAGTTCCACGTCATAGGCACCGACGAAACGATCTTTCCAATCCGTCAGGATCTCGTTTTGCAGCTTCGCGCCCAGACGCATCTGGATCGCCATCGGCTCGGGCAGTTTCGCAATGCCATCCTCGCCCACGACTTCGCATTGAATGTCGTAGCCGTAGTGGCAGTTCACGAAGATCTCGGTGTCGATGACGACGCCCTTGGCGGTTTTCAGCGTCACGATCTGCGGGTCGCGCAGCTTTTCGTGGCTGCGGGGGCATTTGCGCGGGAAGGTCACGCGGGCCTCGGTGTAATCGTCATCGAGCAGCCAGCGGAACACGTCGATTTCATGGATCAGCGTGTCATGGATCGCCATTGGCGTGACGTAATTCACGCCGACGCGCGGGTTGCGATGCGCGGCATGCACCATCAGCGGCGCGCCGGTGTGGTTTTCGACCGCCGCTTTCAGTGCGACATAGCCCGCATCATAACGGCGCATGAAGCCCACCTGCACCAGACGCTTGCCCGCCGCCACCTCGGCATCGACGATGCGCTTGGCGCCGTCCGCCGTGGTCGCGAGCGGCTTTTCGCAGAAACACGGTTTGCCCGCGGCGATGGCGGCAAGAACATATTGTTCATGCGTTTGGCCCCAGGAGCAGACCAGAACCGCATCGACATTGGCCGAGGCGATCAGCTCTTCGCCGGTGGCGAACAGTTCGGCATCGGGGGCGATTTCGGCCTTGACCGCCTCTGCCGAGGCCATGTTCACGTCGGTCAGCGCGGTGATCTTGCCGCCTGCCAGAACCTGCTCGATGCGGCGGGCATGGTCGCGACCGATGGCGCCGGTGCCGATAACCCCGATTTTCACAGTCATTTCAGGAACCTCATTTCCAGAATTTGTCGATGTAGCGTTGCATTTCAGCACGCATGAAGCTGGAGGACTGATCCGCCCTGTCTTCCCAGGCGAAGACGCAGGCGGTCATGATGCCGTCGAAACCCACCTCGTGGAGCGTGCCGAAGAAGTCGTCCCAAGGCACTTCGCCCTGACCGATGTTCAGATGCTGGTGCACGCGCGCCTGCGTGCCGGGCGGGTTCAGGATGTAGCGCAGACCCGACGACGCCTTGTGGTTGAACGTGTCGCCGACATGGACATGCGCGAGCACGTCGGCGGCTTCGCGGATCATCGCCTTGGTGTCGTCGCCGAAATAGAACGTATGCGGCGCGCAATAGAGGAACTTCACCCGCGGGCTGTTCACCGTGCGGATGATGTCGAGCGCCGGTTGCAGCGTCTCGCACCAATCCTCGGGGTGGGGTTCGATGTGCAGGTTCACGCCTTCGCGCTCGAAAAGCGGCACCAGCTCTTCCATCGAGCGCCACCAGGCATCCTCGCAGGTCTCGATCATCGAGCCGGTATGGCAGCAGTAGCACGAGCCCTTGTCCGGGTGCGGCCCCCGGCCGAATTCCGAGTTCATCGTGTCGACGCCCATCTCGACACAGATTTCGAGCGCGCGTTTCCAGTGCTTGACGGCGGCCTGCCGCTCGCCCTCGTCGTTGCTGGCCCAGCGATACATCGGCAGGATCGAGGCGATCTGCACATTGGCGTCGGAGAGCGCCTTTTTGAACGACTTCACCCGGTCGGGGAACACCCGAGGCGCCTTGAACCATTCGAGGAAATCGGCCCGCGGGCTGAGTTCAATCCAATCGTAGCCAAGTTCCGCGACCTTCGAGGGCAGGGCCTCAAGGCTCAGATGGCGGTGCATGAAGGGGTCGAGCGCGATCCTCATCACTGATACCTCAGGGGGTTACCGGACGGCCCTGCGAGGCCGCCATCGCATGGATGATTTTTTCGATGACGAGGCCCTGCGCGAAATCCGGGCCGCAGGCCGGACCGCCCGCAATCGCCGACAGCAGATCGCGGGCCTCGATCACCTTCTGCTCGTTGAAGCCGAAGTTGTGGCCGGGCGCGGGGCAGAAGGCGGCGAAATCGGGCTGATCGGGGCCGGTGAGGTGACGGGTGAACCCGGCCTCGCCTTTGCGGTGCAGCCAAAGCTCGTTCATGTTTTCCTGATCGAAGATCAGTGTGCCGTCGGTGCCATGCACTTCCCATTGCAGACGGCATTTGCGGCCGCGGGCCACGCGCGAGGTGGCAAACGACCCCTGCGCGCCGCTTTCGAACTTGAGCAGGGCGAGCGCCGAATCCTCGTTCTCGATCGGCTTCATGCCGTCGGGCGAGGGGCGCATCGGCACCGAAATATGGGTCAGCGCGGTGAGTTCGGCCACCGGCCCCATCAGCGCCAGCATCTGCGATACGAGGTGGCAGCCCAGATCGCCCAGGGCGCCCAGACCGCCCCCCGCGCGCGTCATCCGCCACGACCAGGGGAGGGAGGGATCGGCGGAATAGTCTTCGTCATAAACGCCGCGGAAGGCCATCGGCGAACCGATCGCGCCGGATTGAACGAGGGCGACCGCCTGCTGGAAAGCGGGGCTGCGCAGGTAGTTGTAGCCAAGGATCGTCACCTGACCCGGATGCGCGGCGGCCAGATCGGCCATCGCCTGCGCGTCGGCCAAGGTCAGCGCCATCGGCTTTTCCAGCCAGACGTGCTTGCCCGCTTTCAGCGCGGCTTCGGCCATCGGGCGGTGCAGCCCGTTCGGCGCGGTGATCGAGACGACATCGACCGCCGGATCGCTGCAGGCCGCCTGCCAGTCGGAGGTCGCCCGGGCAAAACCGAATTGCGCGGCAAAGGCCTGCGCCTTTTCCTCGGGCAGGTCGCAGAGCACTTCCAGCCGGGGATGGGCCCCCCCGAAGGTGGCCGCGACGGTCCGCCAAGCCATGGCATGGCATTTGCCCATGAAGCCGGTGCCGATCAGGGCAACGCCAAGGGATTTGTCAGGCATGGGGCGGGTCATCGGGTCATCCTTCGGGGGGAGGCGGGGGAGGAAGAGAGGGAATCCCCGCCGATCAGGTTATTGATATTGCGACATGTTTTCTTTGGTGACGGGTTCGAATGGGATCCAGATGTTGCCATCCACCTTCTCGCCCTTCGTCATCGCCACGGCCGAGGACAGCGCGACCTCGCCCTGTTTCGTGGCGTTCTGGAACACCGTCACATCGAGATCGCCCGCCGCCATCGCGGCCAGACCATCAGGCGTGGCATCAATGCCCGCAACCACGACCGAGCCCATGTCGACGCCCGCGCCCTTCAGCGCCTGAATGGCGCCGATGGCCATCTCGTCGTTGTTGGCGATGATCGCGTCGAAATGCATCCCCGTGGTCAGCCAGTTCGTCGTGATGTCCTGACCCTGCGTGCGGTTCCAGTTGCCGACCTGCTTGTCGAGGATCTTCATGCCGGAGCATTCGGGCGTGGCGATCACGTCCTCGATGTCCTTGGTGCGCACCAGCGAGGCTTCGTTTTCCAGCGGCCCCATCAGCACCAGCACGTCGCCCTTGCCGCCGAGCATCTGGCAGACGGCCTTCGTTTCCATCGTGCCGCTGTCGACCTCGTTCGAGCCGATGAAGCTGGTGCCCGCGGGCATCGCGGCATGTTCGGCGGGCGGGTGGTTGACATAGACAAGCGGGATACCCGCTTCCGTCGCCAGTGCGGTCATGGCGGGGGTCGAGGCGCCGTCGACCGGGTTCACGATGATCGCATCGACGCCATTCGCGACGAAATTCTGCACCTGATTGAGTTGCTTGGCCACGTCGAGCTGCGCGTCTTCCAGGCTGAGCGTCACGGTGCTGTCCTTGGCGGCCTCGGCCTTGATCCCATTGAGAAGGATCGTCAGGAACGGGTTGTCGAAGCTCGTCATGCTGACACCGATCTTCGTCTCGGCAGCGGCGGGCAGGGCGCACAAAACAAGCGCAGTGGTCACGAACATGCGTTTCATGGGATCTCCTCCGGGGGGTAACCCCCTGCCCGTCGAGCGGACAGGGGGAAATCGAAATGTCAGGATTTCTTGCTGCGTTTCTTTTGCCGGTAGACGTCGGCAACAACGGCGGCGACGATGATCACGCCCTTGATCATTTCCTGATAGTAAGCGTCGAGGCGCAGGAAGGTGAACCCCGAGATGATCACGCCGAAGATCACCATCCCGATCATCGTGCCGATGATCGATCCGCGACCCCCGGTCAGCGACACGCCGCCGATCACCGCCATCGCGATGGCGTCGAGTTCATAGGCGAGCCCCATGCCCGCTTGCGCAGTCTGACCGCGGGCGGCGACGACCATCCCGGCGAGCGCGGCCAGCGTGGCGGCGACGACATAGACCTTGATCAGATGCTTTTCGACATTGATGCCGGAGACGCGGGCGGCCTGGGCATTGGCGCCGATCGCATAGGTGAACTTGCCGTAGCGGGTGTATTTCATCGCCACATGGAAGATGGCCGCAACCAGAAGGAAGATCACGACCGGCATCATCCCTTTGCCGATGAAGGCAAAACCGTCGGTCGGAAAGGAAATCGGCTGGCCCTTGGTATACCATTTCGCAAAGCCGCGTGCCGTCACCATCGTGCCCAGCGTGGCGATGAAGGGCGGGATGCGGGTATAGGCGATCAGCACCCCGTTGATGCCGCCGACGAGCGCGCCCGCCAGAAGCCCCAGCAGGATCGGCACGATTGCGGGCAGGTCGGTCAGTTCGGGGTAGACCGCGCGGGCATAGGTCGAGACCTGCGCGAAGCTCATCGCGAACATCGCCACGGCGCCGACGACCGAGCCCGAGGACAGATCGATGCCCCCCGAGATGATCACCTGCGTCACGCCGACCGAGATGATCCCGATCACCGAAACCTGCAGGATCATGATCTTCAGCCGGTCGATCGACATCAGGAACGACTGCCCCTGAAAGATCCAGCCAAGGATTTCGAAGACGAGCGCGATGCCCACCAGAACGAACAGGATGTTGACCTCGGGCGGCAGGCGCCTTGGCGCGGCCTTGATCTCGGCCCCGGTCGTGTATGTGTCTTGCATGGCCATCGGCTCCCCCTATTTCGCCGCCAGTTCCATCACGCGCACCTGAGTGGCCTCGGCGCGGTCAAGGAAACCGCTCACGCGCCCCTCGTGCATCACCATGATGCGGTCGGACATGCCCAGAACTTCGGGAAGTTCGGACGAGATCATCAGCACCGCCACACCCTGCCCGGCGAGGGCGGTGATCAGGCGGTGAATTTCGGATTTGGCCCCCACGTCGATGCCGCGGGTGGGTTCATCGAGAATAAGGATGCGCGGGTTGGTCAGCAGCCAGCGCGCGATCAGCAATTTCTGCTGGTTGCCGCCGGACAGGTTCTCGACCCGCTCGGCAAGGTTCGGCGTCTTCACCCGCAGCTTGGCGGAATACTCCTGCACCAGCCGCGTCACCTCGGCCTGCTGCACGAAGCCCGCGCCATTCACCTTGTCGCGGGTGATCAGCGCCATCTGCATGTTCTCGAGGCAATCCAGCACGAGGAAGCAGCCGGTTTCCTTGCGATCCTCGGTCAGGAAGGCGAGGCCGTGCTCCATCGCGACCTGAGGCGAGGTCATCACGACATGCTCGCCGTTGATCCAGATGTCGCCCGTTTCCGCCGGATGCACGCCGAAGAGCGCCTCCGCCACGTTCGACCGGCCGGAGCCGACAAGCCCCGCGACGCCCAGAATCTCGCCCTTGCGCAGCTTGAAGCTGATGTTGTCGAAGACCCCCGGCAGGCTCAGATTCTGCACATCGAGGATCACCTCGCCGATCGGGCAATCGACCTTCGGGAACATCTCGGTGATCTCGCGACCGACCATCATGCGGATGATGTCGTCGCGCGTGACCTCGGAGGCCGGAACGGTCGAGATGTATTTGCCATCGCGGAAGACGGTCAATTCGTCTGCGATTTCAAAGATTTCATTCATCTTGTGGGTGATGTAGACGATGCCCACGCCGCGCGCGCGCAGATCGCGGATGATCGCGAACAGATGCTCGACCTCGCTCTCGGTGATCGCCGAGGTGGGTTCGTCCATGATCAGCACGTCGGAATTGTAGCTGACCGCTTTCGCGATCTCGATCATCTGCTTTTGCGCGACGGTCAGATCGCCGACGATCGCCAGCGGATCGAGATGGATGTTCAGGCTGGCAAAAAGCTCGGCCGTCATCGCGACCATGCGCGAATGATCGATCAGACCGAAGGCGCCCTTCGGCTCGCGGCGGATCCAGACGTTTTCCGCCACCGTCATCGTGTTCATCAGGTTCAGTTCCTGATGGATCATCGCGATGCCGCAGTTCAGCGCGTCGATCGGCGTGCGGATCACCAGCTTTTCCCCGGCAAAGCGCACTTCGCCCCGGTCGGGGTTGTAGACCCCGGCGATGATCTTCATCAGCGTCGACTTGCCCGCGCCATTCTCGCCCATCAGCGCATGGACCGAGCCCGGACGGATCTTCAATTGCACATTGTCGAGCGCCACGACGCCCGGGAATTCCTTGCGCACCCCATCCACTTCGAGGATGAACTCGCCGTCATAATGTCTGCGGCCTTGGGCCCCTGTCGTCGAAAGGGTCGCATCCAGCATGGTCGTCTCCTTGAACCGGCGCCGCTGTTGCGGTCCGGGCAAACCGGGGGCGTCGACCGCCCCCGGCAGCGCTCAAAGCGGGATCAGTTCTTCGCCTGGTAATCCGCGACGTTCGCCGGGGTGACCAGTTCGAAGGGGATGTAGACCTTGGTGTCGACCTTCTCGCCCTTGGCGAGTTTCAGCGCCGCATCCAGCGCACCCTGGCCCTGACCGGCGGCATTCTGGAACACGGTGACGTCCAGATCCCCGGCCGCCATCGCGGCCAGCGCGTCCTGCGTCGCGTCAACGCCGCCGACGACCATCGTGCCCATGTCCTTGCCGGCGGCCTTCAGCGCCTGAATGGCACCGATCGCCATCTCGTCGTTGTTGGCGACGACCGCATCGAATTCGAGCCCGGCCGAAAGCCAGTTGGTGACAAGGTCTGCGCCTTGCGTGCGCGACCAGTTCGCGGTCTGCTCTTCGACGATCTTGATGAAGCTGCACTCGGGCGTGGCGATCACGTCATGCACGTCTTGCGTACGCATCCGCGCCGCCTGGTTCGACAGCTCGCCCATCATCACGACGATCTTCGCCTCGGTCTTGCCCTGCTCTTTCAGCAGACGGCAGACTTCCTGCATTTCCAGTGTGCCGCTGTCCTTTTCGTTCGAGGCGACGAAGGCCTGTTTTTCCGGCAGGGTATCGACGTTGACCGGCTCGCGGTTGACGTAGACGAGCGGAATGCCCGCGGCGGCGGCGGCTTCCGACATCGCCACGGTGGCGTCGGTATCAACCGGGTTCACGACGATGGCATCGACCCCCGAGGCGACAAAGTTCTGGATCTGGTTCAGCTGTTTGCCGACGTCGTTCTGCGCATCTTCGATCTGCAGGTTGACACCATCGAGCGTCTTGGCATGATCTGCCATGCCGTTGCGCAGCACGGTCAGGAAGTTGTCGTCAAAGAGCGCCATCGAGACCCCGACGTTCTGGGCCTGCGCCGCAGTCGCCATCAGCCCGACCAGAGCGGTCGAGATCAGAACCTTCTTCATTGTCTTCCTCCTCTGTGGTGCCCGGGGATGCACCGATTGAACCCGAGGCGGATCATGGGCATGCAAAAACCGGCCCCCGGAAAATCCGGGGCTGCGGCCGACCTGCCATGCGCAGATCGCGGGACGTCACCTCCTCTGCGACGTCTTGTCCCGAAGGATTCCCGAAAGCGGACCCAAGGTCAAAGAAAACGCGCCCAAAATTTCATCAACCATGATGGAAAATGCGCGTCATCATGATGCAATTCCATCAATTACAGACTTTCCGGCGTCAGGATGATGGAATTGTGGAAGCGCTGGCCCGGGGTCTCGGCCATGCCATTGGCCGCGGTGGCACACATCAGCGCCACCAGATCCTCGCACAGCGCCCGCAGCGGTGTCTGCATCACCACCGAGACGGTGCGATCCAGAAGGCCTTCGCGCGAATCGGGGGTGAGTTCGTGCACGATCAGCACCGGACGACGCGGCATGGGCAATTCGCGGATGGCCGCCACCGCGCCTTCCATGCCCCCGCCCGCGCAATAGACGCCAACGAGATCGGGGTGGCGGGCGATCATCTCATGCGTCGCCTCATAGGTCAGTTGCCGCGTTTCCAGGTTCGGCTGCGGGCTGAGCAATTCGAAATCGGGCGCATATTCGCGGAAATAGCTGCGAAAGCCGGTTTCGCGCAGCTCGTGGCCGTGAAAGCGATGCCCGCCGATGAAGACCGCCACCTTGCCCGGCCGCCCGGAAATCTTTGAAATCAACCAACCTGCGGTGCGCCCGACCTTGAGGTTGTTGGTGCCCAGATAGCTTTCCCGCACCCCTTGCGCGAAATCCGACAAGAGCGAAAAGGTCGGAATACCGCGCGCGCGCAACTCGGTCACCGCATCGGTGACCAGATGATGATCAAGCCCGCTCGCCGCCACCGCATCGACCTTGCCCACCATCGCGCGCAGCATCTCGGCGAGTTCGTCGGGCAGGGTGGATTGGGCGAATTTCAGCGTCAGCCGCAGCCGGTGTGTGGTGCTGGCGGCGCAGCGCTCCTCGATCTCGCGGGCGAAGCTTTGGTAAAAGGCGTGCCGCTCCTTTTGCAGGATGACGCCGACATGCAGCTCTGGCAGGTCGGCAAAGACCCGCTGCCGGATCACATTCGCGCCGTGATAGCCGATCTTCTGCGCCGCCTCATGCACCTTGCGCGCGGTTTCCTCGCGCACTTTCACCCGCCCGTTCAGCACGCGATCGACCGTGGCAACGCCAACACCTGCCGCTTGCGCCAGATCGGCAATCGTCGGTCGCTTCATCTTAACCTCTTGCATGATGGAATAACATCATTTCCATCATGGTGCCATCAGGTCAAGCGTGGTCGAAGGGTTGCGGCCTGCGGACTGTCACATGAGTGATGCAAAACGGGTTCAAGGACGGGGCCGACGCAACCCGACCCAGGAGACCACGATGACCCTGCGCAGCCAGCTTCTTGCAGCCAGCGCCCTGATCGCCGCCCCGATCTTCGCACATGCCGGTGATATCGCCTTTGCCCCGGTGCCCTTTGCCGCCGACGATGCCGCCAAGCGCGCGGTGCTTGCCTCCGACAAGGTGACGATCGACGGCAAGGACTACCCCATCGGCTACACCACGCTTGCCCGCTCGGGCGACAAGATCGGCGCCGGGGTCTTTGCCGCGCTGACCGACCGCAAGGGGCAGGTGGTGAAATCCGAGGACGGCTCGGAACATATCTCGGTCGATGCCGATTTCACCTCGCTGCTGCATGTCGGTGGCAAGATCTTCTCGGTGACGCATTTCGAGTCGCGCCCGGGGGCGATGTATGTGAGCGAGCTGACGCAGGCTGCCGATGGCAAGCTGACGCCGGTCTCGACCAAACCGGTCGATTTCTCGGCCTTTGGCGGGCTCTGGGTGCCCTGCGCGGGCTCGGTGACGCCGTGGGAGACGCATCTGGGCTCCGAGGAATATCCGGCCGATGCGCGCGAGATCGAAGCGGCGACCGCGCTCGATCAGATCGACGATTACGATTACCCGATGGCCCGCTACGAGGGTCTCGATCCGGCGAAGATGACGCTCGACGCATTCCGCGCCGCCTTCAAACCCTATCGCTACGGCTTCCCGACCGAGGTCACGGTGAGCGAAGACGGCACCGCCAAGGCGCAAAAGCACTTCGCGATGGGCCGTGTTGCGGTCGAGCTTGCCAAGGTGATGCCCGACAAGAAGACCGCCTATATCTCGGATGACGGCACCAACACCGGCCTGTTCCGCTTCGTCGCCGATGCCGAGGGCGATCTGTCGGCGGGCAAGCTTTACGCCGCGAAATGGGTGCAGACCTCGGATGCGGGCGCGGGGGCGGCGACGCTCGAATGGGTCGATCTGGGCCATGCCGACGACGCGACGATCCAGGCCGCGATCGAGAAGGGCGTGACCTTCTCGGACATCTTCGAAACCGCCGAGTTTGGCGCGGACGGCAGCTGCCCCGAAGGCTTCCTTGCCTCGAATGCCGAGGATCGCGCCGAATGCCTGAAGGTGAAACCGGGGATGGAGGCCGTGGCGTCGCGGCTTGAAACCCGTCGCTATGCCTCGATGCTCGGCGCCACGACCGAGTTTCGCAAGATGGAAGGCATCGCCTTCGACCCCGACCACATGAAAGTCTATGTGGCGATGTCGGAAGTGTCGAAAGCGATGGAAGGCGGCGCGAAGCAGGACAAGGGCGGGCGCGATGCGATCCGGCTCGAAAAGAACAGCTGCGGCGCGGTCTATCAGCTGGATCTGGATGCCAGCTACACCGCCACGGCGATGAGCGCGCTTGTCGCGGGCACGCCGATGAGCAAGGAACAGGAAGCGGCGGCGGCCGATCCGAACTGCGATCCGGCGCATAACATGTGCGGGGATGCGGCCAAGGTGAATAGCTGTGATGTCAATGGCATCGCCAACCCCGACAACATCACCTACATCCCCGGTTACAACACGCTGATCATCGGCGAGGACACCGGCGAGGGCCATCAGAACGACGCGATCTGGGCGATGAACCTGGGTGACAAGTCGCTGACGCGGATCTTCTCGACGCCCTATGGGTCGGAATCCACCTCGGCCTACTGGTATCCGAACCTCGGCGGGCATGGCTATCTGATGGCCGTGGTGCAGCACCCTTACGGCGAATCCGACGAGGACAAGCTGGCCGATCCGGCCGATGCCCGCGCCTATGTGGGCTACATCGGCCCGTTCCCGGCGATGGACAAGTGAGCCTGACCTGATCTTCCCGCGGGGCCCGGGCGATCCGGGCCCCGCCGCTTTTCGGAGAGATTGATGCTGCGCCTGTCCCTCATCGCGCTTCTGGCCGCGGCCCCGCCCGCGCTGGCGCTGGATTTCGCCTCGACCGCGCTTGATAACCGCACCGCCTATATTCCGCCGCAGTGCTATACCCGCACCGAAGATGCGGCGGGCGTCGCGCATAACCCCTGCCAGACCTGCCACGTCGCGCCGCGCGCGCCGAATTTCGTCAACGACGCCGATCTGCAGCTGTCCTATGCCTTCCCCGGCCCGGGGCTTGAGAATCCCTGGACGAACCTCTTCGTCGATCGCTCGGCCGAGGTCGCCGCCACCGATCCGGCCGAGATCACCGCCTGGGTGCGCACCGACAATTATCATGGCGCGGATGGCCGCCCGGCGCTGGCCGACAGGCTTGATCCGCCGCCCGCCGCCTGGGACGTGAACCACGACGGGCGCTGGAACGGCTACAGGCCCGACGCCTTTTTCCGCTTCGATGACGAGGGCTTCGATCTGGACCCGGCCGGCCAGCCGACCGGCTGGCGGGCCTTCGCCTATCAGCCGTTGCCGGGCACCTTCTGGCCCGCGAACGGATCGGGCGATGATGTGCTGATCCGTCTTCCCGCGGCCTATCGCGAAAATCTTGCGGGCACCCCGGACCGCGCCACCTACCGCATCAATCTTGCTATCGTCGAGGCGCTGATCACCCGCGCCGATGTGGCCATCGCGCCGACAGACGAGGCGGCGATGGGCGTCGATCTCGACCGCGACGGGCAGATCGGCACCGCCCGCCGCGTCGCCTTTGCCTTTGCGCCGCTGGCGGGCATCACCATGCACTGGGCGGGCCGTGCCGGGCAGCTGCCCGCCGCGCAGGCCCCGCTTGCCGCCGGGCTTTATCCGCTTGGCACCGAATTCCTGCATTCGGTGCGCTATCTCGACCCGACGGAGACCGGCGTCGCGATGGCCGCGCGGATGAAGGAGCTGCGCTACATGCGCAAGACGCGCTGGCAAAGCTATGCCGATCTCGAGGAATGGGCGCTGGCCGAGAAAAAGGAAGACAGCGACTTTCCCGACCGCACGAAGCAATTCTTCGGCTCGGCCGAGACCGGGCTGGCAACCGGCACCGGCTGGCGCTTGCAAGGCTTCATCGAGGATGCCAAAGGCGCCCTGCGTCCGCAAAGCTTCGAAGAGACCGCCTTTTGCATCGGCTGCCATTCCGCGATCGGCACGCTGGATGACGCCACCTTTGCCTTTCCGCGCAAGCTTGGCGCCGGGGCCTTTCGCGACGGCTGGTATCACTGGAGCCAGAAGGGCCTTGCGGGCACGCCCGAGCGGCTGCGCGCCGATGGCCGGGGCGAATATGCGCAATATCTGCGCACCAACGGGGCAGGGGACGAGTTTCGCGCCAATGCCGAGCTGATCGCGGCCTGGCTCGACAACGGGCAGCTGTCCGAGGCCAAGGCCGCGGCGTTGCGGACCGATATCGGCCCGCTTGTCACGCCCTCGCCCGCGCGGGCGCTTGCGCTTGATGCCGCCTATCGGATGATCGTGCGCGCGCAAAGCTTTGCGCAGGGCCGCGATGCGACGATCACCCCGCCCGAGGCCACGGTCTGGCGCAGGCTCGATCAGGACCGCCCGACTGGCATCGTCACGCCCGAGGCGCCCTGGTTTCCGCGCCGGGCGCGCTGAGGGGCGGGGCTCAGCCCCCGGCCGCGATCCGGGCGACCGCAGCCTCGAACGCCGCGGCATCGCCCGCGCGGTGCTGCAGCCACGCCCGGATCAGCTGCTGGTCATCCTGCGGCAACCGTGTGCGCGGCCCCATCAGGCGGAAATAGTCCTGCCATTCCAGAAGGCTGTATTTTTCGGGCACGCGGCGCGGATGGCAGGCGGTGCAGCGGCTGCGGTAGAGCGTGAAGGCCTTTTGCCACATCGGGGCGGGATCGGCGGTCAGCGTGCCCGCCGCAATCCAGCCGCGCAGTGCGACCGGCCGCCAGCCGGGGGCAGCCGTTTCCCCGGGGGCGAGCGGGCGCGGCGACAGGCTTTCGGGCGTCACCCGGGCCAGTTCGACTGCGCGGGCGGGGGTGGCGTAAAGCCCGCGTCCCGCCGCATCGGTGAAGCCGGGAATCGCGACGTCAAGATGCCCCGGCCCGCTTGGCCCGATCACCCGCACCGGCGTGGCGACCAGCGCCTCGCCCAGTTCCCGGCCTGCGGGGGCGTCCAGCACCGGGGCCGAGACCGTGAGCCAGCGCAGCCCGGTGTCCTCTGCCGAGGCCGGAAGCACCGAAAGCAGCAGCAAAACCCCGATCCCGATCGCGCGCATCATCCCCTCCATCGCTTGCGGCGATGGCTACGCCCGCTTCATGTCGGTCCGGTGACGAAAACGCCGTTTGCCAGCTTTCAGCCCGCTCCGTTTTGTCACATTGCTTCACGCTGAATGAACCCTTCGGCGATAGGCTCTGGCGGTTCGACATCATTCGGATATGCTGCGGCGCAGTCAGATGGAGGGTAAGATGGCCACGCGGATCGTCGTTTTGGGCGGGGGTTTCGGCGGCATGTACACGGCCCGCGCGCTCAAGCGCAGGCTGGGCCGCAAGGCAGAGGTCGAGCTGATCAACGCCGAGAACTACTTCGTCTTCCAGCCGCTTCTGCCCGAGGTGGGGGCAGGCTCGATCATGCCCGCCCATGCCGTCTCGCCGCTGCGCTTTCTGCTGAAAGGCGTGCTGGTCCGCAAGGCCGTCGTCGACAACGTCGATTTCGAGCGCAAGGTGGTCACCGTCTTTCAGGGCATCATGCGCCGCCCGATCGAGGTGCCCTATGATCAGCTCGTCATCGCGCTGGGGCAGGGGACCGATTTCTCCCGCATGCCGGGGCTTGAAGAACATGCATTGAAGATGAAGACGCTCGAAGATGCCCGCCGCCTGCGCGAGCATGTGATCGAGCAGCTCGAACATGCGCAGGTCACGGCGCTGCCCGATACGAAACGCGGGGCGCTGACCTTCACCGTCGTTGGCGGTGGCTTCTCGGGTGTCGAGACCGTCGGCGAGATGAAAGAACTGCTCGACCGTTCGCTGCCGTTCTATTCCAACATCGATCCGTCCGAAGTTCGCGTGCTGCTGGTCGAATATGCGCCGCGCATCCTGAATGAAATGCCGAAAGAGCTGGCCGAATACGCGACCAGGCATCTCGAAACCCACGGGATCGAGCTGAAACTGGGCACCGGCGTTCGCTCGGCCACGCATCGGCAGCTGGTGACGAGCGACGGCGAGGTGATCGACACCCGCACCATCGTTGCCACGATCGGCAATGCGCCCCTGCCCGTGATCCTGCGCATGGGGCTGCCGCTCGAAAAGGGCCGCGTCGCCGTCGATCGCAGCCTGCGCGTCAAGGGCATGTCCGATGTTTGGGCGCTGGGCGATTGCGCGCTGATCCCGCTCAAGGATTATGCCACCGACCGCCATGATTTCGCCCCGCCGACCGCGCAATTCGCCGTGCGCGAGGCGAAGCGCGTGGCGTCCAACATCACCGCCGTGCTGAAGGGCCGCCAGCCCGCGCCCTTTGCCTACAGCTCGCGCGGCGCGCTCGCTTCGCTTGGCGCAAAACGGGGTGTGGCCGACATTTTCGGGCGCAACATCACCGGCTTCCCGGCCTGGTTCATCTGGCGCTCCTATTACCTCGCGCTGCTGCCCGGCATCGGCACCCGCATCCGGGTGATGATCAACTGGTCGCTGGATCTTCTGGGCGCGCGCAGTCTGGTGCAGCTGCGCACCTTCCAGAAGCCGCCGATGCGCTACGTCTATTATCGGGCCGGTGACCGGATCTACAACGAAGGCGACCGCTCGGATGGGTTCTTTTCGGTCGTTTCGGGCGCGGTGCAGATGGTGCGCACCGATCCCGACACCGGCAAGCTGACGACGCGGGTGATTGGCCCCGGCGGCCATTTCGGCGAGCGGCTGATCCTTGGCGCGACGCGGCGCAAGACCTCGGTCCATGCGATCGAGGATACCAAGGTTCTGGTGATGAACCGCGAGGAATTCCTGATGCTGGCGGAAAGTTTTCAGGCCTTCCGGGACTATTTCCGCCCCTATATGGAAAAACACGGCGTCAGCCTGCCCAACGACCCGCAAAAACCCGAGGCCTGAGGCCGCAGGTTTCGCATTCCGGATGGTCCTGCGACCCGTTCCGGGTAAGTTCCCGTCTACCGGACAAGGCTTCGGGGGATCGGTCGAAAGGCCGGGCCCTGTTGCTTCTCCGCATGACATTCCTGCGGCACAGTCCCGCTGCCCGCCGCATCGAGACCCGCGGGCGTCTGTCCGCCCGACCGCGCAAGGAGCCGCCATGACCCGTTCCAAGCCTTTCTGCCTGATCGTTCTGGCCGCCGCCGTTCTGACGCCGCTGACCGCTCTCGCCGAAGACGGGCTGGAGATCCCGCTGCCTTCGGAAAGTCTGGTGCCGGGCATTCTGGTTTCGGGCAGCCTCAGCGGCGATGAAACGGTGCGTTACAGCCTGTCGGGCGCGCAGGGACAGGTGCTCTCGATCGATTTGAACGGGTCGGTGATGCTGCCCGATTTCCTGATCCGCGAGGCGAACAAGTCCGAGGTGCTGTTCCTGTCCTCGCAAGCCGCGGCGCCGGTGGCCGATCTCGCGCTGCCGCAGCCGGGCGATTACGAGATCGAGGTGTTTCTCAACCGCGCCTTTGCCCGGCAGGGCAAGGCTTTCGATTATGATCTGGCGGTGGGGCTGAACCCACCCGATTTCGCCGATAGTCTGGCCGGTGGGCCGGATTGGTGGCAGGTCAACGCGGGGCAGGTGCTGACGATGCGGGCGGGGCCGTCCGAGCGCTTCACCCCGGTGGGCGTGGCCGAAGGCGGTGTGGTCGGCCGCAACAAGGGCTGCCACATGAACATGGGCACGCGCTGGTGCGAGGTGCGGCTGGCCGGTTCGGGGCTGCGCGGCTGGTTGCCCGGCACGGCGCTGAGCGAGACCGCCGCCCCGCTCGCGCCCGAGATGCCCGAGGGCGGTCCGAAGGGCAATGGCGAGCCCTTCGATGCGACCGGCACGATCCCCTGCGCGACCGATCCGGCCGCGCCGACCCATGCTTGCCCCTTCGGCGTGATCCGTGCCGGTGCGGGCAATGCCGGGGTCTGGGTGGCGTTGGGCAACGGCGCCGAGCGCTATTTCCTGTTCGAGGGCGGCAAGCTCGTCGACAGCGATGCGGCCTCGAAGCCGGTGCTGAAGCAGACCGAAGATCTGATGAAGATCGAGGCGGGCCGCGAGCGCTTCGAGATGCCTGCGGCGGTGGTCACCGGCGGCTGAGCCGCGCAGGGGCGGGGGCGGTCTTCGGTTCGCCGCCCCGACCGCCCCAAAAGCAAAGGCCGCGACGCGAGGTCACGGCCTTTGAGGAATAATGGTGGGCGATAACGGATTTGAACCGCTGACATCTTCGATGTGAACAAAGCGCCGCGAGGCCAAGCTATTGTTTTTTTGGCTGATCGCGCTGTTTTTATTGAGGCCGTTTCGACTGTCTCGCAAAGATGTTTCAGGTTCGCCCAGTTCAATGAACCGCCGCGCGCTTCGTAAACGCGCACCGGATTGCAAATCCGTGAAGACCGGTTCGATTCCGGTGGTCTGCGCCAGTGCCATGTTGCATGCCGTCGCAGGTTGACTCTGCGCCTCGGGAAATCTCAACACCACAAAGATGTAATCTTCTCAAGGTGTTGCGGGTGATACTCCTGCACCGCATCGACAATGTGGGGCCACGTGTGGGGCTGATATGGGGGCAAGGGACAAGCTGACGGCGGTCAACAAGATCGGCGAGGCGGGCAGACCGCACGGCTTTCGCACGACATTCCGAACCTGGGTGCAGGATACGCTGGACGGCTCGCATGATCTGGCGGCAGAGGCGGCGCTTGGCCACGTCATCGGCAACAAGGTGCGCCGCGCCTACGCCAGATCCGATTACCTCGACCAGCGCGCCGCGCTCATGCAGCGATGGGCGGATTATGTGACCGGCGAGTCGGCGCAGCTGAGGCCAAGCGCGGGCTGATCTGGTCGGGTCAGGCGTCGCCGCCTGGCGACGCGAACGGCCTTTTGCCGTCGGCCGCGCCTCGGCGCGCCTTTTCTCGAAGCGGCCGTTCAGGCACGGCGCAGCGACGGGGAAAGCTAGCCCATTCCGGCCCTTCGTGCGGAGCGCGGCGGAAGGCTTTGTGCAGGCATGAACGTGGGCTGCCGCCTGTGAGGGTGCCGCATCGGCTGCGCACCAAACCGTGAAAGCCGCCGTTCGAAGTTGTCGAGGCCACCCTCGATCAAGCCGCGCCAATTTCGCGGCGGACATGCTCGGTCAGGGCCTGCTCAGGGTGCTCTGCCGTCAAGCCGATCGCGGCGGCCAAAGCGGAAAAGTTCGGGGTCAGTTCTGCCGGATCCTGCGGGCCGGGCGCGTGCGACAACCTCAAGAGCTCAGGCCGTCCCGCGGTCTCGGCGATGATCCGGGCCAGCGTGCCCAAGCTGCGGGACTGCCCCGATCCGATGTCGAAAGCCCCGACCGTGCCCGCCTCGATCAGGCTGACGAGGGCGCGGGCGACATGCGCACTTGACGCAAAGTCGCGGAGCAGATCGGCCGCGCGCACCTCGGCCGGGCGGCCTTCGACCAGCGCGTCGATGAGCGAGGGGACAAAACGGCGGCGGTCCTCGCCGGGGCCATAAAGATGAAAGAGCCGCGCCCAGATCAGCACCGGCCCGCAGATCTGCGCCAGGTCGGCCTGCAAGAGCGCCTTCGCCTGACCATAAGGCGTGATCGGCGCAACCAGCCGGGCCTCGGCCAAGGCGCTTGGCGCGAGCGGATCGTATTCGGCGCAGGTTCCCAGCGCGAGCACCCGCTGCCCCCCGGCCTCAAGAAATCCGGCCACCAGATCGCGCGACACGGCGCGCCAGACCTCATTGGCGGGTGACGTCCAGAACTGGCCGTGCTCGATTTCCCAGGCACAATGAATGAGCCGCGCCGCCGGGGCCGCGGCGATCAGCCGAGCCCGCGCGGAGGGCTCGCACAGATCGGCGGCGTGCCAGATCACCCCGGGCAGTACGGGCCCGGGGCGGCGCGCGGTGGCGTGAACGGGAATGCCACGGGCGACAAGTTCGGCCAGAACCGCGCGGCCGACAAAGCCCGTGGCCCCGGTCAGAAGCACGCCCTCACGCATCAGACATCACCGGCCAGTGAGCGTCGCGATCCGAGATCACCGCGGGGGCCCCGGGCCAGAGGATGCCAAAGGCCGGATCGTTCCAGCGCACGCCGCGCGCGGCCTCGGGGGCGTGGGGCGCGTCGATCAGGTAATCGACCACCGCCTCCGCGGACAGGGTCAGGAACCCATGCGCCACTCCGCGCGGCAGAAAGAGCGACCTGCCCGCCGCGGCGTCAAGGTGCACCCCATGCCAGCGCCGAAAGGTCGGGCTGCCCGGGCGCAGATCCAGCGCGACATCGAAAATCGCCCCGGCGCTGACCCGCACCAGTTTTTGTTCGCCCTGCGGCTCGGCTTGCCAATGCATCCCGCGCAGGGTGTGGCGGGCGGGGTTGCGAGATTGGCTCGCCTGAACCGGGGTGAAAACGATCCCGGCCGCCGTGAAGCTGTCGGCACACCAGGTCCGGCGAAAACTGCCGCGGGCATCGGCATGGGCGGGAAACGCGATCTCGTAAACGCCCGCAAGCGGCGTCGGCTGGATCTGCATCACAGCCTCCGCATCTCGGGGACCGCAGTCCAGAGCCCGCCGGTGAAGCCCGCGCCCCGCAGCTGCGCGACGATCTCGGGCGCGATGTTCCAGGGCAGGATCAGGATCTCGTCGGGGGCCAGCGCCAAAAGCGCCTCGGGGGTCACAACGGGGATATGACTGCCGGGCAGTCGCCGCCCCACCTTGGCTGGCGAGCGGTCGGCGACGGCCAAGAACGCGTCAGCCCCGATGCCTGCGGCATTCAGAAAGGTGTTGCCCTTGGCTGCCGCGCCATAGGCGGCAAGCTTGCGGCCCATGTCCTGCTGCGCCGCTGCCCAGGCGCGGAAATTCTGCAAGACCTTGCGCACGCGGGCATCAAAGCCTTGATAGAAGGCGTCTTTGTCCAACCCCCGGTTGGCTTCCTTTGCCCGCAACGCAAGCAGTGCGGCCGTCGCGGGCCGGGCCTCTCGCGCCGCCAGATAGCGGATCGAGCCGCCATGCGTCGGCAGCGTCTCGACGTCGAAGACATTCAACCCATGCCGGGCCAGCAGCCGCTCCAGCGCAAGCGCCGACCAATAGGCGTAATGCTCGTGATAGATCGTGTCGAACTGCACGCCATCGACGAGCGACAGAAGATGCGGCGCCTCGATCGAGACCACCCCCCCGGGCGCCACCAGCGTGGCAAGACCGGCGGCGAAACCGTTGATGTCGGGCACATGCGCCAGCACGTTGTTCGCCACCACCAGATCGGCCTGCCGTCCCTGCGTCGCGATACTCTTGGTGGCCGTTTCGGGGGTCAGAAAGGCGACCTCGGTCGGCACACCGGCGGCGCGGGCGGTGGCGGCGACATTGGCGGCGGGCTCGATGCCAAGGCAGGGCACGCCCGCGGCGACGAAATTGCGCAAGAGATAGCCGTCGTTCGAGGCCACCTCGATCACCAGCGACTGCGGCCCCAGTCCCAGACGGTCGGTCATCAGCGCGCAAAATCGTTGCGCATGGGCGAGCCACGAGGCGGAGGCCGAGGAGAAATAGGCGTAGTCGGAAAAGATGCCCGCCGCATCGACGACATGGTCAAGCTGCACCATCCGGCAGGCAGAACAGACCCGGGCGCACAGCGGGAACCGCGGTTCCGCACCGGCATCCGCCTCGGGCGGCAGATAGGAATTGGCAACCGCCATCGTGCCCAGATCGCAAAAGACCGGGCCAAGCGGGGCACCGCAGGCGCGGCAGGTCAGGGCGGGTGCGGTCATCTCAGGGCTCCAGAAAGGCGGCGATCGCCGTGTCGGTTGCATCCGCCATATCGGCGCCGCGGGCGAAGGCGGCATACCAGGTCGCGGTCGCCGCCACCGCTTCGGCCGTGGCAAGGCGCGGGCGCCAGCCAAGCGCGCGGGCGGCAAGCCCACTTTCAAGCGCAAGACGCGGTTTTTCGGGCAGCGGCGGCACCTCGGAGCATTGCCAATCGACCAGCTCCCCGGTCACGCGCTGCCAATGGGAAAGCAGGTCGAGAACCGAAAGCTCGGCCTCGGCCGGGCCGAAATTGACCGCGCCCGGGGCTTCGCCGGTTGCCAGATCCTCGGCGAGGATCAGATAGCCCGCCACCACATCGAGCACATGCTGGAACGGCCGGGTCGCGCCGGGGTTGCGCAGCACGAGCGTTTGCCCCATGCCTTGCGCCCGCACCAGATCGGGGATCAGCCGGTCGCGACCGAAATCGCCACCGCCGATCACATTGCCCGCCCGGGCCGTCGCAAGCGGCGGCAAATCGGGGAACGCGGCGCGATAACTGGCGGTCAGGATCTCGCAGGCGGCTTTCGAGGCGGAATAGGGATCATCGCCCCCCAAGGGATCGGTCTCGACGAAGGGGCGAAGGCCTTCGTTGCGATAGACCTTGTCCGAGGTGACGATCACGGCCGCTTGGGCGGGGCTTCCGCGCAGCGCGTCGAGCAGATGCGCGGTGCCGGTGACATTGACGGACCACGTGCCGAGCGGGTCACGAAATCCTTCCGAGACGATGGCTTGCGCGGCCAGATGCAGCACGAGATCCGCGCCCGCCACAGCTTGGGAAACCGCAGCCCAGTCGCGCAGATCGGCGCGCAGGTCCTGCGCCAGATCGCGCCCGACCCCGAGCGCCGCAAAGGCGGAGGGCCCCGGCGCAGGATCAAGCGCCAGTCCCGTCACCTCTGCGCCAAGGGCCGTCAGAATCCGCGCCGCCCAAGCCCCCTTGAAGCCGGTGTGCCCGGTCAAAAGCACCCGCAGCCCGGCCCAGAACCCCGGATCGGGCCTCCTTACCAGATCTTCCACGGCGCTGCCCCCCCATCCCAAAGCGCCTGCAGATGATCCCGGTCGCGGAGCGTGTCCATCGGTTGCCAAAAGCCGCGATGATCGTAGGCGCAGAGCGCGCCGTCGCGGGCAAGGCCCTTCAGCGGCTCCTGTTCGAAGACCGTCGCATCGCCCGCGATCCGGTCGAGCACCGCAGGCGAAAGCACGAAGAAGCCGCCGTTGATCGTGCCGCCATCGCCCGCAGGCTTTTCGACGAAGGCCGCGACCCGGTCGCCCTGACGTTCGAGCGCTCCAAAGCGACCGGGCGGCACCACTGCGGTGACGGTGGCGGCGCGGCCATGGGCGCGGTGAAAGGCGATGGCGGCGGTGATGTCCACATTACCCACCCCGTCGCCATAGGTCAGGCAAAAGGCGTCGTCGTCGCGCAAAAGGTGCCCGACGCGTTTCAGCCGCCCGCCGGTCTGGGTGTCCTCGCCGGTGTCGATCAGATGGATTTTCCACGGCTCCGAGGCGGGGCGCCGCATCTCGACCGCGCCCGAAGCCAGATCGACCGTCAGATCCGACGACAGCCGGGCATAGTTCAGGAAATATTCCTTGATCTGCCAGCCGCGATAGCCAAGGCAAAGCACGAATTCGGTGATCCCGTGCGCGGCATAGATCTTCATGATGTGCCACAGGATCGGCCGCCCGCCGATTTCGACCATCGGTTTCGGCCGCAGCCCGGTTTCCTCGGAAAGCCGGGTTCCACGTCCGCCAGCAAGGATCACGGCTTTCATTCTGCGGCCACCTTTCGCGCAAGGTCATAGAAATGCTGGGTAAAGCGTTCGGGCTGACCAAGCGGGTTGGCCGCGATCTGGGCCCGCAGCCCGGCCCGAAGCGCCGCGCGCCCCACCGGATCGGCGGCCAGCTCCGCGGCCTTCGCGACGTAATCGGCAGCCGAGCGCACCGCCAGATCGCCCAGCCCCGCATTCGACAGGTTGGAATAGCTTAGCCGTTCCGCAAAGCCCGGCCCGATCAGGCTGATGGTCGGCACCCCCATCCAGAGCGCTTCGCAGGTCGTCGTGCCACCGACATGCGGCAGGGTATCGAGCGCGATGTCGATCTCGTTGTAATGGCGCATGTGATCGCCGCGCACGCCGATGAAATCGAGCCGGTCGGGGTCGACATCACGGCGCGCAAAGGCCGCGCGGGCATTGGTGCGGAAGCTTTCCACCCCGCCCTCGGGGCGCAGAAAGACAAAGCGCGATCCGGGCACCGCGCGCAGCACGGCGGCCCAGGCATCAAGGCAGGCGGGGGTGTATTTGTAAGGGTTGTTCGCGGTACCAAAGGTCAGATGCCCCTTGCGCGCCTGCGGCGTGCCCTCGGTGATCGGATGGGGTGCGAACATCCGCGACAGGCTGACCCAGGTTTCGGGCATCTCGAAGGGGCGCTCGATCAACAGGCGCGGGTCTTCGGGGCGCAGGAACGGATCGGTCAGGATCAGGTCGATCTGTTCGAGCCCGGCCGAATGCGGATAGCCGAGCCAGCTTGCGCCCAGCCGCGCGGGCCGATGCGCCATCACTTCAAGCTTGTTCATCGCGGTCGAGCCGCCGAGTTCAAAGAGGATGTCGAGCCCGTCAGCCGCGATCCCCTCGGCCACCTGCGCATCGGGGCGCTTGGGCCAAAGCCGGAACCCGGTGACCTGACGGGCCAGATGCTCCTGTGTCTTGTCGGGCTGCCGTTCGTAGAAGGAATAGCAATAGACCTCGACCCGGTCGCGGTCGTAGCCTTCGAGCAGCGGCAGCGCGAAATAGGTCACCGGATGGTGGCGCAGGTCCGAGGACATGAACCCCACCCGCAGCTTGCGCCCGCCGGTCAGCGCCGGAGCGGCAACAGCAGGCAGCGGCGCGATCCGCGCCGCGGCCCGGCGGCCCCAGGCCCGGTGCCAGTCGACCAGCTGCACCCGCTCCTCAAGCGAGGACACCCGACCCAGTTCGTAATGCACGACGGAATGGCGCCCCTCGGCCTGCCACAGCGGCAACAGCGTCGCCAGCGATCCGGTCTGCGTGAAACGATCCTCGTCGAGCACCTGCGCCAGCACCGTGCGCAGCGTCCGTGCCGCTTCGGGAATGCGCGAAGGGAAGCGCGCCATCAGATCGCGGGCGCAAGCGTAAGCGCGTTCGATATGCGCGGCCTCATTGTCATAGCGGCTGCGCGACAGGCTTTCGGTGAGCCGCTCCAGCGCGTCGAAATTGCCCGGATGCGCCGCCGCGGCCCGCTCAAGCGCCGCATTCACGCTGGGCCGATCACTGTCGCCCAGGATCGTCGCCAATTGCAGATTGGCGTTCAGATGCCCCGGCGCGCGGGTCAGAACCGCGCGCAGCAGATCGAGCGCCTGCGCCACAGCGCCGGTGCGAAAGGCAAGCCGGGCCGCGATCACTGCGAATTCATCGTTCTCGGGGGCCGCCGCGCGCAGCCGGTCGATCAGCTCGGCAGCCTCGGGGATCCGGCCAAGCCGTTGCAAGGTCTGCACCAGCGCCGCCACGATCGTGACATTGCCGGGCGCCAGCGCAAGCCCCCGCCGCAGACTTTCGAGCGACGCCTCGTCTTCGCCAAGAACCGATTGCTCTCGCGCCAGCAGCCGCCAGAGTTCCGCAGAT
This sequence comes from Rhodobacter capsulatus, assembly GCF_052363175.1. GTDB lineage: Bacteria > Pseudomonadota > Alphaproteobacteria > Rhodobacterales > Rhodobacteraceae > Rhodobacter > Rhodobacter capsulatus_D. The sequence continues at coordinate 1,023,481 of NZ_CP198946.1, forward strand.
TTCGGCGCGACCTTCAACCCGCCCCGGTAGCAGTGCGCCGCCTGCGCGTGATTGCCCAGCAATTCGTGAACATTGCCAAGGTTCTGCCAGGGCGAAAGCTCTTGCGGGCGCAGTTTGCGCGCGATCTCGAGCACATCAAGCGCCTTCGTCAGTCGCCCGGCCCGCTTCAGCAGCACCCCCATCAGGTTGACGGTGGCAAAATCTTTCGGGTTTTTCGCAAACCACGGCTTCAGCACCGCAATCGCTTCTGCGTGTCGCCCCAGATCAGACAGCGCCAGCGCATGCGGCCGCGCCGTCAGCTTGAGCGACCCTCCCGCCGCCACGGCGCGTTCGAAGGCGGCCACCCCTGCGGTCAGGTTTCCGGTCGCTACCGCCGCCCGGGCCTCGGCCAAAGCCGTTTCGGCGGGGCTCAAACGAAGATCGGTCATGAAAAGCGGCGCCTCAGTTGAACCGGTTGCGCAGGGTCTCGGCCCCGCGGGTCAGATCCGAAACCGGCCCCGCAGCATCGACGAGCACATAGGCCGCCCGGCCCTTTTCGAAATAGGCCAGCGTCCGGCCATCGAGCGTCAGCACGTCGGGCGGGGCGTCGGGGCCATCCAGGGTGCGGATCACCGAAAACAGCATGATCCGCCCCATGTCGGGCGTATCGATCACCAGCGCCACCCCCGGACGTTCGGGGGTCGACACCACTTGCGCCGCCACGATGCGCCAGTCGGCTGGCAGATGCGGCAGGGCGATGCCCAGACGGGCCGAGATTTCCTGCGCATCCCGGGGCAGCGGCCCGATGTCCTGCCCGAGCGACATCCGCAACGCCACGGCATCCTGTGCGTCCAGAGCCGCCTCGATCAGGCTGCGGTTTTCGCGCGCCAGCGTCAGATCGCCCCCCCGCGAAAGCCACGCCTGCGACGACCACCCCAGCGCAAACATGCAGGCTGCCGCCGCCATCGGCAGGAACCAGAGCCGCCGATGACGCTGACCAAGGCCGCGACCAAGCCGGTCTGCGGTCGCCAAAAGTGCCGCGGGGGCTTCGGTTTCGACCGAGCCCAAGGCCAGTCGCAACCCTTCGGTCAACCGCAGATCCGCCATCACCTCGGCGGCACGCTCGGGGTGCGCGGCAAGATACTCGGCCACGGCATAGCGCTCCGGCGCATCCAGCTGGCCATTCACGAAAGCGGCGATATCAAGCTCGATCTGCGTTTCGGAATCAGGTGTCATCACGGCCTCGCACGACTCTGAGGGGGGGCGCAGTTCTGGCAACGGGGGCTGCGTCTTCAAAGGTGCGCAAGGCGGCTCGCGCCCGCCCCACGCGCGACATCACGGTTCCGGCCGGAATGTTGAGCACGGCCGCCATTTCGGCCACGCTCAGACCTTCGACGGCCATCAGATGCAGCGCTTCGCGCTGATCGGCTGGCAGCGCCAGAAAGGCCCGCTGCACCTGTGCCAACCGCACCGCATGTTCGCCCTCGGGCGGCGCGAAGCCAGGTGTCGTCGCGCCATAAGCGCTTTCGCGCGCGGCCTCGGCCTTGCGGGCGCGCAGCCGGTCGATGAAATGGTTGTGCAGGATCGCCATCAGCCAGACCCGCAGATCGGCGCCCTCGCGAAAGCCTTCGCGGCGTTCGAGTGCGCGCAAGAGCGCCCCCTGCACCAGATCGTCTGCCTCCTGATCGGCGCGCGTCAACACCCGCGCGTAACGGCGCAGCGCCTCAAGATGCGGAGTGACGTCGAATTTCTTCATGCTCATGACGGGTATACGTCGCAACGCGCGATTTCATCCCGATCTGGATGACTTTTTTCTTCCGGCGAAGACCGACGGAAGGCGGGGCGCTGATCGTTCATATTGCAATAAAAAGATAGATATGCCGAGATCGCGGCAATCGCAGCACAAACCTCGTCCGGCGAGCGGGGAGAAGCGCGCCACTTCGGCGCGAGTTTTGGGAGGAGGACCCGATGAAACACTGGATCAAAGCAGCAGCGGCAGTGGTCATGCTTTCGACGGGGGCGGCAATGGCGGGGCCGGTCTCGGATTTCGAGGCGGTTCTGCGGGGTGCCTATGCACCCTATCGCACGGCGCTTTTCGCCACCAACATGAATGCGCCCGACAAGGCTCTGGCGGCGCTAGAGGCGTTTCACGACGGTTGGGGCAAGGTGATCGACACCGCTTCGGGGGCGCCGCAATACGCCGATGACAAGGGCCTGGTCCAGACCCTTGCCGCCGTCAGCGCCAAGGCCGAGATCGCGGGCGCGGCGGTCCGGGCCGGGCAGATGGCGCAGGCGCATGAGGCGCTTGAAGGCATCCGCGACGATATCGGCGCGCTGCACGAGCGCAACGGCATGATCGGCTTTTCCGACCGGATGAACGCCTATCACGCGGCGATGGAAGCGGTTCTGGCAGTCCCGTCCGAGGCGCTTGATGCGGTGGGGATGGAAGGGATGCGCGAGCAAGCGGGTGTGCTGGCGTATCTGGCCGCCGATATTGCCGCCCATCCCGCCCCCGAGGCGGCGGCCCCCGAATATGCACCGCTGCACGCAGCGTTTCAGGCCTCGGTCGCGGGCTTTGTCGAGGCCGTGCGCTCGGGCGATCCGGGCGCGGTGACCAAGGCGATCGGCGCGCTGAAGGCGCCCTATTCGAAGTTCTTCGTGGCCTTCGGCTGAGGCCCGTCCCGAAGATCGCGTCGGCGGCGGAGCGTTGGCGGCGCTCACGGGTCTGCTGCGGGCTGGGCCGACTTCGGCGCGGCCTTTGCCCGAAGTTCCCGGAACGCCGTCCGGGCGCGGCCTTGCGCCGCAGCCTTAAGCTATTGTTTTGTATGAATTATGTGGAATTTTCGGCGAAACTTCGCCGACCCGGCCCCGGTTCGGACTGACGCGATTGTGATTGAGGGCCATGCTCCTAAACTGTCCCGCGCAGAAAAGGAGAAGGTCATGAAAGTAGGACTTTTCGGTTTCGGCAAGGCGGGACGGTCCGTCGCATCCGTTCTGATGGAGACCGACGAAGTCGATCTGCGCTGGATCGCGCGCAAGTCGCATCGGCTGGAAAATCGGCCCGCAGGGGATGTTCTGGGCTCGATCGGCGCTCCCGAGGCGGGGCTGATCCTCTCCACCGAGACACTCTCGGCCGAGGCGTTGTTCGACGCCCATCCCGTCGATGCGGTCGTCGATTTCGCGGCTCAGGATACCATTCATTACTACGGAGAGGCCGCTGCGCGCCGGGGCATCGCCATCATCTCTGCCGTCTCTCAGTACCCGGGCGAAACCCTCGCCTGTTTGCGACGACTGTCGGAAACTACCCGCGTTCTGCATTCGCCCAACATCACGCTCGGGATCAATTTCCTGATGCTCTCGTCGAAGATCCTGCAAAATATCGCGCCCGATACGGACATCGAAATCATCGAGGAACACTTCAAGACGAAACCGGAAATCTCCGGCACGGCCCGGATCATCGCCGACGAGTTGGGGGTGGCGCATGACACGATCAAATCTGTCCGCGCGGGCGGCATTATCGGCGTGCATGAGGTGTTGTTCGGGTTTCCGTTTCAGACCGTGCGGCTGAAACATGAATCGATCTCGCGCGAGGCATTTGGCAGCGGCATCCTGTTCGCGCTGGAAAATCTGCCGCCGGTTCAGGCGGGTTTTTTCACCATGGAAGATCTGCTGTTGCCGAAGTTCAACCTCAACAAGAGCGAGGATGAGTTCGTGTCGCAGGGGCGCAAGCCGTGGTGGAAGGTCTGGTAGACGGCCTGCGACGCCGGACAGAAGGCTCCGGTGTCGCCCGCTGGCGGCACCGCTTCCGGTCCGGGCGCAAATCGATGCGCGATCCAGTTTCCCGTGTTCGGCGCTATCCGGCGACCTGCTGAAAATGGTGCGCGTTGATCACCATATGTGCGCCTATCGCCGCGAAATAGCCAAGCGCAATCGCCCATGCCCATTTCAGATGGCCCGAGAAGGTATAGGCGCCCCTGGCCTGCCCCATCAGCGCCACCCCGGCGGCAGACCCGATCGACAAGATGGAACCGCCGACACCGCAGGTCAGCGTGATCAGCAGCCATTGGCCGTGGCTCATGTCCGGGTCCATCGTCAGCACCGCGAACATCAGCGGAATATTGTCGACCACCGCCGACAAAAGCCCAAGGATGGTGTTGGCCGCCGTCGCACCAAGGTCTTGGTAAAGCACCGTCGAGACCAGATCGAGATAGCCCATCACGCCAAGCCCTCCCACGGCAAAGATGATGCCGAAGAAAAACAGGAGCGTATCCCACTCCACCCGCTCGAATTGCTTGAAACTGTCCAGCACGAGTTCTTCGCTGCGGCGTTTGTGACCTGTGCGGGTGAGGAAATAGGAATAGATCTGCAAATAGCCAAGGCCGAGCATCATCCCCATCGCCGACGGCAGATGCAGGAAGTTCTTGAAGCTGATTGCTGTGATGATGGTGGCGGCAAACAACGTCACCACCGCCGCCCCGCCGGGTTTCATCGTGCCCTTGTCCTCTGTCGGCGCAGGGGATTCATTCGGGATGGCAAAGGACATGATCGCCGCCGGAACCAGCCAGTTCAAGATCGAGGGCACGAAGAGCACGAAAAATTCAAAGAATTCGATCTTGCCCTTTTGCCAGACCATCAAGGTCGTGATGTCGCCAAAGGGGATGAATGCACCGCCGGCATTGGCGGCAACAACCGTCGAGATGCAGGCCAGCATGACGAATTTCGGCGAGGATCTGCCCAAGGCCATCACCACCGCCCCCATCACCAGCGCTGTGGTCAGATTGTCGAGCACGCCTGACAGGAAGAAGGACAAAACCCCGCTGAGCCAGAACAGCTTGCGAAAACTTAGCCCCAGTCCGACAAGTTTCGCACGCAACGCGTCGAACACACGGCGCTCTTCCATCGTGTTTACGAAGATGATGGCGACCAGAAGAAACAGGAACAATTCGCCATATTACTCGATGATATGGGCGGCCTTCTCATGCGCAACATCGGACAGACCCTGGCCCGCATAGCAGATGCCAATCATCGCCCAGATCAACCCGGCCGCGAGCATTACGGGTTTCGATTTCCGCATGTGGGTGGTTTCTTCCAGCACCGCAAGCACATAAGCGGCCAGAAAAACCACCACGGACGCAATCCCAAACAGGCTTGTCGTCAAGTTCAGTTGTTCCATCCCTCCCTCCAATGTTTGACCCCGCTTAGCCCGCGGGCACATCCTCCGACAAGAATTTTCACCGATGCCTCGGTGCGCCGATCGGTGACCCGCGGGCGCAACAACCGTGCGGTCTTCGAACCTGCGCTTGTTGATCACGGCTGCGTGAGGGCTGTAACGAAGGCCGCGGTCAGCGCGAACTGTAGGGGGAAGGGCAAGGGAGCCCTTCGCAACCCACAGGGAGACAGACCATGACCGCATCCAACCCCCGCCGCGCTACGCACCTCGCCCTTGCCGCCACGCTTGCGGGCGCGCTTGGCGCGATGGCGGCCCTGCCCGCGCAGGCCGAGAACATGGAGAAGTGCTTCGGCGTTGCGCTCGCCGGGCAGAACGATTGTGCCGCCGGCCCCGGCACCACCTGTGCCGGCACGTCGAAAGTCGATTATCAGGGCAGTTCCTGGAAACTCGTGCCCGCGGGCACCTGCATGACGATGGAACTGCCCGCCGGTGCCGATGGCATGGCCCGGCATGGCGCGCTGATGCCGCTTGATCGCGATCTGGCCTCGTAAACCCGTCAGGGGCGCGGGTCCGCCCGCGCCTCCCTTCCCCAAGGAGGTTTTCCGATGCCCCATCTGCCCGCCTGTCTGCCTGCGACCGCTGGCCTTGGCTTCAAGCCCGCGCATTTCGCGCAGATCCGCGCCGACCGCCGCCGCGTCGGCTTTTTCGAGATCCATGCCGAGAATTACATGGGCGCGGGCGGCCTGCCGCATGCGCAGCTCTCCGCGCTGCGCGCCGATCACGCGCTGTCGGCGCATGGGGTGGGGCTGTCGATCGGCGGGGCGAAGCCGCTTGATCGCGACCATCTCGCCCGGCTCAAGACCCTTTGCGACCGCTATGAACCCGACAGCTTTTCCGAACATCTGGCCTGGTCGAGCCACGACGGCGCCTATCTGAACGACCTTCTGCCGCTGCCCTATACCGAGGAAACGCTGACCACCGTCTGCGCCCATGTCGATCAGGTGCAATCGACGCTCGGGCGGCAGATGCTGCTTGAAAACCCCGCCACCTATGTGCTTTTCGCGCAATCGACGATCCCCGAAACCGAGTTCCTGCGCATCATCGCCACGCGCACCGGTTGCGGGCTGTTGCTCGATCTCAACAACCTCTTCGTCTCCTGCAGCAACCACCGCCGTGACCCCTGGGCGATGCTCGCCGATTTTCCGCTGGGCGCCGTGGGCGAGATCCATCTGGGCGGGCACGCGGTCGAGCACCTGCCCTCGGGGCCGCTGCTGATCGATGCGCATGGCAGCCCTGTCGCCGATCCGGTCTGGGCGCTTTACGCCGAAACGATCCGCCGCACCGGGCCGCTGCCCACGCTGATCGAATGGGACAATGACCTGCCGGACTGGCCGGTTCTGGCCGCCGAGGCCGACCGCGCCAGCGAGATCCTTGTGCGCGAGGTCTGTCATGAGCCCGCATGATGCAACCCTCGCGCGGTTCGGCGCGGCACTGGGGCAGGGCTCGGCACCCGAGGGCCTCCTCGGCACGGATCTTGCGCGCCGCTTTGCGGTCTATCGCAACAACGTCAGCTTCAGCCTGGGCGCGGCGCTCGGGGATCGCTTCCCGGTCATCGCCCGCCTTGTCGGCGCAGAGTTCTTCGCCGCGCTGGCGCGGGACTTCATCGCGGCGCATCCGCCGCAAAGCCCGGTGTTGCACGAATGGGGCGCGGTTTTCCCGGACTATCTCGACACCTTCGCGCCGCTTGCGGCCTTTCCCTACATGGGCGATGTGGCGCGGATCGAAGGAGCGCGGGGGCTGGCCTTTCATGCCGCCGATGCCGCACCGATTGCCCCCGCACAACTGGCCGCGGCTGATCCGGCAACCTTGCGACTGTGCTTGCACCCGTCGGTGATCGTCCTGCCGCTTGCCACCCCCGCCGTCTCGATTTGGGCGGTCAACCAACCCGGGGCCACGGTGCGCCCGATCCAACCCGGCCCGGAAACCGCGCTGATCCTGCGCGACCGCGCCTTTGACGTGCCGGTCCGCGCAATCGCCCCGGCCGAGGCGGCGCTGATCGCGGCGCTTGGGCGCGGCGAGACCTTGCTGCAGGCCGCAGCCCATGCGCCCGAGCGTGACCCGACCGCGCTTCTGGTCGCGCTGATGCAGGCGGGCGCATTGTGCGAAAGGGCCGGGGCATGAGGGCGCTGATCCGACTGAACGCGCTTCTCGCCCGGGTGCCGCTTGATCTTGTCTGCATCGCCTTGCGGCTTTTCCCGGCGCTTGTTTTCCTGCAATCGGGCCGCACCAAGGTGGAGGGCCTCACGATCAAGCCTTCGACCTATTACCTGTTCGCGCACGACTATGCCCTGCCGCTGATCCCGCCCGAGATCGCCGCGCCTTTGGCCGCCAGTGCCGAGCATCTTCTGCCCGCGCTGATGATCGCGGGGCTTTTCACCCGGGTCGCGGCGCTTGGCCTGATCGGCATGACCGCGGTGATCGAGATCTTCGTCTATCCCGAGGCCTGGATCACCCACGGGCTCTGGGTCTCGGCGCTCTTTGCGCTGGTCGTGCTCGGCCCCGGGCGGTTCTCGCTCGACCGGGCGCTCGGGTTCGACCCCGGGGGGCGCTGAGATGGACCTGGCGCTGCCCTCGGCCCAATCGTTGCGTTGCCCGACGCCCCCGAGATCGGATAGGCTTGGCGCATCGCGCCCGGCGCGGTCGGAGGGGGAGATGGCGGATCACGACGACTGGGCCGATCTGCTGCGCCGCGCCAATGCGGGCGAGAGTGCCGATGCGCGGGCAGCGCTGGCGCAGTTTCTGCGCGCGGTCAGCCCGGCGATCCGCACCATCCTGCGCGCGCGGGGCGGCGCGCTGCCGCCCGATCAGCACGAGGATGTGCTGCAAGAGGTGCTCTTGGCCATTCACCTCAAGCGCCACAGCTGGCGCCCCGAGGCGCCGGTGCGGCCCTGGGTTCATGCCATCGCGCGCTACAAGCTGATCGACGCATGTCGGCGGCGCGGGGCCGCGATCCATGTGCCGATCGAGCCCTTTGTCGAGACGCTCGCAGACCCGCACCAGATGCCGCCGTTTTCGGGGCGCGATGCGGACCGGCTTCTGGCACGGATCGACGCGCGCTCGGCCGCGCTGGTGCGGGCCGTGGCGCTCGACGGCGAAAGCGCCGAGGCGGCCGGGGCGCCGCTTGGGCTTTCGGCGGGCGCATCGCGGGTGGCGCTGCACCGCGCGCTTTCCCGCCTGCGCCAGATCGTGAAAGGATGAGACCATGACCACGCCCGATCAGACGGATGCCTTCATCGACCGGCTGGCTGCCGCGCCCGGCCCCGCGCCGCTGCGCCCGGCCCGCGTGATCGGTCTTGCGCTTGCCGGATTGGCGGCGGGCCTTGGCGGGTTTTATGGCCTCTTCGGCCTGCGGGCGGGTCTGCTGGCCGCGCTTTCGACCCCGGTTGTCGCGGCCAAGACGCTCGTGCCGCTGCTGCTGGGTCTGCTGGCGCTTTCGGCCACCTTCGCCAGCACGCGACCTGGCGAGCGCATCCCGCTTTCGCCGCTGGCCGCACCGCTTCTCATCGCGCTTGGGCTTTTTGTCGTGCGGGCGCTGGCAACGGCGCCGGATCAGCTGCAGACTGAGCTTTTGGGACATACGGCGGGCGCCTGCCTGCTTTCGATCACGTCGCTTTCGCTGGTGCCGCTCGGCCTTGGGCTTGCGGCGCTGCGCCCGGGCGCCTCGACCCGACCGCGGCTGACCGGCGCGCTGGCGGGGCTCTCTGTCGGCGCCTTTGCCGTGGTGGGCTATTCGCTTCATTGCCCCGAGGATTCGCCGATGTTCTATGTGATCTGGTACGGTGGCGGCATCGGGCTTTGCGCGGCCCTTGGTGCGATGGCGGGGCAACGGCTCTTGCGCTGGTAAGGCCGTAAAGTGTTGATCCCACAACGCCACCGCGCCCGCCCAAAAGGGTGTGGTGAATCGCCGGGTTGATCTTTGATCCGGCACGACCGTAGGAGAGCGCCGCGAACAACAGCACAAGATCCCAGCGATGCAACCAGCATCGCCCACCTGCCCGTCTTCCCGGTGAAGACGAAGGTGCGAGGGACACAGAGGAGACTGGCGTTTGGAACTGATTCATAACTTCTTCGAGTGGCTGAACGGGATCGTCTGGGGCGTTCCGATGATCGTCCTGATCATCGGAACCGGCTTCTACCTGCAGATCCGTCTGGGCTTCATGCCGATCCGCAAGCTGATCTACGGCTTCCGGATGATCTGGAAAAGCCGCACCCCCGGCGCGGATTCTGAGGGGGAAATCACCCCCTATGCGGCGCTGATGACCGCGCTTTCGGCCACCATCGGCACCGGCAACATCGCCGGGGTCGCGACCGCCATCGCAGTTGGCGGCCCGGGAGCGCTCTTCTGGATGTGGGTCACCGCCTTTGTCGGCATGGCGACGAAATACGCCGAAGTGGTGGTCGCGGTGAAATATCGCGAAGTGGACGACAAGGGCGAACACATCGGCGGTCCGATGTTCGCGATCAAGAACGGGTTGGGCCGGAACTGGGGCTGGCTCGCCACCGCTTTTGCCTTCTTCGGCGGGCTGGCGGGCTTTGGCATCGGCAACATGGTGCAAGCGAACGGCATCGCCAGCGCGGTGCAGAACGCCTTCGGCATCGAGACCTGGATCTCTGGCGTCGTGATGACGGTGCTCACCGGTCTGGTCGTTCTGGGCGGGATCAAGCGCATCGGCGCGGTGGCCGAACGGGTCGTGCCCTTCATGGCGATCGTCTATCTGGTCTGCGTCAGCATCGTGCTGATCGTCTTTGCCGAAAACATCCCCTCGGCCTTTGCGACCATCATCTCCGATGCCTTCACCGGCACGGCCGCCGCGGGCGGCTTCCTTGGCTCGACCATCCTGATGGCGATGCAAAAAGGCGTGGCCCGTGGCATCTTCTCGAACGAGGCAGGGCTTGGCACCGCCGGGATCGCGCAGGCTTCGGGGTCGACCTCGAACCCGGTGTTCTCGGGCGTGATCGGGATGATGGGAACCTTCATCGACACGATCATCATCTGCACGCTGACGGGTCTGGCGATCATGGTCACCGGCGTCTGGACGAGCGGAGAGACCGGGGCGATGCTGTCCTCCTCGGCCTTCGAAGCGGCGATGCCGGGCTATGGCAAATACCTGCTGACGATCTCTCTGGCGCTCTTTGCCTTCACCACGATCCTCGGCTGGGCCTATTATGCCGAGAAATGCTGGGAATTCCTGCTGGGCACGATCAGCGAAAAGCCGTTCCGGGTGCTTTGGACCATCGCGGTCTTCTTCGGGGCGACGCTGAGCCTCGATTTCGCCTGGTTGGTGGCGGATACGCTCAATGCGCTGATGGCGATCCCGAACCTGATTTCGTTGCTGCTGCTCTCGCCGATCATCGTCAAGCTGACGCGCGAGTATTTCGCCCCGGGTGGCGAAGGCGGGAACTGATCTGCAATTGGCCGGGGCGTCTCGTTGGATGCCCCGGCGCTTAGCGGTGTCGGCTGAATCAGAGCCGCCAGAGCGATTCATGGACGTGAGCCCGGAGGCCCCCGAGCCATCGCAAGCTTTTCACTAAAACTTGGCTGCGCCTATCAACGGGCCAAAGAACGGCGTCTTCACCGCAAGCGATTTCCCGATCGACAGTCGCGCGACGGGACAACCCGCCTGAGCGACAACAGTTGCTTAGCCACCATTGGATATTCTTGTTACAGCAGACGGGAACATCGCACAGAACCCGCGTGCCGAGTTGGAGATCTCGGTTCTGTCGTTGCAACTGGTGGGAATGGCCGCTTTGAAATCCGTAGCCGCTGGCTGACGGAGCGCACTGGGCCGGAAGATGAATCGGTCTCACGCGGCAAGCCCTTGAGCGCAACGTCCGCAAATGCGCGTCGTTACCAGCTCGTCGGCGGTGTCGAACGACCACTATCGCGGCTTGCCGCGCTTGCGATGCTGCAACCTCACCGTCGCCAAACCGCCCCTTGCGAGGGCGACGGCCTGATCGCTGTTCCAGCTCAGATAATGAGGTCCAGAGGAAGGTCCGCGATATCTCGGAGACGCTGGCCATCGATCATGGTTTCGACCAGTTCCAGGGTTTCCCGGTCTTGTTCGCGCAGGGTCTCTACCAATTCGGGGAGCGCAAAGTGATAGACGCAGTCCATGTCGCCCGTTCCCAACGCGATGGCGGCGATACGGGAAGGAGTTGGCTCTGCCGTGACGGCGACGATGTGAGGCAGCCGACCCTTTCGGTTCCTGACAAGGTTCAGCGCTTCTGAGCGCGTGTTCTGCACGCGGTCGGAGCGGATTGTCAGCTTGCAGCTGATCGACGCGTGCAGGGTCGCCCGCGCGCCATTAGCCTCGCGCAGCGCGGTGTGCCTTGCGACCGTGTCATCCACAAGGAGTTGCTGCCTGTTGATGCTGGCGTCGGGTTCAGGTCGACGCAAGACAACGACGTCTGGCTTGATGAGGTAGTCCGTCCCGAGAAGGGTCCGCAATTCCTTGTTCTCGATCGCGAGAGAGCGAAGGGCGTCGAGATGGCTGTACTGGTAAAACTGCGAGATTGCCTGCCCCTTCTCGACCGCGAAGGAGCCGGGGCGCAGATGCAGCAGCTGCGCGAAACAGGACGCAACGAAGTTCTGCGTTGCGGTCTCGAACATCGCGCCCGCCGTCTGCCCGGCAGGTTTCGCGGCATGGCTTTTGCTCGCGCCGATCTTCGCCACCAATGCCGTCGCTATTTCCCGACTTGGGCGGTTGGAAACGTCGGCAATGGACGGAACCCCCTTCGTTTCAGTGATCGGGCCAGCCAGACACTCGGCATGGAACTTGCGACGGGCTTCAAGCAACCAAGGCAGCATCATGCCACCGCATAGAGGCGACGAGCCGTGATCGCCTTGCGCAAGTTCTGCGCGACGGCACGGGCCACCGGGGGCGGGAAGGCATTTCCGACCTGGCGATATGCCGCGGTCTTGCGGCCGACAAATTGCCAGTCGTCGGGGAAGCCCTGCAGTCGCGCAACCATGCGGACAGTCAGGCGGGGCATGCCCGCAAAGCCCGGCTCAGGGGCATCTTCGGCAATGGTATGGCCGTTCACCCCAAGGGTCGCCCAGGCGCGTTTGGCGCGGGTCGGCCCGAGATCTGGCCCGCCGTGTTTCTTGGACCCGCCGACGATCGTGGGGGCGATTTCATCTGCCTGTGCTGCCCAAGCATCGGCGCCCTCCCAGCCATTCGCGCCCATGAGGTCGCGCAGGCGTTCTCCGACGGTCGGGGGGCGCATGTCGCTCCCCTTGGGCCATTCGAACTTGTCGGCGTATCGATCATGGACCGCGACGATCACGACACGCGGCCGCAACTGGGAGACGCCGAAGTCCGATGCATTGAAGAGGTGCCATTCGGCGAATGTGTAGCCCAGGGCCCGCAACTTGGCCTTCAGTTCCTGCCGGTAGTCATGGAAAACGGCATCCAGAAAGCCGCGGACGTTTTCGAGCATCACGGCTTTCGGGCGCACCTCATCCACCACACGGATGGCGGACGGGAAGAGGTCGCGTTCGTCGGCGGCCCCGAGTTGCTTGCCGGCCTTCGAGAACGGCGGGCAGGGCACTCCCCCCGCGACCAGATCAACCCCCGCATAAGGACGCGCATCGAACCGGGTCAAGTCGGACTGAGGGCCTTCGAGGGCGTTCCAGCATTTCCGGTTCAGGTTCAATGTCTTGCGACACCAGTCATCCACTTCGACGCAGGCCTGATGGGTGAAACCCGCCTGCTCGATACCAAGCGCTTGCCCACCTGCGCCCGCGCAAAGTTCCACAGATGTAAGTTCACCCAACGCAGTCTGCCTTCCCTAAAGCTCGGTGCTTCATACAGAGCGGGTCAGCGGGCAAAATGTCAATTCCCTTCCCCTTGTCGCGCGTCTTGCGTTGACCTGCAAAATCGATCCGGGGACGTGTGAGGCATGGGTTTGGCGCGCGCCCCGGGCTGCACCGTAGCGTCACCTTTGTCAGGGTTGAGGGGGGACGACGGGCGCAATCAGATCGCTTTGGCAGGGCGATCGGGGCATTCAGGGCGAGCTATTTGACCAGTCTCAACGCAGGCTTCGCTTCCATCGCAGCGAGCCGATTGTCGGCAGGTTGTTCCTGTGCGAGCAGGCCCCTGATAAGGCCATCGACTTCATCCAGCGGCAATTTTATCGCTTTTGCAATGCTTTCCTTGGTCTCGCGCTTGGACCAGAGGTCCGCCAAGATTTGCGACCAGACGACCGAAGTTTCCCGGTCGATCCCCTCCGGTTCGTCGCTGCGATAGCCGAGCTTGCCCAGCTGGATGCATAGCGTGCGGTGCTGCCATTCTGTCAGCATACCAAGCTGGCGCAGACGATAAGCCAGCGCCATCGCGGAGACTTTCCAGCGCCTCTTGAGCCTCAGGATGACCTTGATGTCGATGAACCGCGGGACATGCGCCATTATGTCAGACTGCGGCATGAGGAAGGCCGAGGCAAAGGCGTTGGCCTCGTTCTCCGCTTCTCTGCCACCTCCCATCGTACCGTGACGATGCATTGCCAAGTGTCCGAGCTCGTGACAGGCATCGAAGAGGTTGCGCTCCGCCGACTTGAACGAATTCAGGAACATGTACGGCACGTCATCCATCCAGAAAGAAAACGCATCGACGTTCTTGGTGTCCTCGGACAGTCCGAGGATGCGGATGCCCTTGGCTTCGAACAGTTTGAGGACTGCAGGGATCGGGCGATCGCCAAGCTGCCAGTGGGCACGCAGCGCTACGGCGGCGCTTTCCGGTGAATACTCGGCGTCCGCGCGCAGGTCCGGCAGATCGAGGGCGGGCAGCTCGTACAACTCTTCTGCCCATCGGAACATCTCGACGCCCGCCCCGCCAGCGGCAAAGGCTGCTTCGCGTTCCTTGGCCGACATATTGGTGAGGCTTCGGAAACTGACCTGTTGAGCCGACAGGGCGGGGGGATCGGGCAATGTGAAGTAGTCGAAAGGATAGCCGAGAGCCTCGGCTATCCTTTCGATCGTGGCTGGATCCGCTGCGTTCTGATCCGCCTCCAGACGCGTGATGGTAACCGGGCTGAGCTCGCAAAGTTCGGCAAGACTTTTCGCGGTTATCTTGCGCCGCTTACGCGCCGCGGCCAGCCTTTTTCCGTTGTGCATCACTTACCAGTCTTGCGCTTCACGTCGATGACAAGATCATCATCTTTGGGCGCGTCTTCCGGCAATACCGAGATCGGGTCAAGATCGCTGTCCTGAACAAGGTAGATCCTTTCGATGAAATCCTTGATTTTGCCGTCTTCGATCACGGGCATGCTCAGCTCCATGCGGCCTTCCGGATCGAGCAGAAGGTAGAAGACGGAGAATCGGCTGGATCGCAGATTGGAGCTTTTCGGGGTCCGCAGCGTTCTGACCGAGGGAAGATCCATCCCAGCATGATCGAACAGGCTTGCGCTCTGGCAAACCTCCTCGGACTTCGAGCCAACATTCCGGAGGCGGGGCAGGCGGAAATCTGAACAGCAGCGATCGGCAGTCTTGACGAGGACAATGATGCTCAAGTCGTTGTTGACGATGCCTTCCAGCCCTTCATCGAAATAGCTTTCCCAGCCATTGATGCCGACGTGCTCGATGCGTAGGCCCGCCAGGGTTTCATGGAACGCATAGGTTCCCGCAGAGGTCTTGCCGTGCATTGCACCGGCCAGACCGCGACCAGCCATGCCTGACGCCCCTGCCGAGATGAGACGTTGCCGCTCCAGCGTCAATTGGCAAAGGCGTATTTCGATACGGTCCTGCTCTTTCAGGACAACCTTTGAAGTAGAAGTCATTCTGCCCAACGTGTTAATTTTCTCTCCCTCATATGAGGCAGCAAAAATTAACACGAGTCAAGCATTGATGGCGTTGCGGTCGCCTTTCTTGGTGGCGTGACCGAATTGCCCCATCGTCTCACCGCGGGCATGCGAAGATCGATGGCAGCACTGTCGCGTCGGGAGGGCGCCCCCCCACGCCCTTCCCTCCCCCGCTACCTCACATGCCCGCGGATCAGCAGCTCGGCGGCGGGGATGCTTTGGCCTTTCCCGGCGATCGAATAGGTGGTGCGGACCGGCTCGATCTCTGCCCAGGAGAAGATCTCGCGGATCTCGGGCACGTCGTTGATCGAGAGCAGGAACCGCCCCTTGAGACCGCGCAGCCCATCCGCCAGGCGCTGGAAATCGTCGCGGCTGAACAGATCCTTGCCGTAATCGCTCTCGCAGCCCCAATAGGGCGGGTCGAGATAAAACAGCGTCTCGGGCGCATCATAGCGCTGCAGGAAGGCGCCGAAATCCAGGCATTCGATCACCACGCCCGAGAGGCGCGCGTGCAGATCCTCCAGCATCGGTTCCAGCGTCAGCAGGTTGAAGCGGCCGGGGCGATCGCGGCTGACGCCGAAGTTTCGGCCGCTGACCTTGCCGCCGAAGGCGGTGCGCTGGAGATAGAGGAACCGCGCGGCGCGTTCGAGATCGGTGAGGGTGTCCGGCCGGGTCGCAAGCAGGCGCTCGAACTCGCTGCGCACCGTCAGTTGAAAGCGCAGGATTTCGAGGAACTGCGGATAATGCCGCTGCAGGATCCGAAACAGGTTCGCGATGTCGCGGCCCGCATCATTGATCACCTCGGCCCGCGGGCGGGCGCGGCGGCGCAGGAAGATCCCGCCCATGCCCACGAAGGGCTCGCAATAGGTCCGGCAGGGGGTTTCGTCCAGGATCGTGCAGATCCGTTTCGCCAGGTTGCGTTTGCCGCCGAGCCACGGTGCCGCAGGGGCCACCGGCGCGACGGGAATCATCGACTCCATCATCTGAGTATGTTCCAAGGGCCCTCCCTCGCGAGGGGGGAGCGGCCATGAGCTATTGCTGGTCGACGGGGGTGCTTAGCGGTTCTCCCCGTGTCGGAGGGGGTTGGCGCCCCCTCTGGCCTCCCAAGAGGCCGAAACATCACTCGTTACAGAAACGTCCCGCGCAGCGATCGGCTTCTCACGCGGCCCGACAGGGCGTCCTGGCAGGACGGCACGGGCCGAAGGCGCCCCCGAAGATCAGGGGCAAAACGGTCTCACCGGCAGTCCCGCGGCGAAGCGCGCCCCCGTGAGTGCGAGCACACGGATGCGCCAAAATCCCGCATGACAGGAAAGACCATTGCCAATCCGGGACCGCGCACACAAACTTTCTGTCATTGAAATTCTGAGGGAATCTTCCGTGAAAACAATCAGATCCGTTGCTGTTTCGTTGACGGCATGCGTGGCCTTGTGCGCCTGTGAGCCGGTGCAGACACTGCAGGAATATCGGCCGGTCGTTGATCCGGCGAAGGTTCGTCCGGCAAAATTCGAAGCCGATCTGGAGCATTGCCGGTCCATCGCCCTCAAGGTCGAGGCCGAATACAAACAACGGCAAGAGAAAGAGATGCAGCAGCAGCTGGTGGCCGGGATCTTGATCGGGGCCCTGGTTGGCGCCGCCGCAGGCAATCACACCGGCTATCAGGGCGACTATATCGCCGCGGGCGCCGCCACGGGCGCGATCGCGGCCGCGGGCAGTGGCGATTACAGTGACGAGCTGGTCACCTATGGGCCGCGGCGCGTCGTGGACCGCTGCATGACCGATCGCGGTTACAAGATCCTGACCGATCCCGGCCGCGCCTGACGCCTCCGAAGCGCGCGGCGGGGCAGGGCACGGATTGGCCCTTGCCCCACCGCGTTCAGATCGCGCGCAGGCGGATCGGTCAGGACGATCTCACCGGCTCAGGGTTGCGATCTTGGCTGCGGCAAGGTTCTTCAGCACGCCGTCGCGGGGCGCGAGGGCGCGGATGGCGTCGGGGACCGAAGCCTGGGCATGGGCGACGGCATCCCGGACGAGGATGTCGAGATCGCGGCCGTCGTCGCGGCGCCCGCGGCGGGTCAGGGCGAGCTGCGCGCCGGTCATCAGCGCCTGATGCAAGGCCTCGCGCTGCGCGGCCTCGATCTCGATGCCCCAGCGCGCGCGCAGTTTCGCCGCCGCCCAGCCGATCAGCGCGGTAGTGATCGTGGCGACGATCGGCAGCACGATCTGCGCGAGGATCGTGGCAAGGAGAGTGTCAGTCATCGGGGTGTCTCCTTTCACGCCGCCGGATAGGCGGCCCATGTCAGCTGAAAATGCGGGCCGTCTCTGAAGGTGGCCCAATCGCCGCCCCATTCGACGGCGGTCCCGCGCGCCTTGGCTTCGGCCTTGACCACGGCGGCAATGATGCGCAGATCGGCCCAGAGCCGCGCTTCCGCGGCAGGCGTACCCGCGGGCAGCGTTTTCCCGGTGACCGGATCGAGCGGCCACAGATCGACCGCATGCCCGGTCAGGTGGCGGCTGCGCATGGTCTTCGACGCGCCACGTGCCACCAGCTCCTTTTGCCGCGTCACGGTGCGCAGCCCCTCGATCACCGTAAACGGCGTGTCGCAGGCGGCCGAGGCCGCGGCGATCACAGCCACCAGATCACGATGCACGCCGTCCAGTTTGGCGAGGCCGCTGGCAGGGATATCCGCGGCGGGGACCTTGTCGGGCGCCGTCACCGGTAGCGGCGCCACCGTCACCCGCCCGGCCCTGGCGGCGGCGATCAGCGCGGCGGTGGTCACGGGGCCGATGCTGCCGTCCTGCGGCACATCGAGCGCCGCCTGCAATTGCTTGATATCCATCCTCACACCTCCTTGTCCTTGCCCAGAACTCTCATCAGCGCCACCTGGGCGCCGCGCGGGCCGAGATAGGCGAGCGAGGCGACGACGCCGGTCGTCACCGTCCGCCCAAGCTCGAAATACGCCGCCACCGCCTCGCCGATGATCGCCATGCCGACCGCGACGGGCAGTTCCCACAGCAGTTCGCGGCTCAGGAAGCGGCGCCGCCGCGCCCGCACCTCGGTCGAATGCCACATCAACCGCCCGGCCAGCGCCGCCGCCATCGTGGTGACGGCGCCGCCCCAGATGGCATCGATCAGCTCGACCAGGCCCCTTGCATCGCTCATGATCCTGCCCTTTCGCGGCTTGCCGCCCGGCGGGCGGTGACGGTGACGGCGCCCGAGGGCATCAGAAGGTGAGGGCGACCGCGGCCGGGTCGGCGGCAGCGCGGATCTGCGCGGCCAGGTCCGCCTCGCGGTCGAAACAGGCCTGCACATGGGCGCGCACGGCCAGCGCGAGGGCGATGATCTGCGGCGCGGTCAGATCGACGAAATCCCCGGTCGCAAGCTTCCAGCGCACGGTCGCACCCGGGTCGAGCTGGGCGGCCAGCGCTGCGGCGGTGAGGCGGCTCTGGCTCAGATCGTCGGTCTGCAGGCGCAGCCCGTCGACCTCGATGCCGCGGGCGATGGCCGTATCGCGCGCGGTCTTGAGCGCGGCGAGCGCCTGATCACGGGGGAAGGGCGGCATCTGAAACGACGGTGCGACTTCATCGATGACGGTGATCGTGCCGTCCAAGGCGATTTGCGTAATCATTGCCGTGTGATCGCCTTTACGGCGCCTCCGTTGAAGGTATTGCTGCCGCTGCGGGTGACGCGCACGCGTGTGATATCTTCGGCTTCGCTGATCGCCAGGGTGGCCTTGGAAAGGATCGCCAGGCCATCCCGGCAGATCCCCGTGAAGGTCATCATGACCAACGTTGGCGACGCCCTGACAATGCGCGCTTGCCCTGTAACGCCCCGCGAGACCCAGTTGCCGGACGGGGAAATAGGCATTCCGGCGACGGATGTGGAAGCCGCACCGTTTGTCCAAAGCGCAATACCGGCCCCGGAGTAGCCAGTAGCATAGACTGACGCAGCGGTGCCGATTTGCAGTAAGATGGCGTCGGTCCCGCTCAGCGAGACATCGATCAGATCGACGATGATCTCGGTCGCAGCAGCAGCCACGACGAGATCGAACGCCGTGCCACTTGTCGTCGCGGCGGTGACGCCGGGTGTCCGCACAAGCCCGAGGATCTCGCTATCCGACCCGTAAAGCCGCACCCAGCGCCCCCAGGCGCTAGAGGCGCGCCAGCGGATCCACTGCCCGGTGTCGCTCTCGCCCTTGTTGTGAGCCCAGACCAGCTGAACCGCGGCCGCGCCGTCGTAAAAGATCGTCAGCACCATCCCCGCGCCGGTCGCAAAGGGGGCGTTGGTGGTCTGGGAGGCGGCGAAGCGGTTCCAGCCCGAGCGGGTGATCGCGTTCAGATCCGTCACCGCCTCGGCGAGCATGGTGACCGTGCCCAAGCCGAGTGTCGCGCGCTGCGCCGCGGCATCCGCATCGCTGGCCAGCGCCAAACCGGCGGGGCTGGCGCTGGCCAGGATCGCTTTTCCGGCGCCTGATGCGGTCAGGAACTCCAACGCCGTAGCCCCCGCATTGACGGCCATCACCTTGCCGCCATTGCCTTTCAGCGAAAGGCCGGTCCCGGAGCCCGCCGCAAGGGCCGCGGCCAGCGCCGCATCGGCCTGGGCCTCGGAGAAGCTGCCGAGCTCGTCCAGATAATCGGCGAAGGTCTTCCAGAACACGAGCGAGGCTTCCATGCGCGCGCTGAACGTGTCCGGGTTGGAGCGCAGCGGCGGCGGCGGGACGGTCGGTTTGGCGGGTTTTGCCATCAGACGATTCCTTGTACTTCGACAGAGATCAGCGACCAGGCGTCGGTCTGATAGGCCGCGCGGTAGCTGCGATAAAATCCGTAGTTGATCGCCGCCTTGCGGGGATCGTCCGAACCGATCCAGACCGCCGCGGTGCCGCCGCGCAGGCTGCGCATGCGGGTGTCAAAGCCAAGCAGCTGCGCGTTCGGCAGGCAGGTCTCGAAGGTGCTGAGCCGGGTGGCGGCGCGGCGCACGGTGATCAGATCGCCGTAATCGTCCTGCTTAACATAGGAGAAATCGACCCCCTGAAACCCGGTGCCGCCGATCACTGGGCGTCCGACCGACCAGACCGGCCCGACGACAAGCTGTCCGACGTCGACCTGTCCACCACGGCGGCTGGCTTCGAGGGTGATTTCCGCCGCGGCATAGGGCGGCAGATCCGTAAGCACGAATTCGGAAAGCTCGGTGATCGGCTCGAAGTAGTAACCGAAGCCGTCGCAGACGACGGTTTCGTCCTGCATGGCGATCGCAGTCTCGTAGACCACCGCGCCGCCATCCGTCATCGTCACGCGGATCTCGGCCGCGCTGATGCCGAACCCGGCCACACCGCCAACGGCCACGCCCGGGGCCAGCGTGACGCGGATGGTCTCGGCCGCGCTCGCCAGAACCGAGGGCTTGCCGTCGAAGAGCCGCCAGCGGTTGGTGGCGCCGATCACCTGCCAGAAGACCGGATCGGGGTCGTCGATCAGCGGATCGGCCAGCGCGGCCTGTTCAAGGTCGGGATCATGGCCGGTGTTGTTCCCCTGCAGGGCGCGATAGACCGTATGCGTGGCGGGGCTGATCACGAAGGCGCCGCGGGGATAGGTCGTCTGCGCGTTCCAGGGCGCATGATCCGCCTCGGGGATCGAGCAGGCGACGAGCGTCGCATCGGTGATGGCAATCGGGTTGAGGATCTTCATGGCGCGGGGTCCAGGCTGGCGCGCTCCTGCACGGCCAGAAGCCGCGCGGTAAGGCGGGCATTGTTGATGTCGCCTTCGCGGATCGCGCGCACCACCTCGGCCAGCAGCCCCTGCACGGTGGCATCCCCGCTGACCAGACTGCGCCGATAGCCCTCCGAGGTCGTGGCATAAAGCGCCTCGGCACCGCTGCGATAAAGCGACTGGGTGTCGAGATCGCGCAGGGCCGCGGTCAGTGCCTGGGCCTGGTCGGTGATCTCGGCCATGGCCGGGGCCAGCTGGATCAGCTTTGCGGCCAGATCCTTGTCGCCGCTGGCGAAGGCGGCGTCGATCAGCTGCCGGAAGGCCTGGCGCGAGCCGGGCAGAACCTCGATACCAAGCCCCGCCAGCGCCTCTGACAACTCCTTTCGCGCCTGCGCCAGGCGTTCGGAGGTGCTGTAGAACCCGGCATAATAGGCGCTGACCGCCTCCGACATGCCGTCGATACTGCCAAAGGCATCTGCCCATGTCGACGCCGCATCGGCGCCCGCAAGCGACGTGCCGTAGGCGGTCTTGCCGAGCCGGTCCATCCAGACATTGGCCGTCGAGAGCGCGGAAGAAAGCCGCGTCAGGGTCTCGCTTGCCGTTTCGCCCATATGCGCGAAGGCCGAGGTGAAGGCCGAGAGGCTGCCGCTGTAGCCTTCGCCCGCGGCAAGGATCGAGCGCGCCAGCTCGTCGGAAAGCTGCATGAACCCCGCCTTGATCGCTTCCTGCGCCTCGCTGTCGGAAAGCCCCTGCGTGGAGATCTTGATCTGCGTCGCAAAGCCCTTGAGCGCGTCGCGACCGGCAATGCCGACCGTATCGGCCATGTCCGCGACGCCGCGCACGATCTCGGCCACCGCCGCCTCGATCGGGTCGGCAATCGCCGCGGCGGCCTCCGTGAAGGTCTCGCGGATCTTCTTCGACAGCCCCCAGAAGCGTGTTGTCTTCGTCTTGCTGAAGGTCTCGACCAGCGTATCCATGTCGGTGACGGTCAGCCGCAGCCCGGCGTCAAGCTGGGTGACCTTTTTCTTGAAGAACGAGAAGACCACGCCCACCCCGGCGAGGATCGGCAGCGCCGCGCCGATGGCGGCGCCGAAGGCCCCGAGGCTGCTCGTCGCGCTGCTGGCGATCGAGGAGAGATAGGTGCCCGCGGCGCCAAGGCCGCCGCCCGCCCCGAAAAGCGCGGTGCCCAGCCCCGCCGCGCCCGAGCCGATCGAGCCCAGAAAGCTGCCCGCGGTGCCAAGAAGGCCGAGCGGACCCGCAAAGCCGCCCGCCGCCGCCCCGGCAACGGCCGCGCCCGCCCCCGTTGCCGCACCACCGCTGAGGCCAAGGCCGAGCGAGAGCGTGATCCGGTTTTTGAGAAAGAGCGCCACGACCTGCTTGAGCGCGTCGCGGGCAAGGTTGACCAGACCCTTGAAGCCGCCCTGAAACCCGTCAAGCATCCAGTCCACCGCGCCTTCGACCGAGGAGCGGACCCCGTCCCGGAGCGCATTGGCAAAATCCTGCGCCGCCTTTTGCGCCTCGGTCAGGCCCTTCTTGACCTTCTTTCCGGCGCCGGAGCCCGCACCCCCGACCGCTGTCAGCGCGGTCTCGGCTTCGGTGGCGGCAGCGGTCACCCCCTGCGCGGCCGCGGCGGCGTCCAGCGCCTCGTAGCGCATCTGCTTGAGCGCGTTATAGGCCCCGGGCCGACGCCTTGCAGGCTGGTGCCGAAGAGATCGTTGAACCCCTCGGCGATGTCCCAGGTGAAGGTGGCGAAGGCGAGCGCCATCTCCTCCAGCGCCTCAAAGAACTTCGCCTTGAGCTTGTACCAGGCCGCGGCAAAGCCCCCGGCCTTGCGCACGGCATCGAGGATGGCGAGGCCGAGCTCGCCCATGGCGACGACCAGCACACCGACGCCGGTGGCGGCAATCGCGGCGCGCAGCCCGGCCATGGAGACCGAAAGCGCCATCGTCGCCAGTCGCGCGGCGATCGCGGCCGCCTGCCAGGCGATCAGCCCCGCGGTGAAGGTGGCGGCATAGGCGGTCAGATGCGGCAGCGCCGCCATCAGCCCGTCGATCACCCCGCGCAGAAACCCGCCCTCGCGCATGGAATTGACGAAGGCGCGGGCCATCGCCTCGACCGCCGGGGCCAGATCGGCGGCGATGCGGTTGCGCGTGGCCTCGATGACGACCGAGATATCGTCCAGCGCCTGCTGTGCCGCGCGCAGCGCGGTGATCGCATCGGTCCCGAGCACGGCGCCAAAGCTCGATGCGCTCTCGCCCAGGCGGGCCATTTCTGCGCCATTGGCGCGCAAAAGCGGCAGCAAAAGCGTAGAATCGCTGGCGATGGCCTCCATGTAGAAGGTCATTTCCGCCTGCGAGAGGCCCGCTTTCTCCAGGCTTGCCACATAAAGCTGCAAGGCCTGCGGCCCCGAAAGATCGCGGAACGCTTGCGCGGTCACGCCGACGCGCGGCGCGATCTTTTCGAAGAAATCCGCCATCGCGCCGCCGCCGGTGGAGAGATAATCCCCCACCTTGTCGTTCACGTCCTTGAGGATATCGGCGAGCTTTTCCTGTTCGATGCCCACCGTCCGCGCCCCGAAGGACCATTGCTGCAGCTCTTGCGCCGAGGCGCCCGCGACCTGCGACAGGCGGGTGATCTCGCGCGCGGAACGCGCGGCCGAAGTGACGATCGAGGCCAGGGCCGGGCCGCCGATCGCCGCGCCGATGGCGGAGATCGCGGCCGAGGCGGCCATGGCCGCGCCCTTGAGCGTGCCGAGCGACGCTTTCGAGCTGGCAACGCCCTTTTTGAAAATTGGCGCTGTCGAGACCGAGATTGACGCGCAGCGCGCCGATCACCGCGGATGCAGACATGGGCATTCCCC
Organism: Rhodobacter capsulatus; assembly: GCF_052363175.1. GTDB lineage: Bacteria > Pseudomonadota > Alphaproteobacteria > Rhodobacterales > Rhodobacteraceae > Rhodobacter > Rhodobacter capsulatus_D. The sequence continues at coordinate 1,047,045 of NZ_CP198946.1, forward strand.
GATAAAGACAAGGCCGCCCGAAGGCGGCCGGGTTTGAGGATCAGGGCCGGGGGCGCAGCGCCATGGCGATCAGCGCACCCCGGACCCGTTCATGATCCACCTCGCGCGCGCCCTGCGGGGGCGCCGCGGCGGCGGTGTCGTCCGGCCGGAACTCCGGCAGGTGTTGCGGATCGTGGAAGGCAAAGGCCACGAGCCCGGCGAGCTGGTGATTGAGGGCGCGGGCGGCCTCGACTTCGGCGCGTCGTTGCGTGGCGGCGCCGCGCAGGATCATCACCGCCTCGCGCGGGGTCAGATCCCAGAAACCCGGATAATCCTGCCCCGTTTCAAGCCAGGCGCGCAGCAGCGCGCTCAGGGGATCCGTTTCTTCCGGCTCGCCCCGTTTCCCCCGGTCTCCCCGGTCTGGGCGCCCGCCTGCGGAAAGGCGGCGCGGATCGCCTCGCCCAGAAGCCGCGCCGCTTCGGTCTGGCCGATTTCGTCCATCAGATCGCCCGCCGCCTCTTCGGTGAGGCCCTCATGCGAGAGCGCCGCCCAGACCATCCGGCGGATGCGCCGCGTGTCGCCGGGGCTTTGTTCCAGCGCGGCCATGGCGTCAAGCAGGGTCTCGCCCGCGGCGTCCTGATAGCGCACAAGCGCATTGGTGGAGAGCCGGAAATACCGATCCCCGGCGAAAGGCACCGCGCCGCGCAAGCTGTTCATGCTGGTCATGCCTCCGTCCCTTTGGTCCAGATCACGTCGCCGGTGGTGCGGATGCTGATCGTCATGGCGATCAGCCCGGTCACATCGTTGCCCTCTACCTGCGGGGTCGGAAAGCCGCGGAACTGGAAGACATCGCCGGTCGTCTGGCCCGGGGCGGGCTTGAGGGTGGTGCGGTAATAGACCGGCTCGTCGCGGACGGAATCGGCGATCTGCTGTTCGTAGCCCGCGGCGGTGTAGCCGCAGGGCAGCGAGATCTCGCCCGCGTCGCGCATGCCACGGATGTATTCCTTGAAGCCGTTCGGGCTGTCGAGCGAGGTGGCATCGATGTAATCGGTGCTTGGGGTCGGAATGGCGATGCCCTTGCATTCCGGGATCGCCGCCCAGGCGATACCATCGGTCGAGCGCTCGACGGTTGCCCCGTAAGCGATGATTTGCTTGCTGGCCATGCGGCCCTCCTCAGTTTGTGTAAACCGTGATGAAGTCGAGCGAGACCCGGAACGGGGCCTCGCTGTCTTGTGAATCGCGCGTGCCCGCGTGAAAGACGCCTTGAAACCCACCGCCGCTGTAGCCATCGAGGGCGGCGCGCACGGCGCGGGAAAGGTGCTTGGCCGCGCCATAGCTTTCGCCGTAGCAATCGACCTGCACCCGGCCGCGGCAGACGCCATCGGGGCCCGAGAGCAGCAGCCCCCCGGTCTCGCCGATCGTCCAGAGCACGAGGCGCGGGCAGGCCGTGTCCTGCGGGTTTGCGCCAAAGTCGATCCGGTCGCCAGCGAGCGCCGTGACCGCGCCCGAGGCCAGAAGGGCGGCGCGAAAGCTCTCTTCCATCAGCCCTTCTCCTTGGCGGCCGCGCGTCGCGCCGCCTTCTCGATCTCGACCCAGAGTGTCTTGCCCAGCCGATCGAGGGTCGGTCTGCCCTCGGCATCCCAGGCGGGGCGCAGGAAGGGACGCGGCGCGGTGCCGGGGTGCATCGTTCCGGCGAACTGGCCGCGGTTGCGGTGCGGCTTCGTGCCGAATTCCACAAGATGGGCGTGATTGCCCGCCTGTTTGTAATCGGGGCCCAGAAACATCTCGACCGCGGCCTTGCCCTCGGCCAGCAGTTTGCGGTTCGCCCGCTGCTGGCGCTTGCTCAGCTTCGTGCTGATGCTGATCGAGCGCTTCAGATTGCCGGTCGGCCCCTCGGGGGCGAGCGCCGCGGCCAGATCCACCACCGGCCGGGCGGCGGTCTTCAGCGCGCGGCGCATCACCGCTTTCGCCGTGGCGGTCCTTTCGATCTGCGCCAGCGCCTCTTCAAGCGCGCGCAGCCCTTCCAGCTTCACCGTGCCGGTCATCCCGCCGCCTTTCCGATCATGATCGCCGCAAGGGAGAGCTCGATCAGCCCGCGCCCCGCATCCGGGGCGCAAATCCCGCGGATATCCCAAAGCTGGCCGCGCGCTCGCACCCGGTCCGCGGCGGTGATCTGGCGCGCGAGGCGAGAGGCGCGCAGGCGCAACCTTGCACCGCGGCGCGTTTCGATCTGCCCGGCCGCGGCGCTTTCCGCGCCCGGGGTCTCGCCAAAGCTCGCCCAAAGGGTCGCATGTTCTTCCCAGCCGGTGAGGGTTCGGCTCAGACCGTCATCGCCGATCTGCGGGCGCAGGATCGTCACCCTTGTGTCAAGCTGCTCGCCCATTCTCAGCCCCCGGAAAACACGCGCGGGCGCAGATAGCGGGCGTGCCGAAGCATTGCGCGCGCACCAAAGGAGAGCGCGCCGGGGCTTGCCGCCTCGCCTGCGATGGTGATCCCGGCCTCGTGCCATTCCCGCGCGATCAGCACGATCGCCTGCCGAAGCGGCAGGATCGCCGGGCTGTCGGGATCGGCGCCGACCCTGGCGGTGATCGTGACCGGCATGGGGGCGGCCATCGGCGGCAGTGCGCCCGCGGCGAAGTCGATCTGCGGTTCGTCATGGGCCAGACGCAGCCGCCAGCGCGCCGGGTCAAGCGCCAGCGCGCCCGTTTCGGTCTCGACCACCACCCTGGAAACCGCCACCACCGGGGCGCAGGGAAACCACCAGCGCCGCAGGCCGGGAACCGCCTCCAGCGTGATCTCGACCTCGCGCAGCCCAAGCGGACGGTTTGTCGCCTGTTCGACCAGGCTTTGCGCCGCCGCAAGACAGGCCGCGAGGGTCGCGTCGTCTTCTGTCCCCTCGTCCATGTGGGTGGCGCGCTTGAACTCGGCGACGCTGACCACGCCCGGGACCGGTCCCAGAACGCGCATCAGCCCGCGCGCCCCTGCACCGGCGAGGCGCCGTCTTCGCCGTCGTCGTCTTCGCCTGCGCCGTCGTCGTCATGGTCGTTGCCGTCGTCGTCATGATCGACGAGCATGAACTCCGGCTCGGCCGCGTCGTCGTCGATCGCGTCATCCGGGCCTTCCGCACCCGCGCGATCCTCTTCCTTGACGGGATCTTCGGCGGGATCGGCGGCGGGCTCTTCCTCTTCGGCCGGATCTTCCCCGGCGGCGGTCGCGGCGGTCCTTGCGGCGAGCGGCACCGCCTTGCCCCGGGCCACCAGCGCCGCCGCCTCAAGCGCCTCGAAGCCCGCCACATCGCCCGCATGATAGGGCGGCGCCGCGGCGATGAAGGTCAGCACCACGCGCTTGCGGGCTTCCGGCCCGGCCGCCGTGGCGGGCAAGGACGGCGCGGCCTTCACCGCCTCGGCCGCACCGCCTTCGATCAGGGCCCGGGCGACAGAGGCGTCAAACCCGGCAATCTCGCCGGTGTTGTAGGGCGCGGCGCCCCGCAGAAATCTTACCGTGACCAGCCTGGCCATGTTTTGCTCCTTTCCGATCAGATCCGGGCCGCAACCGGGCGCGGCCCGGCCCGGTTCACAGCGCCCAGCCGATGCCCTGCAGCCCGGCGATCGCCACCTCATGTTCGGGGGCAAAGTCATGCTCGGCGATGGCGCGCATCAGCGTCTGGTCATTGGCAAAGGCCGATTGCATCTCGCCATTGGCGTCGAGATAGGCGGCCTCGGTCGATTGCGCGATCCGCAAGAGGCCGCTTTCGCCGATCACCAGATAGGAGAAATCGGCAAACATCACCTCGGTCTCGTTCGCCCCGGCGCCAAGGTTGTTGGGCAGCTGGGTGGTGGTGTGGATCGGAAATCCCATCAGCTCGCCGCGCGCGTCGATCGAGGGATAGAGCGCATTGCCATGCAGGTCCTTCAGCGCGGCCAGGAAGTTCTTCGCCCCCGGCCGCATGATCCAGCCCGGCGTGACCATCAGGATATTGGCATCCTCGACCAGCGAGACGAGCTTGCGCAACGCCTTGTCGATCGCCAGCGCATCGGTGCCCGCCACCGCGCCCAGCCAATGCCCCGCCGGGATCCAGTTGCGCGCGCCCTTGGGCGCCTCGTTCGTGCCGTCGCCGCGCAGGAAGGCCAGATCCTCGCGCGCGCCCATCACCTTGAGCAGATCATCGCGCACCAGCGCGCCCACCTGCAGCGAGGAATAGGAAAGCAGCGAATTCGAGATCGGCACCAGCGCGCGCAGCTTCTTGAAGCTCTGGTCGACGGCATCGAAGCTCGGCGCGCTGGCGCGCGGTGCCACGGTCTCGCCGCCATAGCCCGCGCTTGCGCTGCCCGTCTGACGCGCCTTGCGCAGCTGCCCCGCGGGCATCGGCACCACCCGCGCCCCGGCGCGGCGCATCACCACCCGCGGGCGCAGCATCTCGATCAGATCCGCGGCCAGCGGGCGCGGCACCGTCACGCCGCCCGCGGTCGCATCGGTGGCGTTGAGCGCGGCCGCGACCTGGCCGAAGCCCGCCCGGTCCAGCTGGGCGACGGCGCGGCCCAGATCGCCCTTTTGCGCAGCGAGCGCGCCGACGATCAGCCCGACCTCGATGCCCTTGTGGGCGGGGTCTTTCGGCACCGCTGCCGCGCCCGCCCCAAGGTTCGCGCCCGGATCGGTGTCGCCCGGCCCCGCGGCGGCGGCCTGGGCGGCTTCCACCGCCTCGGCGCGCTTCACCTGCTTGTCGGCGGCCTCGAAGGCGCCCTGCGCCGCCGCAAAGGCGGTTTCCGCCGCGCTGATCGCCGCCGCATCGGGCGTCTCGGCCGCTTCCAGCGCGGCCAGCGCTTCGGCCTTTTCGGACATGCTGTCCGCCGCCGCCTTTCGCGCGCGGCGCAGATCGTCGATCGTCATCGTTCTTCCTTTCCGAGATCCAAGGCCGCAGCGCCGAGCGCGCGGCCACATTCCCCGCCGCCACCGCGCGCGAGGTCACACCGGCCGGGGCCGGGAAGTCTTAGAGACGGGCCTGCGCCCGGGCCGCCGCGGCCAGCGCCCGCGCCCCCCGCGCCATAGCCTTGCGGGGGGCGGGCGCATGGGCGGCCCGCAGCCGGGCATAAAAGGCCGCGCGGGTCTCGATCCGGTCGGCGAGCCCGCGCGCCATCGCCTCGGCGGGCTCAAAAACCGCGCCGCCATCTTCGGGATCGTCGCTCACCGAAAGCCGCGCGGCTAGATCTTCGGGGGCGATGCCGCGCCCTTCCGCCACCGCCGCGTGAAACCGCGCCTCGGTGCAATCAAGGCCGCGCCGGATCTCGGCCTTGCCGTCCTCGGTCGCCGGATCGGGCCATTTTGCCCGCGCATGGCGCGAGGTGAAATCGAAGAGCTGCACCCCCGAGGCGGCCCCCGGCGCGACATTGGCCGCCGCCGTCACCGCCACCCCGATCGAGCCCACCGCAGCGCCGGGCGTCATCACCAGCTCGCGCGCCTGGCTGGCCAGCCAATAGCCCGCCGAAGCGGCGAGCGGCGCGGCCAGCGCATGGACGGGCTTGACCGCCGCCAGATCGCGCAGCGCCGTCACCGCATCCTCGATGCCAAGCGTGTAGCCGCCCGGCGTGTCGAACTCGACCACCACCGCCGACACCGCCGCGTCGGCGGCCAGATCGGCGCAGGCCTCGGTGATGCCGCGATAGGTTGCCCAGCCCAGATAGCGTTCCAGAAGCGCCGAATTCGGCGTCAGCAGGCCGCGCACCGGCATCACCGCCAGGCCGCGCTCGCGCGTGTAGCGCGCCGGATCGCCCGCCGAGGCCTGCGGCCCTGCCGTCGCCGCCTCGGGCCAGGCCGTCGCCAGAAGCTCGGCGGCCCGCGCCGTATCCAGCGCCATCAGCCCGCCGCCCGCGGCCAGCACGTCCCAAACCGTTCTGCCCATCTCTCAGCCTTCCTTCTCTGTCGCTCCGTCGTCCTTGCGCGTCATGTTCGGCGGCGGATAGAGCACGTCGCCGCCCGCGATCGGGTCCTTGCCCTCGATCGCGCGCCCTTCGTTGGGCGTCAGGATCGGCCCGCCCACCGCCTTGGTGATCGCCTCGTAGCGTTCCTTTGTCGTTGCCATCAGCAGCGCGTCATACTGGTGGCGCAGGAACAGCCCGGCGCGGCGCTCGGCCTCGCTGAGCAGCCCCTGGCCCAGACCCGATTCAAGGAACCGGCCCCAATGCGTCAGGCATTCGGCCTTGTAATCCAGCGCCTGCTGCTCGCCGTTCGCCTTCACCCCATATTCGAGCATCTGCAGCTTGGCGGGCGGCACCCGGTAAAGCGCCGCGATCTGTTCGCGGTCGAACTTCTGCGAGGCCAACAGCTCCAGATCCGCCGCCGAAAGGCCAAGCGACTTGATATCGTCGCTCTGCCCGATGATCAGCACGCCCTCGTCGGCATCCTCGGCCATCGCCGCCTTGAGCCGCGCCCGTGCGCGCTGCCAGGTCTCGTCATCGGCCCCGAAATCCTCGAGCTTCGCCACCGCCTTGAAACCCTTGCCGCCCGCAAGCCGCGCCGCCGCCTCCTGACGCGCGAGCGCAATGCCCAGCGTCTCGGCCGCCACCTCGATCGGGCTGCGCCCGGTCCAGCCGTCCTCGGCCATGTAGCGCAGATGCGCCATCACCCGGCCCGAGACACGGCGGTGCACCTGCGCGCCGTCTTCGAACTCGTAATAGCGTTCGCGCCCGCTGCGCAGCACGGTGCAGTGATCGGGCCGGATCGCCTCGATCAGCGTGACCTCGCCCGCGCCGTCGCGCGGCGCAAAGGCAAAGCCGCGGCCGCGCAGGGTGAAGGCATAGCCGATGGCGAAGCGCATCACATGGGCGGGCACGCCGGGCGCGGCCTCGGCATTGAGCAGGTGATCGAGCGGATGGTCGCGCAGCCGGATCTCGCGCCCGCTGCCCGCGCGCTGAAACACGCCGAGCGGCAGCTTTGCCAGATCGCCCGCGATCACCGTGCAGGCGGCCACCACGGTCGCATGCTTTTGCGCCAGATCGGGCGTCACCCGCGGCAGGCTGCGCACCCGGCTTGCGCCCGTGATCCCGAACTCCCGCCAGCCCGCGTCGTGCGAGACGGGCAGGGCGGCCGCGCCCGCCGTCGCCCGTTCCGTCGCCAGTCCGGTCAGCGCCGGTTCGATCCGCGCCGCGGCAAGCCGCGTGGCACGGCCGCCAAAGCCCAGAAGACCGCGCAGGTTCATAATGTCTCCACCCCTCTTGCTTGCTTGCGCCTGCGCTCGCCCGCGGCGGCGCGTCCCACCGCCATGATCATCGCCACCGCGGCATCGATCCGCCCGGTCGAGCGTTTCTTGTTCGGCTTGATGTTCTCGGCCGCGTCCTCGTCGCGGTGCACGTTGCCCACCTGCCAGGCGAGCACCGGATTGCCGCCGTGGCGGATGCGGTTTTGCGCCACCAGCTCCTCGACCCGCTTCATCGGGTTCGACATGCTGGCAAAGCCCTGCCGGTGCTCGACCATCGGCAGGCGCCGCTTCGCCAGCCGGTCGGCCATGTACTTCATCCCCCAGGGATCATAGGCGATCTCCTGCACCGCGAAGGTCTTTGCGATCCAGCCGATCCGCGCCTCGATCTGCGCCTCGTCGATCGAGCCGCCGGTATGCACCTCCAGCCAGCCCTGGTCGCGCCAGGCGACATATTCCCGTTTCTCCTTTTGTGCCCGCACGATGAACCCCTTCGGCCCGGCGGGCAGGAAGGTGTAGGCGATCAGGTAGATCAGCCCGTCGAGCGGCACGGCGACGACAATCGCCGTGGTGTCGATCTTGTTCGACAGGTCCACCCCCACCCAGGCATCGCGGCCGTAAAGCATGCGGGGATCGAAGGGCGCATCGGCCGCGCCCTGATCCCAGCTCTCGCGCGCGATCCACATCTGTTCGCCCTCGGTCCAGAGGTTGCAGTGGAAGCGCTTGAAGTTCGGCATCGAGGCGGCGATCGCCGCCGCTTTCGAGGCCGCCTCGTGCATCTTCCCGATCGGCTTCGACACGCCGAGGTTCGGATTGCCCATCGGCCAGAAGGCCGGATCGAGCGGGTCGCAATCGGCGGGCGGCTCGGCGACGAAGCCGAAAAAGGCGTCATCGGTGATCGCGCCGCGCAGCACGCCCTCGGCATAGCCGCGCAGCTCGCCGCAAAGCGAGTGGCGGTCATGGCCCGCGGTGGTGATCACCCAGTCGATCGGTTGCGCCCGCGCGATCATCGACTCGACGATCGTTTCGGCCAGTTCGCGGTCGGTCCAGCGGTGCATCTCGTCGCGCGCCAGAAAGCTCGGGTTGATCCCGTCGCTGGAATCGCCGTCGCGCGAGAGGCACTTGATCACCCCGTCCACCCGCGGCGTGACGATCTCGTGGCGCATCGTCTGCATCATCTTGCCCAGGACCGGCGAGCGCTTGACGATCCGCCCCACCTCCTTGAACAGAAGCCCCGCCTGATCGCGCGTCGTTGCCGCGCAAAAGCCCTGCGGCGCCGCCTCGCCGTCCAGAAGCTGGGTGAACAGCATCGGCACCGCGGTATCGGTGGTCTTGCCGTTCTTCTTGCCGACCTGGTGATAGGTCGAGCGGAACCGGCGCAGCCCCGAGCCTTCGCGCTTCCAGCCAAAGACCGAGCCGTGCCGGAACACCTGCCAGGGCTGCAGCTCCAGCGGCTTGCCCGCCATCGGGCCGACCGTGTGTTGCAGCATCCGCGCGAAATTGACGATCCGGTCGGCGGCGGCGCAGTCGAAGTAAAGCCCGCGTTCGGCGCCGGTGTCGAGATCGCGCAGATGGCGCGCGCAGGCCAGCCGCACCAGCTCGCCCGCCACGATCCGCCCCTCCATCACATCGGTCGCATAGCGCGAGACCGGGTGATCAAGCGGAGGGCGCATTCACCGCCCGCATCAGATCCTCGAAGAGATCGCCCTGGCTCGCCGCGCCGAGCCGCTTCTCGTCGATCGGCGAGAGCCCGAAGAGCGCGCCGAGCCGGATCATTCCCTCCAGCGCGGATTTACGCAGATGCACCTCGGGGCGGGTGCGCTTTTGGTTGCCGTTGCGCCCCGCGCCGGTCTCATAGGTCACGCCATGCGCGCCGATATCGCGCGTCATCGCGATATAGACCGCGACTTCCTCGCAATAGCCCGCGAAGAGCTCGTGATAATGCGGCTCCAGCCGCTTGAGCCGGACCAGCTGCGGGGCGAGCCGCAGCCAGACTTCGCGCGCATCCGCGCTCATGAACTCGGGCGGCGCCGGGATGGCCTCGTCTTCGCCCTTCATCGGGGTGACGATCCTCAGATTGCCTTTCGCGCCGCGCATGCCGCCCTCGTGTTCCTTCCTTCCAAGTGGGTTTTTGATCCCAATTTCCCGGCCGCGAAAACAGATCTCCTCCCGCCGGTGCGGGGGGGAGGAGGCCAGTTTCCGGATACCCCCCGGGGGGGGCTCAGTCTGCGCCGTGCCAGATCTCGCGCGCGGTCTTGCGCGAATGGCAGCGCTTGCACAGCGGCTGCCAGTTCGTCCGGTCCCAGAACGCCCGCGCATCGCCCCTGTGGCGGGTGATGTGATCGACCTCGCGCGCGGCTTCGATCACGCCCAGTTCGGCGCAATCGGCACAAAGCGGATGCGCCGCCAGAAAGGCCGCCGCCGCCCGCCGCCAGCGCGGATCCTGATAAAGCGCGTGCCAGCGCCTGGCCTCGGCCGAGCGCGCGGCCTTGGCCTTGCGCTCTCTGTCACGGGCCAGATGTTCGGGGCAACGCGAGCCGCCGGGCAGGGCCAGCGCCTCGCAGACCGGCGCCGAACACAGCTTCCTGATGGCCATGTCGTCCCCGGAAAATGAAAACGCCCGCAAGGCCGGTCAGCCTTCGGGCGCAATTCGTGATCATGCAAAATCCATACGCAGTCGCGATTTAACGGTCAAGCGCAAAGTCGCATCCTTTCCAGCGCCGCCGCCAGCGCCTTGCGCAGGGCCTCGATGTTCTGCCCGCTCTTCGCCCAGCCATGCGCCAGCAGCACATCGCCAAGGCTCTGGCCCTGCAGGCAGACACCATCGACCAGCGCCCGATCCGCGATCAGGCGCGCGCCGCCCTCTTCGGCGCGTTTCGAGGGCCGCACCCGGCGCACCGAAAGCGCCGCGCCCGAGCCGATCAGCGCCCGCATCCGCGCCACCCGCGCCGCCGCCTGGGCGTGCCGTTCGATCCAGTCAAGCCCGCCCGCGCCGCCGCCGCCGATCCGCCCTTCGAGGCTGGAGCATTTGACCCCGCCCGCCGAGACGAATTCGACCAGCGCCGCATAGCTGCGCCCCGCCAGAACCTGCCCGGGCGAGAACGGCGCCGCCTGACCGCGCCGCTGCGCCGCCCGTTCCATCTTGTCGAAGAGATCGGCCCGCCGCACCGCATCGCGGCCACGATAGCCCACCGGTTCCGCGGCAAAGCCCTCGGCGCCCTTCGGCACCATTGCGACCGGCTGAAACCGCAGCGCGGCGCCCCGCGCGGGCGCGGCCGCGATCTCCGGCCCGCAGCTTTGCGGCACCGCCGCCCGCGCCATCACGCAGGCCTGCGCCAGCGCCTGCATCCGCGTGACGGAGAGCACCACGTCAAGCGGGCCGCCCGCGCCGCCCCGCCGCGCCCAAAGCTCGCTGCGCGCCACCGCCTTCGTCGTCAGCGCCCAGTCAAGCACCTCGACCCAGAAACGGAACTGCGCCCGATCGCGCTCGGCGAGCGCCCGGATCGCCGCGGGATCGGCCGTGCCCGTCAGCTGGCGCACCGCCAGATCGGCCAGAACTGTCGCGGGAACGACCCGCCCCCCGGGAAATGTCATCAGGCTCATGCCGCGCGATCCTCTGCATCCGAAGTCTTCATCATCGATTCCGCCAGCGCCAGATCGGCGTGATAGGCCTCCAGCCAGGCGTGATCCTCGCGGCGCAGGCTGCTACCGCGCTCCAGCATCTGGCGAAGCCCGGCGCGGCGGCGGGCATTGTCGGCGGCCTCTTCGCGCAGCTTCGAAATCATGTAGCGCCCGGGCGGCGGGCCCAGCCGCCGGGCCATGCGCATCAGCTCGACCAGATAGCCGCCGTCGCCCGCCTCGCGCCCCGCCGCCGAACGTAGCAATGAGGCGACGTAATCGCTCTTTTGCGGCGGCGGTTGCTCCAGCCCATAGCCCCAGCTCAGCAAGAGCGCCGGTTCCGGCCAGACCCCGCGCGCCTGTTTGAGCGCCATCTCGCACAGGCCCCGCAGGTTCTGTCGGCTCATGTAAGACAGCCTGCGCGCGATCATCGCCTGATCGCGGGCATGGTCCCCGGCCGTCACCTTGCGGCTGCGCCGCAGCCCGGCCATCGGCCCAAGCAACTCGGCGCGCACCCGCGCCTCGCTCCGGCCCCCGTCCGGACGTTCACCGTCCTGTTCCTGTTCCTGATCCTGGTCCTGGTCCTGCCCTGTCATCTTCCCTGCTCCTTTCTCGGCACTTATCCACATATCCACAGGCTCGCCGCTCGGGTCCGTCTGCGGATCGGCCTCTATCCCTTTCAATGTCTTGTCCTTTTCCCTGTCGTGCAGGACAGTCCGAGAGTGTCCGAGACTGTCTTGACACTGTCTTTCGGACACTTCGGGACAGTTATGGCCGGTCCGATCTGGCCCGCATGGTCAGGGCCAGCATGTGATCCGACCAGGCCGCCAGCGCCCGCTCGATCCATGCCGAGGACCGGTACTCGCAACCCTGGCTCACCAGCCATTCATCCATGAACAGCAGCGCCGCATCATTTTTGGCCAGATCCGCCGCATAGCCGGAGATCGTGATCCGCAGCCGCTGGCGGCGCTTGGCGGCATTGGCCGCCTCGTTCTTCGCGCGGTTGTCTTCCTTGCGCGCGATCGCTTCGGTCAGGGTGCGCAGCACCATCGGATGCATCAACCGGATCTCGCCGCCATCGCACCGGCAGCGCTCCCAGCGGTGCAGGGGCCCGTAGGGCAGGCTGCACAGCGCCCGCATATGCACCGGATCGACCATCACCAGCCGCGCCAGAATATCGGTGTCGATCGGCAGCGTGCCGACCGGCGACTGGTCATAGGAGATGAAGATCAGATCCAGATAGATCGCCCGGCATTCGGCCGTACCGCGCAAGCGCATGTCGGAGTTCAGCCAGCGCCGCCGCTCCCAGGGAACGAAGTAATGGCTGTCGAGCCGGTCTTCGTTCGACAGCGGATAGTCGCGGATCTCCTCGGCGCCCACCGGCTTGAAGATCGCGGCGCGCTGTATCCCGGCCCCATTGAATGCCTCAACCACCCCAGATCCTCCCCGCGTTGAGAACTGCCCCGCCGACAGGCGACAGCATCACCTTGCCCTGTGCCCGCGGCCCGCTGATCAGCTTCATGCCCATCGTGCCGCCCCGTCCTCAGAACGCCCGCGCGAGCAGGTCATCAACCTCGCCCGCCTCGGGCGGCACATGGACCCCGGCAAAGGCCACCGCCATCGCCGCCCAGGGCGCGCAGCCGATCCGGTCCAGAAAATGCAGCATGCGCAGGCTCGGCACCGCCAGCAGCACCAGCGCGCCGCCCTCGGGCGGTCCCTGCACCAGCCGCACCAGCCCCGCGGCGTCGCAAAACCGCTCGACCGCGTCGATCTCGCCATCGCCCAAAAGCACCAGCCGGTCACGCATCAGCCCCAGAAACCGCGCCATCCGCCCGGTCTCGATCCGCAGCGCCGCGCCGCTCATGGCCGCCCCCGCGCCGCCGGGTCATAGGCCAGCGGCTCCAAGAGCTCGATCAGCCGCGCCGCCAGCGGACGCATCTGCGCCGCCTCGCGGTGATCGACGTAACCATCTGCCACCGCTTCGGAAATCTGCATCACCAGCTCGCCCAGCGAGGCCGCCACCCGCAGATGCTCGGGCTCGCCCGGGCTCGCCTCATGCGCCATCTGCCCGCAGGCCGCCAGAATGTCGCTGGTGAAGGACGGCCCCAGCACCGAGCAGATCGACAAAAGCGCGCTCAGCTGCGGCGTCGTCCCCTGCACATAGCTCTCCAGCGTCCGCGTCGGGATGCCCGTCGCATCCGACAGCGCCGGAAACGAAAACCGACGCCCCCGCCCGACCCGAAGCCGCAGCGCATCCTCGATCCGCCGCGCCGCATCTTCTTGCGAGATCAAAGTGCCGTTTCTCATGGGAGACGTCCTTCCGCACCGTCAGGATGACGCGTATCGGTCAAGGAATTTTGCGAAAGGGCAGGTGCCATTTGAACGGCAGGCAAGGTGCGAAGACCCGGCGCAAGGCTCGCGCCCTCGGCATCCGAGGGGGCATCGGGCTCCGGCACCCAAGAGGCTGCGGGCACGGCGCCAGCGGTTTCACGTTCGATCCGCACCGCGAGATCAAGCGAGGGAAGCCTTGCCCCGCTGATCAATGCGCTGAGGTGACCGCGCGATACGCCAAGAACTTCCGCGAATGCGGATTGCAGCACACCGGCCTGCCGAAGATGTTCCGAGAGTTTGCTCATGCCAAATGTTTGCATGAAGCAAACATAAATTCAAGCGGATTGTTGGCCCTCAGCAATTAGCCAAAAGGCGGGCCAAATGGCATCATGCAAACATGATCAGTGCGATGAAGAAGCTTAGAAACGACCGCGCGTTGACGCTTGAACAGCTCGCCGACATCACGGGGCTGTCCAAAGGCTTTTTGTCACAGATTGAAACGGGAAAGCGTCAGGCCAGCCAGGCGACGCTGCAGCTTATCGCTGACGCGTTGGGCTGTTCCATGTCAGCCCTGATTGCCGAAGAGCTTTCCGCCCAGGCGCTTCGGGTGTTCGAGGCGCTATCGCAGGACGGTCGGCGCGACGCCCTGCGGTACCTTCATTTTCTAGCAGCGCAAGAAGCTTCAGAAGCATCCGAGCCTTGCTCGCCACATCAAGACTCTCGAACCCGTTCTTGAATTCCTCTTTCACTTTATAGACCCCCAGTCGGACGGCGCGAACATTGCGTGAACGAGGGGGCGGCGCAACCCGCAAGATTTTGCGGTCGAATGCACAGCTGAACCCCACTATTTGACGATCCATCCTGGATCAAGCCATCAGGGCAGGGCGATCCCTGCGGGAGGCTCATCGTCTGCGTCGCAGCTTTGCTCGGCATGCGACTCGATTTGCGCTGCCACAAGCCAAGCCTCGCGCAAAGCCTGCTTGCACGGCTGACTTCGCGCCCCGCCCTCCCCTGATTGCATGTCGACAGCATTGCAGAGAGCGAATCGCCCTCAAATCAAATGTTGCTATTAGCAAACTTTTTTCTTGCGTGGAAGTTTGCGGTATGCAAATCTTTGGCGGCGCAATCCAGCGCACCAAAGACCACCACACAGGAGGCAGTGATGCGGCGCGACGAACCCAGATTTTTGCGACTGCGCGACGGGCTTGCCGTGTCGCATCACCCCTCGCTTTCGCTTTCGCTTTCCGCCTATGCGGCGATCCTCGCGGCCACGCTGCTCTTCGGCCATCTTGGCCTGCGCACCGCTTTGAACCTCACCCTCGCGCTCGAACCGCACATCTGCCACCCGGCCTTTGCGACGGCGCCTCTCTATCCCGAGTGCCGTTGACTCCCGGCCGGGCACCTGGCCCGGGCGCTCAAGCGACACCGCGCCCGGGCCCTTTTTCCAGGACACAGGATGCTGGACCAGACCCCGATGAAAGAGACCGCCGCCGATTGCGCGGTGCGCGATCGCGCCTATGCCGTCGCCGCCGACGAGCTGCGCCAGTTTATCGAGCAATACGAGCAGCTTGATGCCGAAAAGAAAGACATCGCCGAACAGCAAAAGGACATCATGGCCGAGGCCAGGGGGCGCGGCTATGACACCAAGGTGATCCGGAAGATCATCGCCCTGCGCAAGCGCGACAAGAATGATGTCGCCGAGGAAGAGGCGATCCTCGATCTCTACAAAACCGCCCTCGGCATGATCTGAGATCCCGTGCGCCCACCCGCACGGGCAAGGCTGCGGCGCGTCATCCCCCTCCACGCGCCGCAGCCCCCCAACACGCGAGCCCCCCCATGACCTTTCCTGTCCGCGTCGAAGTCATCGACCCAGAGCTTGACGAAGTGATCCGCGACACCGGTCGGTGCGAGATCGACTATCACACCCCCGCCGGTCGCGGCTGGCTGCAAGGGCAGATCATGTCCCGCCTGCTGAGCGGCCTTGCGCTGAAAATCACCCCGCTGGCCCGCCCGCGGCCCGGCATCCCGAGAGACAGGAGCGAAACATGACCATCATCGGCGCTATTCTTGTTTTTGTGTCCGTCTTTGGCATCCTTGCCATCAGGCGGGTGATCGTCGCCGATCCGGAAAGCGGCGGACCCGATCGGGTGGCGGACGGGCTCAGCGTCTTGTTGCCAGCCTATGCCTGCTGTGCGCTTGGCTCTTTGGGTGCGTGGCTCATTTTCGCGGCATGGCAATGATGCGCGTTCTGATCGGCTGCGAAACCTCAGGCGTGATGCGCCGCGCATTCTCGGCCCGAGGGCATGATGCCTGGAGCGTCGATCTGCTCCCCAGCGAGGACGGCAGCAACCGGCACATTGTCGGCGACCTGCGCGACTATCTGGCGGACGGCTGGGATCTGCTCGCCGTGATGCACCCGCCCTGCACGCGGCTGTGCAACAGCGGTGTCAGGTGGCTGCACGAGCCCTCGAAGCGCCTGCCGGAGACCTATGCCGCGGCGGAGCGGGAGGCCTACCTGCGCATGAGTCGTGAGGAGCGGCTCGCCTTCCTGTGGGCCGACCTCGACCGCGGGGCTGCACTGTTTGCGGCCTGCTGGCAGGCGCCGGTGCCGCGCGTGGCTGTCGAGAACCCGGTGATGAACCCGCACGCGCGCGAACGCCTGCCCGCGGATCTGCCGCGCCCGCAGATCGTCCAGCCGTGGTGGTTCGGTGATCCGTTCTTCAAGGCCACCGGCTTTTATCTGCGCGGCCTGCCGCCCCTCGTCCCGACGAACAAGCTGGTGCCGCCGCGCAAAGCCGAAGAGCCGGAGCGGCACGCGAAATGGTCCGCGATCCACCGCGCCAGCCCCGGGCCGGATCGGTGGAAGATCCGCAGCCGCACCTTCCAGGGCCTCGCCGAGGCCTGTGCTGATCAATGGGGCGGCTTCGTCGAGCGGCAGCAGGAGGTCCGCAATGGCTGATCAACTGACCAAGGAGCAATTCGTCGAACGGTTCGTTGCGCATTGCCTGACGAAATGCGGGTTTACCCATTTCGACGACGGCACGCCGGTCGCGGCCTATGCCAGCGAGGTCGCGGAATCGTACTTCGCAGATCCTGAATTCGGCAGTGAAGGCCCGGAGGTCTGCGCCGAGAGCGATATGGATTATTGGGGAGAGAGCTGATCATGGCTGGCAAAACCAAGATTGGCTGGACCGGCGCCACCTGGAACATCATCACCGGCTGCAGCATGTATCGCATCGGCAAGCGCGCATCTGGCCGCATGCTCGACGGCCGCACCTGGGACGAAATGCCGGGAAGCAAAGGGGGGCAAGCCAATGACCAAACATGACCAGCGCCCGTTCACGCCGGAAACGTTGGCCGATCTGTGGGGCGTCTCTCCGCAGACGGTGCGCAACTTGATACACCGGCGCGAACTGCGCGCTTACAGAGTCGGCCGCCTGTTGCGCATCAAACCCGACGCCGTCGAAGAATACGAAAGGAACGCGGAGCAATGCCCGACATCAGCATCGGACGCCTGCGAGGCGGATATTGCGTCTACTGGCACGACGATACCGGACGCCGCCGCTATCAGCTTGAGGCACGCACCCGAAAGGAAGCCGAGAGCGAGGCAATAGCCGTTTATCGCCAGAAAACCGCGGCATCGACCAGCGCGGCAACGGTGGCCTCGATCTGGGCAGACTACGTCCGGGATCTTGGCGACAAACCAACCGCAAAGACGATGGGCTACACCGGCAAGGCGATCCTGCCCACCTTTGGTCACATGGCGCCAGAGCAGATCGACCGCACCGCCTGCCGGGCCTATGCCACGGCGCGCGAGGCGGCCGGGATATCGCAGGGCAGCATCTGGACCGAACTCGGCCACCTGCAAAGCGCGCTGAACTACGGCAAAAAAACGCGCCTTTATGCCGGGGAGACCGTGCATGTCTGGCGCCCGCCGAAACCGGATCCCGAAAAGCGCATCCTGAATGCGGGTGAGGCGCGGCGCTTGATCGAGCACGCCAGCGCGCCGCATATCCGCCTGGCGCTGATCCTGTTGCTCGGGACCGGGGCGCGGGTCGGCGCCGTGCTGGATCTGACCTGGGACCGGGTGGATTTCGAGCGCAACTGCATCAACCTGCGAATCGCCGACAGCAAGACCCGCAAGGGCAGGGCCATCGTGCCGATGAATGCCAGCGTGCGCGCCGCACTTTACACGGCGCGCGAGGCGGCACTGTCCGATTCGGTGATCGAATATGCGGGCGGGCCTGTGGCGTGCATCCGCAACGGCGTGAGCGCGGCGGTTCGCCGGGCCAGGCTGGGGCATGTCACCATCCACGAGTTGCGCCACACCGCGGCGGTTCACATGCTCGGGGCAGGGGTGCCGCTTGAGAAAGTCTCGCAGGTCCTCGGCCACAGCAACACCGCGGTGACGTTCCGAACCTATGCGCGCTACCTGCCGAACCAGATGGACGATGCCGTCGCGGCGCTCGACTTCATGAACCTGCGGAAGGTTCCGAAGTGACATTCTAGGTTCACCGAACCGGAGCGCGCTTCGTAGAAATGAAGAAAGCGCCGGAAAAATCCAGCGCTTTCAACGTGAAACATGGTGGGCGATAACGGATTTGAACCGCTGACATCTTCGATGTGAACGAAGCGCTCTACCGCTGAGCTAATCGCCCGGTAGCGGGGTGTTTAGCGTCACTCCTCGGCGACCGCAAGGGGGTCTTCTGCGGAATCGTCATCCTTTTTCGCATCCTCCGCCGTGCCCATCCGGCGCAGCTTGACATGAAGCATGTCGCCACCCGCCTTGCTGATGCTGCGCGTCACCGAAATCTTGCCAAGCGGCGGCAGAACCAGCGTCTCGCCCTTGGCCAGCGCTTCGCCCAGCGTTGCAAGGACCGCCTCGGTCAGATCGCGGGCGACCGGCTTCTTGGCGCCGCTGCGCAGCACCACGCGCTCGACGAAATCGCGTTTCTTGACCTGAACGCTGAGCGCGGCGCCGCCATCGCCCGCTTCGGCCGCGTCCGCGTCGGATGTCTTCGTGGATTTGCTCATGGCTGCCCCATTGGTTCTTCGATCGCCCAGAGGTTAGGTCGCAATGCCGCAACAATCCATCAGATTGCGGAGCACGCGGCCCTGAAAAAAAGACGCGCCCCGAAAGGGGCGCGCCGGGGATCAATCGTCGTGAGGATCAATGCGCGGTGGCACTGGCGGCTTCGGCCCGCGCCGCAGCGGCGGCCGCAGCGGCGGCTTCCTCGGCCGCTTCGTCCCATTCCACGGGCTCGGGCATCCGCACCAGCGCGCGGGCCAGAACCTCGCGCACATGGGTGACCGGGATGATCTCCATCCCTTCCTTCACGTTCGCCGGGATGTCGGCGAGGTCCTTTTCGTTCTCTTCCGGGATCAGCACGGTCTTGATGCCGCCGCGCAGCGCCGCCAGAAGTTTCTCTTTCAGCCCGCCGATCGGCATCGCATTGCCGCGCAAGCTGACCTCGCCCGTCATCGCGATGTCCTTGCGCACCGGAATACCGGTCAGCACCGAAACGATCGAGGTCACCATGGCGAGCCCGGCCGAGGGACCGTCCTTCGGCGTCGCGCCATCGGGCACGTGCACGTGAATGTCGAGCGTTTCGAATTTCGGCGGTTTCACCCCGATTTCCGGCGCGATCGAACGGACATAGCTCGACGCCGCCTCGATCGACTCCTTCATCACGTCGCCCAGTTTCCCGGTCGTCTTCATCCGCCCCTTGCCGGGCAGCTTCAGCGCCTCGATGTGCAAGAGATCGCCGCCGACCGAGGTCCAGGCCAGACCCGTGACGACGCCGACCTGATCTTCGGCCTCGGCCAGACCATAGCGGTGCCGCTTCACGCCGAGATAATCGCCGAGTTTCGCCTCGTCGACCGTGACCGATTTCACCGTGCCCTTGGCCTTGATGATCTCGGTCACCGCCTTGCGAGCGGTCTTGGCGATCTCGCGTTCCAGGTTCCGCACCCCGGCTTCGCGCGTGTAGTAACGCACGATGTCCGAAAGCGCCCCGTCGGTCAGGGTGAATTCGCCCTTCTTCAGCCCATGCGCCTTGACCTGTTTGGGGATCAGGTGCTGACGGGCGATCTCGGACTTTTCATCCTCGGTGTAGCCCGCAAGGCTGATGATCTCCATCCGGTCCAGAAGCGGCCCGGGCATGTTGTAGCTGTTCGCCGTGGTCAGGAACATCACGTTCGAAAGGTCATATTCGACCTCCAGATAGTGATCGACGAAGGTCGAGTTCTGTTCCGGGTCGAGCACTTCAAGCAGCGCCGAGGCCGGATCGCCGCGGAAATCATGCCCCATCTTGTCGATTTCATCGAGCAGGATCAGCGGGTTGGTCGTCTTCGCCTTTTTCAGCGCCTGAATGATCTTGCCCGGCATCGAGCCGATATAGGTGCGCCGGTGGCCGCGGATTTCGCTCTCATCTCGCACGCCGCCAAGGCTGATGCGGATGAATTCCCGCCCCGTCGCCCGCGCGACCGAACGGCCCAGTGAGGTCTTGCCGACGCCCGGAGGGCCGACAAGGCACAGGATCGGCCCCTTGAGCTTGTCCGAGCGCGCCTGCACGGCGAGATATTCGACGATGCGTTCCTTGACCTTTTCAAGCCCGTAGTGATCGGCGTCGAGCACCTTTTCGGCGCCAAGCAGATCCTTCTTCACCCGGCTCTTCACGCCCCACGGCAGATTGAGCAGCCAGTCCAGATAGTTGCGCACCACCGTCGCTTCGGCCGACATCGGGCTCATCGAGCGCAGCTTCTTCAGCTCGCCCTCGGCCTTGTCCTTGGCTTCCTTCGACAGCTTGGTCTTGGCGATCTTTTCTTCAAGCTCGTTGAGCTCGTTCTGACCATCCTCGCCATCGCCCAGCTCGCGCTGGATCGCCTTCATCTGTTCGTTCAGGTAATATTCGCGCTGCGTCTTCTCCATCTGGGATTTGACGCGCGACTTGATCTTCTTCTCGACCTGCAGGACCGAAACCTCGCCCTGCATCAGGCCATAGACCTTTTCGAGCCGCTCCGAGATGTCGAGCGTTTCGAGCAGTTCCTGCTTGAGTTTGACCTCAAGCCCCAGATGCCCCGAGACGAGGTCCGCCAGCTTGTCGGCCTCGCGGGTTTCGGCCACGGCGGCCATCGCCTCTTCGGGGATGTTCTTCTTGATCTTCGCGTAGCGCTCGAATTCCTCGGCGACCGAGCGGGACAGCGCCTTGATCGTGTCAAGGTCGCCCTCGACCTCGGTCAGGGTTTCGGATTGCGCTTCGAAGAAGCTGTCATTCGAGACGAATTCGGTGATCCGCACCCGCGTCTTGCCCTCGACCAGCACCTTGACGGTGCCATCGGGCAGTTTCAGCAGCTGCAGGACATTCGCCAGCACGCCGACGCGGAAGATGCCCTCGGCCGTGGGTTCGTCGATCGAGGGGTCGATCTGGCTGGCAAGAAGGATCTGGCGGTCGTCGGCCATCACCTCTTCGAGGGCGCGCACGGATTTCTCGCGGCCAACGAAAAGCGGCACGATCATGTGCGGAAACACCACGATGTCGCGCAGCGGCAGGACCGGATGGGTGGAGGGGAGTGCGGTCATTCTCTGTCCTTGTTTGCGGCGAAAGGCACTGGTCCCGCGATTGGCAACCCGTCCCTTCCCATGCCCCATATCTAGGGGGGGGCGGGGCACAGTTCAACTGCACCGGACCGACAGCCCTCCCCGCCGTCATCAAGCCTTCACACTGCGGCAGATCGCCCTGCGCTGCAAGCGAAGCTTGGTTCGAATTCGGTGCATCCTTAAGAACGACGCACCTGACCGTTCCTGCGCTGCGGATTTCCGGGCTTCCGGATTAACCAATGAGTAGGAAAGTCGCCCCTGACCCGACAAACCCTGCCGCGGTGAAAGACTTCGTTAAGAATTCGAGCCCTAGCCTGACTTCGGGAAAGTGGGAACTGGTGTGAAGGAGTGGGGTCGTGACAACGACAACAGCGGATATGCATGTCGATGCATCGATGTCGGCAGATCGGGCGGAGGCGGGGGGGGGCATGCCGTCGGGTTGGTGGCTGATCCCCTCGGTCTTGACCGGGGCCGGTATGTGGGTGGGCCTGTTTATCCTGATCCTCTGACCGCAGCCGCGTCTGTGTGGCAGGATCTTGGCCTTACAAAGGCAGGTGCAGTTCCGCCGCAAGACCGCTCAGCCGCGCGCTTTCGAGCAATTTCAGACTGCCGCCATGGCCGCGTGCAATATCGGCGGCGATCGCCAGACCAAGACCGACGCCCTGACCGCGGTCCTGGTTGCGTGCAGGATCCAGCCGCGTGAAGGGTCGCATAGCCTCTTCGCGCCGATCCGCCGGGATGCCGGGGCCGTCATCCTCGACAATGATGCGCAGGCTGCGCGAACGCACGGCGACCGTGACCTCGGCGTTCGTGCCGTATCGGACCGCATTGCCGATCAGATTTTCCAGCGCGCGCCGCAAGGCATCCGGGCGCACCACGGCGGTGACCGGGGTTTCAGGGCAGGCCACCAGCCGCACCGGCTGCCCGGCGCGGATCGCATCTTCGACCACCTGAACCACGAAAGGACAGATGTCGATGCGTTCGGCCTCGCCCGCCACGGCCTCTTCGCGCGCGACATTCAGGAAGGCGTCGATCATCTTGCCCATCTCGGTCACGTCGCGCGCCATCGCGGCGATCTCGGCCTCGGTCTCGGCCTCTTCGGGCAGCATCGACAGCCCCAGCCTGAGCCGCGTCAGCGGCGTGCGCAGATCGTGGCTGATCCCCGACAGCATCAGGCGCCGGCTTTCGGTCTGCCGCTCGATCCGGTCGCGCATCTCGAGGAAGGCCTTGCCCGCCGCCCGCACTTCCAGCGCCCCTGTCGGCCGATAAGCCACCACCTGTCCCTTGCCGAACGCCTCGGCCGCCTGGGCAAGGCGCTGGATCGGCCGCAGCTGGTTGCGCAGGAAAAGATAGGCGATCAGCGTCATCAGCACCGAGACGAAGACCATCAACACCAGAAGCTGGTGCGGGTTCGAGGCCGAGACCCAGCCGCGCGGAAAGGCGATGTAAAGCGGGCCGTAGCGGTTTTCGACCCAGAGCTGCACCCGTCCGCCATTGGTCAGATCGAGCGCGATCAGCCCCGGAAGCCCCGCATGCAGCGTCGATTGCACGGTGAGGCCGGTGAAATCGGTGATCTCGCGCGCGTCGGTGGCCGGGGCGGGGATCTGCGCGGGCAGCGCCAGGTCGAGATCCAGCGCCTGCGACAGTTCCGTCAACCGCGCTTCGGCCTGCGTCAGCGTTGCCGCACTGTCGGCGCGTTCGATCACCAGCGCAATCTCGCGCAGCATCGAGGTCGTCATCTGTTCGGTGACGCGTTCGAAATGGCGCTGGATGAAGACCACAGAGACAACAAGCTGGATCGTGACGACGGGCAAAATCAGGATGAGCGCGGCCCGACCGTAAAGCCCGCGCGGCAGGAATTGTTTGAGCCAGCCGAAATCCATGCCACAACCTAGCGGCGGAAGCGGCAGAGGGGAAGAGCCATGGATATCCTGGAACCGGACGTGCGGCGGCGGCTGGCGCCCAATCCCTCGGCGCTGACCCATCGGGGTACCTGCACCTATGTTCTGGGCACGGGCGAGGTGGCGGTGCTTGACCCCGGCCCGGCCGATCCCGGCCATCTGCGCGCGCTGCTCGATCATCTCGAACCGGGCGAGCGGGTGGGGGCGATTCTGGTCAGCCACGCGCATCTTGATCATTCCGAGGGGGCACGGGCCTTCGCCGATCTGACCGGAGCGCCGATCTTCGCCTTCGGCGGCCCCGAGGCGGGTCGCTCCGCGCGGATGCAGGCGCTTGCGGCCGAGGGGCTCGCGGGCGGTGGCGAGGGGGTCGATGCCGGTTTCCGGCCGGATGTGGTTTTGCTCGACGGCGAGACCCTCGCGATGGGCGACTGGTCGGTGACGGCGCTGCACACGCCGGGGCATTTTTGCAATCACCTGAGCTTCGCGATGGGCGATCGGGTTTTCACGGGCGACGTGGTGATGGGCTGGTCGACGACGCTGATCTCGCCGCCCGATGGCGATCTGGAGGCCTATTTCGCGTCGCTCGACCGGCTGGCGGGGCAGGGGGCGCGGATCTTCTATCCGGGGCATGGCGATCCGGTCTGCGATCCCGCCGCGCGACTGGCGGAACTGGCGGCGCATCGGCTCGCCCGGACCAAGCAGATTCTCTCGGTTCTGGCTGCCGGGCCTGCGACATTGTCGGCGCTGACGGCACAAGTTTACGTCGAAACGCCCGCCGCCCTGCACCCGGCGGCGGCGCGAAATCTCTTTGCGCACCTTGTTTCGCTGGTATTTCAGGGCCGGATCGAGGCCCATCCGCAGCTTGCGACGACGGCGATTTTCGAGATTGCATGAGGTGTGAAAAAAACCGTTTGACCCTCTTGCGCCCCCCAAACACCGCCGCTATACACCCCCTCGTGTTCCGGCGTAGCTCAGCGGTAGAGCAGTTGACTGTTAATCAATTGGTCGTAGGTTCGATCCCTACCGCCGGAGCCAAATCAACCAAATAACTGGCTGATATTGGGTGGATTTCTTGCGAGGGCAAGGGATGAACCCATCAGCGGATAACGAGCCGTATAACAAATCCGGCTCCTTCGTCTTCCAAAAATCCGGTGTTTTCTACTTCGTTCGGCGGGTGCCAACCGACCTCGCACGACATCACACCACACGCCGCATCTCGTTCTCGCTGCGCACCCGCTCGGCGGCAGCCGCAAAGCGGCAAGCCCAAGAAATCGCTGCCAAACTTGATCGTCAGTGGCACGATCTGAGGATGTCTGACGACACCATCGTCTCACGATATCTGCGCAAAATCCCCCAATCGTCTGAAACGATCCCGCAATCCGTGGGGATCGATCCTTCCCCAAGGGTTGCCGCTGATCCTGTTGCCGACCCTGTCGAAGCGTTGCCGAAACTCTCGGTTGCCGTAGAACATTATGTAGAACAAACGGGGCGGAATCGTCCGGCAAGTTTCCATCACGCTGTGCGCAGGGTCTCGCTGAGGCTCATCGATCTTTGTGGCGACAAACCTGCGGACAAATATTCCCGCAAAGATGCCTGCACCTTCCGGGACAGCCTTGTGAACAGCGGTCTGGCAGGAAGCACGATCGTCCGGGAGATCAACACGATCCGGGCGATCCTCAACTTCGCTGCGTCAGAGGCTGGGGTGTCGACTTCGACCACTTTCACGAAACTCTTCGTCGATGCCAAGAGG
This sequence comes from Rhodobacter capsulatus, assembly GCF_052363175.1. Lineage (GTDB taxonomy): Bacteria > Pseudomonadota > Alphaproteobacteria > Rhodobacterales > Rhodobacteraceae > Rhodobacter > Rhodobacter capsulatus_D. Next base: position 1,071,413 of record NZ_CP198946.1, read on the forward strand.
GGACGACCGAGCGGCAATGGTCCGCGATCTACGGCGCTTGAGCGCTTCGTTATAGGCGGGCCAGTTCCGGGTCTTGTCGGTCGGGCGGCTGCTCATCCAGAACACCTGCCAGACGGGATTTACGAGATGATTTCCCAAAGCGATTGCTGCAACAGAGCCGCTCAGCGGCCGTAAAACCGCCGCCGCGCCTCGACCTCGATGTCGAGGCGCAGCTGCAGATCGGCCAGAACCTTGGTCTCGCGGCGGCGGTCCTCTTCTGTCGTTGCCGCGCGCAGCCGGGCGGTTTGCGCCTCGACCGCCTTGCGCAGCTCGATTTCACGCGGCAGGGCCCCCGCCTCGGCCATGATGCGAAAACCGATGGCATCGGAACTGCCCGCATCATTGTCCATGTTGAGCGGCTTGCCCGCGCCGCGCAGGTTCTCGAACTGCCCCTCGGCCTGCGCCTTCAGGATCTGCCGCTCGGCCATGTCGGAAAACTTCATCGCACTCCTCCCTCAGAGCGGGCCAGCAGCCCGCGTTCGATTTCGGCAAAGACCGGCCAGAACAGCGCCAGCCCGCCGGGGCCGCGCGGACCAAAGGCGCTCAGCGCCCCGGTGATCATCAGCGCGGCTGGCAGCGGTTCGAGATCGGCACGGAAGACGCCCTGGGCGCGGCCCTGCGTCAGGATTTCGACATAGCGGGCGCACCAGCCGCGGGTGAACGCCTCGATCAGTGCGCCGATCGCGGGCTCGGAGGGGGCGATCTGCGTGAGTTGCGCGAAACAGGCGGCGAGTTCGGGGTGATCGCGCAGGCTGTCGTGATAGGCCTGCACCTCGGCGCGCAATTGTTCCTGTGCGCCGAGGTCGGCGGCGGGCAGGGGGGGCAGCAGCGCAAGAAACGTCTCACGCGCCGTCTCGGCCGCCAGCCGCAGCAGATCGGATTTCGTCGCCACATGGAAATGCAGCGTCGAGATGTTGATGCCGACGCGCGCCGCCACGTCGCGGGTGCGCAGTGCCGCGGCGCCCTTTTCGAGGATCAGCGCGATAGCCGCCGCCGCGATCATCTCGCGCCGCGTCTCTTGTCGCAGATAATGGTGAGGCGAGGTCTGTTTACCCATGAATCAATCATATGATTGATTCATGGGTATTTCAAGCCCGTTGCGCGGCTCGCGCGTCGCCGCGAGGGTGCGTTTCCTTCGATGACCCGAATCCGCAAGGAACCTGCCGCCCGGCTGGGGCGTGGTCACCCGTGCTTGATGAAGGTGCCGTTGTTCAGTTCGCGCAACGCCTGATGCAGTTCTTCTTGCGTGTTCATCACGATCGGCCCGTGCCAGGCGACGGGTTCCTGAATGGGGCGACCGGTCATCAGAAGAAACCGGATGCCCTCGTCGCCCGCCTGCACCGTGATCGCATCCCCCGCGCCGAAACGCACGAGCGTGCGATTGCCCGTCCGGTCGCGCAGCGCCAGTTCCTGCCCGCGATACTCTTTTTCGACCTTGATGCCGATGGGGTCGCTGGCATCGCGGAACGTCCCCGAGCCAGCAAAGACATAGGCGAGCGCATTCGCCCGCGTGTCGACCGGCAGCACCTTGCGCCGCCCCGGCGGGACAGAGACGTCAAGCAGCATCGGATTGGCCGCGATGCCATCGACCGGACCGGTCTTGCCCCAGAAGCTGCCGATGATCACCTTGACGGTGGTGCCGTCCTCATCGCCCTCGATCGGAATATCCCCCGCCGCGACGTCCTGATACCGCGGCGCGGTCATCTTCAACGCAGAAGGCAGGTTGGCCCAAAGCTGAAAGCCATGCATTTTCCCCTCGGCATTGCCGAAGGGCATTTCCTGATGCACGATGCCCGAACCCGCGGTCATCCACTGCACGCCGCCGGGGCCAAGCAGCCCCCGGTTGCCCAGCGAATCCGCGTGTTCGACCTGTCCGTCAAGAACATAAGTGATCGTCTCGATCCCCCGATGCGGGTGCCAGGGGAAGCCCTTGGAATAAAACCGCGGGTCGTCGTTGCGGAAATCATCCATCATCAGGAACGGATCGGTGAGCGCGGGATCGCCAAAGCCGAACACGCGTTGCAGATGCACCCCCGCGCCTTCGATGGCCGGTTGTGCGGTGCTGGTGGCCAGAACGGGTCTGAAAGTCATCGGAGCCTCCCTGTTGCGATGTCTTTAATCTGGGCCTGTGCCGAGAAATTGAAATTGGCGAAGATCCGGCATGTGTTGTGCGCTGGCGCGCAGAATGGCCCGTCTCGGGGGCAGCGCACGGGCCGCGCGGACGTGGCATTGCGCCTCTCGGCCAGCTGACCGTCGCAAGTCTTCAGGTTGGGGCGCTGCCCGCTGCCTTCAAGGTCATGGTTGCACGCGGCGGGACGCTGCAGTAGAAAAAATGTAATGATATAACATTAGGTGACCTTCATGACCCTTCCCCCTTCCGACACCCGCCTTCCGGTCACTGTGCTCTCGGGCTTTCTGGGCGCGGGCAAGACGACGCTTCTGAACCATGTGCTGAACAATCGCGCCGGGCGTCGCGTTGCGGTGATCGTCAATGACATGTCCGAGGTGAATATCGATGCCGATCTGATCCGCGAGGGCACCGAGCTGAACCGCGCCGAGGAAACGCTTGTCGAAATGACCAATGGCTGCATCTGCTGCACTTTGCGCGACGATCTGCTCAAGGGCGTGCGGACCTTGGCCGAGGCGGGGCGGTTCGACTATCTGCTGATCGAGGGCACGGGCATCGCCGAACCGCTGCCCGTCGCCACCACCTTCGATTTTCGGGACGAGACCGGCGCCAGCCTCTCCGATATCGCGCGGCTCGATTGCATGGTGACCGTGGTCGATGCGATCAACCTGACCAAGGACTTCTCCTCGAACGATTTTCTGGCCGATCGCGGCGAAAGCCTTGGCGAGGAGGACGCGCGCACGCTGGTGAACCTTCTGACCGAGCAGATCGAATTTGCCGATGTGGTGGTGTTGAACAAGGTCACCGACGCCGGGCCGGAAAGGCTGCGGATCGCGCGGCAGATCATCAAGGCGCTCAACCCCGATGCGCGGCTGATCGAGACCGATTTCGGGCGTGTCGAGGCCGAGGCGATCTTCGACACCGGGCTCTTTGATTTCGACCGTGCGGCGCAGCATCCGCTTTGGGCGAAAGAGCTTTACGGCTTCGCCAACCACACCCCCGAAACCGAGGAATACGGGATTTCGAGCTTCGTTTATCACGCCCGCGCCCCTTTCGATCCGGGCAAGATCGAGGCTGCTCTGGGGGGCGCTCTGCCCGGGGTGATCCGCGCCAAGGGGCATTTCTGGCTGGCGACGCGGCCCGATTGGGCGCTGGAGTTCAGCCTTGCGGGGGCTTCGGCCCGGATCACGCCCTTGGGGCGTTGGTGGGCCTCGGTCCCGCCCGAGCGGCTGCCCGCGCATCCCGAGGCGCAGCGCGAGATTGCACGGCACTGGGCCGAGCCCTGGGGCGACCGGCGGCAGGAGATCGTCTTCATCGGCGCGGGTCTGGATCGCGACAGGATCTGTGCGCGGCTGAATGCGGCGCTGGTTCCGGCCCTGGACTTCACGCCAGAGGTCTGGGCCGGTCTGCCCGATCCGTTTCCGTGTTGGGGGGCGTGAGCATGGGGGCAGGGGGCCTTCGGCGCAACCTTGCCACCACGCTGCCCTGCCGTCTCCGGGCGAATCCGATGGCGGCTTTCGACCGGCTGCCGCCGCCCGCGCGGGCTTGGGTGCGCGACGCGGTGCTGCCCTGGTCGGCGGCCTCTGTCGGACGGCTCTGGGCGCGGGCGCTGGCGGAAACCGGATGCCCGCAGGCCGCGCTGGCGCGTTTGCATGCGGCCGAGGCGCGCATGCTCGCCCGCGAGCGATCTGTCAGCCCGGGGCGGTGACGCCTTCGAGCGGCTGCACGATCAGCCCGGCCTCGGTCTCGGCCAGATGGCAGCGGATGGCAAAGACCTTGCGCAGCAGATCGGGGGTGAGCACGGTGCGGGGCGGGCCGTCAGCAACAATCCGGCCTTGATGCAGCACCAGAAGCCGGGTGCAGAACCGCGCGGCAAGGCCAAGATCATGCGCCGAGGCGATGACGGCGCGCCCCTCGGCGGCAAGATCGGCAAAGACCCGCATGCAGGCGAGCTGATGCGCGGGGTCAAGGCCCGCGATCGGCTCGTCGGCCAGAAGGAGCGGCGTGTCCTGCGCCAAGGCGCGGGCGATCAGCACCCGCGCCTGTTCCCCGCCCGAAAGCGCGGTGGCGGGGCGATCGGCGAGCGACGCCACATCCATGCGCGTCAGGGCCGCGGCAACCTGCGGGGCCGTCGCGTTGCCGTTTTGCGCCAGCGCCACCAGCGCCGCGACGCGCAGCCCCCAGGCGATCTCGCGCGCTTGCGGCAGCCAGGCGGCGGCGCGGGCGCGGGTGGCGGGCGTGAGCCGGGCAAGCGAGGAGCTGCCCAAGGCTGGGATCAACCCGAGGCCCGCGCGCAGAAGCGTCGATTTCCCCGCGCCATTCGGACCGATCAGGCCGATGAACTCGCCCGCATCCACCCGCAGGCTGGCGGGATGCAGCGTGACACGGCCGCTCCGCGTCACGGTCAGATTTTCAAGCTGCATCAGGGTCATGGCTGGCCTCGCATCCGCCAGATCAGGTTCAAAAACACCGGCGCGCCGACGAGCGCCATCAGGACGCCGAGTTTCAGATCCTGCCCCGGTAGCACCTTGCGCACCGCAATGTCGGCGATCAGCACCAGAACCGCGCCGCCCAAGGCCGCCGCGGGCAAGAGCCGTGCGGGGCTCGCGCCCACAAGCGGGCGCAGCAGATGCGGCACGACGAGGCCGACGAAGCCCACCGTGCCCGCCACCGCCGTCGCCGCGCCCACAGAAGCCGCTGTGCCAACAATCACCGCGAGGCGCAGCCGGGTCAGATCGATGCCCATCGAGGCGGCGGCGTCCTCGCCGAGCGTCAGGGCGTCAAGGCCGCGCCCGGAGCGGGCAAGCAGCAGGGCCCCAAGCGCCATGAACGGCGCGGAGATCGCGACATGGATGAAAGAGCAATCGGCGAGCGAGCCCATCATCCAGAACACGATATCCTGCGCGGCGAAAGGGTTGGGCGAGAGGTTGAGGACGAGCGAAGTGAGCGCCGAAGCGAGCGCCGACAAAGCGATGCCTGCAAGGATCAGCGCCAGCGTGCCGCCACCGCGCCCGGCCAGAAACAGGATCGCCCCCACGCCCAGCAGCGCGCCCAAAAGCGCGGCCAGCGGCAGGGCGAGGGCGAAGCTGGCGGCAAGGCCCGTCTGCAGCGCGATCACCGCACCCAAGGCCGCCGTGGCGGAAATGCCGATCACGCCCGGCTCGGCCATCGGATTGCGCAAGAGCCCCTGCAACGCTGCGCCGGACAGGCCAAGGCTCGCCCCCACCATCGCCGCAAGGATCGCGCGCGGCAGCCGGATTTCCCGCATGACGATGCCCAACGGCCCCTCGCCGCCGGTCAAAAGGGCCTTGAGGGCGGTCATGGGGGCGACCTCGGCCACGCCGGTCAGGAGCGAGGCGAGGACCAGCGCGACCAGCGCCAGACCTAGCCCGACATGCAACTGTCTTTCCGTCATTTCATATCCTCGAGCCGTTCGGTGGCGTCGAGAACCGAGGGCAGGCCGCAGATCCAGTCGCGGTCCTCCAGTGCGGCGTGGTTTCCCGTCAGGGCACGGAAGGCCGGATGGGTCAGCGGTTCCTCGGCGCGGGAAGACCCCTTCTCGATCCGGCCCGTCACCACCAGATCGGGCGCGGCCATCACCAGCGCTTCAAGCGGCAGGGTGCTGCCCCGGTCCCGCCCCATCCGGGCGGCGAGCGTGTCGAACCCGGCGGTGGTCAGGATTTCGCCCGCAAGGCTCTTGTGCCCCGACATGTAGCCCTGCGCCGACCATGTTGCGGCGAGCGGGCGCGGACCGGGCAGCGTCGCGGCGCGGATCTGCGCGAGCCTTGCGGCGAAGGTGCGGGTCATCTGCGCAGCCTCGGCCTCGCGCCCAAGGACCTGCCCCATCCGGGTGATGTCCGTTTGCATGTCGGCAAAGCTGGTGGCGGGCTCGAAGACTTCGACCGGAATGCCAAGGCGACGCAGCATCGCCACGGTGGGTTGCGCGGTGAAGCGCCCGGCCAGCACCAGATCGGGATGCATCAGATAGACTTCCTCGGCGCGGCCGCGGTTGGTCGGCCAGGCTTTCGCCGCCTCGGCCATCACCGAAGCGGCGGGGTCACGCGCCAGATGCGTGACCGACACAAGCTGGCCCGGGGCGGCCAGCATCATCGCCAGCTGATCGGTGCACAGGTTGATCGAGACGACGCGGCCGGGGGCAGCCGCGGCAGGCAGTGCCAGCGCGCCGATCAGCGCCAGAGCGCCTGCCCGGGTCCTGAGCCGGGCAGAGGCGGGTTTGGGGAAAGGGCGCAGGCGCATCGTCAGAATGTCGTGCCGATGCCAAGATAGACCGCGCGCTCGGGCTGGTTGTAGCCGGTGACGGTCTCGTAATCGGCATCGAACAGGTTCTCGATGCGCAGGCTGGCCCGGGTCGTGTCGGTCAACGCGTAGCTCACCGTCATGTCTGCCACGGTGTAATCGGGCATCGACACCAGCGCGCCGCTGACCTTGTCGAGCCGGTCGGCCACATGGCGGGCGCTGAACGTGCCCTGCCAGCCCGAGGCGAAATCGCGGCTCACCCCCGCCACCAGCACATGGCGCGGCGCCCTTGCGGCGCGGGTGGTGGTGCCGGCATCGCGCACATCGGCGTCGGCATAGGTGTAGGTGCCGAAGATCTGCCAACCCGCGTCCAGATCGGCCTTGCCCTGAAGCTCGATCCCGCGCGAGCGGGTGGTGCCCGAAACCGTCGCATAGCAGCCCGCCCAGCCGGTGTTCGCGTAGCTCGTGCAGCTGGTTGCGCTCGGGTCCCAGTCGATCTTGTCGGTGATCCGCGTGTCGAACAGCGTGGCCTTGAGTGACCCCGCCGCGAAAAGCCGCTCGGCGCCAAGTTCAAAGCTGCGGCTTTGTTCGGGTTGCAGATCCGCGTCGCCGTAATCGCTCCAGAGCTCATAGGGCGAAGGGGCGCGGAACCCCGTTGCCGCCACGGCGCGGATCACCCAGTCCGGTGTCGGCCGGAAGGCAAGGCCAAGCCGCCCCGAGGTCTCGCCGCCAAAGAGGCTGTGCTGGTCATGCCGCAGCGCAAGCGACAGGTCGAGATCGTCGCGCGGCGCCCAAAGCGCTTCGGCAAAGACCGCATTCGTGGCGATGCCGGTGTCGAGCAGACTGCCGTAGGACGACATGTCCAGATCTTCCTCGGTCCGGTCGGCGCCCCAGTTGAGCGATAGGGCCGCGCCTTCCCAACGTCCGGTATAGGCCTCGGTCAGCCGGTCGCCCTGAAAGACCGAGCCATAGGAATACACCCGCTCGTTTCGCATCCGGGCGAGCGAAACCTCCTGTGTCACTGCTCCGCTCTCCAGCGTGGCAAAGACCCTGCCGCCGCGCAGCCGCGTGTCGACGGTGTCATCGGTATCGCCCGCGGTGCTGTCGAGATCGGCAAGGCTGTCGGCGCCGATCAGGTTCGCGCCAAGGCTGAGGGTCTCGGTGAGCGCGTAGCGGCCGTGCAGGCTGGCCGAGCTGCCGCGAAAGCCGTCGTCCTCGGTGCCGCGCGAAGAGGCCGAAAACCCGTCGGTCAGCGTGCGCGACAGGCTCAGCGCCAGTTCCGCCCGGTCGGATTTGACCCCCGCCGAACCTGCGGCGCGAAGCGTGCCCATCGAGCCCCCCTCAAGGCTCACCCGCCCCGAGGTTCCGTCATGCTCGGGCCGCCAGCTGGTGATGTCGATCACCCCTGCCACCGCCTCCGAGCCGTAAAGCGCCGATTGCGAGCCGCGCAACACCTCGATGCGCGACAGCCCCGCCGTGGTCAGCGTGCCGAAGTCGAACTGCAGCTGCGGCGCGCTCGGGTCGGAAACGTCGATCCCGTCGATCCGGGTGCCGAGGTAAGCCCCCGGCAGACCGCGCAGGCGCAGATCGGTGACCGCGCCAAGCCCGCCGGTCGAGATCAGCGTGACCCCGGGCAAGCGGGAGACAAGCGCGCCAAAGGACAGCGGCGCGGTCTCAAGCTCGGCGCCGGTCAGCACGTCGACACTGGCGCCGGTGCGGCTTAACGCGACAGGCTCGGCCGAGGCGGCGACGGTGATCGTGTCAAGAATGGTGGTGTCCTCCTCCTCCAGCGCAAAGGCGGGCAGCGCCGGGGTGGCAAAGAGCGGGAGCATGAAAGCAAGGCGCGACAAACGCGGCATCGGACAGACCTTTTCCGTTCGGACCCGAAGGCCCGGCATGAGAGATGTCGCGGAAAAGCCTGGGCTTTCCGCAGACGGCGACAGCTCACCTCTGCGGATCAAGCCGCTTCCGCAGCGCCCCACGCGCCCGGAAAGGGTGATGTCCAAGCAGGTCTCCTGGCTCACGGGTCGTTGCTCGGTCGGCCTTCCCGGGGGATCCCAGTGGCATGTCGACGTCGCTCGCCGCTCACAGTTGCGGGGGCAGCCACGGTCTGGGCCTTGCGGCCGTTCCGTGTTCCCTTTCAATCCGGCCCGCAGGCCGGAACTTGGACGGGGGGTACCGAAATCGAAAACGGCCCGCAGGTCAAGCGGGCATTTCGCGGGGCCTGCGCTGCGGCGTGACGGCCCGCGCATGGTCCACGCGCGCGGGAAATTTGTCTGGCTCGGTGCCAGAGGCGGTGCCAAAGCGCAGCCAGGCCGTGGTGACATGTCGCACCGGCCGCAGCCCGGACCAGCCAAAGGGGCCCGTGGCGGTGATCGCCCAAAGACCGGGGGCAGGCAGCGAGAGCTGAAACCGCCCCGCGCGGTCGGTCTCGGCGATCATCCAGAGCGGGGCCGCGTTGCCCGGCAACGCTTGCACACGCCCGCCAAAGGGTTCGGCCGCCACCCGTTCAAGATGCACGGATGTTGCTGCAAGGGGCCGCCCCTGCGCCAGAACCCGGGCCGAAAACCGCATCCCCGGCAGAAACTCCGGCACGAGCACATCGGGCAAGATCTCGACGGCAAGGCCGAGCGGCTCGGGCGTTGCAGCCTCGGTGCTGCGCAGAACAAAAGTCTGGGCCGTGTGCTGCATCAGCCCGCGGCCGTCGGGATCGCGCCCGGCCGGAGCCTCGGCGACGATCCGGTGCAGCCCCGGGCTCGACAGATCGACGCAGCCCTGCCAGGCCCGCGCGGCATTGCCCGCGCCCTGCAGCAGATCCGCCGTCAAGCCAAGCGTGAGGTCGGTGCGGCGGATGCCGTGCAGGTGCACCACTGCGCGCGGCGGGGGCAGGTCAAGAACCACGCCACCCCCCAGCGGGTCGCCAAGGGCGAGGGTCAGCAGATTGCCCGTCTCGGGCAGATGCGCCATCAGCCCCGGTGTGGCGGGGCGGGGGATTGACAGCAGCGCGCGGGCGGCCGCCATCAGGTTGCCGTGTAGAAACATGGTCGTTCCCTTCCGTGGCGGTCCGGGTCACCCGGCCGCAAAACGCGAAAGGACGAAGGGGTTTTGGCACCCGGAGGCTGGACCCCCGAGGGCCAGACGCGCACCCCGGCGTCCGGTTGAATCGGGCAAGGCCCGAGGGGTGGCAGGTCTCCTGGCTTGCGGGTCCGGGCTCGGGTCGGCCTTCCCGGGGAAGCCCCCAGTGGCATTTTCGACCGTCGCTCGCCGCTCACAGTTGCGGGGGCAGCTGCGGTTTTGTCCCGGTCTTTTCCGGGGCGCACCACATTCCCTTTTCATCCCCGCGCGAACGGGGAACCAATCCCGCCTTGGGTGTGACAGGCGCCGGAGCCCGCGTCAATCTGCAAGCTTGGGGGGAATTGACAGTCCCGGGTCAAGCGCGCATGGTCGCCGCGCCTTGGTTCCGCGGCTGATCCCGCGGACGAAGAGGGAAGCCGGTGCAAGTCCGGCGCTGCCCCCGCAACTGTAAGCGGCAAGCCTGAAGCATGGCCACTGACCCACGGGTCGGGAAGGCGCGACGGGCGTTCGAGCCGCAAGCCAGGAGACCTGCCAGGCCAGAAACCATCCCGGGCGGCGGGCCCGGAGGCAGGGTGCTTCGGCTTGTCCGGGGCCTGTCCCCTTACCGCTTTCCGGCCCACTGCCACAGGAACGGTATGGCGCCGAAAGACATGATCTCCCTCAGGGCCCCGTGCGGCCCGGTTTCCGGGCGCAATCGCGGCGCCGTGCTTGCCTTGCCGCCTGAACGGACCCTGCAATGACCTTTTCGCTTCCCGATCCTGACCCGGTGCCACCGCTGCCGGACCTCGATGTGCCGTTGCTGACGCCGCCGCCGCCCCGTCGTGGCCGGGCGCTGATGATCCAGGGCACCAGTTCCGACGTCGGCAAGAGCCTGCTTGTCGCGGGGCTGTGCCGTGCCTATGCCCGGCGCGGGCTGAAAGTGGCGCCGTTCAAGGCGCAGAACATGTCGAACAATGCCGCCGTCACCGTGGACAGCGATCTGCCCCCCGGACCCGACGGCCCGCGGCGCGGCGAGATCGGCCGGGCGCAGGCCTTGCAGGCGCGGGCCGCCGGGCTGGCGCCTTCGATCCACATGAACCCGGTGCTGCTCAAACCGCAGGCGCTGGTCGGCTCGCAGGTGGTGTTGCGCGGCCGGGCACTCGGCAACTGGCCCGCGCGGCATTACCACCATCTGAAGCCCTTCCTGATGCCTGCGGTAATGGACAGCTATCGCCGCATCGCCGCCGAGGCCGATCTGGTGCTGGTCGAGGGCGCGGGCGCGGCGACCGAGACCTGGATCAAGCATTGCGACATCACCAACATGCGGCTGGCCGAGGAGGCGGATCTTCCGGTGGTGCTGCTCACTGACAACGACCGCGGTGGGGCGCTGGCCGCCGTCGTGGGCAGCTGGATGCTGCATGACGAGGCCGAGCGGGCGCGGGTGAAAGGCATTCTCGTCAACAAGTTCCGCGGCTATTTCTCGCTTTACGAACCCGCCTGTCGAACGATGACCGAGCTGACCGGCTGGCCCTTTCTGGGCGTCGCGCGCTGGTTCGAGGCGGCGGGGCAGCTTCCGGCCGAGGATGCGCTCGCGCTTGAACGCCCGGCCACGGGCGCTGGCGCGGGGCTGATCGTTGCCGTGCCGCATCTCGATGGTGTGGCGAATTTCGACGATCTCGACCCCCTGGGCGCCGAACCGGGCGTCGATCTGCGCTGGGTCCGGCACGGCCAGCCGATCCCGGCCGAGGCCGATGTGGTGCTGTTGCCCGGCTCGAAAACCACCCGGGCGGCGCTGGCCACGCTGCGCGCGCAGGGCTGGGATGTGGACATCCGCGCGCATCTGCGCCGGGGCGGTCGTGTTGTGGGGATTTGCGCCGGCTTTCAGATGCTTGGCCGGGTTGTCCGCGACCCCGACGGGATCGAAGGCCCGGCGGGCGAGACCGAGGGGCTGGGGCTGCTCGATCTGGAAACCGTGATGATGCGCGACAAGCTGCTGACCGAGGTGCGGGCGACGGACAGCCTCTCGGGGCAGGTGCTTTCGGGCTACGAGATGCACATGGGCCGCACCACCGGGCCGGGGCTCGATCGGCCGTGGTTTCGGCTCGACGACCGCCCCGAAGGTGCGGTCTCTGCCGATGGCCGGGTGATGGGCAGCTATCTGCACGGGCTGTTCGGCGCGGATGGCTTTCGCAGCCATTGGATCGAGGCGATGGGCGGGCGCACCTCGGGGCTTGATCACGCCGCACAGATCGAGGCGACGCTCGATGCCTTGGCCGATCAGCTCGAGGAAGACCTTGATCTCGATGCGCTTCTGGCGCTGGCGAAATGAGGGCGCGGCGGCTGATGGTGCTCGGCACCGGCTCGGATGTGGGGAAAAGCCTGCTGGTGGCGGGGCTGTGTCGTGCCTTCACCCGGCGGGGCCTCAAGGTGGCGCCCTTCAAGGCGCAGAACATGTCGAACAACGCCGCCGTGACGGCGGATGGTGGCGAGATCGGCCGGGCGCAGGCGCTTCAGGCGCGGGCGGCGGGGCAGCCCCTGTCGGTCCACATGAACCCGGTGCTTTTGAAGCCCGAGACCGATGTCGATGCGCAGGTCGTGGTGCAGGGGCAGGTTCTGGGGCGGTTCTCGGCGGCACAGTATCAGGCGCTGAAGCCAAGCCTGCGGCCGCGGGTGATCGAAAGCCTCGATCATCTGTCAGCCGCCCATGACCTTGTGCTGATCGAGGGGGCGGGCAGCGGCGCGGAACGCTATCTGCGCCCGCAGGACATTTCCAACATGGGTCTGGCCGAGGCCGCCGATCTGCCCGTGGTGCTTCTGGGCGACGAGTCGCGTGGGGGCGTCACGGCGGCGGTGATCGGGCATCATCACCTTTGGAGTGCTTCGGACCGCGCCCGGGTGGGCGGCGTGATCGTGACGAAATTCCGCGGTGATCCGGCGATCTTTGCGCCAGCGGCCCATGACATCCGCACCGAGACCGGTTGGTCGGTGCTGGGGTTGATGCGCTGGTCCGAGGCGGCGCGGCGCCTGCCCGAGGAAGATTCGCTCGGGCTCGCCCGTCGTCCCGGCCCCAAAGGATCGCTGGTGATTGCCGTCCTCGATCTGCCGCGGATCGCGAATTTCGACGATCTCGACCCGCTCGCCGCCGAGCCCGGCGTCGATCTGCGCTGGGTGCGTCCGGGCCAGCCGATCCCGCCCGAGGCCGCGGTGGTGATCCTGCCCGGATCGAAGGCCACCCGCGCCGCGCTTTCCGCGCTGCGGGCCGAGGGCTGGGACATCGACCTGCGCGCGCATCTGCGCCGGGGCGGTCGCGTGGTCGGAATTTGCGCGGGGTTTCAGATGCTTGGTCGGGTTGTCCGCGACCCCGAGGGGATCGAAGGCCCCCCGGGTGAAACCGAGGGGCTTGGTCTGCTCGACCTTGAAACGGTGATCGGCCCGGCCAAGCGGCTTGCCGAAATCGACGCCCTTGACCATGCCAGCGGCGCCCGCGTCACCGGCTATGAGATGCACATGGGCCGCACCACCGGCCCCGCTCTGAACCGCCCTTGGCTGACCTTGAACGGGCGGGCCGAGGGGGCGATCTCGGCCGATGGCCGGGTGATGGGGTGCTATCTGCACGGGCTTTTCGGCGCGGGCGCGTTTCGCGCCCAGTGGCTTGCCGCGCAGGGAGGGCAGGCGGCGCAGATCGATCACGCCGCCCGGATCGAGTCTGCGCTGGAGGCCTTTGCGGGCGAAATCGCGGCTGATCTCGATCTTGACGCGCTGCTTGCCCTGGCGCGCTGAGCCCGCACAGTGGCTTCGGGCGATCATCCGCCGTTCCGGGTTGCGCCGCCCGGATATCTGCCGGTTTCGGACCGGGAGAGGCGGGGCCCCTCCCGGTCTTGTCTCAAAGTGCCGCGCCGGTGTGGATCACCGTGCCCACATGATCGCCGCGCAGCGCGGCGGTCAGACGGCCCGGGACGAGGCCGTTGACGATCTGCACCCGCTTGAGATGCCGCGCCGTCGCCAGCACCTCGACAAAGGCCGGATCGACCGGCAGCGTGCCGGTGAAGGCGGCCAGTTCCGCCGCGGTGACCTCCGGCAGAAGCTGCGCCGCGGCGCTTTCGGGCCCGTTCGGGTCGGTGCTGCAGATCCCGTCCACATCCTCGACGATGGTCAGCCCCGCGGCTCCCAGCGCGTCGGCCAGCAGGAAGGCCCCCACATCGGCCCGGTGCGGCGGCAGGCGCTGGCCCGGGAATTCGTGGTGGTGATAGGGCGGGAAGGCGCTGCCCACCACGGCGCGCGCGGCGGAAAGGTGGATCGCCAGCTGGCTGGCCAGCGTGTCATGTTCGACATAGGACACGCCCTCGGGCGCCAGCATCGCGGCCAGGATATGGCCGTTCTGCCCCGCTTCGGTCGCGGCGAGCGGAGCGAGCGAGCCCACGGGCAGGCCCAGATCGAGCGCCACACTGTAAAGATGGCGCGCCCGGATCCCCGCGCCGGTCAGGATCAAGAGCCGATGTTCGGGCAGGAGTTTGCGGATCTCGTCGACGACGGGCAGGATCGCCTCGGCGCCGCGGTCCATGATCGAGCGACCGCCGATCTTGACCACCTGCAGCCAGGGCAGGATGCGGATCGGGCGCTTGCCTGCGACGGGGCGGGTCAGGCTGCCATCGAGCAGGGTCTGACGCGCAAGGGCCGAGGCGACGTGTTTGATGCCGGGATTGGTTTCGGACATGGTCGTGCCTTCCTCAGCGCGCGGTAATGATGGTGCCGACATGCTCGCCCGCCAGCGCGCGCGTCAGATTGCCGGGTTTGAGGCCGTTGACGACCTGCACCTCGCGGACATGCCGCGCGGACTGGATCAGGTCGAGCACCGGGAATTCGAGGATCGAATCCTGCAGCCCCGCGGCCTTCATCTCGTCGATCGATATCTTCGGAATGAACTTCGCCTCGGGCGAGGTCTTCGGATTGGCGGTGTAAAGCCCGTCCTCGTCCTTCACATAGATCATCTGCTTGCAGCCGAACTGTTCGGCCACCAGATAGCAGCCCGCATCGGTGCGATAGGGCGGGATCACGCCTTCGGGCGCGGGCCGCATCCACAGCCCATAGGGCGGCATGCCGCTGAAGATGACGGCGTGGATTTCGCTCAGCGCCAGCGGCACCGAGGACAGCGCCGCCCCCGAGACGAGCGGAATGCCGTAGCGCGCCAGCAGCTGGCCCAGCATCGCGGCGTTCTGATCGGCGACCGAAGCGCCCAGTTGCGACAGCATCCCGGCGGGCAGGCCAAGCCCCGCCGCGATCGAATAGATGTGACGCGCGCGGGTGCCCGCGCCGGTGCCGATCAGCATCTGATGGTGTTTGCGCGCGGCCGCGATTTCCTCGACGATCGGCCAGATCGCCGACCGGCCACGGTCGATCATGCTCTGGCCGCCGATCTTGATCACGGTGGCCTCGGGCAGGATCCGGTAATCAGGGGCGCGTTCGGTGGCCGCGACAAGCTCGGGATCGCTGAGCGATCTGTGCATGAGGAGCGCTTCGAGCTGCTCCGTGCTCTCGATCATGGGTTCGCCTTTCCAAGGACATGCGGGCAACAGGCGTGCAGGCGCCCACCCGCGGGGCAGAGAACGAGAGGCGGTCACCGGGCCTGCGACGAAACCCGGCCGGGCGGAACTTGTCACCGGCAAACCGCGGAAGACGCACCAGACAGACCCCTCGGGTCCGACCCTGCCACGCGGGCGGTTTCCCGTCAATGCAATCATGGGAATAGGAAATAAAAATCAATGCGTTATGGGAAATCGCCCCATAACGCCAAAAGATTGGGCAATGCGTTGACGGCGCGGCTTTCAGAGCGGGTTACCCTGGCCAGACCTCGGTCGTTTCGCTCAGGGGCAGTTTCGAGCCGAGTGCGCTCAGTGCGATGCGATGCACGATCTCGCTCGGCGCGGTGCAAAGATCCGAGAGAACCCGCAGCCGCAGCCCCTCGGTCGCGTGCGAGAGCGCGGTGAAGACGACGCAGTTCTGCGTCATCATTCCGCAGATCAGAAGATCCTCCACCCCGGCCAGAACGGTCGTCAGATCGGTGTCCTGAAACGCATCGGCAAAGGTCTTTTCGACCACCGGGGCCGCGCCTGCCGCTGCCAGAACGGCGGCGCGGATCGCGCTGCCCGTGGAGTGTGCCGACAGAAGCCCGGGGCCGGGCGCGACATGGCGCACCAGCACCACCCGGTCGTTGGCGGCGCGCGCAAGGCCGATCGCGGTGACGATCCGCGCCGCCACCTCTTCGGCTTGCCAGAGCGGCAAAAGCCCGCCCGGGAAATAGTCGTTCTGAATGTCGATCACGAGCAGACAGCGGGTCATGCAGGGTTCCTTTCGCTGGATCGGGCCAGAGTATCGGCGCAAGCCCGCGGCGATACTGGCCCGATGGACATATTTCTGCTAAATCGGGCCAATGCGCCTTGCCCTGCTTGCCTATGACGGGATCAGCCCCTTTCTGCTGTCGACGCCGCTCGCGGTTTTCGGCGAGCCCTTCGTGCAGGGCCCCCATCATGTCGACATCTGCGCGGCCACTTCCGGCCTTTGCACGTCGGCCGGGCTGCGGCTTGAAGGGCTGCAACCGCTTGCCCTTGCGGCCGAAGCCGATCTGGTGATCCTGCCCGGCTGGCGCGATGCGGCCGAGCCGGTCAGCCCCGAAATCGTCGCGGCGCTGACCGCGGCGGCGGCGCGGGGGGCGATCGTGGTGGGGCTTTGCCTTGGTGCCTTCGGACTGGCGCAGGCCGGGTTGCTGGACGGGCGCCGCGCCACCACGCATTGGGCGCGGGCCGAGACCTTCGCGCGGCGGTTTCCGCGGGTGCAGGTCGATGTCGGGGCGCTGTTTGTGGATGAGGGCGCCGTTGTCACCTCGGCCGGGGTCGCGGCGGGGCTGGATTGCTGCCTGCATCTGCTGGCGCGGCTTTCGGGGCTGGGTGAGGCGAACCGGGTGGCCCGGCATCTGGTCGTCGCGCCGCAGCGTTCGGGGGGCGCAGCCGCAACGGCTGGCCGCCCCCGCCATCGCCTCTTCGGCCGAGCGGCGTCTGGCCGAGGCGCTGGAGGCGATCCGGGCCGATCCGGTCGACTGCCCGGCGCTGGATGCCTTGGCCGCACGGGTGGGGATGAGCCGACGCAGCCTGACCCGCCATATCCGCGCCCGCACCGGTGGCAGTTTCGGTGACTGGTTGCGGCAGGTGCGGCTGGCCCGGGCGCAAGAGATGCTGGCCGCCGGGGCAAGGGGGGCTGAACGATGTCGCCGCGCGCAGTGGTTTTCCGAACGAGGCGGCGCTGCGCAATGCGTTTCGTCTCGAACTCGGTCTGACGCCGCGCCAATGGCTGGCGCGGCACCGTCTGGGATAAGATCTCTGCCGTCGCGGCTTTGCCCCGTCCGGCCGAGGGAACCGACGCTCCCGGTTCAGAGATAGAAATTGGCGCTTGAAAGCGTCAGCGTTCCAGCCAGTTCGATCACCAGATCGGCCGTCCGGTCGCCATCGGTGTCGCCCTGCACATAGGTCGTCCCGCCGCTCTGGCTGATCCGCAGCTCGCCCGCCGCGCCGGTGAAGGCCGCCGTGCCGAGGAAGCTGAAGTACTGGTTGCCGCTGTCGATCGTGTCGGCATCTATGTCGGAAAGATTGATCCGGTCCTGTGCGATGTTGAAGTTCAGGATCCGGTCGGCGGCACCTCGCGCCGAGTCCGCGACGGAGGTGAAGACGAACATGTCGTAATTCGCATCGGCCCCCGCATCCATCGTGTCCTGACCGAGGCCGCCGAAGATCGTGTCGGCTCCCGCGCCGCCCGAAAGCGTGTTGTTGCTCGCATTGCCGGTCAGCTCGTTGTTCAGCGCATTGCCGGTGCCGCGGATCGCCGTGCCGGAGAGGATCAGGTTTTCGACATAGGTGCCCAGCGTGTAGTTGATCGAGCTGAGGACAGTGTCATCATAGCCGTAGGTGTCGATTTCCAGCACGACATCGGTGGCGCGGTCCACTTCGTAGGTGTCGCTGCCCTTGCCGCCGACCATCGTGTCGCTGCCGGTGCCGCCCGTCAGCGTGTCATCGCCATCCGATCCCGCGAGCGAGTCATTTCCGGCCCCGCCCTCGAAGCGGAAGTCTGTATAGGTGCTCGAACTGCTGTTCCAGATGATCACGTCGTTTTGGCCGGTGCCGACGATCCCCTCGACATTGCGCAGAAGGTCCGAGCCCTCGCCAGTCACCACCCCGGTCGAGAGATCGGCATGGATGCCCGATGTGGTGAGTGTGGCATAGCTGACCACATCGAAATAGCCGCCGCCGTCGATCGTGTCGTTGCCCGCACCGCCAAGGATCGTGTCATAGCCGTAATCGCCAAGGATCGAGTCATTGCCTGCGCCGCCGCTCAGAAGGTCATTGTCCGAGCCGCCGTTGATCAGGTCATTCCCCGCACCGCCGTCGATCGTGTCGTTCCCGCTGTCCCCGCCCAGCGTGTCATTGCCGCCATTGCCGTTCAGCACGTTCGCATAGGAATTGCCCGTGATGCTGTCGGCCCGGCTTGTGGCGTTGATATTCTCGATCCCGTTCAGCGTGACGATCGAGGCGCTGGCCGTGAAGCTGGCATTGCCCCAGCTCGACAGCGTGCCGCTGACGGCGGTGATCAGATCGGAGAAATCGGCCAGGTCGGTGCCGTCGCCGCCCGAAAGCACGTCGCTGCCAAGCCCGCTGCGCAGCGTGTCATTGCCGGCATTGCCGATCAGCGTGTCGTTGCCCGCAAGACCGATCAGCAGATCCGACCCGGCGGCGCTTGTCAGCACGTTGTCGGCGGCATTGCCGATGCCGGTGACGCCCGCGGTGGTGGTCAGGGTCAGGTTTTCGACATCGACATCGGCCAGCGTGTAGCCGACCGCGGCAATGATCGTGTCATTGCCCTCGGCCGCATTCTCGCGCACCTGATCGCCGCCGACACCGACGTAAAACAGATCATTGCCTGCACCGCCGCTCATCACGTCGAGCCCGTCGCCGCCGTCGATCGTGTCGGCACCGCCTCCACCCGACAGCGTGTCGCCCTGCGCCCCGCCTTCGATCCATTCCGCCGCATCCGAGCCGGTGATGCTGTCGGCAAAGCGGGTGGCGAGGATGTGCTCGAAGCCCGAGAGCACGTCACGGCCGGTGGCGGTGCCGGTCATCGTTCCCGCCAGCGCTCCGCTGATTGCCGCCGTCGCTGCGGAATAATCCACAAAGTCGATGTAATGCGTCGAGCCGTAATCGCCGCCGCCCGCAAGCGTGTCATTGCCCGCGCCGCCGATCAGCGTGTCATCGCCGTAAGCCGCGGTGAGCAGGTCATTGCCCTCACCTCCTTCGAGCCGGTTGTCGGTGATGTAGCTGGTGCTCTCGGTCATGGTGTCGGCGAAACGCGAGCCGATCACCGCTTCGATGTAGCTCAGATGGTCGGTCCCCTCGGCGCCATTGGCGGAACGCACAGTATCGTCCCAGGTCGACAGGGTCACGGTCAGCCCCGAAGTCGCGGCGGAATAATCGATCGTGTCAAAACCATTGTAGCCGTTCAGCGTGTCATCGCCGCCCAGGCCGATGAACAGGTTGTCTCCTGCATCGCCCACGATGCTGTCGGCATAGGCCGAGCCGATGACGTTCTCGAAATCCACGAGTGTCAGCACGTCGCCGCCGCCGGGCAGGGTGGCCGAGCCCGCATAGAGCGAGACGTTGACCGCTGTCCCGTTGCGGAACGAGACGAAATCATTGCCGAAACCGCCGATCAGCGTGTCATCGCCGCCCATCCCCTCGATCACGTTGTTGCCGCTGTTGCCGGTGATGCGGTTGGCCAGCGCATTGCCGGTGCCGTTGATGTTGTCCGACCCGAGCAGCACTAGGTTTTCGACATTCGCGGTGATCGCGCGGTTGAGCGTGAAGCTGACCGTGGTTTCGACCGTATCGGTGCCGCCGTCCACCGCCTCGACGATCCGGTCGCCGGTCGTGTCGACGCGGTAGGTATCGTTGCCGCTGCCGCCTGCGAGCGTGTCGACCCCGGCGCCGCCGTCAAGCGTGTCATTGCCGCCCCCGCCCGAAAGCGAGTCATTCGAGGTCAGCGCGCCCACGGTGATCGTCTGGGTGTTGGTGATGGTGGTGGCATCGGCATCGTTCAGCACCAGCCGGGTTTCGACGATATTGGTGCCGGTCGAGTCGAGCCCGGGGATGGTGACCGAATATTGCCAGCCGAACGGGGTCTGGGTGAACTGATCGGGCGTCAGCGTCGCGATGCGCGTGCCGTTGAGCCAGACCTCGAGCCCGGCGATGTCTTCGGTCGAGACCTGCGAGCCCAGAAGTCCGGCATCGAGCGAGGCCGGGTCGGTCACGTTGATCGCCGAGCCGTTCCGCAGCCCGTCGTCCAGCAGGTCGAGCACGTCGTAATAGCTGCCCGCCGCCTCGAAGCCGAGCGCGCGGATCTGCGCATCGATCCCGGCAGAATCGCGGAGCCTTGTCAGCATCGCGCTGTAGTCATTGCCGTTCGGCGCACCGTCCGAAAGAAAGAACACCTGATTGCTG
Source organism: Rhodobacter capsulatus (assembly GCF_052363175.1). GTDB lineage: Bacteria > Pseudomonadota > Alphaproteobacteria > Rhodobacterales > Rhodobacteraceae > Rhodobacter > Rhodobacter capsulatus_D. The sequence goes on from NZ_CP198946.1 coordinate 1,091,426, forward strand.
CCCTCGGGGGCGGCGTTGAAGAACGTGATCGCGGATTGCAGCCCGGCATCGTAATAGGTGCTGCCGTCATAGTCGAGCGCGCGGGCGGCATCGATGATATCGGCCGCGCCATTGCCGTTGGCATCCGAGACGGGCGAGCCGGTGGCGGCAATCGTGCTGGAGCTTTCAAAGGGGATCAGGGCGATGTTGACGCGGTCGGACAGGCCGAGTGCGGCGATCGTCTCGACCAGTTGCTCGAAGGCGGCGATGGCCGCATCAAGCCGGGTGTCGGCGGCGCCGTCGCCGTTCTGATCGCCGACATCGGTGCCGGTGAAGGCATCGCCCATGCTGCCCGACACATCGAGCACGAAGGCAAGGTTGATGACATTGCCCCCCGCCGCGTTGTTGATCGTGCCGGTGAGCGTGGTGGTGCCGGTGGTGGAGGTCTCGGGCAGGCCCGAGGTCAGCGTGATGCGCCGGTCCGGATCGCTGGGTGCCGGGGTGGCGGAGGAAAGGATCGCCTCGGTGCCAGCCGCATCGCCCACGAGCAGGTCGTCGCCCTCGCCGGCGATGAGCGTATCATTGCCGTTGCCGCCGCTCAGCGTGTCGTCGCCTGCAAGGCCGCTGAGCGAATCCGCGCCGCCGCCACCGCGGATCAGGTTGTCGCCACCGTTGCCGGTGCCGCGAAAGGCGCCATCGCCGGTAAAGGTCACCGCCTCGACATTGCGCCCGAGCGTGTAGCTCGACAGCGTGGTCTCCACCCGGTCGAAGCCGCCATTCGCCAATTCGGTGATGCTGTCGGAGGCGCTGTTGACCCGGTAAAGATCATCCCCGGTGCCGCCGATCATGCTGTCATTGCCCCCGCCGCCGTCCAGCGTGTCATTGCCCGCGCCGCCAAACAGCACGTCATTGCCGCCAAGCCCCGACAGCAGATCCGCGCCGTCGAAGCCGTTCAACCGATCGGCAGAGCTGGTGCCGGTCAGCCGGTCGTTGCCCGCCATCAGCCCGGCCAGATCGTCATCGGCGAGCAGTTCCTGAAAGCGGTCGAAATCGAGCGCAAGATGCGTCATGTCGACCTGGGCCACGCCACCGTCGCGCAGCGAGATCCCGGTCACGGTGCCGCCGGTCACCTCGCCGTCGGTGAGGGTGAACGTGCCGGAGACAGTCAGCACCCGTGTACCGAAGGTCATTGTGATCAGGGTCGTCGTTGCCGTGGAGCTGCCGATCAGGAAGTCGCCCGGATGCAGGCTCGACAGATCGAACACACGACGAAACAGCAGATTTGCCATTGGATCACTCCTTGAAAATAGGATCTTGCGAATGGAAAGGGCAGGCAGGGTCTTGGGACGCGGCGATGATGTGCGAAGCCGTCGTGACTCGTCAAGCGCAAGCGGCTGGCACCGGCTGTGCTGCTGCAAATCCGCGGCCAGCCGCGCGTATGGGGGTGCAGATTGTGCTTGTGCCGCCGCGGTGCGATCCCTACCTGAGGGACATGCCCTGCGACCCCAGCCTTGCCCCCGATCCCGGCCAGCCCGGAGCGCCATGCCCGTTGCGCGGCCCCGGCCTCTGTCCCGTCGTCTCGCCCGTCCTGATCCGCAACTCCGGACCTGCCCATGTTTCTTGAAATCGCCATCGTCCTGCTGCTGACCCTCGTCAACGGCGTTCTTGCCATGTCCGAGCTGGCCATCGTGTCCTCGCGCACGGCGCGGTTGAAGCTTCTGGCAAGCCGGGGCAGTCGCGGCGCCCGCATCGCGATGAAACTGGCCGAGGAGCCGGGGCGGTTCCTGTCCTCGGTGCAGATCGGCATCACTGCCGTGGGGGTGCTGTCGGGCGCCTTCTCGGGGGCGACGCTGGGCACGCGGCTGTCCGACTGGCTGGCTGCACAGGGGCTGTCAGTCAGCCTTTCCGAGACGCTGGGCGTCGGCGGGGTGGTTGTGGCGATCACCTATGCCTCGCTCGTCTTTGGCGAGCTGGTGCCGAAACAGATCGCTCTGCGCCGTCCCGAGGCGGTCGCCGTGCGCATCGCGCCGCTTCTGCAGCTGATCGCGATCGTCGCCGCGCCGGTGGTCTGGCTGCTGGATGTTTCGGGGCGCGTCGTCCTGTTCGTGCTGGGCCAATCCGGCACCACCGAAAGCAACATGACCGATGAAGAGGTCAAGATGGTGCTGGCCGAGGCGCAGACGGCCGGGGTGATGGAGGCCGCCGAAACCGAGATGATCGCCGGGGTGATGCGCATCGCCGACCGCACGGCGAAGGGGCTGATGACGCCGCGCCACGAGGTCGAGCTGGTCGAGATCAGCGACAGCCCCGCCGCGATCGTGAAGCGCTTCCGCGAGACCGGCCATTCGCGGCTGCCGGTGCGCGACGGTGGCGCGGATGAAATCGTCGGCGTGCTTTCGGCACATGACTTTCTGGACCATCGACCGCGGTCCGAGACGGCGGATCTGCGCGCGCTGATCCTTCCGGCGCCGGTGGTGCTGGACGGGATGTCGGCGCTTGATGTGGTCGAGACCTTGCGCACCTCGCCCGCGCATATCGTGCTGGTTTTCGATGAATATGGCCATTTCGAAGGCATCGTGACGCCGATGGACCTTCTGGAAGCGATCACCGGCGATTTTCACGATGCGGGCGAACCCGATGAGCCGAAGATGGTGACCCGCGCCGATGGCTCGGTGCTGGTGGCGGGCTGGATGCCGGCCGACGAATTCGCCGATGCCTTCGGGATCGTGCTGCGCGAGGGCCGCGACTACCAGACCGTGGCGGGGCTGGTGCTGGACGAGACCGGCCAGCTGCCCGAGATCGGCACCGTCTTCACCCTGCACGGCCTGCGCATCGAGATCCTCGACCTTGACGGGCGCCGGATCGACAAGCTTCTGGTCAGCCGTCCGGCGTGAATGGGCGGCCTGAAAAGGGCAGGACGAGCGCGGCCCCTTGCGCAGCCCGGCTTTGACGCCTATCTTTGTCCTTGTCGGGGGCAACCCCGACTATGGGCATAAACGCGCACGGAATAAGCGGATCGGACCCGGGGGCGGTACCCGGCGGCTCCACCAAAACTCCCTCGTTGGGGGCGAATGGGGCCGAAACAGGATCGACGAACGTCTAAAGGTGATTGCTTTGTCCCGGTGAGCTACCACCGTTATCGGTGCAAATGTACAGTTGCCAACGACAACCGTGCTCCGATGGCTCTGGCTGCGTAAGCAGTTCGAGGTATCGAAACCTAAGTCCTTACGCTTAGCCGCTTAAGGCGGGGCTCGCAGGTGCCTGGCAACAGAAACCTGCACTTTCCCTTCATGTTTAACCACGTTTCAACCTGTGCACGTCAGGGTTGTGTCGTGTCGTTGTAAATGGGGCAAGTCATGACCAAGATCGATCGACTTGAAGAGTGGTATCACACGGTTTGGCTGCGCGGTGATCTGCGCGCCATCGGCAATTTCTTCCCGCCGGATGCGACCGAGACAGGCTTGATGCCCGGTCATTCGCTGCGCCCGGCGGATTTCGCGGAGCTGGTGCCGATGCTGATGCGGCTCGTCACCGAACCCAGCTTCCGGATCGTGCGGCATTTCGAAGCCGGGGATTGGCTCTGGGCGCTGGTCCATATCAAGGCGCGTTCGGCGCGCGATCTCAAACCCATCGATCTCACCTCGCAGGTGGCGGTCCGGTTTCAGGACAACAAATTCATCGAAGCCTACAACCATGTCGACATGCTGGGTTTCTTTGGCCAGATCGGCGCCTTGCCCGCCGAAGTCATGGCATTGTGCCTGATGGGTGAACAACTGGGCTGAGCGGGCGGGAACTTGCCGCCTTCCCCCTTTCCTTGCTCGGCGAATCCCCTATGCTGGGCCGAAAGGAAAGGCGGCCAGATGACCCGTTCGATCGACTACGGCACCCTGATGCACCGCGCCATGCGGGGGCTGATCCAGACCGTTCTGACCGAGGTGGCCGAGCACGGCTTGCCCGGGGCGCATCATTTCTTCATCACCTTCGACACCCGCGCGCCGAAGGTGGAGATGGCGGACTGGCTGAAGTCCCGCTACCCGGAAGAAATGACCATCGTGATCCAGCACTGGTTCGAGAACCTTGTCGTCACCGACGAGGGCTTCTCGATCACGCTGAACTTCGGTAACCAGCCCGAACCGCTGGTGATCCCCTTCGACGCCGTGCATACGTTCGTCGATCCCTCGGTCGAATTCGGCCTGCGCTTCGAATCGCAAGAGAGCGACGAGGAGGACGGGGACGACGAGGACGAGGACGAAACCGAAGACGAACCGGAAAAGCCCCGGATCGAAGCCGAAGTGGTCAGTCTCGACAAATTCCGCAAATAAGATCGAAACCCATGTTCAACTTCCTCAAACCGAAAGTCACCACCACCGTCACCGCGCATCTGCCGACCTGCCTTTTGAAGGACGATCGCGTCCAGCGCTATGACGAGCCCGTGCAGAAGATGCTGGTCGCCGAAGGGTTTGGCAGTGTCGTCAGCGCCAGTTCCGCCATAAATGCCGAAGGGCGGGGCACGTCCTCGCAGATCGTGATGAGCCTGACCGGGCTCGACGCGAAGAAGATGGACCGGCTGGTGGCGCATTTCGACAGCCTCGGCTCGCCGAAGGGCTCGTGGTTTACCGATGCCGAGGGCAAGGAAATGCGCCGCTTCGGCACCACCGAGGTTGTGGTGATGGAACTCGACCCGGCCGCCTTGCCCGCGGGCCAGACCGCGGGTCAGGTCGCGGCCAAACTGATGGGCCCGATCGAGGAGCGCGTAAGTTCCGCCGGGCGGCTGCAGGGCACCGGCACCTTCCCGAACGCAGTCGAGCTTTACTTTCACTGCCGCTCGCCGCGCATCGTCGAGGCGGCGCTGGCCGAGCTTCTGGTCAGCAATCCGCTGTGCCGCAATGCCCGCGTCTACCGGATGTCCGTCGACGCCTGATGGCGGTATACGGTTGCATGCCGATTGCAATATGTGTCCCGCCGTCCTATGACGCGCGGGACATTTCGCATCACGGAGGCCCACGATGACCGCGACCAGAACGGAAACCGACAGCTTCGGCCCGCTCGAAGTTCCCGCCGACAAATATTGGGGCGCGCAGACGCAGCGCTCGATCATGAACTTCCCGATCGGCTGGGAAAAGCAACCGAAGCCGATCATCCGCGCGCTCGGCGTGATCAAGAAGGCCGCCGCGCTGGTGAACAAGGCGCAGGGCGACATGGATGCGGCGATTGCCGATGCCATCGCCGCCGCCGCGACCGAGGTGATCGAGGGCAAGTTCGACGACAACTTCCCGCTCGTCGTCTGGCAGACCGGCTCGGGCACGCAGTCGAACATGAACGCGAACGAGGTGATCTCGAACCGCGCCATTGAAATGCTGGGCGGCGTGATGGGCTCGAAAAAGCCGGTGCACCCGAATGACCATGTGAACATGGGGCAATCGTCGAACGACACCTTCCCGACCGCGATGCATGTCGCGATCGCGATGCAGGCGCGTGATGTGCTGATCCCCGGCCTTGAGAAGCTGTCGAAGGCGCTCTGGGCGAAGTCGGAAGAGTTCAAGGATATCATCAAGATCGGCCGCACCCACACGCAGGATGCGACGCCCTTGACGCTGGGTCAGGAATTCTCGGGCTATGCGACGCAGGTCGACCGTGGCATCGAGCGGGTGAAACTCGCCCTGCCGCATATCTACGAACTGGCCCAAGGCGGCACCGCCGTCGGCACCGGTCTGAACACCCGCGTGGGCTGGGACACCCGCATCGCCGCGCAGATCGCCGAGATCACCGGGCTGCCCTTCGTCACCGCACCGAACAAGTTCGAGGCGCTGGCCGCGCATGACGCGATGGTGTTCTTCTCGGGCGCGCTGAAGACCGTGGCCGCCTCGCTCTTCAAGATCGCGAACGACATGCGCCTGCTCGGTTCCGGCCCGCGCTCGGGTCTGGGCGAGCTGATCCTGCCGGAAAACGAACCGGGGTCGTCGATCATGCCGGGCAAGGTGAACCCGACGCAGGCCGAGGCGCTGACGATGGTTTGCGCCCATGTCATGGGCAACGACGCCGCCGTCGGGTTCGCCGGCTCGCAGGGGCACTTCGAGTTGAACGTCTACAACCCGATGATGAGCTACAACGTGCTGCAATCGATGCAGCTTCTGGGCGACTCGGCTTCGGCCTTCACCGACAACATGGTGGTGGGCACGCAGGCGAACACCGCGCGGATCGACAAGCTGATGAAGGAAAGCCTGATGCTGGTGACGGCGCTGGCGCCGACAATCGGCTATGACGCGGCGACCAAGGTCGCGAAGACCGCGCACAAGAACGGCACGACGCTCCGCGAGGAAGCGATTGCGCTGGGCTATGTCGATGGCGAGACCTTTGATCGCGTCGTGCGCCCCGAAGACATGATCAGCCCGAAAGGCTGAGGATCAAGGCGGGAACCGGCGGTCCGGTTCCCGTTCCCTCAACTGCGCTCGAGATTCATCGCGATCAGATCGCGCACCTGCTCGGGATGGGTCAGCGGCAACATGTGCCCGCCGCCCGGGATGCAGGCCACGCCCACATCGCCAAGCCGCGCCGCAATCGCCTCGCAGACCGGGCGGACGATGGCCGGGCTTTGATCGCCATGCAGGATCATCACCGGCGCGTCGATCGCCTCGATCCCGTCCGGGCGCCAGATCTGCCCCGGATCGCTGAAATTGGCCGCGGAAATATTGCCCACCATCGGCATTTGCGCGGCAAAGCGGGCGCGGTGATGCGCGGGCAGATCCTCCCACGGCACGCCCGCCCCCCAGGCCCCCATGAAGCCCTTGGCCGCGGCTTCGTAAGCGCCGTCCGCGATCAGCGTCTCGAAATGATCCTGATGCGCGCGCAACGCGACCCAGTCGGCGCTGCCTTCAACCGCCTTGAACAGCACCGGCTCGATCAGCGTCAGCGAACGGATCGCGTCGGGCGCCGCCACCGCCAGCCGCAGCGCCACCGAGGCACCGAAACTGTGGCCGACCAGATCGAGCGGCCGGTCGATGAAACTCGCCGCGATCTGCGTCACAAGGCGCTGGAACGCGCCGGGCTCGGCGCCCTCGGCCGACCAGTCGGCGGATTGCCCATGCCCCGGCTGATCGAAACTCGTTGCGGTGACCGTCTCGCCCAAGGGCTCCAGCACCGGCCCCCAGATCCCCGAGGTGCCCAAGGTGCAATGAACGGCGAGCATCGGCCGCGCGCCGGTGCCGAAGCTTTGCCAGAAGATGTCGTGTCCCTGCCGGATGTCCTTGGCCATCAGAGCGTGCCCAGATGCGCATCGAGGAAGTCGAGCCGGTCCTGTCCCCAGAAGCGCTGATCCGTCTCGCGCACGATATAGAAGGGCGCGCCGAAGACGCCGCGATCGATGGCTTCCTCAAGGTTCTTCACATAGGCCATCGCGCCGGTGAAGAGCCCGGTCGTCACCAGGTTCGGATCGAACCCGGTCTCGGAGAGCTTTTCGCGCAGCACGTCATCTTCGCCGATGTTGCGATCCTCGACCCAGAGCGCGCGCAGGATCGCGCGCACCAGCGCCCCCACGTCGCCGCCGCCCGCCGCCTGCGCCGCGATGACCGCATAAGACCCCGGCGCCGCGTTCGGCGGATAGATCGTGGGCTTCAGGTTCATCTCCAGGCCCAGATGCTTCGCCCAACGTTCGAGCTCCTGATTGCGATAAGCCATGCGCGACGGGTGCCGCGCCGCGGGCCGCACGCCGCCGGTGCGATCAAACAGCGCCAGCACGTCGAGCGGCTTGTAGCTGATGCTCGCGCCATGTTTTGCGGCGATGCGTTCCAGCCGGTCGCCCGCCAGATAGGTCCAGGGGCTGAACACCGAGAAAAAGTAATCAATCTGCGCCATCTTATCGCTCCCCCGGCTTGCAAGGTTTGCGGGCAGGCTAGCCCGGTGCTAAGGCAGGCGCAATCCGGCGAATCCGCTGCTGCCGCAGCGGCAAGAAAGGAACTGCCATGGCTGCGATGACCGAACCGAAGCTCATTTCCGGCAATGCGAACCGGCCTCTGGCGCAGGCGATCGCCCGCCGGATGTCGATGCATCGCGGCATGTCGGTGGGGCTTGTGGATGCCCGCGTCGAGCGCTTCAACGATCAGGAAATCTTCGTCGAAGTCTATGAAAACGTCCGCGGCGAGGACATGTACATCATCCAGCCGACCTCGAACCCGGCGAATGACAACCTGATGGAACTGCTGATCATGACCGACGCGCTCAAGCGCTCGTCGGCCGATCGCATCACCGCCGTGATCCCCTATTTCGGCTATGCACGTCAGGATCGTCGCGCCAAGGCCCGCACGCCGATTTCGGCGAAGCTCGTCGCGAACCTCTTGACCGAGGCGGGCGTGGACCGGGTGCTGACGCTTGATCTGCACGCGACGCAGATCCAGGGCTTCTTCGACATTCCGGTGGACAACCTGTACGCCGCCCCGGTCTTCTCGCTCGACATCCTGCATCACTTCAAGGGCGCGCGGGAAGATCTGATGGTGATTTCGCCCGACGTCGGCGGTGTGGCGCGGGCGCGGGAGCTGGCCAAGCGCATCGGCGCTCCGCTCGCCATCGTCGACAAGCGCCGCGAGAAGGCGGGCGAGGTCGCGGGCATGACCGTGATCGGCGACGTGACCGGCAAGAAATGCATCATCGTCGATGACATCTGCGACACCGCCGGCACGCTGTGCAAGGCGGCCGAGACGCTGATCGCCGCCGGCGCGACCGAGGTGCACAGCTACATCACCCACGGCGTCCTCTCGGGCCCGGCGGTGGAGCGGGTCGAGAATTCGGTGATGAAATCGCTCGTCATCACCGATTCGATCGAGCCCACCGAAGAGGTGAAGAACGCCCGCAACATCCGCATCGTGCCGACCGCGCCGATGTTCGCGCAGGCGATCCTGAACACCTGGTCGGGCACTTCGGTCAGCTCGCTCTTCGAGACCGACACGCTGGTGCCGATCTACGAGGGGCTCTATTCGACGCTCTGAGGCTGGACAGGCCGCCGCATTTCGACAAGGCTCGGATCATGCTGATCCGGGCCTTTTTTCCTTTGTGTCTGAGTGCGGCCCCGGTCGCCGCCGATTGCGTGCTGCTCTTGCATGGGCTCGCCCGCAGCCCGCGCTCGCTTTTCGTGCTCGAAGAGGTGCTCGAGGCGCGGGGCAAGCGGGTGGTGAATCTGGGCTACCCTTCGACCAAGGAGCCGGTCGAGGCGCTCGCTGGCCGGATCGATGCCGGGCTTGCGGCCTGCGGGCCGGGTCCGGTCGATGTGGTGACGCATTCGATGGGCGGCATCCTGCTGCAGGTCTGGGCCGAGCGCGGCGCGAATGCAGGGCGCATCCACCGCGCGGTGATGCTCGCGCCGCCGAATGGCGGGTCCGAGATCGTCGATACCTTCCGCGATCAGGCGTGGTTTGGCTGGATGAACGGCCCGGCCGGGCTCGCCCTTGGCACGGGGGCGACCGACGCCCCGGCCCGCCTGCCGAAACCGAAATTCGACTTTGCGGTGATCGCGGGCTCGGACAGTCTGAACCCGATCACCTCCTGGCTGATCCCCGGGCCGGATGATGGCAAGGTCTCTGTCGCCAGCGCGAAACAGGCGGGGATGGCGGATTTTCTGGTACTGCCGGTGACCCACACCTGGATGATGGATGATCCCCGCGTGATCGTCGAAGTGCTGGCGTTTCTGGACACGGGCCAGTTCGACCCGGTGCCGAGCTGGGGCGCGGCCTTGACGCGGCTTGCGCAGCCCCTGAGCGGGGCGGGGGGGCGCTGCCCCCCTCTTGCCTGCGGCAATTCACCCCCCCGGCGTATTTGCACCAAGAAAAAGATCGTCTGCTTTATCTTGCCACAAATATCTCGGGGGTGCGGGGGCAGAGCCCCCCGCCGCCGCGGGTCAGAGGATGCGGTTCACATGCCCCATCTTGCGACCCGGCTTCGCTTCGGCCTTGCCGTAAAGATGGATCTGCGTGTTCTTCGCGCGGGCGAGGTCCGGCACGCGGTCGACATCATCGCCGATCAGGTTCAGCATCTCGACATCGGCATAGCGGCCACCATCGCCGAGCGGCCAGCCCGCTACGGCGCGGATATGCTGTTCGAACTGATCGACGGCGCAGCCCGCCTGCGTCCAGTGGCCCGAGTTGTGCACTCGCGGCGCGATCTCGTTCACCAGCAGCCCCGCGGGCGTCACGAAAAGCTCGACCCCCAGCACGCCGACGTAATCGAGCGCATTGAGGATCCGCGCCGCGATCAGCACCGCATCCGAGCGCAGGGCAGGGGGGATGCGGGCGGGCACGGTCGTCGTGTGCAGGATGCCCGACTTGTGCACGTTCTCGCCGGGGTCGAAACAGGAGATCGAGCCGTCGAGACCGCGCGCGGCGATCACCGAAATCTCGGCCGAGAAATCGACAAAGCCTTCCAGAACGGCGGTGGCGCCGCCCATCGCGGCCAGCGCCGCGGGCGCGTCGGCGGGGGTCATGATCCGCGCCTGCCCCTTGCCGTCATAGCCGAGCCGCGTCGTCTTCAGGATCGCGGGCGTGCCGATCTGTGCAATCGCCGCATCCAGCGAGGCAGCGTCCGTCACCTCGGCCCAGGGCGCGGTGGTCAGGCCGATGCCGTTCAGGAACGACTTTTCGAGGATGCGGTCCTGCGAGGTGGCGAGCGCCTTGCGCCCCGGGCGGATGGGCCGCAGGCTTTCGAGCAGATCAAGCGCCGAGGTCGGGATGTTCTCGAATTCATAGGTGATGACATCGACCGCTTCGGCAAAGGCGCGCAGCGCGGCCGCGTCCTCGTAGGGCGCGGTGAAGACCCGGTCGGCGACCTGACCCGCGGGCGGGTTGGCGCCCGGTTCGAAGATCGCGCATTTCAGACCAAGGCGCGAGGCTGCAACCGAGAGCATCCGCCCCAGCTGCCCGCCGCCCAGAATCCCGATCGTGGCGCCCGGTTTCAGCATCTCAGTCATCTTGCGGCTCGTCCGGAATGGAGGCGGAAAGGGCGTCGCGCCAGACATCGAGACGGGCAGCCAGATCCGCATCCTGCAGCGCAAGGATGCCTGCGGCCATCAGCCCGGCATTGGCGGCACCCGCGGCGCCGATCGCCATCGTCGCGACGGGAAAGCCCTTCGGCATCTGCACGATGGAATAAAGACTGTCGACGCCCGACAGCGCCTTCGTCTGCACCGGCACGCCAACGACCGGCACCCGGGTTTTCGAGGCCATCATGCCGGGCAGATGCGCCGCGCCACCGGCGCCCGCGATGATCACCTGCAACCCGCGCTCGACCGCGGTCTTGCCATAGCTCCAGAGCCGGTCCGGGGTGCGATGCGCCGAGACGATCTTCTTTTCATAGGGGACACCCAGTTCATCCAGAACCGCCGCCGCCTCGCGCATGGTCGTCCAGTCGGACTGGCTGCCCATGATGATTCCAACTTTCACGCCCATTCGGCCTCCCATCTTGTGGCGGCACTATAGGCAGTGGGGCCCCCGGTTCAAGGGTTTGGGCAAGTCTCAGGCGATGATGTCGGGGGTCAGCCGGTCTTCGATCCGGGCGATCTGGTCTTTCAGCGACAGTTTCTGCTTCTTCAGCCGCACCAGCCGCAGCTGATCGGGGTGGGCGGCATTGACCAGCGCGCTGATCGCCTCGTCAAGGTCGCGGTGTTCGCGCTTGAGAACCTCGAGCTTGACCCGCAGAACCTCGTCGGTGTTCATCTCGATCGGGCTGTCAGTATGGGCATTCATGGCATGTGTCCGATCACAGGCTGAGACAGATAAGCAGAGCCAAGCCCTCCGACTCGCCCCGCTTTTGTTCAAGCATATCAAATCCGAGGCCTTTGCGGGAAATTTCCTGACTGCGACGCGCCGCCGCCCCCTTGCACCTGCGGCGGCGCTGCCCATATCCTGCATACGGGACTGCCGCTGCGCGGGGTTCCCCAAGCAACGTCGCTTTCCAAAGGGCTTGCCAATGACGAAACTGAGCTTCGGCGCACATCCTTATCTGCTGGGCTTCGACCAGCTGGAGCGCCTTGTCGAGCGGACCGCAAAATCCGGCTCCGACGCCTATCCTCCTTACAATATCGAGCAATCGGGCCCGGACGAATTCCGCATCACCCTCGCGGTGGCGGGCTTTGCCGAGGCCGATCTGGCGATCACGATGGAAGATCGTGCCCTCGTCATCCGCGGCCGTCAGGCCGATGACGGGTCCGAGCGCATCTTCCTGCACCGCGGCATCGCCGCCCGCGCCTTCCAGCGCAGCTTCGTGCTGGCCGATGGCGTCGAGGTGGCGGGGGCGGCGCTCGAGAATGGCCTTTTGCATGTCGAGCTGAAACGGGCGCAGCCCGAGCCGGTCGTGCAGACGATTCCGATCCGCAAAAAGTAAGGGGGCATCATGGATCACACTGCAGATTTCGACGTCGCCGCGGGCGAACGCATCGTCTATGTCCGCTCGGTCCCGGTGACCGAGATTCCGGAGGAAATCCGCGACCGGGTGGGCCATATCGAGCACATGTATGCACTACACAACATCAATGGCGAGCGTCTGGCGCTGGTGAAAGACCGCGAGATGGCCTTTGTGCTGGCGCGGCAAAACGAGATTACTGCGGTCAGCGTGCACTGAACGCGCCCGAGATCATGGCATCAAGGAACGGCAGGGCGATTTCCCTGCCGTTTTTGTTTTCAGCCGGCTCAAAGCAAAACGCGCCCGGGTTTCCCCAAGGCGCGTTCGGTCTCGCTTTCAGTCAGGCTTACGCCTTGATCAGGCCCATCGACTCGAGCTTCAGGATCACCTGATGCGCGCAGTGATCGACATCGACGCCGGTGGTGTCGACGGCCAGTTCCGGGTTCGCGGGCACTTCATAGGGGTCGGAAATGCCGGTGAATTCCTTGATCTTGCCTTCACGGGCGAGTTTGTAGAGCCCCTTGCGGTCGCGGCTTTCGCATTCCTCAAGCGAGGTCGCGACATGCACTTCGACGAAGGCACCGTAAGCCTCGATCATCTCGCGCACGGCGCGACGGGTCGCGGTATAGGGCGCGATCGGCGCGCAGATCGCGATGCCGCCGTTCTTGGTGATTTCCGACGCCACATAGCCGATGCGCTTGATGTTGATGTCGCGGTGCTCTTTCGAGAAGCCCAGTTCCGACGACAGATGCTTGCGCACCACGTCGCCGTCGAGCAGCGTCACCGGACGGCCGCCCATCTCCATCAGCTTGACCATCAGCGCGTTGGCGATCGTCGACTTGCCCGAGCCCGAAAGGCCGGTGAAGAAGACGGTGAAGCCCTGCTTGGCCCGCGCTGGCGAGGTGCGGCGCAGCTCGGCCACCACTTGCGGGAAGCTGAACCATTCCGGAATATCAAGGCCTTCACGCAGACGGCGGCGCAGTTCGGTGCCCGAGATATCCAGCACGGTGCAGCCTTCCGGCACTTCGTTCGCCGGGTAGTATTGCGCTTTTTCCTGCACATAGACCATGTGCTTGAAGTCGACCATGGTGACGCCGATTTCCTCTTCATACTGCTTGAAGAGCGTCTGCGCGTCATAGGGGCCGTAGAAGTCCTGACCGGCCGAGTTCTTGCCGGGGCTGGCGTGATCGCGGCCGACGATGAAATGAGTGACGCCGTGGTTCTTGCGGATCAACCCGTGCCAGACCGCCTCGCGCGGGCCCGCCATGCGCATCGCAAGGTTCAGAAGGCTCATCGTGGTGGTCGATTGCGGGTATTGGTCGAGCACGGCTTCATAGCAGCGCACGCGGGTGAAGTGATCGACATCGCCCGGTTTCGTCATGCCGACGACCGGATGGATCAGCAGGTTCGCCTGTGCCTCGCGGGCGGCGCGGAAGGTCAGCTCCTGGTGCGCGCGGTGCAGCGGGTTGCGGGTCTGGAAGGCGACGATCTTCTGCCAGCCGAGCTTGCGGAAGTAGCTGCGCAGCTCGTTGGGCGTGTCGCGGCGGGCCTTGAAGTCATAATGCACGGCCTGCTGGATGCCGGTGATCGGGCCGCCCAGATAGATCGCGCCTGCCGTGTTGTGCAGGTAGTTCACCGCCGGGTGGGCGAGATCGTCGGCGCCGAAGACCTTTTCGGCCTCTTTCGCCTTGTTCGGCACCCATTTGTCGGTGACCGACAGGATGGCCAGAATCACGCCTTCCTGATCGCGCAGCGCGATGTCTTGCCCGGGCGCGATGCCTTCGGCGAATTTTTCGGTCACGTCGAGCGTGATCGGCATCGGCCAGAGCGTGCCGTCGGCCAGACGCATGTTCTCGACGACGCCATCGTAATCGGCTTCGCTCAGGAACCCCTTGAGCGGGAAAAAGCCGCCGTTCATCAGAAGTTCGAGGTCGCAGATCTGACGCGGAGTCAGATCCCACGACGGCAGGTTGCCCGCTTCGATTTTCAGCTTCTGGGCAGATTCGTGAGAAACATAGAGCTCCGGAATGGGAGCGAGATTGGGAAGAGTCATCGCCTGACCTGTTTTTTCGAGGGCTAATCGCTGCGCCACACCGACGCTTGGTCGCGGCTTTGCCCGCAAATATGGCGTTTTTCAAGCAAAAGCCGGGGGTGTCCGGTGAAAGAAGGCGGTTTTGGTGCGTTTGTGCCGAAGGCCGGAACGAAGTTTCTGCAAACTGCGTCAATCCACGCCGTTTGTTGCGGTTCGAACCGGTGCTATCGTGCCCCGAAGTTTGCTTTGAGGGGAAGTCATGGGTCTGAAATCAAGTCTGACGCCTATCATCGCCGGTTGGGTGTGGATCTCCGGTTGCGAGTACGGCATCAATCAGGTCTGGCTGAAAAGCCAGTGGGAAGACTACTACAGCGCGCTCGGGTTCGCTTATCCCGACGACATGATGAAATGGGCTGCGTGGTGTTTCGTCTTCGCTCTGGCGATGCGGATGCTCGTGTCCCGCTTCAACGTGCTGGCGGCGGGGATCATCTCGTGGATCTTCGTGGTCGGCCTGTCGCTGGTCGCGCTTTGGAACTACGCACCGATGCCGGTGGAAATGTTCCAGCTTTATGGTCCGGCCAGCTTTGCCGAAACGCTTTCGGCGGCTCTGGTGATCTCGATGTTCGTCGGCATTGCGGGGGCGGTGAAACGCTCGCAGCAACGCGCGAAAGAGAAGGCCAAAGCGAAACTGAAGGCCAAGGCCGTCGCGGCCTGAGCCAGTCACAAAGGGAAACGGGCCGCCTTCGGGCGGCCCTTTTCGTTTCGGGTCTCAGCCCTGTTCGGCAAGCCAGCGCTCGGCATCCAGCGCCGCCATGCAGCCCATGCCCGCCGAGGTGATCGCCTGCCGATAGGTGTGATCGGTCAGATCGCCCGCGGCAAAGACGCCCGCAATGCCGGTGCGGGTCGTGCCCGGTTCCACCTTCACATAGCCGCCGTGATGCAGCTCGAGCTGATCCTTGACCAGTTCCGAGGCCGGTGCATGGCCGATCGCGACGAAGAAGCCGTGGCAGGGGATCTCGCGTTCTTCGCCGGTCTTCACGTCCTTGATCCGCGCGCCGGTGACGCCCAAAGGTGCGTCGGTGCCCAGCACTTCCTCGACCGTGGCGTTCCAGATCACCTCGATCTTCGGGTTCTTCATCAGCCGCTCGATCAGGATCTTTTCGGCGCGGAAGCTGTCGCGGCGGTGGATGACGGTGACTTTCGAGGCGAAATTCGTCAGGAACATCGCCTCTTCCACGGCCGCATTGCCGCCGCCGACCACCACGACCTCCTTGCCGCGATAGAAGAAGCCGTCGCAGGTGGCGCAGGCCGAGACGCCGAAGCCCTGGAACTTCTGTTCCGACGGCAGGCCAAGCCAGCGCGCCTGCGCGCCCGTGGCCAGAATCACCGCATCGGCGGTGTAGACCGTGCCCGAATCGCCCGTGGCGACGAAGGGCCGGGTGCCCAGATCCAGCTTGGTGATGATGTCGGTGATGATCTCGGCGCCCATCGCGCGGGCGTGCTCTTCCATCTGCACCATCAGCTCGGGGCCCTGCACCTCGGTGCGGCCGGGCCAGTTTTCGACCTCGGTGGTGATCGTGAGCTGCCCGCCGGGCTGCATGCCCTGCACGAGAATGGGCGAAAGCATCGCGCGCGAGGCATAGACCGCCGCCGTATAGCCGGCCGGTCCCGACCCGATGATCAGAACCTTGGTGTGCTTCGTCTCGCTCATGCCGGAACTCCTGTTGTGACGTCGCTCATATAAGCAGCAGAAGGGCGCGGGGAAAACCCCTGTGCGGCTCCGCTGTGTCGCAGGCGCCGCCGTCGACGCGGATTGCGCTTGCGCAGGAATGGGCGAAACAATATTGCGCATGCAAGCGCCAATATATAAGGTTCGCGCAGCCAAGGAGGTTCGGCATGGGCACGAGCAAGCTCGACGAGATCGACCGGAAAATTCTGGCCGAGCTGCAGGCTGACGGCCGGATGACGAACGTCGAACTGGCCAAGCGAGTCGGCATTTCCGCGCCGCCCTGCCTGCGCCGGGTGCGCACGCTGGAAGAGGCGGGTTATATCCGCGGCTATCACGCCGATGTGAACCCGCGCGAACTCGGGTTCGAGGTGCAGGTCTTCGCGATGGTGCGGCTGCATTCGCAGGCGGAATCGGATCTGAGCGCGTTTGAACGCCGCTGTCAGGCCTGGCCGCTGGTGCGCGAATGCCACATGCTGAACGGCGAGATCGACTTCGTGCTGAAATGCGCGGCGCCCGATCTGTCGACCTTCCAGAATTTCCTGACCGGGCAACTGACCGCGGCCGAGAATGTGGCGAGCGTGAAGACCTCGCTCGTGATCCGCTGCGCCAAGGATGAACCCGGCGTGCCCTTCGACGTGCTCGAAGAGCGGCTCGCCAAACACGCCTGAGCGATCGACCCACAGTGGGGCAGGGGGGCTCGTTCAGGGGGCTTACGCGGCGCCACTGGCGCCACGGTCCCCCTTCACCCCGTCCTGCGGACTCCCCCCGAGATATTTCAGGCAAGATAAAAGGCACCCTTTTTATCTTGCTCAAAATATCCCGGGGGTCCGGGGGCAGCGCCCCCGGCCTTGCTCAGATTTCGCCCGCGCGCACCAGATCGATCATCGCTTGACCGGCGCGGGCCTCTTCGAGGCTCCACGTATAGGGCTCGCCCGTGCGGATGTGGCGGACAAAGGCTTCGACCTGCAGCACATATTGGTTCACGCCGGGGAAGCGGTGCGTTTCGGCGCTATTGTAACCGTGCAGCGTCACCTCGGCCTGATCGAAGACCCCGGCGTTGAAGGGGGCCGAAAGGGTGATCCGGCCGGTTTCGCCCTGAAAGGTCACCTCCTGCCGCGGGAAGAGCCGGGTCGAGGTCATCGCGGCGAAGGTGAAGTCCCCGCCCGGGCCCGCCATCTCGCCCCAGACCTGCGCGAAGGTATCAACGCCATGTTCTCGCTGGATGCGCGAGGCGAGCCGCACCGGCTCCGCGCGCGCCGCGAAGCGGATCGAGGAATAGGCATAGACGCCGATATCGGGGATCGAGCCGCCGCCTGTCTCGGCGCGGTTGCGGATGTTCGCGGGGTCGGGGTTGTCGAAGGTGAAGGCCACGTCGGCGTGCTTGAGCCGACCGATCCGGCCCTCGTCGAGCCAGCGCCGCACCAGTTGCCATTGCGGGTGGTGCACGATCATGTAGGCCTCGGCCGCGCATTTGCCCGCGGCGTCGCGGGCGGCGATCAGCGGGTCGATGTCCTCGGCGCGCAGGGCGAGCGGCTTCTCGATCAGCACATGTTTGCCAGCGGCAAGCGCCTTGATCCCCCATTCCACATGCAGATGGTTCGGCAGCGGAATGTAGACGACCTCGACCGCGGGATCGGCCAGAAGCGCCTCGTAGCTGTCATGCAGGGTCAGATCCGGGGCGAAGGCGGTAAAGGCTTCGGCCTTGGCGGGGGAGGAGGTCGCCAGCGCCGCAAGCCGCGCGCCTTTGGCGGCATGGATCGCGGGCCCCATTCGGCGCGCCGCGAAATCCGACGCGCCGAGAATTCCGAAAGTCACTGGCTGCATGGTCGTCTCCCTTTGGCGCCAAGCTAGCGCGCGGCGCAAAGGGGGGCAACGTCAGCCCGGCAGCGCCATACCCTTTTCCTTGGCGAGCGCCTTCATCCGGCCTTGCAGCTTCTCGAAGGCCCGCACCTCGATCTGCCGGATGCGCTCTCGGCTGACGTCATATTGCGCCGACAGCTCTTCCAGCGTCACCGGCTCGTCGCGCAGCCGCCGCGCCATCAGGATGTCGCGCTCGCGTTCGTTCAGCACATCCATCGCCGCGACCAGCATCGCGCGACGGGCCTGCAGCTCGTTTTCTTCGGCATAGGCCTCGGCCTGATCGGCATCCTCGTCCTCGAGCCAATCCTGCCATTGCGTGGCGCTTTCGCCTTCGCCCGCGCCGACCTGCGCGTTCAAGGAGGCATCCGAGCCAGCCAAGCGCCGGTTCATCTCGATGACATCGTCTTCGGTGACGTTCAGATCCTTGGCGATCTTGGCCACCGCATCGGGGCGCAGATCCCCCTCCTCGAAGGCGCCGATCTTCGATTTCGCCTTGCGCAGGTTGAAGAAGAGCTTCTTTTGCGCCGAGGTCGTGCCCAGCTTCACCAGCGACCACGAGCGCAGGATGTATTCCTGAATCGCGGCACGGATCCACCACATCGCGTAGGTCGCCAGCCGGAAGCCACGCTCCGGATCGAAGCGTTTCACCGCCTGCATCAGCCCGACGTTGGCTTCGGAAATCACCTCGGCCTGCGGCAGGCCGTAGCCGCGATAGCCCATGGCGATTTTCGCGGCGAGCCGCAGGTGCGAGGTCACCAGCCGATGCGCGGCCTTGGGGTCCTGATGGTCGACCCAGGCCTTGGCCAGCATGTATTCCTCTTCCGGTTCCAGAAGCGGAAACTTGCGAATCTCCTGCAGATAGCGGTTCAACCCCTGTTCGGGGCTGGGGGCTGGCAGGTTGGCGTAGCTCGACATGTGGTCATTCTCCCTTCGCACCCCAGATGGGGAAGGAGGCCTGTCGCTTCAAGGGCTTCGGTCCTCCGTCATGGGGGATGAACGCAGGATGGGCCTGATTCCGCCGTCGGGCAAGCACAGATGACGCAACTGTGAGATCAGGTGGCGCCCGGCCCCGCGCGCAAGATCGCCAGAAGCGCCTCGATATCCGCGGGCAGGGGGGAGGAGAAACTCAGTTCCTCGCCCGTGACCGGATGGGTGAAGCCGAGCGTCGTCGCATGCAGCGCCTGACGCGGGAAATTGGCGACCGCCTCGGCCGCCGCGGCGCCGACCGCGCGGACGGACAGCTTGCGCTTGCCGCCATAGGTGGGATCGCCGACGAGCCCATGCCCCACATGCGCCATGTGCACGCGGATCTGATGCGTACGCCCGGTTTCAAGCCAGCAATCCATCAGCGCCGCGACGCCGCCGAAGGCCTCGACCGTGCGGGCGCGGGTCACCGCATGGCGCCCGCCAGTGAAGAGCACCGCCTGCCGTTGCCGGTCGGTCGGGTGGCGGGCGAGTTGCGAGGTGATCTTCAGGATGCCGCCCTGTTCGAAATTGACGCCGCGGATGCCGCGCAGGCGTGGATCGGCGGCACTGGGCACACCCTGCACCAGCGCGGTGTAATGGCGGTGCACGGTATGTTTCTCGAATTGCGCCGCCAGCCCGTGATGGGCGCGGTCGGATTTCGCGACGACGAGCAGGCCCGAGGTTTCCTTGTCGATGCGGTGCACGATGCCCGGCCGCGCTTCGCCGCCGATGCCCGAGAGCCTGCCGCCGAAATGGTGCAACAGCGCATTGACCAGCGTGCCGTCTTCCGAGCCCGGCGCCGGATGCACCACCATCCCCGCGGGCTTGTCGATCACGATCAGGTCTTCGTCTTCCCAAAGCACGGTCAGCGGAATGTCCTGCGCGACCGTTTCCACCGCGCGGGGCGGTTCGAGCGCGATCAGATAGACCTCGCCCGGGGTGACCTTGGCCTTCTGATCGGTGACGGCAATGCCGTCCTTCGTCACCGCGCCCTCGGCAATCAGCCGGGCAAGGCGCGAGCGCGACAGCGCCGCTTCTTCTGGCACAAGCGCCGCCAATGCCTTATCAAGCCGCTCGGCGGGGTCTTCGCCGATTTCGATGCGCAGGAGGTGTGCCGCGATGTCCGACATGATGCCTTCCGATCCGGCGCCGCCGCCCGAGGTGAAGTTTCTGAAGATTCTCACCACCACGCTTGCGGGCGTGATGATCTTCGGCCTTCTAACGATCATCTTCCTGCTTGTCACCCGCCTGCCGGGGGCGACGAAACTGCCCGAGCTGCCCGCGGCGATCACGCTGCCCGCGGGGGAGAAGGCCGAGACCGTGACCTTCGGCAAAGGCTTCACCGTGGTCGTTACGGAAAGTGGCCGGGTGCTGGTCTATCGGCCGGATGGCAAGCTGGCGCAGGATGTGGCGTTGAAGTGACGCCGATCTGGCCTCGGTCCTCGCCGCGGCCAAAACCCTCCGTGATCCGCGCTTTTCCTGGTCCAAATACGCAAAAAAAACCGCCGAAGGCGCGAACCTCCGGCGGGCGTATTTTTCCCAGGAAGAAGCCGAAAGCTTACTTCGCTTCCAGCGCGTCCAGACGGGCCTTGAGCGCCTCGTTTTCTTCGCGCGCCTTCGTGGCCATCGCCTTCACCGCGTCGAATTCCTCGCGGGTGACGAAATCGCGGTCGGCCATCCAGCGGTCCATCCAGCTTTTCATCGCCGTTTCCGCCTCGGTCTTGGCGCCCTGCGCCACGCCCATCGCATTGGTCATCAGCTTCGACATCTCGTCGAAAAGTTTGTTCGGAGCTTGCATCGTCTTCACCTTTTGTCTGCGGGCCGCCGCACCGGCCCCGCTTGCGCCCTATATGGGCTGGGAAGCCCGCCGAGACAAGGTTGACTTCGCCGCAGCGCAAGGGCCAAGTGGCGCCGCTGAAGCCCCGAGGACGCCATGGCCCTGCCTTTCCCCGAAATCTCCCCCGATGCCTTCGAAATCCCGTTCGTCGACTGGCCGATCCGCTGGTATGCGCTGGCCTATATCGCGGGGCTTTTGGCGGGCTGGCGCATCGTCGTCGCGCTGATGCGGCGCCCGAAGCTCTGGGGCAAACGCGCGCCGATGGCGCCCGAAGCAGTCGAGGATCTGCTGACCTGGGTCATTCTGGGTGTCATTCTAGGCGGGCGGCTGGGCTTTGTGCTGTTTTACGATCTCGACACCTATCTGGCCGATCCGCTGGCGATTTTCCGGGTCTGGGAAGGCGGCATGTCCTTCCACGGTGGCTTCGCGGGCGTCGTGATCGCCGGGCTCGCCTTCTGCCATCGCCGCGGCATCGCGCCCCTGCCGATCGGCGATGCCTTTGCCCTTGTCGCGCCGATCGGGTTGTTCCTTGGCCGTCTTGCGAATTTCATCAAGCCCGAGCTCTGGGGTCGGCCGACGGACATGCCCTGGGGCGTGATCTTCCCGGTCGAGGCGGCGCAGATCTGCAACGGCTGGGCCGGGCAGGTCGATTACGCCTGCGCCCGTCACCCGTCGCAGCTTTACGAAGCCGGGCTTGAGGGGCTGGTTCTGGGCGGTCTGCTGTGGTGGCTCTTCGCGCGGGGCGCGCTGCGCAAGCCGGGGCTCTTGATGGGGGTGTTCCTGATCGGCTACGGGCTCGCCCGCGCCTTCGTCGAGCTGTTCCGCCAGCCCGATGCGCAATTCGCCACCGACGCCAACCCGATGGGTTACGCCTTCTTTCTGGGCGATCTCGGCATCACCATGGGGCAGGCGCTCTCGGTGCCGATGATCCTGCTTGGGGGCGCGCTCGTCCTTTACGCCCGGATGCGGGGGGCGAAGTGACACCGCTGGCGCGTCTGCTGGCCTCGCGTATCGCGGCGGGCGGGCCGATCGGGCTGGATGCCTATATGGCAGAGTGCCTGCTTCACCCTGAACACGGATATTACGCCACCCGCGATCCCTTTGGCCGCGCAGGCGATTTCATCACCGCGCCGGAAATCAGCCAGATGTTCGGCGAGATGCTAGGCCTGTGTCTGGCGCAGGTCTGGCTCGATCAGGGCCGCCCCGCGCCCTTCACGCTGGCCGAGATCGGGCCGGGCCGGGGCACGCTGTCGGCCGATGTGGCGCGCGTCCTTGCCCGTGTGCCCGGCATGGCCGAGGCGGCGCAGCTGCATCTGATCGAGGCCTCGTCCACCCTGCGGGACATTCAGCGTCAAACCCTGCAGGGCCATGCCGTCATCTGGCACGACAGCATCGCGACCCTGCCCGAGGCGCCGCTCTTCCTGCTCGCCAACGAGTTTTTCGACGCCCTGCCGATCCGGCAATTCCTGCGCACCGAGGGCGGCTGGGCCGAGCGTCAGGTCGGCCTGCAGGGCGACAGCCTCGTTCCCGGCCTTGCCCCGCCCACCCGCTTTGCCGCGCTCGAGCCTCGGCTGGCCGATACGAAACCGGGCGATGTG
This sequence comes from Rhodobacter capsulatus, assembly GCF_052363175.1. GTDB lineage: Bacteria > Pseudomonadota > Alphaproteobacteria > Rhodobacterales > Rhodobacteraceae > Rhodobacter > Rhodobacter capsulatus_D. Next base: position 1,113,805 of record NZ_CP198946.1, read on the forward strand.
GTCGAAACCTGCCCCGCCGCCGCGCCGATCATGGCCGAGATCGCCCGCCGCATCGCCACCCATGGCGGCGTCGCGCTCGTCATCGATTACGGCCATTGGCGCAGCCTTGGCGACACCTTTCAGGCGGTGAAGGCGCATGGCTATTGCGACCCCTTCGCCGCTCCGGGCGAGGCCGATCTGACCGCCCATGTCGCCTTCGAACCGCTGGCCGAGGCCGCCCGTGCCGCGGGCGCGCAGGCTTCGGCGATGACCCCGCAGGGCGTGCTTCTCGAACGGCTCGGCATCACGGCCCGGGCTGAGGCGCTGGCGGCGAAGCTCTCGGGCGCGGCACGTCAGGCCCATGTCGCCGCGCATCGGCGCTTGACCCATCCCGAAGAAATGGGTCAGGTGTTCCAAAGTCTTGCCATTTTTCCTGCAACCGCCCCGGTGCCTCCGGGCTTTGATGTCTGATCCATGCCGACGACGCTCGAAATCCTGACCTCGCCCGCCCTCAAGGACGTGAAGCACGGTTTTTTCACCCGAAAGGGCGGGGCGTCCTCCGGCATCTTTGCGGGACTGAACTGCGGCCACGGCTCTTCGGATCAGACCGAGGCGGTCGCGCTGAACCGGGCGCGGGTAGCAACCGCGATGGGCGTGGCGCCCGCGGCACTGGTGGGGGTGCATCAGATCCATTCCGCCGATGTGCTGGTGGTGGACGAGGTGCCCGCCCAGATCGTCCGCGCCGACGCGCTGGTGACGAAGCGCCCGGGGCTGTTGCTGAGCGTGCTGACGGCCGATTGCCAGCCGGTGCTCTTTGCCGATCGGGCGGCCGGAGTGGTGGGCGCGGCCCATGCGGGCTGGCGCGGCAGTCATGACGGCGTGCTCGAGGCGACGCTCGACGCGATGGAAGGGCTGGGCGCCGAGCGGGCGCGGATCACCGCGGTGATCGGGCCCTGCATCTCGCAGCGGGCCTATGAGGTTGGTCATGACTTCATGGAGAATTTCCTGATCGACGATCCGCAGGCGGCGCGATTCTTCGCCGGTGGTGCGGCGGGCAAGCCGATGTTCGACCTGCCGGCCTATGGGCTTTCGCGGTTGCGCGCGGCGGGCGTCGGCCATGCGGAATGGACGCGCCATTGCACCTATTCCGACCCGGACCGGTTCTATTCCTTCCGCCGCACCACCCATGCCGGTGAGGCCGATTACGGCCGCCTGATCTCGGCGATTCGTCTCTGATCTCACGGCTTTGGCTGCGGCCAGGGCCCGGATTGTGGCGAAATCCGTGCTGAAAGGGGCGTTAACCCTTTCTTTTCTGCTCCTGCGCAACAATCGGTGCCACAATTCCGCCCGTCGGTGGCGCAGGAATGCACCCTTGGTGCCAAATCGCTGCCGTATTGCGGGGGGAAAAGGAAACAACGGGCGATGTCACGCATCGGTCCCGAAACCGCAGGAGAGCAGAATGACCCTGAAATCAACGCCGCGCTGGATGAAGACGGCTCTTGAGGGCGCCGCCAAGACCACCGTGGCGATGCCGTGGCAACGCGGGGCCCACCGGGCCGAGATGCTGGCACGGCGCAAGGGATCGGTGGCGCAAGCCCCCGCGAAGCGCCCGTCGGTCGCCGCCTGCTGAGAATGTCCCCAACTCTTGTTTGACCCCCCATCCGGGGGCGGGTCATGCACCTTTGCGGTGCGGGGCTCGTTGGTCTGCAAGGGCCGGGGGCTGCCACCCCCGGCCACGGACCGGGTGATTCGAACCAATTGCGGCGGAATCTGGGCACTGTTGCCCGTTCTGCCCCAAGTTGCGCCGCGGACAGCCGGATTGGGTTTCCGGCGTTCAGCAATTCTTCACGAAATTTGACGCGCGCTGACCGGTTGGGCAATCTGGCGGGGTCTTTCTGCATTCGGTGGGGGCCGTCGCAGATGTGACCAGACCGGAAGGCTGTGCCATGTCGATTACCCACCGGCTCGGGGCCGGGCAGGCTGCTTTGCCTGTCGCCCGCAGCGACCATTCCGCCGGGATTCCCGCGCGCAAGCTGCCCGTTCCGGCGGCGAAAAGCCTGCGGGCGATGCCGCTGACCCGGCGTTACGACGCCTGCTGGCTGACGCCGGATGGCGCGATCATGGACAGCACGCGCCTTGCGCCCGCGACGCCGCTTTTCGAAGAGGCGTTTTCAGCCCTTGCCCGAGGCTCGGTGATCCTGACCGAAGACGGCCCGATCGCGATCGAGGATCTGCTGCCCGGCCAGCGCGTCCTGACCGCCGAAGGCCGGTCGGAGCGGGTGACCTGGATCGGCTCGATGGTGATCTATCCCGGCGCCGAAAACGGCCGCGATCTGGAGGAACAGGTCAGCCTGACCCGGATCACCGCCGAGGCCTTCGGGGCGGGGCGACCGCTGCTTGATGTGGTGCTCGGCCCGCGGGCGCGGCTTTGCCTGCGCGATCCGCGGCTGCGCCGGGTGTCGGGGCTGGAAGCGGCCTATGTGCCCGCGCGTGCTTTCATCGACGGGATCAGCGTGATCGAGGTGACCCCCTCGGCGCCGGTCACGGTCTATCATGCGGTTTTGGAAAGCCACGGTTCGATCCGGGTGGCCGGGCTCGAGGTCGAGGCGTTCCACCCGGGTGAGGGGGTGGAGCGGATGATCGATCCGCGGATGCTCTCGCTCTTCGAAGCGCAATTTCCGCAGATCGCGAGCCTGAGCGAATTCGGCCCTCAGGCCCATCCCCGGCTGACCCGGTTCGAAGTCGAAAGTCTCTGGGACTAGGGACTTTCGCCCCGGCAAGCCGGGGCGACCCACGGGGGGCTCCGCCCCCCGCACCCCCCGGCGTATTTTGCCAAGGAAAACAGGGCGCGCGGACACGATCCGGTGTCGGACGAAAACGGGATCGGGTTTCCTTGGCCAAATACGCATCTTGGGGGTCCGGGGGCGAAGCCCCCGGCGGGTCGCCGCGCGACAGCGCGGCGAAATCATCAGGCGCCTACTGCGGCAGGGTTTCGCGCAGGGTTCGCACCATGTTGCCGCCCATCACCTTGGCGATCACCGTCTCGCTCATCCCGGTATCGATCAGCGCCTGCGTCAGCGCGGCAAGCTCCGCGCTGTCGAACTGCGTTTCCACCGCGCCGTCGAAATCCGAGCCGAGCGACACGTGATCCTCGCCCACAAGCGCCACGGCCGCGGCGATTAACCTTGCCACGCCCGCGGGCGTCGCGTCGCAGGTCACCTCGGCCCAGTTGCCAATCCCGATCAGCCCGCCCTTGGCCGCGATCTGGCGCATCAGCGCATCGGGGAAGTTGCGCTTCACCGGGCAGACCCCGTGAATGCCGCTGTGGCTGACGATCGGGCGCGTACCCTCCATCGCCAGAACGTCCTTTGCCATCTGTTCCGAGGCATGGGCGAGGTCGATCACCATATGCTTTTGCACCATCGCTTCGACCACCTGCCGCCCGAAAGGCGTCAGCCCGGCGTCATCCTCGCCATGCAGCGAACCGCCGAGTTCGTTGTCGAAGAAATGCGTCAGCCCGATCAGCCGGAATCCGGCATCATAGAGCCGGTCGAGGTTCTCGATCTTGCCTTCGAGCGCATGGCCGCCCTCGGCGCCAAGGATCCCGGCCACGGTCTCGGCCCCCTTGGCCCGCGCCGCCAGCACGCGGTCGAGATCGGCCACACTGCGCACGACCACCAGTTGATCGGGGGCCTTGTCGGCCATCGCCTGCAACCGCGCGGCCTGATCCAGCGCGCGCTCGGTCAGGCTGAACCAGGTCTTCACAGGCCTGAGCTGCCCGAAGACCAGAGCCGTGATGTTGTCCCGCGCTCCGGCGGCGTTATGGTCGTAATTCATCCCGGCGGGGGTTTTCGTCACCGTGGTGAAGACCTGCACCGCCACATTGCCCGCCCGCAGCCGCGGCAGATCGACATGGCCGCGGTCCGAGCGTGTCAGCAGATCGCGGTCCCACAGAAGCGCATCGGAATGCCAGTCGCCGATCGTGAGCGTCTTGTGCAGCGCCGCCGCGCGCTCCGACACCGGCCAGGGCGCATGCGGCACGACCCGGTTCTGTCCCTTTTCCACGATCCCGGGGGCAAAGGCGAAGAACGCCCCCGCCGCCAGGATGACGACCCCGCCAAGCCCCATTGCGATGCGTTTGCCCCAGCCCATGCGATCCCTCCCGTTTCGGGAAGGCTAGCAGGGCCGGGCGCAGGCGCAAAGCGCGGACGTGAAGTGCCGACGTGGGGTCAGGCCTCCATCGCCTCGAGCTCGTCGATGAAGCCCGCGATCATGCTCAAGCCCTTGTCCCAGAACGCCGGGTCCGAGGCATCAAGGCCAAAGGGCGCCAGCAGATCCTTGTGGTGCTTCGAGCCGCCCGCTTCCAGCATCTCGAAATACTTCGTCTGGAAGTCCGGCAGGCCCGCCGCATAGGTCGCGTAAAGCGCATTCACCAGCCCGTCGCCGAAGGCATAGGCATAGACGTAGAAGGGCGAATGCACGAAATGCGGGATGTAGGTCCAGAAGGTCTCGTAGCCCGGCATGAATTCGAACACCGGGCCAAGGCTTTCCGCCTGCACCGACATCCAGAGCGCGTTGATATCCTCGGGCGTGAGTTCCCCCTGCGCCCGCGCCGCATGCAGCTTGCATTCGAAATCGTAGAAGGCGATCTGCCGCACGACGGTGTTGATCATGTCCTCGACCTTGCCCGCGAGCAGTTGCTTGCGCTCGGCGGGTGTCGTGGCGGCATCGAGCAGCGCGCGGAAGGTCAGCATCTCGCCGAAAACGCTCGCCGTTTCGGCCAGCGTCAGCGGCGTATCCGAGAGCATCGGACCCTGACCTGCGGCCAGCACCTGATGCACGCCGTGGCCCAGCTCATGCGCCAAGGTCATCACGTCGCGCGGTTTGCCAAGGTAGTTCAGCATCACATAGGGGTGCACGGTGGTGACGGTCGGATGCGCGAAAGCCCCCGGCGCCTTGCCCGGCTTCACCCCGGCGTCGATCCAACCTTTTTCAAAGAAGGGCGCGGCAATCTCGGCCATGCGGGGCGAAAACGCGCCATAAGCGTCCAGAACCGTGGCCTTCGCCTCGTCCCACAGGATTTTGCGCGGGGTTTCGGTGGGCAGGGGGGCGTTGCGGTCCCAGACCTGCAGCTTCTCAAGCCCCAGCCATTTCGCCTTCAGCGCGTAATAGCGATGCGAGAGCCGCGGATAGGCGGCCACGACCGCGTTGCGCAGGGCCTCGACCACCTCGGGCTCGACATGGTTCGACAGGTGCCGCCCCAGCTGCGGGGTCGGCATCTTGCGCCAGCGATCCTCGATTTCCTTTTCCTTGGCGAGGGTGTTGTGCACGCGGGCGAAAAGCTTGACGTTCTCGCCAAAGACCCGGGCGAGTTCGCGCGCCGCGGCCTCGCGCTTGCCCCGGTCATGGTCGCTCATCAGCGTCGTCGTGGCTTCAAGGCTGAGCGTCTCGCCTGCGACGGTGAATTCCAGCGCCGCGGTGGTTTCGTCAAACAGCCGGTTCCACGCAGCCGCGCCCACAACCGACTGATCGTGCAGGAACTTTTCCAGCTCGTCCGACAGCTGATAGGGCTTCATCGCCCGCATCCGGTCGAAGACCGGCTTGAAGCGGGCGACGCGCGGATCGGCAAAGACAGCTTCATACTGCGCATCTTCGATCCGGTTGAATTCGAGGCTGAAGAAGACCAGCGGCGTGGTGAAGGTGGTGATCTTGTCGCCGGCATCGGACATGAACTTGGCGCGCTCGCCATCGACCGTGTTCTGATAGTAGCGCAGCCCCGCATAGGACATGATCCGCCCGGCCGTGGTCTCGATCGCCTCGTGCCGCGCGATGCACTCGGCCATTCCGGCCGCATCGAGCGCGGCCAGCTTGCCCTCGTAATCGCGGGCGAAAGCGGCGCATTCGGTTTCGAGCCAGGCCATGTCGCGGGCGAATTCCGGCGCATCGGGGGCGGTGTAAAGATCGCTCAGGTCCCAGTCGGGAAGCGCACCGAAGTCACCCGAGCCTCCTTGCGCGGGGGCGGCATCGAAACGGGGCAGGGCAAAGGCTCGGATCATGGCGTTCTCCTTGGTGTCGTCTCACAGATAGGGGCAGGGCAGGGACCGTGCAAGCCGGGTCCGGATCGTTGATTTGCTGCAATATTGTGCAAACGCACAGCGATCGGGCGGCTATTTCGCGCTTTCTGGCCTGTTTCGTGCTGCGGCGCTTCCGCTTCCTCCGCACCCTGCCTAGGATTCAATCAGGGCGAGGGAATCACGCATGACGACTTATTTCAACGAAATGTACGAGGGCGGCCAGGTCCGCGAGCCCTATGCGCGGCTTGAAGACTGGACCAAGGCGATGCCCGCCGCATTGCGCGCAATGAAACAGGCCGAGGCAGAGGCGCTTTTCCGCCGCATCGGCATCACCTTCGCGGTCTATGGCGAGGGCGGTGATCCGGACCGGCTCATCCCCTTTGACATGTTCCCCCGCGTCTTCACGCAGGCCGAATGGCGCAAGCTGGAACGCGGCATCAAGCAACGGGCGCGGGCGCTGAACGCCTTTCTGCTCGATGTTTACGGCCGCGCCGAGATCGTCCGCGCGGGCAAGATCCCGGCCCGGATGGTGTTTCAGAACGAGGCTTTCGAACGCGCCGTGGCGGGCTTCACCCCGCCGCGTGGCATCTACTCCCATATCGTCGGCATCGACATCGTGCGCACCGGCGCCGATGAGTTCTTCGTGCTGGAAGACAACTGCCGCACCCCCTCGGGCGTCAGCTACATGCTGGAAAACCGCGAAATCATGATGCGGATGTTCCCGCAGCTGTTCCGCGAAAACCGCATCGAGCCGGTCGATGGCTATTCCGATGCGCTTCGCCGCACGCTCGCCTCGGTCGCGCCGGCGAAATGCGAACGCGAGCCGACGATCGCCATTCTGACCCCCGGTCACTACAACAGCGCCTATTACGAACACAGTTTCCTGGCCGATCTGATGGGCGTCGAACTGGTCGAGGGCGCCGATCTTTTCGTCGAGGGCGGCTTCGTGTGGATGCGCACGACCGAGGGGCCGAAGAAGCTCGACGTGATCTATCGGCGCATCGATGATGCCTTCCTTGACCCGCTCTGCTTCCGCCCCGATTCCATGCTGGGCATTCCCGGCCTGATGGATGTCTACCGCTCGGGGGGCGTGTCGATCTGCTCGGCGCCGGGGGCGGGCGTGGCCGATGACAAGGCGGTCTATACTTTCGTGCCCGAGATGATCCGCTTCTATCTGGGCGAAGAGCCGCTTTTGAACAACGTGCCGACCTGGCAATGCGCCAAGCCCGACGATTGCAAGTATGTGCTTGAAAACCTGGGCGAGCTGGTGGTGAAAGAGGTGCACGGCTCGGGCGGTTACGGCATGCTGGTCGGGCCGAAATCGACAAAAGAGCAGATCGAGATGTTCCGCGCCAAGATCGAGGCGCATCCGGAAAACTACATCGCGCAGCCGACGCTCGCGCTGTCCGCCACGCCGACCTTCGTCGAGGAAGGCATCGCACCGCGGCATGTCGATCTGCGGCCCTACTGCCTTGTCGGCGAGAAAATCGAACTGGTGCCGGGCGGCCTGACCCGCGTCGCGCTGAAGGAGGGATCGCTGGTCGTGAACTCGTCTCAGGGCGGCGGGGTCAAGGACACCTGGGTTTTGGCGGAGTAAAAGCATGCTGAGCCGGACCGCTGAAAACCTGTTCTGGATTGCGCGTTACATCGAACGCGCGGAAACCATGGCGCGCTTGCTGGAAGTGGGCGCCCGCATCGCGCTGATGCCCTCGGCCGGGCATGGCTATCGCAGCGAGTGGGAGAGCCTGTTGCAGGCCTCTGGCACCTCGGTCGGATTTGCCGAGAAATATGGCGACCCGGTGCAGCGCAACATCGAAAGCTATCTGTTCTTTGACCGCGACAACCCGTCGTCGGTGGCCAGTTGCATCGAACGCGCGCGGGAAAATGCCCGCATCGTGCGCACGGCGCTGACCTCGCAAGTCTGGGATGCGCTGAATGGCGCGTTTCAGGAGATGCGCCAGCTCGAGCGCAAGCCGCGCTCGGAAATGGAGCTGACGGAACTCACCGAATGGGTGATGCGGCAGGCGGCGCTGGTGCGGGGCGCGATCGACGCGACGCTTTTGCGCAACGACGGCTATGCCTTCCTGAACCTCGGCTTCGCGCTGGAACGGGCCGACAACACCGCGCGGCTGATCGACGTGAAATATTACGTCCTTCTGCCCTCGGTCGATTTCATCGGCTCCGGCCTTGATAACTACCAATGGCAGACGCTGCTGCGCGCGCTGTCGGCGCATCGGGCCTTCCACTGGGCTTATGGTGGCGAGATCACCGCGGCGAAGATTGCGCATTTCCTGATCCTCAATCCGCAATCGCCACGGTCGCTGGTCACCGCTGTCACCATGGCGATGGAAAATCTGGATGCCTTAGCAAGGGGTTACCAGAAATCCGGCGCGGCGCAGATGCGCGCGCGTGCGCTGGTGGGCGAGATCGCCGAAACCCGTGTCGAGGAAATTTTCGACGAAGGCCTGCATGAATTCCTGACCCGCTTCATCCGCGATGTCGGCGAATTGTCCGACATGGTGCAGGCGGCTTATCTGAGCGGAGAAGCGCGATGATCCTGACGGTCCATCACGTCACCACCTACGAATATGACGCGCCGATGCGCGGGGCCGTGCAATCCTTGCGGCTGTTTCCATCGCGCTTTGACGGGCAGCGGACGATCCGCTGGGATGTCGCGGTCGAGGGCGGTCTTCGCGGTGGCAATTTCCGCGACGGGGCGGGCGACAAGGTCGAAGGCTGGTCGCTGCGCGGCCCGGTGACCGAGGTGACGATTTCCGCCATCGGTCAGGTCGAGACCACCGACACCGCGGGCGTGCTGCGTGGCCATCGCGAGATCGTCTCGCCCTTCGCCTATCTGCGCGAAACCTCGGCCACCTGGATCGACCACGCCCTGCGCGATCTGGCCGAAACCGCGGCCGACGGCGTGAAAGATCCGCTCGACCGGGCGCATCGGCTGTCGCGCGCGGTCAGCGATGCCATCGCCTATCGCCCCGGCACGACGCATGCCCATACCACCGCCGCCGAGGCGTTGGCACAGGGCGAGGGGGTCTGTCAGGATCACGCCCATGCGCTGATCGCCTCGGCCCGCGCCGTGGGGATGCCCGCGCGCTATGTCTCGGGCTATCTTTTCGCCCGCGACGATGGCGAGGCCCACGAGGCCGCCCATGCCTGGGCCGAGATCTGGGTGGAAAACATCGGCTGGATCGGCTTCGATCCGGCCAATGAATGCTGCCCCGATCAGCGGTATATCCGCATCGGCTCGGGTCTTGATGCGCGCGAGGCGGCGCCGATCAAGGGCATCGCGCAGGGCGACGGTTCCGAGCGTCTCGATGTCACGGTTGCCTTGGAGGCCGTGCAACAATAATGTGGGCGCCTGTTTTTCCGGGGGAATGATGACCTATTGCGTGGGCCTGCTGCTCGATCAGGGCATGGTTCTTCTGTCCGATACCCGCACCAATGCGGGGCTCGACAATATTGCGACCTATCGCAAAATGTTCGTCTTCGAGGACCCGGGCGAGCGGGTGGTGACAATCCTCACCGCGGGTTCGCTCTCGGTGACGCAAACCACGATTGCCCGGCTGCGCGAGGCGATCGAGCACCCCGAAACCAGTGCCGACACCTCGATCATGCAGGCGCCGACGATGCTGGCCGTGGCCGAGATCATCGGCAACACGCTGGCAAGTGTGCGGCAGGACATCGATCACAAGATGAACGCCTCGAAGGTCACGGTGTCGGCCTCGATGATCGTCGCCGGGCAGCGCAAGGGCGGCACGATGCGGATGTTCCTGGTCTACCCCGAGGGCAATTTCATCGAGGCGACCGAGGACACGCCGTTCCTGCAGATCGGCGAGCACAAATACGGCAAGCCGATTCTGGACCGGGTGGTGCGGCCCGCGACGTCTTTGGAAGACGCGCAAAAGGCGGTGCTTTTGTCGATGGATTCGACGTTGCGCTCGAACCTGTCGGTGGGCATGCCGCTGGATCTCGCGGTGATCGAGAAGGACGCCTGCCGGGTCGGGCTGCGCAAGCGGATCGAAAAGGACGATGCGCAGTTTGCGGCGATGTCGCAGGCCTGGTCCGAGGCTTTGCGCGACGGGTTTACGCGGATCACGCTCTGAGGCTATCCCCACTGCCATGACCGAGGCCATCGCCGAGGTCACGCGGGGGCAATTGTCCCGTGACCGCCGGGGGCCCAAAGGCCCGCGGCCAGCGCCCGCCCCGCCATCGGCGGGCGCTTCTCGCCCGCCGGGGCTGGCGCCGGCCTCTGCTGTGCTTGGGGAAGCGGTCTTTTGACTTCGGTGGCGCTGCGGGCGGGGGAAAGGCGATGCCTTTCCTGATCCGCCCGGGTGGCCGGTCAGCCCCGATGGGCGTCAAACAGCGCGGCGCAGGCGTCATAGAACCGCGCCCGCATCACGGGGCCTTCCATCATCACCTCGTGCTCGGCGCCGTCGTAAAGCGCCAGTTGCCCCTGCGCCCACTCGCCCATGCGGGCGCGGATCGGCTCTTTTGGCACGATCCTTTCCCGCGTGCCAAGCGCGCAGTAACAGGGCAGGTCGGGCGCGGGCAGGGCGGCGAGAGCCTCGCATTCGAGCACCGCTTCCGCGACCCAATGCAGGCAGGCGCCCGCAATGGCGAGCCCCGGTGCCTTTGCCACCTGCCGCAGCAGCATCGACCACATGTCGGGATCGCTGGTCAGGAAATTGTCGTGAAACCCGGCGCGATGCACGAAGCTCACCGGACCCCAGCCGGGCGCATAGGCCAGCGCGAGCGGACTGCCCCCGGTCATGCGTGCGAGGGGCCCCCCGAAAGGTTTGATCACCCGGGGCAGGCCCACGCCCCACATCGGCGCGGAAAAGGCAACGGCGGCAAAGGGATGCGCCCCCATCAGACGGCGCAACGCGATCGTGCCGCCCATCGAATGCGCCAGCACGACCCAGGGCCGCGGCAGATCGAGCCGCGCCGCCGCCGCCAGCATCGCATCGACATCGCGCTGATAATCGCTGAAGGCGCCGACATAGCCCTTGACCGGATCGTCGATCAGCCGGTCCGAGAGCCCCTGTCCGCGCCAGTCGATCACCAGCGTGCTGTAGCCGCGGCGTGCCAGATCGGCCGCCGCAGGCCCGTATTTTTCCGCATATTCGGCCCGGCCCTGAAACAGGAACACCGTGCCCTTCGCCCCCCCGCCCCAAAGCGTCAGCCGCAGCCGCACCCCATCGGCGGCGGTCAGCCACATGGCCTGACCGCCTTCGGGCCCCTCGGCCAGATCGGCGTGAAGGGGGGCGTCCTCGATCACGAGAGCGCGGAGCCCAGTTGCATCGCCACGCCCATCGCGCCGTCGATCTTCAGCTTGCCCGACATGAAGGCCATGGTCGGGTTGACCGTGCCCTCGATCATGCCGCGGAACGTGTCGGTGTCGGAGGTCAGCGTGACCTCGGCCGCGTCATCGCCCGCGCGCACGCCATCAGGGTCGCAGATGATGCTGCCCTCGCCCTCGATGACGAATTTTGCCGTGGACGAAAAGCCGTTCGGCAGCTTGGCCGCCAGTTGTTCCACGGCTTTTTCGATGACTTTGCTCATGTTGCCTCCGATTGTGAACGCCGCCCCCTCGATTTTCGCGGCATATGGGTTAGAGTTCCGTATATGCGGGCGCTTTCGATCAGAGACAAATGTATCGTTGCGGCAGTTGCCGTCTTCGTCAACCTCGGTTTTCCGGCCTGGGCCGAGACCACGGGGCTGGAACGGCAGTTTTCCGAACTGGCCGATCCCGCCTACGAGGGCTGGCAGACCGCCGAATCGGATATTCGCCGCGCCTGGTCGCGGTCGGGGTCTTCGACGATGGATCTGCTTCTGAAGCGCGGCGAAGAGGAGATGGATGCGGGCGATTTGCCCGCGGCGATCGAGCATCTGACCGCGCTCACCGATCACGCCCCCGATTTCCCCGAGGGCTGGAACGCCCGCGCGACCGCCTATTACATGGCCGGGCAGCTTGGCCCCGCGATGGCCGATATCGCGCAGGTGCTGAAGCTCGAGCCGCGGCACTGGGGCGCCCTGGCGGGTCTGGGGATGATTTTCGCCGACATGGGCGACAAAGCCCGGGCTCTGGCGGCCTTTCGCGCCTCTTTCGCCTTGAACCCGCATCAGCAGGATGTGAAGGATTCGATCACACGGCTGGAAAAGGAGCTTGCGGGCGTCACCTTGTGAGCCTGCAGGAGGAATGCGATGACGGGGCGGATCACCGCGGTCCTTGGGCCGACGAACACCGGCAAGACACATTATGCGATCGAGCGGATGCTCTCGCACCGCACCGGGGTGATCGGCCTGCCGCTGCGGCTTCTGGCGCGCGAGGTCTATGACCGCATCGTCAAGGCGCGCGGCCCCTCGGTCGTGGCGCTGGTGACGGGCGAGGAGCGGATCGTTCCCGAACGCGCGCAATACTGGGTCTGCACCACCGAGGCGATGCCCGAGGTCGGCGCCGATTTCGTCGCCATCGACGAGATCCAGCTCTGCGCCGATCCCGAGCGGGGGCACGTCTTCACCGAGCGTCTGCTCTACATGCGCGGCCTGCATGAGACGCTGTTTCTGGGCTCGGATGCGATGAAGGGCGCGATTGCCGCACTGGTTCCGAAAGTGCAATTCGCTCGGCGCGAGCGTTTGTCGAAATTGTCGTGGGCAGGTTCGAAAAAGATAAGTCGGATGAAGCCAAGGGCGGCAATTGTCGGCTTTTCGGTTGAAAATGTGTATGCGATCGCCGAGTTGATCCGGCGGCAAAAGGGCGGCGCCGCGGTGGTGATGGGGGCGCTTTCGCCGCGCACGCGCAACGCGCAGGTCGCCATGTATCAAAACGGCGATGTCGATTATCTCGTCGCCACCGATGCGATCGGCATGGGGCTGAACCTCGACATCGAACATGTCGCCTTTTCCGCCACGGCGAAATTCGACGGGCGGCGGATGCGGCATTTGTTCCCGCATGAGCTTGGCCAGATCGCGGGCCGCGCCGGGCGGCACACCCAGGACGGCACCTTTGGCATCACCGGCGAGGCGCATCCGCTGCCCGAAGAGGTGATCGAGGCGATCGAGGAGCATCGCTTCGCGCCGATCCAGCGGCTGCAATGGCGCAATCCGCGGCTCGAATTCGGCACCGTTCCGCGGCTGATCCAGTCGCTCGAAGAGGTGCCGCAGAACGAATGGCTCAGCCGTGGCCGCGAGGCCGACGACCTGCGCGCGCTGAAGGCGCTTTCCGAAATGCCCGAGATCCGCGACCGCGTGCGCGCGCCTGCGGATGTGCGTCTCTTGTGGGATACCTGCCGTATCCCCGATTTTCGCTCGATTTCCGAGACCGAACATGCCACGCTTCTGGCGCGCATCTTCGGCTTTTTGCAGACGGGCAAGGGCGTGCCTTCGGACTGGCTGAAATCCCAGATCGAACGCATTGACCGGACCTCGGGCGATATCGACACTTTGTCGAAACGTCTCGCCTTCATCCGCACTTGGACCTATGTTGCGCAGCGCAAAGGGTGGGTGGATGACGAAACCCATTGGCGCGAGGAGACTCGCGCTGTAGAAGACCGCCTGTCGGACGCGCTGCATGGCGCTCTGACCCAACGATTTGTGGACCGGCGCACCAGTGTTCTGCTGCGGCGGCTCAAGCAGAAGGAGACCCTCGTGGCCGAGGTGAACGACAAGGGCGAAGTGATGGTCGAAGGCGAATTCGCCGGCCGTCTTGAGGGGTTCCGCTTCCGGCAGGACACGACGTCCTCGCCCGACGAGGCGAAAATGCTGGCGAAGGCCGCCTATGAGGCGCTGAAGCCCGAATTCAGCCTGCGGTCCGACCGCTTCTACAACGCCCCCGACACCGAGATGGATTTCACCGAGCAGGGGGGGGCCTGATGTGGGGCACCTACGCGGTGGGCAAGCTCGTGAAGGGTGCCGATCCGCTCAAACCCTCGGTCGAGCCCTTCGTCGACGAGGAAGCCGGTCCCGAGGTTGCCGAAAAGGTCCGTCGCCGTCTGCAACATTTCATCGACCGCAAGGTGGCTGCGCTGTTCGAGCCGCTTCTGGCGATGAGCCGGGACGAGGCGCTGACCGGGCTCGCCCGCGGCTTCGCCTTCCGTCTGGTCGAGCATATGGGCATCCTGCCGCGCGAAGGCGTGGCAAACGAGGTCAAGGAGCTGGATCAGGAAGCCCGCGGCGCGCTGCGCAAGCATGGCGTTCGCTTTGGCCAGTACACGATCTTCCAGCAACTGCTGCTGAAACCCGCGCCGACCCGGCTGCGTCTGGTGCTGGCCTCGCTCTGGGAAGGGCTCTCGGAGTTCCCGGAAAGCCCGCCGCCCGGTCTGGTGACGATCCCCTATATCGCGGAAGTGCCGGTCTCGGCCTATACGCTCTCGGGCTACCGCCCGGCGGGCGTGCGGGCGATCCGCATCGACATGCTCGAGCGTCTTGCCGACATGCTGCGCACGCAAGACAGCAAGGCGGGCTTTGAAGCCACGCCGGACATGCTGTCGATCACCGGCATGACGCTGGAACAATTCGCCGATCTGATGGGCGGTCTTGGCTATCGCGCCGACAAGGGCGAGCGCGAAAAGGCGAAGCCCGTCGTCGAAGTGGCGGCGCCCGAGGCCGGGTCGGACAATCCGATCCCCGAGGAAGCCTCGCCCATCGCCGAGGCGCAGGCCGAGGTCGAAGCGGCTCCGGTCGAGATGGAAACCTTCTACACCTTCGCCTGGGCGCCGCGTCCGCGCGCCGAGCGTGGCCCGCGTCGCGAACCGCGCGAAGGCGGTGGCGAGGGTCATCGTGGCCCGCGCGAGCATCGCGGCGGCGAGCACAAGGGCGGCGATCGTCCGCATAAGGGTGGCGAACATCGCGGGGGCGAACACAAGGGCGGCGAGAAGCGGTCCGAGGGCGGCAAGCCGCGGCATCGCGACGAGGATGGTCCGCGCGGTGAACGCAAGTTCGGCGACAAACCCAAGGGCGGCAAGCCCTACGGCAAGGGCAAGCCGGGTCAGGATGACCGCAGCCGCGGTTTCGAGGCCCATCCGCCGAAGAAAGACAAGCCGATCGATCCCGACAACCCGTTTGCCGCCGCGCTGATGGGGCTCAAGGGCAAGCTTTGATCCTTGTCTGACGGGGATCGCATCCGCATCGACAAATGGCTCTGGCAGGCGCGGTTCGTAAAGAGCCGCGCCTTGGCTGTTGATCTGGTCGCCGCGGGCCGGGTTCGGGTGAACGGGCAGAAGACCGAGAAACCGGGCCGCGCCGTCGGCCCTGGGGACGTGCTGACGCTGGTTTTGGGCGGCGAGGCGCGCGTGCTGCGCATCCTGGCCTGTGGCACACGCCGCGGACCCGCGCCCGAGGCCGCGACGCTCTACGAGCTGATCGGGGCGGCGGCGGAGGGTTGACCAAGGTGCCATGACCGAGGCCATCGCCGAGGTCACGCGCAGCATCAGCCCCGTGACCGCCGAGGGCCCAAAGGCACTCGGCCAGCGCCTGCCCCGCCCTCGGCCAGCGCCTGCCCCGGCGGGCGCTTCTCGCCCGCCGGGGCAGGCGTCGGCCTCTGGTGCGCTTGATGGAAACGGTCCTGTTGCCTCGGTTGTACTGCGGGCGGGGAAAGGCGGTGCCTTTCCTGTTCCGCCCGATCCGAAGCGTGCATTCGCCCCCCGGCACTTCGCCGCACCCGGTTTTTGTATATCTCCTGCTCTTGATTGATCGTCGCCGGAGGGCTAGGAAAACCCTGCGCCAAAGATTGGGGTTAAAAGAATGACCTATGTCGTCACCGACAACTGCATCGCCTGCAAATATACCGACTGTGTGGAAGTCTGCCCGGTGGACTGCTTCTACGAAGGCGAGAACACGCTGGTGATCCATCCCGACGAATGCATCGACTGCGGGGTCTGCGAACCGGAATGCCCGGCCGACGCGATCCGTCCGGACACCGAGCCGGGCATGGAGGACTGGGTCGAGTTCAACCGCACCTATGCGAGCCAATGGCCGGTCATCACGATCAAGAAAGACCCGCTGCCGGATCACAAGAAATTCGACGGCGAGACCGGCAAACGCGAGAAATACTTCTCGCCGAATCCTGGCACCGGCGACTGATCGCGGCGCTCATGGGGGGGACGCAAGCGCGTCCCGCCCCTTCCGGCTGAGTCGTTTCGCAAAACGGCTGGCTGTCGACTCTGCCCTTGAAGGGCGGAGTTTGTGTCTGAACTTTCCCTGCGCCGATTCGTCGCTGTCAGGCAGCCCACAAGACTAGGGCAAAACGCGGATTCATCAT
This sequence comes from Rhodobacter capsulatus, assembly GCF_052363175.1. Classification (GTDB taxonomy): domain Bacteria; phylum Pseudomonadota; class Alphaproteobacteria; order Rhodobacterales; family Rhodobacteraceae; genus Rhodobacter; species Rhodobacter capsulatus_D. The sequence continues at coordinate 1,130,131 of NZ_CP198946.1, forward strand.
CAAATTCCGGCTGTTCACGCGCATGTTCCCCTGTGCGAAGCTATGAATCGGCTGATTTTTGTGCTATAAAGTCGTTACAAAGGAGAACGCCCCACCTCCCCGCACAGAACTGCTCGTCTGTCGGGAATTCTCACGTGAAAGTCCGGACACTGCTGCACCTTTCGTGCCGCGTGTTTCTTTTTGACCGTGAGGGGGCCGTAACCGGGTGCAAGGAAGCGACTGAATGACCAAAATGAAGAAGACCGAATTCCGTCCGGACGATTTCGTTGTGTATCCGGCTCATGGTGTCGGCAAGATCATCTCGATCGAGGAACAGGAAATCGCCGGGCTGCGGCTGGAACTGTTCGTGATCTCGTTCGAAAAGGACAAGATGACGCTCCGCGTTCCCACCCACAAGGCGGTGGATATCGGTATGCGCGGCCTGTCGAGCCCCGACGTCGTGACCAAGGCGCTCGAAACCCTGAAGGGCAAGGCCAAGGTCAAACGGGCGATGTGGTCGCGCCGGGCTCAGGAATACGAGCAAAAGATCAATTCGGGTGACCTGCTGTCGATCGCCGAGGTGGTGCGCGACCTGCACCGCGCCGACGATCAGCGGGAACAATCCTATTCGGAACGCCAGCTTTACGAAGCCGCGCTGGAGCGGCTGACCCGTGAAGTGGCGGCGGTTTCGGGCACTGACGAAGCCGGGGCCGCGAAGAAGGTCGACGAGGTTCTGGTCGGCCGCGCTGCCTGAGCTTTGCCTTTGCAGACAGGAAACGGGCCCCCGCGGGGGCCCGTTTTCGTTTGGCGCACCGGGTTGGCGGAACGGGGAGGGGCTCAGCCCTCTTCGATCACGTCGCGGTCCTGCGGCGCCTTGCCCTGGGCATCGGACTCCCGCCGCCGTTCGGTGAAATGGGCCAGCATCTGCGCCTCGAATTCGGTGTTCAGCGCCTTCACCCGCTCGACATATTCGGCGTTCTTCTCGGCCTCGACGCCCGGCTTCCAGACCTCGGCCAGATCGCGCACCGCGGCGCGGTCCAGCTTCCAGAACAACCGTTCCAGCTCATGCGCCTCGAACTCGCTGAGGCCCACATTTTCCAGCACATAGCGCGCTGCCCGGCAGGAGCTGTCGAACATCTCGCGCACGATGTCATCGGCACCCGCGGCGTAAAGATCGTAGACGTGATAGCGGTCGCGGGCGCGGGCGATGATGTGCAGGTCGGGCCGTTCCTTGCGGGCATAGGCCACCAGCCGGTTCGTCGCCTCCTTGTCGTCAAGCGCCGCCACCAGCACGCGCGCACGGCTCAGCCCGGCGGCGGCCAGCAGCTGCGGCTGCGCGGGGTCACCATACCAGGCCTTGAAGCCGAAAGTGCGCAGCGTCTGCACCGTCTTCAGATCGGCATCGAGCACGGTGGTGCGAAAGCCCGACATCGTCACCATCCGGTTCACCACCTGACCAAAGCGCCCCGCGCCCGCGATGATGATCGGCTGTTCCTCGTCGATCTTGTCGGGATCGGGGCGGGCATCGGGCTTGGTCTTCCGTGACAGCCGCTCGTGCAGCAGGAACAGCATCGGCGACAGCAGCATCGACAGCGCGATGACCAGAAGCGCCTTTTCCGCGGTCTCCTGCGGCAAGATCCGTTGCATCGTCGCAAAGGACACGAGCACCAACGAGAATTCCCCCGCCTGCGCCAGCCCGAAGGTGAAGAGCCAGCGGTCGGTGCCCAGAAGCCCGAAGAGCCGCGCAAGCCCGTAAAGCACCGCCGATTTCAGCGCCACAAGCCCCAGCACCAGCGCGATGATCTTCAGCGGCCCGGCATAGAACACCTCAAGGTCGATGCCCGCGCCGACGGCGATGAAGAAAAGCCCCATCAAGAGACCCTTGAAGGGCTCAAGACTGCTTTCCAGCTCATGCTTGAATTCGGAATCGGCCAGCACCACGCCCGCAAGGAAGGTCCCAAGCGCCGGCGACAGCCCGACAAGGTTCATCAGCGAGGCGATGCCGACGACCAGCATCAATGCCACGGCAGTGTGGATCTCGCGCAGCTTCGAGCCCTGCACGAAGCGAAACAGCGGCTGGACAAGGAAATGGCCGATCCCCACCACCAGCACGACTGCGGCGAGCGTCACCAGCGTCATTCCCCAGGCGGGCAGGGATTCCATGAAGGCGGTGGCGCCATGGCCCGAAGCCTCGGCCCGGGCCAGTTCGCGCGCCCCGGGCAGGGCGAGCAGCGGCAAGAGCGCCAGCATCGGGATCACCGCGATATCCTGTGTCAGCAGCACCGCAAAGGCAGACCGCCCGCCCGCCGTCTGCATCAACCGCTTTTCCGTCAGCATCTGCACCACGATCGCGGTCGAGGACAACGACAGGATCGCCCCCAGCGCAATCGCGCCCCGCGGCGGCTGTCCCACCGCCAGCGCCACGATGGCCACGACGACGGTGGTGATCAGCACCTGCAGCCCGCCCAGACCCACAAGCTTGTCCCGCATCGACCAGAGCGCCTTCGGATCCAGCTCAAGCCCGATCAGGAACAGCATCATCACCACGCCGAATTCGGCAAAATGCTGCAGATCATGTGCCTCGCCCTGCACCAGCCCAAGGCAGGGGCCGATGATCACCCCGGCGATCAGATATCCCAGCACCGAGCCCAAACCCGCCCGTGTGGCCAATGGCACCGCCACAACCATGGCGACAAGATAAAGCGTGGCCTGAAGCAGGAAGCTTTCCATGCAATCTCATTCAAACAAGGACGCTCCGGCTGCGGGGCAGCGCGGTTGGGCGTCAAACGCGGGGGATGGGGTAAGCCTAACGAGAAAGGGCTTTTGCGCCAAGCGCAAAAGCCCGAGGTTTCAGCCCTGTTACCGGATGTGAACGGCTCAACCGCCCTTGAGCAGTTTGAGCGTGATCGGACGGCTGCCTTTTTGATAAGTCATCTGGTTGTCGCCGATCGCGGTGACCTGTCCGCCGTCGATCCGGTCGCCAACTTGCAGCTTGAAGAAACGGCCGTTCGGCATCCGCACCAGCGCGCGCCGGTTGTTCGGGTTGCCGTAAAGACCGATCAGGGAGATCTTGCTCAGATCGAGGGCATTTTTCTGCGTCGCCTCGCGCGCGACAGAGGCAGCGGTCGGCCCCCGCAACGAAACCGGGGCGGATTCGACCTCGCCGGTTTCCACATCGGGGCTGGCGATGACCGTCGGTTCGGGGGGCGGCGAAGGTTTCCTGCGCACAGGCGTCGTCGGAGCGGGGGTGACGACGGGGAGGGGCTCCGGAGCGGCCGCAACGCGGACCGCAGGCGCGGGTTCGGCGGCAATCGCCGCGGCCAGCGCCGTCTGCGCCGCGGTCTGCAACTCCCGCGGCCGCGACAGCGGACGTCGGGACGAGGCCAGCCCGGCCTCTTCTGCCGCCTTGGCCTCGGCCGCCAGCTTCGCGTCTTCGGCGGCTTTCGTCATGGCGACTTCGGCCTGTTTCTCCACCGAGGCCGGGCGCGGCTTCGGCTGTGCGCGGTTGAGCACCGCCGCAAGATCGGGCGAAAGTCCGGGGGCGAGCAACGCGCCATCATCAGGGTTCGCCGCGGGCGTCGTCTGATCCGGGGTCGGGGTCGGCTCAGGCGTGGCCGCCGCTTTCGCCGCAGCGCTTTCGACCGAGGTCGGGCGGGCTTTCGGACGGGCTTTCTTCAGCGCCGGATCGACGGCCGGGGTCTCGGCCGCTGTCGCTGCCGCGGCGGCTCTCTCGGCCGCGCGGCTGACAGAGGCCGGGCGCGGTTTCGACTTCGACGGCGGAGCGCCTTCGAAAAGCGTGATGCCGTCGGCGGTCAGCGTGCCGTTTTTCGTCGGATTGGCGACCGGCGCTTCGGCCACCGGCGGTGCGGCGGGCGCCGTTTCGGGAGTGGCCGCAACGCTCGGCGCGGCGGCGGTCGGCAGCGCGGGCTTTTCAGTCGGCTTCGTGGAGACCGGCGGCAGTTTCGGCAAATCGGGCAGCGTCACCTGCGATGTCGACACGGTCGCTTGCGGCGCAGGCGTTGCCTCGGGCGGGGTGGCGGCAGGCGGGGCCGCGGGCGGGGTCGGTTTCTGCGCCGCCTGCGCCTTTGCCTCGGCATCCGAAAGGCTCATCGCTGGCGCGTCCTGCATCGCCGCGAGCGGCGCTGTGGCCGGAGCTGTCGTCGTCGGCGGCGCGCTGGCGGTCTCGGGGCTGCTCGCAGGCGTCGTCGTTTCCGGCTCGATCAGGAAGCTCGACCACAGCGCGGCAATGACGAGGAAGGCCACCAGCCCCCCCACCAGCGAGACGCCCATGTATTTCGGTTTGCCGCCGATCTTGTCCGCCTCGCGTCCGCCGATGACGGTCTTGCCGCGCGCGGTCGAGGGGATCACCTCGGGTTGACCCGGTGCGGGGCTGCGGCTCGGGATTTCGACCTTCGGGCGCATGTCCTGCGCCTTGGCGATCACCTTGCCCGCGGTTGCGCCCAGAGCGGCAGTGCCCAGAGCCGCCAGACGACGGCTGTCCTCGACCACCTTTTGCAGCTTGTCGGCCGCGGCCTCGCTGTCGCGCGCCGCAAGCATCGGATTCGGCTGCTGCGGGGTCGATTGCTGCGGGGCGCGCGGTGCTTCGATCCGCGGCTCGGTTGCGCCAAGGCTCGCGGCACCGGGACGTTCGGCCCCGGCTTCCAGCGGCTTGCGCTGGACGGGTTTTTGCCCGCCCTGACCTTGACGTGCGCCCGCCTGTCCACCCGGACGGCCCTTGCCCTGCGCCCCCGGACGCGCCGCTCCGGGCAGCGGTTTGCGCGCCGCCTCGTCGCGGGCGGGGACACTTGCCGCGGCGGTGTCGGTCATTGTGATCGTCGAGGACGGGACGGTGTCGAAGCCGCTCGGCCGGTCCCCATCAAGCGCCGCCAGCAACTCGGCGCTTTCGCGCGCAGCTATTGCCGGGGTCGGGGCTTCGGCAGGCTGCTCCGCCACCACCTCGGCTTGTGCTTCTGCCTCGGGGACATTCTGCGCGGCGGGGGGGAGTGCGGGCGGATCTTCCGCAACGGGGGGCACGGCCTCTGTGACAGGCTCAGCCTCGTTTGCGGGTGCGAGCACGGTGGTCTCGGGCGCTTCGACCGGTTCCGCCTCTGCGGCAACGGGGGGCGCCTCGTAAAGCTGCTCTGCGACAGGTTCGGGCGCGACCTCGACGACGGGAGCCTGTTCCGGCATCGGTTCGGGAATTGGGGCGGGGGCGGGTTCGGGGGCCTGCGCCACCGCGGGCGGCAGGTGCAGTTCCGGCGCCGGAATGTCTTCTGCGGCTTCGGTCGGCGCGGCTGTCGCGACACTGCCCAGAATCAGGTTCAGCGGCAGCGCCGCCTCGTCGCGTTCGATCCGTGCGCCCTGCGGCAGATGCGCGGGTGCCATCGAGGTAATGCCGAACCACGGCTCGCCGTCGAAAGACGCGGGATCGGGGGCCGCCACGAAGGAGACCGGGCAGAACCCGCAGTCATCCGCAAAGGCCTCGGCCTCGGCCAGTGTCTCGCGGGCGACGACGGCGACCTGCACCACCTCTCCCTGACCGGACCAGTCGAAGACCAGCTCCGCGACCTCGTAGGGGGTCATCCCCTCCAGCGCCGCGGCGATCTGCTTGCGCCGCACCGCCGATTGCGGGCCGGGGGCCTCGACTTCGGTATAAAGGATCTGCGATGCCGGAACGACGATCTTCGAGGTCACCCCCTCGGGCGCACGGGATTTCGCCGCGCGCCGCAGCGCGGTCAGGCGTTCGCCGAAATCGGGCGCGTCCAGCGCCACTTCGCCCACCAGCTCCCAGCCGCTTTTACCGCGGTGAAGCAGTCCGATACCGTCATGCGAGAGATTGAGGGCGAAGTTCGGTTTCATGCCTTGGATTCAACACAGGGGGCAGGGGGGCCCAACCGGGCGCCGCAGCAGTAACACATGGACAGAGGCGCCGATACCGGCACCGCAACGCTGAAATCTAGGTAAAGCAGAAAACCGCGCATGAAAAGCCGCCCACCAGATTGTGAGGGCGGCTTTTCGCTGCAGTGGCTCAGGCGGTGGCGGCGGCCAGCGCCTGATCGAGATCGGCGATCAGATCGGCGGCATTCTCGATGCCGATCGAGAGCCGCACCACATTCGGCGCCGCGCCCGCCTTGATCTGTTGTTCTTCGGTCAGTTGGCGGTGCGTGGTCGAGGCCGAATGAATGATCAGCGAGCGCGCATCCCCAAGATTGGCCACATGGCTGAACAGCTTGAGATTGTTCACAAGTTTCACGCAGGACTCATAGCCGCCCTTGACCGCGACGGTAAAGAGCGCGCCCGCCCCCTTCGGGCAAAGCCGGGTCGCGCGTTCATGCCAGGGCGAGGACGGCAGCCCGGCCCAGGTGACGAATTCGATCCGCGGATCGTTCGCCAGCCATTCCGCCACCGCTTTCGCATTGGCGACGTGCTTCTCCATGCGCAGGCTGAGGGTTTCGATCCCCATCAGCGTGTAATGCGCGCCCTGCGGGTTCATCGTCATGCCCAGATCGCGCAGCCCGACCGCGATCGAATGGAAGGTGAAGGCCATCGGCCCCAGCGCCTCGTGGAATTTCAGCCCGTGATAGGCCGGTTCCGGCGCCGAAAGGCTGGGGAATTTGCCCGAGGCCGACCAGTCGAACTTGCCCGAATCGACGATCACGCCGCCGGTCACCGTGCCGTTGCCGGTCAGGTATTTCGTGGCGGAATGGACAACGAGCGTCGCACCGTGCTCGATCGGGCGGCACAGATAGGGCGAGGCCAGCGTGTTGTCGACAATGAGCGGCAGGCCGACCTTGTTCGCCACCGCGGCGACGGCGGGCAGGTCGGTGATGTAACCGCCCGGGTTCGAGATCGATTCGCAGAAGATCGCCCGGGTGTTGTCATCCACCGCGGCCTCGAGCGCCGCCAGATCGTCGAAATCGACGAAGGTGCAGGACCAGCCGAAGCGTTTGATCGTCTGGCTGAACTGGGTGATCGTGCCGCCGTAAAGCCGGGTCGAGGCGACGATGTTCAGCCCCGGCCCCATCAGCGGAAAGAGCGCCATGATCTGCGCCGCATGGCCGGAGGAGCAGCAGACGGCGCCGACGCCGCCTTCCAGCGCGGCGACGCGCGCGGCCAGCGCCGAAACCGTCGGGTTGGTCAGACGCGAATAGATGTAGCCCACTTCCTGCAGCCCGAACAGGCGCGCCGCATGGTCGGCGTCCTTGAAGACATAAGAGGTGGTCTGGTAGATCGGCACCTGCCGCGCGCCGGTTGCCGGGTCGGGCGCCGCGCCTGCGTGGATCTGCAGCGTGTCGAAGGAATGGTCGGTCATCGGGGTCTCCCTGAATGGTCGCGGGCGAGCCTATCCGCCTGCCCGTGCCCCTTCAAACACATTCGTTTTCGCCGATGTGGGCACTTGCCCGCCAAGTGCGCCGAAGCCGGTGGTGTCCGAGCGGCACACTTCGCGGCTCTTTCGTCAGCGCAGCCAGAGTTTCTCGCGCTTGATCGCGTTGCGCAGCATCGACTCGCGCCGCGGCAGCGCGTTGCGGTCGAATTTCACGCGCAGTTTCAAACCCTTGCGTTGATAGATCAGCTTCTTTGCCGGTTCGTAAAGGCGCAGGATGCGCTTGACCGGCTGCGGTGCACAGATTGCTTCGAGCTGGGCGACGACGGCATCGCTTTCGCGCGCATAAAGCAGTGGCAGGGCGCGGTAATGGCAGCTCACTGCACCATCGAGCCCCGCCAGCTCGGGCCCCGGACGCCCGCCGCTGAAACTGTGAATGACGAGCGGCAGCGCCACCTGATCGAGCCACGGGTCGAGCGACTGGCTCGCCAGTTCATCGGGCGTGTCCCAGCGGATCGCATGGGCGTAATGCAGGAAGCGCTTGCCGAAGGCCTGTGCATCGGCGCCAAAGAACCAGCCCGCGTTGAAGTAAAGATAGCGCTGCCAGTAGTCGTCATACTGGCTTTGATCCAGCGAGCTTTCGAAATCGAGCCCGAACTTGTCGTAAAGGCTCTTCCAGATCGTGGTGTAATCGGCGCCGTAAAGCTGCGGCTCGGGCCAGGTGCCCTCGCGCCGCATCGAGGCCGAGGGGCGGTTGAAATCGAACCCCACCTGCGCAAGCGGTCCCAGAAACAGCGTGTCGGTGTCGAAAAAGACGAAGGGCTCCGCGGGCAGGGCGGCCATCGCCTCGATCTTGTTGCCGTGCGGATAGCTTTCGCCGAAGTGCTGGTTGTCGAAGGGGATGATTTCGACGCCGTGATCCAGCAGGAAGCGCCGCACCGGGTCCGAGATCGCCACCGGCGTGGACCATTTCGCACCGGACGGTTCCGCCGCGATCAGCCGTCCCTTGAAATCGGGGTTGGTGGCGCGGAACGAGGCCGCGAAGATCATCGCCTCATATTCGAGACGCCCCGCCTGCACGACGAAGAAGACGTTGTAATTCGGCTGCATTTTGCCCGCGGCTACTGATCTTGGTGGCGTCACACTAGCGGGATTTGCGGGCCGCACAAGCGGGCCTTGTCGGTATCATCACCACTTGTTGGGAAGTGGTGGGTGACCCTGGAATCGAACCAGGCGTGGGTCTCCCCGGCGGAGTTACAGTCCGCTGCCGCACCTTGCAGCTCGTCACCCGACGTGGGGCGATGTAACGAAGGGGGCCGGGGGCGTCAAGCAGCATTTTCGCGCCCTCTTGCCAAAAGGAGCCCCGCAGCGCAGAGAGATCGAAACGGGAGAGCAAGATGAAGAAACCGGAATGGGTGATCGAAAAGGAACGCGCCAAGCGGGCGGCGGCGGCGGAAACGCTGTGGCTTTTCGGTCTGCATGCGGTGCGCGATGCGCTGATGAACCCGGCCCGGGTCAAGCTGCGGCTGGTGCTGACGAAGAACGCCGCCGACAAGCTTGGCGAGGCGATCGCGGCGGGTGGGCTGGAGCCCGAGATCCTCGAGCCGCGCAAGTTCGACACGCAAGTGCCGCTTGGTCCCGATCAGGTGCATCAGGGCGCGGCGCTCGAGGTGAAGCCGCTCGACTGGGGCAAGCTCGCCGATGTGGCGCTGACGGGCGAGGGGCTGCCCTTGGTCGTGCTGCTTGATCGCGTCACCGATCCGCATAACGTCGGCGCGATCCTGCGCTCGGCCGAGGTGTTCGGCGCCCGTGCCGTCGTCGCGCCCGCGCGCCATTCCGCGCCGGAAACCGGGGCTTTGGCCAAAACCGCCTCGGGCGCGCTGGAACGGCAGCCCTATCTGCGCATCACCAATCTGGCCGATGCGATGGGCGAGCTGCGCGACATGGGCTATGTGCTCATCGGTCTCGCCGGCGAGGCGACGATGACGCTGGCCGAGGGGCTGGCCGAGGTCGGCACGCGCCCCGTGGCCATCGTTCTGGGCGCCGAGGGGCCGGGGCTGCGCGAAAAGACCCGCGAGACCTGCGATCATCTGGTGCGGATCCCGTTTGGCGGGGCCTTCGGCTCGCTCAACGTCTCGAACGCGGCGGCGGTCGCGCTTTACGCGGCAAGCTCCGGTCGGGGCGGGGCGTGAGATCACGAAAGGGCGATCCTTGCGGAATCTTTTTCTGCGACCCTTTAACGCGGCCTTTACATCCCTATGTCTCACTTATCGGGCGCGGCATTGGAACCTCCGCGTCGACTGTCACTGTCCCTCGTTCCGCACTCATGCGCCCGGTGCCCCCTGTGGTCCGGGCGCTTTTTCTTGACCGGAGGCGCTGATGACCGATGCCGAGCTGCGCGAGATCCTGTCCCGGGTCCGCACGATTGCCGTCTTGGGCTTTTCCGCCAAGCCCGACCGCCCCTCGCACGGGGTGGCGGCCTTCCTGCAGGCGCGCGGCTATCGGGTGATTCCCGTCAATCCGGGGCTGGCCGGGCAGGTGGCGCTGGGCGAGACGATCTATCCCGATCTGGTCGCGATCCCCTCCGATATCGCGATCGACATGGTCGATGTCTTCCGCGCGCCCGAGGCCGTGCCGGACATTGTCGCGCAGATGCTGACCCATCGCCCCGAGGCGGGCGTGCTCTGGCTGCAGCTGGGGGTGATCCACGCCGAGGCGGCTGAACGGGCGCGGGCAGCGGGCAAGCTGGTGGTGATGGACCGCTGCCCGAAAATCGAGATCGCGCGTCTGGGGATGTGAGGCAGGGGGGCGTTGCCCCCCAATCCCCCAGCGTATTTTTCCCAAGAAAAAGCCCGAGGTTTTTTCTTGGCCCAAATACGCTCTTTCGCCCCGCTAGACCGGGGCGGCGCGGTGTCAGCCTTTGACTGCCGCGGCGGCTTCGACGATGGCGGAGGCGATGAAATCAAGCTCGGGGCGGGTGAGCCGCGCGGGCAGGCGGGTGTCGCAGGCGCGCATCAGCATCGCGCGGGTCTTCGGCAGATCGGGCTGTTCGCCCAGGAACTGCCAGTTCCAGAAGGCGCGGGCATTGTCGGGGGAAAGCCCGAAAACCTGCACGCCGACGCCGCGGGATTTCGCCTCGTCCTGCAGCCGGATCGCCTCCGCATCGGTCCAGTCGCCCACCAGATTGAATTGCAGGCTGTCAGGGGCGCGGGTTTCGGGGGCAAGCGGCGGCGGCACATCAAGCCACGGGCTTTCGTTCAGCTTTTCCGCGACATAGTCGTGGTTCTCCAGCCCCGCCGTGACACGCCGATCCAGCTCGGGCAGCTGCGGGCGGATCACCGCGGCCGACAGGTTCTGCATCCGCGTATTGTAAAGCGGCAGCTTGTTTTGCCAATGCACGAAGCTGTTCTGCAGGCCCGGGTGCTTCTTCCAGTTATGCTCGTAGGCCCCCGACATGATGATCGCCCGCGCCGCCAGTTCCGGATCGTCCGTCACCAGCACGCCGCCTTCGCCCGCGTTCACCATCTTGTAGCTCTGGAAGCTGAAGCAGCCGATCTTGCCGATCGTGCCGATCTTCTTGCCGTGCCAGAGCGTGCCCAAGCTGTGCGCCGCATCCTCGATCACCGGCACGCCTTTCGCGTTGGCCAGTTCCATGATCACGTCCATGTCCGAGGTGTGGCCGCGCATGTGGCTGATCATCACCGCCGCGATCGTGTCGTCGAATTTGGCGCGGAAGTCATCCAGATCAATGCGGAAGTTCGACCCCACTTCGACCAGCACCGGCTCGCAATCGGCATGCACGATCGAGGAGGGCACGGCGGCAAAGGTGAAGGCGGGCACCAGCACGCGGGCGCCGCGCGGCAGGTCAAGCGCCTTCAGCGACAGGAACAGCGCCGCCGAGCAGGACGCGACGCAGACCGCGTAGCGTACCCCCAACAATTCGGCGAATTCGGCTTCCAGTTTCGCGACCGGCGCGTTCTCCGAGGTGTAGCGGAACAGGTCCCCGGTCGCGAGCAGCCGTTCGATCTCGGCGCGGGCGGCCTCGGGGATCGGTTCGGCATCATAGCAATTCGGAGGGGTCTGGCCGTCGCGGGGCATGTTCAGCTTTCCTGAATGTGACATTCAGCAACGCTTTAGACCTGTGCCCCGCGCGCGCCAAGTGAAAGTTTCGCGACGCGGCCAAGCGCCGCCTAGACGCCCAGCCGATCGCGTAGCGAAAACCACGTCATCCCCGCCAGCAGCAGCGGAAACCGCAGCGCCATCCCCCCCGGGAAGGCGGGCTGCGGCAGGCTCGCCATCACGTCAAACCCGTCGCCCGTGGCGGTGATCGCCTCGGCCATGAGTTTCCCCGCATGGATCGAGAGCGCCACCCCATGCCCGGAATAGCCCGAAGCCGAGAGGCAATTCGGCGCCGGGCGCCGGAAGCAGGGCATCCGGTTCACGGTGATGGCCAGCGTGCCACCCCAGGCATGGGTGAATTTCACGCCTTTCAGCTGCGGATAGACCTCTTCCAAAGGTTTGCGCACCTTCGCCGCGATATCGGCGGGAAAGCGGTAGCTGACCGTCTCGCCGCCGCCGAAGATCAGCCGATCTTCGTGCAGACGCCAGTAGTTGACGACGAACTTCAGATCATGAGCGGCGATGTCGCGCGTCAGCACCTCGCGCACGCGCTCGCCCAAAGGCTCGGTGGCGACGATGTAATTGTTGATCGGCATCACCCGCGCGGCGATCTGCGGTTCCAGCCGGTCAAGGTAGCCATTCGCGCCCAGCACCACGTGATCGGCGATCACGACGCCCGCGTCGGTCTCGATCCGGCTTTTCGCCCCCGCCGCTTGGCCGTGGTTGATCTTCACCACCGCCGAGCGCTCGTAGATCACCGCGCCCGCCGCCTCGGCCAGACGCGCGAGGCCAAGGCACAGGTTCAGCGGATGCACATGCCCGGCACCATGGTCCAGATCGCCGCCGGTATAGACGGGCGAGGGCACCAGCGCCTGCGCCGCGGCCTTGTCGAGCGTCTCGATCTGATCATAGCCGTAATGGGTGGCCAGATGGTCTGCCTCCTCGTGCAGCCACGCGACTTCGGAGCGCTTGCGCCCCAGATGCGCGACGCCGCGATGCGTCGGCACGCCCGCCTGATCGGCAAGCGCATAGGTCAGCGCCTTGGCCTCCTCGGCCATGTCCCACAGCCGCCTCGCCGTGGCCTTGCCGACCATCTTCTCCAGCGTTCCGACATCGAGCCGCTGCCCCGAGCCGATCTGCCCGCCGTTGCGGCCAGAGGCTCCAAAGCCCGCCCTATGTGCTTCCAGCACGACGACCTTGCGGCCTGCGCGCGCCAGATGCAGGGCGGCCGACAAGCCCGTATACCCGCCGCCGACGACGCAGACATCGGCCCGCTGTTCGCCCCGCAACGCGGGCCGCTCGGGCGCGGGATCGCGGGTGGATGCGTAGAAGCTGGCGGGGTATTCCCCCGCCCGGTCATTCACATGCAACAGATCCATGCGTCACACGTTCAGCAGAAGGTGTTCGCGCTCCCACGGGCTGATGACCTGCAGGAATTCCTTGTATTCGTTGCGCTTGACCGCCTCGTAGACAGTGCAGAACTCGATGCCGAGCGCCTCGCGCACCGGCGCGCTGTCGGAAAACAGATCGAGCGCGTCGCCCAGATTGAAGGGCAGGTCGGTCTCGCCCATATAGGCGTCGCCCTGACATTCCGCCCGTGGCATCTTCTTTTCCTTCAGCCCCAGATAGCCGCAGACCATCGAGGCGGCGAGGCCCAGATAGGGGTTGCAATCCATTCCGGCCAGACGGTTTTCCAGTCGCCGCCCCGCAGGGTCCGAGATCGGCACGCGCAGCCCGGTCGTGCGGTTGTCGCGGCCCCATTCGATGTTGATCGGGGCGGCGAAATCCGGAACGTAACGGCGATAGCTGTTCACGTAAGGCGCCAGCAGCGCCACCACCGCGGGCAGATGCGTCTGCATCCCGGCGATGAAATGCAGGAACTGCTCGCTCTCGCCGCCATCGGGGTTCGAGAAGATGTTCCGCCCGGTCTTCGCATCGATCACCGACTGGTGGATGTGCATGGCCGAGCCGGGTTCACCCTCGATCGGTTTCGCCATGAAGGTGGCGAAGCAATCGTGGCGCAGCGCGGCTTCGCGGATCAGCCGCTTGAAGTAGAAGATCTGGTCCGCCAGCGCCACCGGATCGCCGTGGGCGAGGTTGATTTCGACCTGACCTGCGCCGCCCTCCTGCAGGATGCCGTCGATCTCGAAGCCCTGCGCTTCGGCGAAGTCGTAGATGTCGTCGATCACCTTGCCATATTCATCGACGGCGCTCATCGAATAGGCCTGTTTCGCCGCCGCCCGGCGACCCGAGCGCCCCATCGGCGGGATGATCGGCTGGTTCGGGTCAAGGTTCCGCGCAACAAGGAAGAATTCCATCTCGGGGGCGACGATCGGTTTCCAGCCCTCGGCCTCGTAAAGCGCGACGATGCGCTTGAGCACGTTGCGCGGGGCCACAGGCATCGGCTCGCCGCTCTGGTCAAAGACGTCGTGGATCACCTGCAGCGTGATATCGGCGGTCCAGGGCGCGGCCGAGGTGGTGGTCCAGTCGGGCGTCAGCACCATGTCGGGCTCGGTGAAGGCGCCCATCGGGTTGTCGGCCCATTCGCCGGTGATCGTCTGCAAAAAGATCGAATTCGGCAGGTAGAAGCGGTCCTGATAGGCGAATTTCGAGGCGGGCATGGCCTTGCCGCGGGCAACGCCCGCGATATCGGCAACGATGCATTCCACTTCGTCCAGGCGACGCCCGGCGATGTAGTCGCGGGCGGCTTTCGGGATAAGGGCGGTCCAGTCCGGGGATTTGCGTGACATGTCTTTCGCTTTCCAAAATGTTTCGGGGAAGTCGGAAAGTCACGCCTCGGGGTCTGGCATCAGGCGGGCAAGTGGCACGCCTTCGGAGAAGAATTCGGGATCGGCACAGCCGGTCAGGATCGGCTTGCGATGCGCCGCCGCCGCGCGCCGCCCTTCCATCACCACAGGTGCGGTGAAGGGGGACACGCAGGGCATCGGCGCGGGAGCCATGGTCAGCCTCGTTTCAGAAAGAAATCGGCGATCCGGTCGGCCATGCGGGCGGAATCGGTGCCCTTGCCCTCAGCCATTTTCGCACGGGCCGAGGCCATCAGCGGATCGGGCACCAGACCCGGGCCGCGTGTCGCCATCAGCCCTTCGACAAAGGCATCGCGGAATTCGGGATGGGCCTGAATCGTCAGCGCTGTCTCGCCGTAAACGAGCGCCGCGTTTTCGCAAAAGTCGTTGCAGGCGATGACCTGCGCCGCCTCGGGGCGCACTGTCACCTGATCGCGGTGCCAGGCGTTCAGCGTGACCGGATCGCCTCCGAAATCATAGACTTGCGGGCCGACGGCCCAGCCGCCGGGAAACCGTTCGACCTTGCCGCCCATCGCCTGCGCGATGATCTGATGGCCAAAACAGATGCCCACCATCGGCACCTTTGCCGCGATCACGTCGCGGATGAAGGCTTCGAGCGGCTGAATGAACGGATGGCTCTCATAGGCGCCATGCCGCGAGCCGGTGATCAGCCAGCCCTCGCAGTCATGGACCGAGGCGGGAAACGCCATCGCCTCGACATTGAAGGTCTGGAACGTTAGCCCGTGATCGCGCAAAAGCGCCACGAACATGTCGGGATAATCACCTGCCTCCCCCCGCAATACGTCGGGGGACTGGCCGGTCTGCAAGATGCCGATACGCATGAAAGTCTCGTGATTGGGTGGCTCAAGCGTAGCCCTGCGGCGCGACCCGGGCAAGGGGGGCCGATGGCCCCTTGGGTGCCCCCTCGGATATTTGATCAAAAGTCAAAGCGGCTGCCTTTTTCTTGGTCGAAATACGCGCAGGGGGTCCGGGGGGCTTGCGCCCCCCGGCCTTTCTCAGACGGTGTCGAGGTAAAGCTCGGTCTGCTCTTCCTCGGAAAGTTCCGCCATGTAGTGGATCTCCTGACGCTTGGTCATCAGGAAGTTCTCGATCAGTTCTTCCTCGAAGATGCGCTTGATCAGCGGGCAGCTGTCGAACTGGTTGATCGCCAGATTCCACGTCGCCGGCAGCTGCGGCAGATATTGCGCATAGGCATTGCCGACGATCGGCTCGTCGGGGACCATCTTGTCCTCGAGGCCCACCAGCGCCGCGCCCAGAATCGCCGCGATCATCAGATAGGGGTTCACGTCACCCCCCGCCACCCGATGCTCGATCCGCCGCGCCGACGGCCCCGAAGACGGGATCCGCAGCGCCGCGGTGCGGTTTTCATAGGCCCAGCCGATGCCCGTGGGCGCATGGGCGTTCGGCACGAGCCGCGCGAAGCTGTTCTGATGCGGCGCAAAGATCAGCGTCGAGCCGGGCAGGGCGGCCAGACAGCCCGCCACGGCCGAGCGCAGCGCATCCGAGCCCTTTTCGGTGCCATCGTTGAAGATGTTCTCGCCCTGCGCATCAAGGATCGAGAAATGCGTGTGCATCCCGTTGCCCGACCACAGGTCATAGGGCTTGGCCATGAACGAGGCGGCAAAGCCATGCTGCCGCGCCAGACCCTTGACGAGCATCTTGAAGAGCCACGTATCATCCGCGGCCTTCAGCGGATCGGCCTGATGCATCAGGTTGATCTCGAACTGCCCCGGACCGGCTTCCGAAATCGCCGTATCCGCAGGAATGTCCATCACCTCGCAGGCCTCGTAAAGCGCGGTGAAGAAGCCATCGAAGGCATCGAGCGCCCGCAGGCTCAGGATCTCGCCGCCGGTTCGGCGCTTGCCGGAGCGGGGCGAGGGCGGCACGCGCAGCTTCGTGCCGGAATCGTCGATCAGGAAGAATTCAAGTTCCGTCGCCACCACGGGCGTCAGGCCCTTTTCGGTGTAGCGGTCCTTGACCCTTGCGAGCGCCTGCCGCGGATCGCCCGAATAGGGGCGGCCGTCCATGTGGAACATCCAGATCGGCAACAGCGCGGTGGGGGCCTCGAGCCAGGGCATCGGCATGAAGCCCCTCTCGGTCGGGCGCAGCAGGCCATCGCAGTCGCCGGTCTCGAAGACCAGCGGACTTTCCTCGATGTCCTCGCCCCAGATGTCGAGGTTCATCACCGAGAATGGAAATCGTGTTCCCTCGGAAAAAACCTTGCTTGCGAAACGTGCGGGTATGCGCTTACCCCTTGCCACCCCGTTGAGGTCCGCAGCAGCCACGCGAATGGTGCGCACCTCGGGATGCTCCTTCAGCCAGTCCATGTCCTCACCTGATGATTTGCGGCCTGATCCTGAGCTTGGGGCGGGATTGCCCCGGGAGATGCCGGTTCAGACGGCGGTTGATCATCCCGAACAACCCGATCAGCGTCAACGTGAGCAGGATGAAGTAGAAGGCGGTGATCGGGTAGGGGATGAATGGGTTGAAAGTCTTGTCCGCGAAGAACTTGGCGTAATAGAGCGCGTCGCCGCGCTGCTGATACGCCGGAAAACCGGAGAAGAAGACGATCGTCGTCGCGTGGAACAGGAAGATCGCTTCGTTGGTATAGGCGGGCCAGGCCAGCCGCAGCGTCGTCGGCCACAGGATGCGGCGGAACTTCTGCCAGCCGGTCAGGCCGTAGGCGTCGGCGGCCTCGATATCGCCCTTCGGCACCGCCATCAGCGCGCCGTGAAAGATTTCCGCCGAATAGGCCGAGGTGTTGAGGAACAGCACCAAAAGCGCCCCCGCCCAGGCCGAGGTGGTCCAGTCGGTCGGGATGAGCAGCCCGCCAAGGGTGATGCCGGTCTTCGGCAGCTGCACCAGAAGCTCGTAGGCGAGGAAGAACTGGATGAAGAGCGGCGAGCCGCGGAAGACGAAGATGAACCCTTCCGCCGGGCGGCGTAGCCAGCCGTTCGAGGAGGCTTTCGCCAGCGCCAGCGCCGTGGCGAAGAAGAAGCCGAACACAAGCGCGAGGGTGCCGAAATAGACGTTCCAGATCAGCCCCGAGCCGATCAGCGTGAACTCGTGGCAGAGCGTGAAATCGGACCGCGGCAGCATGCGCTCGCCATAGCCGAGCGAACGAAAGGCGTAATCCGCGATGATCTGGGTGCAGCTGTCGCTCATGCCGCGGCCTTCCGTTGCGCTTCGCCCGCCATCGTCGCCTGACCCTTGGACAGACGGCTGGTCACCCGGTCCAGCACGATTTCCGAAACCTTGGTCATGCCAAGGTAATAGCAAAGCAGCGCCAGCACATACCACACGCGCCAGTCGCCGTGCGGGAAGTCGTAAAGGGCCGATTTCGTGGCACCGAGTTCGCGCGCCCAATAGACGATATCCTCGACGCCGAGCAGGAACAAAAGCGGCGTCGCCTTGATCAGGATCATCCAGAGGTTCGACAGGCCCGGCAGCGCATAGGTCCACATCTGCGGAATGAGGATGCGCCGACGCACCTGCGCGGTGGTCATGCCGTAAGCCTCGGCCGTTTCCAGCTGCGCCTTTGGCACGGCATTCATCGCGCCATAAAGCACGTTCGCGGCAAAGGCGCCAAAGACGATCGAAAAGGCGATGACGGCGAGGAAGAAGCCATAGACCTCGTGCCAGATCTGCGGCGCCGTCGAGAGCGGTAGTTTTGCAGCAGCGCAGACGTTGAATTCGTTGTTCGCCCAGACCGGCGTGCCGTCATGCGGGCATTTGTAGAGATAGCGCAGATATTCGAGCCCCTGATCCATCGCGACCGGGACGAACAGGAAGAAGACGATATCGGGGATGCCGCGCACCATCGCCGTATAGGCCTTGCCGAACAGGCGCAGCGGCAGGATGGGCGAGCGCGCGGCAATCGCGCCACCAAAGCCGAAGGCGAGCGCAATCGGCGCCACGATCAGCATCAACGCCAGAACCACGAAGAACGAGCCATAGAAAAGCAGATGCTTGCCTGTGGTCAGGTAGCACAGAGCCCAGGCAAGGCCCTCGAGGGATTTCGGATCGGCGCAGCTGTCAAACATGGGAAAGGGCGCCTCCGGCGGGGGCGTATTTTTGCCAGGAAAAAACGGCTGCTTTTTCTTGGCTCAAATACGCCCGCCGGAGGCCTGATCTCAGAACACTTGCGAGTCTTCGCCGAACCACTTCTTGATCATCGCATTGAGCGAGCCATCGGCTTTCATCGCGGTGATCACGGCGTCGAATTTCGCCTTCAGTTCGGTGTCCGACTTGCGCAGGCCGATGCCGACGCCGCCGCCCAGCGGCACATCCGGGCCCGACCAGACCAGCTCTCCGCCTTCGGTCACGAAGGGCTTGATCGCGTCCTTGTCGGCAAAGACCGCATCGGCCTCGCCGTTCTTCACCGCCGCGATCGTGTCGTCGAGCGTCGGGAATTCGAGGAGCGTCGCGCCCGATTTGGCGACGTAATCCGCCTGGATCGTGCCGACCTGCGCGGCCACGACGCCCTTCAGGTTCGCATCCGCCGATTTCGCCGCATAGGCCGAGGCCGCCGGCGGGATGTAGTTCTGCGTGAAGTCGATCGTCTGCTTGCGCTCGTCGGTGATGCTCATCCCGGCGATGATCGTGTCATAGTTGCCCGAGAGCAGGTTCGGGATGATGCTGTCCCATTCGTTCGTCACCCACTCGCATTTCAGTGCGGCCTTGGTGCAGAGCGTGTCGCCCAGTTCGCGCTCGAACCCGTCGACTTCGCCCTTGTCGTTGATGAAGTTGTAGGGCGGGTAGGCGCCCTCGGTGCCCATGCGCACGACATCGCCCGCAAAGGCGGTGCCCGCGCTCAGCGCCAGGGCTGCGGCGGTCAGGATCAGCTTCTTCATGGCTCTCTCCACGGTTGGGGTCTTGTTGTTCTTGTTTTACGCCGGCAGCGTTGCCGACAGGAATTGCTTCAGGCGTTCGGATTTCGGCGCACCGAACAGCGTTTCGGGCGGGCCTTCTTCTTCGATCCGGCCCTGATGCAGGAAGACGACGTGATCGGAGACATCGGCCGCAAGCCGCATGTCATGCGTCACAAGGATCATCGTGCGGTGTTCGGCGGCCAGATCCTTGATCACCTTCACCACCTCCTGCTGCAGCTCGGGATCGAGCGCCGAGGTGGGTTCGTCGAACAAAAGCGCTTGCGGCTGCATGCAGAGCGCGCGCGCGATCGCGGCGCGTTGCTGCTGACCGCCCGACAGCTGCGCAGGCCAGGCGTCGGCCTTGTCGCCGATGCCGACCTTGGCCAGCAGGCTGCGGGCGAGCGGTTCGACCTCGGCGGCGGGGCGGCCGAGCACCGTCACCGGCGCCTCCATGACGTTTTGCAGGATCGTCATGTGGCTCCAGAGGTTGAACTGCTGGAACACCATCGACAGGTTGGTGCGAAACCGCGTCACCTGCGCCCGGTCGGAGGGGCGGCGCGCAAGGCCGGTGCCCTGCCATTTCACCGCCTCGCCGGAAAAGATCACCTCGCCCGACTGGCTGTCCTCGAGCAGATTGCAGCAGCGCAAAAGCGTGGATTTGCCGGACCCGGACGAGCCGATCAGCGACACGACCGTGCCCCGTTCGGCGCGGATCGACACGCCCTTGAGCACTTCAAGGGAGCCGTAGCTCTTGTGCAGGTCCCTGATTTCGATGACGGGCGCAGTGGGGCTCGGGGCAGTCGGGCTGTTGGTCACGTTTCGGCTTCTCTTTGTCCGGTCGGTCAAGTTGGCGCGATTTCGGGGGCAAATGCAACGGGCGAGTTGTGCTTGCCCCAAGGGAAGCCGCCAAAAGCACAGGCAGATGGCGCGGGAATGGGCAAAGCCTGCAATCAGGGCAGCCCGGCCGCTACCCTTTGCCGCGCCAGCCCCGAATCGCGATCCGAAACCCCCAGCAACCGGGCGGCGAGACGGATCAGCGCGTCCTCCTCGGGGTTGCGCGCGTCATCGGCCAAGGCCACTTGCCAGAGCGCCTCGATCACACCGATGCGGTCCTCGTAGGCGATCTTTTCCTTCAGCGCGCGTGTGAAGCGGACTGTATCGGGAGCCTCGGCCTCAAGTGCCTCGGCGCGGGCGCGCAATTCGGCCGCCTCAATGTGCGACAGACCGGAGCGGGCCGAGAGCACCTGATCGATATGAAAGCGCTCGTCTTCGTCATAGTGCTCGTCCGACCGCGCCAGCCGCACCAGAAGCGCCGCCAGCGCAAGGTCGGCGTCATCCGCGGTCAGCGGTTTCGGATGCGGATCGGCCAGAAGGCCCGTCAGGAATTTGAACATGTCCGCAGTCTAACGCGCCGCGGCACGGGGGCAAGAGCGCGATACATTCCGATACGTCACGAGAACTGAGGATTTCCGGTCCGCCGCAGCTTGCCCGGTTTCTGGGCAAGGTCTAAGGTAAGACGCCCGTGGAGGCGGGCATCTCATGACGCAGGTTCAAGTCGGTATCAAGAAGGGGCGCAAGTTCGATCAGGTTCTCGAAGGGGCGCGCAAAGTGTTTTTGCGCGACGGGTTCGAGGGGGCCTCGGTCGACGACATCGCCCGCGAGGCGGGGGTGTCCAAGGCGACGCTTTACAGCTATTTTCCGGACAAGCGGCTCTTGTTCATGGCGATTGCGACCGGCGAGTGCCAGCGGCAGGCCGACGAGGCGCTTCAGTTCATCAACGAGGGCGACAAACCCGTGCGCGAGGTTTTGCGCTACGCGGCAAACAAGCTCATCGATTACATCACCTCGCCTCTGGGCCTGCAGACCTATCGGCTCTGCGTCGCCGAGACCGACCGGTTTCCGGCGCTCGGGCTGCAGTTCTACGACTCGGGGCCGTTGCTGGTGCGCTCGCGGATGGTCGATTACCTGCAGCGCGCGGTCGCCCGGGGCGAGCTCGTCATCGAGGATTTCGATCTTGCGGCGGATCAGTTTGCCGAATTGTGCAAGGTCGATGCCTATCATGGCTTTGTCTGCGGCGCGGTCAGCGATTATCCCGCCGCGCGCCGCGCTCAGGTGATCGAGGGCGCGATCGAGATGTTTCTGGCCCGTTACGGCGCGCGCAGTTGAGGCGCAAAAGCCTGATCTGGGGCCCGCTCGTGCTGGCGATGGCGGGGCTCGGGGTTTTTGGCTACACCCGCGCGCTGGCGCATCTGGGCGGGGTTACGCCGCCCGATCCGGCGGTGCCCGAAGCCCGGGCCGATGCGGTGGTGGTGCAGAAATCCCGGCGCGCGTTGCAGCTTTTGCGCGCGGGGCAGGTGATACGCAGCTACGAGATTGCGCTCGGCGCCGATCCCGTTGGGCCGAAGCAGCGCGAGGGCGACGAGCGCACGCCCGAAGGGCTTTATCGCATCGACTGGCGCAACCCGCAGTCGGCCGCCTATCTGAGCCTGCATATCTCTTACCCCGACCGCGCGGATGTGGCGCGGGCGACGGGGCAGGGGGAGAGCCCGGGCGGCAACATCATGATCCACGGTCTGCCGAATGGCTGGGGCGCGGTGGGCGGGCTGCACCGGCTTGTCGACTGGACCGACGGCTGCATCGGCGTCACCAATGATGAGATGCGCGAGATCTGGGCGCTGGTGCCCGATGGCACGCCGATCACCCTGATGCCCTGAGCGTCCCGTCTGCGGAGCCTGCCGTCCTTTCCCCACCCCCGAAATGCAAAACGCGCCCCGTGGGGCGCGTTTCGGTTTCAGTGTCCGGCAGATCTCAGGCCTTGTGGCCCTTGTAGGGCGCCCACAGACGCTTGTTGGTCAGGTAGAGCAGCACGCTCAGCAGGCCGAGCATGACGAAGGCCACCATCCCCATCTGCTTGCGCGCGACGAGCTTCGGCTCGGCCGCCCACATCAGGAAGGCCGCAACGTCCTGCGCCATCTGATCGACGGTCGCCTTGGTGCCGTCTTCATAGGTCACCTGATCGTCCACGAGCGGCGGAGGCATGCGCGCCCAGCTGCCGTGGGTGATCTTCACGCCGGCGGCGTCCTTGCAGGTGTCCGGCACGCCGCCCACCTGGAAGACCTTGTTGTAGTAGTAACCATCGATCCCGTCCGGGGCGCATTCCGGGTTTTCTTCGAAACCGATGACGTAGTTGTAGATGTATTCCGGACCGCCGATGCCCTTGAAGAGCTGGTTCATGCCGGTGCCGTTCGGGCCCGAGAAGCCCGCACGCGCCTTGGCCATCACCGAGAGGTCCGGGCCCATGCCGTCACCGACGCGGGTCGGGAACATGTCGGTTTCCTTGCGGTCCCGCTCTTCGCCCGTGTCCTTGTCGATGATCGTGTCGAGACCGGCCGCATATTCGCGCACGACCGTCGGGTCGAGCTGCGGGCCGCCGTCATCCGACAGGGTGCGGATCGGCACGAACTTCATGCCGTGGCAGGCCGAGCAGACTTCCGAATAGACCTGGAAGCCGCGACGCAGCTGCGCCTGGTCATACTTGCCGAAGATCCCTTCGAAGCTGAAGGCATGATCGGGCACGTTGTTGTTCGCCAGTGCCGCGCCGGAACCGAGAACCAGGGCGGAAACGGCAGAGATCAGAATCTTTTTCATGATATCTTTCCCTTTCCTCACTCGGCCGGGTTGCCGTAGTGGCTGTTGAAGTCTTCCTCGATCGTGGCCGGGATCGGTTCCGGTTTTTCCGTGGCGCCCAGGAGCGGCAGGATCACGAGGAAGTAGGCGAACCAGTAGGTGGCCCCGATCAGCGAGATCGTCGCATAGGGCTCGGCCGCCGGCATCGCGCCCACCCAGGCGAGCAGGATGAAGTCGGCTACGAGCAGCCAGAACCACTTCTTGAACTTCGGACGATAGGCGCCCGAACGGACTTTCGACGTGTCGAGCCACGGCGCCAGCGCCATCGCAAGGATCGCACCGAACATCGCGATCACGCCGAAGAACTTGGCGTCGACGATGCCGAGGGTCAGCTTGTCCACGATGATCACGACCCAGACGTCCGCGGTGAAGGCGCGCAGGATCGCGTAGAACGGCAGGAAGTACCATTCCGGAACGATGTGAGCGGGCGTTTGCAGCGGGTTGGCCTGGATGTAGTTGTCCGGCTCGCCGAGGAAGTTCGGCATGTAGGCGACGACGGCGAAGAAGCCGAGCAGCACGAGGGCCAGCGCGAACAGGTCCTTGATCACGAAATACGGCCAGAAGGGCAGGGTGTCCTTTTCGGCATCGGCTTTCGAGGTGCGGCGGACTTCAACCCCGGTCGGGTTGTTGTTGCCGGTGGTGTGGAAGGCCCAGATGTGGATGGCGACGAGGGCCGCAATCACGAAGGGCAGCAGATAGTGCAGCGAGAAGAAGCGGTTGAGCGTCGCGTTGTCGACCGCCGGCCCGCCAAGGAGCCACGCCTGGATCGACGTCCCGATGCCCGGGATCGCGCCGAAGAGGCCGGTGATCACGGTGGCGCCCCAGAACGACATCTGGCCCCACGGCAGCACGTAGCCCATGAAGGCGGTGCCCATCATCAGCAGGTAGATGACCATGCCGACGATCCAGGTGATCTCGCGCGGGGCCTTGTACGAACCGTAGTAGAGGCCGCGGAAGATGTGGATGTAGACGGCGAGGAAGAACAGCGACGCGCCGTTGGCGTGGATGTAGCGGATCGCCCAGCCACCGTTCACGTCGCGCATGATGTGCTCGACCGAGGCGAAGGCCATGTCGATATGCGGCGTGTAGTGCATCGCCAGCACGACGCCGGTGACGATCTGCAGCACCAGCGTGAAGGCGAGGACGATCCCCCAGATCCACCACCAGTTCAGGTTCTTCGGCGTCGGGATCATGATGGTGTCATAGACGAGGCCGACGATCGGCAGGCGGTCGTGCAGCCACTTCTCGATGCCCGTCTTGGGCTCGTAATGGTCGTGCGGAATTCCGGACATGTGTCTTTCCCCTCAGCCCAGCTTGATCGTCGTAGCGTCGGTGAACGCCGCGACCGGAATGTCGAGGTTGCGCGGCGCGGGGCCCTTGCGGATGCGGCCCGCCGAATCGTAGTGCGAGCCGTGGCAGGGGCAGAACCAGCCGCCGAAATCGCCCGACTTGTCGCCCATCGGCACGCAGCCGAGGTGGGTGCAAACGCCGAGCATCACCAGCCATTCGCCGGTGTTGGAGCCATCGAACGCCGGGATGGTCCGGTTTTCGTCGGTCGCTTCCGCGCCCGGCTTGTTCGCATTCTCGGCCGATTGGTCGCGCAGGGCGCCGAGCGGAACCGAACGGGCCAGCTCGATGTCCTTTTCGTCGCGGCGGCGGATGAACACCGGCTTGCCGCGCCATTTCACGGTGAGCTGGGTGCCCACTTCGACCGCCGAGACGTCGACGAAGATAGACGCAAGCGCCTTCACGTCAGCCGAAGCGTTCATTTGGTTGATCAGCGGCCAGACGGCCGCACCGGTCACCACCACGCCGGTGGCGGCGGTGGCATGGTAGAGGAAATCCCTCCGAGTGCCTGCGTTGTCTTCTGCGTGGGACACGTGTCTTCTCCCTTCCCCGAACTTGAAGTTCAAGTCGATGCGCCATTGCGGGCCACACAGAATGCGGCCGGACAGTGCCCGTTTAGCGCCCGGGAAACCCGCAGTCCAGCATACATTCACAAGAGGGTGAGGCGAAAAGCCGCGGCACGGGGCGATTCGCGCTTTTTTGTCGCTGGGGCAGCGGCTTGCAGGCCTCAATCGGGTGCAAGCATGTAGCCAAGTCCGCGCACCGTCTGCAGGTAGCGCGGCTCGCGCGGGTCGGGCTCGATCTTGCGGCGCAGACGGGTGATCTGCACGTCGACGGCCCGGTCACCCGCGCCTTCCTCGGCGCTGGCCGAGCGGTCGCGACCCAGTTCCTCGATCAGCTCCGTGCGCCCGATCACCTCGCCCGCATGGGCGGCGAAGATTCGCATCAGCGCCGCTTCCGTCGCGGTCAGGCGCACCGGCTGATCGCCCTGGCTGAGTTCGCCGCGGTCAAGATCGTAGCGCAACTGCCCGAGCGTGAGATATTTCGGCCCCGCCGTCACCGCCTCGGGCACGCGCCGCAAGATCGCATTGATGCGCAGCAGAAGCTCCTTTGGCTCGAAGGGCTTGGCGAGGTAGTCATCGGCCCCGGCCTCGAACCCCTCGATCCGCTCGCGGGTTTCGCCGCGGGCGGTCAAAAGCAGGATCGGTGTCGTCATCTTGGTGCGCAGATCGCGGGTCAGGCTGAGGCCATCCTCGCCCGGCATCATCACGTCGAGCACGATCAGATTGAACTCGAGCCCCGACAAGAGCCGCCGCGCATGCGCCGCATCGCGCCCGGCGGTGACCAGAAAGCCGTTGCGCATCAGGAACTTCTGCAGAAGTCCCCGGATCCGCTCGTCATCATCGACAATCAGCAGATGCGGCGTGGAGGGGGCGGGCATCACGCGCCATCCTTCAGCATCTGGTAATGACGCCGCATCACCGGGTCCATCATCGCTTCGAGCACCTGACGGAAGCCCGCCACCGCCTGCGGCCCCGCCGCGCGATAGGCGGCGCGCATCCGCACCCGTTGCGCCTCGGACAGTTCGCGTTCCAGCACCGCGCCCTTTTCGGTCAGATAGAGATGCCGCTCGCGCTTGTCGCGCCGCCCGACCCGGCTTTCCACCAGACCATCGTCGATCAGCGTGCGCAGCACCCGGTTCAGGCTTTGCTTCGTCACGCCCAGCACCGAGATCAGCGTCGTCACCGTCAGCCCCGGCTCGCGGTTGATGAAGTGGATGGCGCGGTGATGCGCGCGGCCATAATCGTGCTGATCCAGAATCCGGTCCGGATCGGCGGTGAAGCCGCGATAGGCAAAGAACATCGCCTCGATGCCCTTGCGCAGCTGTTCGTCGGTCAGAAACAGGAGCGTTTCGCCCCCGGGGGCTCCGGTATCGGCCATGTGATCCTCGCTTTTGCGCGACTTTATGTCAGCCTTGTTGACTTTCCAAGAATCAATTGTTACCGAAGCGCAGATTTTGCGCAATATTATGTCCGGGACGGACCTAGATGGCGCAACTTGTGAAAACGAAGCAGCCAAGGAGGGCGTGATGGCCGGGGCTTATGACGATCGTGACGGCAAGATCTGGATGGACGGGAAACTGGTCGACTGGCGCGACGCCAAGGTCCACATCCTGACCCATGCGCTGCACTATGCGTCCTCGGTCTTCGAGGGCGAGCGCTGCTACAACGGCAAGATCTTCAAGGGCGTGGAGCATGCGATCCGCCTGCGCAAATCGGCCGAGCTGCTGGATTTCGAAATCCCCTATAGCGTGGAAGAGATCGAGGCGGCGAAATACGCGATGCTGGCCGCGAACGGCTGGAAGGACGCCTATGTGCGCGCCATCGCCTGGCGCGGCGCGGGCGATGACATGGGGGTCTCGGCCCGTCGCAACCCGGTGCGTCTGGCGATCGCCGGCTGGGAATGGGGCAACTATTACGGCGATGCGAAGATGAAGGGGGCCAAGCTCGACATCTCGAAATGGCGCCGCCCCGATCCGAAGACGATCCCGTCTGCCGCCAAGGCCGCCGGTCTTTACATGATCTGCACGATGTCGAAGCACGCCGCCGAGGCCAAGGGCTGCTCGGATGCGCTGATGATGGATTATCGCGGCTATGTGGCCGAGGCGACCGGCGCGAACGTGTTCTTCGTGAAAAACGGCGAAGTGCACACGCCGCTGCCGGATTGCTTCCTGAACGGTCTGACCCGTCAGACGGTGATCGAGATGCTGAAGGGCAAGGGCATCACCGTGCACGAGCGTCACATCGAGCCGGTGGAACTGGCGGGCTTCGAGCAGTGCTGGCTGACCGGCACCGCGGCCGAGGTGACCCCGGTGGGCCAGATCGGCGACTTCAACTTCGAAGTCGGCGCGCTGACCCGCGATATCTCGGAAAGCTACGAGAAGCTAGTGCGGGCCTGAATCTGCCCCCTCGGTTCGGGCGGAACAGGAAAGGCACCGCCTTTCCCCGCCCGTTCGGACACCGCTTGCACCAAGACCGTCTGCCCCGCGCGCATCAGAGGCCAGCGCCAGCCCCGGCGGGCGAGAAGCGCCCGCCATGGGCGGGGCGGGCGCTGGCCGGGGACTTTGGTCCCCGGCGGCGGTTGCTGCAGATGTCTCGCATGGCCGCGTCAACGGCCGCGGCCAAGGTAGGTGCGTTCAAAGATTGCGACACCCCGGAAAGACCAAGGCGGGCCGTCTGCTCACGGCCCGCCTTGGTCTTTTTCATAGCACCGCTACGGTGGCACGCCGGAGACATGCCCGTCACCGCTACGGCCCCCGGGTATCAGAAGGTCCGGTTCACTCGTCCCTCCGGGCTTCCTCACGATCGATGCGCAGAAATTCCCGGACCTTAGCTTCCGAGCGTTCCGCCGGACGTCGCACCAGCGCATCCACAGCCGGATGCACGCCGCCACGCCGATCGATTTCGAGGAATTGCCGCATCCGCGCCCCTTCGGCCGCTTGTTCGGCATGGTCGATGATGGAACGGGTCATGTGAGCCTCCTTCGCTTCATCTGAGATAAGACTAGCACAGAATCAGACCCGAGTCTTTGCTCAGGATCATTTCCGGCGAAATTCAACCTTGCGGGGTCACGGCCTTGCGCGCGCGTTGCCGCTCGAGCCCCAGCGCATGTTCGCGCCAGATGATCATCACGCCTGCGGCAATGATCAGCCCCGCGCCGCCCAGCATCCAGAGTGTCGGCACTTCGGCAAACATCCAGTAGCCGATGCCAAGCGCGAAGAGCATCGAGACATATTCGAACGGCGCCACGATCGAGGCATCGGCAAAGCGATAGGAGGAGGTCAGCAGGATCTGCCCGAGCCCGCCCAGAAATCCGCAGGAAATCAGCAGTGTCGCCTCAAAGGGGGAGGGTGCGACCCAGCCGAAGGGCACCGAAATCAGCGAGAGCGTCGCCGAGGTGACGGAAAACCAGAACACGATGGCCGAGGTGCGCTCGGTCGCGACCATCTTGCGGATGAAAACCTGCGCGAGCGCCGCAAAGGTCGCGCCCATGATCACCAGCATCGCGCCAAGGGTGGCGGTCGGGTTGGCTCCCTCAAAGCTGCCCAGCCGCGGCCAGAGCACGATCAAGACGCCGACCAGACCCAGCGCGACGGCAGAAAGGCGAAAGGCCCGGACCTCCTCGCCCAGAAACATCGCGGCGAAAATCACCGTCAGAAGCGGCGCGGCATAGCCCAGCGCCGTGACCTCGGGCAGGGGCAGGAAGGCCAGGCCCGCAAAGCCAAGTCCCATCGCCGACGTTCCCGCAACGCCGCGCCAGACATGGCCCATCGGCTGGCGCACCTTCAGCCCGACCGAAAGCTCGCGCCGCCACACAAGCCAGGCCAGAATGACCGGAATCGCGAAGAAGGAGCGGAAGAAGACGGTTTCGCCCGGCGGAATATGCGGCGCCAGAACCTTGATCACCGTCGACATGGCGATGAAGACAAGAACCGAGAGGATCTTCAGGGCAATCCCGGTAACCGGGTTCGGGTGCAGGCTGGCGGCAGGTGAGGGGGCAGACATGCGGCCACCTTACGCCTTTGTTCCGCGAAAGAAAGAGTCAAAGGGCCAGACGGGCGAGCGCCCAGGCGGCCGCCTCGGCCACAGCGGGATCGGGGTCGTTCAGATGCGGGCGGGCGGCATGGGCCAGATCGGGACGGCCAGAATTTCCCAACGCATATAGGGCGTTGCGGATCATCCGGTCGCGGCCGATGCGTTTGACCGGGCTGCCCGCGAAACGTGCGCGAAAGGCGGCATCGTCGAGCGCCAGGATCTCGGTCAGCGCGGGCGTGCCCTGTTTCGCCGCGTAACCGATGTCGCGCGCGGTGGCTGCGAATTTGTTCCAGGGGCAGGCGGCCAGACACTCGTCGCAGCCGTAGATCCGGTTGCCCAGCCCCGGGCGCAGCGCCGGATCGACCGGGCCGCGGTGCTCGATCGTCAGATAGGAAATGCAGCGCCGCGCATCCATTTGATAAGGCGCAGGAAAGGCGCCCGTGGGGCAGGCGTCCAGACAGGCGGTGCAGCTGCCGCAATGGCTGATCTCGGGCGCGTCGGGGGGCAATTCAAGCGTGGTGAAGATCGCGCCCAGAAACACCCAGTTGCCCAGATCGCGGGCGAGTAGATTGGTGTGCTTGCCCTGCCAACCCAGCCCTGCCGCCTGCGCGAGCGGCTTTTCCATCACCGGAGCCGTGTCGACGAAGACCTTGATCTCGCAGGGCGATTGCTCGATCAGCCAGCGCCCGAGCCGCTTCAGCCGCCGCTTCACCAGATCGTGGTAATCCTTGCCCTGCGCGTAAACCGAAATCGCGCCGCGCTCTGCCTGCCGCGTGGCGTCCCGCGGATCGACCTCGGGGCTGTAGCTCTCGGCAAGCATGATCACCGAGCGCACCTCGGGCCATAGCGCGGCCGGGTTGCCCCGCCATTCCATCCGCTCGGCCATCCAGGACATCTGGCCGTGATACCCGGCCTCGACAAAGGCCGAGAGTCGGTCGGGCAGATCGGGGCAGGCGTCGGGCCGGGTGATGCGGGCTTTCGCAAAGCCGACTGCAAGCGCTTCTTCGATCAGGCGGGTCTTCAGACGGTCCAGATGCGCCTCCATCAGCCGGGGCAGGGGGGCGCTGCCCCCTCTTTGCCTGACGGCAAATTCACCCCTGAGATATTTGAGGCAAGATGAAACGCATCCTTTTCATCTTGCCTCAAATACCTCGGGGGTCCGGGGGCAGAGCCCCCCGGCCTGCCTCAGAAATCCAGCTCCGCATATTGCGGCGAGGGCGGCACGCCGGGCAGCTGATCGGCCAGAAGCGAGCGGAAGGCCGGGCGCGACTTGATTTTCGCATACCATTCCTTGACCGCTTCCGAGCGGTGCCAGTCCACGTCGGAAATGTAGTCAAGGCAGCTCAGATGCGCGGCGGCGGCGAAATCGGCCAAGGTCATCACATCGCCCGCCAGCCAGCGGCGGCTGTCGAGCAACCAGGCCATGTAATCGATGTGATACTTGATCGCACCCAGGCCTTCCTTCACCGTCTTGCTGTCCGGGTAACCCTTTTTCTGCACCTTTTTCCAGACCCGTTCGCCCATCACCTTGGCGGTGACCTCGGTGTTGAACTTGTCGTCGAACCAGGTGCAAAGACGGCGCACCTCGTAGCGCGCATCGGCGTCACGCGGCATCAGGGGCGGCGTCGGCACCACCTCGTCGAGATATTCGCAGATCGCCTGACTTTCCGAAAACAGCCGGTTGTCATAGCGCAGCACAGGCACTTTCCCGGCCGGGTTGCGGCGCAGGAAGTCGGTGCTTTTTTCCCAGTAGCGCTCTTCGACCAGTTCGACCTCGATGCGTTTTTCCGCCAAGGTCAGCCGCACCTTGCGGCAAAAGGGCGAGAGAGCAACGTGATATAGGCGGTTCATCGGCAACACCCGCTGCAAGCTTTTCCCCCTGATAGACCCGGCGGGGGGTGGGATCAATGCTTCTTGCGATGGCGTTAACCATTCTCCTTTGGTTTAGCGGGTTTACGCGCTTTCGGCTTTGGTTCGGGAAGGCTGCGCGCCATCAGCGCGATCAGGCCCCAAAGCCAGTCGGCGTCTTCCCACAGGTCGGCCTCGATCCGGTAATGCGGTTTCGCGCCGGGGTAGGGGGGGGCCTCGACTGGGGTGCCAAGGTAAGCGGCGGCCTCGGGGATCGGGCGCACGAACAGGGTGTCGTCGCAGATCAGCGCCACCATCTTGCCGCTCGCATAGATGCCGTATTCGCCAAACATCTTGCGCGCGCTGACGCCGCGGCCCTCGAGCTGTTCCAGAAAGAAATCAACCGTTTCCGCGCTCGTGCCCATCAGAGGGCCCGCCTTGCCCGCAGTGCCGCCGAGATCGTGCCGTCGTCGAGGTAATCCAGCTCGCCCCCGATCGGCACGCCCTGGGCCAGCGAGGTCACGCGCGCCCCCGTGCCCTCCAGCGCCTCGGCGATGTAATGGGCGGTCGTCTGCCCCTCGACCGTGGCATTCAGCGCGAGGATCACCTCGGAGACCGCCTCGTCGCGGACGCGGGCGATAAGGTGCGGAATGCGCAATTCCTCGGGGCCGATCGCGTCAAGGGCAGAGAGCGTGCCGCCCAGCACATGATAGCGGCCCTTGAAGGCGCCGCCGCGTTCCATCGCCCAGAGGTCGGCCACATCCTCGACGACGCAGATCTCGCCCGTCGCGCGGGCGGGGCTGTCGCAGATCTCGCAGGTGACGCCGACCGCGATATTGCCGCAGCGGGGGCAGTCGCGGGCGGCTTCGGCCACCCGCGCAAGCGCTGCCGCAAGGGGCGCCATCTGCCCCTCGCGCTTGCGCAGAAGATGCAGCACCGCGCGACGGGCCGAGCGGGGGCCAAGCCCCGGCAGTCGCGCCATCAGCGCGATCAGCGCCTCGATCTCGTCGCGGGGGCCGGTCATCTCAGCGCGTCATCTCAGCCGGGCAGGCCCATGTCGGCAGGCAGACCAAGCTCGGTCATCAGCTTGCGCTGTTCCTCGCCTGCCTTGTCCTGCGCGCGCGCCTGCGCATCCTTCACCGCGGCGACGATCAGATCCTCGACCACTTCCTTTTCCGAGGCGACGAGGATCGTCGGGTCGACTTCCAGCCCCGTCAGCTCGCCCTTGGCGGTGACGCGAGCCTTGACCAGACCGCCGCCCGCTTCGCCAATGACGATCATCCGGCCCAGATCTTCCTGCAGGGTCAGCATCCGCTCCTGCATTTCCTTGGCCGCCTTCATCATCTTGGCCATGTCGCCAAGCTGCCCCAGTCCCTTGAACATCGTGGTCCTCCGATCGGTTTCGCGATCACAGATAAGCATCGCCCGCCGTCGGGGCAAGGCAGTCGGCGCCGCAGGGGGTCAGCCGTCCTCGAACGGATCCCATTCGTCCTCGACCTCGGGCAGGGCCTCGGCGGCCTGTTCGGCCTCGAGCGCGTCGGAGAGCACGATTTCTTCGAACTTGGCCTGCGGGAAGGCGGCGAAGATCGCCTGCACGACCCGGTTTTCCGTCCGCGCTTCTGCCTCGGCGGCAAGGGTGGCGGCATTGCGGCTCTCGTCGATCGTGGCGGCCCCGCCTTCGGAGACGACCGAAACCCCCCAGCGCGCGCCGGTCCAGCCCTGCAGCCGCTGCGCCAAGGTCTGCGCCAGATCGCGCGGGGCACCGGGGGCGGGTTCGAATTCGATCCGGCCGGGCGCGTAATGCACCAGCCGCACGCCCTTTTCGACCTCGACCAGCAATTTCACGTCGCGCATCCGGCCGATCAGCGCCACGACATCTTCAAACCGCGCGTATTTCGCCAGTGCGGAGGCTGCGGGCGAGACCGCCAGCGCCGCCGAGCCTTGGGTCGAAAGCGGGCGCCCGCCCATCATGTGGCGCGTCGTGGCTTCCGCGCGCGGACCGCCACCACCCCCGCCGCCTTGCGACGGGCCATGCCCGCCCGAGGCGCCGGGGCCCGCCATCACCTTGCGCATCAGCGTTTCGGGATCGGGCAGGTCGGCGACATGGGTCAGCCGAATGAGCGCCATTTCCGCCGCCATCATCGCATTCGGCGCCGAGGACACTTCCTCGATCGCCTTGAGCAACATCTGCCACAGGCGGCTCAGCACCCGCATCGGGATCGCCTGCGCCATCGCCTGACCGCGGGTGCGTTCCTCGGGCGGAACGGTCGGGTCTTCGGCGGCCTCGGGCGTGATCTTGATCACCGAGACCCAATGCGTGATCTCGGCCAGATCGCGCAACACCGCCATCGGATCGGCGCCGTCACTGTATTGCGCGCCAAGTTCGGTCAGCGCGGCGGCCGCATCGCCCTTCAGGATCATGTCGAACAGATCCAGCACCCGGGCGCGGTCGGCAAGGCCGAGCATCGCACGGACCTGATCGGCGGTGGTTTCCCCCGCGCCGTGGCTGATCGCCTGATCCAGAAGCGACATCGCATCGCGCACCGAGCCTTCGGCCGCCCGCGTGATCAGCGCCAGCGCGTCTTCCGCGATTTGCGCGCTTTCCTTGGCTGCGACCTTGGACAGGTGGTTGATCATCACTTCGGGCTCGATCCGGCGCAGATCGAAGCGCTGGCAGCGCGACAGGACCGTGACAGGCACCTTGCGGATCTCGGTGGTGGCGAAGATGAATTTCACATGCGCGGGCGGTTCTTCGAGCGTTTTCAACAGCGCGTTGAAGGCCGAGGTCGAGAGCATGTGCACTTCGTCGATGATATAGACCTTGTAGCGCGCCGAGGCCGCCCGGTAGTTCACGCTTTCGATGATCTCGCGGATGTCGCCCACCCCGGTGCGCGAGGCGGCGTCCATCTCCAGCACATCGACATGACGGCCCTCGGCGATGGCGCGGCAATGCTCGCATTGAAGGCAGGGCTCGGTCGTCGGCTGGCCTTTGCCATCGGGGCCGATGCAGTTCAGCCCCTTGGCGATGATCCGCGCCGTCGTGGTTTTGCCGGTGCCGCGGATGCCGGTCATGATGAAGGCCTGCGCGATCCGCGAGGCCGCGAAGGCGTTTTTCAGCGTGCGCACCATAGCCTCTTGCCCGATCAGATCGGCGAAGGTGGCGGGGCGGTATTTGCGGGCAAGGACCTGATAGCCCGAAGAGGTCGCGGCGGGGCTGTCGGCGTCGGTCATGGGGTCTCCTCGGTTCGGCGCCACTTTACGCGCGGGGGCGCGCAAGTCAAACCGATCCCGTCCAACCGATCTCGTGGGCGGGGAGGCTGCGAAAGGGGGGAAGGGTGAGAGGCTGGACATCGACCCAAGCGGGGCTCGTTGCGGCTGCTTCCTTCCGGACCTGACCGGGTTGGCGAGGCGCTCGCCCGCGCCAACCTCTCAAGGGCTCATATAGAGGCGGATGCGATGGCTTGCAAGCGGGCTGTGCCGCATATCTGACCGAGGCCATCGCCGAGGTCGCGTGGCACATTGGCCCCGAGCCGGTCGGGGGCCCAAAGGCCACCGGCCAGCGCCCGCCCCGCCCATGGCGGGCGCTACTCGCCCACCGGGTCGGGCGCCGACCTCTGTTGGGCGCGGGGCAAATGGTCTTGCGGCCACTGCTGCGCGGCGGGCGGGGAAACGCTGCTCGCGTTTCCTGATCCGCCCGATCCGGCGTCGCTGTCAAAGCGCGATCGGCACCAGCACCTCGGGCTCGATCACCTGCACGCCGGGCAAGCCATCGGCCAGCACCGTCGCGGATTGCTCCAGCAGCGGGAAGGTGCGGTAGTGACACGGCACCACCACCTTGAAATCGAAATACTTCTTCGCGGCCCAGGCGGCGGCCTTCATGTCCATGGTGAAATGCCCGCCTGCGGACAGAATCCCGATATCGGGGCGGAAATATTCCCCCATCCAGCCCATCTCGGCCGAAATCCCGGTGTCGCCCGAGACATAGATCATGTGGCCTTCGCCCGCGATCATGTAGCCCGACTCGGTGCCCGTATAGATCGGACTATTCGGGCCGCTCATCGAGGAGGAATGCGAGGCGGGCACCATCGTCACCTTGGCGCCATTGAGACTCACCGTGCCGCCCTTGTTGAAGCCGACGCCCGCGATCCCCTCGGCCGCTTCCCAATGGCTGATCGTGTCATAGATGCCGACGACCGGAACGCCCAATTCCCGCGCCAGCGACAGCGTGTCGGCGGAATGATCGCCGTGCCCATGCGTCAGCAGGATATGCGTCGCCCCCGCCAGCGCCTCCGCACGGCGCTCCATCGGGAACATCGGATTGCCGCTCAGCCACGGGTCGATCAGGATCACCGCGCTTTCGATCTCAAGTCGAAACCCGGAATGCCCAAGCCATGTCAGTTTCATCGCAAAGCCTCCCATTTGATCCGCAAACTCTAGCGCAGAGGCTTTGAAAGGGAAGCTGCGCTTGAAACACCCGCCCCCGGACGCTAAACCCGGCCCAAGTCAACCGGAGTCACCCATGTCCATCGACATCGACACCGCCCGCAAGGTGGCGCATCTGGCGCGCATTCGCGTGGCCGAAACCGACCTGCCGAAACTGGCCGAGCAGCTCTCGGGCATTCTGACCTTCATGGAACAGCTCAACGAAGTGAACGTGGACGGCATCGAGCCGATGACCTCGGTCACGCCGATGCGGCTGAAACGGCGCACCGATGTGGTGAGCGACGGGAACTATCCCGACGCCGTGCTGAAGAACGCCCCCGATGCCCGCGAGGGCTTCTTTGCCGTGCCGAAGGTGGTCGAATGAGCCTGAACAAACTGACGATCGCCGCCGCGCGCGACGCGCTGAAAAAGGGCGAAGTGACCTCGGTCGAGATCACCGAGGCCTGCCTTGCGGAAATCGACGCCGCGGGCGCGCTGAATGCCTTCTGCGCGAAAACGCCCGAGATCGCGCTGGCGCAGGCGAAAGCCGCCGATGCCCGGATCAAGGCGGGCGATGCGCCCGCGATGTGCGGGATTCCGCTCGGCATCAAGGACCTGTTCTGCACCAAGGGCGTGGCCTCGCAGGCTGCCTCGCGCATTCTCGAGGGCTTCAAGCCGGAATATGAATCGACCGTGACGCAGAACCTCTGGGATGCGGGCGCGGTGATGCTGGGCAAGCTCAGCATGGACGAATTCGCGATGGGCTCGTCGAACGAGACCGCCTGCTATGGCCCCGTCGTCAGCCCGTGGAAGGTCGATGACCGGCAGTTGACGCCGGGCGGCTCGTCGGGGGGCTCGGCTGCGGCCGTCGCCGCCGATCTGTGCCTCGCCGCGACCGGCACCGACACCGGCGGCTCGATCCGCCAGCCCGCCGCCTTCACCGGCATCGTCGGCATCAAGCCGACCTATGGCCGCGTCTCGCGCTGGGGCGTCGTCGCCTTTGCCTCCTCGCTCGATCAGGCCGGGCCGATGACGAAATCGGTGCGCGATGCGGCCATCATGCTCGGCACGATGGCCTCGAACGACGCCAAGGATTCGACCTGCGCCGATATTCCGGTGCCGGATTTCGAAGCCGCGCTGACGGGCGACATCCGCGGCAAAAAGATCGGCATTCCGCGCGAATACCGCATGGAGGGCATGCCCGCGGAGATCGAAAAGCTCTGGGCCGACGGCACCGCGATGCTGAAGGATGCGGGCGCCGAGATCGTCGAAATCTCGCTGCCGCACACGAAATACGCGCTGCCCGCCTATTACGTCATCGCGCCCGCCGAGGCGTCCTCGAACCTGGCCCGGTACGATGGTGTCCGCTATGGCCACCGCGCGAAGCTGTCGGCGGGCGAGGGCATCGTCGACATGTATGAAAAGACCCGCGCCGAGGGCTTCGGCCCCGAGGTGCAGCGCCGCATCATGATCGGCACCTATGTGCTTTCGGCCGGGTTCTATGACGCCTATTACAACCGCGCGCGCCGGGTGCGGGCGCTGATCAAGCAGGACTTCGATCAGGCTTTCGCGGCGGGGATCGATTCGATCCTGACGCCCGCGACGCCGTCGTCCGCCTTCGGGCTGGGCGAGATGAAGGATGCCGATCCGGTCGAGATGTATCTCAACGACGTCTTCACCGTGACCGTGAACCTGGCCGGTCTGCCGGGGATCTCGGTGCCGGTGGGGTGTGACGCCAAGGGCCTGCCGATGGGGCTGCAGCTGATCGGCCGTCCGTGGGAAGAGGGCGATCTGCTCAATCAGGCGCTGGTGCTGGAAAACGCCGCGGGCTTTGCCGCGAAACCGGCAAAATGGTGGTAAGGAGACAGGCGATGCGGAATGCGGGCTGGTTCGTGTTGGTGGGGCTGACACTGGCGGCTTGCGAGCCCTCGGTGCCGAATTCGGCGGCGGGCGTTGGCTTTGGCGACTACAACAACTACCAGCAGCAGCGCGAAGCCGCCCTGCAGGGGGCGCCGGTCAGTTCGACCGCGCTGCCGCCCGCCGGTCAGTCGACCGCGGCCTACGGCAACACCGCGGCCCTTGATGCGGCGGCGGCAAAGACGACGCAGGGCACGATCGGTGCCGAGGCGATCGCCGCGCTGCGCGCCACCGCGCCCTCGACGCCCGGATCGGCTCCGGTCAATCCGGCGACGGGGGAATATATCGGTGTGAATGGCCAGCCGCGCGCGCCGGGCGTGCCGATGGATGCGATGTCGCATTACGATGGCACGAAGCCCGCCCCGGTCACCGACATGACCGGATCGGCCGCGGCGGGGCCGAATCTTGCCGCCTATGCGCTGTCGGCGACCAACACGCTCGGCCAGAAGGTTTACGAGCGCAACGGCTTCAAGATGACCTCGACCGAGAAGGCCTGCGCAAAATACGTCTCGACCGATCTGGCGCAACGCGCGTTTCTGGAAAAGGGCGGCCCGGTCAAAGACCCGGGCAACCTCGACCCGGATGGCGACGGCTTTGCCTGCGCCTGGGATCCGAGACCCTTCCAGGCGGCGCGGCAATGACCGACACGCCCGTCTCTCCGAATTTCGGAGAGCGGCGCGGCGGGGCGCAGCCCGAGCTGATCGTTCTGCATTACACCGGCATGGCCAGTTGCGCGCTCGCGCGTGACCGGCTCTGTGATCCCGCGGCCGAGGTCTCGGCGCATTGGCTGATCGCCGAGGATGGCACGGTCGAGGCTCTTGTTCCGGAACGTTTTCGCGCTTGGCATGCCGGGGCCGGCGGCTGGATGGGGCAGGAGGATGTGAACTCCCGCTCGATCGGCATCGAACTGGCGAATACCGGCGACGCCCCCTTTCCCGAACCGCAGATGGCGGCGCTGGAGCGGCTCTTGCCCGAGATCATGGCGCGCTGGGGTCTTGGCCCCGAGGCGGTGATCGCCCATTCCGATTGTGCGCCTGGCCGCAAGATCGACCCCGGCCCGCGCTTCGACTGGGCGCGGCTGGCGCGACAGGATCTGGCGATCTGGCCCGCCCCCGCGGGGCGCCTGCCGCCGGTCACGACGAATGCCTTCCTCGCGCTCGCGGAAACCTTTGGCTACCCCGAGGCGCCCTTCGACGTGCTGCTCGCGGCCTTCCGGCTGCGTTTCCGCCCGCGCCATGAAGGCCCGCTCGATGCCACCGACATGGCGATGCTGAACGATCTGGCGCTGCGCTTCGGCTCGGATGGCGGCGCCTGGCGGTCGAGCTGAGGAGGGGGGCTCTGCCCCCCGGCTGCGCCTCCCCCCGAGGTATTTGTGGCAAGATGAAAGCCAACACGGCCTTCCCTTCATCTTGCTTCAAATACCTCGGGGGTTTGGGGGCAGAGCCCCCATTGACCTTTGACCCGGGCGCAGCGTATCAGACGGGGGCGCGGAAGACCGGATGACCGCGGCGGCCCATAGCTCCGTTTTGCGGATAGCTGGGCGGCCGAGGAAAGTCCGGACTCCATGAAGCAACGGTGCCGGGTAACGCCCGG
The DNA here is from genome assembly GCF_052363175.1 of Rhodobacter capsulatus. Lineage (GTDB taxonomy): Bacteria > Pseudomonadota > Alphaproteobacteria > Rhodobacterales > Rhodobacteraceae > Rhodobacter > Rhodobacter capsulatus_D. The sequence continues at coordinate 1,168,658 of NZ_CP198946.1, forward strand.
CGGGGGCAACCCCAAGGAAAGCGCCACAGAGAACAGACTGCCCCGCTTGCGGGGTGAGGGTGAAACGGTGGGGTAAGAGCCCACCGCGGGACTGGCAACAGGACCGGCACGGCAAGCCCCACCGGGAGCAACGCCGAATAGGGATGCCGCGCCGCAACCGGAAACGGGGGACGGCAGGGGAGCTTCGCCCCGAGGTGTCCGGGTTGGCGGCTTGAGGCTGCGGGTAACCGCAGACCCAGAGGAATGGTCATCCAGGGGGGCAACCCCCGGACAAAATCCGGCTTACAGGTCTTCCGCGCACGTCACTTTCCCAAAACCCAGGGGCCGCAAGCGCAATCGCGCCTGCTTTTTCGCAACGCGGGGGCCGCGTCAGAACTTGCCGCCCCGCAGATCCAGCACCTCGCCGCTGTCGCGCATCGTGCAGGTCATGTAGTCGCGGCCCACGGCCGCCTCGATCATCCAGACATGCTTGCTGGTCGGGCGGGCGCGCCCGAGCGTCACGCGGCGCGGATTGACGCCGAAATTGCGCGCGACGATCTCTGCGCAGCCCTTGCTGGCCATGAACGGTGCCCCGGTTTGGCCCTGTTGCGCCTGTGCGTCGCGGTCGCGCTGCTCCTCGCCCGCCTGATAGCCTTTCGCATAGCCGACGGTCTAGTTGTCTTCCCAGTAGCGGGCCCCCTTCAGCCCGTCGGAATAACCGCGCGCGAATTCGGATTTCTCCAGGTCGCTGCGCGGCGTGTATCCCTTGGGATAGTGTTTCGCGCTGGCCGCCAAAGCCGCGATCCCGATGATCGCCAGCAGCGCCGCCGCCTTTTCGCCGTCCGACATCTCGGCCCGGGCGGGGGGCGGGGCGCTGGTCAGCTGCAGCGCCAGAGCGGCACTGACAAGCAGAGTGACGGTCTTCGTGGCAATACGGGTCGTCATGACGTCCTCCTGTAGCAGATGCCATTCGGGGCCGGGCACCAACGCCGCGGCCCGGGTGTGTTGCGCCCGATCAGCCTAGCGCAGCCGCTCCGCGGCGCTATCCGGAACGCGAAGCCCTGCCGACCGGATCCGCGCTGCGGGGTGCAACCCTTGGGCGATTTTTTGATCCCACATCCGGGTTCGCATCCGGGGCGATGATCCGGGCCTGACCCAAAGCTGCAATCACCGGGGCTTTCCCATTCCCCATTGACCGACTCGCAGGACTTTGTTTCCCTTTCAAAACAGTGGTCTGTTGCCGGAGGACAGGCGGCCTGGTTTGTCGGGGTATCGGGTGATGAGGTTTGGTTGTGCGCAAGGACAGGATTGCCCGGGTGTTCGACCCGGAACGGGCTCCTCCCTTGCCGGGGCAGGAGAGCAGCGGAGCTAACCTTGTGGTTGAAGACGCCGTCCGCCCTGACGGGGCGGGATCTGAGCCGTCGCATGACCGCGCGGCGCAGCGGGCCGAACGGGCCTTTGCGCTGATGCAGGCCGAGGCGGAGGACAGCGTCTCGATCACCGCCATCGCCGGGCAGGTGGGCATCGGCATGCGCTGTCTGCAAATCGCCTTTGCCCAGCATTACGGCATGACCCCGCGCGAGATGTTGACGCGGCTGCGGCTGGACCGGGCGCGGGCACGGCTTCTGGCGGCGGAACCCGACGCGCGCGTGACCTCGATCGCGCTTGAGGCCGGTTTCACCCATCTGAGCCGGTTCTCGGTCGCGTATCATCATGCCTTTGGTGAGCATCCGGTGGAAACCCTGCGCCGCGCACGCGCCGCGCCAATGCCCGCATTGTGCAAGGGGGGCGTCCGGGGCGCTTCGCAAAGCGGATAGGCAAGGGGGGCGAAGGCGGACAGGATATGCCGCGGTTCGCCCGTTTGCGCCCGCCCATTTCATCTGTCTCAAGACGAAAGGAATTCGCCATGCCTGATCTTCGGTCCCTGATTGTTGCGGCCGGTCTTTGCCTGACCCTCCCCGCCCCGATGGCCGAGGCGCAAAGCCATTCGCGGGTGAAATTCACGCCGGGCAACGACAATGCCGCGATCAATGGCATGATCGTCGGCGATGACTATGTCGATTACCTGCTCGGCGCGAAGGCAGGGCAGACGATGGCGGTCTCGCTCATTCCGGGGGCTTCGAACGGCCACGGCACGATCTATTTCAACATCTTGCCGCCCGGCAGCACCGGCGAGGCGATCTATAACGGCTCGGTCGATGGGCTCGACGCCACCGGGATCAAGCTGCCGACATCGGGCGATTACCGCATCCGCGTCTATCAGATGGGCGATGATGCCGACTCGGGCAAGACGACCTCTTTCATGGTCTCGATCGGGATCAACTGACGCGGTCTGACCCTGCGTGACCACCCCGACGGGCGCGCGGCGGCCTGATCATCGCGATTGAGCCGCATGCCGCCTGTCGCTATGAACGGCGCGAAACGGGTCGGATCGGAACACAAAATGGAAGTTGTCGCGGATCGTATCGGCAAGGCCGCCATCATGGCGGCGATCAGCAGCCGGGAAGAAGAAGAGCTGATCAAGGAGCAGATCCTGAGCCACCCGACATGGAAGGTGGGCATCACCTATGTCACCGGGCGGCGGTCGGAAATCGAGAAGGGCTTCGTGAAATCGATCGTGGCCTGTGCGCTGAATGCGCAGGTGGTGCGCAACCGCCCGGGCGAGATTCATGGGGTGATCCATGCCGGGCTCGAATGCCTGAACGGGGTGAGTTCCTCGGTCGTGGCCGAGTCGAATCTCAAGCTCAAGGTCGCGCTGGTGGCCGATGGCCATTGGGTGGCGGTCGCCGCGCATGGCGAATCGGCCTTCCATCCGATCACCAACCACGAGCGGATCGGCTTTGGTGTGATGCATATCTAGCTTTCGCCGCGTGCATGGCGATTGCGTCTCAACTCGCAATCGCCTGTTGCCGTTGACGAAATCGCGAGCTGCAAGCGCGATGCCAGCTTTCCCCTGACGCTGTTGCAAAGTGCCGCCGCATATCGGCAAGTTCTTGTTTTTGCTTTGAATAATCGAAAATATGTGGCGGAATGTCGCAGCGCTCTTGCGCTTTGGAACGACTTCTGGACAAGCGGAACCGACAGGCGTAACGATGACGCCATGCTCCGGATCACGAACCATCACAGGAACGTGAGGCGGGGCCGCCCGAAAGGGCCGTGATCCCGTGATGAGCCGTACTGCCCGTGTGGGGCGAAGGTGCGGCTGACGAACCCAAAGCGCCGCGTGAGCAAGTGACATCGGTGTGGCGCATGTCTGACGGTCTCCCCGACCAGATGTAATCCTTGCATTGGCCGTGGAACGCTTGGCGTTCACGAAGCGCCGCGCTGCCGTCAGTTGCGCGGGACGAAACCCATGAAATACGCGTTGCGCAGGCCGCTGGACTGGTTCAGCGATATGGCCCTGTCACCGCAGTCGAGCGCCTGGTCCATCGGATCGGCTTTCCTGACCGGGGCGCTGCTTGAAATCTCCACCCATCCCAAACCCGGACTGGTGACGCCGCTGTCGAACGGCGCGCATCGGGACATGACGCTGCAGACCTTCATGGTCTCGTCGGCGGTCATTGCCCCCTGCCTCTATCAATGCGCCGAGGCGGGCCTGGGCCATTCCGGCCCGGCGCTTGGTCTGCTGCCGCAGGTCCGCGAGGTCGGCGCGCTCTACGAGGCGCGGCTCCTTGCGGCGACGGGCGGCATCAACACCCAGCGCGGCCTGCTGTTTTCGGCGGGCGTGCTGTCGGCTGCAGCTGGGATCGCCGCGCGCAAGGCGCCGATCACCGGGGCAGGGGAGCTGTTCGCCATCGCCGCCGCGATGGTCAGCGGCATCTGCGACCGCGAACTGCGCGGCACGCTCGACCGCGAGCCGGTGACGGCAGGCGAGAAACTCTTCCGGCAATATGGCGTGCTTGGCATCCGCGGCGAGGCCGAGGCGGGCTTCCCGACCGTAGCGACGCTTGGCCTTCCGGCGCTCGCCGAGGCCCGTGCCGCCGGGGCGACGCTGCCGATCGCGCTCTCGCACACGCTTCTGGCGCTGATGAGCGGCACCGAAGACACCACGGTTCTGTGGCGCGGTGGCCCGGAAGCCCTTGAATTCGTGCGCAACTCCGCGCGCGAGATCATGGCGATGGGCGGCGCGCTGACGGGGGCGGGGCTTGCCGCCATCCATGCCCTCGATGCCCGCTTCATCGCGCGCAACATCAGCCCCGGCGGCGCGGCCGATCTTCTGGCCGTCACCATCGGCGTCGACACGCTCTCGGGTGGCAGCCTGCCGCCCATCCTCTCCTCCAACCTCTGAGGCATCCCATGCACATCATCACCTATGCTGTGTTCAGTTACATGATCACTGCGGCGATCTCCTTTGCCGTGATCGGCGTGATCGTCGCCATCTCGAAACTCCTCTCCTCCCCCAACGCATCCTGAGGCGCTCAAATGTTTGAGACCCTGTTCAACATCTTTCCCGGTATCGGGACCCTCTTCGTCCAGGAGCCGCTGATTTCCTTCGCCCGTCTGGCGCTGATCGGTCTTGGCTTCCTGCTGGCTTATCTTGGCTTCAAGCGCACGCTTGAGCCGCTGATCATGGTGCCGATGGGCCTTGGCATGATGGCGGTCAACGCCGGTGTCATGATCCTCGACGGCGGCCAGATCGGCACCCTGGTGATCGACCCGATGGTGTCGGACACCAACGCGCTCATGGACATCATGCAGATCAACTTCCTGCAGCCGATCTACAACCTGACCTTCGTCAACTCGCTTGTGGCCTGCATGCTCTTCATGGGCATCGGCACGATGGCGGATATTTCCTTCATCCTGGCGCGGCCCTGGGCCTCGATCGCGGTGGCGGTCTGTGCGGAGCTTGGCACCTTCGTGACGCTGGTGATCGGCTACTACTGCGGTCTGACGCCCGGTGAAGCGGCGGCCGTGGGCACGATTGGCGGCGCCGATGGCCCGATGGTGCTCTTTGGCTCGCTGATGATGGCGAAGAACCTCTTCGTGCCGATCTCGATCATTGCTTACCTCTACCTGTCGCTGACCTATGCGGGTTACCCTTACCTCGTGCGCTGGCTGATCAAGCCCGAGCACCGTGCGATCGAAGTCGAATATGATTTCCCCGATGTCACGCCGCAGGCCAAGTTCATCTTCACTGTGGTTGCTGCCGGTCTGCTCTGCCTGCTGCTGCCCGTCGCCACGCCGCTGATCCTGTCGTTCTTCCTCGGCGTCGCGATCAAGGAAGCGGAAATCGAGCCCTACCAGCAATTCCTTGAAAACACCGTCACTTACGCCTCGACTCTGCTGCTTGGTCTGGTGCTTGGGACGCTGTGCGAAGCCGGAACCCTGCTTGATCCGCAAGTCGCCATCCTGCTGGTCCTTGGCATCACCGCGCTGGCCATCTCGGCACTCGGCGGCATCGGCGGCGGCTATCTGGTCTGGAAGATCTCGAAGGGCAACTACAACCCCGTCATCGGTATCGCCGGCGTCTCCTGCATGCCCTCGACCGCGAAGATCGCCCAGAAGGAAGCCTTCGCCGAAAACCCCCACGCCATGATCATGCCGCTCGCCATGGGCGCCTCGATCTGCGGGGTCATCGTCTCGGCCATCGCCGTCGGTGTCTTCGCCTCGACCATCGGTCTTGTCCACTGACCCGCTGAGACCCTGAAAGGAGCCCTCCCATGACCGCGCACCATCCCGACCTTCTCCCGAACCTCCCGACGCTTGCGCTTCCCTTCCGGCGTCGGGGCGGGATCGGATGCGCGGTCCACCACCGGCCTGTTCTCTCCTCGACGAACACCTTCCTGGCCGGTCTGGCGCGGAGGGGCGCACCGACAGGCACCGTCGTCCTTGCCGATCATCAGACGGCAGGACGGGGCAAATACGACCGTCCCTGGGTTTCGCGTCCCGGTGAAAGTCTGCTGGCCTCGGTGCTTTTGCGTCCCTCCCGCCCTCTCGCCGATCTGGCACAGGTGACGCTTGTCATCGCCGTTGCAGCCGCCGAGGCCATCGCCCGCACCACGGGTCTGGCACCGCAAATCAAATGGCCGAACGACCTGATGGTCGAAGGCCGCAAGCTCTCGGGCATCCTGTGCGAAATGGTGATGACCCCCGAGGGCGATCTTGACCACATCATCGCCGGGATCGGCATCAACATTGCCCAGGCCCGCACGGATTTCCCGCCGGAACTGCAAGCCATCGCCACCTCGATCAGCGCCGAAACCGGCCGCAAGGTGGACCGCTTCGACCTGTTCACGGCCCTCATCGACCGGCTCGATCACCGGCTTTCCGAATGGGAACGCTTCGGCTTCGAGCCCGCCCGCCACGCCTGGTCGGTGCGCTCCTGCACGCTCGGCCGCCCCGTCATCCTCGCCGCGCCGCATGCCCCCCGTCAGGGCATCGCCGAAGCGCTTGGCCCGGATGGGGCGCTGTGCCTGCGCGACGCCGACGGCACCCTTCACAGCGTCATCTTCGGCGAGATCCCCCTCACCGCGACGCAGGCAACCCTTTGAAAACCCTCTGAAGGAGGAAGACGAAAGCAAATGACGAACGACGACAAGCGCAACAGCTGGCGCAAGCGGGCGGCAGATACCGCCGCGCGCAAGGAGGCGGCAGCACCCCTCTTCGTCAAGGGCAAGGAAGTGTTGGCCAAGGATACCGTGGCCCTTCTGGAAGCGGTGATCCGGCCCTTCGACATCATCAACATCGAAGGCAACAACCAGAAACAGGCCGATTTCCTTGCCGATTGCCTGAACAAGGTCGATCGGGCCAAGATCCACGACCTGCACATGGTGCAATCGGCCGTGCCGCTGCCCGCGCACCTTGATCTGTTCGAAAACGGCATCGCCAAGAAACTCGACTTCGCCTTTGGCGGCCCGCAGGCCGGGCGGGTGGCGAAATTCATCGAGAACGGCAAGATCGAGCTTGGCGCCATCCACACCTATCTGGAGCTCTTCGGCCGCTACTTCCTTGACCTGACGCCGCGCGTCTCGCTCGTCTGCGCCTACAAGGCCGACCGCAAGGGCAACCTCTACACCGGCTTCAACACCGAGGACACCCCGGCCATCGTCGAGGCGACGAAGTTCCGCGAAGGCATCGTCATCGCGCAGGTCAATGAAATCGTTGACGAACTGCCGCGCGTCGACATTCCGGGCGACTGGGTCGATGCGGTCATCCAATCGCCGAAGCCCTTCTTCATCGAGCCGCTCTTCACCCGCGATCCGGCGCTGGTGACCGACAGCCAGATCCTGCTCGCCATGCTGTGTCTGAAGGGGATCTATGCCGAATATGGCGTGACCTCGATGAACCACGGCATCGGCTTCCTGACCTCGGCGATCGAGCTGATCCTGCCGACCTATGGTCTGGAACTCGGGCTCAAGGGCAAATGCTGCACGCATATGATCCTGAACCCGCATCCGACGATGATCCCCGCGATCGAAGAGGGCTGGGTCGACACGATCCACTGCTTCGGTGGTGAGTTGGGCATGGAAGACTATGTCGCCTCGCGGCCGGACATCTTCTTCGTCGGGCCGGATGGGTCGCTGCGCTCGAACCGCGCCTTTGCCCAGACGGCCGGGCATTACGCCATCGACATGTTCATCGGCGGCACGCTGCAGATCGACAAATACGGCAACTCCTCGACCGCGACGGCGGGCCGGGTGGCGGGCTTCGGCGGCGCGCCGAACATGGGCTGCGATGCCAAGGGGCGGCGCCATCCGACCGATGCCTGGCTCAAATGCGGGCAGGAACTGCCCTCGCTCGAGCGCGACATCGGCAACATCCCGCGCGGCAAACGTCTGGTCGTGCAGGGCGTCGAAACCTTCGGCGAGGGCCGCAAGCCGGTCTTTGTCGAGGAGCTGGACGCCTGGAAACTGGCGAAAAGCGCGAACCTGCCGATCCCGCCGGTGATGATCTATGGCGACGACCTGACCCATATCGTGACCGAGGACGGCATCGCCTACCTCAACCGCTGCAAGGACATGGAGGCCCGCATGGCCGCCATCCGCGCCGTCGCGGGCTTCACCGAAATCGGCCTTGCCGCGAAACCCGAGGAAACCCGGGCGCTGCGCGAGGCGGGCATCGTGAAAACCCCGGCCGACCTTGGCGTCGACCCCAACCGCGCCACCCGCGACCTGCTCGCGGCCAAGAGCATGCGCGATCTCGTGACCTGGTCCGGCGGCCTCTACAACCCGCCCGCCCGTTTCCGCAACTGGTAAGAAAGGCCCCGATCATGGCTTTGCATACCCTCGAGCTCGACCTTGTCCCCAGCGCGGCCAAGGTCACCCTTCCCGCCCCCAGCCACACCGGTGTCACCGGGTCGAGCGATCTGGAAATCATGCTGACGCCCGCGCCCCTCGCGGGCCGGGTGACGGTCAAGATCGTCACCCCGGTCACCGGCTTCGACCCGCTCTGGGCCCGCGTGATGCAGAAATTCCTTGATGAGACGGGCCTTTACGACGCCGCCATCGAGATCAACGACAACAACGCCACCCCCGCCGTCGTGCTGTTGCGCCTGCAACAGGCGCTGGCCGCGGCGCTCTGAGGCGAAGACGACAATGACCAACTGGACAGACCTGCAATCCTGCCGTTTCATCGAAGCCTCGGCGCGCGAGCGTGCCATCGGCCTCGTGGACGAAGGCAGCTTCACCGAACTCGCCGGGCCGTTCGACCGGGTGACGAGCCCGCACTTGAAACTGCTCGGCGACGCCGTGGCCTTTGACGACGGCATCGTCACCGGCGTGGGCAAGATCGGCCGCACCCCCGTCTTCGTGATCTCGCAAGAGGGCCGCTTCATCGGCGGCTCCGTGGGCGAGATCGGCGGCGCCAAGATGGTGAACACGATCAAGCTCGCCATCGACTTCCACGACGAGCTGGTCGCGAAATTCGCCGATCTCGACGAGGAAGAAAAACCGATGGTGGTGATCTCCTTCGAGACCGGCGGCGTGCGGCTGCATGAAGCCAACGCCGGGCTTCTGGCCCATGCCGAGGTGATGGACCAGCTGCAAAAGGCCCGCGGCAAGGTGCCGGTGATCGCGCTGATCGGCTCGAAAGTCGGTGCCTTCGGCGGCATGGGCTTCGTGGCCGCCGCCACCGACGTGATCATCATGTCGGAATTCGGCCGACTTGGCCTGACCGGCCCCGAGGTGATCGAGCAGGAAATGGGCAAGGAGGAATTCGACGCCTCCGACCGCGCGCTTGTCTACCGCACCACCGGCGGGCGGCACAAATACATCATGGGCGACGCGAATTTCCTTGTCGAAAACAGCATCGCTGCTTTCCGCGAACAGGTCTCGCACCTCACGGGCCTCTCGATCGAGGCGTTCGAGGAAATGCGCCGCATCGGCTCTTCCGCCAAGGTCAAGGCGCAACTGCGCGCCGTGGCGCTGGCCGCGCAGATGCAGCCGGGCGACGCGACCGAGGTCTGGTCGCATGCCGGCAACAACGACGCCTGGGGGCTGATCGACCTGCCCCTGAGCGACTTCCTCGCCCGCGTCGAGCGGCTCAGCGTGTGACCCCGGAAAGGAGTGAAATCATGGAAATGCAAGAAAGCATGATGGGCCGGGGCCGCGACGCGATCGAGATGATCGTGGATGCGGACAGCTTTGCCGAAGGCACGGTGGGTACCGAGACCTTCGACGATCCGGAATTCGGGCCGGGCGCGGTCGTCGGCACCGCGACGCTGCAGGGCACGCTCTGCACGATCATCGCCTCGGACGGCGGCGCGATGAACGAGAAATTCCCGGTCGTCTACGCCGGGATCATCGGGCTCGAGGAAGGCTACAAGATGGCGGAAGCCGTCTATGCCTCGATCGCGGCCGATGCCGAAAAGCCCTTGGCCGAAAAACGGCCGCTGGTGCTGATCGTCGACACCCCCGGCAACGGTCCGGGCAAGGTCGAGGAAATCTTCGGCATGAACAAATCGACTGCCGCCTATCAACTGGCGCTGGCCGAGGCGCGGCTGAAGGGCCATCCGATCATCGCCATGGTGATCGGCCGGGCGATCTCGGGGGCGTTCCTGTGCCACGGGCTGCAAGCCGATGCGATCCTGTCGCTTGATGCGCAATTCGGCACGATGATCCATGTGATGCCCTTGACCTCGGTCTCGCGGATCATCCGCAAGGATCTGGAAACGCTCGAAGATCTGTCCAAGGCCAGCGCCGTCTTCGCCGCCGGTCCGCGCTTCTTCCACTCGCTCGGCGGCGTCGAGGCGCTGGTCGAAACGGTCGAGGGGATGCGTCCGGCCATCGCCGCCCGCATCGCCGAGGTCCGCACCGCCAAGGCCGAGGGACGGCAGGACGATCTGGGCCCCTGGGGCCGCGGCAAGCTGGGCGACGCCCGCGGCGGCCGCACCGAGCGCCCGCGCGTCATCGCGCTGATGAACCGCGAATTCGCGGAAGTGGCCGGGCGTTACGCGCCCGCCCGCTGAAAGACTGACGAGCCCGAAGGACGAAACAGATGCCTGACGATCTTGCCGCCCTTGAAGACGCGCTGACCCTGTTCGGGTCGGCGCCGACCTTGGCCGAGATGCCGCGCCGGTCGCTTGCCCAGAAGGGCATCGACGGCCCCACCGCGGCGCATGTGATCGAGGAGGTCCACACTCCCTTCAACCTGGCCTATCTGACCTTCACCACGGGCTCGTCCGCTTTCCAGACCCCCGTCGGCGTGACCCATGCCGAATTGCCCAACCGCACCGCCGTCGCCCGGGAGATCTTCGGGCGGCTGCAGGTGGGGCAGGGGGCGCGGATGCTGGTCACCTATCCGCCGCTGGTCAACGTGTTCTCGAAACTGGCGCTGGATGTCTGCGGCATCGACTGGATCCATCTGCACCGCTCCAGCCGCGATGCGCTGCTGGTCGCTGCCTGCCGCACGCAACCGCGCGTGATCCTTGGGGAATCCTCCTTCCTGCGGGCGAGCCTCGAACAGGCGCTGGAGCTGGGGCTGAAGCGCGAGATGCCGAAGGACTGCGTGCTTCTGTGCGCGGGCACGCCGCTTGATGCCGAGCTTCTGCCGGTGGCCGAGGCCTTTGGCTACAGCGTCCACGATCTTTACGGCTGTCAGGAATTCGGCTGGCTGACGCTCGATGGCCTGCCGCTGCGCGAGGATATCGCGCTGGTGGCTTCGCCGCTTGGCGATCCGTGGCGCGAACTGGTGGTGGGCGGGCTGCCGATGGGCGACAGTTTCGTCGTCTCGGAAGCGGGCCATGTCTGCGACCGCGTGGGCCAGATCATCACCTATCGCCGCGCCCGCACATATCCCGAATACGAGGTGATCGTCACCCACACGCCGATGAGCGCCGCCGAGACGATCGAAAAGACCGCCCGCACGATCCTGCGCATCAAGAGCCGGGTGGTGAAAGTCTCGCCCGATCTGGTGACGGGGGCTGCGGCGACGCGGCTGGAACTGGTGCCCGCGCTGGGCGCCGCCGCCGCGCCGATCGTGATCGAGGGGCCCACGGCCACCGCGCTTTTCGACACGATGGTGATGGCGCAGCGCGAGATGAGCCGCACCGCCAAGACCGACCCCGCCTGGATCAAGAGGCGCTGAGATGTTCCGTATTCGTCACAGCCTTGCCCATGTTTCGCCCGCCTCGCGCCCGGGCATCCTGGCGGCCGTCCTTGACGCCCTGCCAGAGCAGATGCGCGACGCGGCGATCCGCAAACTCGTGCGCGATGCGATGAGCAAGGCCCATATTCCCGGCATCGTCTGCCGCCCGACCGGCCCCTGCCCGGATGGCGGCGGCCAGCTCGGCTTTGCCTTCCCGTTCCGCCACGGCGCCGAACGGGTGCGCGCGGCGGTGCCGGTGCGGCGTGGTCAGGTCACGGCCTTCTTCACCCCCTACGAGGTGATGGAGCGCGCGCTGATCTTGGGCGCGAGCCTGCATCCGGCGCTGCCAGAGATCGCCCGGATCGGCGCGGTGACCGGGGTCGAGATCGGCCTGATCGGCTCGGCCGCTCTGCAGACAGTGACCGGGCTGCCCTATCTGCGGCCGGGCTCCGACATCGATCTGGTGGTGCGGGCCGACAGCCTGCCGCCGCTGGCCGCCGCCGCCCGGGCGCTCGAGCGGCTGTCCTATCGTCAGGCGATTGCCATCGATGCCGAGGCCGATCTGGCGGGCGGCATCGGCGTCAAGCTGACCGAGCTTGTCTCGGGCGCGGCCACGGTGCTGGGCAAGACCATCACCGGCGTCGAACTGATCGAGCGCGAGCGCCTGAACACCCTTTTCGCGGTCCCGTCCCAAGGGCGGGCCGCCCCGCAACACCCAATCAAACAGCCCGAAAGGAAAAGGCAATGGATGTGAAAGTGAAGATGCCGTCGGTCGTCGTGTCGATCGAGGTCGCGGTGGGCGCCACCGTCACCAAGGGGCAATGCGTCGCCGTCGTCGAGGCGATGAAGATGAAGAACGAAATGCCCGCGCCGCTCGACGGCACGGTGAAATCGATCGCCGTCGCTGCCGGTGATCGTCTGAAACCCGGTGCGGTGATCATGAGCATCGAATAAGGGAAGGCGGACGGGCGCCTGCACGGGGCAGGCGCTCTTCTCCGCCGATCAAGGAGGACAAGACATGTTGATTTATGGGGTCTCGCTGATGAGCGGCTGCCTGATCGCCGGGGCGATCATCGGCAAGCTGATCGGGCACATGGTGGGGATCGACGCCGATGTCGGCGGCGTCGGTATCGCGATGCTGCTTCTGGTCGTCATCACCCGCTGGTTCATGGACCGTGACCAGCTTTCGGAACTGGCACAGCAAGGCATCAAGTTCTGGTCGGCGATGTATATCCCGATCGTCGTGGCCATGGCTGCCAGCCAGAACGTCGTTGCGGCTTTCAACGCGGGCACGCTCGCCTTCATCGCGGGCCTGCTGCCGGTCGTCGCGGGCTTCCTGCTGATCCGTCCGCTCGCCGCCCTTGGTGGCACGTCGGAACCCGAAGAAGCGGCCAAACCGGCCAAACGCGCTGCCCAAGGAGCAAAATGAAATGCTCGACATCATCCTCGGAACGCTTGAGAAACAATCTCTGATCACCGCTTTCGCGCTTGTGGGCGTGATCATGTGGATCTCTTATGCGATCGGCAAGCTGGTCAACAACCGCATCCACGGCTCGGCCATCGCCATCGTGGCGGGTCTTGCGCTCGCCTTCATCGGCGGCAAGGTCACCGGCGGCACCAAGGGCATCTCGGACATCTCGCTCTTCGCGGGCTTCGGCCTGATGGGCGGCGCCATGCTGCGCGACTTCGCCATCGTTTCGACCGCCTTCGGCGTGAAGCTTGAAGAAGTGAAGAAAGCCGGTCTGGCCGGCGGCGTGGCGCTCGTCGTTTCCGTCGTCATCGCCACCGCGATCGGCGCGGCCGTGGCCTATGCCTTTGGCTACACCTCGCCGGTGGACATGGCCACGATCGGCGGCGGCGCGACGACCTTCATCGTTGGTCCGGTGACCGGGGCTGCGCTGGGCGCGTCCTCCGAAGTGATCGCGCTCTCGGTCGCGGCCGGTGTGGTGAAATCGATCGCCGTGATGATCCTGACGCCGCTGCTGGCGAAACCCGCCGGTCTGACGACCCCGGCTGCCGCGGCTGTCTATGGCGGTCTGATGGGCACGACGAGCGGCGTGAGCGCGGGCCTTGCCGCGACCGATCCGAAACTCGTGCCCTACGGCGCGCTGACGGCCACGTTCTACACCGGCTTCGGCTGCCTCGTGGTTCCGTCGGTCGGTTACATGACCCTCGCCGCCCTGTTTGGTTGATCTTCTTCCAGGAACGCTCAACCGGACACTCAAGCCATGCAACCGAGAGTAAAATGGAGCACCGAGATGTCATATTCAAGCGTCGCGACATTTCACACTTGCGTGCAGGGTGCCGCAGGCGGAGAGATCCTCTCCCCGCCTGCCGCCACGAGGATCGAAATATCCTCTGTTTTCCAAAGATTTGCCGAGACCGAGGTGCTGCGCGGCATCGATCTTGAGCTGTCGCAACGTCGCGTCGCGGTGGTCGGGGCGAATGGCTCGGGCAAAAGCACCTTCGCGCGGCTTCTGAACGGACTCGTGTTGCCCAGTGCCGGAACGGTGCGCATCGACGGGCTGTGCACCGCGCGCGACACCAAGGCGGTGCGGCGCAAGGTCGGCTTCGTGTTTCAGAACCCCGATACCCAGATCGTCTTTCCGACGGTCGAGGAAGACGTGGCCTTCGGCCTCAAGGGGCTGAAACTGACCGCGCCCGAGCGTGCCGCGCGGGTCGAGGCGGTGCTTGATCACTACGGCCTTGGCGCGCTGCGGGGCCAATCGGCGCACAAGCTTTCGGGCGGGCAAAAGCAGCTTCTGGCCATCGCCGGGGTGCTGATCACCAGGCCCGATTGCGTGATTTTCGACGAGCCGACGACGCTTCTGGATCTGCGCAACGCCCGCAAGGTGGCGCAGGCGATTGCGGAGCTGCCGCAGACCGCGGTCGTCGTCACCCATGATCTGGGCCTTGTGGCCGGGTTCGACCGCGTGCTGGTCTTCGACAAGGGCCGGGTCGTCGCCGATGACGTGCCGAACCGCGCGCTCGACGCCTATGTGCGGAGGATGCAATGAGCTCCCCGCTGCATCGTCTGCCTGCGGGTGCGAAACTGGCTGCGCTGGCGCTGTGTGGCACGGCCGCGATGGCGATCGGCGACTGGCGGCTGATGGCGGCCTTTCTGGCGCTGGTCGCGCTTGGCTTTCCGCTGGCGGGCTTCGGTCCGCGGGTGCTTCGGGCGCAGATCCGGCCGCTTCTGTGGATGCTTGCGCTGCTCTTTCTCGCGCAGGGCTGGCTCGCCTCCTGGCCCGTCGCGGCGCTGGTCGTGATCCGGATCGCAGCGCTGATGCTGCTGGCGAGCCTTGTCACGCTCACCACCCGGACCGAGGCGATGATCGCCACCGTCGAGCGGCTGCTGGCCCCGCTCGCCCCCCTTGGCGTGAACCCGGCCAACGTCGGTCTCGCCTTCTCGCTGGCGCTGCGCTTCCTGCCGGTGATCGGCGAAGAAGCCGAGCGCGTGCGCGAGGCGCAGGCCGCCCGTGGCCTTGGCGCGCATCCCGTAGCGCTGATCGTGCCGCTGATCGTGCGTGTGTTGAAGGCGGCCGACGACGTTGCCGCCGCCATCGAGGCTCGCGCGATCGAGGATCTGCCCGAGCGCGACAGCGCTCGCGCGACCCATTGAAACCTAAGGAACCCCTCCATGTCCTCCTCTCGTATCGACACCCGCGACATCGTTCTGATCGCGCTTTTCGCGGCGCTGACCGCGGCGCTTTCGATCTTTCCGCCGATCACCCTGCCGCTGATCGGCGTGCCGGTCACCGCGCAATCGATGGGGCCGATGCTGGCCGGGGCCGTCATCGGCGCGCGGCGCGGGGCGCTGGCGATGTGCCTTGTGGTAGCCCTGGTCGCCATCGGCCTGCCGATCCTCTCGGGCGGGCGCGGCGGCCTTGGCGTCTTTGCCGGGCCGACCGTCGGCTTCCTGCTGGGCTGGATCCCCGCCGCCTATGTGACGGGCTTGCTGCATGAACTCGGCTGGAAGCGCCTGACCGCGATCCGCTCCTTCGCCTTCGCGGTGATCGGCGGCATCGTCGTGCTCTATGGCGCGGGTGTGCCTGTTCTGGCGGTGCAGACGGGGCTGTCGCTGAAGGCCGCGGCCCTCGGTTCGGCGCCGTTCATTCCGGGTGATCTGGTCAAGGCGGTGATCACCGGCGTGATTGCCGTCGCGGTGAAACGCGCCTGGCCGATCATCGGCACGCGCGGCCAGGCTTCGGCCTGACACCTGCACAAAGATGGTTGCAACCGCGCCGGGCTTTCCGCAAGGAAGGCCCGGCACCTGCCTGAAAGGACCCGCGATGAACCCGCTCAAGCGCTTCGGCATCGATACTTACATGCTGCTTTTGATGGCCATGGTGGGGGCAGGGGTGATTCTTCCCGCCCAGGGGCTGATGGCGGTCGGGCTGAAGCAAGTGACCTGGTGGGCGGTGTCGCTGCTCTTTTTTCTTTATGGCGCGAAACTCGATCCGCGCTCGGTGCGCAGCCAGTTGCTGAACTGGCGCCTGCAGGGGCTGACGCTCGCCGCGACCTATCTGCTGTTTCCGGTGCTTGGCCTGATCTTCACCACCGTCTTCGGTCCGCTGCTGGGGGCGCAGGTGACGCTCGGGGTGCTTTTCCTCGCCGTCCTGCCCTCGACCGTGCAATCCTCGATCGCCTTCACCGCGATTTCGGGTGGCAACGTGCCTGCCGCGATCTGCGCGGCGTCGGTCTCGAACCTGATCGGCGTCGTGCTGACGCCGGTGCTGGTGGCGCTGCTGTTGCACCGCGCCGGTGGCAGCACCGGCCCCGAGGCGATCTTCGGCATCGCGAAGCAGATCCTTCTGCCCTTCGCACTGGGCCAGATCCTGCGCCCGCGCATCGGCGGCTTTGTCGCGCGGCACCGCCTGCTGACGATGGTGGTCGATCGCGGCTCGATCCTGCTTATCGTCTACGCGGCCTTCAGCGCGGGGACGGTGGCGGGGCTCTGGCAGGCAATCCCGGCCTTGCGGCTGGTGATACTCGCCGCGGTGATCGCGCTTTTCCTGGCGCTGGCGCTCATCATCATGATCCGCGCCGGAAGGCTCTTCCGCCTGCCCGAGGCGGATCAATCGGCGCTGCTCTTTTGTGGCGCGACGAAAAGCATCGCCACCGGCCTGCCGATCGCGGCGGCGCTGTTTCCGCCCGATCAGGTCGGGGCCATCGTCCTTCCCGCGATGCTCTATCACATGAGCCAGCTTCTGGTCTGCGCCTTCCTTTCGCAGCGCCCGCGCCGCTGAGGCCCGGCCGCCGGGCTTGGTGCACGCCTGCACAGATCCCGCGCGGCAGATGGTCGGCCCGGCCGAATTCCTGACCGGCGGCGGCATTGACATCCGCCCGCATCCGCATATCGGGCTCGCCACCGTCACCTATCTCTACAAGGGCGCGTTTGAGCACCGCGACAGCACCGGCGCGCATCAGATCGTGCATCCGGGCGCGGTGAACTGGATGATCGCTGGCAATGGCGTGACCTATTCCGAACGCACGAGCCTTGAGATGCGGCAACGCCCCGGATCGCTCTTCGGCATCCAGACCTGGGTCGCGCTGCCCGAAGCCGAGGAGGCACGGTGCGCCCGAGCAGAGCGGCGTTACCAAAACCGAACTGGTGCCTTATCTCGCGCGGATCGAAGCGCGGATCGCCAGAAACCCCACCAATGAGACCTGGCCCCTGATGGAGGAGATCTGGGCCAGCATCGTCGCCGAGGCCGGGGCCACCGCCAGCCGCCGCATCGGCAACCGCTATGAGCGCAGCGCCGCCAACGAGATCGTGTCCATCGCGCAGGACGTTTCACCGGCCACGGTGATCGCGACGGTTCTGGCGATGGTGCTGATGTGGCACGACCGGCCGCTGCGGTTTCGCACCGATGACGCCTTGGGGGTCCAGATCGCCCGGCGCGTTCGGGCCCTGTCGAGCCGCCATGTCGGGCTGCGCTACGATCACCGGACGGGCCAGCAGGTCCGCATCTACCGCGAGATGACGCCCAAGGCGGCGGCCATTCTCGGGCGCAAGCTGATGACCGCTTTCGGGGCCATCGGGTTGCGTCTGGCAGACCTCGACGCGCGCGACAGCAAGGCCGCGACCGAGGCGAAACAGCGGCTCGCCACTGCGATTTCTCAACTCCAGTGAAGGACGAACCTTTGACCAACGAAACGATCGGGGCCACATCGAGGAGTTCACGCAGCGCTCGCACACGCGCTGGCGTCACCTTCGGATCGCGACCACCACTGATCACGCGGATGAACTCGATCCATGCCGTCTCGTTTTCGCTCAGCTGGTCCCACGGTCCCAGCGGTCCCGTCAGCACCATGAAGACATCGCTCATTTGCCGAAGATCCCGCGCAACGTCGTCCGCCCCCGCGCCGTGACGCTAGATCTTCGTTGGTGCTCGATCCTGCCTTTGTCCATGCGCAATTCCGCAAGCCGATCATCCGCTCGACACGACGCCGTGCATGGCGAGGTGTGTTCCGCTATTGTTCATGTACGTCGAATCGAGGTGAACCGTGAGCACAGAGCAGGACGAGCCCATCCATCTGATCGAAGAGGAAAGCACCGGGGATCGGTTCCTTGTTTACAGCACCGACAAGGGCTTGCGGATCGACCTGCGCTTCGAGGGCGACACACTCTGGATGACGCAGGCGCAGATCGCCGCGCTGTTCGGTCGTGATGTCTCTGCCATCTCGCGCCACATCCGCAACATTCTCGACGAGGGTGAGTTGGATGAGACGAGTTCTTTGCAAAAAGTGCAAACAACTCACGGGCGACCGGCGACGATCTACAACCTCGATATGGTCATCTCGGTTGGTTACCGCGTTTCGTCGGCGCAGGCGACGCTCTTCCGCCGCTGGGCGACCGGCATCCTGGTGCAATACGCCCGAAAGGGCTTCGTGATCGACGCGCCTCGACTTAAGGAGCCTGGGAACCTCGACCGTGTGCGCGAGCTTCGCGAGATCATTCGTGACATCCGCGCGAGCGAAGCCAACCTTTACGCCGAGTTGCGGCGGATCTGTTCGATGTGTCAGGACTACGACGGCTCCGACGAAGCGTCGCGGCAGTTCTTCCAACACACGCAGGCCAAGCTGGTCCATGCGGTCGTGTCGATGACCCCCTCCGAGCTGATCCATGACCGCGCGGATCATCGTCTTGAAAACATGGGGTTGCAGGACTGGCCCAAGGACAAGATCCGCAAACAGGACGTGACGACGTCGAAGAACTATCTTGCTGAAGGCGAAATTCGCGAATTGAACCGACTGACCGAGATCCTGCTGGGGATCTTCGAAGATCAGCTCGATCTCGGGCGTCTCGTCACAATGGCGGATGCCCGCCGTCTGCTCGACGATCAGCTCAAAAATCTCGGGCGGTCGGTTCTTCGCGATGGCGGCCGGATTTCGGCGGAGGCCGCGCGAAACAAGGCCTGCGCCGAGTATGAACTCTTCGACGAGAAGCGCCGTCTTCAGCGCAAGGAGGAAGCCGACGCACAGATCGCTGCTTTGAAAGCCGAAGGGAAAAAGCTGCCGCGCACAAGGTGAGGGGAGTGCATATTGCGCATCGTCGGTGCTTGTCGCCCGAACCTGTTCATCGCGATGGGCCTGCAGGTGGCGCATGCGTCTCAGACTCACGCAGCGAGTCGCTGGCCGTGCCCGTGGCGTCGTCAGCTAGGGGTGCTGCTGAATGCGCATGATGCGCGCCAGTGACTCGCTCCGTGGCTCTGGTGGCGTGCTGCATGAAAGACCACCCGACGCGTCACGGTCGATTGATGATCAACCCATCGCGCTCGGGGATCTCGATTTCCACCTCCAGCGCCTGTGCGAGCCAACCGGCCTGTTCCGCGATCGCATCGCCGAGCGGTTTCAGACCCGGTCCCCGCATCGGCGCGATCTCTGCAACCGCGGTCTGCACGATCTCAATCAGGCGCTTGCGCAGCGCGGGCGTGAAACGCGGAAAGCCAACTGCGCGGATGAAGTCCTCAAGGTCCGCTCCGGTGATCTCGTCGGCCATCTGCGCGCATCCGATATCTAACGCCAGCTGATGCGTCACTTCACGGTCGATCAGCACCGGCGCGACGTCATAGACCGGAGCCAGAACGGGACGCGCTCCGGTGTAAAGCAGCGCATGGTTCTTCGCGTGGTTGTCGGTGTTGCCGAGAAGCAGGTTCACCAGCGTCACCTCGAGAAACGCTTGACGAGCACGACCGGGGTTGGCGGTCTGCGCGAGCAGCTCTCCCACCGAGCGCGCCTCGAAACGGCGGCTGTCACCGCTGTTGCGCTGGTATTTCAGATGCGGACCAAGACCAAGCGCCTGGGCGAAATCCTCCTGATGGATGCGATGCACGACCCCGCCGTCACACATCCGATCGAAGCGGCTGACCAGCAGTCCTTGCAGATCGCCCTCTCCCAGCATCGCGGTTTCAGCGACTGGATGACGCTGCATCCTGTGCATGAGGCTCATCAGCACATGTTCCTGTCGCACCAGCGCCATTTCCGACGGTCGGGGCACCTTCAGGATATGCGTTGTCGGCACGTTCAGCCCGCGTTTGGGCAGCGCAAAGCGACCATCCGGCAGCTGTGTCAGTGCGACCTTGCCTTGAACCCCCGCAAGCGGAGACGGATCGCGGGTATCGTCGGGCAGACGACGGCGGTCACGCAGCGAGACCATGATCGCGGTCAGTTCCCCCGCATCGAGCGCGTCATAGTCGGTCGCAAGATCGCCGGGCGTCTTCGCCGGACCTGCCCCCATCGGAACGCAAGAGATCGCGCCAGGACAATCTGCACCCAGATGTTCGAGCTGTCCTGCGACGTCGGACCAGTCGAGCCGGTAGCGTTGCAGGATCTGCTCGCGCTGTGCATTCTCGAAGAGCAGGTTCGAGAAGAAGGCGCGTGTCACCGCGTCTCCAAAGGGCTCTTCGCGGAGTGGCAACGACAGCGACAGCGGATGGGGCAGCGCGTCGGTGAGATAGGCGAAAGCAAGCGCGCCATCGTCGAACCGGGTCAGACGGCCGATCGGCTGCGCGCGGGCTTCAAGGAAGACGTCGAGGTCGAGCCGGGGCATCTCAGGCGCTCAAGGTGATCTGCAAGCCGAGATCGCGGCAGATCTGCAGGACAAGACCGATGCGGGCGGTTTCCTTGCCGTTCTCGATCGCGCTGAACGTCGCCGCCGAGACCCCGCTTTGCATCGCGGCCTCGGCCTGATGCAAGCCAAGCGCCTGCCTGCGCGCCCGGATCGCCTGTCCGAGCTCGGCAACGGTGGAGATGGTGGTGAGGGTGTCGGTCATCGCGCCATCGACGATCGTTGAAATGAGTATTGAGGATGCACCACCTTGGGGCTTGCGTCAACGATCGTTGAAATCGCGATTTGAGGCGGGCGGCCTGGCGGGCCGTTTCAATGATCGTTGATATGACGTTCCAAGCAGGCCGGGGCAGTCACCGATGCAAAGGTGCGGGTCGTCGGGCTCAGGCGAGAGGGCTCGGGAAGGTTGACAGCATGGTTGACAACGTAACATTTTGGTTGACAGGCGACATCAAAAACGTCGCTTTTGTCGACTTTCCAACCGTATTTGTCAACCTTGTCAACCTCGAAAACCCAATAAAATAAGGCTTCGACGCTCCCAAGGTTGACGAAAATCTCGGAAAACTTTTTTTCCGACCAAAGCGCGGACTTCAGGACGGGGCATCCTGCAACGAAATCCACCAGGATCAGCGCTTCGGCACCATCGCTGCCCAGCGTTGCACCGTCGATTGGTGCGCGAGGACCCAGACGCGAAGGGTGCGCGTGCGGTCACCACGTCGGCCCCGCAAGTGAAAGCCGGTGCTTCGATCGACGCGACCAGATGTCGGATCTGTTCTTGTTTTCGTGCTCTTGCCCGTGTCCGTCTCTGAACCTAAGGTCGCCCAGACAGATCAATACGGTGAATTTCATGACCCTCTCGCTCGACGCGCTTCTTGAGAGCTACCGCGCCGCCGCCATCACCGAGCGAGAGAAGGGCACCTATTACGAGCGGCTGTGCGCGGCCTATCTCCTCCATGACCCGGTTCAGGCGGAGCTTTACGAGCAGGTCTGGACCTGGGCGGACTGGGCGAAGCTTGAGGGGAAGGACGGCAAGGATAGCCGCGTTCGCGGGTGAGCTGCTTTTTGGCGACCTTCTGATTGACCTTTTCAATCTCGTTTGTCGGCAGCTTGAAGTTTGCCTCTGCCCAGGTGAGCACGGCACGGACTGCGGCGAGATACTTCGCCGAGACAGTCTTCGCGGACTTGCCTTCTGCAAGAAGTGCGTCGCGCCAATTGAGCAGATCGATTCGTTTTATCTTCCGCGCATCGTCATGACCGAGAAAGTCTTGGAGCGATCGGATCGGCGGCGTCCAGTTCGCACCGCCGTCAAGGTGCGTGCCCGTCGCCTGACTGACTTTGATGTAATCGCAAAAAAGTCCCCAAAGCGAAACGGGCTCGCCCTCGTCGATCGGCTTTGACGGCGGGCGCACGATCGGGTCCTGCGGTGTTCCGCCGAACATGCCGGCATCCAGCTCGCAGGTTCGCTCGAGCGCTTCGATCTCCGCACGCATGAGCTTTTGCGCCAGATCGCGCCATTCCTGAGACTCGCGGGCGACGGCAATATGGTGTCGATCAATGAACTCCTGCACTGTCGCATTCACCAATCGCGTGTTGCCGGTGGCTATCTCGGCGCGCAGAGCCTTGAGTTTGCTCTTGCGCAAGCGTTCGTCGAAATGGCGCATGGAGGCCTTCAACTCGTAGTCCGAGTAGACGTTGAAAAAGCCCGAGATGCTCTTTCTCGGATCGGCGTCTCCAGCTTCGATGCGCTTGTTCGCCTTTTCGAGCTCGTCCGCGATCTCCTGCTCGGTCGGCATTGCAGCCCGTTTCGCCGCGTCTTGTGCAAGCGTGTTGGTGTAATGCGCCCAGACGGCCTGTTCGACATCTTCCGGGGTCAGGGCGCGACGCGGCGTCACGGCGGCGACGGGAGCCGGTTCGACAGCTACACCGGAGGAGGCGGCTTCAAGCATGCGCCGCGCCGCCTTGAGCTTGTCCTTCAGTCGGGCGACAGCCGCGGCGTGATTTTCATCCGCGATACGCAGGTCGCCGCCCAGCGGCTCGGTCAGCTGCGTCTTGTTGTCGAAGAACGGTTTTAGCTCGAGCGGGATCGAGATGCGCGCCCAGTAACGCCCGTCCTTCTCTTTCCAATGCCGTCGTTTCGCCGCCATCGATACCCCCGTTCTGGCACCTGTTCTGGCACCAAAAATGGCACCAGCGCCTTGAATTCAAGGGTTTTCTTTAAGATCAAGGGGATGGGATGGTGCTGCAAGAGAGGATTGAATTCGGGAATTTTCCTTGTGACTATTTGATTTATAACGATAATTTTTGGTGCGCGTCAAGCGCGGTGTAGAACCCCGGTGGGGGCGCGACCGGGGCGCCGTGACTGGAGGGCTCGCTCGGGTGATGCGGGTCTCGACCGAATATTTTGGCGCAAAAATTCGAGGCAACACCTCGACCGAAGTGCCCGCGCGTGATCCCCCCCCGGGGGGTGCCCCATGCCCCGCCCGGTGGCCTTTCCTCGTCCGCCCAGTGCGCCACTTGCTGGCCCGTCCGGTGCCCTATCGTGCTGTCCAACTGCCGCGCTCGCTCGTCCTGTGGACGGTTGAGCCTGACACCGGCGCTGCGTCTCTTCGTCTCGCAGGGCTTGGTCTAGTGAGACGTCTCGGCCCCGCCCGCATTGCGTCTCACAGAAGTTGTCGTTGACATTTGGGACAGCGTGGCTGAGAACGTCTAAGACATTGTGAGACGATTTGGGGAGGCCTCATGCTGATCGGATATGCCCGCACCTCGACCCTCGACCAGAAAGCCGGGCTCGACGCCCAGCGGCGCGATCTGGATGCCGTCGGTTGCAAGAGGATCTTTGTTGAGCAGGTTTCCTCGGTTGACGTCGTCAGCCGCGCGCAGCTGGCCGAGGCGCTGGCCTTCGCGCGGGAGGGGGATACGCTCGTCGTCACCAAGCTTGACCGTCTGGCGCGCTCTGTGGCGCATCTGGTGGGCATTCTGGGGCAGCTGGAGGCGAAGGGCGTGGCGCTGCGCATCCTGTCCATGGGCATCGACACCGCGACGCCCACCGGCAAGCTGATGCTGACGATCCTCGGCGGCGTGGCCGAGTTCGAGCGCGAGATCATGCTGGAGCGCCAGCGCGAGGGGATCGCCAAAGCGAAGGCCGAGGGAAAATACAAGGGCCGTGCCCCGACCGCCCGCGCCAAGGCCGACGAGGTGTTGCGGCTGCATGGCGACGGCATCGGCGGCACCGAGATTGCCAAGCGGCTCGGCATCGGCCGGGCCAGCGTCTACCGCATCTTGGAGGAGGCGAAGGGCGTTGCACCCAGCCCGGCTTAATCTGTCGTCTTCGCCCGCGTGGCAGATTTCATTGCCTCGACGATCTGCATGGTCTCGACCGAAACGCGGGTCACTCGGGCCAGCAGATCGGCCACCTTCTCCTTGTGATCGGCAAAGCGATAGGTGTTGAACTTCTCGCGGATCGTCTTGTCCTTGGGCGTCTTTTCCTTGTGCTGATCAAGCACCCAGTCGAGCGCAGACCGGTTGCCAAGACGATACTCCCACGCCTCGGGCGGAATGCCAGAGAGCCGGGTTTCGCTGTCGAGCGTGATCGTGCCCGCCGCCGGATCGGATTTCAGCACCACCTTGGGCGAGACCCCGGCGGCGATGGCCTTCTGATCGGGGGTGTCTGTGCGGGTGATCGGCCACGGATCGACGGCCTCATAGCCGATGTGCAGCGCCATGAGCTGCTGGCCCCAGTCGGCCCATTGCCGGAAATCGGGATAGAACGGGATGCTCGGCAGCTCGCGCTTGAGGTTTTGGGCATAGGTCTCGCGGTAGACCGGATCATGAAGGACGCCATAGACGTAATGGAAGATGTCGTCCTTGGTGATCTTGGCGGCCTTGCCATAATTGGACACAAACTTGTTGAAAGCCCAAGTGGTCACATTGTCGACTAGATCCCCGTTTTTACTGAATCGTTGTAGGGGGACGCACATCGCGCCCGCACCTGAACCGACCAAATGAAGATCGGGTAAGATATCACTCGAAAGTGCCATAAATGGCTTTTGGCCTGTCGGGTCTGTAAATGCAATGTAGCGGCTTTTATGCGGTCCAATGAAGGGGAATATGGACGTTTGCCGGTAAGTTCTATGGGTTATGACCGGAGCATAATAGCATTCTCGAATGGTGAACGGGCGGTAGAGTGCTTTTCTGAAATAAGATAACCCTTCGGGAATTATAGATCCCTTTCTTAAGTGTTCCTCCAGTTCGCTTGTCCATTTTATGCTTCGATCCACCCAATTTGAAATATCTGGGCGATCATCGTTGATCCAGCGAACTCGCTCAGCATGAAACTTCTCCGTGAAATAGGAAATTTTATTCTCAAGAAATTTCAGATTTTCATCATAAACCCATTCGTCACGATTTGTTGCGATGCCAAGTGAGGACAATTGAAAGACCGTCCTCGGCGTCCCTCCAACCCGTTGCTTCTTGTCAGCTATGGGAATCAGCGAACTCCAGCTGTTCTCGCTGTGATTTATCCACTCGGCGTTCGAGTTTGGCTCTACTTGAGTGAACGAAACTTGACTCAATGGCCGATGGGCCAAGAAGGCCAGTTTCTCCTCAGCGGTTTCGCCGGAAAGACAAGATCGATAATATATCCTTGCCTTCTCAGGCTTCTGTCGCCGCTTCTTCACCCAAAAACTGATCGCTACACCAGTCCCAATTCCAAATACGTTCCCACCTGCCGCGCTACCAGTTTGTTTCCAGTCTCCCCCGAGATCTACGATATAGACTTCTGAGAACTCCTCGCCGACAAAGCGACGGAAACCGTCGAAGGTGCGGTGATCGATGAAGCTGCGATTGGTGATGAAAGCGATAATGCCATCATCATGCACCCGGTCGAAGGACCAGCGAAAGAAACGGGAATACATGTCGTAGACCTTGGTCTTCTGCGCGGTCGAAAGCTTGACGAAGCTGCGCTTGATCAAGTCGTCGATGCGGGGATAGGCCCGGTTCTTGTTGTTGTCGTTCTCGTTTTGCTGGTTCGCGTTGTAGGGCGGGTTGCCGATGATGACCGAGATCTTGCGCTTGTTCTGCCGCCGCACCCGTTCGACGTTTTCATCCGAGAGCGCCGCAAAAAGGTCGTGCTGGTGGCCCGACTTGATGCCCAACCCCGCCACGTTGTCGAGCGTGTCGACAAAGCAGAGGTTTTGGAACTCGGCATATTGGCCCGAGACGGCGGCATAGGTCGCCTCGATGTTCAGGTTGGCGACGTAATAGGGCAGGATCGCCACCTCGTTCGCGTGCAGCTCTTCCTTGTATTTCTGGTGCAGCTTTTGCGGCTGGCCGCGAAAATAGTCGATCAGTTCGCAGATGAAGGTGCCGGTGCCCGTGGCCGGATCAAGGATCTCGACGCCGTGGTCGATCAGCGTCTTGCCGAAGTGCTTCTGGCAGAGCCAGTCGGTTCCTTCGATCATGAAGCGCACGATCTCGTTCGGGGTGTAGACCACGCCCAGTCGGTCGGCGGCTTTCGGGTTGTAAACCTTGTAGAACCCTTCGTAGATCGCCTTGAGGAAGGTCTGTTTTTCGGCATGGCTGGTGATCTGCGCGGCGTTGGCGCGGATGGCAGCGTAATAAGGCTGCATCGCCTTGAGCGTTTCCCATTTCACCGCACCGGTGAAGAATGCCTCTTCCAGCTTGAACAGCTCCTTGGCGATGTTGTTCTCGCGGTGGAACTGACCGCCGTCGAAGACCTGGGTGAAGATTTCCTCGGTCAGGATGTGCTGGATCAGCATTTCCCGAACGTCGGCCTCGGTCAGCGTCGGGTTGATGGTTTCCTGCGCGTGGGCCAGGAATTTCACGGCGGCGGCCTTGAAGCCGGAGTTGGTCTTGTAGGCGGTGTCGATGCGCTCGCGCAGGGCGTCGAGGATCGCGGGCAGGTCGGTCTGGAACTGCGTGACGGCGCGTCGGAACTCGGCAATCTCGGGGCGCTCATAGCCGAAGAAGAGCGTCAGCAGCCGCTCCAGTTCCTTCGTGTCGGTCATGGCGCAGCGCATGACCTCGGCCCGGTTCTGGAAAAGGACGGCGGTCTCCGAATTCTCGAAGATGATATTGTCCTGCGGATAGCCCTTGAGGAATTTCTTGGCGATCTCGGTGTCGAGGTCGTCGGCGGTGTCCTTGGCTTCCCAGTAGCCCAGCGGAACGCGCAGATCGTGCAGGATCGTGCCGTCCGGGCGGATCGTGGTTTTTTGGTTGGTGTTGAAGTTCTGCTCGGCAAGGAAGACGAGGTTCTGCTGACGCGCCCACGCCTTGAGCATGTCCTTGAACGCCTCGCGGATCACCTGCTCGGTCTTGGTGCCGGAAACCTGTTTCAGCTTATGGATTTCAGCAAGATAGGCGTTGATCAGCAATAGAGACATGAGAACCACCGAGTTTGTGGCGCAACCTTCGGTGCAATCGGCGGCCTCGTCAACCGGGCGAGAATGCGCAGGGCGACGCGGGCACAAATTTGGTCACAGGCGCGCCGCGGCGACGTGCCTGACCCCATGTAACAAAGGGCGGAACGGCCTTTTCACAGCAGATTTTTCCTCTGCTGCGCGTCTAGTGCATTGATTTTATTTATCAATGACACTTGAAGGTCGCGCGGCGCATCCCCATTTTGGTTTTTGTGCAGCATTGTGCGCGACTAACCCCCACGGCTCCTTCCTTTTGGAACAGGCCGACCGCAACGACCGAACCGCAACCCGCCCTGCCCATCGCGCAGCGGCTCTTCCCGCAGACAGCCTGATTTCCGGGCGATGCTGCGGCCCTCGGCACTGCTTCAAACTCCCCATCGCCCGCCGGGTTTCCCGCGTCGGGCACCGCTCTTTCCGCCTTCATGGCGGCCGAGGTCGGCCCGGATGGCTCGCACGTCTGACCCACGTCACGGGGCCACCGCAAGATAGACGGAGGTGGATGCCTCTGGCCCGATGGTCGCAATCCAATGCGTGAAGGGCAAGCCGCGCCAGCGGTTTCAGCGAGGTCCGGGGCTGAGGCCGCCCCGCTGATGATGCCCCGGCAGGGGCGAAACCGACCTGCGCCGCCGTGTGCGAATCGAAAACCACACACCATAGGACGCACCGCACGAAAATCGGTGCCCTGACCCCGACGCAATCGCATCACCAACCGTCCCTGTCTCTCTGGGGGCGGCTACAAATCCAAGGAGATCCACCTGAACCACGACACCACCTCTCGACCCGGCAGCCGCAAGGTCACAC
Organism: Rhodobacter capsulatus; assembly: GCF_052363175.1. Taxonomy (GTDB): domain Bacteria; phylum Pseudomonadota; class Alphaproteobacteria; order Rhodobacterales; family Rhodobacteraceae; genus Rhodobacter; species Rhodobacter capsulatus_D. Next base: position 1,196,471 of record NZ_CP198946.1, read on the forward strand.
CATGACCGCGCGCATCTGCACCGTTCCGAACTGCGGCAGCCCCGCCGCATCCGACTTCTCCCCCCATTGCCGCCGCCACAAGAGCACGCTTCGGCGGCACGGTGCGCCCGATCAGAGCGGCGTTACCAAAACCGAACTGGCGCCTTATCTCGCGCGCGTTGAAGCGCGGATCGCCAGAAACCCCACCAACGAAACCTGGCACCTGATGGAGGAGATCTGGGCCAGCATCGTCGCCGAGGCCGGGGCCACAGCCAGCCGCCGCATCGGCAACCGCTATGAGCGCAGCGCCGCCAACGAGATCGTGTCCATCGCGCAGGACGTTTCACCGGCCACGGTGATCGCGACGGTTCTGGCGATGGTGCTGATGTGGCACGACCGGCCACTGCGGTTTCGCACCGATGACGCCTTGCGGGTCCAGATCGCCCGGCGCGTTCGGGCCTTGTCGAGCCGCCATGTCGGGCTGCGCTACGATCACCGGACGGGCCAGCAGGTCCGCATCTACCGCGAGATGACGCCCAAGGCGGCGGCCATTCTCGGGCGCAAGCTGATGACCGCTTTCGGGGCCATCGGGCTGCGTCTGGCAGACCTCGACGCGCGCGACAGCAAGGCCGCGACCGAGGCGAAACAGCGGCTCGCCACCGCGATTTCTCAACTCCAGTGAAGGACGAACCTTTGACCAAAGCAATGACTGCGGCCCTGCCGCCCGTGCCCACCTGCATCGTGATCTACACCGACGGCTCTTGCCAGCCGAACCCCGGACCGGGAGGCTATGCGGCCATCCTTTGCCACTACAGCGACGGCAACCGTGAGCAGCGGCGAAGAGTTACCGGCGGCGCGACGGCGACCACGAACATTCGCATGGAAATGAGCGCGGTGATCGCTGCTCTTGAAGCGATTGACCGTGACGACCCGCATCCGATCTTCATCTTCACGGACAACGAGATGATCGTGAAGGGCATGACCGAATGGATGCCCGGTTGGATCGCCAAGGGCTGGCGCAACGGCAAAGGCAAGCGCGTTGAGAATGTCGATCTTTGGCAGGAAATCGTTCGGTTGGGCTGCGGTCTGAATGTCACCTTCCGGTGGGTGCGCGGCCATTCCGGCGATCCGATGAACGACGAGGTCGATCAGCTTGCCGCGAAGGAGCGCGACAACTGGGTGCGCCAGCACTGCCGCGAACTGTTTGGCGACGCGGCCTGAGGACACGGCCTGAGCCACACGACAAAGGCCGGGGAGCGCTGTGTTCCCCCGCCATCCCCATCTTCAAGCACATGATCGAGACGCAAAGCTGCTCGACCCCCAGCCCCGAAGCGAAAGCTTCCGTGCTGCCCGCACAACCGTCGGAAACTGTGCCGACCGCTTCCATCTGCCCGCGCTGCGGCGCGTCATTCAAACCGAGGAGTAACAAGACCTACTGCACCAGCACATGCGCGAAAGCGGCCACCCGCAATCGCACCCGAGGGCCGCGCGTCGATGCCAGCGACGATCGCTATCGCAACTACCGCAGCTTCGGCCGCCTTCACTGGCTCAACGAGACCTATTACACGACGCCGCCCGGTGCCCGTCTGGGGCTCCTGAAAGGTTGGCTGGACGCGGCGCGGGCGGGCAACGCCCATCTCGCCCACGTTCTGACCAATCCGATGTTCTTCGCCCCGGCGGACGAGAAGAAAAAGAGCGTCAGTTTTCGTGGAAAGCGCGCCTATCCGCCGGTCCCGTTCCTTGCGGACATGTATTGCCGAAAGCTCCTCGGGTGCCGGGTTTGGCAGTGGACGAACGGAAGTGCGCCGGAGCCGGAGACCGGAGAGCTGGAGACCACGCAGCGAAGAAAACGTCCCTCCGGCATACGAAGTGAGACCACCAATCGAGGCAAGATGAAGGAGACGAGAACGATCTATGTGAGCCAAAACCCGGAAGCGTTCCTTGACTGGCTCAGGGCGCAGCGCGATCCCGAAGAGATGAAGACCGCAGCGTAAACCTCCCTCCGGCATACGAAGTGAAGTTCACGCAACGGGTCCAATAGCTGCGATCTGCATGAAGACCACGGGGGAAGGGCAAGCCCTCCTCCGACCTACCGCCTTTTCTGAGTGACCTCATAGTTCGGCAACTTCTGCACCTCGCGCCACAAAGCCTTCACCGTGGTCTCGCCGTAATCGCTTGCGGCGCGGCCGTCCTCGTGGCCGGTGATCGCGTCAGAATATTCCGGGGCGATGCCGACCTCGCGGGCGATGGTTTTGAAGCGGTGCCGCCAAGCATGGTTGGGCTGCACGTTCGGATCGGTGATGCCGACGACCTCGCGAACCCACTGGCCGACCTTCGCACCGGCGCTCTGGGCGCGCTCGACCGGATCGGCCGGTTTGCCCCGAACGGGCGCAGATGAGTAGAACACCGGCCCCGGCGGCAGGGACCGGATCATTCGCGCCAGCCCCATATCGAGAAGCTGCGGATGAATCGGCACCAGACGATAAGCCCCGGTCTTCACCGATCCGGCCTCGGGCGTGATCCGCAAGCACAGGATGCCATGGTCCTCAACCAGATCGTCGGTGCGCATCTGCATGACCTCGGTGATCCGTGCGCCGCTGAACGCGCAAATCCACGGCCCCCAGCGGATCGCCCGCTTGTTCTCGGTCGTGCGTCGCCCCAACTCGGCAGGATCGACCAAAGCCGCTTTCAGGATCGCCTTCGCCTCTTCGTCAGTAAACCCCTTCTGGCGCACCCGCTGCGGCTTGGTGAACCGAACGCGGTTCTCCTTGGCCGGGTTTTCCTTGAGCTTGCGTTTCTCGACCGCGACGCCGAAGACGACCTTGACCACGGTCAGATATTTCTGGCTCACCGTGCGCGCCGCCAGACCTTTTTCGTGGCGCAGGTGGTCGCACCAGTCGGCGATGTTCTCGGGCGTGACTTTTCTGGCCTCGTCGTGGCCGAGGAAGGCGATCAGCGAGTCGATCTTTTGCCGGAAATCGCCGACGGTCCGGGCCGACTTGCCATTCGCCAGATGGTCGCGCTCCCAAAGCTTGAAGAGCGCGGTGATGCTCAGTTTCTCCGACGCGGCGGCAGCGGGAATCGTGGATGACGCCAAGGGCGGGAAGCGATTGGCGCGCGGGTCCGGGCTGTAATCCCCCTCGGCGCGCTTCAACTGCTGCTCGGCCAGTTGACGGATCGCGCGTTCGGTCTCCTGTATGAGCCGCTGGCGGCTGGCGTCGTCGGTGACAATGCCGCGCTCCAGAAGGAGCGTGTCAACGGTCGGGCCATACCAGCGTTCCATCGCCTCGGGCGAGGCGGCGGCACGGTCCAGAAGCTTGAGCGTTTCGACCCAGACGCCCGGCTCGCCCGGCTCAAGTTCCAGCGCCGCCATGTGGTCGCGATAAAGCACCCCCGAGAGCGCGACGATCTGCTGATGCGGCAGCGGCTCCGGGCGCTTGCGCAGCCGGTCCCAGATCAGGGCCTGTTTGCGCACCGCGTCGATGTTGCGAGCCTTGGCCTCGGTCGGGTCTTTTGTGCCGAGCGACCAGCTGACCTCCTTGCGGCCGAAGACCGCCACCAGATCGGCGGGCGTTTTCTGACGAAAATAGTAGATGCCGGATTTCGGATTCTTCTGCGGACGGGCCATCTGCAAGACCATGGTGTAGAACCTCGGTGTAGAACCGAAGTCAATCTAAGCCCTTGATAGCAGCCAACTTCTTGGGATTTAAGAAGAAAAAATGGTGCTGCAAGAGAGGATTGAACTCTCGACCTCTCCCTTACCAAGGGAGTGCTCTACCACTGAGCTACTGCAGCATCCGGCGCTTTCACGCTGGTCGCTTCCGACCGTGGCGCGGATGTAGACGAACCGCGCGGGGTGCGCAAGCGCAAATATTCACCCTCTCTCGACACATTTCATCGGCGTCGCTAAAGAGTGCCCATGACCGATGACACCCCCAACCGGAAAACAACCCCCGAAGCCACGCGCGAAGAGCGTTTGGCCGCCGCCCTGCGCGCCAATCTGACGCGGCGCAAGGCACAGGCGCGGGCGCGTTCCGCCGAGGGGGATACCAACGATACGGCCGCAAACGGCCCGGAGGAGTGAGCGAGTGGACAGCATCCTTGTGCGCGGCAACGGGCCGCTGAGCGGGCAGATCCCGATTGCGGGCGCCAAGAACGCCTGTCTGGCGCTGATGCCCGCGACGCTTCTGTCCGAAGAGCCGCTGACGCTGACCAATGCGCCGCGGCTCTCCGACATCCGCACGATGACGCAGCTTCTGGCCAGCCTCGGCGCCGAAGTCACCGCGTTGCAGGAGGGCAAGGTGCTGGCCACCTCGTGCCACGGCGAGATCAATCCGGTCGCCGATTATGACATCGTGCGGAAGATGCGGGCCTCGAACCTCGTGCTCGGTCCGCTGCTGGCGCGGCTTGGTCATGCGGTCGTGTCGCTGCCGGGTGGTTGTGCGATCGGCGCGCGGCCGATGGACATTCACATCGATGCGCTGGCGGCCCTTGGCGCTGAAATCGAGCTGAAGGAAGGCTATCTGCACGCCAATGCGCGCGGTGGCCTGAAGGGCGCGGTGCATGAGATGCGCTTTGCCAGCGTAGGCGCGACGGAAAACTTCCTGATGGCGGCGGTGCTGGCCAAGGGGACTTCGGTGCTGAAAAACGCCGCGCGCGAGCCGGAAATCGTCGATCTGGCGCGTTGCCTGCGCGCGATGGGCGCGCAGATCGAGGGCGAGGGCACGTCAGAAATCACCATTCAGGGTGTCGACCGGCTGCATGGCGCGACTCACCCGGTCGTCACCGACCGAATCGAACTGGGCACCTACATGCTCGCCCCGGCGATCTGCGGGGGCGAGGTCGAATGCCTTGGCGGTCGAATCGAACTGGTCGAAAGCTTCTGCGAGAAACTGGATGCGGCCGGGATCTCGGTCGAGGAAACCGCGCGCGGGCTGAAGGTGAAACGCAAGAACGGCCGTATTCGCGCCGTCGATGTGGTGACCGAACCTTTCCCCGGCTTCCCGACCGATCTGCAGGCGCAGATGATGGCGCTTCTGTGCACCGCCGAGGGGACATCGATTCTCGAAGAACGCATTTTCGAGAATCGCTTCATGCATGCGCCCGAATTGGCCCGCATGGGAGCAAGGATTGAGGTGCATGGCGGTGTTGCAAAAGTGCACGGCGTTGACCGTCTGAAAGGCGCCCGGGTGATGGCAACTGATTTGCGGGCCTCAGTTTCCTTGATTCTGGCGGGTCTGGCTGCTGAAGGCGAGACAGTGGTCAGTCGAGTTTACCACCTTGATCGCGGCTACGAACGGGTAGAAGAAAAGCTACGCGCTGTCGGGGCGCAAATCGAACGGGTGAAGGGCGAATGAGCCGGGATGCACGGTTTGACGACGGGGCCGAAGGGCCGCTGAGCCTGCGCGCCGAAAGCGCCGAGGATCTTGGTGTGCTCGCGGCTCTGGTTCAGGATGCCGTGCTGCCGGTGACCGAGATCCGTTTCGAGGCGAAGGCCCGGCGGCTCTCGATGTTGATCAACCGCTTCCGCTGGGAGGACAAGGCGCAGGCCGAGGCCGAAGGCCGTCCTTACGAGCGGGTGCAGTCGCTTCTGGTGCTCTCCGACGTGACCCAGGTCGCCTCGCAGGGGTTCGACCGGAAGGAGGCGGATCTGGTGCTGTCGCTGCTCGACATCAGCTTCGAGCCGGGGGCCGAGGGGGCAGGGCGCGTGGTGATCACCCTTGCGGGTGATGGGGCGATTGCCGCGGGGGTCGAATGCCTGTCCGTCGATCTGCGGGATGTGACGCGGCCCTATCGGGCCGTTTCGGGGCAGGCACCGAACCACCCAGAATAGAAGGCCCGAGATCATGATCCGTCCTGCCCGATCCGAGGAAATCAAAGTCCTGTCGGAGGTGATCGGCGCGTCCATCACCACTCTTTGCCGGGCCGATCATCATGACGACCCGGACCGGATCAAGCCTTGGGTCGCCTCGAACAGCCCGATGACGCTCAATTCGATCCTGCATGATCCGTCGCAGCGGCTTTTCGTGGCCGAACCCGAGGCGGGAATCGTCGCGGTGGGCGGTATCGACTGGCGCCATCAGCCCGACGGACAGGGGCGGATCCGGCTGCTCTTTGCCGCGCCCGAGGCGCAGGGCAAGGGCTGCGGCCGCGCCCTTCTGGCGGCGCTCGAAGAGGAGTTGCGTGCGATCGGCCGCGTCGAGGCACGGCTGACGGCCACCAACACCGCGCTGGCCTTTTATCGCAGCCAAGGCTGGCAGATGGATGACCGCGGCGGCGGTGGCTGGCTGCTGGGGCATCCGCTGCGCAAGCGCCTGATCTGATCCGGGGCGCTTATCGTCCAAGGCAGAGGCGTATTTGTTCCAAGAAAAAACCACATGCTTTTTCTTGGCGCAAATACGCTCTTGCGCGGCGGATGTCGCAGGGCGGAGCCGCGCGCGAAGCTTGCCCCGCGTCCCGCTTCGCTCTATCCCCTTGGTCAAGAAGGAGCCCATGATGCCGCATTTCCTGACCACCGACGCCGATGATTTCGAGACCCGCTTCACCGCCCTTCTGGGGATGAAGCGTGAGGACAGCCCCGATGTCGATGCGACGGTGGCGGCAATCATCGCAGAGGTGCGCGACCGCGGCGATGCGGCGGTGATCGACTACACGTCGAAATTCGACCGGCTCGATCTGACGCCCGAGACGCTGGCGTTTTCGAAAGCCGAGATCGCGGCGGAGGTGGCCCGCGTGCCCGCGGCCGAGCGTGCGGCGCTTGAACTCGCGGCCGAGCGGATCCGCACCTATCACGCCCGGCAGATGCCGGTGATGGAAGAACGCTGGACCGAAGCCTCGGGGGCGGAGCTGGGCTGGCGCTGGTCGCCCGTTTCGGCCGCCGGGCTTTATGTGCCGGGGGGGCTCGCCTCCTATCCGTCGTCCGTGCTGATGAATGCGATCCCGGCCAAGGTGGCGGGGGTGGAGCGGCTGGTGGTCGTCTGCCCGACGCCCGGTGGCGCGGTCAATCCGCTGGTGCTCTTGGCGGCCGAGATCGCCGGGGTGGACACGGTTTACCGGATCGGCGGCGCGCAGGCGGTGGCGGCGCTGGCTTACGGCACGGCGACGATCGCGCCGGTCGACAAGATCACCGGGCCGGGCAATGCCTTTGTCGCGGCAGCGAAGCGGCGCGTCTTTGGCCGGGTCGGCATCGACATGATCGCGGGGCCCTCGGAAATTCTGGTGATTGCCGACGAGACGGCGAATCCAGATTGGGTGGCGCTTGATCTGCTGAGCCAAGCCGAGCATGACCAATCGGCGCAAGCGCTGATCCTGACGCCCGATGCGGGTTTTGCGAAAGCCGTGACCGCGGCAGTGGAAAAGCGGCTCGAGACGCTGGAACGGCGCGAGATTGCGGGCGCAAGCTGGCGCGATTTCGGCGCGGTGATCGTGACCCGCGATCTGGCCGAGGCGGCGATGCTGTCGAACCGCGTCGCCCCCGAACACCTTGAGCTTTGCGTCGCCGACCCCGAGGCGCTGTCTGCCCAGATCACCCATGCCGGGGCGATCTTCCTGGGCCAATGGACGCCCGAGGCGATCGGCGATTACGTTGGCGGGCCGAACCACGTTCTGCCCACGGCGCGCTCGGCGCGGTTTTCCTCGGGCCTTTCCGTGATGGATTTCCTCAAGCGCACGACGCTGGCGAAAATGACGCCCGAAGCCCTGCGTGCCATCGGTCCCGCGGCCGAGACGCTGGCGATCTCGGAAAGCCTTCAGGCGCATGGGCTTTCCGTCCGTGCGCGTCTCGATGCCCTGAATGAAAAGGGGACAGAATGAGCCGCATCACACGTCTGGAGATCGACGATTCGGGCCTGCCCGCGCCGACGCCCGAAATCGAGCAGGAACGCCGCGTCGCGGTCTTTGACCTTCTCGAAGACAACAGCTGGGTGATCCCCGGCCGTGATGGCGCCCCCGCGCCCGAGGGGCCCTTTGCGCTGACGCTTGCGGTCCGCGACGGGCGGCTCGTCTTCGACACCTGTCTCGAATGCGGGGACAAGGTGGCCGAGTTCCACCTGAGTTTCGGGCCGTTCCGGCAGGTGGTGAAGGATTACTTCCAGATCTGCGAAAGTTATTTCGAGGCGGTGAAGAAACTGCCGCCGAGCCAGATCGAGGCCGTCGACATGGCTCGGCGCGGCATCCACAACGAGGGCGCACGCGTGCTGCAGGAGCGCCTCTCCGGCAAGGCCGAGATCGACATCGACACCGCTCGCCGTCTGTTCACCCTTGTCTGCGTCCTGACCCCGGTGAGCTGATGGGCACGCTTCCCCACGCGGTGCTGTTTTGCTGCGACCACAACGCCACGCGCTCGCCGATGGCCGAGGGGATGATGAAGAAATTCTACGGTCGCGACGTCTATGTGCAGTCGGTGGGGGTCAAGGCCGATCTCGACACCGATGGCTTCGCGATTGCCGTCTGTGCGGAAATCGGTGTGAACCTGGAACGGCATCAGGCCAGAAGCTTCCATGAGCTCAAGGAAATGGGTGACGATCTGGGCGCGTTTGATCTGGTCATCGCGCTCTCCCCGGCGTCTTACCATCAGGCGCTCGATCTGACGCGCTTTTATCACATCGAGGTCGCGCACTGGGCGATCATGGACCCGACCGGGCTGGGCGAGGGGCGCGAGGCGCGGCTGCATTACTACCGCCAGACCCGTGACCAGATCCGCGATCACATGCTGGAACGCTTCGGTCAGCCCAAGGCCTGAGCCTGTTCGGGAGCCGCCCGATGCGCCAGCAGCTCCGGCAGATGCGTCTCGATCCAGTCGGCCAGCGCAAAGACCCGCGTGGCGATTTCCCAGCCCGCAGGCGTCAGGCAGTAATCGACGCGCGGCGGCACCTCGTGGTGATCGTGCCGTGCCACCAGACCATCCGCCTCCAGCACCTGCAGCGTCTGCGCCAGCATCCGTTCCGAAATCCCGTCTATGCGGCGGCGCAACTGCGCAAATCGCAGTGTCTCGCGCCCCAGCGCGACCATGACCAGCCCGCCCCAGCGCGAGGTGACATGTTGCAGGATCTGCCGCGAGGGGCAGTCGCGGGCCAGAACATCGCCACGGGGCAGCTCTGCAAGGACGGCGGGAGGGCTGTGCATCTTTTTGGGATACTTACAGAAATGTTGGTACTTACGTTTTGATAGCACTTGTGGCCAGATCGGGCAAGTCAACGAATGGAGCTTGTCATGACCATCGCCGTTTCTGCCGCCACCGGCCAACTCGGAACGCTTGTCCTTGCCGCACTGAAAGCCCGCGGTGCGACCCCGATCGCCCTTGCCCGCACGCCCTCGAAAGTGACGGGATATGAAGCGCGGGCCTTCGACTACGTTGCTCCGGATGCGGCTGCGCTGGCGGGGGTCGAGGTGCTTGTGCTGATCTCCTCAGGTGATTTCAATGACCGTGCCGGGCAGCATGCGAAAGCGATCGCGGCGGCGAAAGCGGCCGGGGTGGGGCGGATCCTCTATACCTCGGTGCTCAAGGGCGACGCTTCGCCGATGACGCTGCTCGCGGCCGATCACATCGCGACGGAAGCCGCGCTGAAGGCCTCGGGCGTGGCTTACACGATCCTGCGCAACGGTTGGTATACGGAAAACCTGACCGGCAATCTGGGCGCGGCGTTGGAGCATGGGGCGATGATCGGCGCGGCGGGCGAGGGCAAATATTCTGGCGCCGCGCGGGCCGATTACGCCGAAGCCGCTGCGGTGGTGGCGTTGGAGGCGGGTCATGACGGGCAGGTCTACGAGCTGGCGGGCGACGATGCCTTCACCATGGCCGAGCTTGCGGCCGAGGTCGCCGCGCAATCGGGCAAGCCGGTCGCTTATGTGAACATGACGCAGGCGGATTATGCCAAGGCGCTGGAAGGCTTTGGCCTGCCTGCCGCTTTTGTTGCGACGCTGGCCGAAGCCGATGCTGTGGTGGGCACCGCGGGGGCGCTTTACGACGACAGCCATACGCTGTCGCGGCTGATCGGGCGCCCGACGACGCCGATGGCGGAAACCGTGCGCGCGGCGCTGGTGTGAGCGGCCTTGGCCAAGGCCATCGCCTTGGCCATGCGCCACCGCAGTCTCGTGACCCCCGAGGGCCCAGCGGCCCTCGGGCAGCGCCCGCCCCGCCCATGGCGGGCGCTTCTCGCCCGCCGGGCCGGGCGCTGCCCTCTGTCTTGCGGGTTGAAACGGTCGTGCCGCAACCGGGCGCTGCGGGCGGGGAAACGCGGGTCGCGTTTCCTGTTCCGCCCGAACCCCATGCCGCTTTTGCCTCTTCCCCTGCCGGTTCCAAGGTTTGACCATTGCCCCGGCCCATGCCACAGATGGGGCAACAGATGGAGGACCCGATGCCCCGCGCCGCCGCCCTTGCCGTGATTTCCGCCTATTACGAAGCCTTCAACCGGGGCGACACCTCGGCGATGGAGGCGCTGCTGACCGAGGATTTCGAGCATCACGTCAACGAGGGCCAGATCCGCCGCGGTGTCGAAAAATTTCGCGATTTCAACGCCCACATGACCCGCTGCTACCGCGAGAAACTGACCGACATCGTGGTGATGGCGAATGATGCGGGCAGCCGCGCGGCGGCGGAATTTGTCGTTCATGGCAGCTACATCGCCACCGACGACGGCCTGCCCGAGGCGCGCGGCCAGACCTATATCCTGCCTGCGGGCACCTTCTTCACGCTGCGCGGCACTCAGATCCAACGCGTCACCACTTATTACAACCTCGCCGACTGGATCCGTCAGGTCAGCTGATGCAGACCCGGGTTCTGACTGGCCCCGCGCTGGATGCTGCGCTCGACGATGTGGCGGCGCTGCGCATCGCCGTCTTCCGCGACTGGCCCTATCTTTACGAGGGCTCGCTCGACTACGAACGCCGCTATCTCGACAGTTACCGCACCTCTCCGGGCGCGGTTGTCGTGGGCGCCTTCGACGGGCCGCGGCTGGTGGGCGCCGCCACCGGCGCGCCGCTCGAAGATCATGCCGAGGATTTCGCCGCCCCTTTTGCGGCGACGGGCCTCGCACTCAATACCGTCTTTTACTGCGCCGAGTCGGTGCTGTTGCCCGAGTATCGGGGGCGCGGCCTTGGCCATGCCTTCTTCGACGCCCGCGAAGCCCATGCGCGGGCGCTTGGCCGCAGCCATTCGGCCTTTTGCGCGGTGATCCGCCCGGCCGATCATCCCCTGAAGCCAGATACTTACCGCCCGCTGGATGCGTTTTGGCGCAAGCGCGGCTATGCGCCCCTGCCGGGCGTGATCGCGCATTTTCGCTGGACGGATATCGGCCAGACGGGCGAGACTGAGAAACCACTGCAATTCTGGGGGAGACCGCTGTGAGACATGTCACCATCGCCGCCGCGGCCTATCCGCTCGACTGGGCCGAGGACTGGGCCGCCTATGAGGCGAAGACCCGCGCCTGGGTGCAGATGGCGGCCTTGAAGAAAGCCGATCTGCTGGTTTTTCCCGAATATGCGGCGATGGAGCTGGCGGCGCTTGGCGGGGCCGAGGTTGCCGCCGATCTGACCCTGGCGGTCGAGGAAGTGCTGCGCCATCGCGCCGCGATGGAACGCCATTTCGAAGGCCTTGCGATCGAATTCGGGCTTTACATCCTTGCCCCCTCGGGCCCGGCGCAGGATGGCTATGAGCTGCGCAACCGTGCCGTGCTGTTCGGGCCTTCGGGGCGGATCGGCCATCAGGACAAGGCGATCATGACCCGCTTCGAACGCGAGGATTGGAACATCGGCCCGGGCCGGGGTCTCACGCTGTTCGACACCGGCATCGGCAAGATCGGTGTGGTGATCTGCTATGACAGCGAGTTTCCCCTTTTGTCGCGGGCGCTCTGCGAAGCGGGGGCGGAAGTCCTTCTGGCACCCAGCTGCACCGATGCGGCGGCGGGCTACAACCGGGTGCGGATCGGCTCGCAGGCGCGGGCCTTGGAAAACCAGTGCGTGACGGTGCAGGCGCCCGTTGTGGGGCTGGCCCCCTGGTGCCCCGCAGTCGATGAAAACCACGGCGCCGCAGGGATCTACGGCCCGCCGGACGCGGGCTGGCCCGACGATGGGGTCATTGCCAAAGGGACCTATGACGAGCCCGGCTGGGTGGTCGCGACGGTCGATCTCGACCGGGTCACGCACAGCCGCCGCGACGGCTCCGTGCTGCTTTTTCAGCACTGGTCCGAGCAACCCTTGCAAGCGGTGCAGATCCGCACTGTGGCCGAATCCCCCCGCAAATCTTGACATTGCCCTTGAATTCTGCCTTTAGCGGGCGCAAAGAAAGCGCGCCCGCCGCATCCGTGCGGGTATCCCCCAATGGAGTGACCATGGCCAAGGAAGAAATGCTCGAATTCCCCGGCGTCGTGAAGGAACTCCTGCCGAACGCGACGTTCAAGGTCGAGCTGGAAAACGGCCATGAGATCATCGCGCATATGGCAGGCAAGATGCGGAAGAACCGCATCCGTGTTCTGGCTGGCGACCGGGTGCAGGTGGAAATGAACACCTATGACCTGTCCAAGGGTCGCATCAACTACCGCTTCAAGTGAAGCTCATCCTCGGATCGGCCAGCCCGCGTCGGCGCGAGCTTCTGGGTCAGCTGGGCCTGACCCCGGCCGAGGTGCGTATCCCCGACATCGATGAAACCCCGGAGCGCGGCGAGGATGCCCGCGCCTATGTCGCGCGCATGGCCCGCGAAAAGGCGGGGGTTCTGTCCTGCGCGGCGGACGAGGTGATCCTGACGGCCGATACCACCGTCACCTGCGGGCGCCGGATTCTGGGCAAGCCCGCCGATGAAAAGGAAGCGGCCGAGTTTCTGTGGCTGCTGTCAGGGCGTCGCCACCATGTGCTGACCGCCGTCGCCGTGCGCACAAGCGCGGGCCTGCGCGAGCGGCTGGTGGATACGGTTGTGAAATTCCGCCCGCTCTCGAACACCGAGGTGAACGGCTATCTCGCCTCGGGCGAATGGCAGGGCAAGGCGGGCGGCTATGCGATTCAAGGGCTTGCCGGGGCCTTCATCCCCTGGATTCAGGGGTCGTTCACCGGCGTCGTCGGCCTGCCGCTGGCCGAAACCGCCGTGCTGTTGCGCGCGGCGGGCATTGGCGTGGGAGAAGGCGCATGAAGGGTCGGATCGTGATTCTGGGCGCGGTCGGCGGTCTGGAAGCCGCTGCGCTGATGGTCGATGGCCAGCTTGAAGATCTGCTCGTCGACGTCTCGGACGCGATGGCGCTGGCCCCCGGTGCCATCTGCCGCGCCAAGATCGAGCGCCCGATGAAAGGGCAGGGCGGTCTGTTCGTGGCGCTTCCGGGCGGCGAAAAGGGCTTTCTGAAAGACGCGAAGGGACTTGCGCCGGGGCAATCAGTGCTGGTGCAGGTCTCGGGCGGGGCGGAACCGGGCAAGGCGGTTCCGGTCACGCTGCGGCTTTTGTTCAAGGGCCGCTACGGCATCGTCACCCCGGGGGCGCCGGGGCTGAACGTCTCGCGCCGCATCCGCGAGGAAGACACCCGCGAGGGGCTGCAAGCCTTGGCGGGCGTGGTGATGGAAGGCTCCGAGATGGGCCTCATTCTGCGCTCGGCCTGCGAGGGGGCCGAAGACGGCGAGATCGTCGAGGATATCGCCGGTCTGCGCGAACTGGCCGAGGCGGTTCTGGCCGATGTGGACGGTGCGCCGGAATTGCTGGTCGACGCCCCCACGCCGCATGAAGAAGCTTGGCGCGAATGGGTCGATCCCGCCCCCGACGAGGTGGTCGAGGGCTTCGAAGATCACGGCGTTCTGGAGGCGATCGATGCCGCGCTGAACCCGCGCGTGGCGCTGCCCGGCGGCGGTCACATGATGATCGAGCCGACCCGTGCGCTGGTCGCCGTCGATGTGAACACCGGCGCCGATACCTCGCCCGCCGCGGCGCTCAAGGCCAATATCGCCGCCGCCCGCGATCTGCCGCGGCAATTGCGGCTGCGAGGCTTGGGCGGTCAGGTCGTGGTCGATTTCGCGCCGATGCCGAAAAAGGACCGTCTGGTGCTGGAACAGCAGCTGCGCGCGGCCTTCAAGGCCGAGGCGGCGGAAACCAGCCTTGCGGGCTGGACGCCGCTTGGCCTTTACGAACTGGTGCGCAAGCGCGATCGGGTGTCGCTTGCGACCTTGCTCGCGGGGCGGACATGAGCTGTCCGATCTGCGGCAAGGACACCGAGCCGAAATATCGCCCCTTCTGCTCGAAGCGCTGCGCCGATATCGATCTGGCGCGCTGGCTGAACGGCAGCTATGTCATCCCCGGCGATATCGCCGAGGAAGAGGAGCGCCCGGCCGAGGATCGGTCGGGGCCGGTGCAATAAGCGTGCTCAGCCGGGCGTGAGCGCCACGGCCAGATCGGCCAGCCGCACCGGCTTTGCAAGAAACAGCACGTCGCCGTCCCTGCGTGCCGGACTGCCGAACGATCCTTCCTCGAAGCCCGACATCAGCACGATCCGCGCCTGCGGGAAGCGGTCGCGCACGAGGGCTGCCAGATCGCGTCCCTGCATCTGGCCGGGCATCACCACGTCGGAAATCAGGATGTCGGGGCTGACCCCATCCTCGATCAGTGCCAGCGCCGCATCGCCCGAGCTGGCCGCATGGACCTCGTGCCCGCTGCGGCGCAGGAAGATCTGCAAAAGTTCCAGCAGCTCGCGCTGATCTTCGACCACGAGCACGCAGCGCGGTTTCGCGACCGGGGCAGGCGCGGGGCGGGTCACCGGGGCATTGGGCTTTGCCGGGGCGGGCCCTTCGTCGAGCGGCAGCAGGATCCGCACCTCGGTGCCCGCGCCTTCGTGACTGTCGATCTGCAACGCCCCGCCAGATTGCGCGGCGAACCCCGCCACCATCGAGAGCCCGAGCCCGGTGCCTTCGCCCACCGGTTTCGTGGTGAAGAAAGGCTCGGTCACCCGGCCGATCATCTCGCGCGCGATGCCGTGGCCATCGTCTCGCACCGAAAACAGCACCTTGCCGCGTCGTCCGGGGGGCGTTGCGGGCGCGAAGGTGCAGCTCAGCACGATCCGGCCCCGCCCCTCGATCGCATCGCGCGCATTCAGCACCAGATTGAGCAGCGCCGTAACCAGCGTGCCCTCGTCCACCCGCACCGCGGGCACATCGGGATCGACCGCGGTCTCGATGGCGATGCGTTCGGGAATGAGCCGCCGCGCCATCGTCTCGACCTCGGCGATGACGGCGGTCGGATCGACGCGGCGCGGCTCCAGATGCGACTTGCGCGCGAAGGACAGCACCTGCCGGATCAACGCCGCGCCGCGGTCTGCCGCGGCATTGGCACGATCGAGCTGCGCCGCGATCCGCGCGGGGTCGCGTTCCGCGCGCGCAAGATCAAGAGTCCCCGTGATGACATTCAGGATGTTGTTGAAATCATGCGCCATTCCGCCCGCAAGATTGCCCAGTGCCTCCATCTTCTGCGATTGGACCAGCTGCTCGCGGGTGACCAGATGGCGGCGATGCGCGCGGGCGGCCTGCAACAGCGCGACGCCAAGATAAAGGAGGATCGCCGCGGCGACGACCCAGACGGTGATTGCCTGGGCGAGGTTAGGCGCCAGACGCGCGATCTGTGCTGCGATCAAGGCAATCGCCACCGCATCGGGCAGCACGAAACACAGCGCCAGATACCAGAGTTGCGCCCGCGCCAGAAAGACGTTCAGGATCGAGCCGACCAGCAAGACCATGCCGGTGAAGTGAAAAGCCTCGTCCTCCTGCAGCCAGAGATAGACCGGCATCGCCGCGAAGACCGCCCCGATCGCCAGATGCGCCATCAGCACGCAAGGCAGGGCGAACGGGCTGTCGCTGTTGCGCAGCCGTCGGGTCAGCTTGCGCTCGACGGTGATCAGCCCGAAATGCGCCGCGACCCAGAGCGGGATGAAATGCACCCCGGTCGTCACCCAGGCGACGGCACCGGCGAAGGTCATCAACACCACCTGTGCCACGAATTCCATCCGGCCGCGCCGCGCGACCTCGAGGATGTCCCAGATTTTCTGATTTCTTTGCGCTTTTGGCATGCGCAGCCTCAATCGATAAAAACAAAACCGTGCCGATTTGGCACCTGCGGGCAAGTCCCGCCCAAACATTCATGAATGCAACTTTAACAGCAAATCGGTGCGCAAGGCCATGGCGAAGGTGCCGCGGGGCAAAGGCGGCTGGCGGGCGAGCCGATCCGTCCTTATTGTGGTGCCGGGGAGGCCTGCGGCATGGTGAAGATTCTGATCGTCGATGACGACCCGGATGTGCGCGACCTTGTGCGTTACGAGCTTGAGGCGCGCGGCTGGGACGTGGTCGAGGCGTCCACCGCGGCCGAGGTTGCGCCTGCGCTGGCGGCCGGGGCGCCCGATCTGATCCTGCTCGACCTGCGCCTGCCCGATCAGGACGGGCTGACCTTGGCGGCGCGGCTGCGGGCGAGTTCGTCGATTCCGATCATCATGCTGACCGGCCTTGGCGGCGACGTCGACCGGATCGTCGGCCTGGAAATGGGTGCCGATGATTATGTGGTCAAGCCCTTCAACCCGCGCGAGTTGGTGGCGCGGATCAAGGCGGTGCTGCGCCGGGCGGGGGCGGCGGCAGTGCCGGTCGAGCTGACCGAACATGACCGGCGCAGCTTCGCGGGCTGGGTGATCGATCTGACCGCGCGCACGCTCGAAACGCCCGCGGGGCAGGGGGTGGCATTGACCAATGCGGAATTCCTGCTGCTTGAGGCTTTTGTCCGCGCCCCGCGCTGCGTGCTCAGCCGCGATCAGCTGCTGGAACGCACCCGCGCCGATGGCGGCGAGGTCTTTGATCGCACCATCGACGTGCTGATCCTGCGGCTGCGGCGCAAGATCGAGCCCAACCCGCGCGCGCCGCAGCTGATCCGCACCGAGCGCGGCGCGGGTTATGTGCTCGATGCCGACGTGCGGCGGCTGTGACTTTCCAGGCTGACGCGGATCGCGGCGGCCAGAACCTCCTCGGGGACGGGTTTGCGCAACAGGTTCGGCAGATCCGCCCCCGCTTTGCCCGGTGCGCCCGAAGTGAACAGAACCGGCAGATCCGGGCGCAGCAGGTGCGCCTTTTCCGCCAGCGCCCGTCCGTCAAGGCCTGGCATGGCGAGATCGGTGTATAGAAGGTCGATTTCCGGAATCTCGCGCAGCATGTCGAGCGCGGTCAGCCCGTCGGGCGCGGTCACGACCGCATGGCCCAGACGGCGCAGCTGATCGGCGGTGATCTCCAGAAGATCGGCGTCGTCATCGACCGCCAGAATGCAGGCCTCGGCCGTCTGCAACCCTTCGGGGCGGGGCAGTTCGGTGACCGGGCTTTCGGGCAGGCGCAGGCTGACCCGGGTGCCCCGGCCCGGCGCGCTGTCGAGCGCCACCGTGCCCCCCGATTGTCGCACGAAGCCATAGACCATGCTCAGGCCAAGGCCGCTGCCCTTGCCCACCGGTTTCGTGGTGAAGAAGGGCTCGAAGACCTGATCGAGCAGGTCGGGCGGGATCCCCGCGCCGGTATCCGCGACCGTCAGTTCGACAAATCCGTCCGCCGCGCGGCGGGTGGTGACGGTGATCTCGCCCGTCCCCTCCATCGCGTCGCGGGCGTTGACGGCCAGATTCATCAGCGCGTTTTCCAGCTGCCCCGGATCGACCCGCACCCGCGGCAGATCTTCGGCGAGATCGGGGGTGATCTGCATGCCCGAGCCAAGGCTTGATTGCATCAGATCGAGCATGCCGCGCACGAGCGTGTTCAGATCGACATTCTCCGGCGCAAGGCGCTGACGGCGGGAGAAGGTCAGCAAACGGTTGATCAGCCCCGCGGCGCGGTTGGCGGCGGAAAGGCCGCGCTCGGCGCGGGCCTTCAGCGCGGGGGTCGCGGTCAATTCCCGCGCAAGGATGTTCAGGTTGCCGATGATCACGGCCAAGATGTTGTTGAAATCATGCGCAATTCCCCCGGTCAGCTGGCCCACTGTCTCCAGCTTCTGCGCATGCAAGAGCTGGCTTTGCGTCGCCCGGCTTTCGGTCACATCCATGTGGATCGTCGCAAAGCCGCCCATCGGGATCGGGTTCGAGCGCAGTTCCAGCACCCTCCCCGAGGGGAAGCGCATCTCGAGCCGCTGCGGCTCGGCAAGGCGGCGCGGCACAATCTCATCAAGATCGACCGGCGTGCCATCGGGCAGGCTGGCCTGCACCCCGCGCGCCGTCAGCAACCGGTTGATCTCGGTGATCGTCGGGGCGGTGGCGACCTCCTCGGCGCTGACATCATGCAGCGCCAGATATTGCGGGTTGAAGGCGACCAGCCGCCGGTCGCGGTCGAAGACGGAAAACCCGTCCTTCATCGTCTCGAAGGTTGCGATCAGCAGGCTGGAGCGTTCCGCCAGTTCCCGGTCGAGCTTTTCCACCTGCGCCGAGTTTTCGCGAAAGACGGTGAAGGCGCGGGCCAGATCGCCGATCTCGTCGGCGCGCTCGGCCCCCGGCACGGTCGCATCGCGTTCCCCCGCGGCGAGCCGCACCATCGCCGCCGTCACCCCGCGCAGATTGCGCGAGAGCGGCCGGATCACCATGAAATAGGACACGCCCCCCGCCATCAGGATCACCGCGAGCGCGATCGAGGCGAATTGCGTCGTGCGTTCGAGGATCGTGCGGCGCAACCCCTCGGTCACCTCGGCGGTGGTGCGGCTCGCGGCGATCACCCGACCGTCGACCGCGGCTTTCAGATCGGCGGCGCGCGAGGCGGCGGCGCGCAGATCGGCCTCGGCGGCGGTGCGGGCGCGCATGTCCTCGGCCTGCAGATCGAAGATGCCGCCCGGCGCGGCTTGCGCGCGGAAGGCCGCCAGCGCCCGGCCGAACTCGGTGCGCAGGCCCGAGGGCAGGGCGGCGCCGGTGCTGTCGAGCTGCGACAGCGTGCGGCGATAGGCGGCGCGGCCATCCTCCAGCGCCTGCGGGTCGCGGGCATCCCCCGCCAGCAGCAGTTCGGAAATCGCCCGGTCGGTCAGCCGTTCGGCCGCCAGAAGCGGCGCCTGCGAGCGCACCGCGGTGCGGTAGATCTCGGGGTCGGGCAGGATCTGCCCGCCGGTGATCGCCTCGACCGCAAGGATCGAGGGGCCCAGAAGCTGGCGCAGAAAATCCTGTTCCGCCAGCATCTTCGCCCGTTCCGCCTCGCGTAGCCGCGCCAGTCTGCGCAGCTGGTCGAGATCGGTGGACAGCGCGCGCAACCGGGCCGCCAGATCCCCGGACAGGGCAGCGATCTGATCTGAGTTTTGCGTCGGTGCCGCCGCCCGCAGCGCCTGTGCCTGTTCGGCAAAGGCGGCCAGATCGGCGTCGATCGCGCGCTGCGCCTCGGTCAGTGCCTCGGCGGTGCTCGCGGCCATCAGGCTCGCCCCGCGGCTTTGCAGCCGGTCGCCGATGCGGGCAAGCCGCAGCGCCGCCGTCATCGCGGGCACGTCGCGCCCGGTCACCGTTTCCGCCGCCTCGCCGATCTGATCGAGCGCCCGGATCGCCGCAACGCCCGCCAGCGCCATCGCAAGGGTGGAGACGGCGACGATCAGCAAAAGCCGCCCCTGAATGCCGCGCCACAGGGTCATGGCGAGACCTCCAACCCCATCGCCTCGCGGTAGTGGCGGCGCTGGCTCGCCCGGCCCAGACGGTCGGTGATCCGGTCCCAATCCGCGGCGGCGGCGGCCAACGCAGCCTCGGGCGTCATCTCTCTGGCCAGAACCCGACCGATGCGGGCATCGAGCGCGGCCATATAGGCGGGATAGCCCGGCAGCCGCAGATCGGGCGCGGTTTGCGGCGCCGACAGGCTTTCACGCAGCACGGACAAGTAGTCGGTTGCCGCCTGCGCCCCCATCAGCTGCGACCAGCCCGCGGTGTCGTCGAGCTGCGACAGCCGATAGGGGTTGAAGCCCGAGGCGCCCGACATCACGTCTTTCGCCGCCCGCGCCGGATCGGCCATGAAGGCGATGTAATCCCAAGCCGATTTCGGATCGGCAGCACCGCGCGGCACGACGGCGATCCAGCCGCCGAAAGCCAGAAACGGCACCGGGCGCGGCGCATCCAACCTGTCCCAGCGCTTCGTCACCGGGTTCCAGACCTCTTCCGTGCCGGGCAGGGCGAAGAAGCCGACGCGGTCGCGGATTTTCGAACTGCTCGGATCGGTCGCCACCGTGCCGATATCGGACCAATCGAGCGCCATCGCCGCCTTGCCCGCGGCAAAACCCGTTCGCACGCCATGACTGGGCAAGGCAGGCCCCGGCGCCGTGGCGATCGCGTCGAGATACTCGTGCAGCGCCCGGACCCAGGCCGGGTTGTCGATCTCGGGCGCCATCGTTTCCGGGTCGAAGAAGAAATGCCCCGGATGGTCGGGGTGGGCGGTATAGGCGGCGGCATGGGAAAAGATCGACCAGAGCCGCTGGCCATTCTCGGCCGAGGCCTCGAGCGTGCCGGGGACGCCGCCGACCTGAAAGAAGGCGGCGATGCGGTCATACTCCGCCCATGTCTTCGGCGGTTGGAGGGCGTGACCGGTCTGCGTCCGATAGGCCGCCTGCGTCGCCGGATCGTCGAACAGATCGCGCCGGTAAGCACCCATATGCAGATCGCCATCCAGACTGACCGCCATCCACTGGCCGCGCCAGCGCATCTGCCGGTCGCGATAGGCGGGGTGGATGCCCTGCACGAGCGGGCTGTGTACAAGCGCCTCGGGCACGGGCATCAGGTAAGGCGCCACATCGGGCAGCCAGTCGGCGGGCAGGATCAGCACATCGGCGGGGGTGCGGCCGATGACGAAGCCCATCATCACCTCGCCATAAAGCGCGTCGAAAGGGCGGGGCGTCACATGCACCGCGACGCCGGTTGCGCGCGCAAACTCCGCCCCATGCGCGATGGCCGGGCCTGCAATCGGGCCACCATCACGGGTCAGCACCTCCAGCGCCTCGGCGCGGGCGAGGCTCAGCGCCAATATGACAATTGTTACAAGCCGGGCCGTCACGGGCGACATACTCCATTCATCTGCAGGGCGCTTCGTCCCCTCAAGAGCATCGCACATCCGATGCGGAGGAGGAACCGTGATACCCCTGACCAGCGAACTTGTGGCCATCGGCAAGACGGCCACCGACAAGGCCGATGCCATTGCGCAGGCCGTGGACCTGTTGACCGCCGCGGGCAAGATCGATCCGCGCTACGGTCAGAGCATGATGGGCCGCGAGGCGGTCGCGAATACGTTTCTGGGCAATGGCATCGCGATCCCGCATGGCCTGCCGCAGGACCGCGACCTGATCCATGACACGGCGATTGCGGTGGTGCAGCTGCCCGCGGGCGTCGAATGGGCGCCGGGCGACACGGCGCGTCTCGTCGTGGCGATTGCCGCGAAATCGGATGAACACCTGCAGGTGCTGAGCAACCTGACCGACGTTCTGGGCGACGAGGCCGAGGCCGAGCGGCTGGCGACGACGACCGACGCCGCGGTGATCGTCGCGCGGCTGACCGGGGCCGAGCCGCCCGCGCCGCGCACGGAGGCCGCGCCCGAGGATTTCGCGCAGGGCTTTGATGTGGCGGTCAGCGGTGCGCATGGGCTCCACGCCCGGCCTGCGACGACGCTTGTCGATCTCTGCAAGGGCTTTGCGGCTGAAATCCGGGTGCGCAATGGCGCCAAGGTGGCCAATGCCAAAAGCCTGATTTCGCTTCTCAATCTCGGTGCGGCTCAGGGCGCGGTGCTGCGTATCAGCGCCGAAGGCCTGGAAGCCGATGCCGCTTTGGCGGCGATTGCCGCGGCCTTCGAGGCCGGGCTTGAAGACGAAGAAGACACCGGTGCGGCGGCCCCCGAAGCCGCTACGCCCGGTTTGACGGGGGCGGGGGCGTCGATGGCCTGCTACGAGGGGCGCACCCTCGTTGGCATCTCCTCCTCGCCGGGTTACGCGCTTGCCCCCGTCTTCCGGTTTGCCCGGGACGAGGTCGTCTTTGACGCCGACGCCTCGGATGCCGTGTTCGAAAACGACCGTTTCGAGGCGGCGTTGCAGACCGCGTGGCACGAGCTGGAAGAGCTGCACGACGAGGTCTGGAAGAAGTCCGGCCCGGCCCGCGCCGCGATCTTCCGCGCGCATCAAGAGTTTTTGCACGACCCCGAAATGGTCGAGGCCGCCAAGGCCCTGATCGGCGCCGGACGTTCGGCCGGGTTTGCCTGGCATCAGGTCTTCAGCGAACGTGCCGACATGCTGGCGGCGATGAAAGATGCGGTGCTCTCGGGCAGGGCGATCGACCTGCGCGACGCGGGCCAGCGCGTGCTGCAACATCTGGGCACGGTGCAGACCGGCGAAACCCATCTGCCTTCCGTGCCCTGCATCCTGCTCGCCGATGACCTGACGCCGTCGGACACCGCGCGGCTCGATCCGGCGCTGGTGCGGGGCTTGGCCACGGCGCAGGGCGGGCCGACCTCGCATACCTCGATCATCGCCCGGGCGCTGGATATTCCCGCGGTCGTGGGCGTTGGTGCGGGGCTTCTGGATCTGCCGACGGGGACCTCGGTGCTGCTTGATGGCGGCGCGGGCGTGATCGTCGTCGCCCCCACCGCCACCGACATTGCCAAGGCCGAGACCGCGATGGCGGCGCTGAAAACCCAGCGCGAGGCCGAGGCGCGGGAACGCTACAAGCCCGCGCTGACGGTGGATGGCGCCCGCGTCGAGGTGGTTGCCAATATCTCGGACGTGGCCGAAGCCGTCGCCTCGGTCGAGGCGGGGGCCGAGGGCGTGGGCCTTCTGCGCACCGAATTCCTGTTCGTGAACCGCGAGGCGCCGCCGAGCGAAGACGAACAGGTGGCGATCTATTCCGCGATGCTCGAGGCGTTGAACGGCCTGCCGATCATCATCCGCACGCTCGATGTGGGCGGCGACAAGGAAATCCCCTATCTGCGCATGCCCGTTGAACAAAACCCGTTCCTTGGCGAGCGCGGCATCCGCTTCTGTCTGAGCCACGAAGACCTGTTCCGCACCCAGTTGCGGGCGATCTACCGGGCCTCCAGCAAGGGCCATGTGCGCATCATGTTCCCGATGATCGCGATGGTGCAGGAACTGGAAACCGCGCGCCGCATCGCCGAGGAGGTCCGTCTTGAGGTCGGCGCCGCCCCGGTCGAGATCGGCATCATGATCGAAATTCCGTCCGCCGTGATGATGGCGCCGGAACTGGCGAAACGGGTCGATTTCTTCTCGATCGGCACGAATGACCTGACGCAATACGCGCTCGCCATGGACCGGATGCATCCGGTGCTGGCGAAACAGGCCGACGGGCTGCATCCGGCCGTGCTGCGGTTGATTGACTTCACTGTGCGTGCGGCTGATGCGGCGGGGATCTGGGTTGGCGCTTGCGGCGGTATTGCGGGCGATCCGATGGGGGCGGCGGTGCTCTCGGGGCTTGGGGTGCGGGAACTGTCCGTGTCCATCCCCGCCGTGGCCGGGATCAAGGCGCAGCTGCGCCGCTCCACGATGGCCGCAAACCGCGATCTGGCGATGCGGGCTCTGGCCTGCAGCGACGCCGCCGAAGTGCGGGGGCTGAAATGACGATCCGCATTGCCACGGTCTCGCTCAATTCCGCCGTCGATCAGACGGTGACCGTGCCGGGCTTCACCGCCGATGCGGTGAACCGGGTGGCCGCCTCGCGCATCGATGCGGGCGGCAAGGGGGTCAATGTGGCCTCGTTCCTGGCCCATGTCGGGCACGGGGTTGCGGTGACCGGGCTTCTGGGGGCCGAGAATGCGGCGCTTTTCGCGCGGCATTTTGCGGCGACGGGGCTCGTCGATGCCTGCCAGCGCCTGCCCGGTGCGACGCGGACGAATGTGAAGATCGTCGATCCGCTGCAAGATCAGGTGACCGATCTGAACTTTCCGGGCATCGCGGCGGGGCCGACCGATCTTGACGCCGTGGCCGCGACCCTGACCGAGCTTCTGGCCCATGGTCTGGATTGGGTTGCCCTTTGCGGCAGCCTGCCCGCCGGGATCGGCGCCGAGGCCTATGCCCATCTCGCCGCCATCGCCCGCAAGGGCGGGGCGCGGGTGGCGCTGGACACCTCGGGTCCGGCACTGGGGCTGGCGCTGGCGACGCGGCCCGACATCGTCAAACCCAATGTCGCGGAACTGGGCGCGCATCTGGGCCGCACCCTGACCGGGCTTGAGGCCGTCTGCACCGCCGCGCGCGATCTTTCGGCTGCGGGCGTCGGGCTGGTGGCCGTTTCGATGGGGGTCGAGGGCGCGGTTCTCGTGCGTGGCACTGAAGCGGTGCAGGCGATCCCGCCCGCGACGCCCGTCGCCTCGACCGTGGGGGCGGGGGACGCGATGGTGGCGGGGCTGATCCATGCCGCGACGCTTGGCCTGACCCTCGCCGAGACCGCCCGTCTGGCCACTGCCTTTTCGCTGGGCGCTTTGGGGGAAATCGGCCCGCATCTGCCGCCGCAAGAGCGCCTCACCGCGCTTGCCCGCACCGTCACCGTCAAAACGCTGCCGCTCGTCTGAGCCGCAGGGGAGGAACCCATGTCGAAGATTGTCGCCGTGACTGCCTGTGCCAAGGGCGTTGCGCATACCCATATGGCGGCCGAGGCGCTGAGTGCCACCGCCGCGCAGATGGGCCATCAGATCCATGTCGAGCGCCAGTCCGCCGAAGGCGTCGAGGCCCCCCTGCATGTGGCCGAGATTGCCGCGGCCGATGTGGTGGTGATCGCCGCCGACCTCCGCGTCGAGGATGTGCGCTTCGTCACGAAACCCGTTTACCGGACCACGACCAGCCGCGCCGTCACCCAGACGTCCGCGGTTCTGGCCGAGGCCCTTGCTTTGATCGGAGAGGAGACCACGCAGATGACAACCCAAACAGGCCAGAAGTCGCTCAAGGTGGTGGCGATCACCTCCTGTCCGACCGGCATCGCCCATACCTTCATGGCCGCCGATGCGCTGAAGAAAACCGCCGCTGCGCGCGGCTGGGAGATCGCGGTCGAGACGCAGGGCTCGGTGGGGTCGCAAAACGCGCTGACCGAGGCGCAGATCAAGGCGGCCGATCTCGTGGTGATCGCGGCCGACACCCATGTCGATGACAGCCGGTTCGGCGGCAAGAAGGTCTACAAGACCTCGGTCGGTGCGGCGGTGAAGGGTGCGGCGAAGGTACTGGACGCGGCCGTGGCCGAAGGCGTGGTGCTGGGCGCCAACCTGGCCGATACCGTCGATGCGCTGAAGGCGCAGCGCGCGGCGAACCGCTCGGGCCCCTACATGCACCTGCTGACGGGCGTGTCCTACATGCTGCCGCTGGTCGTGGCCGGTGGTCTGCTGATCGCGCTCTCGTTCGTCTTCGGCATCAAGGCTTTCGAGGTCGAGGGCACGCTGCCCGCGGCGCTGATGGCAATCGGTGGCGGCGCCGCCTTCAAGTTGATGGTTCCGGTTCTGGCGGGCTTCATCGCCTATTCGATCGCCGACCGTCCCGGCCTGACCCCCGGTCTGATCGGCGGGATGCTGGCGGTGAACCTGAACGCCGGGTTCCTGGGCGGTATCGTCGCGGGCTTCCTGGCTGGCTACGTTGCGCGCTGGCTGCGCGATGCGATCCAGCTGCCGCGCACGCTTGAGGGCCTCAAACCCGTCCTGATCCTGCCGCTGCTGTCGACCGCGATCACCGGCCTTGTCATGGTCTATGTCGTCGGCACCCCGGTCGCCGCGCTGCTGGCCGCGATGACCGCCTTCCTGCAAGGCCTTGGCACCACCAACGCCGTCGTCCTTGGCCTGATCCTTGGCGGCATGATGGCCGTCGACATGGGGGGCCCGATCAACAAGGCCGCCTATACTTTCGCCGTCGGTCTGCTGACCTCGAGCACCTATGCGCCGATGGCCGCCGTGATGGCCGCGGGCATGACGCCTCCGCTGGGTCTGGCGCTCGCCACTCTGGTTGCGAAGAACCGCTTCACCGCCGAAGAGCGCGAAGCCGGGGGTGCTGCCGCGGTGCTGGGTCTGTCGTTCATCACCGAAGGCGCGATCCCCTTTGCCGCGAAAGACCCGGCCCGCGTGATCCCCTCGATCATCGTCGGTTCGGCGATCACCGGGGCGCTCTCGATGGCGCTGGGCTGCCAGCTCGTCGCGCCGCACGGCGGGATCTTCGTCCTTGCCATCCCGAATGCGGTGACGAACCTCGGCCTTTATGCGCTGTCGATCGTGATCGGCACGCTGGTGACCACGGGCTTGCTGATCGCGCTGAAAAAGCCGCTCACTTCGGATCAGGCCGCCCGCGCCTGAGTGGCAAAGCTGCAAGATCAAGGCCGACGGTCCAGTGACCGTCGGCCTTTGAGGGACAGAGGCGCCCGTCGTAACTTCCTAAAATGCTTTCGAAAACCACAATCTGATCGCGAAATCGCAAGAATTGCTTCACCGCTTTCGGTGCAGGCTGCCCGTGTATTTCAGGGGCTGCCACTCACGACGATTGACACATCGTCCGCGTTCGTGTCCGACTTCCTCTGAACCCGGAACACACGTGAAGAGCATCCATGCCTGCCAGACTGGTTCATCACTTGACGGCTTCTCGGGTCGCTGCGGCCTATGCGATTGTCGGTGTGATCTACATCCAGACCAGCGATCGGGTGCTTGCCATCATTTCGAAGGATTATCCGCAGTATCAGAGCTTGCAGACAGTGAAGGGCTGGGCCTTCATCGCGCTCACCTCGCTCGTGCTCTGGGTGATGCTGCGGCAAAGGTTCGCGCAACTTCAAAACTCTCTTGATGCGGTGTCGCATGCTGAAAACCGGCTGCGCGGGGCGCTGGATGCCGCCGGGGGGCTGTGAGTGGGAAAGCTTCATCGACCCCGAGGGCGTCTTGCGGTTGCGCGCGAACGGCGGGCTGGTGCGCTGGGCCGGCTGGCCCGAGGGGGGGGTGGCGCTGCCGACGGCGGATCTGCGCGGGTTCGTCCACCCCGACGACATGGAAAGTTTCAACGCCCATATGGCGCTGCACCGGGAGGTCTTGGCTGGCAAGACCGTGCCGATCCCGTCGCATCTGCATCGGGTCCGCGGCCTTGATGGCGCGTACCGCTGGATCAGGATGGTGACCGATGTCGACAGCAACCGTCGTGGGCCCGGCGGCAGTCTTTTCGGTTTTGCCCTTGATGTGCACGATCAGCAGGAGGCGATCCGCGGCCTTGCCGATGTCATTGCCGGCGGGCAGGTCGGCACCTAGCGGCACGACATGCGCACGAACCATCTGGTGATCAACGAGCGCTGGGCCGAGATCATTGGCCGCAGCCGCGACGATCTGCCCGCGCCGCTGATGATCGACGACTGGCGGGCCCTCGTGCACCCCGAAGATATGGCGCGACTGAACGCGGCGCAGGCGCCGAAGTTTCACAGCCGGGATTACTTCTTCACCGAAGAATTCCGCATGCGTCATGCCGATGGACACTGGGTCTGGATCCTCTCGCGCGGCCGCGCTGTCGAAATGTCCGCAACCGGCGACGCGCTGGTGCTCTCGGGCGTGCATGTCGATATTTCGCGCCGCAAGACTCTGGAGGCCGAGCTGATCGCGAAAAGCGATTTCCTGCAGCGGCTGACCGAGACCTCGGTCTCGGGCATTCTGGCCTTCGATCCTTCGGGGGTCATCGTCTTCGCCAATATGGAGGCGGAACAGATCCTTGATGTGACCGGGGCGGGGCTGGTCGGGCGCAACCACACCGCGCTCGGGCGGCTTT
Organism: Rhodobacter capsulatus; assembly: GCF_052363175.1. Classification (GTDB taxonomy): domain Bacteria; phylum Pseudomonadota; class Alphaproteobacteria; order Rhodobacterales; family Rhodobacteraceae; genus Rhodobacter; species Rhodobacter capsulatus_D. Next base: position 1,224,120 of record NZ_CP198946.1, read on the forward strand.
ATGGCGCGCGCGACCGCAGCTCCGGGGCTGGCTTTCCCTTCGAACGCGTCGCGCGGGGCGGCGAAACGCTGCACGACCTGCGCCTGACGCTGTGCAACGCCGACGGCAGCGAGCGGGTGATATCGGTCAACGCCGCCCCGATGGAGGCGCGGGGCGGACCGGTGCAGGTGGTCTGCTCGGTTTCCGACATCACGCAGCGGCTCAATGACGAGCGCCGTCTGGCGCAGGCCGCCGAAGAGGCCAGTCATGCGGCAACCCATGATGCGCTGACCGGGTTGCCGAACCGCGAGTCCTTTCGGGCACAGGTTGCCCCGGCTCAGGCACGTGCGCGCGGCAGGGGCGAGCTGTTGCAGCAGGTTTTTCTCTCCATCGACCGGTTCCAGCAGATCAAGGACCGGTTCGGTCCGCAGCTTGGCGACCGGGTCATCTGCAAGGTCGCCGAGCGGCTTTCGGCGCTGTGTGAACCCGGTCAGCTTCTGGCCCGCGTCGGCGCCGAGGAATTCACCTTCCTGCGCCGCTGCCGCATCGCCGAAGACCCTGAATGTGCGACCCGGTCGCTGGCGGCCGCCTTTTCCCAGCCCTTCGACATCGACGGTCAGCCGCTTTATCTGTCGGCCTCGATGGGGCTCAGCCTGTTTCCGATGGATGCCCAGACGCCCGAGGAAATGTGGCTGAACGCCGATTTGGCGATGTATGAGGCCAAGGCCCTGGGAGGCAACCGCGCCGTGCGCTTCACGCCGACGCTGCGCAACCGGCTTGAGCGTGAGGCGATGATCGGGCAATCGCTGCAACGGGCGATCCGCGATGGCGCCTTTGCGCTTTTCCTGCAGCCCAAGGTCAGCCTGTTCGAAGCCGGCCGCCTTGTCGGGGCCGAGGCGCTGGTGCGCTGCACCGAGCCTGCGCTTGCGGGCATCGGCCCGGATGTGTTCATGCCGATCGCGGAAAGATCCGGGCTCGTGCGCGAGATCGACCTGTTGATGATCGACCTTGTCGGCGCCTTTGTCGCCGAGCTGCGTGGGCGCGGGCAAAAGCTTTGCGTATCGATCAACCTGTCGCCCGAGAGCATGCGCTGCGTCCGTTTCGGCGAGGCGGTGCTCACACATCTTGAGGCGGCGCGGCTTGGCCCCGAGGATGTTCTCTTCGAGATCACCGAGGGCGCGGTTGTCGATCTGAATTCCGGGGCGCGCGAAAGCATCGAGGCGCTGCTGGTCGCGGGCTACGAGCTGTCGGCCGATGATTTCGGCACCGGCTATTCCTCGCTCAGCTATCTGCAGAAGCTGCAATTGAAAGAGCTGAAGATCGACCGCAGTTTCGTGTCGCGCATCGGGCTGGACGATTGTGCCTCGGATGCGATCGTCCGGGCCACGCTTGCGATGGCGGCGGCGCTCGGATTGCGCACGGTCGCCGAGGGCATCGATACCCCCGCGCAGGTGGAATGGCTGCGCCAGCATGGCTGCGATCAGGGGCAGGGTTACCATTTTGGCAAACCCATGCCCGCGAAGGCGTTCCTCTCGACCTTCCTTGGCCCCGAAGGGGTGTCCTGGGACGAAGTGGCGCTTGGCTGATCGCCGGGGTCTCGCGCCGATCCGCACTTTTTCGATTGGCCTTTAGTCACTGGTTACCATTTGGCGTGATGATCGGAACCACGCCTCAAAAGAAAGACGGTTGTTTGGCTCGCGTGTTCCCTCTTCTCGACCGAACCCGCGCGGTGCTGACCAAGCACCCGAGCCCGGAAGACGTGGCCAGTGTCGTCAACGGCACCGCGGCCGGGGCTCTGGTGACAGCGGTGAATGCGGCGATCTGCGCGCTCGATTCGTTGCGGTGGGATCAAGACGGGTTCATCACCTACTGGCTCGTTTGCGTCTTTGCGTTGTGTTTTTCGCTCAGCCGGATGTCGAAGCGGGCGGCGGGCCGCAAGGTCACCCGGGTCTCCCGCAGGGCCGCGCGACGGCTGATCCTGACCTCGCTGATGTTGGCCGCGCCTTGGGCGGTGCTGCCGATTCATGTGCTTGGTCTACACGAAGATGCCGAGCCGACGGTGGTCATTTTTGTCTGCACCGGGATGCTGGCGGGCGGATCCTTCATGCTGCACCGCGCCTTCGTGGCCTCGCTGGCCTTTCAGGCCACCATCCTTGCTTCGGTGATCCTGTCCTTTCACCTTGGGGGGTGGGAGCAGGCCTGGCCCGTGACGGTTTACTCGATCGTTTACGGTGCCTTTCTTGCCTACTTCTCGTTCAATGCGGGCCAGACCGCGCGGCAGCGCGACGAATCCGTTGCGGCGCTGTCGCTGGCCGTCGAAAATCTGCGCACGGCGCGCGACGAAAACTACCTGCTCGCCAATATCGACGACACGACCGGGCTGCTCAACCGCAAGGCCTTCAACGCCCATCTGGCCGAGGCGGTGGCGCGGCAACGCGCGACCGGGCAGGGCTTTACCCTGTTCCTGATGGATCTCGACCGGTTCAAGAACATCAACGATCTCTTTGGTCATGGTGTGGGCGACGAATTGCTGGCGGAAATCGCCCGGCGTCTGCGGGCCAATCTGCCTGCGGGGGATGTGATCGCACGGCTTGGCGGGGATGAGTTCGCCGTCATTCTGGCCGAGGTCGCGGAGGCGGCGAAGATCCGTCCGATCGCCGACCGTCTGCTGGCCGCCTTCGATCAACCGGCGCATCTGGCCGGGCGGCGGGTGCATCCGGAGGCCTCGATCGGGGCGGTGCTTTGCCCGGAAGACGGCACCGATCCGGTGGAACTGTTGCTCAAGGCGGATCTGGCGCTGAACCGCGCCAAGGAGACCGGGCGCGGCCAATGCCTGCAATTCGACGAGCAGTTGCGCCAAAGGGTGATTGCCTCCGATCGGATCGAGGCGGGCCTGCGCGAGGCGCTTGAGGGCCATCAGCTGTTCGTCCAGTATCAGCCCAAGGTCGCGCTGACTGACGGGCGCCTTCTTGGGGCGGAGGCGCTGGTGCGTTGGCGCACGCCCGAAGGGGTGGATGTCGCACCCGACAGCTTCCTTGCGATTGCGGCCGAACGCGGCATGCTGCCCAATCTCTCGCGCCAGATCGCCGAGACGGTGGCCGAAAACATGGTCGGCTGGCGCAATGCGGGGCTGAATCCGGGCAAGATCGCGCTCAACATTCATCCTGACGACATCAAATCGCCCGAGCTGCTTCTGGAAACCATCGGCATGTTCGAGGCCGCGGGGATCACCGGCCGCGACCTGTTGATCGAGATCACCGAGGGCTGTTTTGTCGGGCGCGGCACCGACATGGCAATCAGCCTGCTCGACTCGCTGGCTGACCGGGGCTACGAACTCTCGCTTGACGATTTTGGCACCGGCCATGCCTCGCTGGGCGATCTGAAGAAAGTCCCGGTGGCCGAGCTGAAGATCGACCGCAGTTTCATCGCGGGCCTGTCTTTCCGCCGCGAAGATCGTGCCATCGTCGCGGCGATTTCCGAGATCGCCCGCGGCATGGGTATCCGCTCGGTTGCCGAGGGGGTTGAGGACGAGGCGCAGCGCACCACGCTGCTCGATCTGGGGGTCGATGCCGGGCAGGGCTTCCTCTGGGCAAGTCCGATGAATGCCGGGGACTTTGCCCGTTTTCTCGCCCAAGAGGCCCGCCAGACCGGGTGATCTGGTCCCTTTGCCTCTGTTGCCGCGAAACTCCCCGGCCTGTGGCGCTATCGCGCCTTGCCGTTCGCGGCTGATCGGCGTCAAATCCCGCGCGGAAAGACCGTGGGAGGACCGAGGATGACATCCTATCTCAAGACGACACCCGACAAGGACGGCTGGTTTGGCGATTACGGTGGGGCGATGCTGCCGCCGCCGCTTGAGCCGCATTTCAAGGAGATCCGCGAAGCCTATGCGAAGATCTCGAAATCGGCCGATTTCATCGCCGAGCTGCGCCATATCCGCAAGCATTTCCAGGGCCGGCCCACGCCCGTTTCCTATCTGAAGAACCTGTCGACCCTCTGCGGCGGCGCGCAGATCTATGCCAAGCGCGAGGATCTGAACCACACCGGCGCACACAAGCTCAATCACTGCATGGCCGAAGGGTTGCTCGCGAAATTCATGGGCAAGTCCAAGCTCATGGCGGAAACCGGCGCGGGGCAGCACGGGGTGGCGCTGGCCACGGCGGCGGCCTATTTCGGGATGGACTGCGAAATCCACATGGGCGAGATCGACATCGCCAAGGAAGCGCCGAACGTCACACGGATGAAACTGCTCGGCGCGACGGTGGTGCCGGTGGGCTTTGGCGGGCGCTCGCTGAAGGAGGCGGTGGACAGCTGCTTCCAGAGCTACATTTCGCAGGCCGATACCGCGCTTTTCGCGATCGGTTCGGTCGTGGGCCCGCATCCGTTCCCGATGATGGTGCGCAACTTCCAGCATGTCGTCGGGATCGAGGCGCGCGAGCAGTTCCTTGAAATGACCGGCGATTTGCCGGACATGGTGGCGGCTTGCGTCGGCGGTGGCTCGAATGCCATGGGGATGTTCGCGGGCTTCATCGACGATGCCTCGGTCGGTCTTTACGGGGTCGAGCCGCTGGGCACCTCGTCGAAACTGGGCGAGCATGCGGCGACGATCAGCTTTGGCGAGGATGGCGACATCCACGGCTTCCGCACCCTTGTGCTGAAGGACGCCAATGGCGAGCCCGCGCCGGTGCACACGGTCGCGTCGGGGCTCGATTATCCCGGCGTCGGCCCGGAACATGCGCATCTGCACAAGACCGGCCGCGTGAACTATACCACCGCCGACGACAAGGAGGCGCTCAAGGCCTTCTATGCGCTGTCGCGGCACGAGGGGATCATTCCCGCGCTGGAAAGCGCCCATGCCGTGGCCTTTGCCATGCGCGAGGCGGGTGCCAATCCTGGCAAGTCGATCCTGATCAACCTCTCGGGCCGGGGCGACAAGGATATCGATTACGTCACCCAGACCTACGGGTTCGGCGGCGATCTGTAAGGTTCGCGCGCGCCGGGGCAGGGCCTCGGCGCGCGGCTTTCTGCGCTTCGGGCCGGGCAAGTCTTGACGCCTTTCCTTGCCGGGGGGATAGTTGACGGGTTCTTGTTGAATTTCCCGCGGTGGCAGTTTGCGGGCCAATCTCCATTTCTGTCCAACGAGGTTTCTGATGACCCGGACGTCCTCAAAGTCTGTTGCAAGCCTGCGCCTTTACGGGGGATACACCAGCCCGATCACCGAGGGCGTGCCGGTCGTGGGCGCCGAGAGCCGTGACAGGCTGACCGGGCAAGCGGGCAACGATACGATCGATGGACGCGCCGGAGATGATCTTCTTCAGGGCCTTGGGGGCAACGACTCTTTGATCGGGGGACTTGGGAAGGACACGCTCTCGGGGGGGCGCGGCGCCGATACGGTGAGCGGCGGGGCGGGCGACGACACCTATATCGTGACGGATCGGCAGGACACGATTCTTGAGGCTGCGGACGGCGGCAATGATCTGGTCTTGTCATCCGTCTCGTTGAGCCTTGCCGCGCATGTCGAACGGCTGACGCTGACGGGCACGGCCTCGCTCAACGGCTCGGGCAACGGGCTTGGCAACACGATCACCGGCAATGACGGTGACAATGTGCTTTGGGGGCGGGGCGGCGCGGATCGGCTGAACGGCGGGGCGGGCGACGACACGCTTGTGGGCGGCGCCGGCGCGGATGTGCTGACCGGGAGCCTTGGCGCGGACATGTTTGTCTATTCTAGCGTGGCGGAGTCGTGCGCCGGTGTGCGAGATACCGTGACCGATTTCCAGCATGGCATCGACGATATCAATCTGAGCGCCATCGACGCGAGCAGCGCCACGGCGGATGATCAGGCCTTCACCTTCATCGGCTCGGGCGTTTTTACCCATGTCGCGGGCCAGTTGCGCTACACGGTCAAGACCGATGCGAACGGCCCACATATCCTGTTGCAAGCCGATACGGATGGCGACGGGCGCGCGAATCTGACGATCCTGCTCAACAATGTGGATTTGCTCACGGCGGCGGATTTTATTCTCTGAATCGGGTCTCGGGCTGCCTTTCGGCCTCAGATTCTGCAGTTGCATTGCTGGGCAAGAGAATTTTGTGCTTTCTCGAGGCCGCGGCAAAATACCAATATCCCAAAGTTCGGTCGCTTTGTGGAAGGCGGGTTTTAGCCCCTTTTCAACCGTGCCCGGGCGTGCTCGATAGGGTGGGAACACATTCGGAGAGATGCAGATGACGACGGTTTTCGAGGACAATTCGCTCTCGATCGGGGGCACGCCGCTGGTGAAGCTTGGTCGGCTGGGCAAGGGGTTGGGCGCCACGGTGCTGGCAAAGATCGAGGCCCGCAATCCGGCCGGTTCGGTCAAATGCCGGATCGGGGCGGCGCTGATCTGGGACGCAGAGGAACGGGGCATCCTGACGCCGGGCAAGGAGATCGTCGAGCCGACCTCGGGCAATACCGGGATCGCGCTGGCCTTTGTCGCCGCGGCGCGCGGCATTCCGATCACGCTGACCATGCCCGAGACGATGAGCCTTGAACGGCGCAAGCTGCTTCTGGCTTATGGTGCGAAACTGGTGCTGACCGAAGGCGCCAAGGGGATGGCGGGCGCGATCGCCAAGGCCGAGGAAATCGCGGCCTCGGACCCGAAATACGTGCTGCTGCAACAGTTCAAGAACCCGGCCAACCCGGCGATCCACGAGCGCACCACCGGCCCCGAGATCGAGGCCGCAACGGGTGGCAAGATCGACATCTTCGTGGCGGGCGTCGGTACAGGTGGCACGATCACCGGCGTCAGCCGCTACTTCAAGAAGACGCTGGGCAAGGCGATCACCTCGGTCGCAGTCGAGCCCGCGGCGAGCCCGGTGCTCAGCCAGACCCGCGCGGGCGAGCCGGTGAAGCCCGGTCCGCACAAGATCCAGGGCATCGGCGCGGGCTTCGTGCCCGAGGTGCTGGATCTGAGCCTTGTCGACGCGATCGAGCAGATCTCGAACGAAGAGGCTGTGGCCACTGCCCTGCGTCTGGCGCGGGAAGAGGGGATTCTGGCCGGGATTTCCGGCGGTGCGGCCGTGGCGGCGGCGCTGCGTCTGGCGGCGCAGCCCGAGCATGCGGGCAAGACCATCGTGCTGATCCTGCCCGACTCGGGCGAGCGCTATCTGTCCTCGGTGCTGTTCGAGGGGGTTTTCGACGGAACCGGCGCCCCCGCCTGAGGCAAATTGTCCATCGCTTTCAAAGGCCTCGCCCGGTGCGGGGCCTTTTGTTTGGGCGCGACTCGGGGAGGGGGTGGAGAATAAAATTCTATATTGACGACCCACAAAGGCGAGATTTATCCCTTTCAATAACGACTTCCGCAGTAGATATTTTGGGAATGACGAAGCTCACACGAGGGACGCGCCGCCATGCTCCGACCATTGATCAACCGTTCGCCGATGCCGGGGCTGGGGCTCTCGATGGGGATCACGCTGACGATGCTCTCGCTTGTTGTGCTGGGGCCGATCGGGGCGCTTCTGGCACAAGGCGCAAGCTACGGGCTTGAGGGGATCTGGGCCACGGTGAACCGCGAACGGGTCTGGGCGGCGCTTGAGCTGTCGTTCCGGCTCTCGTTCTTCGCGGCGCTGTTCAACCTTGTCTTTGGCGTGGTTCTGGCTTGGGTGCTGGTGCGCTACGACTTTCCGGGCCGCCGTCTGGTCGATGCGGCGGTCGATCTGCCCTTTGCGCTGCCCACCGCTGTCGCGGGCATCGCGCTGACGACGCTTTATGCGCCGAACGGGGTCTTTGGCAGCTTGGCGAAAGAGGTCGGCCTGAAGATCGCCTATACGCAATGGGGCATCTTCATCGCGCTGATCTTTGTCGGCCTGCCCTTTGTCACCCGCACCGTGCAGCCCGTGGTCGAGGAGATTGACCGCGAGGTCGAAGAAGCCTCGGCGACGCTCGGCGCCACGCGGTTCACCACGCTGCGCCGGATCATCGCGCCGATGCTGATGCCCGCCGCGCTGACCGGCTTTGCGCTGTCGCTGGCGCGGGCGGTCGGCGAATACGGCTCGGTGATCTTCATTGCCGGGAACATCCCGCTGAAAACCGAGATCGCGCCGCTGCTGATCGTGATCCAGCTTGAAGAATTCAACTACGACGGCGCCGCCGCGATCGGCATTGCCATGCTGGTGATCAGCTTCGCGATGCTGCTTGCCATCAACCTCATCCAGATCTGGAGCCGCCGGAGGATTGGCGATGTCTGACGCAGCCGAACGCAACTGGCGCTCTGCCACCGATGAAACGCCGCTGGTGCGGCTCGTGCTGATCCTGCTCGCCGTGGCCGGGATCGCGCTGCTGGTGGCCGCGCCGCTGCTGACCGTCTTTGCCGAGGCCTTGGCCAAGGGCTGGTTTGCCGCGCTGAAAAGCCTTGGCAATCCCGACGCGCTCTCGGCCATCCGGCTGACGCTGACGATTGCCGCCTTTTCCGTGCCGCTGAACGCCGCCTTCGGCATCGCGGCCGCCTGGTTCATCACCCGCTTCGATTTCCGCGGCAAGGCGTTCCTGATCACACTGATCGATCTGCCGTTTTCGGTTTCGCCGGTTGTCGCCGGGCTCTGCATCGTCCTGATGTTCGGCGCCAATTCCGCGATCGGCGGCTGGCTCGTGGCGCAAGGCCATCCGATCGTCTTCGCGCTGCCCGGGATCGTGCTGGCGACGATGTTCGTCACCTTCCCCTTCGTGGCGCGCGAGCTGATCCCGGTGATGATCGAGCAGGGCTGCAAGGAAGAGGAAGCGGCGCTGACGCTGGGCGCCTCTGGCTGGCGTGTCTTCGTCACGGTGACGCTGCCCAAGATCCGCTGGGCGCTGCTGTACGGCGTCCTGCTGTGCAACGCCCGCGCGATGGGGGAATTCGGTGCCGTCGCCGTCGTCTCGGGCAAGATTCGCGGCCAGACCGCGACGATGCCGATCACCATCGAGATGCTTTACAACGAATATCTCTCGGTCGCGGCGTTCTCTCTCGCCGGGCTGCTCACCGCGCTCGCGCTGGTCACGCTTCTGGTCAAGACCGTGCTGGAACTGCGCCACGCCGACGAAATCGCCGCCACCCACCGTCACTGAGGGACAAAATGGATATCGACATTCAAGAGATCTCGAAGCTCTTCGGCACGACGGCGGCGCTGCATCCGGTGTCGCTTGCCATCCCTTCGGGGGCGCTGGTGGCGCTGCTTGGCCCCTCGGGCTCCGGCAAGACGACGCTGTTGCGCATTCTGGGCGGGCTTGAATTCCCCAGCTCGGGGCGGGTGCTCTTCGAGGGGCAGGACGCCACGAACCTGACCGTGCAGGAACGCCGTGCCGGGTTCGTGTTCCAGAGCTATGCCCTGTTCCGGCACATGACGGTGTTTGAAAACATCGCCTACGGGCTGAAGGCCCGGCCGCGGGCCGAGCGTCCGCCGAAGCTCGAGATTGCCCGCCGCGTCGAGCGGCTTCTGGAGCTGATCCAGCTGCCTGATATCGGTGCGCGCTACCCGAGCCAGCTGTCGGGCGGTCAGCGTCAGCGCGTTGCGCTGGCGCGGGCTCTGGCGATCGAGCCGCGAATGCTGCTGCTCGACGAGCCCTTCGGGGCGCTTGATGCCAAGGTGCGCAAGGAGCTGCGGCAGGGGCTGCGGGATATCCACGACGCGACCGGACTGACGACGGTCTTCGTGACCCATGACCAAGAAGAGGCGATGGAACTTGCCGATCTGGTCGTGGTGATGTCGATGGGCCGGATCGAGCAGATCGGCCGTCCGCAGGACATCCGCGCCCGCCCGGCCTCGGCCTTCGTGCGCGAGTTCATTACGGCGTAAGGGGCGTTTGGCCGAGGCCATCGCCGAGGCCCTGTGGCACATCAGTCCCATGACCGCCGAGTGCTTCAAGCACTCGGCCAGCGCCCGCCCCGCCCATGGCGGGCGCTGCCCTCTGTTGTGCTTGATCGACGCGGTCCTGTGTCGACCGGCCCGCGACGGGCGGGAAAACGCGATGCGTTTTCTTGTCCGCCCGCGGGCAATCCCGGCAGGGCAGGGGGCCGAAATAAAAGGCGCCCGCCTGATCGGACCTTCCGGGGAAGGGCGATCAGACGGGCGCAACCCGAGGAGTGCAGGGGCGGTCAATGCCGCCCCTTGTCAGTGATCAGCGACGCTGAATGGTCGCCAGACCGAAGGTCTGCGAGAAGGGCAGGAAGTCGCCCGGGATCACGTTCGATTGACGCGGCGTGTCCTTCAGGAGCGGAGCTTTCCAGAACTTCGCCGATTGCGGCGGAGCGTCAGCTGGCAGCAGCTTGACCTTCGGCGCGGTGGTTTTCACCAGCGGCGTCGGCCAGAAGTCTTGCGACATGAACTTGGTGCCTTCGTAGACGTTCTTCTTGCGCGGGGTGTCGAGCAGAAGTTTCCAGCCAAACCGTTCCGAGAAGGCGCCGGGTTTTTCGTCGGCCTTGACGGGTTGCGGCAGGAAGATGTGCCGGTGGTCTTTCATGATGTTGTCAGTCATTTCAGATGCGTCCTCACAGGTGAACTCTTCGGTTGCGTTCTCGACCGCGACCACCGCTGCGCGAGCAGTGATGGCGCGCACGAGTTTCGCCGCGCCGAGCGGCTTGTAGTTGACTTTCGCCACGAGCGCGGCAGCGCCGCCGGCGACACGTTCGGCATAGCCCGCAGCCGCGCTGGGATGCACGCCGGCGGACTTGAGGGCTTCGGCCAAGGCAGCGCCCTTCTTGCCGTCGGCGACGACGACCTTCAGAGCGCGTTTCGGAATACCTTCACTTTTCAGTTGTCTTGCGATGTCGCAAGCCGTGTTTTCATCGGCATAAAGCCGTGTGATCACCGTCGTCATGCATCCTCCTCGGGTTCAAGGGCATTCTTCAGTCACGTCTCGGGTTCGCCCGTTCCAGTCCTCAGCGTCTGCCGCGCCTTGCCAGCGGAACGGCAAAGGCGATGGCCACGATCAAGAGCACGGCTTCAAGAGCGAACACCGTATTATAAGGCCCTGCCACACCGGCCCCGAAGGCCCCCGGCAAGGCAACCAAGCCGTCCCGAACCACCCCTGCAAGCGCGACGCCAACACCGGCGGCCGTCGCCTGCACCGCACCCCAGGCCCCCAACGCCAGCCCGATCCGATCGGCAGGCGCGGTGCGCATGGTCGCCGTCAGCGTGGCATGACCAAAAAGGCCAATGCCCAGACCGATGGCGAAGGTGCCCACGAGGAACAGCCAGATACCGCCCTGGCTGATCAACGAAGACAGAATGATGGCAGCAAAACCCGGCACCCCGATCAATGCACCCAGCATCGCCAGCGGCATCGGCCTTGCCCCGTTCCCCAGCACACGAGACGCCGTACCGAAGCCGATAAGCGTCCCGAACGCAAAGAGCGCGGTCAGTTTCGTCGTTTCTCCGACGGTCAGGTGCAGAGCCTGACCCCCGTAGGGTTCGAGCAGCACATCGGCCATACCAAAGCCGAAGGTTCCCAAGGCGATCACGGTCAGCAGGGACAACATCCCCGGCCGTGCCATCAGGAGGCTCATCGCCTCCTTGAAGCTCGGGTGTTCCGCTTCTGCCATTTGCCGGGCACGATCCCGGCTGATGGCTTCCTGCTTCCACATCGCCGCCATGTTCAACACAACACTCATCAACGCAGTGCCCTGGATCACCTGGATCAGGCGGCCCGGGGTATAGTTGGCCAGAAGCGCCCCATAGGTGAGCGCGCTGATGACCATTCCGAAGAGCAGCATCACATACATGAGGCCGACGACCTTCGGTTGGTCTTCCTCCTCGACGAGGTCGGTGGCAAGGGCCAGACCCGCGGTCTGGACGATGTGGACACCGGCCCCCACGAGGAGGAAGGCAAGCGCGGCCGCACTCATCCCGATCCAGCGCGGCGCATGTACGGATTCCCCAAATCCCGACAGCACCAGAAGCGCGAAAGGCATGATGGCGAAACCGCCGAATTGATAGATCGTTCCCTTCCAGATCCAAGGCGCGCGACGAAGCCCCAGAGCCGACTTGTGGGTGTCGGACTTGAAGCCGATCAGCGTGCGGAAAGGTGCGAACAACATCGGCATCGCCAGCATCACGGAGACGAGGGAGGCCGGAACTGCGAGCTCGACGATCATCACCCGGTTGAGGGTGCCCGCGAGCAGCGTCATGGTCATCCCGACGGTGATCTGAAAGAGCGAGAGTCGCAGCAACCGCGAGAGCGGAACCTCTTCACTGGCCACATCGGCGAATGGCAGATACTTCGGAGCGTGCCGCGCCAGGTTCTTCAGAGCAAAAGCACGGTAGCCCATAGTCTAGCCGCCCGTCGGAGAGAGAAAGTGCGAGGGGCTCAGCCCCGGAGGGAATGGGCCCACCGACGGTTGCCGGTGGGCCCAAGATCAGCTCGTTACTGAGCGACGGCGACGACCGCGGTCATCGGGGTGCCGTTCCAGTAGTTCGCGAACCAGCTGGTGTTGGTCAGCAGGCCGGCGTGAACGATCAGAGCGGTCACGGCAACGGCGCCGAGCATCAGCGGGATACCGGTCGAGGGTTTGACGACGGTCCAGATTTTGGCGTTGTTCATTGTATTGCTCCTCTACCCGATTAACCGAGCCACGGCGTGGCAATGGCCGAGAGGATGTGCGCAACAAGCGCCATCGCCCCGAACACACGGGTGCCGTCGATCAGGTAGCTGTGGATTTCTTCAGCTTCTTTCAGCGTCAGGCCGCTCGGCCCAGCTTTATCGTCAGTCATTGTCCCGAATCCTCCAAAACTGGGATCATTGGGAGCGTTGATGAAGCTCTCTCGGTTAAGTTCGAGCCCCGTCTCAGCGCCCCCCCGCTGCCGGATCGTCTGTGATCCGACCTCGTGAGACGCACTATGGGAGCCCAAGTGTCGGCAATCAAGTGTAAAGTCGGGCTGACACTGCGGCAAATTCGGCCACCCCCGGGGGCGCAAAATCCCAGTGAAAATAGGTGTTTCAGGCGCATCTTTCGCCGATTCCGCAGGGGGATTCGATCTCTCGGCGAGAGCCTGCGGCAGGGGGGTGCGACAGGGCGCAAGGGTCAATTTGCAAAGGGTGTTTCCGCATTGCGGCGGCCTTGCGAGAGGGGCGCTCGGGCGGGGTCCGGGCGGGGCGATGGGCTGAAGTGTAAGATCAGATGTACATTAAACTGCGTTAGGCTGTCGCAGATTGCGGGCATCGGGCCCGGTTTCGGGGGTGGACGGCCTGTCGCAGGCAACCGAAATCTTTAGGTCGAAATGTCGCGCTGATTTTATCGACCGTGAGGACTTGAAACTGCGCGGGCGGCCTCCCACCTCGCCAGTTTGACGCAGTTTGCAGCTTCCGGGGCCGAATCCGGGCCCGAATCTGGGCCGACTCTTTGGGCTGCAGAGCTGATTTGCGTCGTTTTTCCGAATCTCTGCCCTGATCCGTGCTGTCGTGCGCCCATTCCTTGGGCAGATGCCCGGCTGGAATGCGTCCTTCGCGCGGATCACGTATTTTACCTATTGATAAAATTTTGGATCGTGGCAGCCTCGATGGCAATAACAAAGCCAGGGAGGTCATCGTGACCACAAGCCAGTTTCGGCCCGGGGTGCACCCCGGGCGTCTACCGCCTGCCGACTATTGCGAGGCCTTCGCCGATGTTGCGGAACCGCTGACCGCGCATCAGGCACAGGTGGCTGCGGCGCGCTGCTACTTTTGCGCCGAGGCGCCGTGCACCACCGCCTGCCCGTCCGACATCGATGTGCCGCTTTTCATCCGGCAGATCCTGACCGGCACGCCGGAGGCGGCGGCGAAGACGATCCTGTCGCAAAATATCATGGGCGGCATGTGCGCCCGGGTCTGCCCGACCGAAACCCTGTGCGAGGGCGCCTGCGTGCGCGAGGCCGCCGAGGGCAAGCCGGTCGAGATCGGCCTTTTGCAACGCTATGCCACCGACACGCTGCAAGCCTCTGGCGTTCACCCCTTCGCGCGCGCGCCGCGCACGGATAAATCCGTCGCCGTTGTGGGGGCGGGGCCTGCGGGTCTGGCCTGCGCGCATCGGCTGGCGATGCTAGGTCACGAGGTCACCGTCTATGATGCGCACCTCAAGCCCGGCGGGCTGAATGAATATGGCATCGCCGCCTACAAGGCGCCGGGCGGCTTTGCGGCCAAGGAAGTGGCATGGCTGCTGCAGATCGGCGGCATTGCCGTGCTGGAGAACTGGAAACTCGGCCGCAATGGCTCGGTCGCGGATCTGCTCAAGGAGCATGATGCGGTTTTTCTGGGCATGGGGCTTGCGGGCGTGAATGCGCTGACGATCCCCGGCGCGGAATTTGCGACGCCCGCGACCGAGTTCATCGCGCATCTGCGTCAGGCCGAGGATCTGGCGACGGTTCCGGTCGGGCGGCGCGTTGTGGTGATCGGCGGCGGCATGACGGCGGTCGATGCGGCGGTGCAGGCGAAATTGCTGGGCGCGGAAACCTCGAGCATCGTCTACCGCCGCTCGCAGGCGGAAATGCCCGCCTCGAAACACGAACAGGAGCATGCGCAAAAGAACGGTGTGCGGATCGTGCCGAATGCGGCGCCTGTGGCGATCCGCAAGGACGATCAGGGCTATGAGGTCGAATTCGCCCGCACCGAAACGCGCGACGGCAAGCTGGTGCAGCTTGAGGACACGCTGCGGATCAAGGCCGATCAGATCTTCACCGCGATCGGCCAGACCTTGGGCGCTGTGCCCGAGGGGCTGACGATCACCGGTGGCAAGATCGAGATCGATGCGCAGGGGCGCACCGGGCTTTCGCATGTCTGGGCGGGCGGCGATTGCGCCACCGGCGGCGAAGACCTGACGGTGAATGCCGTCGCGCAGGGCCGTGACGCGGCCGAAGACATCCACGCTTTTCTGATGGGGGCCTGAGATGGCGGACCTGACTTCGACATTCCTCGGCATCAAATCCCCGAACCCGTTCTGGCTCGCCTCGGCGCCGCCGACCGACAAGGAAGTGAACGTGCGCCGCGCCTTCGAGGCGGGCTGGGGCGGCGTCGTCTGGAAGACGCTCGGGCTTGATGGCCCGCCGGTGGTGAACGTGTCCGGCCCGCGCTATGGCGCGATTCACGGGCCGGATGGCACGCTTTTGGGGCTCAACAATATCGAACTGATCACCGACCGCCCGCTCGAGGTGAACCTGCGCGAGATCAAATCGGTCAAGCGCGATTACCCGGACCGGGCGCTGGTCGTGTCGCTGATGGTGCCCTGCGACGAGGACAGCTGGAAATCGATCCTTGCCCGCGTCGAGGAAACCGAGGCCGACGGGGTCGAGCTGAACTTCGGCTGTCCGCATGGCATGGCCGAACGCGGCATGGGCGCTGCGGTGGGGCAGGTGCCCGAATATGTGGAAATGGTGACGCGCTGGGTGAAGCAACATTCGCGCATGCCCTGCATCGTCAAGCTGACGCCCAATATCTCGGACATCCGCAAACCGGCCGAGGCGGCGAAACGCGGCGGGGCGGATGCGGTCAGCCTGATCAACACGATCAATTCGATCACATCGGTCGATCTGGATCTGTTTGCACCGCAGCCGACGATTGACGGGTTCGGCACCCATGGCGGCTATTGCGGTCCGGCGGTGAAACCCATCGCGCTGAACATGGTGGCGGAAATCGCCCGCAACCCGGCCACGCGCGGCCTGCCAATCTCGGGCATCGGCGGCGTCACCACCTGGCGCGATGCGGCCGAGTTCATGGCTTTGGGCGCCTCGAACGTGCAGGTCTGCACCGCGGTGATGACCTATGGCTTCAAGATCGTCGAGGAGATGATCTCGGGCCTGTCGGACTACATGGACCGCAAGGGTCTGACCGAGACGCGCGAGATTGTCGGCCGGGCCGTGCCGAAGGTGACCGACTGGCAGTATCTGAACCTCAACTACACCACCAAGGCCTCGATCAATCAGGACGATTGCATCAAATGCGGCCGCTGCCACATCGTCTGCGAGGATACCTCGCATCAGGCGATCACCATGGCGGCGGATCGCACGGTGACGGTGAAGGAAGAGGAATGTGTCGCCTGCAACCTCTGTGTCGAGGTCTGCCCGACGAACTGCATCACCATGCGCGAGTTGTCCGAGGGCGAGCTGGATCAGCGCACCGGCAAGCCAGTCAGCGACTATCTGAACTGGACCGGGCATCCGAACAACCCGATGGCAACGACCAGCGGGAAGTGAGGCTTCGGGCTTTCCGGCATGGACCGGGAAGCCCCGCCTTTGCCATGACCGAGGCCATCGCCGAGGTCACATGGGTCACATAAGCCCCGTGACCCCCGAGTGCCCCAAGGCACTCGGGCAGCGCCCGCCCCGCGCCACAGGCGGGCGCTTCTCGCCCGGAGGGCGCGGGCGCTGCCCTCTGTCATGCTTGTGGACGCGGTCCCGCAACCGCGGTTGCGCCAACGGGCGGGGAAAAGCGGTGCTTTTCCTTCTCCGCCCGACCCTTGCGGGAGACTTTATCTTACGACGCCAGCGCCTGTTTGACCGCTTCGGGGGCCGTCTCGATCACCCGCAGCAGCACCGCGGCCGGGCCGCTGATCGTGCGCTGGCCCTGTTCCCATTTGCGATAGCCCGACAGGCTCATGCCCATCATCGGGGCCATCTGCGCTTGCGTCAGACCCATCTTGCGCCGCAATTCCACGGGGTTGATGCGGTCCTGCCGGATCGGCTCGAAGGCCGCGTTCCCCTCGAAAAAGGCTGCGCTGCGTTCGAGCGCCTCCCAGAGGTCGCTCTCCATCTCTTCCATGCCTGCCTCGTCATTGACTGCTCTGCCGTTCCGGTCGCGGGATTTTCCCTGTCAACCGGCGCCCGGGGGCCTTCGGCGCCTTCTCGGGTTCCATGACGCTAACCGCATCGGTTGCGCCGATCAAGCCGCCGGTTTGTGCGCCCAAAATTCGGGCAATGGCCTGTGTCCTTGGCGCCGACTGCGGCAAAAGGCCCCCATTCCCCATTGACCGGGGCGGGGAAGCGTGGCCTCTTTCCTCTGACCAATCGGTCAGAAAATGAGTCGCAAGAGGGCAAAGCCCCACAGACGACAGGGAGACAGCCAGATGCCATCACCCGGAGAAAACCTCCGTATCGATTCCGCACGCCTTTGGGACAGCCTGATGCAGATGGCGCAGGTCGGGCCGGGCGTGGCGGGGGGCAACAACCGCCAGACCGTGACCGATGCCGATGCCGAGGGCCGTGCGCTGTTCAAAAGCTGGTGCGATGCCGCCGGAATGACGATGGGCCTCGACAAGATGGGCAACATGTTCATGCGTCGCGAGGGCGCCGACCCCGAGGCGCTGCCGGTCTATATCGGCTCGCATCTCGACACCCAGCCGACGGGCGGCAAATACGATGGCGTTCTGGGGGTTCTTGGCGGGCTTGAAGTCATCCGAACGATGAACGACCGCGGCCTGAAGACGAAACACCCGATCGTGGTGACGAACTGGACGAATGAGGAAGGGGCGCGGTTTGCGCCTGCCATGCTCGCCTCGGGCGTCTTTGCGGGCATCCATACGCTCGACTATGCCTATGCGCGCAAGGATCTCGACGGCAAGAGCTTCGGCGAGGAACTGGCGCGGATTGGCTGGGTCGGTGACGAAGAAGTCGGCGCGCGCAAGATGCATGCCTATTTCGAGCTGCACATCGAGCAGGGCCCGATTCTGGAGGCCGAGGCGAAGACCATCGGTGTGGTGACGCATTGCCAGGGGCTGTGGTGGCTCGAATTCACCCTGACCGGGAAAGAAGCCCACACCGGCTCGACGCCGATGGGGATGCGGGTCAACGCGGGTCTTGCGATGGCGCGGATCATGGAGATGGTGCAAGAGGTCGCGATGGCCGCCCAGCCCGATGCCGTGGGCGGTGTGGGGCAGGTGAAATTCAGCCCCAATTCGCGCAACGTGTTGCCCGGGACGGTGATCTTCACCGTCGATATCCGTTCGCCCGATCAGGCGAAGCTCGACGGGATGCGGGCCGAGATCGAGAAACGCGCCGCGGCGATCTGCGCCGAGCTGAAAGTCGGCTGCGCCATCGAGGCCGTGGGCCATTTCGACCCGGTCACCTTCACTCCGGAGCTCGTGGGGCGCGTTCGCGCGGCGGCCGAGAAGCTTGGCTACCCGCATCGCAACATCATCTCGGGCGCGGGGCATGACGCCTGCTGGACGGCGAAAGTGGCGCCGACGACGATGGTGATGTGCCCCTGTGTCGACGGGCTGTCGCATAACGAGGCCGAGGAAATCTCGCCCGAATGGGCTGCGGCGGGGGCAGATGTGCTGCTGCATGCGGTTCTGGAGACCGCCGAAGTCGTCGAGTGACCGCGCGCCGGGGGCGCTGCCCCCGGACCCCCGGCGTATTTGCGCCAAGAAAAAACAAGCGCTTGCAGGGAATTGACCATGACCACAGTCATCAAGAACGGAACCATCGTCACCGCCGATCTGACCTACAAGGCGGATGTGGCGATCGAGGGCGGGCAGATCATCGCGATCGGGCAGGGGCTGACGGGGGATACCGTGCTCGACGCCACCGGCTGCTATGTGATGCCGGGCGGGATCGACCCGCATACCCACCTCGAGATGCCCTTCATGGGCACCTATTCGAGCGATGATTTTGATTCTGGCACCCGCGCGGCGCTGGCGGGCGGCACGACGATGGTGATCGACTTCGCGCTGCCCGCGCCCGGGCAGGGGCTGATGGATGCGCTGAAGATGTGGGACAACAAATCCACCCGCGCGCATTGCGATTATTCCTTCCACATGGCCGTGACCTGGTGGGGCGAGCAGGTGTTCGAGGAAATGCCGAAGGTGGTGGACCGCGGCATCACCTCGTTCAAGCATTTCCTCGCCTACAAGGGCAGTCTGATGGTGAACGATGATGAATTGTTCGCCAGCTTCCGCCGCTGCGCCGAGATCGGCGCGATCCCGATGGTGCATGCCGAGAATGGGGATATCGTTGCCGAAATGTCGGCGCGGCTTCTGGCCGAGGGCAACACCGGGCCCGAGGCGCATGCCTATTCGCGCCCCTCTCAGGTCGAGGGCGAGGCGACGAACCGCGCGATCATGATCGCCGACATGGCGGGCGTGCCGCTTTATGTCGTGCATACCTCCTGCGAGGAGGCGCATGATGCCATTCGGCGGGCGCGGATGCAGGGCAAGCGGGTCTGGGGCGAGCCGCTGATCCAGCATCTGACGCTGGACGAGACCGAGTATTTCCACCCCGACTGGGACCATGCGGCGCGCCGCGTGATGAGCCCCCCGTTCCGGGCGAAGCACCATCAGGACAGCCTTTGGGCGGGGCTGGCGGCCGGGACGCTGTCCTGCGTCGCCACCGACCATTGCGCGTTCACCACCGAGCAGAAGCGCTTTGGTGTCGGCAATTTCACCAAGATCCCGAACGGGACCGGGGGCCTTGAGGACCGGCTGCCGATGCTGTGGTCGGCGGGGGTGAATACCGGGCGGATCACGATGAACGAATTCGTTGCCGTGACCTCGACCAATATCGCCAAGATCATGGGCATGTATCCGAAGAAAGGCGCGGTGCTGGTGGGGGCGGATGCCGATCTGGTGGTCTGGGACCCCGAGGCAACGAAGACGATTTCCGCCAGCGCTCAGCAATCTGCGATTGATTACAACGTCTTCGAGGGCAAGGAAGTGAAGGGCCTGCCGCGCTACACGCTCAGCCGCGGGATGGTTGCGGTTGCTGAAGGAAAGGTGCAAAGCCGCGAAGGCCACGGGCAATTCGTGGCGCGCGAGCCGAATGGGTCGGTCAGCAAGGCGCTGAGCACCTGGAAGGACTTGACCGCGCCGCGTCCCGTGGTGCGCGCCGGTATCCCGGCCAGTGGCGTGTGAGCAAGGATGAACGACGACGTGAAAGCCCCCGTGATTTTTGCCAAGGACCTGAACCTGGTCTTCGAAACCAACGATGGCCCGGTTCAGGCGCTGAAAGACGTGAACCTGTCGATCGAGCGGGGCGATTTCGTCAGCTTCATCGGCCCCTCGGGCTGCGGCAAGACGACGTTCCTGCGCTGTATCGCGGCGCTGGAACACCCGACCAGCGGCACGCTGAAGGTCAATTCGATCCCGCCCGACGAGGCGCGGAAAGCGCGGTCCTACGGCTATGTGTTTCAGGCCGCCGGGCTTTATCCGTGGCGCACGATTGCGGGCAATGTGAAACTTCCGCTTGAAATCATGGGCTATACCAAGGCCGAACAGGAGGAGCGCGTTCGAAAAGTGCTGTCCCTCGTTGATCTCGAGGGCTTCGCGAAGAAGTTCCCCTGGCAGCTTTCGGGGGGGATGCAGCAGCGCGCCTCGATCGCGCGGGCGCTGGCTTTCGACGCCGATATCCTGCTGATGGACGAGCCCTTCGGCGCGCTGGACGAGATCGTGCGCGACCGTCTGAACGAGGAGCTTTTGAAGCTCTGGGCGCGGACCGGCAAGACCATCGGTTTCGTCACCCATTCGATTCCGGAAGCGGTTTACCTTTCAACCAAGATCGTCGTGATGTCGCCCCGTCCGGGGCGGATCACCGATGTGATCGAAAGCACCCTGCCGAAGGAACGCCCGCTCGATATCCGCGACAGCGCGGAATTCCTGAAGATCGCCCATCGCGTCCGCGAAGGCCTGCGCGCGGGGCATGCCTATGATTGAGCGGTACGGGCGCGTTTCGCGCGGGGAAGGGGGGCGGACATGAGATCGATCCTTCCGATCCTGACGGTTCTCGCTGCCATCATCGCGCTCTGGTATGGCGCGGCGGTGATGCTGAACAAGCAATGGACCTATGATCAGGCGGCCCGCGCCGGGCAGACGGTCACTGTCTCGCAGGTGCTGGCCGACACGATGATGCAGGAGCGTCCGGTGCTGCCCGCGCCGCATCAGGTGGCCAAGGGCCTCTGGGACGGGTTCACGGGGCAGAAGATCACCTCGAAGAAAAGCCTCGTGCTGCATTCCTGGATCACCTTTTCGGCGACGATGGCGGGGTTTGCCCTTGGCACTTTGGCAGGCATCGTGCTGGCCGTCGGCATCGTGCACAGCCGCGCCATGGACATGAGCGTGATGCCCTGGGCGATTGCCAGCCAGACGATTCCGATTTTGGCGATTGCGCCGATGGTCATCGTCGTGCTGGCATCCCTGGGGATCAAGGGCTTGATTCCAAAAGCGATCATCGCCGCCTATCTGAGCTTCTTCCCGGTGCTGGTGGGCATGGTGAAGGGGCTGCGCGCGCCCGACGGGATGCAGCTCGACCTGTTGCGCACCTATAATGCGAGCGGGTCGGAGGCGTTCTGGAAGCTGCGCCTGCCGTCGTCGATGCCCTATCTGTTCGCCTCGCTGAAGGTCGGCGTCGCGGCGGCGCTGGTCGGCACGATCGTCGCCGAACTGCCCGCCGGGGCCTCGCAGGGGCTTGGCGCGCGGCTTTTGTCGGGCAGCTACTATGGCCAGACGATCCAGATCTGGTCGGCGCTTTTTGCCGCGGCGATTCTGGCGGCCGTGCTGGTGCTGATCGTCGGCGTGATCGAGCGCGCGGTTCTCAAGCGCATGGGGATGGCGAAATGAGCGCGGTCGGTTACGGAGCCCTGCTGTTCTGGGCCTGCGCGATGGCGCTGAACTTTCATCTGGCCGAGCGGTTTCCGACCTCGCGTCCGGTGCGCAGCTTCGTGGCCATCCTCTTTGGCGTCACGCTGATCGTGCTCTGGCAGGGGCTGGTGCGGGGGCTGAATGTCAGCCCGGTGATCCTGCCTGCGCCGTCCGACATTGCGGTGGCGATCATGGCCAACATCCCGCTTTTGTGGGAGGATTTCGCGCAGACGATCCTGAAAGGGGCGCTCGCGGGCTATCTGATCGGTTGCGGCGCGGCAGTGGCGACGGCGATTGCGGTGGATCGCTCGCCCTTCCTGCAACGCGGCCTGCTGCCGGTCGGCAACTTCGTCGCCGCGCTGCCCATCGTCGGCATCGCCCCGATTCTGGTGATGTGGTTCGGGTTCGACTGGCAATCGAAGGCCGCCGTCGTCGTGGTGATGGTGTTCTTCCCGGTGCTGGTGAACATGGTCGCGGGGCTTGCCGCCACCGATGCGCTGAGCCGCGATCTGATGGCGACCTATTCGGCCAGCTACAGCCAGACCCTGATCAAGCTCCGCCTGCCTGCGGCCTTGCCGTTCCTCTTCAACGGCCTCAAGATCGCGACCACGCTGGCGCTGATTGGCGCGATCGTGGCCGAGTTCTTCGGCTCGCCGACGCGGGGGATGGGGTTCCGGATCTCGACCTCGGTTGGCCAGCTCGATCTGGCGCTCGTCTGGGCCGAGATCGCGGTGGCGGCGCTGGCGGGATCGGGGCTCTTTGGCCTGATCGCGATGATCGAAAAGGCGGCGACCTTCTGGCACCCGTCACAACGGGGAAGATGAATTAACCAACCGGGCACAAAGTCCGGGACCAACAGGAGAGACGATGATGAAGAAGATGATGCTCGGGGCGGCGGCCCTTGCCCTGATGGCGGGCGGCGTGTCGGCCGAGGAAGTGAAGCTGCAGCTGAAATGGGTGACGCAGGCGCAATTCGCCGGTTACTACGTCGCCGCCGAGAAGGGCTATTACAAGGACGAGGGCCTTGACGTCACGATCCTGCCGGGCGGCCCCGACATTGCCCCCGAGCAAGTGATCGCTGGCGGTGGTGCCGATGTCATCGTCGACTGGATGCCGCCGACGCTCGCCGCGCGCGAAAAGGGGCTCAAGCTCGTCAACATCGCGCAGCCCTTCAAGCATTCGGGCATGATGCTGACCTGTCTGAAGGAATCGGGCGTTGCCACCACCGCTGACTTCAAGGGCAAGACATTGGGCGTGTGGTTCTTCGGCAACGAATATCCGTTCCTGAACTGGATGTCGAAGCTGGGCATCCCGACCAAGGGCGGCGCCGATGGCGTCGAAGTGCTGAAACAGGGCTTCAACGTCGATCCGCTGTTGCAAAAGCAGGCCGCCTGCATCTCGACGATGACCTACAACGAATACTGGCAGGTGATCGACGCGGGCATCAAGCCCGAGGATCTGGTGACCTTCAAATATGAAGACGAGGGCGTCGCGACGCTCGAAGACGGTCTTTACGTGATGGAGGACAAGCTCGCCGATCCGGCCTTCAAGGCGACGATGGTGAAGTTTGTCCGCGCCTCGATGAAAGGCTGGAAATACGCCGAGGCGAACCCGGATGAAGCCGCGGAAATCGTTCTGGAAAACGACGAGACCGGGGCGCAGACCGAGGTGCACCAGAAGCGCATGATGAGCGAAGTGGCGAAGCTGACGGCGGGTTCGAACGGCGCGCTGGATGTGGCCGATTACGACCGCACCGTGGCGACGCTGATGGGTGGCGGCTCGGATCCGGTGATCACCAAGACCCCCGAGGGTGCCTATACGCTCGACATCACCAACGAAGCGCTGAAATAAGCGCCATCGCATGTGCATCGGGAAGGGCGCCTTCGGGCGCCCTTTTCGTCAGAAGACGATGAACTCGGCCGCTGTCAGATCGAGATCGGTTGAGAGACGCGCCACCAGCACCCTTGCGCCCGCCGCCGCTTCGGGCGCAAGGGCTGTCAGATCAATCGTGTCGAAAGGCGTGGCCCCGCCTGCGATGTCGCGGTCATAGATCACCCAGGCGGCGCCGCTGTCCACGGCGCCCGAGTCGCTGCGGGGCGCTCCGATCAGGATGTCGCCGAAGCCGTCCCCGTTCACGTCGCCCGCGGCAGCAAGGCTCGCACCAAGGCAGCTGCCATCCGCCGCGCCCTGGATCACGAAACCCAGATCCGGGGAGAGCGTGGCCGGATCAACCCGGTTCGGGAATGCCGATGTGGCCTGACCAAAGATCACCCATACCGCGCCATCGCTGGAGGCCCCGATCATGAGGTCGTCGCGCCCGTCGCCGTTGATGTCACCCGCTGATGCGACGCAGCAACCGAACCCCCCGCCTGCCACGTCGTCGTGCAGGACAATGCCCTGATCCGACCTCAGGGCCGAGAGATCGACATCCCGCGTCACCGCGTCCTCCCGCGCTCCGATCCGCTGCGCGCCTTAGGGGAAATCCCTCGTTTTGATGGCAGATACACACGCATTGGTTGTGAATTTGCGCCTCCGTTCACGTTCCGACAAGGATTCTTTAACCCTCCCCGGATCGACACCGCTGCAGGTTGAAAAATATGCATCGCGATGTGAAATTCGGGGTCGCATCAAGGATTCGGTGGCAACTCGGGTGTAATCAGGAGGTGCGAGACCGGCCTCGGTCCCGTCTCAGGAGGACTTTCGCGTGACGAAACCGCAAGCTGTCGGTCCGTGCGTGCTCCCGCGCATCTTGCGCGAGGGGGGCCGGATGCGGTGGCCTTGCGGTTGGATGGCCCGGCGATGATGGATTTTCCTGCCTTTCTGGCCAGTGGTTTTGGCCCCGAAGCAGATCTTCTGCCCTGCGGGTTGCTGCTCACGGATGCCGAGGGGACGATTCTTGCCGCCAATGCAACGCTCTTGCGCTGGCTTTGCCAACCCGCTGGGGCGGTGATTGGCGCGCGCAGTTTCGCGCAGCTTCTGGCAACGCCGGGGCAGCTCTACTGGAAGACGCATCTGTGGCCGAAGCTGCGGCTGAAGGGCCATATCGACGAGGTGACGCTGCCCCTGCCCGATGGCACGGGGGGGCTGCGGCATTGTCTGCTCAGCGCGCAGATCTCGGCGGAGGGCGGGCATATCGGTTATGTCCTTTTCGATGCGGCGCGGAAGTATCAGCATGATCAGGATCAGGCGCGTTCGGGGCTGGTCGCACAGCTGCGCGACCGCTGGCTGGCGCAGATCGAGCGCATGGCCGGGGTCGGGGCCTTTGCGCTCGATCCCGAGACGGGCCAGATCGAGGCCTCGGATCGGGTGTTCCAGATGCTTGGTCTTGTTCCTGACGCGGGGCTGACGCTGGACCAGATGCTGGAGCGGTTCGTCTCTGCCAAGGTCCGCACGGCGATCCGGGCTGATCTGGCGCGGCTCGCTCGCACGCAGGAGCCGCTGGCACAAGAGGCCGTTCTGGCCACCCCCACCGGCGAGCTGCGCCGGGTGCAGTTGCAGGCCGAGGGGGAATGGCTGGGCGGGCAGATGGTGCGCATTGCCGGGGTGCTCAACGATGTGACCCGGATGCACGAGGATCAGCAGCGGCTCTGGCAGGCCGCGAATATCGACGACCTGACCGGACTCGCCAATCGCCGCCTGTTCCATCGTCGCCTGCAGACCGCGTTCGACGGTGGGCCCTTCGCGCTGGTGCTGCTCGACATCGACGATTTCAACGCGGTGAACGATATGCTCGGTGCCGATGCCGCGGACGAGATTCTGCAGGATGTGGCAGTGCGGCTGAGCGGGCTGGTGGGCGCTGCCGGGTTGGTGGCGCGGCTGGGGGGGGACGAATTCGCGCTGCTGCTGTCTGCGGCGAATGCCGATGCCATGGCCGAACGCCTCGCTCACGAGGCTCGGGCGGCATTGGCGCAACCCTTCGATGTGGCCGCGACAAAACTGACCGCCTGCATCGGTCTTGCGACCTTTCCTGCCGATGGCACCGATGCCGAGGGGCTTTTGCGCTGCGCCCGTCAGGCTTTGACCGAGGTGAAATCGGTTCGGCCTGGCTCGGCAGCCTTTCTGCGTGGCCCGCTGCGGGCCCGCATCGATGCCCGTCGCAAAGCCATCGCCTTCGTGCAGGAGGCGGCGCGCGACGGTCGTATTCTCGCCTGGTATCAACCCAAGGTGCGGCTCGATACACGCCGCATCGTCGGCTACGAGGCGCTGGCGCGGATTCGCAGCCCCGATGGACATATCTGCACCCCCGAGGTCTGGGGGGCGGCGCTCGACGATGTCGATTGCGCGCGGCTGGTGGATGGCAACGTACTCGACGCGGTGCTGGCGGATCTGAAACGCGACGCGCCGCGGTTGATGCGGGTGGGGGTGAACTTCTCTGAAGCCTCGCTCCGGGGCATGAATTTCGCCGAACAGATTCTGGCGCTGATCGCGGCGCGGGGCCTGTCTCCGAAGCTGATCGAGCTGGAAGTGGTCGAGACCGTGCTGCTTGGTCAGCGCGCCGACGTGCTGGCGCAGGGCTTTGAACGGCTGCGGGCCGAGGGGATGCGGATCGCCCTGGATGACTTCGGCACCGGTTTTGCCTCCCTGTCGCATCTGCGGGATTTGCCGATCGACCGGATCAAGCTCGACAAATCCTTCGTGCTTGGCCTTTCGGGCGATCACCGCAACGCCGCAATCCTGCGCGCGATTCTCGATCTGGCGGCGGTGCTGGGGCTGGAGACCGTGGCCGAGGGGATCGAGAGCGACAAGGCCGCCACCTATCTGCGCGGGCTTGGCTGTCTGGAGGGGCAGGGCTTCCGCTTCGGCCCCGCACAGCCGTTCGACGCGCTGCCGCCGCCGGGCAAGAAACTCTGAACCTTCGTGAAGAGAGTGACGAGAAACGCGGGTCTTAAAGGCTACGCAAAGTTCTGCGTTCCGGCCTCTAACTCATTGTCTGGAAACGGCTTGGTGGAGCTGAGGGGGATCGAACCCCTGACCTCATCATTGCGAACGATGCGCTCTCCCAACTGAGCTACAGCCCCTCGCCGTGTGGGGGTGTTTCGCCCATGGCACGGGTATTGTCAAGCGCCCCAAACCACCCGGCGCAGAAAATTTTTCATCTTCTCAGGCCCGCGCCCCCAGCTTGCCGCGCACGAAGTCGACAAGCTCGTTTGCCGACCGGGCGCCGGCGGCCCGCGCCACTTCGCGGCCCTTGCGAAACAGGATGAAGGCAGGGATGCCCTGAATGCGGTGGCGTTGCGCGGCACCCGGATGCGCCTGCGTGTCGATCTTCGCAAGCCGCACCTGACCGGCGAGCGTCTCCGAAGCGGATTGAAACTGCGGCGCCATCTGCCGACAGGGACCGCACCAGGGCGCCCAGAAATCGACCAGCAGGGGAACATCATCGCGCTCCGCCTTGGCGAGTGTCGCCGGATCGATCTCTGCGACCTTGCCAGCCATCAGACCGGCGCCGCAGATACCGCATTTCGGCCCCGCCGCAAGCTTGTCAGACGGCACCTTGTTCGCCTGCCCGCAGGCTAGACAGGTCAGTCGCATCGCTTCCGCCATTTCGGCCTCCATCATATTCGCGTTACGGAATATATTGGGGCGACGGCCGCCGATTTCAAGACTGCGGGCCGTCGCCCATCGCGTCGCGCCAGTGACGGCGGCAGAGCGAGACATAAGTTTCGTTGCCGCCGATCTGCACCTGAGCGCCGTCGTGCAAGGCCCGGCCATCCGGCCCCATCCGCACGACCATCGTTGCCTTCTTGCCGCAATGGCAGATGGTGCGGACCTCGCGCATTTCATCGGCCAGCGCCAAAAGCGCCGCAGAGCCGGGGAAAAGCTGGCCACGAAAGTCGACGCGCAACCCGTAACACATCACCGGCAAGCCCAGATCATCCACGACCCGGGCCAGTTGCCAGACTTGCGCCTCGCTCAGGAATTGTGATTCGTCGATAAACATGCACGCGAAGGGCCCGGAATCGAGCCGCGTCTTGCACAAATAGAACATATCGGTTTCGGCGGTGAAACAGGTGGCCTCGGCCGAGATGCCGATGCGGCTGCCGATCTTTCCGGGGCCCGCCCGGTCATCGAGACGCGCCGTGACCAGAAAGGTCTGCATGCCGCGTTCGATGTAATTGTAGGAAGCCTGCAAGAGCGCGGTGCTCTTGCCAGCGTTCATCGTCGAGTAGTGGAAGTAAAGCTTGGCCATGGCGCCTTTTGCGTCAGCCTGCCCAGGCACGCAAGAGCGGAGGCGGGGGCGCAGGCCCCCGCATCAGGTTTCAGTGACCGCGCTGCGCCCGCGCCGGACGCTTCGGCGCCGCCTGACCGCCCGTGGGGGCATGGCCTTCGGGGCGACCGCTGCGTTTTGCCGCCGGTTTCGCCACAGCTTTGGCCTCGGGCTTGCGGGCCGGTTTCGCCTCGCCCTCGCGGGCGGGCTTCGGCCCTTGACCGCGATGCGGTTTCTTCTGCTGGTTGCTGCGCCCCGGGGCCGGACGCGAGCCGCCCTCGGCATGCGCTTCGCCGCCGATCACCGGGATCTTCGCCCCCATCGCAGCTTCAATCGCGCGCAGATCGCTCATCTCGAGCGGGCCGCAGAACGCGACCGCGCGCCCGTCACGCCCGGCCCGCGCAGTGCGGCCGATGCGGTGGACGTAGTTTTCCGGCACGTTCGGCAGGTCATAGTTGTAGACATGCGCGACCTGCGGAATATCAAGCCCGCGCGCCGCCACATCGGTCGCCACCAGCACCTGCACTTCACTGGCGCGGAACGACGAGAGCGCCCGTTCTCGCTGCCCCTGGCTTTTGTTGCCGTGGATCGCGGTGACCGAAAATCCCCATTTTTCCAGCAGTTTGGCGAGCTTGTCCGAGCCATGCTTGGTGCGGTTGAAGACCACCGCCAGCTCGCCCGGATGGCGCGAGATATACTCGGCCAGCAGCGCCGCCTTTTCGCCCTGGGTGGTGAAATGCACGCCCTGATCGATCTTTTCGGCGGCCTTGCCGGGGGGGGCGACCTCGACCCGGATCGGGTCCGAGAGGTAGCTTTCCGCAAGTTCTTCCATCAGCTTCGGCATCGTGGCCGAGAACAGCAGCGTCTGCCGTTCGGCCGGGATCAGCTTCGCGATGCGGCGCAGCGCATGGATGAAGCCGATGTCGAGCATCTGGTCCGCCTCGTCGAGGACAAGGTATTTCGTCTCGCTCAGCACCAGCGCGCGGCGCTCGATCAGGTCGATCAGGCGGCCCGGCGTGGCGATCAGCACGTCGCAGCCCTTGGAGAGTTTCTCCGACTGCACGTTGATTGACGCGCCGCCGACGACGCGCTGGATGCGCACCGGGGCGCCTTCGGCATAGGCGGCGAGGTTGTCGTGGATCTGCGTCGCCAGTTCGCGGGTCGGGGCCAGGATCAGCGCGCGCACGGTTTTTGGGGCGGGCCGTTTGCCATAGGCGAGGATGCGCGTCAGCATCGGCAGCCCGAAGGCGGCGGTCTTGCCGGTGCCGGTCTGGGCGAGGCCAAGGATGTCGCGACCGCGCACGATGTGCGGGATGGCTTTCGCCTGAATCGGCGTGGGTTTGGTCAGGCCAAGCCCGGCCAGATTTTTCAGGAGCATCGGCGCAAGGCCGAGGTTGTCAAAGGTTTCCAAGAGGTTCGTCTTTCGTGGCGCAGATGCGCGCAAAGGATCATGCCCCCGGGCGGGGGCGGTGGCGGGCGGGCGGTGCAAGGCGTTGCACCCGGCCCCCCGCGTGAATGTGAGGCCAATTGTCCCGATCGTGCTTCCATGCGGAAAGCGGCTGCTCACGCGGCAGCGAAGGCGGGATGAGTGTCACATGGGCGCGGATCGCCTCAAAGTCAAGGCAATCCGCAAAATCTTCGTCAATCTGCCTTTGGCACCTGCGCCGATTGATCAGGCGCGGTCGGCCGTATCCATCCAGATCGTGACGGGGCCGTCATTGAGCAGGCTGACCGCCATGTCGGCGCCGAATTCCCCATTTGCGACCGGCAGGCCGAGATCGCGCAGAAGGTTCGAAAACTTCAAGTAGAGCCGGTTGCCCTCGTCCGGCGGGGCCGCGGTGGAGAAGCCCGGGCGGTTGCCGCGCGAGGTGTCGGCGGCCAGGGTGAACTGGCTGACCACAAGGCAGGCGCCGCCGATATCAGTGACGGAGCGGTTCATCTTTCCGGCCTCGTCCTTGAAGATGCGCAGTTTCGCAATCCGCCCGGCAAGCTTCTCGGCCTCGGTCTCGGTATCGCCCTGCATGGCACAGACAAGGATCAGCAGACCCTGTTCAATCTCGCCCGTAACCCGATCATCGACTTCGACTTTTGCGCGCCGGACGCGCTGGATGAGCGCTCTCATTTCAACTCCTCCGCCCAGGGCGGGTTGGCGCCCGCGCGGCTGACGGTGATGGCTGCGGCGGCATTGCCCAGTTTCAGACAGGCCGAGATCAGCGCGGCATCGGCGGTTGCAACCTCGGCTTTCGTCAGCTTGCCCGTCCGGTCGAGCGCGGCCAGAACGCCCGCGTTGAACGTGTCGCCCGCGCCGACGGTATCGACGACCGTGACCTTGTGGGAAGGTTCGAAAAGGGAAAGTCCGGCGCTGAAGGCATGGGCTCCGGTGCCGCCCTCGGTGACGAAGACGAGCTTCGTGCCGCGGGCCAGAAGACCGCGGGCGAGCGCCTCGATCTCGCCCGGGCCTTCGAGCCAGCGCAGATCCTCGTCCGAGACTTTCACGATATCGGCCAGCGCGATCATCCGGGTCAGGCGCGCGCGATAGGCGGCTTCGTCGCGGATGAATCCCGAACGGATGTTCGGGTCGAGCATGATGACGCGGGTGGCTGCCTCGCGCGCCATCAGCGCCTCGTAGGTGCCGCCGCAGGGATCGACGGGCAGCGAGATGCCGCCGAAGAACATCGCCTTGACTGCGGCTGGGATGGCCGGAAGGTCGGCGGGTGTGATCAACCGCCCGGCGGTATTTTCGTCGTAAAATGCGTAGCTTGCGTGGCCATCGACAAGTTTGACGAAGGCCAGCGTCGTCGGCCGGTCGGAGCGGATCGAGAGCCCTGCATCGACCTTTGACGCGGCCAGCGTCTCGATCAGCACCTCGCCGAAAAGATCGGTCGAAATCCCCGACAGGAACCCGGCTTCTGCCCCCAGACGGCCAAGTGCGATCGCCGTGTTGAACACCGACCCGCCCGCATAGGGCGCAAAAGCTGCCTCGCCCGCCGTGCTTTGCCGCGGCAACATGTCGATCAGCGCTTCGCCACAACTCAGGATCATCATTCTCTCCCCGTTTGGCGAGACATAGCGCCTGACGGGGCGGGGCGCAATAATTCAGTATTGTTGATTATTGTAAAGCCAGACCCCGAGGCCGACGGCAATCGCTGCCAGAATGACAGCAAAGGCGATCTTCCAAGCCGACCAGGGCCGGTCGCCGCGCACCTGACCGGTCTGGGCGTTGACGACGAAGCGATAGGAGGTGTCGCGATATTTGTAGGCGGCGGTCCAAATCGGCAGCAGGATGTGCTTGAAGGTCTCTGCCGAGAAGTCGGTGTTGATCGAGGCCACGCGTTGCTTGTCACCGCCGATATCGCGGCGCACATCCATGTCGATCACCCGTGCCATTTCGGTGCGGGCCTGATCATGCCCCTCAGCGAGCGCGACCGTGTAGCCTTCGGCCTCGAAACCGGCAAGATAATCCGGGCTGTACGGCGTCAGAGCCGACAAATCCCACGGTTGCAGCGCCGCCATGTAGGCGGGCGGCAGCGAGCGCGAGGCGTAGATCACCACATCGTCGAAGTCGCGCGCGACCCGGCCCGCGACCGGGGTCCAGTTGACCCGCCGCACCTGCTCGGTTCGGGTCTCCCAGCGTCCGTTCACCTCGACCTGCACTTGCTCGGTTTCGTAATAGGCATCCCCGCGCGCACCAGTGTAATAAGAGCGGGTCTCGGCGTCGAAGGTCCAGAACGGCGCATAGACGCCGGTCATCTTGCGCCCCTTTCGGGCATATTGCGTCAGCCCCGAAGGCGCGAACCAGAGCCCGGCCAGCCACTTGCTCAGCGCCGCATGGGCCTCCGCCTCGGTCAGGGCAAAAGGCACCACGCCCTGCGGCTTGATCTGCCGCATCAGGCCCGTGTCGGTCACCACCGGAGTTGCACAAAACGGACATTGGCCCGCATGATTTGCCCCGGTTATCTCGATCAAAGCAGCACAATTCGGACATCTGAGGGTCCGGCTGTCTTGCATGGCATCGCCCGGAAGCCGCGCCAAGAGACCCGCCTCGAGCGGCAGTTCCACCAGCCCCGACTGCCCCCGTCCAAGCGCCCGCGGGATCGCCTGTTCATGGCCGCAATGATCGCAGAGGAGCTTTTCCTGACCGGGCGCGAAGCGCAGATCGGCGCCGCAGGCATCGCAGGGCGTGTGATGCTCGGTCTTGGTGCGGGTGACCTTGGGCAGGGCCATGGCTTACACCCCGGGCGGGGGGGGCGGCGGCACGGTGGCGAAGAGCGCGGCAAGTTCCGGAAGGTCGGCGGCGGCTTTCCAGCCCTCCTGACCCGGCGCCCAGACGAGGCTTGCCCGGGTGAAGCCGCCCGCGGTGATCATCGCGGCGAGCTGCGCGCGGGCAAAGGGGCCGGTCGTCTGCCCGTTTGCCGCCACATGCCAGACGGTCTCGCTGGGCGGCGGGGGAGGCGGCGGCGGCGCCATTGCCGCGGGTGCAGCGGCGGGCGCGGCGGCCGGGGCTGCCCCCCAAGGCCCGGCGGCCATGTTCATGCCCATTCCTGCCCCCATGCCCATTCCCATCGCCGCGCCCATCGGGTTGCCCGGCTGCGACACCGCCTGCGCGGCGTTGAACTGCATGTACCGGTTCAGATCGCCCACAATCCCCATCGAGGTTCGCTGATCCAGAACCTTCTCGACTTCCTCGGGCAAGCTGATGTTTTCGATATAGAATTCCGGGATCGACAGGCCATAGGCCTTGATCACCGGATCGATGGCGCCCGCCACCAGCTTGCCCATGTCGGCCGTGTTCGCCGCCATGTCGAGCACCGGGATCTTTGCCGAGGCCATCACCCGCGAGAATTCCTGCACGATCACGTTGCGGATCTGGAAGCTGATCTCGTCGGCGGTGAATTCGCCATCCGTGCCGACGATTTCCTTCATGAAAACAGCCGGTTCCACGACCCGCATCGCATAGGTGCCAAAGGCGCGCAGCCGCACCGGGCCGAATTCCGGATCGCGGCAGGTCACCGGGTTCTTCGTGCCCCATTTCAGATCGGTGAAACGGGTGGTGTTGATGAAATAGATCTCGGACTTGAAGGGCGACTGGAAGCCGTGGTCCCAGTGCTGCAGCGTCGTCAGGATCGGCATGTTGTTGGTTTCAAGCTGATAAAGGCCCGGCCCGAACACATCGGCAAGCTGGCCTTCATGCACGAAAACCGCCGCCTGACCCTCGCGCACGGTCAGCTTCGCGCCGTATTTGATCGCATGGCCCTCGCGCTCGAAGCGCCAGACCATGGTGTCGCGCGTGTCATCGACCCAATGGATGACGTCGATGAATTCGCCGGTGAGGAAATCGAGAATGCCCATGGGTCCTCTTAGCTGCCGCCGGTCAGTTCGGTGGCGATATCGGTGATGATCGGCCGCGCCTCGGCTTCGGTCATGCCGGGGCGCAGGCGCGGGTCGTAGAGCATCTGCAACAGAAGCTCGTCATGGCGGGTGAGCAGCGCGAATTCCTCGTCATCGTTGAAGATCGAGGGCCGCGCATTCGGATAATCATTCGCAAGTCCAAGACCTTGCGCCAGTTCCTCATGCACGCAGGAGCGGCGCAGAAGATCCGGGTGCTCGGCGCGGATCACCGCGACGGCATGGTTGTAGGCGGGGGCATCGCCCTCGGAGAAGGCGAAGACGACGCAGAAGGTCGAGGGCGCAAGATTGGTGATCGCCGAGACCGAGGCGGCGTCGATGCCCGGCACCAGCTGCATCAGCCGCGGTGCCAGCGCGCGGCGTTCGTCCTCGTTCACCACCAGAACGTCGAAATTCCCGCCCTCTTTCACCACCGAGACCGGATGGCGCGTGGCCGAGGCCAGCTGGCCCGCATAGGCCGAGATCATCGCCTGATCATGGGCCCGCTGCGCCAGCGGCACCGAGTCGCCGAAGCTGACCTTCATCTGCACTGGCACTTCCCAGCGCCGCAGCCGCGAAGCCCGGGTCTGTGCGATGTAAGTGCCTGCAAAGGCAGAATATTCGTCGTAAAGGGCGATGTGGATGAAGTTGTCGATCAGCTGATGCGTGGCAAAGGGCGCATCGCGCGGGGCGACATCGACACGCATCAGCCCGCGGCTGCGCAGCGTCGCCTCGACCTGACGGTAATAGGCCTCGACGGCAAGGCTTTCGGGGCTGCGCGGACTGACCGAGACCGGCGCGACGGGGGCCGGTTCGGGGCGGGGGGACCGATCCATCCCGGCCCCCGGCCCGTCGAAACAGCCCGAGAGCGCCGTGCAGAGCGCAAGCACCCCCGCAAGCCTTTGACCTTGCTTCATTCCTTGGCCTGCACCGGCTTTGCACGCGCCGCAGACAGGGTTTCTCGTAGCGTGCTTTCCAAGGTTTTCAACTCGGCTTCGGCCTCGGCGCGATGCCGCTTGCCCTCGTCGGCGATGCGCAGACTGTCCTCGATTGTCGCGATCAGCTCGGCATTGGCGCCGCGGATCGCCGCGATGTCGAAGACGCCGCGCTCCATTTCCGTGCGCACCGTCGCATTGGCCTCGCGCAGGGTCTTCGCATTCGCCGCCAAGAGCTCGTTCGTCAGATCGGCCGCCTCTTTCACCGCTTTCGCCGCATCGGCCGAGCGCTGGATCGTCACCGCCTGCGCCAGCTGCGTTTCCCACAGCGGCACCGTGTTCACGAGCGTCGAATTGATCTTCGTGACGAGGCTCTTGTCGTTTTCCTGCACGAGCCGGATCGAGGGCAGCGACTGCATCGTGACCTGCCGCGTCAGCTTCAGATCATGCACGCGCCGTTCCAGATCGTCGCGCGCGGCGCGCAGATCGCGCAGCTCCTGCGCCCGCAGCAGCTTGTCGGCCTCCGAGGCAGCAGCGACAGCCGCCTCTTTGGCGGGGATGTCGGTGCGGTCGGTTTCGGCGATCTTCGCCTCGCCCGCGGCGATGTAAAGCGCCAGTTCGTCGTAGAATTTCAGGGTCTTTTCATAAAGCCGATCCAGCGCCTTGATATCGACCAGAAGCCGCTGTTCATGCCCCAGCAGCGCATCAGTGATGCTGTCGATCTGGCCCTGCACCTCTTCGTAGCGGGCGACGAATTTCGCAAATGGCGCGGCGCGGCCGGTCAGCTTGTCCCAGATCGAGCGTTCGCGGCGCACGTCCAGCTCTTCCTCGGAAAAGCCGCGGATCGTCGTCACCAGCGCCGAAAGGCTGTCGCCCGCCGCGCCCAGATCCTTGGCGCGGACATCGGCCAGCATCTCCTGCGAGATCGCCTGCAACTCGACCTGCGCCTTGGTGCCGAACTGGGTGATCGAGCCGGTGTCGCGCAGATCGATTTCCGCCATCCGGGCGCGGATCGCCTCGGCCACGGGCGGCGGGGCTTCGGACAGCGGCACCGGCGGCGGGGCGGGCTCGGCCAATGGCGTCGCGGTGATGGTTTCAATCTCGGCAAGCGCCTTGGCTGCCTCGGCGCGGACGGTCTCGGTCATGCTCACCCCCTTGGGGCGCGATGTCAGGCCGGATCGACCTCGCCCCCGATCTGCACCCCACGCGGTGCGCCCTTGGTGCGGGCGCGCAGCGCGATCAGGCAATCCAGCGTCTCGCCCGTGACTTTTTCGAGCGTATCGGCATAGTTGCCAAGGGCATATTCCTTCGTCGTGTCAGGAAGGACAACCGAAAGTTTACGCGTCGCGGTTTCGATCTGCACAAGCGCGCCGATCAGCGCGGTTTCGGCATCAAGCCGCGCTTCGGCGGGGCGGGCGCGCAGATCATGCAACAGGCGCACCTGCGCGGCACGGCAATCGGCAAAGACCGGCAGCAGTTCCGGGGCAAGGCGGCGCAATTGGCGGTGCACCTCGGTCATGCGAAGCTTCACCAGATCGGCCAGCGCGCCACCTTCGGCCAGATGCTTGGCCGGGGCGAGCGGTTCGAGCGGCGGGTCCGAGGCTTTCGGCGCTGGTTGCAATGCCGAGGCCCGGATCGACAGCCCAACCGCCAACGCATGGATGTTGCTCACCAGCGGGCGGTGGAACAGCACCGCGGCAAGTGCGAGCGGTGTCGCCAGAAAAACGGTGACCCCGCCGGGCAGGTGCCACAGCGCGCGCGGCAGCGCCGAAAGGAGCTGCGGCTCTGCACCGAAGGCGGGGGGCGCGCAGAGCGACAGGGCCGACGCAAACACAAGGAATGCGGCGCCCGAAACGCTTGGCGGAGGTGTGTGTAGCGGCATGGAACACCTTTGGCTGACACCGCCAAACTCGTTGGCGGGTGCGGCCGATTTGTGGCCAAGCTGCGGAATTTGCCGGGAAAATGAGCAGTTTACAAAGAACGCCCCGTTTCTTGCGGTGAAACGATGCTCAGGGGCGCGGGGGTGTCACGCCATCGCGGGCGAGCCTGTCGCGCAGAACTTCGATCTCGATCTCCAGCCCCTCGCGGCCGCTTTCCAGCAGCGCCTTGGTGCGGGCGGTGAAATTCGCCTCCAGATCGTCAAGCAGCGCTTCGAACTCCGCCCGCGCCTGTTCATCGTGACTGCTGGCCCAGAGATCGGCGAATTTCCCCCCGGCGTCGCGGGCGCCCTGCAGATAGACGGTCATGTAGCGCCGCGCTGCGGTCAGATCGCCCGGGTCCTCCTCGACCGCGCGGAAAAGTTCGCGGGCGGAGGCGGCGAAAGCCTCGGTCCGGGCGGTCAACCGGGCGTCGTCGAGCCGCGCGATGGCATCGCGCAGGGCCTCCAGATGCTTTTCGCCCTCGGCCACGACTTTGGCGACGCGGTCTTGCTGAAACGGGTCGATCCCCTCCATCCCCTTGTCCTGCATCGGGTCAAGGCCGAAGGCGATCAGGCCAAGCGCCACGCTGACGGCCGCAACCACCCCCGCGCCGATCAGGCCAAGGTCGGGCGCCTGCGCGCCAAGGGCCAGGCCGACGCCAAGCGTGACCGAGCCCAGCAGCTTGCGCGGCAGGGCCGGGCGGCGGGCGGTCTTGCGCGCCTCCCAAGCGGCCTCGGCTTTCAGGCCCTCGCGGAACAGGAAGGCGGCAAGGCCGACGACGGCAAAGGCGCCAAGATTGCGCGCCAGCGCCACGGGGCCATCGCCAAAGGCATTGAACAGGAAGGGAAAAGCCGCAGCCGCCAGCCAGACCGGGCGGCCCGCAAGGCGGTGGCGCGGGGCAGGGTCGGGCAGCCTGTCGGGGGCAACGCCGGGAAAGCCCTTTGCGGGCGTCATCGGCTGGGGCGAATATTTGCCGCCGAAACGTTGTGCCATCTCAGACCGTGCCTTTCAGCGCGACCGAGAAGATCAGCGCCAGAAGCAGTCCGAAAGCGATGGTTTGCACGGTTTTGCGCGACATGGGCCCTCCGCCGGTTGCCGGTTGCGCTCAAGGTAGGCGCAACCGGGCCGGGTTTGAAGGGGCTTGCCGCCGCAGGCTCAGCCGCGTTTCGGGCCGGGCTTGCCGCCGAAGGGGCGCTTGTCGCCGCCCGAGTGGCTTTTGAACCCCTCCGAGCGCGGCTTGCCGCCCGGTTTCCCGCCGCCGTGGCTTTTGAAGCCCTCGGATTTGAAGCCGGGCTTGCCGCCGCGCGGGCCGAAAGATTTTCCGCCTTCGCCATCACGCGGGGCATAGGGCTTGCGATCGCCATCTTCACGACGGGCGTAAGGCTTCTTCTCGCCATCGCGCGGGGCGTAGGGCTTGCGGTCGCCATCCTCGCGACGGGCGTAGGGTTTCTTCTCGGCATCGCGCGGGGCGTAGGGCTTGCGGTCGCCATCTTCGCGACGGGCGTAGGGTTTCTTCTCGCCGTCCCGCGGAGCGTAGGGTTTGCGGTCGCCATCCTCGCGGCGGGCGTAGGGTTTCTTCTCGCCGTCCCGCGGAGCATAGGGCTTGCGGTCGCCATCTTCGCGACGAGCGTAGGGCTTCTTCTCGCCATCGCGCGGAGCGTAGGGCTTGCGGTCGCCATCTTCACGGCGGGCATAGGGCTTCTTCTCGCCGTCCCGCGGAGCGTAGGGTTTGCGGTCGCCATCCTCGCGGCGGGCATAGGGCTTCTTCTCGCCGTCCCGCGGAGCATAGGGCTTGCGGTCGCCATCCTCACGACGGGCGTAGGGTTTGCGGTCGCCGTCTTCACGACGCGCAAAGGGCTTGCGCTCGCCATCCTCGCGACGCTCGAACGGTTTGCGATCACCGTCTTCGCGGTGCGATTTCATCCCGAAAGCGCGCGGCTTGCGGTCGCCCTCGGCGCCAGCGAAATCACGCTGACGGCCAAAGCTCTTGCGCTCATCGCCCTCACCACGGGCGGGGCGTTCGCCCCCCTCGGGGCGCGGCTTGCGCGCACCCGGCTTCGGCGCCATCCGTTCCGACCGCGGCGGCTTGCCATCCTCGATCCCCGACAAGAGCCGGTCGCCCAGCTGGTCGCGCAGCATCTTGCGCTTCACCTCGACCACGGCGCCCGGTTCCATGTCGTTCAGCCGGAACGGGCCGTAGCTGACCCGGATCAGCCGGTTCACCGTCATGCCGACCTCGCCCATGGCGCGGCGGATCTCGCGGTTCTTGCCTTCGCGGATGCCGACGGTCAGCCAGGCATTCGCGCCCTGCTGCCGGTCAAGGCTGACCTCCATCGGTTGGAAATCCTCGCCGTCGATGGTGATGCCCCGGCGCAGGGGATCAAAGGTTTCTGTCGTCGGGCGGCCGTTCACCCGCACGCGATATTTGCGCAGCCAGCCGGTTTCCGGCAGCTCGAGCCGACGCTTCAGCCCGCCGTCGTTCGTCAAAAGCAGCAGGCCTTCGGAATTGAGGTCGAGCCGACCGACATTCAGCACCCGCGGCATTTCCTCGGGCATTTCGTCGAAAATCGTGCGGCGGCCCTGGTCGTCCTTTTCGGTCGTCACGAGGCCAAGCGGTTTATAATAGAGCCAGAGCCGGGTCTCCTGCGGCGCGTCGATCGGCTTGCCGTCGATCACCACCTTGTCAGAGGGCTTCACGTCGAGCGCCGGGGTTTCGACCTTCTTGCCGTTCACCGTCACCCGGCCCGCAAGGATCATCTTTTCCGCATCGCGGCGCGAGGCGACGCCCGAGCGCGCAATCACCTTGGCGATGCGTTCCGCCGTATCGGCGGTCAGAGTCGGGGCGGGGGGTTTCAGTCTTATCTGTCATGTCCGATCCTTCAGGGGGAGGAGGGGGCGCGCGACCATCGCGGGCGAAGGTGCCTTCCTACACCTGTCATGCAGCTTTGGAAAGCGGCTTGATCGGGCAGGGTTTGCGGGCGATGAAGGGCGATGCAGTTCAAGAGCCACATGCAGGCCGCGCTGGCCGAGGCCGAGGCCGCCGCCGCGCGCGGCGAGGTGCCGGTCGGCGCCGTGATCGTCGCGCCTTCGGGCGCGGTCGTCGCCCGTGCGGGCAATCGCACGCGCGAGCTGAACGACCCCACGGCGCATGCGGAAATCCTTGCGATCCGCGCGGCTTGCGCGGCTTTGGGGTCCGAGCGGCTGGTGGGTCACGACCTTTATGTGACGCTCGAACCCTGTCCGATGTGCGCGGCGGCGCTGTCGAATGCCCGCATCGCGCGGCTTTACTACGGGGCGGGCGATCCGAAATCCGGCGGCGTGGCGCAGGGGCCGCGGATCTTCGCGCATCCGCAATGCCACCATGTGCCCGAGGTCTATGACGGCATTGCCGCCGATCCTGCCGAAAAGCTTCTGAAGGATTTCTTCGCCGCGCGACGCTGAGAGTCGTCGGGGCCCAGAATTCGTCGGGGCGACGTGGCTAGGGAGGAGGAGGCCACGTCGCCCCAAGGCCGCCTCGCGCGGCCGGATGGGTCAGCACCTTGCGGTGCGTCGTCACTTTGCACCTTTACGGTGCGGTCCCCTGTCGGACTTTTTTCTTCCTTTTCTTGACCTTGCCGCAGCGCGGCGCCGAAGGGAATCGGCAAGGCGGAGCCTGCGGCGCAAAAACCGGCAGTGAGCCGAAACGAAGCCGCTTTTCCCGGTCATTGCCTCAAATTGCAGCAGCTCAGCAACGAACGGGCCATGTTGCGCCTGATTCCCGCCGCTTTCCGAGGGGCTGCGCGCGCGGGCGTGACTGGCCAAGCGGACAGGCCCGTGCCAGAACCGGCGCAGGAAAGCCGGAGTGGTGCGATGACGGGGCGGAATCAGCAGGAGTTTCTGGGTTTTATCGGTCCCGAGGATGGCACCGGTCTGGATCGGGCGGCGAAACTGCGCACCGATCCCGAGGCTCTGGCGGCGCTTTGGGCCGATCCCGCCGCGCGCTGCATCGGTTTTGTCGCGGGCGAGGTGCTGATGGCGCCCGAGGGCAGTGCCCCCGATCCGGTCACCGGGCTGGGCCTCTGGTCCGCCGCGCCTGCAGAACATCAGGCGGTGCCGCGCGTGTTTCTTGGCCTTATTGGCACGACCCCGGTCTTCGCGCTCGATCTGCCCGAGACCGCGCTGCCCGCGGCGGCCGAACGGGCCGATCTGCGCTGGGTGATGCCGCGGCTTTGCGCGTGCTCGGCCGAGCTGGCGGCGACAGCGCGCGGGCTGATCGTCTGGCACCAGTTTCACGGCTTCTGCCCCGCCTGCGGCAGCGCCACCACAATCGGTCAGGCCGGTTGGCAACGCGATTGCCCGGCCTGCGGGCGGGTGCAATTTCCGCGCACCGATCCGGTGGTGATCATGCGGATCACCCGCGCCGATCACGTCTTGCTTGCCCGCTCTCCGGGCTGGCCCGAGGGGATGTATTCCTGCCCGGCGGGCTTCATGGAGCCGGGCGAGACCCCGGCTGCCTCGGTCCGGCGCGAGGTGTTCGAAGAAACCGGCATCCGCGTCGGCCCGGTGCGGTTTCTGGCGGCGCAGCCCTGGCCCTTTCCGGGCTCGCTGATGCTGGGCTGTGCGGGCGAAGCCCTGAGCGAGGCGATCACCGTCGATCCGAGCGAAATCGAGGCGGCGATCTGGGTGCCGCGGTCGCGTCTGGCCGCGATTCTGGCGGGCAGCGACCCCGAAATCCGACCATCCCGGCCCGGGACTGTTGCGCGCTGGATGCTGATGGATTGGCTCGCGGCCCCGGCCGATTGACAGCTGCCGGACCATTGGGCAAGGGAATCGGGTGGTCCAGGCGCCACGTCATTGGAGGCAGGCATGAAATTCAGCAACCGCGTCGACGTGGCCTTGCCCGCCGACAAGCTCTTCGAGACGCTCACCGATATCCCGTCCCTTGAACGGGCCGCGATGAAGAAGGGCGTGGTGATGCGCAGACTCGATTCGCTGGCCGAAAAGGCCGCGGGCATGTCCTGGGATGTGGGCTTCCGTCTGCGTGGCAAGCCGCGGCAGATGATTGTCGACGTCACCCTCTATGACGCGCCGGTGCGGATCGAGTATAGCGGCACCTCCGCCGGGTTCGAAGTCACGTTGGTGTTGGAATTCAAGGATCTGGCGCCGAGCCGCAGCCGGATGTCGACTGTGCTCGAGATCAAGCCGCGCACGCTGGGCGGGCGGTTGCTTCTGCAATCGGCGCGGCTGGGCCGGGCCAATCTGGATCGTCGCTATGACGAGCGGATCAAGAGCTTCCTGCGCGATCTGGAAAGCCGCCACGCCTGAGCGGGCGGGGCAGGGGGGCTGCGCGCCCCCCTCTTGGCCTGCGGCCAATTCACCCCTGCGGCGTATTTTGCCAAGGAAAGGGCAGGGCTTTTTCTTGGTGAAACTACGCTGGGGGGAGTCCGAAGGACGGGGGGCAACGCCCCCCCTTTGTCATTCCTGCCGGCGCGGATCTGCCGGATAGGTGCCCAGAATGTGCAGATACGAGGTAAAATAGCGCAGCTCGTCGAGCGCGAGGCGCACGTTGTCATCTTCGGGGTGCCCCTCGATATCGGCGTAGAACTGCGTCGCGGTGAAGGAGCCGTCGAGCATGTAGCTTTCCAGCTTCGTCATGTTCACGCCATTCGTCGCAAAGCCGCCCATCGCCTTGTAAAGCGCGGCCGGGATGTTGCGCACTTCAAAGACGAAGGTGGTCATCATCCGGTCGCCGCGGCGGCGGTCATCGGGCTCGCGCCCCATCACGAGGAAGCGGGTGGTGTTGTGGCCGTGATCCTCGATGTCGCGGGCGAGCACTTCAAGCCCATAGATCGAGGCGGCGAGTTCCGAAGCCAGAACCCCCTCGCCCGGGGTGCGGGTCCGGGCGAGATCGGCCGCGGCGCCCGCGCTGTCGGCTGCGGCATGGCCCGCGATGCCATGCTCGCGCAGGAACCGCGCCGATTGCGGCAAAAGCACCAGATGCGCCCGCACATGCTTGATATCGCTCAGCTTCGTGCCCGGCAGGCTCATCAGCGCGATGCGCACGCGCAGGAAATGCTCGTCGAGGATATGCAGCCCCGATTCCGGCAACAGCCGGTGGATGTCGGCCACCCGGCCATAGGTCGAGTTTTCCACCGGCAGCATGGCAAGCTCTGCCCGGCCGTCGCGCACCGCATCGATCACATCTTCGAACGTGGCGCAGGGCAGGGGCTCCATCCCCGGCCGTGCCAGGTTCGCAGCCTCGTGCGAATAGGCCCCCAACTCACCCTGAAAGGCGATCACGCCATGTCCCGCCATGCTTGCATTCCCTCGACAGTCGATCCGCCCCCTTGATGTCGCAAAGACCGGGCCAAGAAAAGCGCCGATATGCCGTCAAGCCCCTGATCCGCGCCTTTTTATCGCGGCTCAAACGTCACTTGGCACGCGAATGAACCTTGAAATGTGATGATCGAAGCGCGTAGATGCGCCAACCGCAGATGCCAACCGCCGGGGGGAGCCATGCTCGTCAAGACGCACATCACGAAGATTGGGGTCACGCTTTTCGCCGTGGCCCTGTTCTACGGGTTCATCTACATGCTTTCCAACTCGCTCTTCGCGACGCGGCCGGCCACCGCTGTTGCGGTGGATGCCTCCGGGAAAGCCCTGCTGCCGTCGGTCGACGAGGCCGCGATGCAAAGCGCCACCGCGCCCGCCGCTGCCGCGCCCGCTCCGGCTGCCGAAGCCGCCGCCGAACCGGCCGAGCCTGCCGCGCCGCCGCCGCCCGCCTATGTCGAGGTCGATGCGGCCCTGATCACCGGCGATGCGAAAGCTGGCGAAACCTATTTCGGCAAGACCTGCAAAGCCTGCCACAAGATCGACGGCAAGAACGCCATCGGCCCGCATCTGAACGGTGTCATCGGTCGCGCCACTGCCACTGTCGAAGGCTTCAAATATTCGAAAGCCATGAAGGCCCATGTCGGCAACTGGACGCCCGAGCGTCTCGACATCTATCTGGTGAGCCCGAAGGCCGAAGTGCCCGGCACCAAGATGTCCTTCGCGGGCATTCCGGATGCGGCCGACCGTGCCAACGTGATCGCCTATCTCTACTCGCTGCCGCGCTGATCGCTGCCGCACCGAACACGAAGGGCCGTGCCGCAAGGCGCGGCCCTTTCATTTTGGCGCTCTCACATCTTTGCAACTTGCCCCCGCGCGGCCTTCGCCCTTTAGTGGGGTAAAAGGGAGAGCAACATGGCGAAAGCAGCGGTTCAGGTGGCGGTGCAGGATCATCGGGCGGCGATGGCCCGCGCCCTTGGGGGCGGGCTCGTGGCGATGCTTCTGGCAAGCGGTCTTGCGGGGCAGCTGCACGCCGAGGAGACGATCACTGCCTCGGCCATCGCCACCCTTGGCGCGGTGAAATATCCGCCCGATTTCAAGCATCTCGACTATGTGAACCCCGAGGCCCCGAAGGGCGGCGAGATCTCTGAATGGACCCCCTACGGCTTTGACAACTTCAACCCCTACACGATCGAAGGCCGGGCTGCGCCCTTGTCCAGCGCGCCGCAGGAAAGCATGCTGACGGGCACCTCGGACACGGTGGGCGAGGCCTATTGCCTGCTCTGCGAAAGCTTCGAATACCCGCCTTCGCGCGATTGGGTGATCTTCACCCTGCGCCCCGGCATCACCTTCTCGGATGGCACGCCGCTGACGATCGAGGATGTGCTGTTTTCCTATGAAACCATGCGCGACAAGGGGCTGTCGAGCTTCCGGGCGGTCGTCGCGCAACAGATCGCCTCGGTCGAGGTGCTGGACGCGCGCCGCATCAAGTTCACCTTCAAGCCCGATTATCCGAAGCGCGACATCATCCAGTCGGCGGGCAGCTTCCCGGTCTTTTCCAAGGCGCAGTTCGCACGCGACAAGATCGATCTGGAAAAGCCCGCGCAGGTCGAGCTGATGGGCTCCGGCCCCTACACGCTCGACAGCTTCAAAATGGGCCAGACCGTGGTCTGGAAGCGCAACCCGGCCTATTGGGGGGAAAAGCTGCCGATCAATCTGGGGCGCAACAATTTCGACCGCATCCGGGTCGAGTATTACGGCGACTACCAATCCGCCTTCGAGGGCTTCAAGGCGGGCAGCTACACCTTCCGCAATGAAGCGAGCTCGATCATCTGGGCGACGCAATATGACTTTCCGGCGCTGAAAGCGGGGCAGGTTGTCAAGGCGCAGCTGCATGATGGCAGCGTGGCGAACGGGCAGGGCTGGGCGATCAACCTGCGCCGCGAGAAGTTTCAGGATATCCGGGTGCGGCAGGCGCTGGGGCTGATGTTCAACTTCGACTGGTCGAACGAGACGCTGTTTTACGGGCTTTATGCGCGGATCAATTCGCCCTGGGAAAACTCGGATCTGGCGGCGACGGGCCTGCCCTCGGCGGAGGAGCTGGCGCTGCTGACGCCGCTCGCCAAGGATCTGCCCGAAGGCGTGCTGACCGATCCGGCGGTGATGGCGCCGGTGT
This sequence comes from Rhodobacter capsulatus, assembly GCF_052363175.1. Lineage (GTDB taxonomy): Bacteria > Pseudomonadota > Alphaproteobacteria > Rhodobacterales > Rhodobacteraceae > Rhodobacter > Rhodobacter capsulatus_D. Next base: position 1,268,573 of record NZ_CP198946.1, read on the forward strand.
CGGGCAAGCGCCAGCTGGACCGGGGCAACATGCGCAAGGCGGCGGCGCTGCTGGATGCGGCGGGCTGGGTCGTGGGCGCGGACGGGATGCGGCGCAATCCGAAGGGCGAGCTTCTGCATGTCGAATTCATCAACGACAGCCAGACCTTTGACCGGGTGATCAATCCTTTCGTGGAGAACCTGCGCGCGCTGGGGGTGGATGCGGTGCATCTGCGCGTCGATGATGCGCAGCATCAGGAACGCAAGGCGCGGCATGATTTCGACCTGATCACCGGGCATTTCGGGCAGGAACTTTTGCCCGGCGCGGGGCTGCAGCAATACTTCGGCTCGGGCGCGACCGCGGATGCCTTCAATCTGGCGGGCATCGCCAATCCGGCCATCGACGCGCTGATCCGCAAGGTCGAGGAAGCGACGACGAAAGAGGAATTGGCGGTCCGCGTTCATGCGCTCGACCGGGCGCTGCGGGCGCTGTATTTCTGGGTGCCGCAGTGGTTCAAGGACAGCCACACCGTCGCGTATTATGACATGTACGAGCACCCGGCCCAGCTTCCCCCCTATTCTCTGGGAGAGCTGGACTTCTGGTGGTATAACGCCGACAAGGCTGCAAAACTGAAAGCGGCAGGGGCGCTCTAGGGCTTCAGGCTCGCCGAAATGTCGCAAAACTGCAAGGCAAGGGAACGATGGGCGCCTATATCCTGCGGCGGTTGATGCTGGTTGTGCCGACGCTTTTCGGCATCATGCTGATCAATTTCGCGCTGACGCAATTCGTGCCGGGCGGGCCGATTGAAAGTATCATCGCCCGGGTGCAGGGCGAGTCCGATGCGACGCGCAACCTGACCGGCGGCGCCGATGCGGGCCAGAGCCAATCGGCCGAGGACATGGGCTATCAGGGCGCACGGGGGATTTCCCCGGACCTGCTGGCGCAGCTCGAGGTGCAGATGGGCTTTTCGCGCATCACCTGCGATGAAGGCTTCACCGGCGAGCCGAACCTCAAGGATCCCGCCTGCCATCGTGAAAAGATCCCGGCTTACGAGCGCTTTTTCAAGATGATGGGCGATTACCTGCGCTTCGACTTCGGCACCTCGTTCTTCAAGAACAAGACCGTGGTCGAGCTGGTGATCGACAAGATGCCGGTCTCGATTTCGCTGGGCCTGTGGTCGACGCTGCTGGCCTATCTGATCTCGATCCCCTTGGGCATTCGCAAGGCGGTGAAGGATGGCACCAGTTTCGACACCTGGACCTCGGCCGCGATCATCATCGCCTATGCCATTCCGACGCTTGTGTTTTCCGTCCTGCTGATGGTGCTTTTCGCGGGCGGCAGCTACTGGAAGATCTTCCCGCTGCGGGGGCTGACCTCGGATGATTTCGACACGCTCTCGATGGGGGGCAAGGCGCTCGATTACCTCTGGCACATCTGCCTGCCGACGATCGCGATCACGCTTTCAAGCTTCGTCACCCTGACGCTTTTGACGAAGAACTCGTTCCTGGACGAGATCAACAAGCAATATGTGATGACCGCCCGCGCCAAGGGCCTGACCGAGGGGCGCGTGCTTTACGGCCATGTCTTCCGCAACGCGATGCTGATCGTGATCGCGGGCTTTCCGGGGCTGTTCCTGTCGGTGCTGTTCTCGGGCTCGCTGATCATCGAGACGATGTTCTCGCTCGACGGGCTTGGCCTGCTTGGCTACCAAGCCGCGGTCGAACGCGATTATCCGCTTGTTTTCGGCTCGCTTTATGCGTTCGGCCTGATTTCGCTGGTGATCGGGATCATCTCCGACATCACCTATACCCTCGTCGATCCGCGCATCGACTTCGAGCGGAGGGCCGGTTGATGGCTTTGTCGCCCCTTGCCCAGCGTCGGTGGCGCAATTTCCGCGCCAACCGCCGCGCGTTCTGGTCGCTGATCGTCTTTTCGACGCTGTTCCTGCTGTCGCTCTTCGCGGAACTGATCGCCAACGATCACCCGATCGTCGTGCGCTATCGGGGCGAGACCTTCTTCCCGGTCTACAAATTCTACCCGGAAACCGCCTTTGGCGGCGATTTCCGCACCGAGGCGATCTACACCGATCCGGCCGTGCAATGTCTGATCGTCACTGGCGGGCGGCAGGAATGCTGGGACACCCCCGAGGAGACCCGCAAGGAAGCCGAGACCACCGGCACCGTCGCGGGCGAAGCCATTGAAAAGGGCTGGATGCTCTGGCCGGTGATCCCCTACCATTACCGCACGATCAATGATGTCGGCACCGCGCCTTCGGCTCCCGATGGGCAGCACTGGCTGGGCACCGACGACACCGCGCGCGATGTGGCGGCCCGCGTGATCTATGGTTTCCGCATCTCGGTCGCGTTTGCGCTGATCGTCGCCTCGGTTTCCTCGGTGCTGGGCGTCGCGGCGGGGGCGGTGCAGGGCTATTTCGGCGGCAAGGTCGATCTGATCTTCCAACGCCTGCTGGAAATCTGGTCCTCCACCCCGTCGCTTTACGTGATCATCATCCTTTTCGCGATTCTGGGGCGCAGCTTCTGGCTGCTTGTCGGCGTCACGATCCTGTTCGGTTGGCCCGCGTTGACGGGCGTTGTCCGGGCCGAATTCCTGCGCGCGCGCAACTTCGAATATGTCCGCGCCGCCCGCGCCCTGGGGGTTTCGGATCGGGTGATCATGTTCCGCCACATCCTGCCCAATGCGATGGTGGCGACGATCACCATGCTGCCCTTCGTCATCACCGGGGCGATCTCGGGCCTCGCGACGCTCGATTATCTGGGCTACGGGCTGCCGTCCTCCGCACCCAGCCTTGGCGAGTTGGCCTTGCAGGCGAAACAGCACCTTCAGGCGCCCTGGCTGGCCTTCACCGCCTTCGTCACCTTCGCCACCATGCTCTCGCTGCTCGTCTTCGTCTTCGAGGGCCTGCGCGACGCCTTTGACCCGCGCAAGGTGTTCAAATGACTGCCGTTCTTTCCGTCGACAACCTGCGCGTCAGCTTCCGTCAGGAGGGCCGCGAGGCGCTGGCCGTCAAGGGCGTCAGCTTCTCCGTCGCCAAGGGCGAGACCGTGGCACTGGTGGGGGAATCCGGCTCCGGCAAGTCGGTCACGGCGCTCTCCACCGTTGCGCTTCTGGGCGCCAATGCCAAGGTCGAGGGCTCGGTCACCTATCTTGGCCGCGAGATGGTGGGGGCGAGCGAGCCCACGCTGCGCGCGGTGCGCGGCAATGACATCAGCTTCATCTTTCAGGAGCCGATGACCTCGCTCAACCCCTTGCATTCGATCGAGAAACAGATCGGCGAAAGCCTCGCGCTGCATCAGGGGCTGAGCGGTGCCCCGGCGCGAGCGCGGATCCTTGAACTGTTGACCCGGGTCGGCATTTCGAACCCGGAAAGCCGTCTCGCCGATCTGCCGCATCAGCTTTCGGGCGGGCAGCGGCAGCGGGTGATGATCGCGATGGCGCTGGCCAACGGGCCGGAACTGCTGGTGGCGGACGAGCCGACGACGGCGCTCGATGTGACGATTCAGGCGCAGATCCTTGATCTGCTTGCGGAACTCAAACGCGATCTGGGGATGAGCCTGCTGTTCATCAGCCACGATCTGGGGGTGGTGCGCCGCATCGCCGACAAGGTCTGCGTGATGTCGCAAGGCGAGATCGTCGAGCAGGGCGCGACCGAGGACATCTTCGCCAATCCGCAGCATCCCTATACGAAAAAGCTTCTGGCGGCCGAGCCGAAAGGCCGCGCCGAGCCGGTGCGTGAGGGCGCGGAAACCCTGCTGTCGACCGAGGCGCTGAAGGTCTGGTTCCCGATCAAGCGCGGGCTTTTGCGCCGGACGGTCGGGCACATCAAGGCGGTGAACGAAGCCAGCCTGACGGTGCGGGCGGGGGAAACCCTTGGCATCGTCGGCGAATCCGGCTCGGGCAAGACGACGCTGGCGCTCGCCCTGATGCGGCTCATTGAAAGCGAGGGGCCGATCACCTTTGCCGGGCAGGAGATCTCGCATTGGCAGGCAAAGCAGCTGCGGCCGCTGCGCCGTGACATGCAGATCGTGTTTCAGGACCCCTTCGGCAGCCTGAGCCCCCGCATGACGATCGAGCAGATCATCGCCGAAGGGCTGACGGTGCATGGCGTCGAACCGGGGCGGAACCGGCGCGAGATGGTGGCCGAGATCATGGCCGAGGTCGGGCTCGATCCGGCGGCGATGGCGCGCTATCCGCATGAATTCAGTGGCGGGCAGCGGCAACGCATCGCGATTGCCCGGGCGATGATCCTGCGGCCGCGGGTGGTGGTGCTCGATGAGCCGACCTCGGCGCTCGACATGACGGTGCAGGTGCAGATTGTCGACCTTTTGCGCGATCTGCAGCGCCGTCACGGGCTGGCCTATCTGTTCATCAGCCACGATCTGCGCGTGGTGCGGGCGATGGCGCACAAGATCATGGTGATGAAGGAAGGCTGTGTGGTCGAAGCCGGTCCCGCGGCGCAGATTTTCGAACGACCCGTTACCGAGTATACCCGCGCGCTGATCGCAGCGGCTTTGGGAAAAAGCGCATGAAAATCCTGTTCGTCCATCAGAATTTCCCCGGCCAGTTTCCGCATCTTGCCCCGGCGCTGGCCGCGCGCGGGCACGACATTCTGGCGCTGACGACGGAAACCAACAACCGCCCCTCGCCGGTGAAGGTGGTGAAATACCGCAAGCCCGCCGAGGTGAAGCTGGAGCCGCGGCTGACGAAAATGTATGCCGATGTCTGCGAGCGCGGCATGCGCGCGGCCTTTGCGGCGCGACAGCTGCGCACGCAGCACAACTATGTGCCCGATGTGATCTTCGGCCATCCCGGCTGGGGCGAGACGCTGTTTTTGCGCGAGGTCTGGCCCGAGGCGAAGCTGCTCGTCTATGCCGAGCTGATGTATAAGACGACCGGATTGGACACCGATTTCGACCCGGAATTCGCCAAGCCCGGCCTTGAAAACCGGATTTCCACCACGGCGCGCTCGGCGCATCTGATCCAGTCGATCGTGCAGGCCGATGCGGCACTGTCGCCGACCGAGTTTCAGGCCTCGACCTTCCCGCCGGAGCTGCGCGCCAAGATCACCATCTGCCATGACGGGGTGAACACCGAGCGGCTCATGCCGAACCCCGACGCCAGCTACACCGTGCCGGGCACCAGCCTGACGCTGCGCGCGGGCGACGAGGTGCTGACCTTCATCAATCGCTCGCTTGAACCTTATCGCGGCTACCACACCTTCATGCGCGCGCTGCCCGAGGTGCTGGCGGCACGGCCCGAGGCGCAGGTGCTGATCATCGGCGAAGAGGGGCAAAGCTATGGCGCGGCCCCGGCCGAAGGCTCGTGGAAGCAGAAATTCCTTGATGAGGTGAAGGATCGTCTCGATCTGAGCCGGGTGCATTTTCTCGGCCGCGTGGCCTATGCCGATTTCGTCTCGATCATGCAGATCGGCCGGGCGCATGCCTATCTGACCTATCCCTTTGTTCTCAGCTGGTCGCTGATGGAGGCGATGTCGGCGGGGGCGATGGTGATCGGCTCGGACACGGCGCCGCTGCGCGAGGTGATCGAGGACGGGGTGAACGGGCGGCTGGTCGATTTCTTCGATATCAAGGGCTGGTCGGAAGCGCTGATCGACGCGCTGGCGCGGCCCGAGGCGTATCTCGAGATGCGCAAGGCGGCCCGGGCCTCGGTGGTGGCGAAATACGATCTGCAGACGCATTGCCTGCCGCGGCTGATCGAATTCGTCGAAACCGCGGGCGGCACTCTGGGCTGAGCGGGCTCGGTGTCATGCCCCCGGGGCGGTGTCGGGCAGCGTGACCTCGGCGAAAGCGGCCTGACCATCGGCAAAAAGCGCCATCACCAGCGGCCCATGCGGTCTTCGCCATTCGGAATGGGGCAGGGGGTCGTGGGGGATCTCGGCTTCGCGGGCGGGCGGCAGCGGTTGGCCATTGCACGAAAGATGCTGCAGCGGCGCCTCTGACACCCAGTCAATCGTCAGCTGCCAACGCCCCGGGCCGGCGGGGTTCGCGCGGACCGTCAGCTGCGGCGCGGGCGCCGCGCCCGTGGCGGGCAGAGGCGGCCGCGCGTCACATTCGGGCGTGCGGGGCGGGGGGCTGCGATAAGCGCCGGTGGCCTCGAACGCGCAGGCGATCTGCAACAGCTGCGCATCTTCCCAACCGCGCCCGGCGAAAGTCAGCCCGGCGGGCATGCCGGTATCCGCCATCAGCCCCATCGGCACCGTCACCGTCGGCACGCCGCAATGGCGCAGCGCCAGATTGCCATTGCCGATCCAAACCCCGTTGCGCCAGGCCAGATCGGCCGAGGCCGGGTTCACATCGGCATCCGCGGGCGCCACATCGGCGACGGCCGGAAAGACGACGGCATCAAGGCCGAGCCCGTCCATCCAGTCTTCAAGGTCGATCTTGCGCGTGGCTTCGAGCCCGCGCAGCCCCTCGGCCAGATGCGGCAGGGCGCGGAAATCCTCGCAGGGATGCGCGCGGGCATGGGCCGGGTAATCGGCAATGTCATCGTCAAAGCCGGTGTAGCGGTCGGCAAGCGCGCCTTTGGGCCGCGGGAAGATCCGCGCCCCGTCGACATCGGCGAGCCGGGCGAGCCCGGGATCGCCATTCGCGCGCAGGAAGTCATCCCAGGCCCAGACCGACAGATCGGTGATCTCGGTCTTCAGGTAATCGGCCGAGACGAGCCCCCGCGTCGGAAGCGTGGGGCAGCCGGGCCGGTCGCCCTCGTAGTTCGAGATCAAGGGGAAATCGACCGCGATCACCTCGGCCCCGGCGGATTCCATCGCCGCGCGGGCCTGTTCCCAAAGCGCGAGGATCGAAGCCCGCGTCTCGATCCGTTGCCCGGTCGGGCCGCCGATGCCGGGCTGCTCGGACGTCCCCGCCAGAGGATCGGCATTCAGATACATTCGCGGTGCCCCGATCCGCTTGCCGCTCAGGCTGGCACCGCGGGCGAGGGCCGGGAAGGAGGCGGGGCGGATCTCGGACGGGCGCGGCAGCGCGACCCAAGGCTGCGCGCGCCAGAAATCGCCGCGCGTCTCGGCGTCATCCACCACCAGAAGATCGAGCAGCTCGAGCAGATCGGCCATGCTGCGGGTCTGCGGCACCACCACATCCATCGTCGGCACCAGGGGCCAGTTGCCCCGGGTCGAGATCAGGCCACGGCTGGGCGTATAGGCGCAAAGGCCGTTCAGCGCGGCAGGCGTGCGCCCCGAGGACCAGGTTTCCTCGCCCAGACCGAAGGCCGCGAAGCTCGCCGCCGTCGCCGTGCCGGAGCCGTTCGACGAGCCCGAGGCGAAGGCCGCCGTCAGCCAATCGGCAGAATAGGGCGACTCGGCGCGGCCATGCAGACCGCGCTGCATGCCGCCGTTCGCCATCGGCGGCATGTTGGTCAGCCCGATCAGCACCGCCCCCGCCGCGCGCAGCCGGGCGATGGCAAAGGCGTCGTCAGTGGCGATCAGATCGGCAAAGGCGGGCGATCCTGCATCGGCGGGCAGGCCCTTCGCCTTGAAACTGGCCTTGGCGGTATAGGGAATGCCGTCGAGCGGCCCGAGGGATGCGCCCGCGTTGCGGCGCAGATCGGCGGCGCGGGCGTCATGGAACATCTGCGGGTTCAGCACGGTCAGCGCATTCAGCCGCGGCCCCTGTCGGTCAAAGCGGACGATCCGGGTCAGGTAACCCGCGACGAGCCCGACCGAGGTGACATCCCCCCGCGCAAGGGCGGCGCGCAGATCGGCAAGGCTGGCTTCGACGAGGGTCATCCGGGGCTCTTTGGCAAGGGGCTGATCCGCAAGGATAACCGCCGCTGCCGGCTTCGCATAGCCCCGCCCCGTGCGTTACATCACGGCAACAAGCACGCGCCGCAACAGCCCCGCCGCCAGCAGCAGCATCGTCGCGCCGACGAGCAGATCGAGCACCCGCCAAGCGAGCGGGCGGGAAAAGAGCGGCGCCAGCAGCCGCGCGCCATAGCCGAGCGTGACGAACCAGATCGCGCTGGCCAGCCCCGCGCCCAAGACGAAGGGCAGATGCGCGCCCGAGGGCTGCGCCGCGCCGACCGAGCCGACCAGCAGCACCGTATCCAGATAGACATGCGGGTTGAGCAGGGTGAAGCCCGCGACCCGTGCCAGCGCCCCGAGGCGGCTCAGCGTCTCGCCACCGTTTTCCGCCACCAGTTGCTCGGCGTGCAGCGCGCGGCGCAGCGCGGAAATTCCGTACCAGCCCAGAAACACCGCCCCGCCGAGCGAGAGGCCGGTGACCAGTCTTGGCGCCTGACCCAGCACCGCGCCAAGGCCCGCGACCCCGGCCGCGATCAGCAACAGGTCGGTCAGGGCGCAAAAGGTGACGAGGACGCCGACATGCTCGCGCCGCAGCCCCTGGCGCAGCACGAAGGCATTCTGCGCGCCGATGGCGACGATGAGACCGAAGGACAGGGCGAAACCGGTGAGGAGGGGGGCGATCTGGGTCATGGGGCTTCCTTGCCCGGCCTTGGCGGTGTAGTCAAATTCAGGATGCTAAAGCTGATGAAGGCAGGCTTAAGATGCTCGACTATCCTCTGCTCGCGGCTCTGGCGGCGGTGATCCGCGAAGGCGGGTTCGAACGCGCGGCTTTGGTGCTCGGTGTCACGCCCTCGGCGGTGTCGCAGCGCATCCGCGCGCTGGAGGAGCGGGTGGGGGCGGCGCTTGTCGTGCGCAGCCAGCCGCCGGTGCCGACCGAGGCGGGGGCGCGGCTTTGCGCCCATGTCGAGAAGGTCCGGCTGCTGGAGGGCGAGCTCGCCAGTGATCTTCCGGCGCTGGCGGGTCCGGGGCCGGGGGTGCCCGCGCTGCCGGTCGCGGTGAATGCGGATTCGCTTGGCAGCTGGTTCCTGCCCGCCGCGGCGCGGTTTTCCGAGGCGACGGGGGCGCTTTTGCATCTGGTGCTGGATGACGAGGCGCATACCGCGGCGCGGTTGCGCTCGGGCGAGGTGCTCGCGGCGGTCACGGCCGAGCCCGCGGCGGTGCCGGGCTGCCGGACCCGGCCGCTCGGCGCCTTGCGCTATGTTGCCTGCGCGAGCCCCGCGTTTCGGGCGCGGTATTTCGCAGAAGGTGTCACCGCCGCGGCGCTGAACCGCGCGCCGGTGCTGCAATTCGACCGCAAGGACGGGTTGCAGGCGCGCTGGCTGCGGCAGAATTTCGATCAGGCGCTGACGGCGCCGACGCATCAGGTGCCCTCGACGCAGGGGTTTCTGGATGCGAGCCTTTTCGGGTTGGGCTGGGCACTGCATCCCTTGCCGCTGGCCGCGGCGCCCTTGGCCGAGGGGCGGCTGGTCGAGCTTGTGCCCGGTGCGGCGATGGATGTGGTGCTGCACTGGCAACATGCGCGGCTGGGGGCGCGGTTGCTCGAAGCGCTCACGCGCGAAGTGGCGGCCGAGGCCGCGCGCAGTCTGGTCCCCGTCGCAGGGCTCAGCGCTTTGCCAGAACCTGCACCAGATCCGCGCCGATCCGCGCCGGTCCCGACAGATCCAGCGTCGAGATGATGTCGCCCAGATGCGCGCGCATCAGCCGCTCGGCGGTATCGGCGTCGCGCGACCGCAGCGCGGCCAGCAACGAGGCATGGTCATGGTCGCGGCAGGTCTCCAGCCCCGGCGCGCCATAGATCGCCACGATCAGCGAGCTGCGCGTCACCAGCTCCTTGAGCAGACGCAGCAGCGTCTCGTTGCCTGTCGCCTCGGCGAGCCGCAGATGGAACTCGCCCGACAGCCGGATCGCCGCATGGCGGTTGCCGCGCTGATGCGCCTCGGCCTCTTCGGCCAGACAGGCTTGCAGCGCCGCCAGCTGATCCTCGGTCGCGCGCTCCACCACCAGACGCGCGGCGGCGGGTTCGATCGCGAGCCGCGCCTCGAACACGTCGCGGGCCTGTTTCACGCTCGGGCTGGCGACATAGGCGCCCCGGTTCGAGCGCAATTCGACCACGTCATGGCTGGCCAAAAGCAGCAGGCAGCGCCGGATCCGCATCCGCCCGACCCCGAAAGCCTTGCACAGCTCCGATTCGGAAAGCTTGGTTCCAGCCGCGAGGCGCCGTTCCATCACTGCCTCGAAAATGCGCGCGACGATCTCGGATTCGGTGATTTCCTCACCGGCCGCGAAAGTGTCGCTGTCGTCTTCGGGCGTCTCCGTCATCGGGTCCATCGTGAACAGGCCTGTTTCGGTTGGGAAATACACGCTTGCACCGGGTGCAACAAGCGCAGCGACCGGGCCAAGCCATCTAACACGATGGTTGACAGGATTGTTAACAATCTTTTGCCCTAAGCCTGCCGCTCCGGCTAAGCTCGGAGCAGGACGAACCGCTGATCGACAAGACGGGCCCAACAGGGAGTTTCCAAATGAACAGACGCACCATGATGCTTCGCTCCACCGCGCTGGCGGTTCTGGCAAGCCTCAGCCTTTCCGCCACCGCCGCCATGGCCGAAGAGACGCTGAAGATCGGCTTTGTCGGCGTCACCTCGGGTCCGGCCGCGGCCTGGGGCACGTCGAACGTGCGCTCGATGCAGACGCTCGCCGCGATGCTGAACGAAAAGGGCGGGGTCGAGATCGGCGGCACGACCTACAAGATCGAGATCGTCACCTTCGACGACCAGAAAGACCCGAAACGCGCGATCGCCGGCATGGAGCAGATGGCGCAGCAGGGCATCCATTATGTCGTCGGCCCGAACGTCGATGACGGCGCCGCCGCCGTGCGCCCGGTGGCCGAGGCGAACAACATCATCTACGTCCCCTATGCCTTCCCGAAAGAGCTTTATACCGCCCCCGCCGAAAACGCGATCCTTGGCATGGTGGCGAGCTATCAGTCCGGCCCGGCGATCTACAAATACCTGAAGGACAACAAGGGCGTCAAAAAGATCGCCTTCGTCGCGGCGAATGAATCCGACCCGCTGAGCCAGCGCGACAGCGGCGTCGAGGCGGCCAAGGCGCTCGGCCTTGAAGTGACCTCGTCGGACGTGACCTATCAGGTCGACACCACCGATTTCACCCCGGTCCTGCTGCCGGTGCTGAAGACCCAGCCCGACCTGCTGGTGCTCTCGGGCGTCGCCCCGGCGGCCGCGCCGCAGATGATCCGCTCGGCCCGCGATCTGGGCTACACCGGGCTGATTTCGACCGAAACCGCGCAGGATGCGAAGGTGATCGAGGAAGGCGCGGGCGAGGCGGCGAATGGCTTCATCTCGGTCGGTGGCGCCTCGACCCCCGAGATCGCCTCGGATTACATGAAGGAATTCGTGGCGAAATACACCGAGATGTTCGGCGAATATAACGACGAGTCGAACACCAAGGTCTATGCGCTCGAATACATCCTCGACACGCTGAAGGCCGATCCGAAGGGCATCTCCGACATCGCCGCCTTCAAGACCGCGATGGAAAAATTCGCCGCGCCCAACCCCTACATGAAGGGCGATGCGCAGATGACCTATGTCGGCACCACCTCGTTCGGGCAGAAGCGTCAGCTTTCGGTGCCGCTCGTGGTGAACGAATACAAGGACGGCGCGTTCCAGACGCTGTTCGTCGCGACGGTCGACTGAGACCGGATCTGGCCCGGCCGCTGATGGCCGGGCCCTTTTCCCTTTCGCGGAGCGGACATGGAGCAGATCATCGTCAACGGGCTCTTTCTCGGCGCCTCCTATGCGCTGATCGCGCTCGGTCTCACGCTCATCTTCTCGCTGATGAACGTGCTCAATTTCGCCCACGGGCAGATGTATGTGATCGGCGGGTTCATCACCTATACGGTGGTGGCGCAGTTCCATCTGCCGTTTCTGGTCGGGCTTCTGGCCTCGGCCGTGGCGCTGGCGGCGCTTGGCGCCTTTGCCGAGCGCTTCCTCTTCGCCCCCGTCATCCGACGCTCGAAGCGCGAGGAATCGACGATGCTTCTGGCGGCCGGGATCGCGTTCTTTCTGGATGCGGTGACGCTGCTCGTCTTTGGCGAGAAGCAGCGCGGCATTCCGAAGATCGTGGGTGGCGTCTTCAACTGGGATTTCCGCATCGTCATGCCCTATGACCGCATCCTGATCGGGGGGCTGGCCGTCGCGCTGATCGGGGCGTTCATCCTGTTCATGCGCCATTCCCGCACCGGCCGCGCGATGCGGGCCTTGGCGCAGGACCGGATGGCGGCCGAGCTGATGGGCGTCGATGTCGAGCGCTATTCGATGATCGGCTTTGCCCTTGGCGCGATGCTGGCGGGGCTGGTCGGCGGGCTTCTGGTCTCGATCGTCGGCGTCAATCTGGGCATGGGTGGGCCGACCTCGATCAAGGCCTTCATGATGATCATGATCGGTGGTGCCGGGGTGATTTCGGGCGCGATCGCCGGGGGTTTCATCCTTGGCATGCTGGAATCCGTCGGGCTGTCGCTGCTCGCCGCCTATGGCGACATCACCTATCTCGTCATCTTCGCCTCGCTGATGATCTTCCTCGCCTTCCGCCCGCAGGGGCTGATGGGCAAACCCTGGGGCTGAGCCATGATCCGTTCGCTTTCCGTCGCGGCCTTTCTGATCGCGCTTTACATCGGCGTGCCGGGGCTGATCAGCCTCACCGGCCGGTGGGATTTCTATTACACGCTCACCTCGGTGGCACTTCTGTCGATCGGCTCGGCCGGGGTCTGGCTGACCTTCTACATCGGCCGTATCAACATCGGGCAGGGCGCCTATGCGCTGGCGGGCGGCTATGTCGCGGCGGTGCTGATCACTAAGCTGGGCTTCAACTTCTGGGCCACGCTGCCGCTCGCGGGGCTGTTCTGCGCCGCGCTGGCGGTGCTGATCGGCGTGCCGATCCTGCGGCTGAGGGGCGTCTATTTCTCGATGGTGACGCTGGTCTTGACCGAGGTCGCCCGGCTTTCGGCGCTGGCCCTGCCGGTGACGAACGGCGCGCGTGGCATCACCTCGATCCCGCTGCCGGGCGAGGTGTCGATCTTCGGCCTGACGCTGATCCCCGATTTCGCCACGCTCGAAAATCCGAAACTGGCCTTTTACCTGATGGCCGTGACGCTGATGTGCCTTGCTTATCTGGTGCTCTGGCGCATCACCCGCTCGCGGTTGGGGCATCTGTTCCGCTCGCTGCAGCAAAACGAGGATCTGGCAGCCTCGATCGGGGTCAACATCGCCTTCCTGCGGGTGCTGGCCTATGCGATTTCCTCCTTCATGGGGGGCATCGCCGGGGCGGGCTTCGTGGTGATCTCGCAGTCGATCTACCCCTCGTCCTTTCAGGTCGCCGACAGCGTCAACTTCATGCTGAACTGCTTCCTGGGCGGGCTTGGCTTCGTCTTCGGCCCGATGCTCGGCACGCTGGTCCTTTACTTCGGCTGGTCGCTTCTCTTCGCCGCCGCGAAATACCAGATGCTGATCTATTCGACGCTGCTGATCGCCGCGATGCTCGTCGTGCCGAACGGTCTTCTGAGCCTGCCCGCGATGCTGCGCGGCAAGGGGGGGAAATGAGCCCGATCCTGCAAATCCGCAATGTCACCAAGCGCTTCGACGGGCTTGTTGCGAACAACGACATCTCGTTCGATGTCGCCGAGGGCGAGATTCTTTCGGTGATCGGCCCGAACGGCGCGGGGAAATCGACGCTCTTCAAGATGATCTCGTCGTTCCTGCGCACGACGTCCGGAGAGGTGCTGTTTCGCGGCGAGAAGATCTCGAACCTGTCGCCCCATGCGGTGGCGCGCAAGGGGGTGGTGCGCACCTTTCAGGAGACCACGATCTTCCGCGCCATGACCGTGCGCGAAAACGTCATCGTCGCGCATCATCTGCGCGCCAAGGCGTCACTGGCGGGCTTCTTCTTCGGCTCCACCGCCGCGCGGGCGGATGAGACCGCCTTTGCCGCCTCGGCCGACGAGATCATCGGCTTTCTGGGCCTTGCGCCCATTGCGGGCGAGCTGGCCTCGAACCTGCCGCAGGGGCATCTGCGTGCGCTGGGCATGGCGATTGGCCTCGCCACCAACCCCTCGGTGCTGCTGCTCGACGAGCCCTTCGCCGGGATGAACCATGACGAGACGATGCGGATGGTGGCGCTGGTGCGCCGCTTGCGCGACGAGCGGGGCATCACGGTGCTTCTGGTCGAGCATGACATGCCGGCGGTGATGAAGATCTCCGACCGGATCGTGGTGCTCAATTTCGGCGAGAAGATCGCCGAGGGCACCCCCGCCGAAATTCAGGAAAATCCGCGCGTGATCGAGGCTTACCTCGGCTCGGAAGACGCCGCGATCGGGATGTGACCATGCTCAGCCTCGAGAATGTCGAACTGTATTACGACCATGTCTATGCGCTCAAGGGCGTGTCGCTGTCGCTGTCGGAAGGCGAGACGGTGGCGCTGATCGGGGCGAACGGGGCGGGGAAATCCTCGATCCTGCGCGCGATCACGGGCCTGCGCAAACCGCGCTCGGGCACGATCACCTACCGCGGCGAGCGGATCGACGGCAAATCTCCGGCCGAGATCGTGAAGATGGGCATCGCGATGGTGCCCGAGGGGCGGCGGGTCTTCCCGCTGATGTCGGTCAAGGACAACCTGCTGATGGGCGCCTTTACCCGCTCCGACACGGCCGGGATCGCGCGCTCGCTTGATGCCGTCCTGACCCGGTTCCCGCGGCTGAAGGAGCGCTTCGGGCAGCAGGCGGGCACGCTGTCGGGCGGCGAGCAGCAGATGATGGTGATCGGCCGCGCGCTGATGGCGGCGCCGAAACTGCTGCTGCTCGACGAGCCCTCGCTCGGCATCGCGCCAAAGCTGGTGCAGGACATCGCCCGCGCGATCGTGGCGATCAGCCGCGACGAGGGCGTGTCGGTGCTGCTTGTGGAACAAAACAGCCGCATGGCGCTGTCGATTTCCGCCCGCGCCTATGCGCTGTCGACCGGCACCGTCGCGCTGTCGGGCGTCTCGCGCGATCTGATGCACGATCCGCGCATCAAGGCGGCTTATCTTGGGGGCGACATGTGATGCGGCTCTTGCTGATCAATCCGAACACCACGGAAACGATGACCGAAAAGGCCGGGGCCGCCGCCCGTCGCGTCGCCGCACCGGGCACCGAGATCATCGCGGTCAATCCGACCCATGGCCCCGCCTCGATCGAGGGCTATTACGACGAGGCGATGAGCCTTGCCGGGCTTCTGGGGGTCATCGGCGGGCGCGACGATTATGACGCCGTGATCATCGCCTGTTTCGACGACACCGGGCTTGATGCTGCGCGTTGCCTGACCGAAAAGCCGGTGATCGGCATCGGCGAGGCGGCCTTCCACATGGCCGCGATGCTCTCGAACCGGTTTTCCGTCGTCACCACGCTGGGCCGCTCGGTCCCGGCGCTTGAGCACAACCTGACCCGTTACGGTCTGGCGGCGCGTTGCGCCCGGGTGCGGGCTTCGGAAATTCCGGTGCTCGACCTTGAAGACCCGCTCAGCGAGGCCTGTGCCCGCATCGGCGCCGAAGTGGCGGCTGCGATCACCGAGGATCGGGCCGAGGCGATCGTGCTTGGCTGTGCGGGGATGACCGATCTGGCCGAGGGTCTGGGCCGCGCGCATGGGCTGCCGGTGCTTGATGGCGTCGTCTGCGCCGTGGCGCTGACCGAGGGGATGGTGCGGCTTGGTCTGGCCACCTCGCGGCTTGGCGGTTACGCGCCGCCGCGGTTCGACAAGGGCTGAGCGACCCTTTCCAAAACCGGCCTGCCATGCCCCCGCGTCCCTTCGGGCGCGGGAATCGCTGGCCTTGTCGGCAAAGCGCGATATACTCCCCCGTAGTATAGATCCCCGCGGGGAGGGAAAGCCGTGCCGAACGACCCCGAGGACAAGAAGCGGATTCTGGCCCGCGTGAAGCGGATCACCGGCCAGTGCGAAGCCCTGACGCGAGCGCTGGAAACCGGCTCGGACTGCGGGCCGATCCTGCAACAGATCGCTGCCGTGCGCGGGGCCGTGAACGGGCTGATGGCCGAGGTGCTGGAAGCCCATATCCGCGACGAATTCGGTCCGCCCGAGGGAGAGGGCGGCGCCAAAACCGGGGAATTGCTGGCGCTGGTGCGCAGCTACCTCAAGTAACTCACAGGGAGATCCTTATGAAATCGCGTGCCGCCGTCGCCTTTGCCCCCGGCAAACCCCTTGAAATCGTGGAAATCGATGTCGCGCCCCCGGAAAAGGGCGAGGTGCTGATCCGCATCACCGACACCGGCGTGTGCCACACCGACGCCTTCACGCTGTCGGGCGACGATCCCGAGGGCCTGTTCCCGGTCGTGCTCGGCCACGAAGGCGCGGGCGTCGTGGTCGAAGTTGGCGAGGGCGTCACCTCGGTCAAACCGGGCGATCACGTCATTCCGCTGTACACCGCCGAATGCGGCGAATGCCTGTTCTGCAAATCGGGCAAGACGAACCTCTGCACCTCGGTCCGCGCGACCCAGGGCAAGGGCGTGATGCCCGACGGCACCTCGCGGTTTTCCTATAACGGCCAACCCATCTATCACTACATGGGCTGCTCGACCTTCTCGGAATACACGGTGGTGGCCGAGGTCTCGCTCGCCAAGATCAACCCCGATGCCAATCACGAGCAGGTCTGCCTGCTTGGCTGCGGCGTGACCACCGGCATCGGCGCGGTGCATAACA
The DNA here is from genome assembly GCF_052363175.1 of Rhodobacter capsulatus. Taxonomy (GTDB): domain Bacteria; phylum Pseudomonadota; class Alphaproteobacteria; order Rhodobacterales; family Rhodobacteraceae; genus Rhodobacter; species Rhodobacter capsulatus_D. Next base: position 1,285,157 of record NZ_CP198946.1, read on the forward strand.
CGGCGAAGGTGCAGGAAGGCGACAGCGTCGCCGTCTTCGGTCTGGGCGGCATCGGCCTTGCGGTCATTCAGGGCGCGCGGCAGGCGAAGGCCGGGCGCATCATCGCCATCGATACCAACCCGTCGAAATTCGATCTGGCGCGGCAGTTCGGCGCCACTGATTTCGTCAACCCGAAGGATCACGACAAGCCCGTTCAGCAGGTGATCGTCGAGATGACCGGCTGGGGTGTCGATCACAGCTTCGAATGCATCGGCAACGTCAATGTCATGCGCGCGGCGCTGGAATGCGCCCATCGCGGCTGGGGGCAGTCGATCATCATCGGCGTTGCGGGCGCGGGGCAGGAAATCTCGACCCGGCCGTTCCAGCTGGTGACCGGGCGCAAATGGATGGGCACCGCCTTTGGCGGGGTGAAGGGGCGGTCGCAACTGCCGGGCATGGTCGAGCAGGCGATGGCCTGCGAGATCGAGCTTGAACCTTTCGTCACCCACACGATGGCGCTGGATCAGATCAACGAGGCCTTCGATCTGATGCATGAAGGCAAGTCGATCCGTTCCGTCATCAAGTTCTGAGGATCGGGATGGACCGTCTGGAAACCCACGCCGCGTTCGGCGGCACACAGGAGGTGTGGAAACACACCTCCGCCACGCTCGGCTGCGCGATGAGCTTTGGCATCTTCACCCCGGCGCGTGATCCTGGCGAGCGGCTGCCGGTCGTCTACTGGCTCTCGGGGCTGACCTGCAGCGAGCAGAACTTCATCACCAAGGCGGGGGCGCAGGCTTATGCGGCCCAGCATCGGGTGATTGTTGTCGCTCCCGACACCTCGCCCCGTGGCGAGGGGGTGGCCGATGATCCGGCCTATGATCTGGGGCAGGGGGCGGGGTTCTACCTCAACGCCACCGAGGCGCCCTGGGCGGCGCATTACCGGATGCACGATTATGTCGTGACCGAACTGCCCGCGCTGATCGAGGCGGACTTCGCGGCCTCCGACCGGCGTTCGGTGATGGGGCATTCGATGGGCGGGCACGGGGCGCTGGTCGCGGCGCTGCGCAATCCCGGCCGCTACCTGGCCGTTTCGGCCTTCTCGCCGATCGTCGCGCCGATGCAGGTGCCCTGGGGCGAAAAGGCGTTTTCGGCCTATCTGGGGCCGGACCGCGCGGCTTGGGCGGAGTGGGATGCGACGGCGCTCCTTGCGGGCGCGACCGAGCGTCTGCCGATCCTGATCGATCAGGGCGAGGCGGACAGCTTCCTTGAGGGGCAGCTCAAGCCCTGGCTTCTGGCCGAGGAAGCGGCGCGGCTCGGGCATCCGCTGCGGCTGCGCCGTCATCCGGGCTATGACCACAGCTACTATTTCATCGCCAGCTTCCTAGGCGATCATTTCGCCCATCACGCTGCGGCCCTGCACGGCTGATCGCAAACGGAAAAGGCCCCGCGGCGAACCGCAGGGCCTTTCCCGGAGGTTGGTTCGGAGGTTGTGTTATTCGCGATTGCCGAGGAATTGCAGCAGGAACATGAACAGGTTCAGGAAGTCGAGGTAGAGCTGCAGCGCGCCAAGGATCGCGGCCTTGCCAAGGAAATCGGCATCCGACTGGGCGAGTTGCAGGTAGGTGTTCTTGATGTTCTGCGTGTCATAGGCGGTCAGACCCGCGAACAGCAGCACGCCGATCACCGAGATCGCGAATTGCAGCGCCGACGAGGCGATGAAGATGTTCAGGAGCGACGCCACAACCAGCCCGATCACGCCCATCATCAGGAACGAGCCGAAAGCCGACAGGTTGCGCTTCGTGGTGTAGCCGTAAAGCGAGAGCGACGCGAAGGCGATCGCGGTGATCAGGAAGGTCTGGGCGATCGAAACGCCGGTATAGACCTTGAAGATCGAGGCGAGCGACAGGCCCATCAGCGCCGAATAGCCGAAGAACACCATCTGCGCAGTCGAGGTCTGCATCTTGTGGATCATCGCCGAGAAGGCGAAGACGACCACGAGCGGGGCGAACATCACCACCCATTTCAGCGGCGTGCCGAACAGCGTCATCAGCAGTTGGTCGTTCAGGCTGACGCCAAAGGCCACGGCGCCGGTGACGATCATCGCCACCGACATCAGGCCATAGACCTTGTTCATATGGGTCCGAAGACCCTCGTCGATATAGCTCGCACGGCCAGCCGCGGTGCTTTGCATCGTGTTGAAATTAGCCATGTGCTTGTCTCCAGTCTTTGGCAGCGGCACGCGCGAGGGGCCGCTTCGGGTCCGATATCGGAAAGGACCCTGCGGGTTTCAAGAACCCGGCGGCAGAAAATCGGCCGCCGGTGGGGTGGCCTCACCCCATCGTGACGACGATCTTGCCGGTCGAGCGGCGGGCACGCAACATCTCGAGTGCCGCGGCGGTCTGCGACAGGGGGAAGCGGGCCGAGATATGCGGCCGCAAGCTGCCATCGGCCGCAAGGGCGAACAGTTCGGTCATCGAGCGTTGCAGCGCCGCCGGATCGAGATCGAGATAACCGCCCCAGTAAAGCCCATGAATCTCAAGGTTTTTCACCAGCGCGTGGTTGAGCTTCAGCGTGGGCGGCTGGCCCGCGGCAAAGCCGATGACAAGGAAGCGCCCGCCGGGTTTCAGGGCTGCGAAACCGGCCTCGCCCAAGGCTCCGCCCACCGCGTCATAGACGACATCGGCGCCGCCAAGCGCTTTCAGCGCGGCCTTCAGGTCGGGAGTTTCGGCGTCGAGCGTCTCGGCAGCGCCTGCCTGCGCCGCAATGGCGCACTTCTCGGCGCCGCGGGCGACGGCGATCACCCGCGCGCCCATCCGTGCCCCAAGCTCGACCGCGGTCAGGCCAACACCCCCGGCCGCGCCGAGCACGACCAGCGTCTCGCCCGCGCAAAGCCGTCCGCGCCGCGTCAACGCCAGATGCGACGTGCCATAAGCGATCTGAAAAGCGGCGGCGGTCTCGAAATCGAGGCTGTCGGGCAGGGGGGTGCAACGGTCTTCGGCAAAGACCCCGGCCTCGGCCAGCCCGCCATGGCCGGCATGGATGGCGACGCGCGTGCCCGGCGCAAGTCTGCAGCCCTGACCTGCGGCGGTGATCGTTCCGGCCGCCTCAAGCCCCGGCACGAAAGGCAGCGGCGGCGTCGCCTGATAGCTGCCCTCGAGCATCAGCAGATCGGCAAAATTGAGCCCGCAGGCCGCGATCTGCACCGCGACTTCGCCCGGACCGGGCGCGGGCAGCGGCAGATCGGCGAGGGCGGGCGGCGTCGTCGGATCGGTATGAAGGAAGGCGCGCATCTTGTCCTGTCGGTGACCTCTGGTGCCTCAGCCTAGCCCGCCCGGGACAGGGTGGCCAGTCTCGGGATGGTAGTTGATTGGCGAATCAACCGGAACGCGAGGCTTGCGGGTGACGCTTGGGAATTTGCAATGTGCGATGCAATTTGCGAATATGCCGGTTCAGAAAGCGGGAATGGGGTGGAGGTCTTGACAAGACATGGTTAACAATATCAGCTTGTGCGACATAAGGTAGCGGACTTGCAGGGGAAATACCTGTCTTTTTGGATAGTTTCCAGATTTTGCAACCGAAACGGCAATCAACGCTATGCTAGCTTCACACATCCGAAGAGTTCAGGGGAAGAATGAATGAAGCATCCGGTCGATGTCCATGTGGGCAAGCGTATCCGTCACCGCCGTTGGCTGGTGGGGGTCACGCAACAACAACTCGCCGACAAGGTCGGCATCAAGTTCCAGCAGATTCAGAAATACGAAACGGGGATGAACCGTGTCTCGGCCTCGCGGCTTTGGGACATTGCCGACGCGCTTGATGTGCCGGTTGCGTTCTTCTTCGAAGGATTGTCGGGCGAAGACCCGAACACGGCCGCGCAGGAAGGGGATCTGTTCTCCGACAAGGAAGCGCTGGCCTTGGTGCGTTCGTACTACGCGATCCCCGAGGCGCAGCGGCGCCGTCTGTTCGAACTGGCGAAGGTTCTCTCCGACGTGGCTTGATAAGGCCGCACAATCGGGGTTGAAGATATGGGGAGCGGTGACGCTCCCCTTTCGTATTTCCGGAGCCCCCCCTATGCCGTCGTCCATGCCACCCCATCTGAGCGAGGCCGAAAAGGCCGATCTGATCGCCACCGCCGAAGCCCTGGCCGATGCCGCCCGCGTGGCGACGCTCGCGCATTTCCGCACGCCGGGGGGGATTGCCGCCGAGACGAAGGAGGCCGTGCGCTTCGATCCGGTGACCGTGGCCGACCGCGCCGCGGAACAGGCGATGCGCGCGATCCTGGCCGAGCGGCGGCCTGCGGACGGGATCTGGGGCGAGGAATTTGGCGTGACACGGGGCACAAGCGGTCTGACCTGGGTTCTGGACCCGATCGACGGCACGCGGGGGTATCTCTCGGGCACGCCGACCTGGGGGGTGCTGATCGCGCTCTCGGTCGAAGGCGACGCCAAGCCCGGGGCGCCGCTGATGGGGCTGATCGACCAGCCCTATATCGGCGAGCGGTTTCTGGGCGGGTTCGGGCAGGCGCGGGTGACGGGACCGCTGGGGCAGGCCGATTTGCACACGCGCGGGCCGCGGCCGCTCGCCGAGGCGATCCTGTATTCCACCTTCCCCGAGGTCGGCACGCCCGAGGAGGGCGCGGCTTTCGCGCGGCTGTCGAAGCAGGTGAAGCTGACGCGCTACGGCACCGATTGCTATGCCTACGGGCTGATCGCGGCCGGGCAGATCGATCTGGTGGTCGAGGCCGGGCTGCAGCCCTATGACGTCGGCGGTCCGATCGCGGTGATCGAGGCGGCGGGCGGGATCGTGACCGACTGGACGGGCGGTCCGGCGCATGAGGGCGGGCGCGTGCTGGCGGCGGCGAATGTCGAGATCCATGCCGCGGCGCTGGCGGTGCTGAACGGTTGAGGGGGGCAGGCGGGGGCTGCCGCCCCCGCACCCCCGCCCGAAAGGGCCATCTGGCCCCTTCGGACTTCCCCGAGGCGGGGGGCGTTGCGCGGGAGGTTGCGATGCGGGAAGTTCTGATCCGGGGCGCCGAGGTCCTTGTCACGATGGACGGTGCGCGGCGGGAATTGCGCGGCGCCGATCTGCTGATCCGGGGCGGCGAGATTGCCGCCGTGGGGCAGGGGCTGGTGACCACGGGCGAGGTCGTTTCGGCTGCGGGCTGCGTTGTCACGCCGGGGCTGATCAACACGCACCATCATCTTTATCAGACGCTGACCCGCGCGGTGCCGGGCGGGCAGGATGCGCTTCTGTTCGGCTGGCTGAAGACGCTTTACCCGATCTGGGCGCAGATGGGGCCGGAGGAGATCTTCACCTCGGCGCAGATTGGTCTGGCGGAGCTGGCGCTGTCGGGCTGCACGCTCTCGTCGGATCACCTCTATCTTTACCCCAACGGCGCGCGGCTCGACGATACGATCGCCGCCGCGGCCGAGCTGGGGCTGCGCTTTCACCCGACCCGCGGCGCGATGTCGATCGGCGAAAGCGCGGGGGGGCTGCCGCCCGACAGTCTGGTCGAGCGCGAAGAGGCGATCCTGACCGATTGCATCCGCGTCATCGACGCCCATCACGATCCGCGCCCCGGGTCGATGCTGCGGGTGGGCGTGGCCCCCTGTTCGCCGTTTTCGGTCTCGCGCGAGCTGATGCGCGATGCGGCCGTGCTGGCGCGCGACAAGGGCGTGATGCTGCACACCCATCTGGCCGAGAATGACGAGGATATCGCCTATTCGCTGCACCAGTTCGGCTGCCGCCCGGGCCAATATGCCGAGGATCTGGGCTGGACCGGCGCCGATGTCTGGCATGCCCATTGCGTCAAGCTCTCGGGTTCGGAAATTGATCTTTTTGCCCGCTCGAAGACCGGGGTTGCCCATTGCCCCTGTTCGAATTGTCGCCTTGGCTCGGGCATTGCGCCGATCCGGGCGATGCGCGATGCGGGGGTGAATGTGGCTTTGGGCGTCGATGGGTCGGCCAGCAATGACGCGGGCAATCTGATTGCCGAGGCGCGGCAGGCGATGCTGTTGCAACGGGTGCAAAATGGCGCCGATGCAATGTCCGTGCGCGAGGCGCTGGAGATCGCCACCCTTGGCGGCGCGCAGGTTTTGGGGCGCCCCGAATTGGGCAGTCTCGAACCCGGAAAACGCGCCGATCTGGCGATCTGGGATGTCTCGGGGCTCGAAGCTGCAGGCGCCTGGGACCCTGTCGCGGCGCTGCTTCTGTCCGGCCCGACGCGGGTGAAGCATCTTTTCGTTGAAGGTCGTCAGATCGTCCGCGATGATCAGATCACCACGCTCGATCTGCCCCGCGTCGTCGAACGTGCGAACCACCTCGCCCGCGCCCTTGCGCGCTGATTTTATCTTGCTGCAAATATCTCGGGGTGAGACGGGCAAGGCGGCCTTCCGGGGGAAGGACGCCCCGTCGAACGGGCAGAGCCCCGCTCCATCGGCAAGGCCGCGCGCCCGCTATTTCATCCGCCGCCCGGCCACCCAGACCCCGGCGATGGCACGATCATCGCCCATCATGATCGTCGGAAAGAGCGCCTCCCAGAAATCGCCCGCCCGCTCGGCGCGCTGGGCAATCGCGGGGGTCGAGGCCAGATCGACCGCGATCAGATCCGCCTCCATCCCGACGGCGATATTGCCCACCGCGTGATCGATGCGCAAAACCTGCGCCGCGCCGACCGTCGCGAGATACCAAAGCGCGGCCGGGTGCAACGCGCCACGCCGCAACTGCCCGATCTCATAGGCCGCCGCCATCGTGCGCAGCATCGAAAAGCTCGAACCGCCTCCGGTGTCCGTGGCGAGCCCGATCCTGATCCCGGCCGAAGCGAGCCCCGCCGCATCAAAGAGCCCCGAGCCGATGAAGCTGTTCGAGGTCGGGCAATGCGCCAGCCCCGCGCCGACATCGCGCAGCCGGGCAATCTCGCGCGGTTCCAGATGGATCGCATGGCCATAGACGCCGTTCTCGCCCAGCAGACCGAAGGTCTCGTAGGTGTCGAGATAATCCCGCGCCGCCGGATAGAGGCTTTTCACCCAGGCGATTTCATCGATCTGCTCGCTCAGATGCGTTTGCATCAGGCAATCGGGATGCTCGGCCCACAGCGACCCCAGCGCCAGCAGCTGATCGGGCGTCGAGGTCGGCGAAAACCGCGGCGTGATCACGTAGCCCAGCCGGTCGCGGCCATGCCAGCGTGTGAGCAGCGACTTGCTCTCGTCATAGGCGGCCTGCGCCGTGTCGCGCAGCCCCGCGGGCGCGGTGTCGCGATCCATGCAGGTCCGCCCCGCGAGCGCCCGCATCCCCCGCCGCGCCGCCTCGCTCATGAAGGCATCGACCGAAGACGAATGGATCGTCGCATAGGAACACATCGAGGTCGTGCCATGCGCCAGCGCCAGATCGAAATAGCGCGAGGCGATCTCGGCGGCATAGGCCGGATCGGCAAAGCGCATCTCTTCGGGGAAGGTGTAGCTGTTCAGCCAGTCGATCAGCCGCTTGCCCCAGCTCGCGATGATCGCGGTCTGCGGGTAATGCACATGCGCGTCGATGAAGCCCGCCGAAATCAGCTTATCGCCCAGATCGGTGCGATGCGCCTGCGGGTGGCGGGCCAGCACCGCCTCGGCCGGACCGACATCGACGATCCGCCCCGCCTCGATCGCCACCGCGCCCTGACGGTCATGTCGCGCCGCCGACGGCCCCTCGATCCTCGCATCCGAGGCAAATCGCAGTATCTGACCCAGCAAAATCTCCACGCGCCACCTTCCTTTCCCGTGCAGGCTCATGCTAGGGCCGCAACCATGCTTCGGCAATCACGGCTTTTTTGTCGCAGGCGGCTGCGATAAGGTGGCGGCAAACCAGAATACGGCAGATCAGGGGGCGGCATGGCGGAAGAGCGGGCAGAAGAGCACGAAGCCGAAGACCTGCCCGCGCTGACCGAAGATCTGGTCGAACGCGTTCTGGAAGCGACCGAAGCGGGCGATGCGGCCCTGCTCGCGGATCTGCTCGAACCTCTGCACGGCGCCGACGTTGCCGACCTTCTCGAACAGGTCACCACGGCTGAACGGCGCGAGATCCTGCGGCTTTACGGCCGCGAGATGGATGGCGAGATCCTCACCGAGATCGACGAATCGATCCGCGAGGAGGTGATCGAACAGATCCCCGCCGATGTTCTGGCCGAAGCCGTGCGCGAGCTTGACTCGGATGACGTCGTCGACCTGATCGAGGATCTCGAAGAGGTCCAGCAGGAGGCCATCCTCGAGGCGCTGGATGAAACCGACCGCGCCGCGGTCGAGCAATCGCTGACCTGGCCCGAATATTCCGCCGGCCGTCTGATGCAGCGCGAGGTCGTCGTTGCGCCCCAGCACTGGACCGTGGCCGAGGCGACCGAATTCCTGCGCAGCGAGGAATGGCTGCCCGATCAGTTCTATCACGTCATCCTCGTCGATCCGGCCTATCATCCGGTGGGCTATGTGACGCTGGGCAAGATCTTGTCGTCAAAGCCCGACACGCGGCTGACCGCGATCACCGAGGACAGTTTCCGCACCATTTCCGCCCGGCAGGAAGAAGGCGACGTCGCCTATGCTTTCAACCAGTATCACCTGATTTCCGCGCCGGTGACCGACGATGATGGCTGGCTGGTCGGTGTGATCACCATCGATGACGCGATGAACGTGCTCGATGAAGAACACGAGGAAGACATCCTGCGTCTCGCTGGCGTGGGCGAGGAAAGCTCGATTTCCGACTCGGTTCTGGAAACCGTGCGCCAGCGTCTGCCGTGGCTGGTGGCGAACCTCTTCACCGCCTCGCTTTCCGCCGTGGTGATTTCGCAGTTTCAGGCGACGATCTCGTCGCTTGTCGCGCTGGCCGCGCTGATGCCGATCGTTGCCTCGACGGGCGGGATTGCGGGAACGCAATCGCTGGCTGTGGCGGTGCGGGCACTGGCAACGCGCGATCTGACCGCCTCGAACGCGCGGCGCGTGGTGTTGCGCGAAATCGGCGCGGGGGTGGTGAATGGTCTCAGCCTGGCGATGCTTCTGGGCGTTGCCGGGGCGGTGATCTTCGGCCATCCGGCGCTGGGCCTCGTTCTGGGCCTTGCGATGATCGTCAATCAGATGGTCGCGGCGCTGGGCGGGGTGATGGTGCCCTTGACGCTCGAACGGCTGGGCCTTGACCCGGCGCTCGCCTCGGGCACTTTCGTGACGACGCTCACCGACGTGATGGGCTTCTTCGCCTTCCTTGGGCTTGCGACATGGGTGCTGGTATGACCGATCTGGCCGCGCTCAAGGCCGAGGCCCGCAAGGCTGCCTTTGCCGCCCGCAAGGCTGCCTTTGCGGCGGGGCAGGGCGACGCTTGCGAGCATCTTCTGGCAGCGCTGATGCGGTTCGAGGGGGCGCCGATGGCGGGTTATCTGCCGATCCGCACCGAGATTGACCCGCGCCCGGCGATGGCCGCGCATCTGGGGCCGGTCGGCGTGCCGGTGATCCTCGGTGAGGGGCAGCCGCTCGTCTTTCGCACATGGACCCCCGAGGCGGCGCTGATCCCCGGCCCCTTCGGCGCGGCGATCCCCGAGACGGGCGCCGAGATCACGCCGCGTGTGCTGATCGTGCCGCTCGTCGCCTTTGATCGGCGCGGCTATCGGCTCGGCTATGGCGGCGGCTTTTATGACCGCACGCTGGAACGTCTGCGCGCGGCGGGCCCCGCCACGGCGATCGGCTTCGCCTTTGCGGCGCAGGAGATGGAAGCGGTGCCGACCGAGCCCACCGACCAGCCGCTTGATCTGATCGTGACCGAGCGCGGCCCGATCTATCCCCAGCACGGCTAAGCACAACTGAGGCGCGGATTTTTGACGCGCGCGCAACCCTTCGGGTGCGTTGCGGCGCGAATCTGCTATGCTGGGGCAACGATCTTCTTTCGGTTCTTGTCCCATGCGTTTCATCGACTGTCCGCAAGAGGCCCCGACATTCCTTGCCGCCCTCGCGCAGGTTGCGCTGTCCGGGGCGCGGCCCACTCCCGATCAACCCTGTTTGGCTGCCGTCGGTCCGCGCACCGATGATCTTGCCCCATGACGGAGGACATCCATGTCACAGACGACTGACCTTCCGAGTTGCGATCTGGTGCTGAAAGGGGGCGTCACCTCCGGGGTGGTCTATCCCAAGGCGCTGAAAAAGCTGTCCGATGCCTATCGCTTCCGTCAGGTCGGCGGCACGTCGGCGGGCGCGATTGCGGCCGTTTTCGCTGCTGCGGCGGAATATGGCCGCGACAAGGGCGGCTTTGACAAGATCGAGGGGCTGGCCGACGAACTTTCGACCACGATCCTCGAGAAATTCCAGCCGGTGCCGGAGCTGGCGCCGCTTTTCCGGCTGCTGCTTGCGGCGCAAAAGGGCAAGACGGCGGGGATCCTCTGGGCGCTTGCGCGGGGCTATCCGCGCGAGATGGTGCAGGGCGCGGCCTTGGGGATCGTGATGGTGATCCTGGCGCTTTTTGCCTCGTCGACCGTGGTCTGGGGCTGGTTGCTTCTGGGCCTTGTGGCGATGGCGGCAGGCGGGCTTGGCTGGCCGCTTTGGGAGGCGAAAAAACAGGCGACCGAGGGTCTGGCAGCGCATGATTACGGCATCTGCACGGGGCGCACGCAAAAGGGCTACAAACCCGATACCGGCCTGTCGGACTGGATGGCGAAGCGCATCGACGAAATCGCCTTTGGCGCCGTCGGCCCCGCGCCTTTGACGCTGAAGATGCTGGCAGACAGGGGGATCCGGGTGCAGACGGTGACCACCGACATCACCACGCACCGCCCCTTTGTGCTGCCGATGCGCAACAACCAGCATGCCTTCGATCCCGAGGAATTCGCCCGCATTTTCCCCGACCGGATCGTGGCTTACATGGTGGCGCACTCGCAGCCGGTCGACGCGAAATGGGCCGATCCCACCGGACGGCTGCGGCTGTTCCGCTTTGATGACATGCCGGTCGTCGTGCTGGCGCGGATGAGCCTGTCGTTTCCGATGCTGATTTCTGCCGTGCCGCTGCACCGGGTCGATTACACGCTGGTCAAGGCGGAACCGGCGGCGAAGCTTTGCCGCTGTCTGTTCTCTGACGGCGGGCTTTCGTCGAACTTCCCGGTGCATTTCTTCGACCATGTGCTGCCGCTTTCGCCCACTTTCGGGATTTCGCTGGGCGAATTCGACCCCGAGCGGGTGGACGAGGGGGACGAGGCGACGCCTCGAATCAAGATGCCGACCGATCCGCAAAAAGGGCGGCTGTTGCCGACGCACAGGATTTCGGGGCTGGGCAGCTTTGTCATGGCGTTGTTCAACAGCGCCAAGGACTGGCAGGATTCGCTGCAATCGGTGCTGACCGGGTTTCGCGAGCGCATCGTGACGGTGAACCTGACCGCGGACGAGGGCGGGCTGAACCTGCAGATGGCGCCCGAGACGATTACCCGCTTGACCGGCTATGGCGCGCAGGCGGGCGAGGCGCTCGTCGGTCGGTTCACGCTTGAGGAACACCAGTTGCGTCGATTCCTGACCGAGCTTCCGGCGCTGGAACGGGTGCTGATGGATTTCGCTGATCACTGGTTGACGCCGCGGGATCCCGCGCAACCGCCCGGGCCGGAAAATCCGCTGATCTATGAAACGCTGGTGCAGGGCCATAGCGGCGAATCCTACGACCTGTCCAAAGAGTTGCGCGAAAAACTGATCGCCCGGGCACAGCGGATCGCCGATCTGGGGGTGACCTTCTACTGTGATCCGCTCTCCACGCACGAAAAGACGAAACTGCCCGCCAGCTCATCCCGGATGCGCCATATCGCCGACATGGATACAACCCCGCGCGAGCTGGAGCCCAAACCCTCCGCGGCTTGGCCGCATCTGGCCAATCTCTATCCGGACGTGTAAGGCCGGGGCATCATGACCGATGACACCCTGCCGCCGTGCCCCGAATGCGCCAGCACGTTCACCTATCAGGTGGACGCGCTTTTGACCTGTCCCGAATGCGCCCATGAATGGGCGCCCGGGAGCGAGGCCGCCGAGGCGGGCGCCTTGGGCGAGATCCGCGATGCCGTGGGCAACCTGCTCGCCGATGGCGATACGGTGACGGTGATCAAGGATCTCAAGCTCAAGGGCAGCTCGCAAGTCGTCAAGGTCGGCACCAAGGTGCGCGGCATCCGGCTGGTGCCGGGCGATCACGACATCGACTGCAAGCTGCCCGGCGTCGGGCAGATCGGGCTGAAGTCGCAATTCGTCAAGAAGGTTCAGGACTAAGAAAAAGGGCGCCAGAGGCGCCCTTTGTTCTTTTTGTTGGAGAGGGGCTCGCCTTGCGCGCCTCAGCCCTCGTCCTTCGAGATGAAGCCCGCCACCGGATAGACCCGACCCGCGGCGCTTTCCTGGCTCATCACCCGCACCTGGCTCCAGTCGTTTTTCTTCGACACGTCATGCACGGTCATGCCCAGCGAGATGCGGTTGCGCTGCCAGTTCGCGTGATCGATCTTGATCTCGCGGTCCGACACCACTTCCGACACCACGGCCACATGGCCCATCGGCATCTTGCGCGTCGCCGAGAACGCCATGACCGAACCGACTTCGGGGGTGTGGCTGCGTGCGTAGCGACCCGAGGCCTTCGACCACCAGGTGCCCGCATTGCCCTTCAGATCAATGCCCGAGGCGTTGCGCGCAAAGGGCACACACCAGACGCGGCCGCCGCGGGCGCGCAGTTCCTTGGCGAGGGCCACGGCAGTGTCGCGCCGCACCGGATCGACCTGTTCGGGCCGGTCCTGCGCCGAGGCGAAGTTCATCCGCGGTGTCTGGTCGCCGCCGTTGAAGCTGCCACAGGCCGACAGGGCGGCCAGAGCGGCAACAGCAAGGGGGAGCCGGACAAGCTGTCCGGAGGATGTGAGCGTGATTTTCATCGGACCTGAAACGAAACGTGAGTGGTTTACTTCGTTGCGGGTCAAGCCATACCGGGGATCGCGGTCAGAGTTAAAGCTTCCTGAACAGGTGCGCTGCGGAACGGGCGGAAATCTGCCACGACTCGGCTTTTCGGGTGGCGGATTCCCGCCGATGCTGAAATTTTTTCTTAGGTAGCCCGATGGGTCCGTGGGGCTTTCGAGGTCTGCAAGCTGTCCCTGAAACGGGTCGAAGCGACGCTTTTACGCAAGGCAATGGTTGCTTTCCGGCGGGGCTTCGGCCAAAGGAAATCCATGAAGATCTTGTTTCTTGGCGATGTGATGGGGCGCGCGGGACGCGCGGAAGTGGCGGAACGGCTGCCGAAGCTGCGCGCCGACTGGGGGCTCGATTTCGTCGTGGTGAACGGCGAGAATGCCTCGGGCGGCATGGGGCTGACCGGCGAGCATGCGAAACTTCTGCTGGCTGCGGGCGCGGATGTGGTGACACTGGGCGATCATGCTTTCGATCAGAAGGACATGATGCGCTTCATCGAGACCGAGCCGCGGGTGATCCGCCCGCTCAACTACGCCAAGGAGGCGCCCGGCAAGGGGGCGCGCCTGTTCGAGGATCGCCGCGGCCGCAAGGTGCTGGTGACGCAGGTTCTGGGGCAGGTCTTCATGAAGCGCCCCTTCGACGATCCCTTCTCGGCCATCGACACGGTCTTGCGCACGCATCCGCTGGGCGGGCTGGCGCAGGCGATCGTCGTCGACGTGCATTGCGAGGCGACCTCTGAAAAGATGGCGATGGGGCAATATTGCGATGGCCGGGCCAGCCTTGTCGTCGGCACCCATACCCATGTGCCCACCGCCGATGCGGTGATCCTGAAAGGCGGCACCGCTTATCTGAGCGATGCGGGCATGTGCGGCGACTATGACAGCATCATCGGCATGGAAAAGGCCGAGCCGATGCGCCGCTTCCTGACCGGCATGACGCGCGACCGTTTCACCCCGGCCGAGGGGCCGGTGACGCTTTCGGGCGTTTATATCGAGACCGACGATCGCAGCGGCAAGGCCACGCGCATTGCCCCCGTGCGTGTCGGTGGTCGTTTGCCCGAGGCGACGCCCGTTTGAACGTCTTCGCGCAGATGCCGGATAAATCAGCACTATTTTGTGATAACCGCGACTTTGATGCAGGCCGCGGCGAACAAGGCTTGCCCCCCGACCCTGTGCGGCTAGTATCGCGGGCAAGGAAAGAGGCCTGAAATGATCGACCTTGGACTGAGCCAGACGGCACAAGCCTATTTCACCCTCGCGCTGATCACCGTGATGCTCGCGCTCTTCATGGCAGAAATCTACGCCACGGAAGTCATCGCGATCGGCGGTGCGGCGCTGGTGCTGCTTCTGGGGATCGTGCCCTACAAGGATGCCACGGCGGTTCTGTCGAACAACGCGCCCTGGACCATCGTGATGATGTTCATCCTGATGGGGGGGCTGGTGCGCACCGGCGCGCTCGACTGGCTGACGCGGTTGGCCGAGCGGCATATCGATGACCGCCCCGTTCTGGCCGTCGTCGGCATCTTCGCCGCGATTGCCGCCGCTTCGGCCTTTCTGAACAACACTCCGGTCGTCGTCCTGATGATGCCGGTGATGATGGCGCTAGCGCGGCGGATGGGGGTTTCGCCCTCCAAGTTCTTGATCCCGCTCAGTTTCGCCGCGATCCTGGGCGGCACGGTCACGCTGATCGGCACCTCGACCAACCTGATCGTCGATGGCGTGGCGGTGGACAAGGGGCTTGAACCCTTCTCGATGTTCGAAATCTCGGGTCTGGGCCTCGTGCAGGTGATCGCGGGCGGCCTTTACATGGTTCTGATCGGGCGCCACATCCTGCCTGACCGCACCTCGATGGGTGCGCTTCTGGGCGAAAAGCGCAAGATGAAATTCTTCACCGAGGTCGCGATCCCCGAGGGCTCCGCGCTGATCGGGCAGGCGGTGACCGAGGTCGACCTGTTCAAGCGCGAAGGCATGCGGGTGATCGACGTGCTGCGCGGCGATGCGAGCTTGCGGCGCGATCTGACGGCGGCGGTGCTGGCGGCGGGTGACCGCGTGGTCTTGCGCACCGAAATGGCCGAGCTGATGAGCCTGCAGCAGAACACCGATCTGCGCGTCGTCGACAAGCTGTCCTCGGTGCAGACCGAGACGGTCGAGGTGCTGATCTCGCCCGGTTGCCGGATGATCGGGCGCTCGCTTGGCGATTTGCGGCTGCGCCGTCGGTATGGCGTCTATGTGCTGGCGGCGCACCGGCGCAACCAGAACATCGGCCGAAAGCTCGACGATCTGGTGGTGGTCGTCGGTGATACGCTGCTGCTGGAAGGGTCGCCGGAGGATATCGCGCGTCTGGCGGCCGACATGGATCTGGTCGATGTGACGAAACCGACGGTGCGGCCGTTCCGCCGCTCCAAGGCGCCGATTGCCGTGGGCGCGATGGTGGCGGTGGTGATTCTCTCGGCCTTCGACGTGGCGCCGATCCTGCTGTTGTCGACGGTTGCGGTTGCGGCGATCCTGCTTACCCGCGCGATCGACCCGGACGAGGCGTTTTCCTTCATCGAAGGGCGGCTGATGGCGCTCGTCTTCGCGATGCTCGTCGTCGGGGTCGCGCTCGACAATTCCGGCGCGGTCGAGCTGATCGTGGGCTGGGTCTCGCCGTTCCTGCGCGATCTGCCGCCGCAGTTGACGCTTCTGGCGATCTATGCGCTTGGCTCGTTCCTGACCGAGGTCGTGTCGAACAACGCCGTGGCGGTGATCCTGACTCCGATCGCGATCCAGATGGGGCAGTCGCTCGGCATCGATCCGCGCCCGCTTGTCGTGGCGGTGATGTTCTCGGCTTCGGCCTCGTTCGCGACGCCGATCGGCTATCAGACCAACACGCTGGTCTACGGCCCGGGCGGCTATCGTTTCTCGGATTATCTGAAGGTCGGCGTGCCGCTGAACGTGCTTCTGGCGATCGTGGCGACCTTCGTCATCCCCTTGTTCTGGCCGCTCGTGCCCTGAGGTTCCCATGCGTTTCGCTTTCCAGCTGCCCGCTGCCCTTGCGCTTTCGGCCTGCGCCTCGCTTGCCGTGCCCGTGACTGCGCCCGAACCCAACCCCGAGCGGATCGATCTGCTCGCCAATCGTCTGACGGTGCATTTCAGCGACGGCAGCCGCTGTTCGGCCGATATTGCCGCCGCGCCCTCGGGCACGCTGCCGGGTTGCGCGGTGGCGATGGACTACAGCGTCACGATCCGGCACAAGATCCATGTGCCGGGCGCCGAGGCGCTGATGGAGCCCTATGCCTCGGTGCGCCTGACCCGCAGTTCGGATGGTCACGTCTTCGACTGGGTCACCCCCGATGGCGGCGAGGACAAGCAGCCGGCGAACTTCGGTCATCAGCCGGGCTGAAGCGCCCGGCTTGCGGTAAGCCCGGCCTTTGGCTATAGCGGCCCCAACACAGCAATCGGACGGAGTAGGGGCATGGCAGGCCATTCCAAATGGGCGAACATCCAGCACCGCAAGGGCAAGCAGGATGCGATCCGCTCGAAGATGTTCTCGAAGCTGGCGAAGGAAATCACCGTCGCCGCGAAGATGGGCGACCCTGATCCCGACAAGAACCCGCGTCTGCGTCTGGCGGTGAAGGCCGCCAAGGCGCAATCCATGCCGAAGGACGTGATCGACCGCGCGATCAAGAAATCGCAGATGGGCGATGCGGCGGATTACACCGAAATCCGCTACGAGGGCTACGGGCCGAACGGGATTGCGATCATCGTCGAGGCGATGACCGACAACCTGAACCGCACCGCCTCGAACGTGCGCAGCTATTTCACCAAATCGGGCGGCAACATGGGCCAGACCGGTTCGGTGAGCCACGGCTTCGACCGCGTTGGCGAGATTTCCTATCCCGCCTCGGTGGGCGATGCCGATACGGTGATGATGGCCGCGCTTGAAGCCGGGGCCGATGACGTCGAGAGCGACGACGAAGGTCACTGGATCTATTGCTCGGTCGAGGCGCTGTCGGAAGTTTCGGAAGCGCTCGAGAAAGCCTTGGGCGAATCGACCGAATCGAAGCTGATCTGGAAGCCGCAGACCACGACCGAGGTCGACCTCGAAACCGCGCAGAAGCTGATGAAGCTGATCGATGCGCTGGAAGAGGATGACGACGTGCAGACGGTGACGCATAACTTCGACGTTCCCGAGGATGTCGCCGCGCAGCTCTGAAGAGCTTCCCGGATGGAATTGCAAAGGGCGCCCCTCGGGGCGCCCTTTGTTTTCGCCGCGCTTGGCGCGCCGACCCGCCGGGGGGCTTCGCCCCCCGGACCCCCCAGCGTATTTGATCCAAGAAAAAACAGCGCGCGGATGGGGGGCGCATCCCGGGGCGGAGATGAGCTTTCGTCGATCAGCCGAACAGGATCAGATGCGAGCGCAGGATCGCCCAGACGGTGACCGCGCCATAGGCCGCAAAGCCCGCGAGCGCCCAAAGGTTCAGACGCCGCATCACCGCGGGCAGGGGGGCACGCAAGCTTTCGCGGGTGGCGAAGGGGCTGGCGGCGCCGAGGCCAAGCGCCAGCGCCGTCGCCCCGAAAAGCGGCAGGTAAAAGGCATAGCCGATATAGCCATATTCCGGTTTCAGGATGCAGAACGGACAGTGGTGGTTCGGGTTCTCGTAGATATAAAGCGCGATCGTCGAGACCATGGCGACGAGGGCGGCGCCGAAATAGGCCAGACCCGCCAGCGCGAAAAGCCCGTGCCCGCGTCCGCTGCGCAGCGCGCGGAGGCCGGTCGCCGCCACCAGCCCGCCCGCGATCCCCAGCGCCCATAGCGCGGTTGCCGGATCGACCCCGGCCATCTCGTCGGAGATCCCCGCATTCGTCGGGGTAAAGAGCTTCGAGCAGCAGGAGGTGATGACATCGGTGCGCAGGTTCAGGAAATAGCCGAGCTGCAGCCCGCCCGAGAGCAGCACCAGCGGCGCGATCGCCAGCACGGCCGCATATTTCACCCGTGTCAGCGGATAGTCGCGCCCAAGCCGATCCACGCGGTCAAGCACCAGCCAGACCGCCGCGGCGAAGAAGGTGCCGATCTGCGCGTAAAGCGCCGGAAAGCCGTAGCCGTTCACGTTCAGCGTGCCCACCGCGCACATCGCGCCAACGAAAAGCGCCGCCATCCGATCCGCGTTGAAGATGAACAGGAAGAGGGCCGCCGCCTCGGCCGCCATCACCATCGCGAACAGCGTCGAGACGAGTTCGGTGCGTCGTTCCATCAGCAACTGTCCGCGCGCGCCGCTCGCCAGATCCCAGCGCCGTAACACCGAAAGCCCGAAGCCCGCCGCCCAGAGCGCGACCAGCGCGGCCAGCGCCGAGACCAGAAGCAGCGTCAGGATCGGCGTGTGAAAGATCATGACCTGACCTCGACCACCGTGCCGTCCTGCATCTCGACCACCGCCGTCACCGGTGCGGCCGCGATGATGCGCGGATCGTGGCTGGTCAGGATCACCGTTTTTCCCTCGGCCCGCAGCCCGGCGACGATGTCGAGAAAGCGATGCGTGAGCGCGGTATCAAGGTTCGCCGTCGGCTCGTCGGCGATCAGCACCGGCGCGTCATTGACGAGCGCCCGGGCAATCGCCGCCCGTTGCGTCTCGCCGCCCGAGAGCACCTCGACCGGCATCCGCGCCTTGGCCGCCAGACCAAGCGCCGCAAGCCGTGCCAGCGCCCGGGCTTCGACCGCCGCGCGATCCTCGCCCAGAGGCGCCGCGGGCAGCATCACGTTTTCCAGCACCGACAAGCCGCGGATCAGGTTGAAGCGCTGAAACACGAAGCCGAAGCGGCGCCGGCGCAGATCGGTCAGGAAGCGCTCGGGCAGGCTGGAAATCACCTCGCCGTCGAGCGTGATCCGCCCCGTCGTCGGCCGCGCCATGCAGCCCACAAGGCTCAAGAGCGTCGTCTTGCCCGAGCCCGACGGCCCCATGAACACCGTCACCCCCGCTGCGATCGCAAGGTCGATGCCGTGCAGTGCCGTGACCTGATTGGGGCGGCCCTCGTTATAGGTCTTGGAAACGCCGTGCAGGGAAATCATCGCATCACCGCATCCGGATCGGCCGCCGCCGTGCGCCAGACCGGAACCACGGTCGCGGCGGCATAGGGCAGGGTGGTCAGAAGGAAGAGCGTCACCAGTTGCAGCGCGTCAATGGCGGGCGTCAGGCGGAAGTCGGGATAGATCACCGCCCAGCCCTTCAGCACCGGGGCAAAAAGTGGTGCCCCCGCCCAGAACACATGCGCATAGGCGAACACCGTGCCCAGAAGGAAGGCCGCGCCCGAGACGAGCCCGCCTTCCCAGAGCTTCATCGCGATCACGTCGCGCGTGTCCCAGCCGATCGCCTTCAGGATGCCGATCTCGCGTGCTTCCTCGGCGGAAAGCCCGGTGGCCTTCTCGGCGGCGAAGATCGCAAACGCCAGCATCGCGACAAAGGCCAGCGCCACCATCACCCCCTCACGCCAGTCGAAGAGCTTCTGATAGGTGCGGGCGATGTCCTCGCGGGTGACGAAGCGGGCCGCAGGCAGCGCGGCACTGGCCTTTTCAACCACGGTCGAAAGCTCGCGCGGGTTGCGAACGGTCACGGCGAAATCGGTGAACTGCCCAGCAGGCACATTGAAAAAGCTGCGAAAATCGGCCTCGTTCATCAGCACGAGATCGGCGCTGACCAGCGCCACCTCGGCGCCAAGCGTCCGGGCGATGTCGAAGCGCACCAGATCACCTTCGCGCCGCGACAGGAAAAGCGGCGTGCCCTGCCATTTGAAATCGCGCACCCGCGGCACGGCCTCGCCCACGATCACCTCGCCTGGGGGCGGCACCAGATCGGCGGCAGTGGGCACCATCACCGTGTAATTCGCGCCGCTGATCCGGTCGTAATAATAGCCCCAAAGCCGCCCCTCGGCCTTGGCGACGCCGCGGATCGCCGCGATTTTCGGCAGGTCTGCCGCGTCGATCATCGCCTGCCGGCCAAGGCTGAGGTTCTGCACGATCAGATCGGGGGCACCGGCCAGCGTCGCCTCGGCCTCGCGCCGCAGGCTGGAGGCAAAGAACATCGCCGAGGCGAGCAGGAAGACCACCGTGGCAAAGACCGCGACCAGCGCCAGGTTCTTGATCCGCCGCCGCGCCAAAGCCGCGACGGTGAAATCGAGAAGCGCGCGTTGACGGTTCAGTGCGCTCATCGCAGCTCCTCCGGGGTGAAGCCAAGCGCCGTTTGCCCGAAATTCTCGGGCGGGGCGATCAGGCTGCCCGAAGGAAAGTGTTCGAAAGACAAGGGGTTATCCTGGAAAGCTGTGGCAAGGTCTGCCAGCGCGGGATGGCGGGTGTAGCGAGCCTCGGTGAAAAGCGCGAGATCGGTCAGGCCAAGGGCGCGCACCAGCTGCGCTTCATCCGCCAGACGCGCGGTTTCGCGCGGGGCGGTCAGACGTGCATGAGCGCCCTCGACCCCGGCGAGGGCCAGAAGCGCAGCAAGCGCGCTCAGCACCGGGGTCGCGGGACGCAGGCTCACTCGAACTGACCCGCATCGAGCTTGGCGGGAAGGCCCGCGGGGATTTCCGCGAAGCGGAAGAGATGCTTGCCCGCGTGATCCTTCATGAAATCCGCCGCATCGGCCTCGGTCGCGAGCGGCACGAACTCATGCCCCATCGGGCCGAGCACATCCGAGCCGACGGCAAAGAGCGCCTCGGCGGCCGCGACCTGCCGCACGCCGTAGTAATCGGTCACGCCCATCGTGGCGATCTGATCGCGACTGCGCCCGGCGGCATATTTCGGCACGTCCTCAAGGAATTTGAAGAAGTCTTTCGGGCCGTCGAAGTAGAAGGTCGTGCCATCGGCAAAGACCACCGTCGCGACCCATTCGGGATAGCGGGCCACGAACATGCCGCAGACCGCGCAGGTGTCGCGCGGCCCGGGTTTCGGCAGATCAACCGGTGCAGCATCGGCACGGGCTGGTTGCGGTTGCGCGAAAGCCAGCGTCGAGGCGCCCGCCAGAAGCAGGCTCAACGCGGCCCGGCGATTGAGAGGGGTAATGTTGTACATGTGCATCTCAATTCCCGGCCGTGCCCGAAAACACGGCCGGAATGTTGCAAAAGGTCAATTCGAGCCGGGCATCGTCATGCCCATTTCATGCCGTTTCTCACCCCGGCGCTTGCGGATCATGCCCGTGTCCTTGGCCATTTCGACATAGGCGGCCGTCAGCGCCGCATCTAAATCCACCAGCGTCGCCCCGGTGCTCGCCGCGGCGGCGGCCTCGGCTTTCGCGCGGTCGGCATAGGCCAGTTTCGACACCGCCGACATCGTGCCGGGCTTCGCCGGATCGATCACATAGGTCATCGCCGCGGTATCGGCGAGCGGCTTCATCTCGCCTTCGGCCCCGGCATCGCCCGCGTAAATTGCCTTCGGCCCGGCGTCCATGTTCAGCGCCAGCGAAATCGCCGCGCAATGGATCGAGCAGGTGCCGTCGACGGTGTCGTTTTCATAGACTATCAGATGACGTGCGGCCGGGAACATCGACCGCATCATGCCGCAATAGGGGCAGCGCGGATATTTGCCGAGATCGTCGGTCACGGGATCGGTATCGACCTTGAGGAAACGGGTCAGACCGTTCTCATCGGTCCATTGCATCGGGCTGACCGGTTTTTCGCCCGGGCTCATCGCCATTTCGGCGCGGGCGGGCAGGGCAGCCAGCGGCATAAGCGCGGTGGCAGAGGCGGTGGCGGCAAGAAAATCACGACGTTTCATCGCTGTCTCCAAAACGGAACATGGCAGGGATCAGGGCAGTGCGGGACGGGACCCACAGGGGCGGCGGGGCGGGACGCTGCCCCGCGCGGCCCCCGTCAGAGGTCCGGGGTCACCGGCGGTGCGCGGATCAGGCCGCTGCGCGGCAGGGGCGCGATGAAGGCGAAGGAGATCAGGGTCGCGGGTTCGAGCGCGGCCAGAAGCTGCGGCACGGGCGGCACCAGAAGCGGTGGCTCGGGCGTGGCAAAGGCGCAGACGGCGGCGCTGGCGCAGATCGTGCAGGGGGCATGGCCGCTCGGGTGCTCCACGACCTTGCCCGAGGCGGGGTCGTAAAGCGCCACGCCCTCGCCGGTGCAAAGCTGCAGGAAGCCCGCCCGCGCGCCGGGGCCCAGGTCCGCCAGATCATGCAGCGCCGAGGCGCTGAGATGTTCGGCGAAGAAAAGGCTCTGCAGCGCCAGCGCCAGAACCGCCAGCCACCGGGCGAAAACGCCGGTGGTGAAGCAGATCTGGGGGCGGGCAGGGCGGGTCATCGAGGCTCGTGGTCGCGGGGAACAGGGAACGCAGCAGCCCGTGACAGGCCAGTCTGTGCCTGCCGTTTCCGGGCCGCCATCCTGTCTGGTTACCCGCCATGATCGCCCCGCGCCTTGACCGAGGTCAAGTGTCGCAGGCCGATCCGTCGCGCCCTGTATCCGGCACAATCCGTTGCTTGCAGCGTCCTGCGCGGCAGGGCAGCAAGGGGCATGACGTCACTTTCCGAGAAAAACCATCCCGTCGAGGGCGTGCTGTGGATGCTGGCCACCGGCATCGCCTTCGTCTTTGTCAATGGCATCGTGCGCTATCTGGGCACGGCCTTGCCTGCCGCCGAATCCGCCTTCATCCGCTTCGCCTGGGGGTTGCTGTTTCTGGCCCCGTCGTTGCGGCCGCTGCTGCGCTCGGGCATTTCTCCGCCCCTTTTCAAGCTCTTCGTGCTGCGCGGTGCGCTGCATACCGTGGCGGTGATGCTCTGGTTTTATGCGATGGCGCGGATCACAATCTCCGAGGTGACGGCGATCGGATATCTGAACCCGATCATCGTCACCCTCGGCGCGGGGCTTCTGTTTGGCGAGGGCTTCCGCCCGGCGCGGATGGCGGCGATTGCCGTTGCGATGATCGGCGCGTTGGTCGTGCTCCGGCCGGGGTTGCGCGAGCTCTCGCCTGGCCATCTGGCACAGCTGGGGGCGGCCTTCGGATTTGGGCTCTCCTATCTGGTGATGAAGCGGCTGACGCAGCTCGCCCCGGCCACGACCGTGGTGGCGGTGATGGCGCTGTCGGTCACCATTGGCCTCGCGCCTTTCGCTGCCGCTGTCTGGCAGCCGGTGAACCTGACGCAGGTGCTCTGGCTGGGCGGCGTCGCGGTCTTTGCAACGGCAGGGCATTACTGCATGACCCGCGCTTTTGCCTGCGCGCCAATGACGGTAACGCAGCCGGTGACCTTTCTGCAGCTGGTCTGGGCTACCCTGCTCGGCTGGTCGGTTTTTGGCGAGGCGGTCGATCCCTATGTGATCCTCGGCGGTGCCATCATCCTGGCTGCGGTCATCTTCCTGACCTGGCGCGAGTCGCGGGTCGATCCGGCGAAAGGGCGTATTTGAACCAAGAAAAACCCGAAGCCAAAGGACTCCGGGTTCCGCTTTTCTTGGAAAAAATACGCCTCTTTACCCCTTGGCGGCGGTGCCGCGCGGGTCGATCAGCCGGGCGATCACGCCTTCGCGGGTGATGCGCCGCCCGTCGGTCAGCGCCACGGCGGGGACGGTTTTCAAAAGCTCCATCACCTTGATCACCGGTGTCGAGGGGTCGATCTGCGTGCCCTCTGCGCTGCCGGGTTCGGCCATGTCCTCGGCGGTCAGCACGCCGAGCGGGTTCATATGCGCGACGAATTCGGCGACATAATCATCAACCGGATTGGCGATGATTTCGCGTGCTGTGCCCATCTGCACCAGTCTGCCCCCCTCCATCAGCGCGATGCGGTTGCCGAGCTTGAAGGCCTCGTCGAGGTCATGCGACACGAAGACGATGGTGCGCTTCAGCGTCGATTGCAGTTCGAGCAACTCGTCCTGCAGCTTCGCGCGGATGAGCGGATCGAGCGCCGAGAAGGGCTCGTCCATCAAGAGGATCGGCGCTTCGGTGGCAAAGGCGCGGGCCAAGCCGACGCGCTGCTGCATGCCGCCCGAGAGCTCGCCCACCTTGCGCTCGGCCCAGTCGGTCAGGTTCACGAGCTTCAGTTGCGCATCGACGCGGTCGCGGCGCTCGGCTTTCGACATGCCGCCCAGTTCCAGGCCGAGGCCGACGTTTTCGCGCACCGTCCGCCAGGGCAGCAGGCCGAATTGCTGGAACACCATCGCCACGCGGGTCTGGCGGATCCGGCGCAGGGTCTGCGGATCGGCATGGGTGACATCGACAAGGCCGTTGCCGTCGCTGACCTCGACTTTGCCGCGGCAGACCGGGTTCAACCCGTTCACCGCGCGCAGAAGCGTCGACTTGCCCGAGCCCGAAAGGCCCATCAGCACGAGGATCTCGCCCTCGGCGACGGATAGCGAGCAGTCATGCACCCCAAGAACCTGACCCGTGCGGGCCTGGATCTCGGCGCGCGACAGGCCTTCGTCCATCAGGGGCAGGGCGCGGTCGGGGTGATCGCCAAAGACGATCGAGACATTGTCGAACCGCACCGCGACGCCCGCGGTCAGCTTCGGGTCGGTGATCATATTGGCATGCCTCATTTCGATCCCCCGAAGCGCATCATCCGGTCGAGCACGATGGCGACGACGACGATGATCATCCCCGATTCAAAGCCAAGCGCGGTGTTGACCGAGTTCAGCGCCCGCACCACCGGCACGCCAAGTCCGTTCGCGCCCACAAGCGCCGCGATCACCACCATCGAGAGCGAGAGCATGATCGTCTGGTTCAGCCCCGCCATGATCTGCGGCAGCGCATAGGGCAACTCCACCTTCCACAGCACCTGCCCGGGCGTCGCACCAAAGGCTTTCGCGGCCTCTAGCAGCGGTTGCGGCGTCGTCGACACACCCAGATGCGTCAGCCGGATCGGCGCAGGCAGCACGAAGATCACCGTGGCGATCAGGCCCGGGACCATGCCGATGCCGAAAAACACGATCGCAGGGATCAGATAGACGAAGGTCGGCAGCGTTTGCATCAGATCAAGGATCGGCTGCATCGCAAGGTAAAGCCGCGGCCGGTGCGCGGCGGCGATGCCGATCGGCACGCCGACCGACATGCAGACGACACAGGCCGAAATCACCAGCGTCAGGCTTTCCGTCGTCGGTTTCCAGTACCCCTGGTTGAAGACGTAGAGCAGACCGAAAAGCACGGTCAGCAGGATCGACACGCGGCGCTGCAGGAACCACGAGATGCCAAGGAAGAAGCCGGTCATGATGAAGGGCTGATATTCCGGCGGGTAAAGCGGTGTGTATTCGGCCGCTCCGGTGATCCAGGAAATGTCCAAGGGTGTCGCAAAGATCGCCATGATCCAGTTGATCAGGGTCTCGAAGATCGCGGCCAGATGATCAAAAATGAGCGAGAAGCTGTCGCGCATCCATTCGAAGATGTGCTTCGCCCAGGGGCCGACAGGGATCTTCCACTTTCCGGTAAAAAGATCGGTGCCGCTGTGGCCCGAGATCAGCCCGGTGCCGATCATCAGTCCGGCCAGCTTTTCCAGCACCGTCTTGAGCAGGATGGCGCCGAAAATCGACGCGGCGATGGTGCCGATCAGGCGCATCGTTTGCTGTAGCATGTCGCTTGCCTTGCGTGGTTCGGAAGGCCGACAGGCGGGGGCCCGCCTGTCGGGATCGTCAGGTCAGCGCAAGGCTTACTTCAGGGCCGCGGTCACGGCTGCGAGCCCGTCGCCGCCGTCCTTTGTGGTCACGCCCGCGAGCCAGGGGGCCAGAACTTCCGGATGGGCGGCCAGCCAGTCATGCGCGGCCGTCGGCGGATCGATGCCGTCGTCCAGGATCTTGCCCATGATCTCGTTTTCCATCGCGAGCGAGAATTCGAGGTTCTGCAGCAGTTTGCCGGTGTTCGGGCATTCCGCGACATAGCCCTTGCGGACGTTGGTGTTCACCTCGGCACCGCCGAAATTCGGCCCGAAGACATCATCGCCACCGGTCAGGTAGCTCATCTTGAAATTCGCGTTCATCGGGTGCGGTTCCCAGCCCAGGAACACGACCGGGGTGTTTTCCTTCTCGCCCTTGGCGACGGCGGCCAGCATCCCCTGTTCCGAGCTTTCGACAACCTCGAACCCGCCCAGATCGAACTTGCCCGCGGTGATCATGTCGAGCACCAGACGGTTGCCGTCATTGCCGGGCTCGATCCCGTAGATCTTGCCCTCGAGTTCGTCCTTGTGTTTCGCGATATCGGCGAAATCCTTGATGCCAAGCGCCGCGCCCGCCGCGTTCGTGGCCAGCGTGTATTTCGCCCCGACAAGGTTCGTGCGCACCGTCTCGACCGAGCCGTCATCGCGATAGGGGGCAAAGTCCGCTTCCATCGACGGCATCCAGTTGCCGAGGAACACGTCCACATCACCCGAGGACAGCGCGGTATAGGTCACCGGCACCGAGAGCAGCTTGATGTCGGTTTCATATCCAAGCGCCTGCAGGATCGTCGTCGTCACCGCGGTGGTCGCGGTGATGTCGGTCCAGCCCACATCCGAGAAGGTCACCTTGTTGCAATCGGCCGCGGCAGGAAGGGCGAGCGAAACTGTCGCAGCCCCGGCAAGAAGGAAGGAACGAAGCGTCATCAGGGTCTCCCGTTGGTTGCCCGGTTTACGGTCAGGCTTTTTGTTGATTGACGAGTCAATAAACTTGCCTGTAGCTCCTAAAAGCAAGATCTTTTTTGAGCGGAGTCGCAAAAGACATGCCGAAGCTTGGAGCAGAGCCTATTCGACGGGCGGCTTTGGTGAAAGCCACGATCGAAACGGTGGGCGAGGCGGGATCGCTTGAAGTCACCGTAGCACAGATTGCCCGGCGTGCGGGGATGTCCTCGGCGCTGGCCCATCATTATTTTGGCTCGAAAGAGCAGATCTTCCTTGCCGCGATGCGGGCGATTCTGACGCTTTACGGCGCCGAGGTGCGCGGTGCACTGGCGGCGGCCGAGCGCGCGCCCGAATCGCGGCTGCGCGCAATCATCGCGGGGTCGTTCTCGCCGGGCAGCTTCCGGCGCGAAGCGATCTCGGCCTGGCTGAACTTCTACGTTCTGGCGCAGACCAATCCCGAGGCGATGCGGCTGCTGCGGGTCTATCAGCGCCGCTTGCGTTCGAACCTGCGCCACGAACTGCGGGCGTTGGTGGGGGATCGGGCCGAGACGGTGGCGCGGGGCCTTGGGGCGATGATCGACGGCGTCTACATCCGTGCCGCTTTGGCCGAACATGCGCCGGATCGCGCCTATGCGCTTCAAATCGTGAATGAATATCTGAATCGGGAACTGGAGGTCCGGTCATGAGGGCACAGCCGAAGGCCAGCCATTTCGTCAATGGCACCTGGGTCGAGGACAAGGCCGGGGCCGAGATCGAGGTGATCTTTCCGGGCACCGGAGAGGTGATCGCAATCCTGCACGAAGCCACGCCTGCGGTGATCGAAGAGGCCCTTGCCGGCGCGCAAGCGGCGCAACGCGCCTGGGCGGCGATGAAGCCCATCGAGCGGGCGCGCATCCTGCGCCGCGCCGCCGATCTGATTCGCGCCCGGGGCGCGGAACTGGCGCTGCTGGAGACGCTCGACACCGGCAAGCCGCTGCAGGAAACGCTGGTCGCCGACTGGCCTTCGGGGGCCGATTCGCTCGAATATTTTGCCGGGCTCGCGCCGACGCTGACCGGCGAGACGATCCCTCTGGGCGGCGATTTCGCTTATACGATTCGCGAGCCGCTTGGCGTCTGTGTGGGGATCGGGGCATGGAATTACCCCAGCCAGATCGCCTGCTGGAAGGCGGCCCCGGCGCTGTCGACGGGCAATGCGATGGTGTTCAAGCCTTCGGAACTCACCCCGCTCGGCGCGCTGCAGCTGGCCGAGATCTTCATCGAGGCGGGGATGCCCGCGGGCGTCTTCAACGTCGTGCAGGGCCGCGGGGCCGTGGGCGCCGCGCTGACCACCGATTCGCGAGTGGCCAAAGTGTCCTTGACCGGCTCGGTGCCGACCGGCGCGCGGGTCTATGCGGCGGCGGGCGCGGGGATGAAACATGTGACGATGGAGCTTGGGGGCAAATCGCCGCTGATCGTCTTCGAGGATGCCGATCTGGAAAGCGCGATCGGCGCGGCGATGCTGGGCAACTTCTATTCCTCGGGGCAGGTCTGCTCGAACGGCACGCGGGTCTTCGTGCACAAATCGATCAAAGAGCGCTTCCTGACGCGTCTGGCCGAACGCACGGCTGCGATCAAGGCGGGCGATCCGCTTGACGAGGCGACACAATTCGGCCCTCTCGTCAGTGCCGCGCAACATGCGAAAGTGCTGGGCTATATCGCGACGGCGAAATCCGAGGGCGCGCGGCTTGTCTGCGGCGGCGCCGCGGGCAATGAAGGACCGCTCTTCGTGCAGCCCACGGTCTTTGCCGATGTCACCGACAGCATGACTCTCGCGCGCGAAGAGGTTTTCGGTCCGGTCATGGCGGTGTTGGATTTCGAGACCGAGGACGAGGTGATCGCCCGGGCGAATGGCACCGATTTCGGTCTCGCTGCGGGGGTCTTCACCGCCGATCTGGCGCGCGGCCATCGGGTCATCGCGCAGCTGCAGGCAGGCACGACCTGGATCAACGCCTATAACCTGACGCCGGTCGAGATGCCTTTTGGCGCGGTGAAATCCTCGGGCGTCGGGCGGGAAAATTCCAAGGCCGCGATCGAGCACTACACGCAGGTGAAGGCGGTCTATGTCGGCATGGGGCCGGTCGAGAGCCCCTATTGAGACGCAGGCCGGGGGCTCTGCCCCCGGACCCCCGGCGTATTTGCGCCAAGAAAAAACAGGGTTCAGGCAGAGGGTCGCGCGATGGATGCGGATTATGTGATCGTTGGGGCAGGGTCGGGCGGTTCGGCGCTGGGCTATCGGCTGGCCGAGGCCGGGCATCGCGTGGCGATCATCGAATTCGGTGGCACCGACTGGGGCCCGTTCATCGAGATGCCCGCGGCGCTGTCCTATCCGATGAACATGGGCCGCTACGACTGGGGCATGGGCACCGAGCCCGAGCCGCATCTGGGCAACCGGCGTCTGGTGACACCGCGCGGCAAGGTAATCGGGGGCTCGTCCTCGATCAACGGCATGGTCTATGTGCGCGGCCACGCTTGCGATTTCGACCATTGGGCCGAGCAGGGCGCGACCGGCTGGGGCTATGCTGACGTGCTGCCCTATTTCAAGCGGCAGGAGAGCTGGCACGGCGG
Source organism: Rhodobacter capsulatus (assembly GCF_052363175.1). Lineage (GTDB taxonomy): Bacteria > Pseudomonadota > Alphaproteobacteria > Rhodobacterales > Rhodobacteraceae > Rhodobacter > Rhodobacter capsulatus_D. The sequence continues at coordinate 1,314,194 of NZ_CP198946.1, forward strand.
CCATGATGGCGCCGATGCGACCTGGCGCGGCTCGAAAGGCCCGCTGCATGTGACCCGTGGCCCGCGCAAGAATCCGCTGTTCCAGCATTTCATCGAGGCGGGGGCGGCGGCTGGCTACCCCGTGACCATGGATTACAACGGCGAGCAGCAAGAGGGCTTCGGCCCGATGGAGGCGACGATCTGGCAGGGGCGGCGCTGGTCCGTGGCCTCGGCCTATCTGCGGCCCGCGATCAAGACCGGGCGGCTGAAGATCGTCCGCGGCCTTGCCCGCAAGGTGGTGATCGAGAACGGCCGCGCCATCGGCGTCGAATATGAAAAGGGCAGCGAGATCAAGGTCTTGAAGGCCAAGGCCGAGGTGATCCTTGCGGCTTCCGCGCTCAATACGCCGAAGCTTTTGATGCTGTCGGGGATTGGCGACGCGGAGCATCTGAAATCGCATGGGATCGAGGTTCTGGCGCATCGGCCCGGTGTCGGCTCGAACCTGCAAGATCACCTTGAAATCTATATGCAATTCGCCTCGAAAGAACCGGTGACGCTGTACAAGTACTGGAACCTCTGGGGCAAGCTGACGGTCGGCGCGCAATGGGTGCTGACGAAGCGCGGCCTTGGCGCCTCGAACCAGTTCGAAGCCTGCGGCTTCATCCGCTCCGACAAGGGCGTCGAATACCCGGACATCCAGTATCACTTCCTGCCGATCGCCGTGCGCTATGACGGCAAGGCCGCGGCCGAGGGGCATGGCTTTCAGGTCCACACCGGGCCGATGCGCTCGAAATCGCGCGGAACGGTGCGGCTGCGCTCTGCCGATGCGCGCGAAAACCCGGAGATCCGTTTCAACTACATGTCGCATCCCGACGATTGGGAAGAATTCCGCAAGGTCGTGCGGCTGACGCGCGAAATCTTTGCCCAAGCGCCGATGACGCAGCATGTGAAGCACGAGATCCAGCCCGGTGCAGCGGTGCAGTCGGATGCGGAAATCGATGCCTTCATCCGCGATCACGCCGAAAGCGCCTATCACCCCTGCGGCACCTCGCGCATGGGGCGGGCGGATGATCCGATGGCGGTGGTCGATCCCGATGCCCGCGTGATCGGCGTCGAGGGGCTGCGCGTCGCCGACAGCTCGATCTTCCCGCGGGTGACGAACGGCAACCTGAACGGGCCCTCGATCATGACTGGCGAGAAGGTCGCTGACCATATCCTCGGCCGTCGTCTGCCCGCCGAGAATGCCCAGCCCTGGATCAACCCGAACTGGCGCACGTCGCAGCGGTAAGATTGGGCCGCGGTAAGCATGATCGGCGCGCGGGCTTGCGTTCGTGTTACGTTCTGTTAACTTCCGCGCATGGTGAAGTGGGTCCTGATCGGGCTTGTGCTGGCGCTCCCGGCACAAGCTGACGTCTTGCTGGGGCATGCGCGCGTGGTCGACGGCGATACGCTGGCGATCGGCGCGCAGAAGGTGCGTTTATTCGGCATCGATGCGCCCGAACATGATCAGCTGTGCAAGGATGCAGAGGGGCAGGATTGGCCCTGCGGGCGCGCGGCGCGGGATCGGCTTGTCGCCCTGACCTCGGATCTTGTGCGTTGCGAGAGCCGGGGACGCGACCGATACGGTCGGCTATTGGGCGTTTGCAGCGCAGGCGGGCGCGATGTGAACGCGGTACTGGTTTCCGAAGGCATGGCCGAGGCTTATCGCAAATACGCGCTCGATTATGTTGCTGAGGAAGGGGCCGCGCGGGCGGCGCATCGCGGCATCTGGGCGGGGGCGCATCTGGCGCCGGAAGCGTTTCGGCATGGGGCGGCGCAAGTCGCGCCCGGGGCGTGCCGGATCAAGGGCAACATTTCGAAAAAGGGGCAGATCTTCCATCTGCCCGGCACGCGCGATTACGACCGCACGAAGATCGACCCGAAAAAGGGCGAGCGCTGGTTCTGCACTGAGGCCGAGGCGCTGGCGGCGGGCTGGCGACCGATGGGCAGCTGATCTCACGCCCGCATCTCACGCCCTCGTCGGTGGACATCCGGCCCGCGCCGTCGCAGCATGGCGCAAACGGCAGGAGGCCTCATGGACGCCAAACTTCGCATCCTTTCCGAACGGCTTTTACGCAAGAAATTCGAGGAGTTGAACGAACGCGACCGGCGCGTTTTACGCCATGTGGCGGAACATGGCACGGTGGCGCGCGATCTGAGCCAGCCCGAGTCCGATCTGGGGGCGCGTGTTGCTGACCGGGTCGCGGCCTTTGGCGGCTCATGGAGCTTCATCGGCCTTTTCGCGCTGGTTCTGGTCGGCTGGGTGCTTCTGAACACCGTGATTCTGGTCACGGCCATCGACCCCTATCCCTTTGTGTTCCTGAACCTGATTCTGTCGATGCTGGCCGCGGTACAGGCGCCCGTGATCATGATGAGCCAGAACCGGCAGGCCGAAAAGGACCGTCTTGCCGCGGCGCATGATTACGAGGTGAACCTGAAGGCGGAAATCGAGATCATGCGGCTGCACGAAAAGCTCGACGACTTGCGGGTGGTGGCGCTTGAGGGGCGGTTTGCGACGCTGGAAGCGCGGCTTGATGCGATTGCGGCGGCGGTGGGGGCTGAGCAAAATCGCGACGGGGGGGCAACTTGACACGGGTCAAGGTGGCGCAAGCGGGCCGGGTCTAGGCTTGAGTCGTAAGAAATGATGACCGGAAAGGGAGAGGCCCATGTCGAACACCCCGCATACGCTGTCCGATGAATTCCCGTTCGAGATGGAAAAGCTGCACGCTTTGAAGGTCTCCAACGCCCATTTTGCCAAGCTTCTGGAAGATTACGACGCGGTGAATGACAAGGTTCATCGGGCCGAAACCAACGTCGAACCGGTCGAACATTTCGCCGAGGTGGACCTGCGCAAGCAACGCGCGCATATCAAGGACGAAATCGCCTACATGCTGCACCATTCCTGACGACCTCCACAGACTGATCGACAAGCCTCGGAGTTTCCGGGGCTTTTCGATATCTGGGGGTCAGGCGATGTCGTAGGGCAGCATGCCGCGGCGGTTCGGATCGACGCGCAGGCGGCGTTCGAGCGGCGGCACCGAGCGCTGGTGGCAGTCCTTGCGTTCGCAGATCCGGCAGGAGATTCCGATCGGCTGATAGGCGCGCGGATTGCCCAGTTCCATGTCGTCGGCATAAACGAGGCCGCGCGCGTGGCTGACCTCGCAGCCGAGACAAATCGCATAGCGCCGCACCGGGGCGGTGAAGCTGCCGCCGGTTTTCGACACGTCGCGGGCAAGGCAGAGATAGCGCACCCCATCCGGCGTTTCGGCCAGTTGACGCAGGAATTTCGTCGGCGTTTCAAAGGCCTGGTGCACGTTCCAGAGCGGGCAGGCGCCGCCGAAGCGGGCGAATTGCAGCCGTGTCGCAGAGTGGCGTTTGGTGATCGTGCCCGCCTGATCGACGCGGACGAAGAAGAAGGGAATCCCCTTGGCGCCGGGCCGTTGCAGCGTCGAAAGCCGGTGCGCCACCTGCTCGATGCTGGCGCCAAAGGCATCGGCGAGGCGCTCCAGATCGTGGCGGGTCTCCTGCGCGGCCTCAAGGAAGGCGCGATAGGGCAAGAGCGCGGCGCCCGCGAAATAGTTCGCAAGACCGATCTTGGCGATCGCCCGCGAGGTCTCGGACTGGAACCGCGCCAAGTCGAGCGTGGCTTCCAGAAGCTCGTTCTGGGTGATCAGCGCAACCTGATGCAGCAGTTGGAACGCCTGCGTCGAGCGGCTGGCATGGGCGGAGATCAGGATACGATCACCCTCGCGCGAGCGAAGCTCGGAGATGTTCGAAAAGTGAACTTCGACGCCCCGGGCGCGCAGGGCATCGCTGGCGCGCAGGATCGGGTCCAACCGCTTGCCATCCGGGCAGGAAAACCGCTCGGCGGCGCGGTCGACGGCATCGATGTAATTGTCACAATAGTGAAAGAAGTCACGGACCTCTTCCCAAGGGCTAACGATCGTCTGCGCGCCTTCGCGGCCCAAGGCTTCATCCAGCGAGGCCAGCCGTTCATGCGCCTGGCGATAGGCGCGGTGCAGTTCCAGAAAGGCGCGGGCGAGCGCAGGTGCGTTCGAGGCGGCAAGCCGCAGATCGGCGAGCGGTGGCGTGCCGCCATCGGCGAAAACCGGGTCCGCCATCGCCTCGCGCATGTCGCTGACCAGACGTTCGGCATCGCCCGCCGACAGCTCGGTGACGTCGAGACCAAACTCCCCCGCCAGCGCCAGCACCACCGCGGCCGAGACCGGGCGGTGATTGTTCTCCATCTGGTTCAGATAGGGCAGCGACACGCCCAGCCGATCGGCAAAGGCCTTTTGCGTCAGCCCAAGCCTTGCGCGCGTCTCGCGCAGTTTCACACCGGCATAGAGTTTTTGCGTGGCCATGATGCCCTCCGCTTTGCAAAGGTTTCGTAGCCTTTGCAAACGACGCTTGCAAGGGGAGGTTGCATTGCTGGGACAAAGCGCCCTAGCTTGGCAAAAGATATGGAGGGGGCATGCGGCGACTTTGGGTCTGATTGTTGGGGCCCGTGCGGCGGCACCTCTGCGCTGCCCCGATCACCCCGACCGGGATCGCGCGGATTACTGAGGTCGCCGCATCACCCAAAGGATCGCCACCACCGACAGCGCGGAGGAGGCGAACATCACCCACAACAGCCGGGACACTTCGACCTCCGGACCAAGCAACGTCGCGGTCAGGCTGGCGAGCGCCGCGCCGGTGCCGATCGTCATCGTCGCGCCAAGTCCCGAGGCGGTGCCCGCGAGATCGGCGCGCACCGACATCAGCCCCGCATTGGCCGAGGGCAGTGAAAGCCCGTTGCCGATGCCGGTGACGCCGACCGCAGTGAAGAAGACGATGGGGCCGAGCACGCCCGCCGCCTTGGCGATCAGCGCCACCGCAATCGCGGCGGTGGCAAGCGTCGTGCCCCAAAGCACCATCCGGTCCATGCCCAGATGCAGCGAAAACCGCCCCGAGACCCAGTTGCCGATCAGATAGCCAAGCGAGGGCAGGGCGAAGAAATAGCCGACCTCGACCGGGGTCAGGCCGAAGGCCTGCTCGCCCACCAGCGCCGCGCCGCCGAGATAGGCGTAGAAAAGACCCGCCGAGGCGGCGGCGGAGAGCGCATAGCCCCAGAACCGGCTCGAGCGCAGCAGGATCGGATAGGCCCGCATCTGGGCTGCAAAGCCAAGCCCGCCGCCCGAGACGGTCTCGCCCATATCGGCCCAGATCAGCCCGAACAGAAGCGCCCCCGAGAGCGCCAGCACCGCAAGGTTGGCCTGCCAGCCGAAAAGCCCGTCCAGCGCGCCGCCGACCGCGGGGCCGATCATCGGCACCACCGACATCCCCATGGTGACATAGCCGATCATCGAGGCTGCCGCGGGGCCGGGAACCATGTCGCGCACGGCGGCGCGCGAAATCACGAAGGCGGTGGCGATGACCGCCTGCACGAAGCGGGCAGCGAGAAAGGCCTGGGCATCGGGGGCAAAGAGGGCCGCAAACGAAGCCAGCGTGAAGATCGCCACGACCCAAAGCAGTAGCGGGCGACGCCCGAAGCGGTCGGAAATCGGTCCGACGACGAATTGCGCCACCGCCGAGGCTGCCAGATAGGCCGAAACGGCGAGCTGCATCAGCCCGTAGTCGACGCCGAAATGCCGGGCCATGCCGGGCAGCGAGGGCAGGAAGATGTTGAGGCTGAGCGCGGCCACCCCGGTCGAAAGCACGAGGGTGACGATATGCGGGGGGGTCTTGCGGTTCAGGAAAGCCATGCAAGGCCGCTAGGCCGCGCGCGTCACTTTGTCCACGGGGGAAAATGTATGCGTCACAAGATCGGGTTTGGACTCAGCCCTTGTTCGAAAAGATCAGCCCTGCGCCTGCGATGATCAGGGCGAATCCGCCCAGCGTCCGCCAGGTCGGCGGCTCGCCCAGCCACCAGGTGTTGAAGCCGACAAAGACGGTGAGCGAGATCACCTCCTGCATCACTTTCAGTTGTGCCGCCGACATCGTGCCGTAGCCGATGCGGTTGGCGGGCACCATCAGGCAATATTCGAAGAAGGCGATGCCCCAGGAAATCCCGATCGCCACCAGCATCGGCGCCGATTTGAAACGCAGATGTCCATACCAGGCGAAAGTCATGAAGACATTCGAGGCGGTCAACAAAAGAAAGGTGACGAGAGGGGCGGGCAGGGACATGATAACCTCGACGTTGTCGGAGTTCCCTAGCGCAGCCGCGTCACCGATGCCAGTAAATTTGCAGTATCGCAATTCGCAGCGCGCGAGCTGAGAAGTATTTGCAAATTTTCCCGAATCCGCTTGGTAACAATCTTTCGTTCCGATAGGTTGCACGGAAATTCTCGGAGGGGACCCCATGAAAGACATCCTGAGCGAGCTGGAAAGCTGGCGTGCGGCGGCGCGGCTTGGCGGCGGCGAGCGGCGCATCGAGGCCCAGCACAAGAAGGGCAAACTGACGGCGCGCGAACGCATCGAGCTTCTGCTCGACGAAGGCTCGTTCGAAGAATTCGACATGTTCAAGGCGCATCGCTGCGTCGATTTCGGCATGGAAGCCGAACACATCTCGGGCGACGGCGTCGTCACCGGCTGGGGCACGGTGAACGGCCGCATGGTCTATGTGTTCAGCCAGGACTTCACCGTCTTCGGTGGCTCGCTGTCGGAAACCCATGCCGAGAAGATCTGCAAGATCATGGACATGGCGATGCAGAACGGCGCGCCGGTGATCGGGATGAACGATTCGGGTGGCGCCCGGATTCAGGAAGGCGTGGCCTCGCTCGCAGGCTATGCGGAAGTGTTCCAGCGCAACATCATGGCCTCGGGCGTGGTGCCGCAGATCTCGCTGATCATGGGGCCCTGTGCCGGTGGCGCGGTCTATTCGCCCGCGATGACCGACTTCATCTTCATGGTGAAGGACAGCTCCTACATGTTCGTGACCGGCCCCGACGTGGTGAAGACGGTGACGAACGAGATCGTCACCGCCGAAGAACTGGGCGGCGCTTCGACTCACACCAAGAAATCCTCGGTCGCGGACGGCGCCTATGAAAACGACGTCGAGGCGATTGCCGAGACCCGCCGCCTGATCGACTTCCTGCCGCTGTCGAACCGTGAAAAGGCGCCGGTGCGGCCCTTCTTCGACTCGGTCGATCGCGTCGAGGAAAGCCTTGATACCCTGATCCCGGCCAACCCCAACATGCCCTATGACATGAAGGAGTTGATCGCGAAGATCGCCGACGAGGGCGATTTCTTCGAGATTCAAAAGGATTACGCGGGCAACATCATCACCGGGTTCATCCGCATCGAAGGCCAGACGGTGGGCATCGTCGCGAACCAGCCGATGGTTCTGGCGGGCTGCCTTGATATCGACAGCTCGCGCAAGGCCGCGCGCTTCGTGCGCTTCTGCGATGCGTTCGAAATTCCGATCCTGACGCTCGTCGACGTGCCCGGCTTCCTGCCCGGCACCGGTCAGGAATATGGCGGCGTCATCAAGCACGGCGCGAAGCTGCTGTTCGCCTATGGCGAAGCCACCGTGCCGAAAGTCACCGTCATCACCCGCAAGGCCTATGGCGGCGCCTATGACGTGATGGCCTCGAAACACCTGCGTGGTGATTTCAACTACGCCTGGCCCACCGCCGAAATCGCGGTGATGGGCGCCAAGGGCGCGACCGAGATCCTGTATCGCTCGGAACTGGGCGACAAGGACAAGATCGCCGCCCGCACCAAGGACTACGAAGACCGTTTCGCCAACCCCTTCGTGGCGGCCGAACGCGGCTTCATCGACGAGGTGATCAAACCCTCGTCCACCCGTCGTCGGGTGGCCCGTGCTTTCGCGAGCCTGCGCTCGAAGAAGCTGGCCAACCCGTGGAAGAAACACGACAACATTCCGCTCTGAGGGGCGCGGAATGCTTCGTGGGGCCGGGCAGGCAGGCGCAGCCTTGCGGGGGGCGATCGCGATCGTCCTCGCTGTGACCCTGACCGCCCGGCCCATCCATGCCCAGGAAGACGAGGCGGGCGAGGGGGAGATGATCCCCGCGCTGCCCGCCCCGACCGGAGGGGAAGATCTTCCCGCACCGGTTCAGGAGACGGGGCCCGTGCCCACGCCCTCCGGTCCGGCAATTGCCGTGCCCTCGGGGATCGCGCTGCACTGGCTCGAAACCCGGATCGACACCGCCGGTCCGCAGGGGCTGACCCTGCGCTTCCGTTTCGTCGCTCCAGAGGTGGCCGGGGCGGGCTACGATGCCGAGAAGGCCTCGGCCGATCTGCAGGCGCTGTGCGATGGCTGGGCCTTGCCGCGGGTTGCAAAGACCGGGCCGCAACCGGCTGAGCTTGTCCTCGATCTGGCCGACCGCGTGGTGCCGTTCGGGGCTTCCGATGAAACCGCGGTGCAATTTTTCGAGGCCTATTCCATCTCCGATGGGGCCTGCCAATGGGAGCTTTTCTGATGGCGATGTCGCGCCAGCACAAAAAGGGTGGGGGGCCGGTCACGGTGGCCCCGAAACTTTTGTGTTCACGCGCTTTTCGCTTCAGCCCGCACGTAACGCGCGGTAAATCTGCGCCCGATCGGAATCATCCGATCCGAACAATGACAATCCAGGACCAGATGGGCGGAGCGTTCCGTGTCGTCGGAGGTCCTGACAGGAGATACCCATGTCGAACAAAGTCCTCTTCGCTCTCGTTGCGATCGCTTTCGTGGCCGCTTGCGCGCCCAAAACCGAGCCGGTCGCTCCGGTCACCGTCGAACCGGCTCAAACCGGCAAGTACAAGTAATCGGTTTCGGGGGCAGGGCGAGCCCCATGCCCCCGGCCTTCCCGTTCCGCGCTTGCGCGGGACGGGTCTGATGTGCGACCCCGCGCTGGAAAGGGGCACATCATGCTGAAACACCGTGGCTTCCCGGGGCGTCTTCCCGGCACCGATTTCCAGTTCACCATCCGTCGCGCCAATGCCAAGAAAGGCGCCACCAAGATTGTCCGCCGCGAGCGCTACAAGGATCGGGCCGCGCCCGACCGTCGCGCCGATGCGGGCTTCATGGCGGCCCTGTGGAACCATTTTGGCGAAGAGCCCTTCGAGCGGGGCAACCTTGATGCCGGTCGCCTGTCCTGGCTGATCGGGCGCGAGGTCGTCTGGGCCTCCGAACCCGCCGATCCCTGCAGCTACGAGCAACTTCTGCGCATCGACCGCAAGCGCGCCGAGGCGAGCTTCCCGGAAGTTTTCGCCGATCCTGACGCCTTCGAATGGGATGAGGACGACGCGGAGGACGACTGGGAATGACCGGGGTGCGGACGGCATATCGGCAAAAAACCGCCGATTTTGGCGGGGCTTTCGGGCCCGCCTCTGGCAATACGTTTTTTGCGCCCCATATCGGGATGCAGATGGCGTGTTTCGAAGCCGCGCCGTCCAACCTCCATGTTAGCGTCTTGCTGTCGCGGTCCGGCTTTTCAGCCGGGCCGCGCCACATGTCTGCCGCGCCCCCCCGCGCGGGAACCGATTGGCAAACCCTTGCCGATGCGGAACAAGTTTGTTTCTTGCCGCGGAACTATCCGTTGTGCTGCCGCGTTGATGCGCTAGACTCTGGGTCAATCATAACCCTTTCTGGAGGCAAATACTCATGCGTGGCACTTCCCTTCTTCTCGCCCTCGTCGCGGCTTCGGCTCTGGCCGGCTGCATGGAAACCCAGGGCGAGCGCGCCCTTGCCGGTGGTGCGGCCGGGGCCATCATTGCGGATGCGACCGATCAGAACATGGTCGCCGGGGCTGCTCTTGGCGCCCTTGCCGGTGGCGCCAGCTGCAACGCTGGCGTCGGCGGTCCCTGCTACCGCTGAGCGCACGACCATCCACCCGCCTGCGCGGGTCGCAAACTCATGCCGCCATCGAGGGTTCCCCCCTCGGTGGCGTTTCGTTTCGCCCGCCTTGACGGCACATGACATCACGAAAGGGGGCGCGGGCCAATCCGCGCCCGGAGGAAGGGACTGACCATGTTCAAGAAAATCCTGATCGCCAACCGCGGCGAGATCGCCTGCCGCGTCATCAAATCGGCGCGCAAGATGGGCATCAAGACGGTGGCCGTCTATTCCGACGCCGATGCGCAGGCGCTGCATGTCAAGATGGCGGATGAGGCCGTTCACATCGGCCCGCCGCCCGCGAACCAGTCCTATATCGTGATCGACAAGATCATGGCGGCTATCAAGGCCACCGGCGCCGAGGCCGTGCACCCGGGCTACGGCTTCCTGTCGGAACGTCGCGACTTCGCCGCCGCGCTGGAAGCCGCGGGCGTGATCTTCGTCGGCCCGCCGTCGCCCGCGATCGAAGCGATGGGCGACAAGATCACCTCGAAGAAACTCGCCAAGGAAGCCGGTGTGAGCACCGTTCCGGGCTACATGGGCCTGATCGCCGACGCCGATGAAGCGGTGAAGATTTCGAACGAAATCGGCTATCCGGTGATGATCAAGGCCTCGGCTGGCGGCGGCGGCAAAGGCATGCGGATCGCGTGGAACGAGGCCGAAGCCCGCGAAGGCTTCCAGTCCTCGAAGAACGAAGCCGCGGCCTCCTTCGGCGATGACCGCATCTTCATCGAGAAATTCGTGACGCAACCGCGCCACATCGAAATTCAGGTGCTGGCCGACCAGCACGGTAATTGCGTCTATCTGAACGAGCGCGAATGCTCGATCCAGCGCCGCAACCAGAAGGTCATCGAAGAGGCGCCCTCGCCCTTCCTCGACCCGGCCACCCGCAAGGCGATGGGCGAACAGGCTTGTGCCCTTGCCAAGGCGGTGGGCTACACCTCGGCCGGGACCGTGGAATTCATCGTCGACGGCAACCGCAACTTCTACTTCCTTGAAATGAACACCCGTCTGCAGGTGGAACATCCGGTCACCGAACTGATCACCGGCATCGACCTTGTCGAGATGATGATCCGCGTCGCCGCCGGGGAACCGCTGCCCTTCAAGCAAGAAGATATCGGTATCAACGGCTGGGCGATGGAAAGCCGCCTTTACGCCGAAGATCCCTATCGCAACTTCCTGCCCTCGATCGGGCGCCTGACGAAGTACAAGCCCCCGGTTGAAGGGCCGACCGCCTCGGGCGGGATCGTGCGCAACGATACCGGCGTCTATGAGGGCGGCGAGATCTCGATGTATTACGACCCGATGATCGCGAAACTTTGCACCTGGGGCCCGACCCGCGAAGCCGCGATCGAGGAAATGCGTCTGGCCCTCGACACGTTCGAAGTCGAAGGCATCGGCCACAACCTGCCGTTCTGCGCGGCGGTGATGGACCATGACCGCTTTGTCGAAGGCAACATCACCACCGCCTTCATCGCCGAGGAATACCCCGAGGGCTTCCAGGGCGTGACGCTGGGCGAAACGATGCTGAAACGCGTCGCCGCCGCCACCGCCGCGATGAACCGCGTCGCCGAAATCCGTCGCACCAAGATCTCGGGCACGCTCGGCAACCACGAGCGCCGGGTGGGCGACGATTGGGTGGTCTCGCTGCAAGGCGAAAGCTTCCCGCTGAAGATCGCTGCCGACAAGGCGGGCTCGACCGTGACTTTCGCCGATGGCATGACCCTGCGCGTCGAAAGCGACTGGACCCCGGGCAAATCGCTGGCGAAACTCTCGGTCGGTGGCGAGCCCCTGGTGCTGAAGGTCGGCAAGATCCCGATGGGCTTCCGCATCCGCGTCCGCGGCGCCGATCTGAAGGTGCATGTGCGCACGCCGCGCCAGCACGATCTGGCGCTTCTGATGCCGGAAAAACTGCCGCCGGATACCTCGAAATTCCTGCTCTGCCCGATGCCCGGCCTGATCGTGAAGATCTCGGTCGAGGAAGGTCAGGAAGTGCAGGAAGGTCAGGCGCTGGCCACCGTCGAAGCCATGAAGATGGAAAACATCCTCAAGGCCGAGCGCAAGGGCGTGGTGAAGAAGATCAACTGCGTGGCCGGTGCCTCGCTGAAGGTCGATGACATCATCATGGAATTCGAATGAGGCCGGGGCCTTCCCCGTCTGAGAACTGAATGGACCGGCCGGGAGGGGGGCGCCCCCCCGGCCTTTGCCCCCGAAACGAGGCTCGACATGACCGACAAGATGGAGGGCTGGCGCAAGCTGGCCGAAAAGGAACTCAAGGGCCGCTCGCCCGACAGCCTGACCTGGAACACGCTCGAAGGCATCGCGGTCAAACCGCTTTACACCGAGGAAGACACCGCGGACCTGCCGCATATGGGCACGCTGCCGGGCATCGCCCCCTTCACCCGCGGCGTGCGGGCGACGATGTATGCGGGCCGTCCCTGGACGATCCGGCAATATGCGGGCTTCTCGACCGCCGAGGAAAGCAACGCCTTCTACCGCAAAGCGCTGGCGGCGGGGCAACAGGGCGTCTCGGTCGCGTTCGATCTGGCCACCCACCGCGGCTATGACAGCGACCACCCGCGCGTCGTCGGCGATGTCGGCAAGGCCGGTGTGGCGATTGACTCGGTCGAAGACATGAAGATCCTGTTCGACGGTATCCCGCTCGAAAAGGTCTCGGTCTCGATGACGATGAACGGTGCGGTGATCCCGATCCTGGCCAACTTCATCGTCACGGGCGAAGAACAGGGTGTGGACCGGTCGCTGCTGTCCGGCACGATCCAGAACGACATCCTCAAGGAGTTCATGGTCCGCAACACCTATATCTATCCGCCCGAACCCTCGATGCGGATCATTGCGGATATCATCGAATACACTTCGAAAGAGATGCCGAAGTTCAACTCGATCTCGATTTCCGGCTATCACATGCAGGAAGCGGGCGCGAACCTGGTGCAGGAGCTGGCCTATACGCTGGCCGACGGGCGCGAATATGTGCGCGCGGCGCTGGCGCGCGGCATGAACGTCGATGATTTCGCCGGGCGGCTGTCGTTCTTCTTCGCCATCGGCATGAACTTCTTCATGGAAGCGGCGAAGCTGCGGGCGGCGCGGCTCTTGTGGCACCGCATCATGTCGGAATTCGAGCCGAAGAAACCCGGCTCGCTGATGCTGCGCACCCACTGCCAGACCTCGGGCGTCAGCTTGCAGGAGCAAGACCCCTACAACAACGTCATCCGCACCGCTTACGAGGCGATGTCGGCGGCGCTCGGTGGCACGCAGTCGCTGCACACCAACGCGCTCGACGAGGCGATCGCGCTGCCGACCGAATTCTCGGCCCGGATCGCGCGCAACACCCAGATCATCCTGCAGGAAGAGACCGGCGTCACCAAGGTCGTCGATCCGCTCGCGGGCAGCTATTATGTCGAGGCGCTGACGGCGGAACTGGCCGAAAAGGCCTGGGCGCTGATCGAGGAAGTCGAGGCGATGGGCGGCATGACCAAGGCCGTGGCCTCGGGGATGCCGAAACTGCGGATCGAGGAATCGGCCGCCAAGCGTCAGGCCGCGATCGACCGCGGCGAGGATGTGATCGTTGGCGTGAACAAGTATCGTCTCGCCAAGGAAGAGCATCTCGACATTCTCGACATCGACAACATGGCGGTGCGGGAAAGCCAGATCGCGCGGCTGACGCAGATGCGCGCGACCCGCGACGAAGCGAAATGTGCGGCCGCTCTGGCCGAAGTCACCCGGCGGGCGAAAGAAGGCGGCAACCTTCTCGAAGCCGCCGTCGATGCGGCCCGCGCCCGGGCCTCGGTGGGGGAAATCTCGATGGCGATGGAAGAAATCTTCGGGCGTCACCGCGCCGAGGTGAAGACGCTCTCGGGCGTCTATGGTGCGGCTTACGAAGGCGATCAGGGCTTTGCGCAGATCCAGGCCGATGTGAACAGCTTCGCCGAGGCCGAGGGGCGCCGTCCGCGGATGCTCGTCGTGAAGATGGGGCAGGATGGCCATGACCGCGGCGCCAAGGTGATCGCGACGGCCTTTGCCGACATCGGCTTCGACGTCGACGTGGGCACGCTGTTCCAGACCCCCGAGGAAGCGGCGCAGGATGCGGTCGACAACGACGTGCATGTCGTCGGCATTTCCTCGCTCGCCGCGGGGCACAAGACGCTGGCGCCGAAGCTGATCGAAGCGCTGAAGGAAAAGGGCGCCGAGGATATCCTCGTCATCTGCGGCGGCGTGATCCCGCAGCAGGACTACGATTTCCTGAAAGCGGCCGGGGTGAAGGCGATCTTCGGGCCGGGGACCAACATCCCCCGCCGCGGCGCGCGAAATCCTCGATCTGATCCGCGCCGCGCGCAGCTGACACCGGAGAGGGGGCTCTGCCCCCGTCCTTCGGACTCCCCCGAGATATTTGGGGCAAGATAAAAGCAAAAGGCGCTCCGAAAGGGGCGCCTTTTTCGTGCTGATTTATCTTGCCGAAAATATCCCGGGGGGGCTTCCCGCAGGGAAGAGGGGGGCAGCGCCCCCCCCTATGCGGCCCGTTGCGGGGCAAGGCGCAGCACCGCAAAGCCCACGAGGGCCGAGACGAGCGAGCCCGCCAGAACCCCCAGCCGCACCGCGTTCATCTGCGCATCGGTTTCGAAATTCAGCGAGCCGATGAAGAGCGACATGGTGAAGCCGATCCCGGCGAGCGCGGCGATGCCGTAAAGCTGGAGCCAGCTTGCCCCCTCGGGCAGGCGGGCAAAGCCCAGTTTCACCAGCGCGAAAGTGGCGCCGAAGACGCCGAGTTGCTTGCCGATCACCAGACCCAGCGCGATCGCCAAGGGCAGCGGCGCCGCGAGATCGCCAAGGCCAAGGCCCGTCAGCCCCACGCCCGCATTGGCCAGCGCGAAGATCGGCACGATCAGGAAGGCGACATAGGGCGCCAGCGCATGTTCGAGCGCATGAAGCGGCGACTTGCCATAGCGGTCGCGGATCGGCAGGAAGAAGGCCGTGACCACCCCCGCCAGCGTCGCATGTACCCCGGATTTCAGCACCAGCACCCAGAGCACCGCGCCGAGGATCAGCGTCGGCGCAATCCGATGCGCGCCCATCCAGAGCCTGAGCGCCATCAGCGCAATCGGGATCAGCGCCAGCGCCAGATAGACGGGCTTCAGCTCGGCCGTGTAGAACAGCGCGATCACCAGAATGGCGCCAAGGTCATCGAGGATCGCCAGCGTCAAGAGAAAAAGCTTCAGCGCCGGTGGCACCCGTTTGCCCAGAAGCGCCACGACGCCGACCGCAAAGGCGATGTCGGTCGCGGTCGGGATCGCCCAGCCGGTCCGGTGCAGCGGATCGGACCAGGTGAAGGCCAGATAGATCAGCGCGGGCGCCAGCATGCCCCCCAGCGCCGCCACCCCGGGCAGCACCACGTTCGAGGGCGTCTTCAGCCGCCCCTCGCGCATCTCGTGCTTCAACTCCAGCCCGACAAGCAGGAAAAAGACCGCCATCAGCCCGTCGTTGATCCACAGGATCAGCGGCTTCGAGAGCGCGGTCTCGCCCAAAGCGATGGTGAATTTCAGATGCAGGACCTGCGCGTAAAGCCCTGAAAGATCGGTGTTCGCCAGCACCAGCGCCAGCGCCGTCGCCAGCATCAGCACGATGCCACCGGCGGCCTCATGCGCGAATAATTTCTCGATCCGTCCCAGCACGGCCTCTCCTGTCCCTGTGTTCTCCTCTCCGACATGGGGTCTGAGCGCCCCCGTTCAAGAAAAATCGACCTTTTCGGGCGTCGTTTTCCGCCCCCACGGCCGCGATTGCATCTGCCGCAACAGCGGGTCATGGTGCGCGAAAGGAGTCGCCCGATGATCCGCCCTGCCACGCGCGCCGATGTTCCGGCCATTCTCGCCTTCTGGAATCCGCTCATTGAAACCGCGACGGTGGGGTTTTCGCCGACCCCGCACACGGTCGAGAGCCTGACCGCGCAGATCGCCGCCCGGCAGGGCGATGACCGGGCCTTTGTCGTCGCCGAGATCGACGGGCAGGTGCTGGGCTTTGCGAGCTATGACCAGTTCCGCAAGGGGCTCGGCTATGCGCGCTCGATGGAACACACGATCATTCTGTCGGCGCAGGCGCGCGGCAAGGGCGTCGGTCGCGCGCTGATGGCCGCGATCGAGGATCACGCCCGCGCCCGTGGCGTGCATCTGATGGTGGCGGGCGTCTCGGCGGAAAACCCTGCCGGTCTCGCCTTTCATGCCGCCGTCGGCTATGTCGAGGCCGGGCGGATTGCGCAGGCCGGGTACAAATTCGGGCGATTTATCGACCTTGTGCTGATGCAAAAGCTGCTGTGACGTTTTAGACTGACCGCATGGACAAGCCGCTTTCTCTCTGGGCCCGCATCGGCGAGGCGCTTTCGGCTCTCGCCCGGGGCGAGGGGCTCTCGGCGGTTTTCGATCATCTCAAGACCGCGCCCGAACGCACCGTGGCCTTCACCATCGCGGTGATTGCGCTTGGTGCCAAGATGGCCAAGGCCGATGGGCAAGTGACGCGCGACGAGGTGACGGCGTTCCGCCGTATCTTCCAGATCCCGCCGGGCGAGGAACAGAATGCCGCCCGCGTCTTCGACATGGCGCGGACCGATGTGGCGGGGTTTGACGCTTACGCCCGCAAGATCGCCGCGATGTTCGGCCCCGGCGCGCCGGTGCTGCAGGATCTGCTCGAAGGGCTGTTCACCATCGCGATGGCGGATGGCGAATATCACGAGAATGAAGATGCCTTCCTGCAGGAGGTCTCGTCGATCTTCGGGCTGGATGAGGCCTGTTTCCGCTCGATCCGCGCCACCTATGTGCCCGATGCCGCACCCGATCCGTGGTCGGTGCTGGAACTGGCGCCGGGCAGCGATCTGGCGGCGGCACGGGCGCAGTGGAAGGCGATGGTGCGCGAGGCCCACCCCGATCGCGCGATGGCGCGCGGCCTGCCGCCCGAGGCGGTGAAACTGGCCGAGGAGCGGGTGATCGCGCTCAACCGCGCCTGGGACGAAATCTCGGCCGGGGCGAAACAGGCGGCGCTCTGATGCGGATCGCCTGTTACAATGTCGAATGGTTCACCGCGCTCTTTGACCGGCGCGGCCGGATTCTGGAAGATGCGCAGGATTCCGGGCGCTATGGCGTCACCCGGGCCGAGCAGCTGGGCGCGCTCGGCATCGTCTTCACCGCGATTGAGGCCGATTGCATCGTGATCATCGAGGCCCCCGACAACAACATGCGCCGCAAGACCGTGGCGATGCTCGAAGCTTTCGCGGCAAAATACGGGCTGCGGCAGCGCCGGGCGCTGCTTGGCTTCGAGAACGACACCCAGCAGGAGATTGCCGCGCTTTACGACCCCGATGTGCTCTGCCTCTCGCATGAGCCCTCCGAGGGCAGCGCCACCGCGCCGCGGTTCGATCTGTCGCTGCAGATCGATCTGGATATCGATGATCGCCTCGACACGGTGCATTTTTCGAAACCGCCGCTCGAGATGCAATTGGAGGTGCTGACCGGCCCTGCCGCGGGCAGGCGGTTGCGGCTGATCGGGGTGCATCTGAAATCGAAGGCGCCGCATGGCGCGACGGATCGGGCGGGCGAGGTGCGGCTGGCGATCGAAAACCGGCGCAAGCAGCTGGCGCAATGTCTGTGGCTGCGGCGTCGGGTCGATGAGGTGCTCGATGCGGGCGACAGCCTGATCGTGCTCGGCGATTTCAACGACGGGCCGGGGCTTGACGAATACGAGGCGCTGTTCGGCCGCTCGGGGCTTGAGATCGTTCTGGGCACGGGCGGGCCGCCCGCACGGGCGCTGTATGATCCGCATGCAAGGCTGCCGCGCGGCAAGACGACGGCGCTGCCCGCTTCGGCGCGGTTTTTCATCCCCGAGCCGCCGCCGGGGCAATATTTCTCGGCGATGCTCGATTACATCGCGCTCTCGCCCGATTTGTGCGCTCATGCACCGAAGTGGCGGATCTGGCATCCGTTTGACGATCCGGGTTGTTACCGGGTGGCGGAATTGCGCGAGGCGTTGCTGCAGGCCTCGGATCATTTTCCGGTCTCGGTGGATTTGGCGCTTTGAGGCGCCTATATTGGGCACATGAAACCGCGTGCGCTTCTTTTGGGATCTGCCTGCGCCGCCCTCGCTCTGGGCGGTTGGTTCGTTTGGGCCGAGGAAGCGCCGAAGCCTGTTTCCCCGCCCGAGGTGGACGTGCCCGCGCCCACGCCGCGCGATGACATGGCGGCGGGCAAGTCGTTGGTCGAGCGGGGGGCGGACATGTTCCTGCGCGGGCTTTTGCAGGAAATGGCGCCCGATATTGACGACATGCAAAAGGGTCTGGGCGAGGCGGCAGAACAGCTTGGGCCGAAGCTGCGGCAGATTATGGCGCTCATTGACGATGTGCGGAACTATCAGGCGCCCGAGCGGCTGCCGAACGGCGATATCGTGATCCGCCGCCTGCCGGGCGCACCGAAACCGCCGCCGCTGCCTGCGCCCGATGATCGGGCGAAGCCAGCGATGCCGGGGCCGGTCACGGATCTGTAATCGGTCGATCAGCCGGGCAGCACCACCATCGGCGTGGCCTTCATCGCGGCGGCGAGCGAGGCGAAGCGCGCCTCGGCCACTTCGCCAAAGAGCCCCGCGCCGCGTTTCGTCAGCCGCAGTTCGATTGCATTCGTCGTGGCGTTGTAGCTCAGCTCCCCGGCGTCGCCCGGGTCCTGAATCGAGAACATCGCGCCAAAGCGCATCGCCTTGCCCAGAATCTCCGCCTCGCGCAGCTGTTCGGGCGAGAGCAGCGTGAAAAGCGGCTCGAACCGGCTGCCCGCGCGCGAATTCTTGTAGCGGTGCAAGAGCGAGACCCCCAGAAACACCCGCTCGGGGTGG
Source organism: Rhodobacter capsulatus (assembly GCF_052363175.1). Lineage (GTDB taxonomy): Bacteria > Pseudomonadota > Alphaproteobacteria > Rhodobacterales > Rhodobacteraceae > Rhodobacter > Rhodobacter capsulatus_D. The sequence goes on from NZ_CP198946.1 coordinate 1,332,906, forward strand.
CTCAGCGCGGCCATGTTGGCGCGGGTCACATTGTCGAAACAGGCCTCTGCGCGGTAGTCGGGGTGAGTGCGCCAGGTGGTGTCGTGCAACAGACAGGCCGCCCGCATAAGTCGGTAGCGTTTCGGCGAGACTTCGCCAAAGAGCGGCTCGATGAAGGCATGCAGCCGTTTGCCGAAGCCCGGCAGCCGCGACATCGTGCGTTCGGCATGCCGACACGCCTCGATCAGCGGATCGCGGGCACGCAGTTTGTCGGGCATCTTTTCGTAAAGCAGGCCTTCGCGGATGCCATAGGAGGAAACGTCGATCTCCTTCGGCTTGAAGGTCTCGATCAGCTCGCGCAGCACCATCGCGGCCAAAGGCACCAGCTCCATCCGCGCTTCCGAGGTGCCGGTTTTCGTGCGCAACGCCGTCATGTCCTGCTTGCCGATCCAGTCGAGTGTTTTCAGCAGGTTTTCCGGGTCCATCCGGTATTCGTGCAGCACCAGAAGCGGATAATTGCGCCGCTCCATGTCGAGCCGGGCAATCGCCCGCCAAGACCCGCCGACCAGATAAAGCCGCTCGTGGCCCAGCCCGACGGCGGTGACAAGCTTCGCCATGTGCTCGCGGATATGCGCGGTCAGTTCCTTGCGGCCGCCCTTGACCTGTTGCAGCCGGAAAGGCCCCAAGGGCGAGGTTGCCCGCGCGCCGACCTGACCGCCGCCCAGAACGGCGAGTTCCATCGAGTTGCCGCCGATATCGCAGATGATCCCCTGCGCCTCGGGCCAGCCGACGAGCACCCCCTGCGCCGAGAGCCGCGCCTCCTCGGCGCCGTCGATTACATGCAGACGCAGGCCGGTTTCATGCTCGACCTGTTTCTGGAACTCCGGCCCGTCCTTCGCCTCGCGCACGGCGGCGGTGGCGACACAGGTGAGGGGGCCGATGTCCATGCCCTTCGCCAGAAGCGCGAAGCGCTTCAGTGCGGCCAGCGCCCGGGCGCGGCCCTTGGGAAACAGCATCCCGGTCTCGGCCAGCCCCTGACCCAGCCCCGCCATCACCTTTTCGTTGTAGAAATAGGCGGGCGAGCGGGCGGCGCCGTCAAAGACCACCATCCGCACCGAGTTCGATCCCACATCGACAACACCCACGCGGGACAGCGCCCGCGCCGAAGGGTCGTCGAAGAGTTCGCGGCCGAACGGATCCCAGTCTTCGTTGTCCGAATGCGGGGCAACGGTCTTTGCGTTCATCGGGCAGCCTGCTGAGTCGTAACCGGGTGTGAGCGGTATCAACTTATCGTGTCTAAGGGGGAATGAGCAAGGGCAGGAACGTCCTTTGCCCCGGCCGATCCGCGACCAGAGAGCGAGGGATTTTCCATGAAGTAGCGGTGGCAGGAGAAAAGCTCTTTTCCTTCAGGCAGATGGCGGGTGTAGTTGCCATCGGGGCCCAAAAGCCAGCTTTGCGCGGTATCGGCCATGTTCGCGGTCATGATCTGCCCGACGATCTGCGCCTTCACCGTCTCGTTCTTCGCCTCGACCAGCGTTTCGACCCGCCGCATCAGGTTGCGCCCCATCCAGTCGGCCGAGGACATGAAGACCCGCGCCTGCTCCGAAGGCAGGCCGTGGCCGTTGCCAAAACAGACGATCCGCGAATGCTCAAGGAAGCGCCCGACGATCGACTTGACCCGGATATTCTCGGACAGGCCCTTGATGCCGGGCCGCAGCCCGCAGATGCCGCGGGTGACGATCGAGATCTTCACCCCGGCATTCGAGGCGGCATAAAGCGCGTCGATCACCTCGGGGTCGATCAGGCTGTTCATCTTCGCCCAGATCTCGGCCGGACGGCCCGCCTGCGCATGATCGCTTTCCGCCGCGATCAGCTCCAGCAGCCGCGGCTTCAACGTGATCGGCGAGATCGCAAGGTTTTCCAGCCCCTCGGGCTGCACGTAGCCCGAGAGGTAGTTGAACACCTTGGTCGCGTCGCGGCCGAGCTGCGCATCGCAGGTGAAGAAGCTCAGGTCGGTGTAGATCCGCGCGGTGATCGGGTGATAGTTGCCGGTGCCGTAATGGGTATAGGTCACCAGCGTATCGCCTTCGCGCCGCACCACGGTCGAGATTTTCGCATGCGTTTTCAGATGCATGAAGCCATAGACCACATGCGCCCCGGCGCGTTCGAGCCGCCGCGACTGGCGGATGTTCGCGGCCTCGTCAAAGCGCGCCTTGAGTTCCACGAGCGCCGTCACCGACTTGCCCGACTCGGCCGCTTCGCAGAGCGCATCGACGACGGGGCTGTCTTTCGAGGTCCGGTAGAGCGTCTGCTTGATCGCCAGCACGTTCGGGTCATGCGCCGCCTGATTGAGGAAGCGGATCACCAGATCGAAGGTTTCGTAGGGGTGATGCAGCAGGATGTCCTTCTGCCGGATCGCGGCGAACATGTCGCCGGCGTGATCCTCGACCCGTTCGGGCACGCGTGGGCTGAACGGCGGCCAGAGCAGGTCGGGGCGGGTGTTCAGCACCAGCTGCGACAGATCGGCGATGCCCAGAAGGCCCTTCACTTCGACCACGGCATCGGGGGCGACTTGCAATTCGTCCATGATCAGTCGGCGCAGCGCCTCGGGCGCGCCCGAGGTGATCTTGAGCCGGATCACCTGACCACGACGACGCCGTTTCAGCGCGGTTTCAAACTCGCGCACCAGATCTTCGGCCTCGTCTTCGACTTCAAGATCGCTGTCGCGCAGCACCCGGAAGGCGCAATGGCCGGTGTCGGTATAGCCGGGAAAGAGCATGCCGAGATGCAGCAGCAGCAGTTCTTCCAGCGGCAGGAAGCGGGCCTCGCCGGGCAGGCGCACGAAACGGGCGATCTGCTGCGGGATCGGCAGCAGAGCCTGCATCCGGCGCTTGTCCACTTCGCGTTCGAGTTCCAGCGCCAGACAGAAGCCGGTGTTCGGAATGAAGGGGAAGGGGTGGGCCGGGTCGATGGCGAGCGGCGACAGCACCGGGAAGACATTGGCCAGAAAGTGCTCGGACAGGAAGGCCCGGTCGGCGGCGTTGATCTTGGTGCGGGTCAGCAGCTGGATGCCCTCGGCTTCCATCTCGCGGCGCAGCTTGTTGAAGGTCGTCTGCTGCGTTTCCATCAGCTTGCGCGCGTCGGCGTTGATCAGCACCAGCTGTTCGGCGGGCGTCAGACCGTCGTCCGAGGGCACGATATTGCGCTCGCGCACCAGTTCCATCAGCCCCGCAACGCGGACGGTGTAGAATTCATCAAGGTTGTTGGCCGAGATCGACAGGAAGCGCAGCCGTTCCAGAAGCGGCACGCGCGGGTTCGCCGCCTCTTCGAGCACGCGCCAGTTGAAGGCGAGCCAGCTCAGTTCCCGGTTGAAAAAGCGTTTCGGACCAACGCGTTCTTCATCTGGAATCGCGACGGGGGCGGGGTAGGGGGCGGCAAGGAAATCGGCGAGTGTCATGGGGCGCTTATGCTTCTCGTTTGTAACGGCGCGATGACAGTTTGGCTTCAGCCTTGCAGGCTGTCCAGCACTTCAGCAGCCATCGCACGGGTAATTGCGCGCCCCTCGGCCAAGGCCCTTGCGTCAAGCGCCGCAACGACGCTCCGCGCCATGCCGAGCGAGCGCTCCATGCGCAGAACCAGCCAGTCGATCAGGCTGTGCGGCACGGTCAGTTGCCGGTCGGCGAAAAGCTTGACCAGCACGGCGGCCAGAAGCGCCTCGTCGGGCGGCGCGATGCGCACCGATTGCGTGGCATCGAGACGGCTTTTCAGATCAGGGAGCCTTATGCCCCAATCGCGCGGCGGGCAGGGGGCGGTCATCAGGCAGCGCCCGCCCTCGGCCGCGGTCAGGTTCAGCAGATGAAAAAGCGCCTGTTCCGCCGCAGCGTGACCGGCCAGGCGCTGCGCATCCTCGATCACCACGGCGCCTGCAGCGGCGAGCACCGCCACGGTTTCGGGGGTCAGATCACGGGCGGTGCGCAGCGCCGCGCCGCGCTCGGCGGCCCAGATCGCGGCCAGATGGCTTTTGCCCGCGCCCTCGGGGCCAAGCAGCAGCATCCGCCCTTGCGGCCAGTTTTCCGGCGCATCGAGCAGGCTCAGCGCCAGCGCATTGGCGGGGGCGACGAAGAAATCCTCGCGTCCCTCGGCGACACGCACCGGCAAGGGCAGGGTCAACTGGCGGGGCATGTCAGGCCTTGTCCTCGGTCGCGTCCGAGAGCGTCGTCGGCGCCTCGTCCAGCCCGGCAAGGCCGCGGTAAAGCCGCCCCTGCCGGTAATGCTCGATCGCAAAGCGGATCAAGACGCCGATCACCGCCGAGACCGGCACCGCGACCAGCATGCCGACAAAGCCGAAAAGCGTGCCAAACGCCGACAGCGCGAAGATCAGCCAAAGCGGATGCAGGCCGACGGAATTGCCGACAAGGCGGGGGGTGATGACGTTGCCTTCAAGGAACTGGCCGATGGCGAAGATCCCGGCGACGATGCCGATCGACATCCAGTCGCCCCAGAACTGAAACAGCGCGAGCCCGATCGCCAGCACGCCGCCGACCAGCGCGCCGACGTAAGGAATGAAGGTCAGCGCCCCGGCAATGGCGCCCGCAAGCAGGCCAAAGCTCAGCCCCGCCGCCATCAGCCCCGCGGCGTAAAAGGCGCCCAGGATCAGACAGACCGAGACCTGCCCGCGCACGAAGCCCGACAGCACCCGGTCGATATCCTGCCCGAGCTTGCGGATCGTCGGCGCGTGATCAAGCGGCATAAGCCCGTCGATCTGCGCCACCATCCGGTCCCAGTCGAGCAGCATGTAGAAGGTCACGACCGGCACGACGACGATGAAGACGACCGCATTCACCAGCGTCATCGCCGAGGACAAAAGCCCCTGCGCCAGCTCTCCGCCCCGCGCCTTGATCGCATTGCCAAGGCTTGCCAGCGAGTCGTTGATCACCGAGCCATGCTCCATGATCGAGGGGAAAGTGGTGACAAGGAAGCTTTGCAGCCGGGCGGCGATCGCCGGGGCGGTCTCGACCAGCCCGATCAGCTGGCGTACCAGCAGCGGCGCGATGGCAAGCGCCAGAACCACCAGCGCCAGCGTCGCGATCAGGGCGATGGTGGTGGTGGCGAGCGTCCGCGACAGGCCCGCGCGCTCCAGCCGGTCGGCGAGCGGATCAAGGAAATAGGCGATGGCGCCGCCGACAAGGAAGGGCAGCAGCACATCGCCCAGTTTCCACAGCACCAGAACCAGCACCGCAGCCGCGATGCCCCAGATGGTGATTTGGCTGCGAACCGGCAGGGCCATGCGCCTCTCCTTGCGATTACCGGCGCAAAATCGGGGTTTTGCGCTGCGGTTGCAAGTGCCGATGGCGTGAAACGACGCTGGATCCGCGGCCGACGTCGGGGGCGCCCCGGCGCTTCAGGCGCCGACGTCAGGGGCGATGGTCATTTCGGCCGTGCCGGGGCCGGGATAGCGGAAGGCGATGCGCAGCAGCGGTGGCGGCGACATGCGTTCGAGTTTGCGGAATTTCACCGCAAAGCCGAGGTTTTCCAGATGCGCCATCATTTCGGCGCCGTGTTCGGGCGTGCCGCCGATCTGGCGCAGCTCGATGATGCGAATGCCGCGCAGGTGGTGGCGCAGCAGCGCATGGTCACTTTCGATCAGGAAGGGCGCTTGAGTCATGTGCGCAGGATGGCAAGGCTTTGCCCTGAGGCCAAATGAAATTTTCCGCTCAAGGCGCGGATGTGGCGGATTTCGCCGATCAATCTTCGGGCAGATCGAGCCAAAGCGCGCCATCGCGCCAGCCACCGCGGATCAGATGGCCGGGCGTGGCGATTTCGGGATGGGTTTCGGCCCAGTCGCGGTAGCGGTCGTTCGTCACGATCCGCGCGCCCATGTCGCGCGCGGCGGCCAAAAGCGTCAGATCTGCGGGCTCGCCCTTCGGCACGACCAGCACCTGATCCTCGGGCAGGCCAAGCGCGTGCGCCAGATGGCGGTCGTCGCGATAGCGCCCCACAAGCTTGTAACCGACATTCGCATCGAAAATGACGCCGGGGCGGAACCCGGCCGCCTCAAGCACCCGGACAACCTCCCGCACCGGGGTCAGGCTTGGCTTTCCGTCGCACCAGTGCATCACGTTCGAGCCGTCGATCAGGATCGGCGGGCGGCGACGGAGCAGCAGATGGCGCAGCCCGATCGATACCAGTGCCAGCACCAGAAGCGACAGCCCCAGCCACACCTCCCCCGACCACAGCGGGGGCAGATCACGCAAGAATGGCAGGCGGCCGGGACTCATCCTGATGACACCTTCGCAGGCAAGCGACATTCCTGCCCGGCGATACTGTCTTGACCGGCGACAGGCAAGCTGCGCGATGCCGCTGCCGGCCTTACGACCCTGGGCGGGGTCGCAAGGCCGGCTTGCGTCGTCACTCGGCGGGTTCGGAGATGCGGATCCGGGTCACCTGGCAGGTATAGGCGTCATTGCCGATCCGGAATTCGCCGGTGCCGTTCCAGTCGCTGTCGACGCTGAATTGTGCCGAGAACGGGGCGAGGTAAGTGCCGATCAGCCCCCCCGTCGCCGCGACCATCACCTCACCCTGCAGCGCACCGACCAGCACGGTGGGGACAAGGCCAGTGGCGTGGGTCACGCCATTCACCCGCCCGCTAACGGTCATGGGATGCTGCGTTCCTTCCTTCAGCCTGCCCGAGACGCTGCCGCTGAGCGTCTGGTGGACGGCATCGACGGCGAGATCGAGCTGGATCGAAGCCGCGCCGAGCATGCCGGTTTCGAAATCGAGTGTGACGAGATAGAGACCTTGCGACATTGTTTCGACCTTTCTGAACATCGTTTGTGAAGGTATCGACGTCTGTCCCGGGCGGTCGCTGGCCGCCCGAGGGTCTTTGACTGCGACCTGCCCGGACGTGTGGGGTGGCGTATCGGGTGAAATCCATGATCGCGATACAACTATAAGGCGAATCGCTGCCTGTGACCAGTTCGATTTGGCGCTGTTGCTCCATCTTGCCCGTCCGCCTGCGCCCGCGGCCCATCTTGCCCCGCGCGCGGCTTTCCTCTACCCCATTCGCAACGAAAACCCCTGTCCCGAGGCTTGTCCATGCGCCTGTCCCGCTACTTCCTCCCCGTTCTCAAGGAAAACCCCGCCGAGGCGCAGATCGTCTCGCACCGGCTCATGCTGCGCGCGGGCATGATCAAGCAGCAGGCGGCGGGGATCTATTCGTGGCTGCCGCTTGGTTTCAAGGTTCTCAAGCGCATCGAGCAGATCGTGCATGAAGAGCAGATCCGCGCCGGTCACATCCCGCTTCTGATGCCGACGCTGCAACCGGCCGATCTGTGGCGCGAAAGCGGACGCTATGACGATTACGGTCAGGAAATGCTGCGCATCAAGGACCGTCACGACCGCGACATGCTTTACGGCCCGACGAACGAGGAGATGATCACCGACATCTTCCGCGCCCATGTCTCGTCCTACAAGGATCTGCCGCTGACGCTGTATCATATCCAGTGGAAGTTCCGCGACGAGGTCCGCCCGCGTTTCGGCGTCATGCGCGGCCGCGAATTCTACATGAAGGACGGCTACAACTTCGACCTGACCAAGGAAGATGCGCTGCACGCCTACAACCGTCACATGGTCAGCTACCTGCGCACCTACGAGCGCATGGGCCTGACCGCGATCCCGATGCGCGCCGCCTCGGGCCCGATCGGCGGCGACAACACGCATGAATTCCTCGTGCTGGCGCAGACCGGCGAAAGCGAAGTCTTCTACGATGCCAAGGTGCCGGAGCTGAAACTGGGCAAGCGCGATGTCGATTACGACGACCGCGCGCAGGTGGCCGCGATCTGCGAGGAATTCACCACGCTTTATGCCCGCACCGACGAAACCCATGACGAGTCGGTGTTCAACCAGATCCCGGAAGAGCGTCGCTGCGTCGGACGTGGCATCGAAGTCGGGCAGATCTTCTACTTCGGCACGAAGTATTCGGAATCGATGGGCGCCACCGTCGTCACCCCCGATGGCACCCGCGTGCCGGTCGAGATGGGCAGCCACGGCATCGGCGTCTCGCGCCTTCTGGGCGCGCTGATCGAGGCGAACCATGACGACAAGGGCATCATCTGGCCGGAAGGCGTCACGCCCTTCCATGTCGGCATCGTGAACCTGAAACAGGGCGACGCGGGCACCGATGCCGCCTGCACCGGGCTTTACAAGGCGCTGGTGGCGAAGGGCCTCGACCCGCTTTACGACGACCGCGACGAGCGGGCGGGGGCGAAATTCGCCACGATGGATCTGATCGGCCTGCCGTGGCGGATCACCGTCGGTCCGCGCGGTCTGGCCAACGGCGTGGTCGAGCTGACCTCGCGCCGCACCGGCGAAAGCGAGGAAATGTCGGCCGAAGCCGCGGTCGATCGCATCGTGCAGATCTACGCTGAAATGTGAGCCGTTCGCGGCATCGAAGCGATTGAAAAGAGGGCCCGCTCCGCAAGGACGCGGGCTTTTTCATCACGCCCAAGGCACAAGGTCTTGAGCGAACGTGTTTCGAAGTTCCCGACCAAAATATTGAACTTGTTTGGAAAAAGGCAAATCTTGCGGGCATCACGAGTCTCTGTTGAAGGAAGAGAAAGATGAAAAAGCTCAGTGTTGCGATCGCCGCGATGGCGAGCCTTGCTGCCCCCGCCTTTGCCGGAGGCTTGACGCCCCCCGTGGTTGAAAGCGAGCCCGTGGCCGCCGTCCCGGCGCCCGCGCCGGTGCAATCCTGGGAGGGCTTCTACGCCGGTGTGACCGGTGGCTCGGCCACCAGCGGTGGCGCCACCTACAAGACCCCGGGCTCGGCCGATACCGGCTTTGACATGGGTCGCGGCAGCTATGGTGTCTTTGGCGGTTACAACCTGCAACGTGGCGCGCTCGTCTACGGTGGCGAGATCGCGGCGCAGGCGACCGACTTCAACCTGGATGGGGCGCCGGGCAAGTTCGACAACATGATCGACCTGAAGGCCCGCGCCGGGATGGCCTATGGCAAGGCGCTGCCCTATGCCTTCGTCGGCTATTCGCGCGGCGACTGGAAGAACGGCGACGGCCAGAGCAATGGTGCGGCCGATGGCGTGAACTATGGTCTCGGCGTCGATTACGCGGTGAACGACAAGTGGACGGTCGGTGCAGAACTGATGCGCCGCGAACTCAGCACCGATTTCGACGGCTCGGATGGCAGCGTCGACACCAACTTCAACACCGTGCAGGTGCGCGCGGGCTTCCGGTTCTGAGCTGAACCGAGTGTGAAAACCGGGGAGGGGGGCTCTGCCCCCCGTCCTTTCAGGACTCCCCCCGAGATATTTGTGGCAAGATAAATCCGGCACTCTTTTATCTTGCTCCAAATATCTCGGGGGGTGAATTGGCCAGCGGCCAAGAGGGGGGCAGAGCCCCCCTTTCTGCTGCCCGCAGCGCGGCGCGGTTGACAGTTCCGCGGCCCCGGCGCATACCCGCCCCATCATAACCCGCAACCGGGCGCTTTGTAGCCGCCAAACCGACGAGGAGGACGCATGTCCCAGATCTCTCTCCACTTTCCCGATGGTGCCAAACGCGATTACCCCGCAGGGGTGACGGCGGCCGAAGTGGCGGCCTCGATCTCGCCCTCGCTGGCGAAGGCGGCGATCTCGGCGCAGCTTGATGGCGCGCATTGGGACCTGCAATGGCCGATCACGCAGGATGCCCGGATTTCCATCAACACGATGAAGGACCCGGTTCCGGCGCTGGAACTGATCCGGCACGATCTGGCCCATATCATGGCCCGCGCCGTGCAGGAGCTGTGGCCGGATGTGAAGGTCACCATCGGCCCGGTCCGCGATGCCGGCTGGTTCTATGACTTCGACCGCGCCGAGCCCTTCACGCCCGAAGATCTGGGCGCGATCGAAGCGCGGATGAAGCAGATCATCAACGCCCGCGAGCCGGTGAAGACCGAAGTCTGGTCGCGCGCCGATGCGATCGCGCATTACGAAAAGACCGGCGAGCCCTACAAGGTCGAACTGGTGAACCGCATCCCCGAAGGGGAAAACATCCGCATGTATTGGCACGGGGGCTGGCAGGATCTTTGCCGCGGCCCGCACCTGCAACATACGGGGCAGGTGCCTGCGGACGCCTTCAAGCTGACCCATGTCGCCGGCGCCTATTGGCTGGGCGACAGCACGCGGCCGATGCTGCAGCGCATCTACGGCATCGCCTTCCGCTCGCGTGATGATCTCAAGGCCCACCTGACCATGCTTGAGGAGGCCGCCAAACGCGACCACCGCAAGCTGGGCCGCGAGATGGACCTCTTTCACATGCAGGAAGAGGCGCCGGGGCAGGTGTTCTGGCATCCGAATGGCTGGACGATCTACACCACGCTGCAGGACTTCATGCGCCGCCGCCAGCGCGCCGATGGATATGTCGAGGTGAACACGCCGCAGGTGGTGAACCGCAAGCTCTGGGAGGCCTCGGGGCACTGGGAAAACTACCGCGAGAACATGTTCATCGTCGAAGTCGACGAAGAGGGCGCGCGGGAAAAGGTGATCAACGCGCTGAAGCCGATGAACTGCCCCTGCCATGTGCAGATCTTCAACGTCGGGCTGAAGTCCTACCGCGATCTGCCGCTGCGCATGGCGGAATTCGGGTCGTGCGCGCGCTATGAGCCCTCGGGGGCGCTGCATGGCATCATGCGGGTGCGCGGCTTCACGCAAGACGACGCGCATATCTTCTGCATGGAAGATCAGATCGAAGCGGAAACGAAGAAATTCATCGAGTTCCTGTCCTCGGTCTATGCGGATCTGGGCTTCGACAAATGGCGTATCAAGCTCTCGACCCGGCCCGAAAAGCGGATCGGGACCGAGGAAAGCTGGGATCACGCCGAGGCGGCGCTGGCCAATGCCGTCACCGCGGCGGGGCATGAGTATGAGATCTTCGAGGGCGAGGGCGCGTTTTACGGGCCTAAGCTCGAATTCGTGCTGACCGATGCGATCGGCCGCGACTGGCAATGCGGCACGCTGCAGGTGGACCCGAACCTGCCCGAGCGGCTCGATGCGAATTACATCGGTCAGGACGGCGCCAAGCACCGCCCGGTCATGCTGCACCGCGCCTGTCTGGGGTCGTTCGAGCGCTTCATCGGCATCTTGATCGAATCGCATGCGGGCAAGCTGCCGCTGTGGCTGGCGCCGCGGCAGGTCGTCGTCGCCTCGATCACCTCGGACGCGGATGATTATGTTGAAGAAGTCGCGGCGACGCTGATCGCGGCGGGGAATCGCGCCGAATGCGACACCCGCAACGAGAAGATCAACTACAAGGTCCGCGAGCACAGCCTCGGCAAGGTGCCCTACATCTTCGCCATCGGTGCGAAAGAGGTCGAGACGCGCACCGTTTCCGTCCGCCGTCTGGGCGATACCCGCACCGAAACCGTGGGTCTCGACGAGATCGTGGCGGCGCTGAAGGCCGAAGCGACGCCGCCCGACCTGCGCTGAAAAAACCCTTGAAACACTTGGACGCCACAGGGAAACCTGTGGCGTTCTTTGTTTTTCAAGACCTGCGCGCCTATGGCGCGGGGAGGCGGGTGCGCGCAGGGTGTTCAAGCTTTGTTCCGGGTCTTGGGTAGCTTGCAACACGCTGAAACTATTCCACCTTCAACTTGGAGGTGCAAAAATGTCGCAGGCCTTGAAATCAGCACCTGCGGCGCTTTGGCCGTTGCTTTTTGGAATGTGTATGGCACGCTTCCCCTTGCGTGAACTTGGACTTTCCTACCGCTCCCTTTTGGGGCAGCCGGAAGACTTGGAAGACCTGGCTGCACGTTCTGGCGCAATGTCGCGTCGGGCCAATACGAGGAGAGAGATATGGCTACCGGAACCGTGAAATGGTTCAACACCACCAAGGGCTATGGCTTCATCGCCCCCGATGGTGGCGGCAAGGACGTGTTCGTCCACATCTCGGCGGTGGAACGCGCCGGGCTGAAGTCGCTCAGCGACAACCAGAAGATCAGCTTCGAACTGATCTCGGGGCGCGACGGCCGCTCGTCGGCGGGCGATCTGAAACTTCTCTGAACGACGCTCCTGCCGTCGAGAAGGCCCGCGGCGCCCACGCGGGCTTTTTTCTTGCCTGCTCGCCCGCGGCCCCCCTGCGTCCCCGGTCAAACGAAAAGCCCCACCGCGAGGCAGGGCTTGCAAGTGCATCGATGGCCGATCCGGGCTCAGTCCTCAAGATCACCGACACTGAGGCCAAGCGAGGTCGAAAGGGCCACCAGTTCCAGCCGGTTCGGGATGTGATCGCGCGACTCGATCGCCGTGATGATCTCGGGAGTAACGCCCGAGGCCCGCGCAAGATCAGCCACACTCATCCGCGCAGCCCGTCGCCAAGCCATCAGCGGCGAAGCTCCCGCGCTGACCCAAGCGAGCTGCGTCCAGAAGCTCTGCGATTGTGAGCGGATTTCCTCCCGCGGATATTCTATCCGCAGCTTCGGAATTGCGGTCATGACGTCCTGCCTGTGTCTCGCCTCTTCCCCATGGGAAAAGTAGCGCGAAAAGGCGCGCCGACCTATAATCCAGAAGTTATAAGACGCGGCAACTTTGAGATTAGTTGGACGTGTCAGTGGTCATAAAGAGTTATAATTGAGCCATTTGCGCGGCAGCGTCCCAGCCAAGCGTGAGTCCGTTGCCACGGATCACCGGACGTTTCATCAGCGTCGGATGGGCCTGCAAGAGCACCTCGACCGGTGCGATGCGCTCGGCCTCGGAGAGCGCCCGCCAAGTGGTCGAACTGCGGTTGATCAGCTTCTCGCCGAAGGCCGCGATGAACTCTGCGCGTTCGTCCGCGGTCAGCGGCTCCTTTCGGATGTCGCGCAGAACCGGGGCCTTGCCCGCCGCCGTCAGGGCCGCCATCGCCTTTTGCACCGTGCCACAGGTCTTGATGCCGTAAACGATCATTTTGCCTCCACCAGCTGGCCATCTGAAAGCCGCAGCACCCGGTCCATCCGCGCCGCCAGCTCAAGGTTGTGCGTCGCGATCAGCGCCGAAAGCCCGGTCGCCCGCACGAGTTCCATCAGCGCCGAGAACACCGTCTCCGAGGTGGCGGGGTCAAGGTTGCCCGTCGGCTCGTCGGCCAGCAGCAGGGCAGGGGCATTGGCCAGCGCCCGACAGAAGGCCACGCGCTGTTGTTCCCCCCCGGAGAGCGCCGAGGGCCGGTGCCCGGCCCGTTCTGTCAGCCCGACCCGGGCCAAAAGATCGCGCGCCCGTGCCTCGGCCGCCTTGCGGCTTGTGCCGTTTGCCAGCTGCGGCAGGGTGATGTTCTCCAGTGCGGTGAATTCGGGCAGCAGGTGGTGGAACTGATAGACGAATCCCAGCGCCTCGCGTCGCGCCGCCGTGCGGGCGGCGTCCTTTGCCCCGGTCATGTCCTGCCCCTGCAGGATTACCCGCCCGGAATCGGGCGTATCAAGCAGCCCGGCAATGTGCAGAAGCGTCGATTTCCCCGCCCCCGATGGCGCGACAAGGGCCACGACCTGCCCGCGCGGGATGGTCAGATTCGCGCCTTTGAGAACCGCAATCGCATTCGGCTTGCCGTGGTTATAGCTCTTTTCCAGCTGTTCCAGCTTCAGCACGTCATTCATAGCGCAGCGCCTCCACCGGGTTCAGCCGCGCCGCCCGACGGGCCGGAAAGATCGTCACGACGAAGCTCAGGCCAAGCGCCAGAAGCACTGCCTTGGACACGTCCCAGAGTTGCAGCTTTGCGGGCAGCTCGTAGATGCCGCGGATCGACGGATCCCAGGCGCCGCCGCCGCTGATCCAGTTCACCGCATCCATCACATGGCTGATGTTGAGAGCAAAAAGCACCCCCAGCCCGACGCCAAGCGCCGTGCCGATCGTGCCGGTAAACGCCCCGCACAGGAAGAAGACCCGCATCACCGAGCCCTCGGTCAGCCCCATCGTGCGCAGGATGCCGATGTCGCGGCCCTTGTTCTTCACCAGCATGATCAGCCCCGAGGTGATGTTCATCGTCGCGATCAAGACCAGTACCGACAGGATGACGAACATCACGTTGTCCTCCATCGTCAGCGCGCGCAGGAAGCTGCCCGAAGCATCGCGCCAGCTCCAGAGCATCGTGCCCGCGCCCCCCGCCGCGATCAGATCGGGCGTCAGATCGTCGACATGTTCGGGGTCCTTGACCATGACCTCGATCTCGTCGGCGCCGCCCTCGCGGTTGAAGAAGCTCTGCGCCTCGGCGAAGGGCATGTAGATGCGGGTGCGGTCGATGTCCCAGCGCCCGGCGGTGAAGATGTAGACGACGGTATAGGCGTTCACCCGGGGCGAGACGCCAAACGGCGTCTTCACGCCATTGGGCGAGATCAGCTTGACCGTATCGCCCGCCGCCACGCCCAGTTCGCGCGCCAGTTCCGAGCCCATGGCGATGCCCTGGCCGAAGCTTTCGATCTCGCCCTCGATCTGGTCGGAATGGGCGACGCGGGGAATGGTCATCAGGTTGTCGTAGGAGATCCCGTAGACCTCCGCGACGTTCGAGCGGTCGTTCATCGTCGCCATCACCTGCCCGCGGATCAGCGGCGCGGCCCGGGTGACGCCGGGCACCTTCAGCAGCCGTGCGGCGCGGGCCTCGTAATCGGGCATCAGGCTGGAGAAGATGTCGGTGTCGGGCGCCACTTCCATCGGTGCGGAATAGACCGTGACATGGGCGTTCGAGCCCAGAATCGTGTCGACGAATTCGGCGCGAAAGCCCGCGCGCACGGCGAGCGTGATGATCAGCGCGGCCACGCCGAGCATGATGCCGATCAGGCTGATCCAGGTCATCACGCTGACGCCGCCCTCGGCGCGGCGTGCGCGCAGGTAGCGCCAGGCGATGAGGAATTCGAAGCCGGAAAACGGCGCGGTGCGTGTGGCCATGAAGCGCTCCCAGAAGTCGGCGCAAGCTGGCCTCTGGGCGGTCAAAGGTCAAGCCACGATGCGTAAAGATGCCGCGAGGGCGGGGGAAGGGCGCCCTCGGCAGTCCCTCCCTTGAAATTCGCGCCCCCTTTATCTTGCTAAAAATATCTCGGGGGGGGCTTTTGGTGAAACCAAAAGGGGGGGCAGAGCCCCCCCACTTTCCGACGCTGTCTGGCAAGTGCCCCGCCCTGCGCTTGCGCTTCGGGCGTTCGCGCCTTGGACCGCCGCTCAGCCCATCCGTTCCGACGTGTAGCCGCCGGGCGAGGCCGGGAAGACCACGGTCTTGTTGCCATTGATGAAGGTGCGGTGCTGCACATGGGCATGGATCGCGCGGGCCAGCACCAGCGCCTCGACGTCGCGGCCAAGGCTGACGTAATCCTCGGGGCTTTGCGCATGGGTGATGCGGACGGTTTCCTGCTCGATGATCGGGCCTTCATCAAGGTCCGCGGTCACATAGTGCGAGGTCGCGCCGATCAGCTTCACACCGCGCTCATAGGCCTGCTTGTAGGGGTTGGCGCCCTTGAAGCTCGGCAGGAAGGAATGGTGGATGTTGATGATCTTGCCCGACATCTTCTGGCAGAGCTTGTCCGACAGGATCTGCATGTAGCGCGCCAGAACGATCAGCTCGGCCCCCGATTCCTCGACCACATCCAGGAGATGCGCCTCGGCCTCGGGCTTGTTTTCCTTCGTCACCTTGATGTGGTGGAAGGGGATGTCGTGGTTCACCACCACCTTCTGATAGGTCATGTGGTTCGAGAAGACGCCGACGATCTCGACCGGCAGCGCGCCGATGCGCCAGCGATAGAGCAGATCGTTCAGACAATGGCCGAAGTTCGAGACCATCAGCAGGACCTTGACCTTCTTCTCGGCGTCATGGATCGCCCATTCCATGTCGAATTCCTTGGCGACCGGCTCGAAGCCCGCCTTCAGGCTTTCAAGCGTGGCCCCGGTCTGCGACACGAAGGTGACGCGCATGAAGAACTGACCGGTCAGAAGATCGTCATACTGGTTCGAATCGGTCAGGTTGCAGCCGCTGTCGGCCAGATAATTGGCAATCGCCGCCACGATCCCGCGGGTCGAGTGGCAGTTCACGGTCAGCACATAGGTCGTCATTCCCGGTTCCTTTCGCGGCCCCTACAGAGTGTCTCGGAGGCGTCTAGCACATATTCCCCGCCCCGCGCCAAGGGGCCTGCCGGGATGCGACAGCGGATCGTCGAAATGCGTCACGAGGCGTGTCGCAAATGCTCAGGGCTGCGCCGTCCCCCCGCGCTGAGGCGTGCTGGCCCAGGCGCCAGTGCGCCAATGCCGGGCGCGTTTCGGCTTTTCCTTGGCAAAATACGCCGGGGGGTGCGGGGGGCGGAGCCCCCCCCGTGGGTCGCCTCGGGCCTGCCCGAGGCGAAAGCCCGGCGTGCGACGAAAAGGCCGCCCGAAGGCGGCCCTTGCAGAAAGATCAGATCTGCTTTTCGGGCAGATGCACCACCAGACCATCCAGAAGCGAGGTCACCTTGATCTGGCAGGTCAGCCGCGAGGTCACCGGGTTCGGCTCGAAAGCGAAATCGATCATGTCGGTCTCGGTCGGCAGCGCCTTCGGCAGCTTGTCCACCCAGGCCGCATCGACATAGGCGTGGCAGGTCGAGCAGGCGCAGGCGCCGCCGCAATCCGCGTCGATCCCCGGAACGCCATTGTCGCGCGCCGCTTCCATCACCGTCAGCCCGGGTTTCGCATCCACCTCGTGACGGGTGCCATTGTGTTCGATGAAGATGATTTTCGCCATGAAATCCTCGTGTGCCTGTGGCTGCGCTGGGTCCGCTTTCCCTTTAGGACAAAGGCGCTCGCATTGCCAGAGCCGCTTGGCCGCATCCTTGCTGCCCCCTCCCGCCCCCTTTGCGCCGCGGGGTAAAGCCGCTATGGTCGCGCCCGACACCGACCCGGACCCGACATGCGTTTTTCCCTGCCTCGCCCGACCCTTGCCCTGCTCGCGCTTTGCGCGGCCCTTGCCGGGTGCACCGAGGCGGACGCCCCCGCGACGAGGGACAAACCCGCGACCGAGGCGGCCGAGCCCGATCCCACGCCGATTGTTGCCCCCCCGGCCAATTCGCTGGCGGGCGAGTGGTTGAAAACCCGCCCTGGACCCGAAGCGAAGGGCTGTTTCACCGAAGAACGCCGCCCGGCGGTGGTCGAGACGGTGACCGAACATGTGCTCGTCGACCCCGAAACCCGCGACGCGAAGACCGGCGTTGTGATCGCCCCCGCAACCTACCGCACCACCACGCAAGCGCGCATCGTTTCGGGCGGCGGGCGGATGTGGTTCGCCTCGGTCTGTGCGTCGCAGATGACGCAGGCGCGCATCGCGGTCCTGCAACGCGCGCTCTGGGTGCGGGGGCTTTATGACGGCCCGCTTGACGGCAAGATGAGCGCTGCCACGCGCGAGGCGATCCGGCGCTATCAGACCCAACGCGGCTTGCTGAGTGCAGAACTGTCGCTGCGCGCCGCGCGCGAGATGGGCGTTGTGTCCTGGCTCGAGACGCCCGAAGGGCCGTAGCGCAAAAGAAAAGGCACCCCGAAGGGTGCCTTTCGATCCGTTTGGCCGGGCTTATTGCAGCGGCACCGCGACGAAGCGCGGCTCGCCATCGCGGCGAATGAGCAAGAGCACCGATTTGCGCCCGCCATCCTTCGCCTCGGCCACGCGCGCCTGCAGATCCGCAAGCGAGGCGACCGGCTGTTGACCGGCTTCGACGATCACATCGCCCACTCGCAGCCCCTTGTCGAAGGCGCTGCCGGTCTCGTCGATATCGGTCACCATCAGCCCGGTCAGATCCGCGGGCAGGTTGCGCTCGGCCCGCATCGTGTCGGTGATCGGCGAAAGCGACATGCCCAGAACCGCACCGCCCGCGACGCCCGGTCCCTGATCGTTGCCGTTCGTGCTGGTCTCATTGTTCTCGGCCAGTTCGCGTTGGCCCAGCGTCACTTGCAGCGTCACTTCTTTGCCGCCGCGCATCACCACCACATCGACCGCCTCGCCCACCGGCGCATCGGCGACACGGCGGGTCAGCGATTTCGTGTCCTTCACGGCGGCGCCGGCAAAGCTGGTGATCACGTCACCCGATTTGATCCCGGCTTTTTTCGCCGGGCCTTCAGGCACTTCCGAGACCATCGCGCCCTCGGGCGTGGCCAGGTTCATCGCCTCGGCCATGTCCGGGGTCACGTCCTGGATCTTCACGCCCAGCCAGCCGCGGCGGGTGGCGCCGAATTCCTTGAGCTGGCCGACGACCTTCGAGACCACGTTCGACGCCATCGAGAAGCCGATGCCGATCGAGCCGCCGTTGGGCGAGAGAATCGCCGTGTTCACGCCGATCACCGTGCCGTCCATGTTGAACAGCGGCCCGCCCGAGTTGCCGCGGTTGATCGCGGCGTCGGTCTGGATGTAGTCGTCATAGGTGCCGCTCAGTTCGCGGTTGCGCGCCGAGACGATGCCGACCGAGGTCGAGAAGCCTTGGCCAAGCGGGTTGCCCATCGCCATCACCCAGTCGCCTTCGCGCATCTTGTCGCTGTCGCCGAAATTGACGAAGGGCAGGGGCTCCTTGCTTTCGACTTTCAAAAGCGCGATGTCGGTCTTTGGATCGGTGCCGATGATCTTCGCGTCAAGCTTCTTGCCATTGGCGAATTCGATCGAGATTTCATCGGCGACCGCGTTGCCATCCTCGCCCTTGATGACGTGGTTGTTGGTGACGATGTAGCCGTCTTCCGAGATCACGAAGCCCGAGCCGAGCGCATCGGCACGGTGTTGGCGCTGCGGTCCGCCCTGCGGCCCGTTCGGCATGCCGAATTCCTTGAAGAAATCCTCGAACGGCGAGCCCGGCGGGAAGTTTGGCATGCCGCCTGCGGGTTCGGAAACCGTGGTCGAGGTGGTGATCATCACCACCGCCGGTTTCACCTGTTCGACAAGATCGGCGAAGCTTTCGGGCACCGGTCCGGCCAGCGCGGGCGTCATCGCCACAGGCGAAAGGCTGAGCGCGGTCGACAGCAGCGCCGCGATCAGGATCGGTCGGGCAAGACGCGGGGTGGTGAGGGAAAGGGCAGTCTTGGTCATGCGGGTCTCCCGTGGTCCTTGGCCGGTGTTCCGGCTTGACCTGAATAAAAGCGTAAGCGTCACGCCGTTCAAATGAAAGCCCGTCGCGGGGCGTCACTTCGATGTGAGAGGGTGGAGAGGCTCATGTGAAGGCATGCACCAGCGCGACGATGCCCACGCCCGCGGCGACGGCGGCAAGACCGATCCGGCGCCGTCCGACCGGGCCGATGCTGGCCAGAAGCGCCAGCACCTCCTCGATGCGCGAAGGGGCCAGCACAAGTGCCAGCCCCTCGATCACGAGCACAAGGCCCAGAGCGGTAAAAACCGCCGCCATCAGTTGCCGGCCGCCGGGGCCGCAGGCGCGCCGCCCGCGTCGAGCGATTTCACGAAGCGCTCATAGTCGAAGTAGAGGCTGCCAGGTTCCGTCACCAGCGACGAAGTCCCCGGCTTCAGGCTTTCGGCATAGAATTGCAGGGCCCGGGTGAAGGCGAAGAAGCTTTCGTCTTTGCCATAGGCTTCCGCATAGATCCGGTTGCGTTCGGCATCCGCCTGACCACGCACGATTTCCGCCTGCTTGCGCGCTTCCGAGGTGAGTTCGACCACCTCGCGATCGGCCGTGGCCCGCACACGCTGCGCGGCTTCGCCGCCGCGGGCGCGTTCATCCGCCGCCTCGCGTTCACGCTCGGCCCGCATCCGCGCATAGGTCGCGGCGAGGTTCTGCTCGGGCAGATCGGTGCGCGTCAGCCGCACGTCGATCACATCAACCCCCAGCGCATTCGCCTCGCGTTTGGCGATGTCGCGGATCTTGTTCATCAGCGCGGTGCGGTCGTTCGACAGAACGGCGGTCGAGGGCACCGAGCCCATGACTTCGCGGATCGCGTTGTTCAGGATGCCGTCGAGCCGGTTCTTGGCAAAGCTTTCGCCGCCATCGCCCACGGCTTCGCGGAATTTCACCGCATCGACGATGCGCCAGCGCGCGAAGGCATCGACCACCAGACGACGATCGTCGAGCGGCGTGACTTCAAGCGGTTGCGTCGTCAGGCTGATGATCCGGTCGTCATATTTCACCACGTTCTGCACGAAGGGGATCTTGAAGCCGATGCCCGGTTCCGTCCGCGCCGCGGTGACTTCGCCGAATTGCAGCACCAGCGCCTTTTCGCGCTCGTCCACGGTATAGATTGACGACAGCCCCAGCCCCACCGCGATGATCGCGAGCGGGATCACGAATTGCGCTTTCATCAGTTCGTCCCCCCGTTCGTCGTCTGCACGGGCCGCAGCCGGTCGAGCGGCAGATAGGGCACGGTGCCCGATTGCCCGTCGATCACCACCTTGTTCACCCCGCCAAGGGTCTGGCTCATGGTTTCGTAGAACATCCGCCGCTTCGTCACCTCGGGGGCCTTGCGGTATTCCTCGTAGACCGAGGTGAAGCGCGCGGCCTGACCCTGAGCGTCGTTGACCACTTCGGCGCGGTAAGCCTCGGCCTGCTGCACCAGCTGCGCGGCCTGACCGCGGGCGCCCGCGGTGACCTGGTTGGCGTAGGCGTCGGCCTCTTTCTCCAGCTTGTCGCGTTCCTGCTGCGCGGCCTGCACGTCGCGGAAGCTGTCGATCACTTCGCGCGGCGGGTCGGCGCGGTTGAAGTTCACCCGCACGATGTTGATGCCCGCGGCATAGCTGTCGAGCGTCGTCTGCACCGCCGTGCGCAGATCCGAGGCGATGGTGCCGCGGTCGCGGTTCAGGATCGGCGCCAGTTCGGACCGCGCGATGATGTCGCGCATCGCGGATTCGCTGACGGCGCGGATCGTGTCTTCCGGATCTGCGAGGTTGAACAGGAATTTCGACGGGTCCGAGACGTTCCAGACGATCTGATAGCTGACATCGACGATATTCTGGTCGCGCGTCAGCATCAGCCCGGAATCGGTGACGAAATCGGCACTGCTGCGGTTTGAGGCAAAGGCGCCGTCGCTGCTTTCCGAAGAGCTGATCGGCCGCGCGCGGCCGGTGCCCACTTCGGTGGTGCGTTCGTCGGTGACCGGGATCACCACTTTCGAGATCACGGGCCAGGGCGCGAAGTTCAGGCCCGGATTGCCGGTGGCGTAATATTTGCCGAACATCAGCTCGATCGAGCGTTCGTTCTGCTGCACCGTGTAAAACGAGGTCCAGGCCCAGACCGCCGCCAGCGCCGCAGCACCAATGGCGAGCGTGCCAAGCGTGAAGGCCGGGCCGTCATCGCGCCCGCCGCCGGGGCGGCCATTGCCGCCGCGTCCGCCCATCAGCACGCGCAGTTGTTCTGTGCCCTTGCGCACGATCTGGTCAATTTCCGGAATGGGCGCGTTGTCGTTTGGCTGGCGCGGGCCGGGGCGGCGCGGCGGCTCGCGGTCGTCACCGCCACCCGAGCCCCAGGGTCCTCCGTTGGTCATGCTGTCCTCTTTCGAATGCTCTTGCCCCGAAGTGGGGATTGTTTGCGCAATGTCAACCGCTTCGCTCAGGAATGACGGGTCGGTGCCCGCATCGTCACCAGTTCCTCGGCCATTGTCGGATGCACCGCACAGGTGGCGTCGAACTGTTCCTTGGTCGCGCCCATCTTCATCGCGATCGCGGCCATCTGGATCATCTCGCCCGCTTCCGGCGCGACGATGTGGCAGCCCAGCACCTTGCGCGTGTCCTTGCAGACGATCAGTTTCATCAAAACGCGCTCTTGTGCCCCGGCAAAGCCCGAGCGCATCGGCTTGAAGGCGCTCGTATAAACCTCGATCGGACCGGCCTTGCGGGCGGCTTCCTCGGACAGGCCACAGGTGCCGAATTCGGGCCGGGTGAAGACGGCCGAGGCGACAAGCTCGTGATCGGTCGCGCGCGGCTTCGCGCCAAAGATCGTGTCGGCAAAGGCATGCCCCTCGCGGATCGCGACGGGGGTCAGGTTGATGCGGTCGGTCACATCGCCCACGGCAAAGATCGAGGGGATATTGGTCTGCGACCACTGATCGACCAGCACCGCGCCATTCGCGGCGAGCTTGACGCCCGCGGCTTCAAGACCCAGCCCGGCGGTGTTCGGCACCCGCCCGGTGGCATAGACCACGGCATCGAATTCCTGCGACCGGCCATCGCCGCAATGCGCAACGACGCCGGTTTCGGTCTTCGTCACCCGGTCGATGATGACGTTTTCATGCACGTCGATGCCACGCGCCTGCATCTGCGCCACGATCAGATCGCGGCATTCGGTGTCGAAACTGCGCAGAAGGGCCGAGCGGTTCCATTGCGCAACCTCGACCCCCAGCCCATTGAAGACACAGGCGAATTCGGACGCGATATAGCCGCCGCCCACGATCAGCAGGCGCTTCGGCAATGCGGGCAGATGGAACAGGTCGTTCGAGGTCAGCACATGCTCGGCGCCCTCGAAATCGGGCACGAAGGGGCGGCCGCCGACCGCAATCAGGATGTGCTTGGCGCTGATCACCGTGCCATCGGCCAGTTGCACCTCGTGCGGGCCTTTCACTCTGGCGCGGCTGTTGTGCACGGTCACGCCCGCAGTCTGCTGCCCGGCGCGGTAGATCTTTTCGAGCCGGTCAAGTTCCGCATGCAGCTTGCCCTTGAACGCACCCCAGTCGAAATCGCCGATCGCCGCGTCCCAGCCATAGGCGCGGGCCTCGGCCACCGCCGCGGGCATGCCCGACGCAAAGACCATCAGCTTCTTCGGCACGCAGCCGCGGATGACGCAGGTGCCGCCCATCCGATCTTCTTCGGCGAGCGCAACCCGTGCGCCATAGCCAGCCGCGATACGGGCTGCCCGCACACCGCCGGAACCCCCGCCGATCACGAAGAGGTCGAAATCGAATGCCATCTGCCGTCCTTTCCAAGCCGCGGCCGGATGCCGCGCCTAAGGACTTAGCCCCGCGCCGCCGTTCCGGCAAGGGCGGGCGCCCGGGCAGCCAGTTCCGCCTGCCAGGCGGCGTTTTCCTGAGCGGTCATCACCCAGCCCGGCACCGAGAGTTCGCGCTTGCGCACCGGGGCCTTGCCCGCCGGGGCCGGGGTGCCCTCGCCGGTGATCTCGGCATAGGGGACGGTGGCGTATTTGCCGAAAAGCTTGCCGATCTCGACCCGGTCGGCGCGGAAGACCAGCACCGGACGCGGCACCGAGAGCACCACCCAGGCGAGATAGAAGCATAGAGACGCGCCCACCGCGCCGACGATCGCGTTCAGGATCATGTCGTCGCTGAACCCCTCGCCGAAAAACGCGGCCAGGGTCAGGATCGGCGTGATGATCTGCACCACGCCAATGACGCCGATCACCGCCCCCATCACCAAGGGCAGCACCGACCGGCCGGGGATCACCAGATCCGGGCGGGTCTCAGTCGAGGTCGGCGAAGATGTTCTCGTCATCGGCAAACTCAATCCGTTCATGGGCAATCGTGCCCGCGTTGATATCGCGCAGCTCGACCTGGCCCTCGGCGCCGCCAATGATCACCATGTCGCAGATGTCGATGAACAGCCCGTTCTCGACCACGCCGGGGATCTGGTTGAGCGCCACCGCCAAAGACCGCGCGTTGCCGATGCGGTTGAGGTGCAGATCGACGATATAGTTACCCTCGTCGGTGATATAGGGCTGCGTGCCATTCAGCCGCAGCGTCGTCTGCCGCCCCAGAACATCGGTGGCGATCAGCATTTCCTCGATCAGCGCGCGGGTGGTCTGCCAGCCGAAGGGCACGACCTCGACCGGCAGCGGAAAGGCGCCAAGGTTCACCACTTCCTTTGACGCATCGGTGATGACGATCATCCGGTCGGAGGCCGTGGCAACGATCTTTTCCTGCAACAGCGCGCCGCCGCCGCCCTTGATCAGCTGCAGCTGCGCGTCGAATTCATCGGCGCCGTCGATAGTGACATCGAGCCATTTCGCCTCGTCCAGACCGACGACCGAGATGCCCACCTGACGCGCCAGATCCGCGGTGCGGGTGCTTGTCGGGACCCCGACGAGGCGCAGGCCTTCCTCGCGTACGCGCTCGCCGAGGCAGCGCACCATCCAGGCGGCAGTGGAGCCCGTGCCAAGACCGACCTTCATCCCGTCCTCGACGAAATCGACGGCACGGCGCGCGGCGGCGAATTTCGCCTTGTCGATGGGGGAAAGCTCGGCGGGCATGGCAGCTCCTGTCGCTCGGACCTTGGAATGTTCGGCGACGTTATACCCAAGGGCCACAGCCCGTGCGAGGGAATTTTGCGCCCCGGCCGGGGCGGATGTCTCAGCGCCGCATCAGCCCCGCGCTTTCAAGGGGGGCATGGCCGCGGCGGTGCTGCAAGATCAGTTTCTCGACCTTCGGCGTGGGCACGATCGGGCGCGCGGGCAGGCCGGTGAAAGGATCGTGGCTCAGGCTTTGGCGCAGCGCCTTGGCCTGCGTCGGTTCCATCACCATCATCGTCTTGTGCCCGGCCAGCATGCTTTCGGCGCGGGCGTTTTCGGCAAAGATCACCTCATGCGTGGGCATCATCACATGCACCCATTCGACCCGCGCCACCGGTGCGCGGGCGATGCCCGGCAGGCCGACGAGCGCCTTCGCCGCGACCAGCACCTCTTCCCCGGCAAGCGGGCCGGTGGTCGGGCGGATCAGCACCCGGTGCTGCCCCGAGACGAACAGCGCCCGGTCATTGCCCAGCACCCCCGGCGCGAAGCGCACCGGCGCCGCGGCGCCCATGCCGCCGACACGCCAGCGCCCGACCCATTGCACCGGGCGATAGCCATTGTCCGAAGTCTGCAGCGGGTCTTCTGGCGTCAATTCCTCGACCAGTTTCGGCCCACGCCGCGTGGCGATCAGGGTTCCGGCGGCAAAGCAGATCGACTGGCTGGCAAAGGGGGTCAGCATCCCCTCGGCCTCGAGCCCGGTGATGCGATAGGCCCGGCCGGGCTTGAGCCGTTCGGACGAGGCCAGACCGCGCCCGGTGGCGGGCGTGTCGATCAGATGCACGACGGCAGTATCGGCCACATCCTCCGACGCGAGCGGCCGGATCAGATAGGAGACATCGGGCTCGATCACTTGCGCGTCAGCCGCGGCCCCGCCGTGATCGGACAGGTCGATGAAGCGCATCGCCGCCCCGGGGCGCAATGCGAAATGGGCCCGCCCCAGCGCCGCTTCCTCGGCGCCGGGAACCGAGCCGAAAGGATCCGGGCCAGTCGAGGTGACATCGGTGAGCGGCCAGAAACAGAGTGTCGGCATGGCATCTCCCGCCTTTCGGGCAGTATCGCCAAAATCGGTGAAACAGGGCTTAACGTCTTCGTGCATCTGTAAAATTTCGGGGTGGCGGGCGCAACCGCCGGACCGGCGTGCCGCGAAGGTGAGAAGCGGCACCGCTTGCGTGCGCGGAAATGTCGCTTTCGCGCTGTTGTTTCGCCTGCGCCCGGGGCAGCATGGCATCAAAGGGAGTGCGCCATGTTTCTGAGCGTTTTCGACATCTTCAAGGTGGGCGTCGGCCCGTCCTCGTCGCATACGATGGGGCCGATGGTGGCTGGCGGGCGGTTTCTCGACATGCTCCGCGCCTCGCCCTTTCATCCGCGCCATCTGCGGGTGCGGCTCTACGGCTCGCTCGCCTTCACCGGCAAGGGCCATGCGACCGACCGCGCGACGATCCTTGGCCTCGCCGGGTTCCTGCCCGAGAGCTACGAGGCCGAGAAGGCCGAGGCGGCGTTGGCCGCCAACCGCGAGACGCACATGCTGACGCCGCCGGGTCTGGCGCCGCTGCAATTCGACCCCGATCACGATCTGATCTTCGATTACGGCCATCCGCTGCCCGGCCATGCGAATGGCATGGTGATCGAGGCCCGCGACGCCGAGGGCGACGTGATCCTGCGCGAGACCTTCTATTCGATCGGCGGCGGCTTCGTTCTGACCGAGGCGGAACATGCGGCCGTCGATGACAAGGCGCTCGCGGCGCCCTCGCCGGTGCCCTATCCGTTCCGCACGGCGGACGAGATGCTCTCGATGGCGCATGCGGCCGGGCTGACGATCGCGCAGATGAAACGCCGCAACGAGCGGCGCTATCGGTCCGAAGAGGAGATCGAGGCGGGTCTGGCCCGGGTCTGGCAGGTGATGAACGATTGCCTGACGCGCGGGCTTGTGACCGATGGCGTGCTGCCGGGGGGGCTCAAGGTGAAGCGCCGCGCGAAGGCGATCCATCTGGCGCTCGAGGCCGAACGCGGGCTGAACATGGTGGCGCCGCATACGATCAACGACTGGATTTCCTGCTACGCGATGGCGGTGAACGAGGAAAACGCGGCCGGGGGGCAGGTGGTGACAGCGCCGACGAATGGCGCGGCTGGGGTTGTGCCCGCGGTGATCCGCTACTGGTTGGATCACGTGCCCGGGGCATCAGGCAGCCGGGTCGGGGATTTTCTGCTGACCGCCGCGGCGATTGGCGGGATCATCAAGACGAATGCCTCGATTTCCGGTGCCGAATGCGGCTGTCAGGCCGAGGTCGGCTCGGCCGCGGCAATGGCGGCGGCGGGCTTGGCGGCGGTGCTGGGCGGCACGCCCGAGCAGATCGAGAACGCGGCCGAGATTGCGCTCGAACATCACCTTGGCATGACCTGCGACCCGGTGAAGGGGCTGGTGCAGGTGCCCTGCATCGAACGGAACGGCCTTGGGGCGATCAAGGCGATTTCGGCGGCAAGCTTGGCCTTGCGCGGCGATGGCACGCATTTCGTGCCGCTCGATGCCGCGATCGAGACGATGCGGCAGACCGGGCGCGACATGCACGAGCATTACAAGGAAACGAGCCTTGGCGGTCTTGCTGTGAACGTGCCGAACTGCTGAGGGGCTGCGCCCTCCTTGGGCGGGCAAGCCCGCCGCGCGTCGGGCGCTTCGGGGGCTCTGCCCCCGCCCGCAAGCGGGCTCCCCCGAGATATTTGCGGCAAGATAAAAGGAAACGACCTGCTTTATCTTGCCTGAAATATCCCGGGGGTGCGGGGGCAGCGCCCCCGCGCGCGCAGGGTCAGAGCGCGCGCCAGCCGATGTCGCGGCGGCAGAAGCCCTCGGGCCAGTCGATCGCATCGACCATCTCATAGGCGCGCTTCTGCGCCTCGGCGAGGGTCGCGGCGCGGGCGGTGACGTTCAGGACGCGCCCGCCGGTGGCGGTGATCTTGCCGTCCTTCGCCGTCGTTCCGGCATGGAAGACCATCTGCGACGCGGTCTCGGGCAGGGTGTCGAGGCCCTTGATCTCGCCGCCTTTCACATAGGCGCCCGGATAGCCCTGCGCGGCCAGCACCACGGTCAGCGCGCAATCCTCGGCCCATTGCGCGGTGATCTGATCAAGCCGCCCCTCGGCGCAGGCCTGCAGCAGATCGAGCGCCTGACCGCCAAGTCGCAGCATCAGCACCTGACATTCCGGATCGCCGAAGCGGACGTTGTATTCGACGAGCCGCGCCCGGCCGTTCTCGATCATCAGACCGGCGTAAAGCACGCCCTGAAATGGCATGCCGCGGCGGGCCATCTCGGCCACCGTCGGGCGGACGATCTCGGCCAGCACCTGCTCCTGGATCGCGGCACTCAGCACCGGCGCCGGGGAATAGGCGCCCATGCCGCCGGTGTTCGGGCCGGTGTCGCCATCGCCCACGCGCTTGTGGTCCTGCGCCGTGCCGACGGGCAGCACGTTCACCCCGTCCGAGAGGATGAAGAAACTCGCTTCCTCGCCCGCCATGAACTCTTCGATCACCACCTCGGCCCCGGCCGCGCCGAAAGCACCGCCGAAGATCTCGCGCAGACCGACCTCGGCTTCGTCGAGGGTCATCGCCACGATCACGCCCTTGCCCGCGGCCAGACCATCGGCCTTGACCACGATCGGCGCGCCTTGAGCCCGCACATAGGCCAGCGCGGCATCGAGATCGTTGAACCGCGCCCAGGCCGCCGTCGGCGCGCCGCAGGCGTCGCAGATTTCTTTCGTGAAGCTCTTCGAGGCCTCAAGCTGCGCCGCCGCGGCCGAGGGACCAAAGGTCAGCACGCCTGCCGCCCGCAGCGCATCGGCCACGCCCGCGGCCAAGGGCGCCTCGGGGCCGATGATGACGAAATCCACGGCGTTTTCCTCGACACAGGCCAGAACTGCCGCCGCATCGCAGGGATCGATCGCCGCGACCTCGGCCAGCAGCGCGATGCCCGCATTGCCCGGCGCGACGATCAGCCGGTCGCATTTCGGGTTCTGCTTCACCGCCCAGGCCAGCGCATGTTCACGCCCGCCGCTGCCCAGAATGAGAATGTTCATGCGGTTCCCCCGTTTGCGGCCGCAATGGCCCTTGGCCTTGGCTTTCGCGCCTTCTAAAGTTTCGCGACACATCAGGCAAGGCAACATGGACATCCTGGACGACGGCCCCGAGGCTTCGAAAAACGGCCCCTCCGGCAACACGCCCGAATTCACCGTCTCGGAAATCTCGGGCGCGGTGAAACGGGTGATCGAGGGCGAGTTCACCCGTGTACGCGTGCGCGGCGAGGTCGGGCGGGTCAGCCGTCCCGGCTCGGGGCATCTTTACTTCGACCTCAAGGACCAGAATGCCGTCATCGCCGCCGTCAGCTGGAAGGGGCAGGTGGCCCGGATGCAGATCCGCCCCGAGGAGGGGATGGAGGTCATCGCCACCGGCAAGCTGACCACCTTTCCGGGGCAGTCGAAATATCAGCTGATCGTCGATGATGTCGAACCCGCGGGGGCGGGGGCGCTGATGGCGATGCTCGAAGCCCGGCGCAAGGCGCTGACGGCCGAGGGGCTCTTCGATCCCGCCCGCAAGAAACCGCTGCCCTATCTGCCCGCGGTGATCGGGGTCGTCACCTCGCCTTCGGGTGCGGTCATCCGGGACATCCTGCACCGGCTGCGTGACCGCTTTCCGCGCCGGGTGCTGATCTGGCCGGTGGCGGTGCAGGGGCAGGCCTGCGCGCCCGAGGTGGCGGCGGCGATCCGTGGTTTCAACGCGCTTGCGCCCGGGGGCAAGGTGCCGCGGCCCGATCTGATCATCGTCGCGCGCGGTGGCGGCTCGCTCGAAGACCTCTGGGGCTTCAACGAGGAAGTGGTCGTGCGGGCGGCCGCCGAAAGCAAGATCCCGCTGATTTCCGCCGTGGGGCACGAAACCGACACGACGCTGATCGACTTTGCCGCCGATCGCCGCGCGCCCACCCCCACGGCAGCGGCGGAAATGGCGGTGCCGGTGCGGGCGGAGCTGGCGATCCGGCTTGCCGAGATGCAGGCCCGCATCGCCCGGGCGACGCAACTGCGCCTCAGCACCCGGGCGCAGCGCCTGGCCGATCTGTCCCGCGCGCTTGGCCGCCCCGAGGCGATCACCCGGCCGCGCCGCCAGCGCTTCGATCTGGTCGCCGACCGGCTTCTGCCCGCGCTGCGCATGGTTGTCGTGCGCAAGCGTGCGGCCTTTGCCCCGCTCGAGGCCCGGATCTCGCCGCGGCTGTTGCAGACCTATCTGCGGGTCGAGCGCGACCGGCTGGCGTCGCTCTCCGACCGGTTAGAGCGCGCGCAGAAGACCCGGCTGACCCGGGCGCAGGACCGCTTCGCGCGGCTCACCGCGATGCTGCAGACGCTCGGCTATCAGGAGACCCTGCGGCGCGGCTATGCGGTGGTGCGCGGCCCGGCCGATCAGGTGCTGACCACCGCCGCCACCGCCGCGACCTGCGCGCCCCTCGAAATCGAGTTTCAGGATGGTCGTCTGCGCGTCCTCCCCTCCGACGCGCCGCCGCCCCCGCCGCAGGTGGCCCCGAAACCGGTCCAGAAACCGGCCGCAAAAACCCGCAAACCTGCCAAGGCCCCGCCCGATCAGGGCTCGCTGTTCTGAGGGGGTTTCACGGGCAACCCGCGCAAAGAGCGTATTTGAGCCAAGAAAAAGCCCATCGCTTTTCCTGGCTCAAATACGCCCTTTCTGACCGCAGGACCGGGCGCGGCGTGTCAGACCCCGACCTCCGGCCCGGGGCAGTTCAGCGGTGCGGTGCTGGTGTCGAGCGAGACGAGGGGCGAGCTGTCCTTCTTGCCTTCGAACCAGGCGACCAGCGCGTTGCCCTGCATGTGGAAGGTCCAGCATTGCAGCCCGACATCGGCGCTGTGGTAGTCGAAGCAGATCTGCTCGCCCTTCTGGAACCAGTCGCCTTCCTCGCAATCGCCCTCGGCGAAGGCCCAGACGACCTTGTGACCGGGGCGGTATTCTTCGATCCCGTAGGTCACGCCGCCCGCGGAATAGGTGATGGTCTTGCCGAGCGTCTGCGCGTCGAATTGCTCTGCCGTGAGCGGGGGGCCGATGTCCTCGGCCAGCGCGCCAAGGGGGGCGAGGGCAAGGGCGAGTGAAATGAAAACTGGGCGCATCGGGGTCTCCCTTTGCGCCCAGCTTGCCGTATGTGCACGGGCGTGGAAAGCCACGCCTGCGTGAAAGTTTCTCAGGCGTCGGCCTTTTCCGGTTCCGCCGCAGCGGGGGCGGCCGGAGCTGCGGGGGCCACGCTCACTTGCGGGGCCTCGGCCGGTTCGGCGTCGGTCAGGACGAGCGGCGTTTCGCCCTCGGCCGGTTCCGCCGCGGCGGGGGCCGGGGCGAGCTTCGGTTTCGGCTCGCTGTAGACGCTTTCGCCCTTGCGCACGGCCAGAACGCGATGGTCCATCAGCCGCGCGAATTGCGAGGGCACCAGCGCCAGCATCGCCATCACCGGCAGGCTGTAGGGCAGGATCGGACGACCCTGTTCCTTCAGATCGCCCAGTTGCAGCGCCGGATAGGGGCGCGTCGGATGGGCGTGGTGATCGGAGTGGCGCGGCGCGTTCAGCATCATCAGCGCCGAGCCGGTCTCGATCGCATCCCAGCTGTGCGCGGCCGTCACCGGTTCATATTCGCCCGGTGCGGTTTCTTTTCGCACAAGGCCATAATGCTGGACGTAATCCGACAGCATCAGCTGCGCCTGCGTCAGCGCGCAGAGGAACAGGAAGCTGGCAAACCCGGCCGAGCCGAACAGAAGCCCGGCGCCGATCACGAACCACACCCCACCCAGAACATAGGTGGCATAGGGGTTGATGCGGTTGAGCCGCTCCTTGAGCGTCGGCTTGCCCGGATTGGCCTTCACCCGCGCGTCGATGATCGCCTGTTCCTTGGCGTAGCCCGCCTTGAACGACTCTGACCACGTGCGCGAGGCATAGTTCCAGTAGCTTTCGCCCAGCGTCGCCGTGGCCGGATCGGCGGGCGTCGCGACCGAGACATGGTGCACCAGCCGGTGTGCCGAGACATGGTGGCCATAGAGCAGCGAGATGTAGACCCACTTGCCCAGATTGAACAATTTCCGGTCGGCGCGGTGGATCAGCTCATGCGCGTTCGCATTCGAGATCTGCCCGAACCAGAGCGCGGCGGCGATCATCAGGCCAAGCGTCCCCATCGTCGAGATGCCCGCATAGCCCGCGAGCGAGGCGACGACGATCGGCAAAAGCACGAAATGGGTGATCGCGAGCGCCGACGACAGCTTGTCGGCGGCGGGGAATGCCGAGCCCTCGGGGGCATCGGGCGCGGGCTTCGGCGCGCGGCGGTCGACGACGAAGATGCCGACCGTGATCCAGGCGACAGCGAGCCAGGAGAAGAGGCCTCCGAACAGCGCACCAAGGAAGATCAGCGGCACGGGGGCAAAGGCGAAGAGAGCGAAAGTGTCGACTTCGGGGGTTTCGCGGCCGATCTTGCGCAGTTTGCGCAGGGCGACCATGAATTTCGCGAAGGACAGTTCAGCGGGCTTTTCAGTCATGATGCGGTTTACTCCGGCATGAGATGGCTCCGACTTGAGCGCGCACTGTAGCCAGCTTTGGGAAATCCGCAGGGCGACGACTTGCCGCAAGGTCGTTTTCCGCCCACGGCAGCCGCAGTTGCGGGGGAAATCGGCAGATTTGGGCGATTTTTCCGCAAACCGGGCTGCTGTGGCGATGCGTCGTCTTTGCCGGGCCAGCCCGGGATGCGGAAATCCGCCCGCGTCCCGAGGCGGCGCCGCGGTGTTGCAAAGGGCCCGAGTCGGGCCTTTCTTCTCTGCGTCCTGCCGTGCCCTTGGCCCCCGGTCCGGGCTTCTCCCTTCCCTCTTTCCCCTCGATCCGCTAGGGGTTTGCAAAACGGAGGCTCCGATGTCGTTCTTCAACAAGCTGAAGTCCCGGCTCACCCGCTCGTCCTCGAAACTCGAGGAGGGGCTCGATGCGATCATCGCCGAGGCCCCGGACACCACGCCCGAGCCCGAAGTCGAGGCACTGCCCGAACCGGAGGTCGTGGCTGCGCCCGAGCCTGTGGCCGAGCCCGAGCCTGAAGTCGACGCGGAGCCCGCGGTCGAGCCAGTGCCGGAGGCCGAAGCGGAGCCTGTCGCCGCGCTTGAGCCCGAGGTGGAGCCGGAGCCTGAGGTCGAGAGTGAGCCGGAAGCAGAAGCCGAGCCTGAACCTCAACCGGAGCCGGAATATGAACCCGAGCCTGAGCCTGAGAAGCGCGGCTTCTTCGGCCGCCTGCTGGGCCGGGGGGGCGCTGCGCCCGAACCTGAGCCTGAGCCCGAACCGGAACCCGAAGAGCCCGAACCCGTGCCGGAACCGGTGGCGGCGCCCGCGCCTGCGCGGCAGGGGCTGCTTGGCCGTCTGGTCAGCCGGGCCGACGTGCCGCGCAGGGTGCTTGATGATGCGATGCTCGAAAGTATCGAGGAATTGCTGATCGCCGCCGACATGGGGGTCGACACCGCCCTGCGGGTGACGGCGAACCTCGCCGAGGGGCGGATGGGGCGCAAGCTGTCGGTCGACGAGTTGAAGGATCTGCTGGCCGCCGAAGTGGCGCGGATCATGGAGCCGGTGGCGCGGCCGATGCCGATCTATGCGCGCCGCCCGCAGGTGGTGCTGGTGGTGGGGGTGAACGGCTCGGGCAAGACGACGACGATCGGCAAGCTGGCGTCGCAGTTCCGCGCCGCGGGCAAGTCGGTGATCATCGCCGCGGGCGACACGTTCCGCGCCGCGGCGGTCGAGCAGCTGAAGGTCTGGGGCGACCGGGCGGGCGTGCCGGTGATGACTGCGCCCGAGGGGGCCGATCCCGCCTCGCTCGCCTTTGACGCGCTGACGCGGGCGAAGGCCGAGGGGGTGGATCTCTTGATGATTGACACCGCCGGGCGGCTGCAGAACCGCACCGACCTGATGGAGGAGCTGGCGAAGATCGTGCGGGTGATCCGCAAGATCGACGAGTCTGCGCCGCATAACACGCTTCTGGTGCTCGATGCGACGACCGGGCAGAACGCGCTGTTGCAGGTCGAGGTGTTCCGCAAGATTTCCGACGTGTCGGGGCTCGTGATGACGAAGCTCGACGGCACGGCGAAGGGCGGCGTGCTGGTGGCCTTGGCTGACAAGTTCGGCCTGCCGATCCATGCGATCGGGGTGGGCGAGCAGATCGACGATCTGTCGCCCTTCGATCCCGAGGAATTTGCCGCGGCGCTGGTGGGGCTGGAACAGGCCTGAGGGCGGTTGCGCCCGCCTCGGGCGGGCAGGCCCGCCGCTCGCCCGGCGCTTCGGGGGGCGCTGCCCCCCGCTTTGCGCTGGCGCGCAAACCCTCCGGCGTTTTGCCCAAGGAAAAGCGGGGTGGGTTGCGGCGCGAAGGACACAATCCCGTCAGGAATGCGCGCTCGCGACGAAAAGCCCTGTCCTTGCGCGCGGGCTTGCCTATCTAACGGGCACGGGTCGCCCGATGGGAGAGGCGCCCGGAGCGCGGGAAGCCGCGGAGGGGGAGAGATGGCAGAACGCAAACCGATACCGCAGGGTCTGAAACTCGCGCTTGATTTCGGGCCGCTTGTCGTTTTCTTTGCCGCCTTCTTCCTGCTGCGCGACCATCCGGTGAGTTTTGGCGGCGAGACCTATGGCGGCTTCGTTCTGGCCACCGCCGTCTTCGTGCCGGTGCTGATGCTGTCGATGGCGGTGCTGTGGCGGCTCTCGGGCCATCTGGCGCCGATGCAGGTGGCGACGCTGATCCTTGTCACCGTCTTTGGCGGGCTCTCGGTCTGGTTCAACGATCCGCGCTTCTTCAAGATGAAGCCGACGCTGATCTATCTGCTGTTTGCCGGGCTTCTGGGCTTTGGCCTGCTGCGCGGCAAGCCCTGGCTGCAGTTGGTGATGGATGGCGCGATCCCGATGCGGCCCGAGGGCTGGGCGATCCTGACGAAACGCCTGGTCGGGTTCTTCCTGTTCCTGGCCGTCGCGAACGAGGTGATCTGGCGCAATTTCTCGGATGTGACCTGGGTCAATTTCAAGACCTTCGGGCTGACCGTGCTGCTCATGGGCTTCTTTGCCGCGCAAAGCCCGCTCTTCACCCGCTTTGCCCCCGAAGACAGCGACAAGCCCGAGGCCTGAGCCCCGGTGAAATATCTGCAACTTTAGCTTGTCGGCGGATTGCCGCAATCGCGCCACTTTTCGGCGCGAGCCTCTGGCCATCACGGATCGGGGGCATCGCCTGCTGCCCGAGGCCGCGCAGAATGGTCATCGGCAACAGGAGTCCGACATGTCCGCAGTTGAACTGAATGCCCGCGAAGACAGCTCCGATGTGGGCTTCCACCACGAACCGCTTGCGCTGCTCTTGGTGGTGCTGTTCGGCCCGGTGGGGCTGCTTTACACCTCGGTCCGGGGTGGGGTCGCGCTGATCCTTGTCGCGCTCGTCGGCTCGCTTTTCACCATGGGCTTTGCGCCGCTTGCGGTCTGGCCGGTCTGCATCGCCTGGGTGCTGGTCGCCGGGATGATGCGCCGCTACTGAGCCGCCGTCAGATCCCGTCCTCCGATCGCCTCGGCGCAAGCCGGGGGCGAAGTCATGTTTCATAGATTCGCAAACCGGCGTTCGATCTGCGCGGCTTCCTCGGCAAGACCCCAGGGCGGGTTGAGCACGAACATGCCCGAGCCGATCATCCCATGCCCCTCGCGCGCGGGGGGGGGGAATTTCACTTCCGACAGCAGCGCCTCGGGATGGGCGGCGACAAGCCCGCGCACCATCGACCGCTGCGCCGCCGCCACCGGCACATGCGCCGCGAGGATCGGATACCAGAGCGCGATCACGCCCACGTTCCACTTCCGCGCCACCTGAGCCAGAACCGTCGGCACGCTGTCGTAATCCGACTTCACCTCCCATGAAGGATCGATCAGCAGGACGCCCCGCCGCGGTGTCGGCGGGCACATCGCCAGCGCCATCTGCAGCCCGTCCTTCTGATGGAAGATCCCGCCATGGGGCGCCATCGCCGCCTTCAGCGCGGCGAATTCCTGCGGGTGCAGCTCGCACAGCTGGATCGAGTCGACCGGCCGCAACAGCGTTGCCGCCAGCATCGGCGAGCCCGGATAGGCCGCGCGGCCATGCGCCTTGCGCACCGCGGAAAGCGCCCGGCTGTAGGGGTGATCGGGGGCAAACCAGCGCTCGGCCTCGGCCCGGGTGATGCCCGCGGCCGCCTCGCCGGTTTTCGCCGCCTCGGCGCCATCGAGCGCATAAAGCCCGCGCCCGGAATGCGTCTCCATATACGAGAGCGGCTTGTCCTTGCGCGTCATGTAGTCGAGCAGCGCCGCCATCAGCGCATGCTTGTGCACATCGGCCAGATTTCCGGCGTGATAGGCATGTTGATAAGACAGCATTGAAGCCTCCCTTTGCGCCTTCCTGACCCGTGCGGGGCCGCGGCGCAAGCGCCGTTTGCGCAAAAGAAAACGGCGGCGCTCAGGGAGGAGGAGAGAGCGCCGCCGCATGAACCTCGGCCCAGGGAGGAGGAGAGGGCCTCGGATGTTCCGGTGCCACCCGGGAGGAGGATGGGCAGCACCACACCGCCGCCCAGGGAGGAGGAGAGGGCGGTCGGGATCTGGTCGAAGGAACGGCGGCCTCTGGGAGGAGGACGAGGCCGCCGCCTTCTATCGAAGCCCCAGGGAGGAGGAGAGGGGCTTGATCCTTGGTCCGGCAGATGGGGCCGGTATGAGGGTGGCGGCATCCTCAGGGAGGAGGAGAGAGGATGCCGCCGATCTCCGAGACCCAGGGAGGAGGAGAGGGTCTCCGGAAGTCTAGTCTTACTTGCCGTAGGCCGCTTCCAGCGCGATGCGCGTCAGCATCGAGCGGTGCATGCCAAGGTCGCTCAGTTCCCGGTTCGACAGCGAGCGCAGTTCAGCCAGCGTCTGGCGATAGACCTTGCGGCGGGCCAGAGCCTCGCGGATCGAAGCCACAAGACTGGAAAAACCGCTATCGGTCGTCCGGATGTCGCTGACCAGTGCCATCGGTCGTCTACTTTCGTTCGTGTCGTCTCGGAGTTTAGCTGGGGACCGATCGGTTGTCGCCGTGGTGCACCGTCGCTGTTGGGGCTAACATGGCCCGATTGCTGCGCCTGCACAATGGGCGGCGGGGGCAATGCGGCCTTGCAGAAAATGCATAACTGATTCTGACCTGATTTCGCCTGCAAACTGGATTAATTCCATATTTGGCTGCGCAAATATCGTGCAAATCTTGCATGAGAGGGGTGCGCCCCCTTGCAGCCCGCGGCAAATGCGCCACAGTCCCCGCCAAATCGACAGGAGAGACCCATGACGCTTACGAAGGAATCGGTGCTGGAGGCGCTGCGCAAGACCGCTCTGCCGGGGGGCGGGGATGCGATCGGGCGCAATCTGGTGCATGCGCTGGCGGTCGAGTCGGGGGTGGTGCGCTTTGTTCTGGAAGGCGCTCCCGAGGCGGAGCTTCTGGCGATGCGGCCGGTGCTGGAAGGGGCGGTGCGGGCGCTGGACGGGGTGAAAAGCCTGTCGGTGGTGATTCCGGCCGGGCCGTCGAAGGCGCCGGGCGGCGGGGTGAAGATCGGCGGGCACGCCAAGCCGCAGGACGGGCCGCTGCCGGTGCCGGGCGTTGCGCATGTGATTGCGGTGGGCTCGGGCAAGGGGGGCGTGGGCAAATCCACCGTCGCCTCGAACCTCGCCGTCGCGCTGGCGCGGGCGGGCAAGCGGGTGGGGCTGCTCGATGCCGATCTTTACGGGCCGAGCCAACCGCGGATGATGGGCGCCACGGAAAAGCCCGCCTCGCCCGACGGGCAGACGATCCTGCCCGTGCGCGCGCATGGGGTGGTGCTGATGTCGCTTGGGCTGATGCTGCGCGAGGACGAGGCGGTGATCTGGCGCGGCCCGATGCTGATGGGGGCGCTGCAGCAGATGCTGGGTCAGGTGAAATGGGATCATTTCGGCCCGCTCGACGTGCTGGTGATCGATCTGCCGCCCGGCACCGGGGATATTCAGCTGAGCCTGTGCCAGAAGACGGTGCTCGATGGCGCGGTGATCGTCTCGACGCCGCAGGACATTGCGCTTTTGGACGCGAAGAAGGCGCTCGACATGTTTGCCAAGCTGAAGATGCCGGTTCTGGGGCTGATCGAGAACATGTCGACCTATGTCTGTCCGAACTGCGGGCATGAGGCGCATCTTTTCGGTCATGGGGGGGGGTCGAGACCGAGGCGGCGCGGCTCGGTCTGCCGTTCCTCGGTGCGCTGCCGCTGGCGCTTGAGGTGCGCGAGGCCGGGGATGCGGGCCGCCCGGTGGCGCTGGGCGAGGGCGCGGCGGCCGAGGCCTATGCGGCGATCGCGGCGAAGCTGATCGAGGTTGGGGTGGTGTGAGTTCGCCTCGGGCGGGCCCGAGGCGACCCGCCGGGGGGCTCTGCCCCGTCGTCCATTGGTTCTCGAACCAATGGCGCACCAATGGGCGACCCCGAGATATTTAGAGCAAGATAAAGGAGGGGGCAGTCTGCGGGCTGCCCTTTCGTTTTGGCTGGGATTGTCTTCCACCGGTGGGCGCGGGGTGGGAATTCATGGGCGGAAGGGGCGTATTGGCGCCTCTGCCCGAATCACTCGTCCGTGTTTTGGCGTGATCGGGGCGATTTTCCGGGCCTCGGTGCCGGGTTCGGCGCGGATGAGGGGCTTTGCTGGGAATTTGCCCCACCGGACGGGAAACCAAGTCTTTTCGGATGCCACGTCTAGATGTTGTGGTTGATCTGGATCAAA
The DNA here is from genome assembly GCF_052363175.1 of Rhodobacter capsulatus. Taxonomy (GTDB): domain Bacteria; phylum Pseudomonadota; class Alphaproteobacteria; order Rhodobacterales; family Rhodobacteraceae; genus Rhodobacter; species Rhodobacter capsulatus_D. The sequence goes on from NZ_CP198946.1 coordinate 1,370,849, forward strand.
TCCCCCAAGGCTTCGCTTTTGTCGCAAAAGTTATCCACAAGCTCTTGAGTTTGCATCTGTTTCTTAACAACATGCAGGGCGCGAATTCCATCGTTTCCCAAAATTTCCCTTGAAATCCCACCCGGGACCATGGCATCACTGTCTCACGGAAGACGGGCAAGAGGCATCAAGACCTCAACGGCGCAAAGACCGAGAGTTTCATACAGGCACCCGCTTCACGAAAGAGAGATCCGGCGCGCGAGCGAGCAGACATCCCCCAGGTGGCGCGCGCAGACCGGACAGCCCAGGAATGGGACGAGGGCGGCGGATCGAGCAGTGGCAGCAGCTCGGTCCGCCGTTTTCCATAAAAACCACCGCGGGGAAGGGCACAGGAGTTGCCGCCTTGGCGGGAATGTTCATCGGCGAATACACCTTCAAGGTGGACAGCAAGGGTCGCGTGTCGATCCCCGCGCTGTTTCGTCGTGAACTCGAAGAGGGTGACCCGAGGCCGCCGTCACCAAACGCCCCGTCTGGTCATCGTTTACGGCGCCGACACGCAGAAGATGCTGCAGGTGCATTCCTTTGCGGGCTTCCAGAAGCTGGCCGCCGCGATCAACGCGCGCCCCTACAACGACCCCGGCCGGTCCGTCCTGCAACGCCTCGTGCTGAACAAGGCGCATCCGACCGAGATTGATCCCGATGGCCGTCTGGTCCTGCCCGCCAACCTGCGCGAGCGCTTCCAGCTGACCGGCGACGCCTATTTCGCCGGCATGGGCGAGACCTTCGAGATCTGGAACCCGAGACTTTCGCCGCTGTCGATCAGGCGCGGCTCGAGAAACTGATGGCCGAGATGGGCGACGATTTCGACCCGCTCAGCCTGCTCAATGGGGGCTGAGATGCAGACACCCGAGGCCCCCCACATTCCCGTTCTTCTGCGACCGCTCCTTCAGGCGGTCGCGCCTGTCTTGGGGACATGGCTTGACGGCACCTTCGGGGCGGGGGGCTATTCGAAGGGCCTGCTGGCTGCGGGCGCCGCGCGGGTGATCGGCATCGATCGCGACCCGCTCGCCTTCGAGATGGCGGCGCCGTGGCGGGGCGAGTATGGCGACCGGCTGGTGCTGGTCGAAAACACCTTCTCGAACCTGGATGCCGTGGCCGAAGAGATCGCGCCCGAGGGGCTCGACGGGGTGGTGCTCGATCTTGGCGTCTCCTCGATGCAGCTCGATCAGGCCGAGCGCGGCTTTTCCTTCCTGCGCGATGGGCCGCTCGACATGCGGATGTCGCAATCCGGGCCGTCGGCCGCCGATCTGGTGAACGAGGCCGACGAGGGCGCGCTGGCCGACATTCTGTATCACTACGGCGAGGAACGCGCCTCGCGCCGGATTGCCCGCGCCATCGTCGAGGCCCGCAAGACCGCGCCTTATGAAAGCACGAAGCAGCTGGTGGCCACGGTCGAGCGCTGCCTGCCGCGGCCGAAGCCGGGGCAGAGCCACCCGGCGACCCGCAGCTTTCAGGCGCTGCGCATCGCGGTGAACGATGAATTCGGCCAGCTGATCGAGGGGCTCGAAGCCGCCGAACGCGCGCTGAAGCCCGGCGGCAAGCTGGCCGTGGTCACCTTTCATTCGCTCGAAGACCGGGTGGTGAAGCGCTTCTTTCAGGCGCGCTCGGGCCGGGCGCCGGGGGGCTCGCGCTATGCGCCCGAGACCGCGGCCGAGGCGGCGGCCTTCGATCTTGTGACCCGAAAGGGGGTCGGACCGGACGAAATCGAGCTTGCAGAGAACCCGCGGGCACGATCTGCTATCCTGCGTATCGGTACACGCACCGAATCCCCTGCCGGTAGAGCTGATCGTCATAGCCTTGGCCTGCCGGCTCCCCTTTTCGAAACCGACCGCAGCCGGGGCCGCCCCAGATGAAGACCATCTCGTATATCCTTGTTTCGCTTTGTGTTCTGGGTCTTGCCTTCTGGGCCTATCACGTCAACTACGCGACCCAGGACCGCGAAGAAGAGCTGCGCGCCCTGAATTCCGAGATCGCCGATCTGCAGGAAGGCCTGAGCGTTCTGCGCGCCGAATGGGCCTATCTGAACCGCCCCGAGCGGCTGCGCGAACTTGTGAACTTGAATTTTGTCTCGCTCGGTCTTCTGCCGATGACGCCCGATCAATTCGGCACCGCCGCGATGGTGGCCTATCCGGTGCCGGAAGGCGCCGATCCGAGCGCGATCGATCAGGCCGTCGCACAAGCCGTCGAAGTTTCTGCCCCGCCGACTGATGACGACAGCTCGCAAGTTGTCGAGGAGGAAGCTCAATGAGCCAACGCACCCCGCTGCGACCGCTTGCCCGCATCCTGACGCCCGCGCGCGGCGAAAACCCCGACCTGATCGAGCGCGACAATATCCGCGCGCGCGGCGAGGCGGGGCGGGAAGCGGCCCGGGCGCGGGTGGCCTGGCGCATCGGTCTGGTGATCGGCATCTTCTGTGTCTGCTTTGGCGCCGTCGGCGTGCGGATGGGGACGCTCGCGGCCTCGACCCCCGAGGAGCCGCAGCGCGCGGACACCGCCCCGGTGATCATGGCGCAGCGCGCCGACATCATCGACCGCGAGGGCCGGGTTCTGGCGACGAACCTGGTGACCCATGCGCTTTACGCGCAGCCGCCGATGATGGTCGACCCGGTCGGCACGGCGAAGAAACTGGCGAAGATCTTCCCCGATCTCGACGCGAAACGCCTTGCCGCCGATTTCACCGGCCCGCGCAAATTCGTCTGGATCAAGAAGAAGATCTCGCCCGAGCAGCTGCAGGCGGTGCATGACATCGGCGAACCGGGGTTGCTGTTCGGCCCGCGCGAGATGCGGCTTTACCCGAACGGGCGGCTGGCCGCGCATGTGCTGGGCGGCGCACGCTTCGGCAACGAGGGCGTTGACAGTGCCGAGATCGTCGGCACCGCGGGCGTCGAGAAGGCCTTTGACGGCTGGCTGCGCGATCCGGCGAACAACGGCGCGCCGCTGAAGCTTTCCATCGATCTGACGGTGCAGCAGGCGGTCGAGGAGATCCTTGCGGGCGGCATGAAGCTGATGAATGCCAAGGGCGCGACCGCGGTGGTGATGGAGGCCCATACGGGCGAGATCCTCGCAATGGCCTCGCTGCCCGATTTCGACCCGAACGACCGCCCGGCGCCGCTGGCCAAGGGGGATGCGAGCGACAGCCCGCTCTTCAACCGCGCGGTGCAGGGGGTCTACGAGCTTGGCTCGACCTTCAAGATCTTTGCCGTGGCGCAAGCGCTGGAACTGGGGCTGGTCAGTCCGACGACCATGCTCGACACAAAGTCACCGATGGTCTGGGGCCGATTCCGCATCCGCGATTTCCACAATTACGGGCCCGCGCTCTCGATCACCGATATCGTTGTCGAAAGCTCGAACGTCGGCACGGCGCGGATTGCGCTTCTGATCGGCGGGCAGCGGCAGAAGGCGTTCCTCGAAAGCCTCGGCTTCATGGCGCCGACGCCGGTTGAACTGTCCGAGGCGAATTCGGGCCGTCCGATCGTGCCGGCGAAATGGTCGGAAATCACCTCGATGACGGTGGGCTATGGCCATGGTCTGGCGGCCTCGCCGCTGCATCTGGCGGCGGCCTATGCGACGATCGCGAATGGCGGCACCAAGGTCAAGCCGACGCTGGTGCATTCGGCGACACATGAAAAGGGCCCGCAGGTGATGAGCACCGAGGCCGCCAAAACCTCGCTTGCGATGATGCGGGCGGTGGTGACACGCGGCACGGCCTCCTTCGCCGATGTGCCGGGTTACGAGGTCGCGGGCAAGACCGGGACCGCCGACAAGGTGAAACCGGGTGGCGGCTATTACGACAACAAGGTGATCGCCACCTTCGCCTCGGCCTTCCCGGCCTCGGATCCGAAATACATTCTGGTGCTGAGCCTTGACGAGCCCTCGTCCTTTGCGGCGAACGAAACGCGGCGCACCGCGGGCTGGACGGCCGTTCCGGTCGCGGCCGAGGTGATCCGCCGCATCGCGCCGATCCTGGGCCTGCGCCCGGCCGACAGCGTGCCGGAGGTGCTGGACGGCATCCAGCTGGTCAAGGCCGAGAAAAGCCACTGAGGGCGGAGCGGGGCGCTGCCCCGCACCCCGGGATATTTCGGGCAAGATAAAAGCAGCGGGTCGGATCGGAAGATCCGGCCCGTTTGTTTGGGCGCTCAGCTGCGGGGGGGCAGGGGCGCGGGCGTGCGCAGGATGCAGGGCACCCGGAAGTGGTCTCTCGTGTCGATCCCGCCCTCGATCAGCTCGAAGACCTTGGCGATCATCCCGTCCACGTCCTGCTCGATCATGCCAACATTGTCGGGCAGTTGCGCGGCGAAGCTGTCATAGTCGAAGCAGCCGTAGCGCATCCGCCCGGCGTGATCGGGGACCGAGCGGTTGAGCCAGCCCACCACCCCTTCGAGGGTGATCGTCGAGTTCACGAACAGCCCCGGCGGCAGCGCGATCGGCAGATCGTCGAGCGCCCGCTCGGTCTTGTCGGGGGAATAGCCGCAGGCAAGGATATGGGTTTCTGGCAGCGCGATGCCGCGCTCGGCATGGGCGGTGCGAAAGCCCCGGATCCGCTCGGCGGTGTTGTGATCGGAGGCCCGGCCGCCGATGAAGAGCAGGGGGCCCGGGTAGCCCAGATCGTCGCGGCAGCGGTCGAGAATGAGATGCGTCAGCGTCTGCGCCCCGGCAAAGTTGTCCGAGGTGACCGAAGCGGCCTTTGACCCCGGCAGGTCGAGGTTGAGCACCCGCACCCCCGCCGCGGCGCAAAGGTCGGCGATCCGGTCCGGGTCGGTCGCCCCGTTCGCGACCAGACACTCGACCTGATAGGACAGCAGCGCCCGGGCCGCCTCGAATTCCAGCTCCGGGTCGCGCTGCGTGCAAGTCATCACCGGGAACAGCCCATGCGCGCGCGCCACCGCCTCGAATCGCTCGGCCATCGCGCCGAAATAGCGGTTGTCATATTTCGGAACGATCATGCCGACGATGTTCGAGCGTTCCCGCCGCAGCACCGAGGCTTGAATGTTCACCGCATAGCCCTGTTCCCCCGCGAGCGCGGTGATCCGCTCGGCCAGTTTTTCACTGATGCGGCGCTTCTTCCACGACCCGTTCAGAACGGCGCTGACCGCACTGGGAGAGGTTCCAGCAAGCGTGGCCAGGTCATAGATCGTGGGGCGCTTGCGGCCGGGGCCGGAGGTGTCGGTCATGGTTTCCCGTTTTGCTGTCATCTTGCATCTTGACGTGAATCGAAACCGGATGCAATTCTGCTTCATCGATTGAGCAAGCTTGCGCAACCGATGAAGCAAGCGGGGCGGAGGCGAGGAGGAGGCGCATCCGGGTCGCGTCGGCATGTGCCGCGACGGGCTGTCAGGTCCGGGCGGTCGGCGGCGGGACCGGGGCCAAGACCGAGCCGGGCTTTGCAGATCATCCAGAGGAGGAGACCAGGATGAACAAGACGATTTCGCTGGCGGGGGCTTCGGTTCTCGTTGCAGCTTTCTTCGGTGCTGCCGCAAGTGCGCAGGAAGCCGCCACCGTGGCGTTCCTGATGCCCGACCAGGCCTCGACCCGCTACGAACAGCACGATTTCCCGGGCTTCAAGGCGGCCATGGACAAGCTCTGCGCCGAGTGCACGGTGATCTATCAGAACGCCAATGCCGATGTGGCGCTGCAACAGCAGCAGTTCAACTCGGTGATCGCGCAAGGCGCCAAGGTGATCGTGCTCGATCCGGTCGACAGCGCCGCCGCGGCGAACCTGGTCGAGATCGCGCAGTCGCAAGGCGTCAAGGTCATCGCCTATGACCGCCCGATCCCGGCGAAACCGGCCGATTACTACGTCTCCTTCGACAACGAAGGCATCGGCTATGCGATCGCGAAATCGCTTGTCGATCACATGAAGGCCTCGGGTGTGCCGGATGGCGCGGGGGTGCTTGAGATCAACGGCTCGCCGACCGATGCGGCCGCCGGTCTGATCCGGGACGGTATCCACCGCGCGCTGGAAGAATCCGCCTATACGAAGCTTTCGGAATTCGACACGCCGGATTGGGCGCCGCCGAAAGCGCAGGAATGGACCGCCGGGCAGATCACCCGCTTTGGCGATCAGATCAAGGGCATCGTCGCGGCGAACGACGGCACCGGCGGCGGCGCGATTGCCGCGCTCAAGGCCGCGGGCGTCGATCCGATCCCGCCGGTCACCGGCAACGACGCCACCATCGCGGCGCTGCAGCTGATCATCGCGGGCGATCAATACAACACGATCTCGAAACCCTCGGAAATCGTGGCCGAAGCGGCGGCGAACGTGACCGTGACCTTCCTCAAGGGCGAAACGCCCGCGCCGAAAACCACGCTTTACGACACGCCCTCGGAACTTTTCGTTCCGGCCGTCGTGACCAAGGAAAACATCAAGGCCGAGATCTTCGACAAGGGCATTCAGACTGCCGCCGAGATCTGCACCGGCGAATATGCCGAGGGCTGCAAGGCGCTCGGGATCGAGTAAGCTGTGAAGGACTGGCGCAGGCGGGCAACTGCCTGCGCCGCCAAGGGGGAGGAGAGAGCCTGATGGCTGTGAAAGACGCAACGCTTGCGGCAGGCCGCGAGCCGATCTTGCGCCTGCGCGGGATTACCAAGACCTTCGGCGCGGTTTCGGCGCTGAGCGACATCGACCTGGACGTCCATGCGGGCGAGGTGGTGGCGCTGGTCGGCGACAACGGCGCGGGGAAAAGCACGCTGATCAAGATCCTTGCGGGCGTGTTCCAGCCCACCTCGGGCACGATCGAATTCATGGGGCGGCCGGTCAGCATCGACAGCCCCTCGGCAGCGCTGACGTTGGGCATCTCGACGGTGTTTCAGGATCTGTCGCTGTGCGAAAACCTCGATGTGGTGGCGAACCTGTTCCTCGGGCAGGAACTTTCGCCCTGGGCGCTGGACGAAGTGCAGATGGAGGTCCGCGCCTGGCAGCTTCTGGGAGAGCTTGCCGCCCGGATCCCGTCCGTGCGCGAACCCATCGCCTCGCTTTCGGGCGGGCAGCGCCAGACCGTGGCCATCGCCCGCTCGCTGCTCTCGGAGCCGAAGATCGTCATGCTCGACGAGCCGACAGCGGCTTTGGGCGTGGCGCAGACCGCCGAGGTCTTGAACCTGATCGAACGCCTGCGCGACCGCGGCTATGGCGTGATCCTGATTTCGCACAACATGGACAATGTCCGCGCCGTGTCCGACCGCATCGCGGTGCTGCGGCTCGGTCGCAACAACGGCACCTTCCCGAAGGACGCCACGCGCGAGCAGATCGTGGCGGCGATCATGGGCGCCGATGACAATGTCGCCGCCCGCCGTGATGCCATCGAAAGAACAAGGGCCCAGCAATGAGCATGAAACCCGACACTCCGAAACCCGCCTATGACCGCGCCGATGCGCGGGTGCGGGCCGATACCGGGCTTTCCGGCGCCGCGCGCGCCTTTGTCGACCGCATCCGCTCGGGCGATCTGGGCATCCTGCCGGTGGTGGTGGGGCTGATCCTGATCTCGCTCGTTTTCACCGCGCTCAATCCGGTCTTCCTGCTGCCCAACAACCTCGTCAACCTGCTGTTCGATGCTGCCGCGGTGGGGTTCATCTCGCTTGGCATCGTGATGGTGCTGCTTCTGGGCGAGATCGACCTTTCGGTCGGCTCGATGAGCGGCCTTGCCTCGGCTTTGGTCGGCGTTCTTTGGGTGAACATGGGCCTGCCGCTGCCGCTGGCGCTTCTCGCCGCGCTGACGGCCGGGGCGGTGATGGGGGCGGCCTATGCGACGCTTCTGAACCGCTTCACCATGCCGAGCTTCGTCTCCACCCTGTCGGGGCTGCTCGCGCTTCTGGGGATGCAGCTTTACATCCTCGGGCCGACCGGCTCGATCAACCTGCCTTACGCCTCGTTCCTTGTCCGCTTCGGACAAATCCTGATCATGCCGGACTGGGCTTCTTACGCGCTGGCGCTGGTGCCCGGACTTGGCATCCTGTGGTTCGGCTTTCGGCAGATGAAGGCACGGGCGGCGGCAAACCTCTCCTACACCAGCGCCAGTGTCGTGCTGGTCAAGGCGGGCGCCGTGACCGTTCTGCTTGAAGGCGCCGTCGCCTATCTGAACCTTGGCCGCGGTGTGCCCTTCATGTTCGTCGTCTTCGTGCTCTGCGTCGCGGCGATGCAATATGCGCTGACCCGCACGAAATGGGGCCGGTCGATGTTCGCCGTCGGCGGCAATATCGAGGCGGCGCGGCGCTCGGGCATCAAGGTGAAACGCATCCGCCTGACCGCCTTCATGCTTGGCTCCTCGCTCGCAGCCCTTGGTGGCGTCTTCTCGGCCGCGCGTCTGGCCACGGCCAGCCAGCAGGCGGGGACGGGGGACGTGAACCTGAATGCCATCGCCGCAGCCGTGATCGGGGGCACATCGCTCTTTGGCGGTCGCGGCTCGGCCTGGGCAGCCCTTCTCGGCGTGCTCGTGATCCAGTCGATCTCGAACGGCCTCACCCTTCTCAATCTCAGCTCGTCGCTGCGTTACATGATCACCGGGGCGGTTCTGGCCATCGCCGTGATCATCGACTCGCTCGCACGGCAATCGCGCGCCAGCCACGGCCGCGCCTGACAACCGGAGGATAGAATGACAAACCTCATGCAGGGCAAAACCGCCGCCATCACCGGCGCCGCCTCGGGCATCGGCCTCGCTTGCGCGAAAATTCTGGTCGAGGAAGGCGCGCAGGTCGTGCTGATCGACCGCGACGAGACGAAACTGGCCGCAGCCTGCGCCGAGATCGGACCCGGCGCCCATCCGCTGTCCCTTGATCTGTTTGACGGCAAGGCGGTCTCGGGGATGCTGCCCGCGATCCGTGATCTGGTCGGCGATCTCGACATCTTCCACGCCAATGCGGGCGCCTATGTCGGTGGCCCCGCCGCCGAGGGCAACCCGGATGTCTGGGACAAGGTGCTCAATCTGAACATCAACGCCGCCTTCCGCACGGTGAACGCGGTGCTGCCGCACATGATCGCGCGCAAGACCGGCGACATCATCTTCACCTCCTCCGTCGCGGGGGTGGTGCCGGTGGTCTGGGAACCCGTCTACACCGCCTCGAAATTCGCGGTGCAGGCCTTCCTGCATGCCACCCGCCGCCAAGTGGCGCCGCATGGCATCCGCATGGGCGCGGTGCTGCCCGGCCCGGTGGTGACGGCGCTTCTGGACGACTGGCCGAAGGCGAAGATGGAGGAAGCCCTGGCCAATGGCTCGCTGATGCAGGCGCGCGAAGTCGCCGAGGCGGTGCTCTTCATGCTCAGCCGCAACCGCGGCGTCGTCGTGCGCGACCTCGTGCTGTTGCCCAACAGCGTCGATCTCTGACCCCACGGCCAGCCCGGAGGATTTCCCATGTCCGCACCTAACGCCCGCCATCTCATTGGTGTCGATGTCGGCACCGGCTCTGCCCGCGCCGGGGTCTTTGACCTGACCGGGCAGTTGCTTGGCACCGATCACCACCCGATCACGCTCTTCCGCGAGGAAGGCTCGGTCGTCGAGCAATCGAGCGACGAGATCTGGGCGGCAGTCGGCCGTTCGGTGCAGGGCGCGCTGAAGGCGGCGGGGCTTTCGGCGTCGGATATCGCCGGGATCGGCTTTGACGCCACCTGTTCGCTGGTGGTGCTGGACCCGGAGGGTCGGCCGCTGCCGGTCGGCCCTCGAACGATCCCGCGCGCAACGTGATCGTCTGGATGGATCACCGCGCCACCGCGCAGACCGAGCGGATCAACGCGACGAAACACCGGGTGCTGGATTACGTCGGCGGCCGGATCTCGCCCGAGATGGAGACGCCGAAGCTTTTGTGGCTCAAGGAACACCGCCGTGCCGACTTCGACGCCGCTGGGCATTTCTTTGACCTGACCGACTTCCTGACCTGGAAGGCGACGGGCTCGGGGGCGCGCTCGATCTGCACCGTCACCTGCAAATGGACCTATATGGGCCACGAAAGCCGCTGGGACGAAAGCTATTTCCGCCAGATCGGGCTTTCGGAACTGGCCGACGAAGGCTTTGCCCGCATCGGCACCGAGGTCGTGATGCCCGGCACCGCCCTTGGCGCCGGTCTGACCGAGGCCGCTGCGCGAGACTTGGGCCTTCTGCCCGGCACCCCCCGTCGCTGCCGGGCTGATCGATGCCCATGCGGGCGGCGTCGGCACCGTCGGCGCCGCGGGCGAGGGGGGGGCTGTGGCAAACCTCGCCTATGTCTTCGGCACCTCTTCCTGCACCATGACCACGACCGAAGAACCCGTCTTCGTTCCGGGCGTCTGGGGCCCCTATTACTCGGCGATGGTGCCGGGGGGCCTGGCTCAACGAAGGCGGTCAGTCTGCCGCCGGGGCTGCGATCGATCAGCTTCTGCGGTTCCATCCCGCCTCCGCCGAGGCCTCGACCGCGGCTTCCCGTGCCGGGCTTTCCCTCCCCGCCTGGCTCAGCGCGCGCGCCGAGGCCTTGGTGGGGGCGGGAGGTGACGCGGCCCGTCTGGCCGACGGGTTGCATGTCGTCCCCGAATTTCTGGGCAACCGCGCGCCGCATGCCGACCCCTATACCCGCGCGATCATCGCGGGGCTCGGCATGGAGGATGACATCGACAATCTGGTCGCGCTTTACATCGCGGGGATCTGCGGGCTCGGCTACGGGCTGCGCCAGATCATCGAGGTGCAGGCGAAACGTGGGGCTTCGGTCTCGACGATCGTGATCAGCGGCGGGGCAGGGCGGTCGGATCTGGTGCGCCAGATCCTCGCCGATGCGACCGGCGTGACGGTGGCCGCGCCGCAGACCGAAGAGCCGGTTCTGCTTGGCTCGGCAATCCTTGGCGCGGTGGCCGGGGGGGCGGCGCCGGATGTGGCGACCGCGATGGCGCAGATGTCGCGCATCGCGCGGCGCTATGCGCCGGGCGGCGAGGAAACGCGCGCCTATCACGACGCCCGTTTCGCGCTTTTCGAGAAGTTTCAGGCGCTTGCCCGCGACGCCGCGCTGCGGGAGGCATGATGAGCTTGCCCCTTCGCGCGCTTCTGTGGGACATGGACGGCACGCTGGTCGACAGCGAGCCGGTGCATCGCCGCTCCTTCGTCGATGCGGCGCGGTCCTGCGGGCTGGCCCTGCCCGAGGATTTCCACGACGGGCTGATCGGCAAGAGCGAGGATGCGATCCATGCGATCCTCGTGTCTGACCACGGCTTGCAGGCCGATTTCGCCACCTGGTCGGAGCGTCGCTTCGCCGCCTATCTCGCGCGGATCGAGGAGGTGCAGCCCTTCGCGCTCGCCACCGATCTTTGGGCGCGGGCCGAGGCGGCGGGGCTGGATCAAGCGATCGTCTCGAACTCGCCCGAGGGGATCTTGCAGGCGAACCTGACCCGGCTCGGTCTTGCCCCCGGCTCGGTCGTCACGGTCAGCCGCAATGATGTCGCGCGCGGCAAGCCGCATCCCGACCCCTATCTGCTGGCACTTTCGCGGCTTGGCGTGCTTGCAACGGCGGCGGCGGTGATCGAGGACAGCAGCGCCGGTCTTGCGGCGGCGCAGGCGGCCGGGATTGCGACCTACATGATGCCCTGGTTTGAGGGCGAAAAGGGCGATTGGGCACCCTTCGCGGATTTGCAGGTGCTTTTGTCCAAGGTCTGACCGCGCCACGCGGCGTTCCTGACCCGCCGTCACGCAGCCGCAGGAAGACTGTTTGCTGACAACGCGAAATCGGTCGTGATGAGATCATGAAGAGCGTTCACCTGGATCACCATTTCTGCGGTGGTGTCGGAGCCCTCGGAAGCGGCCTTCGGGTGAGGCGCATAAACCAAAGGGTATGCCACAGGCTTACGCCTTGGGGCGGACCCCGTCTTTCAGCGCCAAGGCGCGGTGCGCAGGGCAAGCGTCGCGATGGCCGACCAGAGGCTGAGACGCAGCATCATCGCCGCCAGCGTGCGCGGCTCATAGGCGCCGCCCTCGAGCACATGCGCAAGCAGAGCGGCAAAGACGATCCCGGTCGAGACGGCAAGGGCAAACGCCAGCCAGCGTGCCCAGCCCGCACCGCGCCACAGCCCGAGACCGGCGGCGACATAGGCGAAGCCCGCGCCGAAATTGAACCACAGCACGAAGGGCACCACTGCCCCATGTCGGCGCCGCCAAAAGCACCCGCCCGCCCGAAAAGATCGTGACAAGGCCGAACAGCGTGGCAATCGGGGCGGCAATCGTCAGGGACAGCGGTCGCGACATCGGGGTCTCCGGCAGGGTTTTCTCTTCCTGACAAGGCGGGGGCCGCGGGGCAAGCCCTGGCGGATCGATCCGGGGCGGGCCAATTGGCGCATCCTCGCCCTTGACAGCCCCCGCGCCGGGCCGCACCACCGCAACCGACCCTGCGATGGACTGCCGATGACCGCCCTTGCCCGTCTGTTCTCCGAATCTTTCCGCGCCTTCTTCCTGTTGGCCGCGCTTTGGGCACTGGGGGCGATGGCGCTCTGGCTCTGGTGGCTGTGGCAAAATCAGTTCGGCGTCGGGTTCGATCTGCCGACTGCGCTCGCGCCGAGCCATTGGCACGCGCATGAGCTGATCTTCGGTTTCGGCATGGCGGCGACGGCGGGGTTCTTTCTGACCGCCGCGCCGAACTGGACCGGAAAGCCCGTCGCCGGGCGGGTTTTCATTGCGGCGATGGCGGGGCTTTGGCTTGCGGGCCGTGGTGCGGTGCTGCTTTGGGGCTGGGTGCCGCCGCTCTTGGCCGCGGGTCTGGTTCTGGCCTTCCTTGTGCTTTTGACCGAGCGGATGGCGCGGCAGCTGATCCGCCGTCCCGCATCGCAGGAGGGGCTGTATCTGGCGCTGCTGGCGCTGATGACCCTGTCCGAGGGGCGGGTGCTGCTCGAATGGCTTGATCTGCCGGGCGGCGATGCCACGGCGGGGCTGCGCGGCGGGCTTGCGGCGCTGGTCGCGCTGATCGTGGCGCTTGGCGGCAAGATCACCCCGCAATTCACCCGTAACGCGCTGACCCGCGCGGGTGTCGGGGCCGCGGCGCTGCCGCGCACATTCGCGGTTCTGGATCGGGGCGCCACCGCGGCGGCCTGTCTGGCGGCGATCTCGGCCAGTCTTGCGCTCTCCGACACGCTGACCGGAGCCGCGCAGCTGGCGCTGGGGGCGACGCAGCTGCTGCGGATGGCCTTCTGGCGCAGCCGGACCGTGGCGCAGAACCCGCTCCTTGCCGCACTGCATCTGGCGATGCTTGGCACCGGGATCGGTGCGCTTTTGCAGGGGGCGGCGGCCTTTGGCTGGGGCGAGGAAATCGGCGCGCTGCATGTCAGCGCGATTGCAGGCGTCGGCGGCATGATCCTGGCCGTGATGAGCCGCGCGACGCTGGCCCAGACCGGCCGCCCGCTTGTCGCGCCGCGCCCCGTTGCGCTCGCCTATGCGCTGCTGCCGTTTGCGGCCCTTGCGCGCTGGAGCGCCGCCAGCTTCGCCGAGGCCTATGGCCCCGGCACCCTTGCCGCCGCCGCGCTCTGGTGCCTTGCCTTCGCGCTTTTCGCCCTCAGCTACGCGCCCGCCTTTTGGGGGCCGCGCAAAACCCCTTGATCGGCGCGGGATTTCCTGTCTTTCGGTGGGCACCCGGCCAGAAGCAAAGGAGCCTGCCGTGACCCTGCGCCCCCTTTTCTTCGCGGCCAGTGCGGCGCTTGCGCTGCTCGCCCCCATCGCCCCCGCGACATGGGCCGAGACGCCCACCGAAGGCCCGACCCTTGCCGCGCCCGCGCCCTTCAGCTTTGACGCCTTGGCCGCCCGCGCCGCCGTGATCGCCCGCGCGCCCTATGTGCCCAGCCCGCCGCGCCAGCCCGAGGTGCTCGCCCGCATCGATTTCGACGCGCATTGGAAAATTCGCTACCGCAAGGACAAGACCCTGCATCAGGACGGCGTGCCGGTGCAGTTCTTCCACATGGGCACCTATTTCCGCCAGCCGGTGAAGATGTTTGCCGTGCATAACGGCGCGGCGCGCGAGGTCGTCTATTCCCCCGACCTCTTCGACATGCCCGACGACAGCCCGGCGCATGATCTTGCGCCCGATGCGGGCTTCGCGGGCTTCCGCATCCTGCGCCCGGATCTTTCGGGTGACTGGATCTCCTTCCTTGGCGCCTCCTACTTCCGGACCGAGGGGGCGCTGAGCCAATTCGGTCTTTCGGCGCGGGCCATCGCCGTCGATACTGGCCTGCCCTCGGGCGAGGAATTCCCCCGCTTCACCGAGGTCTATCTGGAAGACGCGCCCGAGGGGCAGGCGATCGTCACCGCGCTGGTCGAGGGGCGCAGCTTGGCCGGGGTCTGGCGGATGGTGATCACCAACCGCGCGGGGCAGGGGCAGGTGATGGCGGTCGAAAGCCGTCTTTACCTGCGCAAGCCGGTGGCGCGGCTCGGCATCGCGCCGCTGACCTCGATGTTCTGGTATTCCGAGACGAACCGGCTGCAATCGCTCGACTGGCGCCCCGAGGTGCATGACAGCGACGGGTTGTTGATCGCACCGGCCGAGGGCACGCCGATCTGGCGCGCGCTCGATGCGCCGGGCAAGATCGTCACCACGCGCTTTGCCGGGCCCGCGCCGCAGGGCTTCGGTCTTGTGCAACGCGACCGGAATTTCGATCATTATCAGGATGATGGCGTCTGGTATGACCGCCGTCCCACGGTCTGGGTCGAACCGACCTCGGACTGGGGCAGGGGGGCGGTGACGCTGGTCGAGCTGCCGACGCATGACGAGACGAACGACAATATCGTCGCCTTCTGGACGCCCGAGACCCTGCCCGCGCCGGGGCAGGAGCTGCGTTTCGACTACACCCTGCACTGGGTCGACAAGGCGCCGCTGCAAACCGATCTGGCGCAGGTGGTGGACAGTCGCATCGGCGCGGGGGGCAATCCGGGCCAGTCGTTGCCGAAGGATCAGATCAAGGTGGTGCTGGATTTCGAAGGCCCGGCGCTGGAAGGCCTGGGCGAGGCCGATGCCGTGCAGCCTGCGATCACAGCGCCGAAGGGGGTCGAGATCATCAACCCCTTCGCCCATCCGATCCGCGGCACCGACCGCTGGCGGCTCGTTTTCGACGTGAAGACCGCACCCGGCACCGAGACGGTCGATCTGCTGGCCACGATCAAGCGCGGCGGTCGGGCGCTGAGCGAGACCTGGGCCGGGGTGTTGCATCCTGCGCAGATCGAGCGGCTGCGGTAAGCGCCGCACCGCTGATGCAAAAGGCCGGGGTTTCCCCCGGCCTTGTTCGTTTCTGACGCGTCGCTCAGCGGCTCGGCACCGGAACGTAGTCGCGCTGCACCTTGCCGGTGTAAAGCTGGCGCGGACGGCCGATCTTGCCCGTCGGATCGCCGAGCATTTCCTTCCATTGCGAAATCCAGCCCACCGTGCGCGAGAGCGCAAAAATCGGGGTGAACATCGCGGTCGGGAAGCCCATCGCCTCGAGGATGATCCCCGAGTAGAAGTCGACGTTCGGGTAAAGTTTCTTCGAGACGAAATATTCGTCCTCGAGCGCGATCCGTTCCAGTTCCTTGGCGACCTGCAGGATCGGGTTGTCGTGCACGCCGAGCAGGTCGAGCACCTCGTCGGCCGATTCCTTCATCACCTTGGCGCGCGGGTCGAAGTTCTTGTAGACGCGGTGGCCAAAGCCCATCAGGCGGAACGGGTCGTTCTTGTCCTTGGCTTTGGCGATATATTCCGGAATGCGCTCCACCGAGCCGATTTCGCGCAGCATCTCGAGGCAGGCTTGGTTCGCACCGCCATGCGCCGACCCCCAAAGGCAGGCGATCCCGGCCGCGACGCAGGCAAAGGGGTTCGCCCCCGAAGAGCCCGCCAGACGCACCGTCGAGGTCGAGGCGTTCTGTTCGTGATCGGCATGCAGCATCATGATCCGGTCCATGGCCTTGGCCAGTTCCGGTTTCACCACATAGGGTTCGGCGGGGACCGAGAAGCACATGTGCAGGAAGTTCGCCGCGTAATCGAGATCGTTGCGCGGATAGACGAAGGGCTGGCCGATCGAATATTTGTAGGCCATCGCGGCGATCGTCGGCAGTTTCGCGATCATCCGCATCGCGGCGACCTCACGCTGCCACGGGTCGTTGATGTCGAGAGAGTCGTGATAGAAGGCCGACATCGCGCCGACGACACCCACCATCGTCGCCATCGGGTGGCTGTCCCGGCGGAAGCCGCGGAAGAACATGTGGATCTGTTCGTGCAGCATCGTGTGCCGGGTGATCCGGAACTCGAAATCGGTCATCTGCTTTTCGGTCGGCAACTCGCCGTTCAGCAGCAGGTAGCAGACTTCAAGGTAATGCGACTTTTCGGCCAGTTGCTCGATCGGATAGCCGCGGTACAGAAGCTCACCCTTGTCGCCGTCGATATAGGTGATCTCCGATTCGCAGGCGGCCGTCGAGGTGAAGCCGGGGTCGAAGGTGAAGACGTCGGCCTGCGCATAAAGCTTGCGGATGTCGAGCACATCCGGCCCCACCGAAGGCGACAGCACCGGCAGATCGTAGGTCTTGCCGTCAAGCGTCAGCGTTGCCGTGCGTTTCGTTTCAGCCATGGTTCCCTCTCCATTCATCCGGCGGGCCACGCCGGTGCATCCTTCCCGGTTCCCGCGGGCCGGTTCCCGACGAACCGGCTGCGGGAGAGGGCGGCCGGGCCTCAGGCCGCCTGATCGCTCAGCCGGGCCAGCACTTCCTCGCGGCCCAGCAATTCCATCATGTCGAAGACCGAGGGCGTTGCCGCCCGTCCCGCCAGCGCTGCCCGCAAGGGCGCCGCGATCTTGCCAAGGCCCAGTCCATGCGCCTCGGCCACACGCGCGACCACGCTTTCGAGCTCCTCACGCACCCAGCTAGCATTTTGCAACTGCGGCGTCAATTCTTTCAGTATACCACGGGATACCGGATCAAGCGATCCCATCGCCTTCTCGTCGATCTCGACGGGGCGGGAAATCAGGGCGAAGCGCGCTTTTTCCAGCAGCTGACCAAAGGTCTTTGCCCCGGATTTCACCACGGGCAGCGCCTTGTGCAAAGCCGCAGATTGAGCCTGCGTCAGCGCAGGCAGGTTCGCCGCCTCCAGATAGCCCGAAATCTGGGCGATCAGATCGTCCTCGGCGATCTGGCCCATGTGATGGCCGCAGACATTTTCGAGTTTCTTGAAATCGAGCCGCGACGGCGCGCGGCCGATTCCTTCCAGTTCGAACCATTCCTGCGCCTGCGCGTCGGTGAAGACCTCGTCATCGCCATGGCTCCAGCCCAGACGCGCCAGATAGTTGCGCATGCCCGCGGCCGGGTAGCCCATCGCCTGATATTCTTCCAAGCCCACCGCGCCGTGACGCTTGGACAGTTTCTTGCCGTCGGGGCCGTGGATAAGCGGGATATGCGCGAACACCGGCACCTCCCAGCCCATCGCGTGATACACCTGCATCTGCCGCGCCGCGTTGATCAGATGGTCGTCGCCCCGGATGATATGGGTAACGCCCATGTCGTGGTCATCGACGACGACGGCAAGCATGTAAGTAGGTGTACCATCCGAGCGTAAACAAACCATATCGTCGAGCTGGTCGTTCCGCACCGTGACCTCGCCCTGCACCTTGTCGGCAATCACCGTCGCGCCGTCGCGCGGCGCCTTCAGGCGGATCGCATAGGGCGCATCCGGGTGCGTCGACGGGTCAGCGTCGCGCCAGGGCGACTGGAACAGTGTCGATTTCCCCTCGGCTCTTGCGGCCTCGCGGAAGGCTTCGATTTCGTCCTGGCTCGAGAAGCACTTGTAGGCGGCGCCCCGGGCCAGCATCTCGCGCGCGACTTCGGCGTGCCGCGGCGCACGGTCGAACTGGCTCACCACCTCGCCGTCGAAATCGAGGCCGAGCCAGTCGAGCCCTTCAGGATCGCCGCCGTCGCCTCGGGGTCGAGCGCGCGCGGTCGGTATCCTCGATCCGCAGCAGGAAGGTGCCGCCGTGACCGCGGGCAAACAACCAGTTGAACAGCGCCGTCCGGGCGCCGCCGATATGCAGATAGCCGGTGGGCGAGGGGGCGAAACGGGTGACGATCTTTTGCGACATTGCGGCCTTTCTTGCGGGCTCCGGGACCGCCGGAGGGCGCGTTTTAACCTTTTGGAAACCATGAAGCCCGTAGGCTTGCTTGAGGGTTTCTCTAATGCAGGAGAGGGCGACAGGACAAGTGGCGCAGGCATCCCCCATGCACCCCGGCGCGACAAGGCTCCGGCTTTCGGGGCTTTGGGGGGGCTTGGCCGATCCCCTGGCGGCGCTTGATCGGGCGCAACTCGACTGGGTGCTCTGGGCGCCTTTGGGACTTGGGACTGGCGTCGGGCTTTACTTCCTGCTGCCCTTCGAGCCCGGCGTGCCCGTCTTCGCCGCGGCTGCCGCGGTGATCGTGCTGGCGGTGCTTTTGTGGCTGCGCGGCCCGGGCTTCCTGCACCTGCCCGCGACGCTTCTGGTGATGGCCGCGCTTGGGCTGATGTCGGCCAGCTGGCGCGCACATGCGGTGGCGGCTCCGGTGCTTCCTTTCAACTATTACGGCCCGGTCGAGGGGCGGATCATCGAGATCGACCGCTCGGCCCGTGACGTGATCCGGCTGACGCTGGATCAGGTCAGGCTGGCCAAGGTCGCGCCCGAGGCCCGGCCCGCCAAGATCCGCATCGCGCTGCATGGCGATATCGCCCGCCTTGCGCCCGAGCCGGGTCTGCGCGTCGCGACGACCGCACACCTCAGCCCGCCCGCCGAGCCGATCGCCCCCGGCGCCTGGGATTTTCGCCGCAACGCCTGGTTCGAGGGGCTGGGGGCGCTTGGCTACACCCGCAGCCCCGTGGTGGTGATCGCCCCGCCCGCAGACGATTGGGGGCTGGCCGCGCATCGGATGCGGATGCGGCTTTCGGCAGCGATGCAGGCGCGCATCGGTGGTCAGGCCGGGGCGGTCGCGGCGGCGCTGATGACGGGCGATCGCTCGGGGATTGCCGAGGCGACGAATGCGACGATGCGGGCCTCGAACCTCTACCACATCGTGTCGATTTCCGGGCTGCACATGGGGATGCTGGCGGGCTTCGTCTTCGGGGCGCTGCGCTGGGGGCTCGCGCTGATTGGCCCCTTCGCGCTGATCTGGCCGACAAAGAAGATCGCGGCAGCCGTCGCGCTGGCGGCCTCGACGCTTTATCTTTGGGTCTCGGGCGGCGATATCGCCACGCAACGCGCCTGGATCATGACGGCGGTGATGCTGACGGCGATCCTTGTCGACCGGCGCGCGCTGAGCCTGCACACGGTGGCGCTGGCGGCGATCTTCCTTTTGTTTCTGTGGCCCGAGGCGCTGACCGGCCCCGGCTTTCAGATGTCCTTCGCCGCGACCGTGGCGCTGATCCTGATGGCGGCACCCTGGGCGGCGCATCATCATCGCCTGCCGTGGGTGGCTCGCCCGGTGATCATGCTGGTGCTGACCTCGCTCATCGCGGGGCTGGCGACGGCGCCGATCGCCGCGGCGCATTTCGGGCGGATGTCGCAATACGGCATTCTCGCGAACCTGCTCGCGGTGCCGGTGATGGGGATCGTGGTGATGCCCGCCGGGGTCGTCGCGGCTTTATTGGCGCCGTTGGGTCTGGCTGGTCCGGCACTCTGGCTGATGGGGCTCGGCACCGAATGGGTGCTGGCGGTGGCCGAGTTCGTCGCGGGTCTTGCCGGGGCGCAGACCTTCCTGCCCGAGCCGCCCGGTTGGGTGCTGCCAGTGCTGGCCCTTGCCGCGGGCGCTGCCGTGCTGTCTCGTGGGGCGTTCCGCTCGGCGATGGTCGCGGTGCTGTTGCTCGCCTTCGCGGGCTGGGGGCTCGCCTCGCGTCCCGCGCTGCTCATCGCCCCCGAAGGCGCGCTTGTCGGCCTGATGACGCCCGAGGGGCGGGCTTTGTCGAAAGCCGCGCCCAGCTTCACCGCCGAGGGCTGGCTTGAAGCCGATGGCGATGCCGTAACGCCGAAAGAGGCCGTTGTTCGGACGGGGTTCAGTGGTCCGAAAGGGGCAAGACAGGCCGCATGGCAGGGCAGGGCGCTTGTGCATCTGACCGGCAAGGCGGCGCTCGGAAATCTGGAAAAAGCCTGCCGGGACGGGGCCTTGGTTGTTCTTGATACGATCGCGCCCAAGGGGTTCAAGGGCGATTGCCAGCTTTACGACGCGCGACGGCTGGCCCGCACCGGCGCGCTTGCCTTTGACGCGGCGGGGCAGAGCCGCGCGGCCCGGGCCGAGGCTGGGCACCGGCTCTGGACTGACCGGCTGAAACGGAAAAGGCCGCCCGAAGACCGGACGGCGCCAGAGCCGGATCTGCCCGCGGGCGATCAGTAGCTGCGGATAAGCCCGACCAGACGGCCTTGCACCTTCACCTGATCTTCGCGCAGAAGCCGCGTCTCATAGGCCGGGTTCGCGGCCTCAAGCGCGATCATCCCGCCGCGCCGGTAATAGCGCTTCAGCGTCGCCTCGTGATCCTCGATCAGCGCGACGACGATATCGCCATTCTCTGCCGTCGACTGGCTGCGGATCACCACGATGTCGCCATCGTTGATCCCCGCCTCGATCATGGAATCGCCCTTGATTTCAAGCGCGTAATGCTCGCCCCGCCCCGCGAGCATCGAGCCCGGAACGGTGACGTTATGCGCGACCTCGGCAATCGCCTCGATCGGCACACCGGCCGCAATGCGCCCCATCATCGGGATATCCAGCGCCGCGGCCGAAACCTCCATCGCGCCGCGCGGCGGATCGATGCGGCTGCCCGGGATCACCGTCGGGTTGAAGCCCGGCTGCGTCTGCAGCCCGCGTTCCGCCTCGGCCGCGCGTTCCATCGACTCGGGCAGTTTGACGATTTCAAGCGCCCGCGCGCGATGCGCCAGGCGCCGGATGAATCCGCGTTCTTCCAGAGCCGTGATCAGCCGGTGAATCCCCGATTTCGAGCGCAGATCCAGCGCATCCTTCATTTCGTCGAACGAGGGCGGAACTCCATCCCGCGCCATGCGCTTTTGGATGAAATCCAAGAGTTCCAATTGCTTGTGTGTCAGCATCCGGTTGCCCCCCGCTCGCGTCAGTGCCCGACGTTCCGCAAGTGTTCTAACCCCGTTCCCGTTTCGTGTCAATGACACCCCCGGGCTCGGCGTTAATGCACTGGCAAGGGTTGTGGCGGTTTCAGGGCGCCGCGCGATAGGGGCCGGACTTGCCGCCGTCTTTCGACAAAAGCCGTATCCCCTCTATATGCATCGATTTTTCGGTGGCTTTCAGCATGTCATAGAGCGTCAGCGCCGCACCCGAAACGGCGGTCAGCGCCTCCATCTCGACCCCGGTCGGGCCGGTCGTCTTCACCGTCGCCTCGATCCGCACGCCGGGCAGGGCCGGATCGGGCGTCAGCTCGACCGAGACTTTCGACAGCGCCAGCGGATGGCAGAGCGGGATCAGATCGGCGGTCTTCTTCGCCGCCATGATCCCCGCGACGCGGGCAATTCCCAGCACGTCGCCCTTTTCCGCCGTGCCGGCGAGCACCAGCGCCAGCGTTTCGGGCGCCATCACGATGCAGCCCTCGGCCACCGCGACCCGGGTCGTCGGCAGCTTCTCGGACACGTCGACCATATGGGCTTTGCCCGCGGCGTCGAAATGGGTCAGCATGCCAGAAGCGCCTTCGTGGCGGCGGCAACATCGGCCTGTCGCATCAGGCTTTCGCCGATCAGGAAGCGCCGCGCGCCGACCGCGGCCATCGCGGCCATGTCGTCGGGGGTGAAGATGCCGCTTTCGCAGACCAAGTCCCGCCCTTCCGCCAAGATCGTCGGCGCAAGCGCGCGGGTCACATCAAGCGTCACCTCGAAGGTCTTCAGATTGCGGTTGTTCACCCCAAGCAGCGGAGATTTCAGCCATTTCAGCGCGCGGTCAAGTTCGGCGCGGTCATGCACCTCGATCAGCACATCCATGCCCCAGCCCGTCGCCGCCGCTTCCAGATCGACCGCCAGCGCATCCTCGACCGAGGCCATGATGATCAGGATGCAATCGGCGCCCCAGGCCCTGGCCTCGGCGACCTGATAGGTGTCGTAAAGGAAATCCTTGCGCAAAGCGGGCAGGGAACAGGCGTTCCGCGCCGCAATCAGGTACTCCGGCGCGCCCTGAAAGCTGGGCGTGTCGGTCAGGACGGACAAACAGGCCGCGCCGCCCGCCTCGTAGGCCCGCGCGAGGGCAGGCGGGTCGAAATCGGGCCGGATGAGCCCTTTCGACGGCGAGGCCTTCTTGATTTCCGCAATCAGCCCATAGCCTTGCGCGGCCTTCTGGCGCAAAGCTTCGGCAAAGCCGCGGCAGGGCGCCTGCGCCTTGGCCTGCGCGTCAAGCTCCGCCAAGGACACACGGGTTTTCGCCTCGGCCACTTCCTGAAGCTTGTAGGCCTTGATCCGGTCGAGGATGTTCGTCATGCGCCCAGCACCTCGCGCAGCGCCACAAGACGCGCCTTGGCGGCCCCGGAGTCGAGACTTTCCGCCGCCATCGCGGCCCCCGTCTTCAGATCGCCCGCCTTGCCCGCCACAACCAGCGCCGCGGCGGCATTCAGCAGCACCGCATCGCGGTAAGCGCCCTTGCGGCCATCCAGCAAATCATTGAACGCGCGCGCATTCTCGGCCGGTTCGCCGCCGATGATCGCCTCGAACGGATGCGTCGGCAGACCGGCTTCCTCGGGGTGGACCTCGAATTCCGAAATCTCGCCATTGCGCAGCGCAGCCACCCAGCTCACCCCGCAGATCGAGAGCTCATCGGTGCCGTCCGAGCCGTGCACGAGCCAGGCCGCCTCCGAGCCGAGCGCCTTCAGCACCTCGGCCATCGGCCGGATCCAGGCGCGCGAGAACGCCCCGGTCAGCTGCCGCTTCACCCCGCCCGGGTTCGTCAGCGGCCCGAGCAGGTTGAAGACTGTGCGCGTGCCCAGCTCGACCCGCGCCGGGCCGATATGCTTCATCGCCGGATGGTGCATCGGCGCCATGAGAAACGTGATCCCGGCATGGGCCAGCGCCTTTTCGGCGGCCTCCGGCCCCTTCATCACGTCGAGCCCCATCGCCGTTAGCGCATCCGCCGCGCCCGACTTGGACGACAGGTTGCGGTTGCCGTGCTTGGCGACCGGCACGCCCGCGCCAGCGACGACGAAAGCCGTCGCGGTCGAGATGTTCAGCGTGCCCTTGCCGTCGCCGCCGGTGCCGACGATGTCCATCGCCCCCTCGGGCGCGGCGATCCGGTGCATCTTCGAGCGCATCACCGAGGCGGCGGCGGCGATCTCATCCACCGTCTCGCCACGGGTGCGCAGCGCCATCAGCAACCCGCCCATCTGTGCGGGCGTCGCCGCGCCCTCGAAGAAGATCTCAAACGCCGTTTCGGCCTCGGCACGGGTCAGCGGGCGGTCGGCGGCAAGGCCGATCAGGGGCTTGAGTTCGCTCATGCGCTCACCTTCACTTTCGCTTCCGTCAGGAAATTGCGCAGCATCGCGTGGCCATGCTCGGAGGCGATGGATTCAGGGTGGAACTGCACCCCCTCGATCAGTTTGGTGCGATGCCGCAGCCCCATGATCATGCCGCTGTCGAGCCATGCCGTGACTTCAAGGCAGTCGGGCAGGCTTTCCCGCTCGACGATGAGCGAGTGATAGCGCGTTGCCTGAAACGGGCTCGGCAGACCGGCGAAGACGCCTTTGCCCTCGTGATGGATCGTGCCCATCTTGCCGTGCACGATCTCGCCCGCGCGGATCACCTTGCCGCCGAAAGCCTCGCCAATGGTCTGATGGCCAAGGCAGACCCCCATCAGCGGCACGCCCGCCTCGGCCGCGGCGAGCGTCAGCGGAATGCAGATCCCCGCCTGCGCCGGATCGCAGGGCCCGGGGGACAGCACGATCGCTTCGGCACCCAGCCCCATCGCCTCCTGCACATCCATGGCGTCGTTGCGCACCACCTTCACATCCGCGCCGAGCGCGCCGAAGTAATGCACCAGGTTCCAGGTGAAGCTGTCGTAGTTGTCGATGAGCAGGAGCATGCGCAAATCCTTCTGGCCGCCCGCATTCTGGGGGTGAACCGGGTCAGGCGTCGCGGTATAGATGTTCAGAGCAAGCGGCCGGGGTCAAGCCTTCAAGGCCGCGATCTAGGCGCGCAGAAAGCGGCAAAAAGGTCGAAGAGGGGCAGGATGGCTGGCGGTCTGATCAAGGGCATGGTTGCGGGTGTGGTCGTCTCGGGGCTGGGGCTGGGCGGGGTCTCGCTGGTGATGCCGTTGCCGCAGCAGGGTCTGGGCAAGACTGCGTCCCCCGACGCCACGCCGTCTCAGGCCGTGGCCCTGCCCGAGGCCTCCGAATTCGCCCGCACCGGGGTTGAAGCTCCGCCTGCGGCCCCCGCCGCAACGCCCGTGCCCGAGGAAACGCCCGCCATCCCCGCCGCCCCCGCCCAGACGCCGGTCATCGAGACCGCGCCCGCGCTAAACAACCGAGCCGCCCGCGAAACCCGAAACCGCCGAAACGCCGCCGGTGATCGCGCCGCCGCCGCAAACCCCGCGGTCGCGCTCGAGACCCCGCCGCAGGCCGAGCCCGCGATGCCGGTGCCGCCGCCGGGCGAGGCCGCGGCCCCCGATCTGCCCCCGGCCGAAGCTGCGCCTGCGCCCGCCGCGAGCGGCGAGATCACCTTGATGCCGGATGGTGCCGTGGTGCCGCAAAGCCCCGCGCGGCCCCGGGTGATCGTGCCGGGCGACAGCGCGGGCTTTGCCGCGGCCGCGGGCACGAAGGTGAACCGCCTGCCGCAGATTGGTGCGCAGCCGCAGGGGAGTTCCGTTCCGCCCTCCGGCACGCCGGTCAAACCCTTCGGCAAGACGGAGGCCGCGCCCGCCGAGGTGCCGCACCCCCGCGCCCGAGGACACCGGCCCCGCGCTCGAGCGCTTTGCCGCGCCCTTCGTCGCCAAACCCGGCAAACCCAGCGTGACGGTGCTGCTGGTCGATGTCGGCACCCTGAAGGGGGGGGGGCTTGATCCGCAGACGATCGCGGCGCTTGGCGATTGGGTGACGGTGGTGCTGGATCCCGCCGCGCCCGGCGTGACCGAGGCGGCGCAAGGCTACCGCGACGCCGGGCTCGAGGTCGCGATGCTGGCCGATCCCCTGCCCGAAGGGGCGACGGCGCAGGATCTGGAAGTGGCGCTGGCCGCCTGGCATCAGGCCGTGCCGCAGGCGATTGCGCTTGTGGAACCGGAAACCCCGGTGCTGCAGGGCAATGCCCGTCTGCTGACGCAGGTGGAAAAGGCGCTTGGCGCCGAGGGGATGGGCTATGTCACGCAACCGGGCGCGATCGGTGTAAAGGCGACGCGGGACACCCCGCGCGAGGGCATCTTTCGCGTGCTCGATGCGCAGCGCGACAAGGCGGCGGTGATCACCCGCACGCTCGGCCGCGCGGCGTTCGAGGCGACGAAGGACGGCTCGACGGTGGTCATGCTCTCCGCCTGGCCCGAATCCGTGGCCGGTCTGACCGCCTGGGCCTCGGAAGACGGGGGCAAATACAACCTCGCGCCGCTTTCGGCGCTGCTGAAGGCGCAAGGCGGCAAGTAAGGCCGCGCCCGGCCCGGCCCCCTGCAAGAGCGTATTTGGACCAAGAAGAAACGGCATCGGCTTCTTCTTGGACCAAATACGCCCCTTTCCGCAGGTCGTCCCGGTCGCCGCCGCCGGAATTGCGTATTTCGCCCAAGAAAAAGCCCTCCCCGAAGGGAAGGCTGTTTTTCCTTGTCCAAATACGCCCTTCGCGCGGGCGGGCTTAAAGGTTGCCGCGGCGCACGAAGAGCCCCGCATCTTCCGCCGCGCGGCGCAGGGCCTTGGATTTGTTCACGGTTTCCTGGAACTCCGCCTCGGGGTCGCTGTCATAGACGACACCGCCGCCCGCCTGGATGTAAAGCGTCTGATCCTTCACCACCGCGGTGCGCAGCGCGATGCACATGTCCATCTCGCCATTTGCCGCGAAATAGCCGACACCGCCGCCATAGATGCCGCGCTTTTCCGGTTCCAGCTCATCGATGATCTCCATCGCCCGCACTTTCGGCGCGCCCGAAACGGTGCCCGCGGGCAGACCGGCGAGCAGGGCGGAGAGCGCATCCTCGCCCTCGGCCAGTTCGCCCACCACGTTCGAGACGATGTGCATGACGTGGAATAGCGCTCGATCACGAATTTCTCGGTCGGGCGCACGGTGCCGATCTTCGCCACCCGGCCGACATCGTTGCGGCCCAGATCGAGCAGCATCAGATGCTCGGCCAGTTCCTTCTTGTCGGCGAGCAGGTCCGCTTCCAGCGCCTTGTCTTCCTCGGGCGTCGCGCCGCGGGGGCGGGTGCCCGCGATCGGGCGGATCGTCACCTCGCCATCGCGCAGCCGCACGAGATCTCGGGCGAGGCGCCGACGATCTGGAAGCCGCCGAAATTGAGGAAGAACATGAAGGGCGAAGGGTTGGTGCGCCGCAGCGAGCGGTAAAGCGCAAAGGGCGGCAGCGGGAAATCCGCAGACCAGCGCTGCGCGGGCACGACCTGAAAGATGTCGCCCGCGCGGATGTAGTCCTTCGCCTTCTCCACCGCGGCCTTGTAGCCCTCGGGGGTGAAGTTCGATTTCAGCGGCCCGACCTGCGCGGCCTCGCCCATCTCGCGGCCCTGTGCGGGCGTGCGGTCAAGATCGCGCAATGCATCCATCACCCGTTCCGCCGCCTGCGCATAGGCCGCCCGCGCCGAGAGGCCCGATCCATGGAAGGCGGGGCGCAAGGATCACGTCGCCCTTGACGCCATCCAGCACGGCGACGACCGAGGGCCGCATCAGCACCGCATCGGGCACGCCGAGCGGATCGGGATTGACGTTCGGCAGATGCTCGACGAGCCGGATCGTGTCATAGCCAAGATAGCCGAAGAGCCCGGCCGCCGCCGCGGGCAGGCCCTCGGGCATGTCGATGCGGCTTTCGGCGATCAGCGCCCGCAGGCTCTCGAACGGATGGCCGGGCAGGTCTTCGAAGCGATCTTCGAACCGGGCCTGCCGGTTGATCCGCGCCGCCGTGCCGCGGCATTCCCAGATCACGTCGGGCTTCATGCCGATGATCGAATAGCGCCCGCGCACTTCGCCGCCGGTCACCGATTCCAGCATGAAGCTGTTCTTCTGTGCATCCGCCAGCTTCAGCATCAGCGAGACCGGCGTATCGAGATCGGCCGCCAGCCGCGCATAGACCAGCTGGTTGCGGCCCTCGGCCCAGGCGGCCTCGAACGCGTCATATCCGGGGAAAAGCGCGACCATCGGGGCCTCCGTCACTGAAACTGCGATTGCACGGCAGCGATCATCGCGCTGTCGAGCTTGATACCGGCCTCGGCCTGCGCCGCGCGGGCGTAGAAGGCGACGAGATCGGTGCCGATCGACTGGCCAAGCCGCGTGTCGAAGGTCTTGCGCAGCTGCACCAGTTCCGGATCGGCCATGTCGGCCGGTTTCACCGCGCGCACGAGCAGCACGAAGACCTTGCCGTCCTCGGTCAGAACGGCGGTCTTGCCGGCCTCGGTCGTGAAGGCGGTTTTCGCCAGCGCCTGCGGCGCGCCCTCGACAAAGCCGTCGCGCTGCAGATCGGGGGCCGATTTCTCGGTCAGCCCGGCCTCGGTCAGCGTTTTGCCCGCCGCCAGCGTCTCGCCCACGGCCTTGGCCTTCGCCTGTTTCGCCTTCACGAGCTCGGCCGCACGCCAGCTGGCTTCGACCTTGTCGCGAACCTGCGCGAAGGGGATCGGCGCCGCCGCCGTCACGCCATCAAGACGCAGCGCGAAAACGCTGCCATCTTCGAGCGTGCCAAGTTCCGGGAAATCGTCGGCGGTGACCTTCGCGGCCGCTTCGCGGAAGGCGTCATAGGCGGCGATGCCGTCGCGGGTATCGGCCGCCATCGAGATCTTGCCCGCCTGCATCTTGGTTTCCTTGACCATGTCCTCAAGCGTCGCGCCCGAGGCCAGCTTGTCTTCAAGCTCCGAAGTCATGTCGCCGATCATTCGCCGCGCCTTGTCGATCGCCAGTTCGGCGGCAATGTCACCCTTGGCTTCGTCGAAGGTGGTGGTTTCGCTCGGCACGAGGCTTTCGAACTCGAAGATCGCCGGGCCAAGATCGGTGTCGAGCGGCCCGACCGGGCCGGGGGTCGTCTGGGCAAAGACGGTCTTGCCCGCATCGCCGCCGACCTGATCCTGCGAGACCTCGCCAAGGTCGATATCCGTCGCGCTCAGCCCGCGCTCCTTGGCCAGATCGACCAGCGTCGCCGTACCCGCCTTGATCTTCGCCATCGCGGCTTCGGCCTCGGCCATGGTCGGGAAGACGAGCTTTTTCAGCTTGCGCCGCTCGGGCTGCACATAGTCCGACTTGCGCTCGTCATAGGTCGATTTCAGCAGCGCCTCGTCGATGGTGATGTCGTTCTTCAGCATCTCGGGCGTCAGCCAGACGTAGGAAATCTCGCGCGTTTCGGGCTTGGTGAATTCGGCGATCTGCGCCTCGTAATAGGCCTTCAGCGTCGCGTCATCGGGCTTGGGCAGCGCCTCGACGATCCCGGCATCGGGGATCTCGGCAAAGGCCACATCGCGGGTTTCGCCCAGATAGCCGATGTAGCTGTCCAGAAGCGGCGCCGGAGCCGCCACGCCGCCCGCCGCCGCGCCTTGCAGGATCGAGCGGGCGATATCGGCGCGCAACTGCGTCTCGAAACCGCTTTCGGTCATGCCTTGCTGCCGCAGCGCCTCGCGATAGGTCTCGCGGTCGAATTTGCCATCCATGCCCTGAAACGGCCGGGCCGAACGGATCTGCTTGCTCACCTCGGCATCGCCGACCGACAGCTCAAGCCGCCGGGCCTGTTCGCTCAGCGCCGCGGTGTTGAAAAGCTGCGCCTGCACTGCCTGATCCAACCCCATCGCCCGCACTTCGGACATCGAGGGCGCATGGCCGATCTGCTGCGCGACGGCGTCGATTTCCTGCCGCAGCGCCTGGGTATACTGCCGGGTGCTGATTTCGCTCTCGCCCACCGCCCCGATGCTTTGACCGCGGTTCGAGAAGCTGCTGACCTTGTAGCCGCCAAGGCCCAGAACGATCATCGCCAGAAGCACCCAGACCATCACGCTCTTGCCAGAGCTGCGCAACAACGTCGACATGGGACCTCCCGGGGTTTTCTGGTCTTTTGGGGTGTTTAGGGCTTTGGCCGCAAGGCCGCAAGCATCAGAGCCGCAGTCGTCCCCGATCAGGGCTGCAATGCGGCAAGCCGCCTCATCAATTCCGCGATACCCGCGGTGTCGATATTGGCAAAAGCGATGCGCAGCTGGCGCTGCCCGGCGGGGTCGGTCGCGGGCATGAACATCGTGCCCGGCAGCAGCAGCACCGAGGCCTCGGTCACCAGACGCTTGGCAAACTCCGGGGCGGGCAGGGGCGAGGGGTGTTCGACATAGGCGAAATAGGCGCCACAGCCGAGCGTTTTCCAGCCCGGCAGTGCGGCGAGCCCCGCCGTCATCGCAGCGCGACGGGCGAGGATCTCGGCCCGTTCGCCCGCGACCCATTGCGTCAGGTTCTGCATCCCCCAAAGCGCCGCGATCTGGCCCAACTGGCTCGGGCAGATGGCGACGGTATCGAGGAATTTCTCCACCTCGGCCAGCCGCGCCGCACTCGCGACGATCGCGCCGACGCGGTGGCCGGTCAGCCGATAGGCCTTCGAAAGGTAAAGCTGGATCAGCGTCTCGTCCCAATCGGGGTCGGTGAAAAGATCATGCGGGGCTCCCGATCGGGCGTCGAAATCGCGGTAGGTCTCGTCGACGATCAGCGCAAGGCCGTGACGGCGGGCCAGATCGGCAAAGGCGCGCACCAGCTCGGCCGGATATTCGACGCCGCCCGGGTTGTTCGGCGTGACCAGCACGATGGCGCGGGTGGCGGGGGTGATCAGCGCCGCCGCGTGATCCGGGTCGGGCAGCAGGCTCGGCCCGGTCGGCAGCGGCACCGTCGTCACGCCCGCCATGTCGAGCCACATTTTATGGTTGAAATACCAGGGCGTTGGCAGAAGAACTTCATCCCCGGCACCCGCCAGAGTGGCGAGCGCCGCGCAGAAGGCCTGATTGCAGCCCTGGGTGATCGCCACCTGCGCCGGGGTGATGGTGCCCCCATAGGTCGCGGACCATTGCGCCGCCACCTCGGCGCGCAGATCGCCATTGCCCAGGACCGGCCCGTAAAGATGCGCGGCGGGGTTGTCGAGCGCCGCTTGCGCGATCGCCTGACGCAGCGCGAGCGGCGGCGGATCGATCGGCGCGGCTTGGGATACGTTGATCAAGGGCCGCTCGGGCGGGAAGGTGACCCCCTCGATCCAGCGCCGCGCCTCCATCACCGGGGGGGCAAAGGTAGTGCCAAGCGCGGGGTTCAGCGGGTGGATCATGGCGGCCTCCGGTCAGTGTCGCGCCACCCTTCCATTCGCCCGCGCCCTTGGCAAGGGGAGGACGCCTGCGGCGGGCGCGTATTTTTGCCAAGAAAAAACCGCCTGCTTTTTCTTGGTGCAAATACGCCCTGTCGCGGGTGGGGCCGGGCGCGCGGCTTCAGTCGGTGCCGCGATAGGGCTGGACGTATTGCAGCGCCATGTCCCAGGGGAAAAAGATCCAGGTGTCTTGCGAGACTTCGGTGATGTAGGTGTCGACCTGCTCGCGGCCCTTCGGTTTCGCATAGACGGTGGCGAAATGCGCCTTGGGATACAGGCGGCGCACTAGTTCGAGCGTCTTGCCGCTGTCCACCAGATCGTCGATCACCAGAATGCCTTCGCCCTCGGCGCCCATCAGATCATCCTGCGGCGCCTTGATCACCACCGGATCGGATTGGGTCTGGTGGTTGTAGCCCTTGACCGAGATCGTGTCGATGATGCGGATGTTGAGTTCGCGCGCGATGATCGCCGCGGGGACCATGCCGCCGCGGGTGATGCCCACGATTGCCTTCCAGGCGCCATTGTCGGGCCCCTTGCCATCGAGCCGCCAGGCCAGCGCCCGCGCATCGCGGTGCAGCTGGTCCCAGCTGACGTGAAAGCCTTTTTCATGCGGCAAACGTTCGGCCATCTTTGCCTCCTCAGGTCAGGGCAAGCTTCAGGCCCATCAGCCCCAGAAGCCCGCCGAAAGTGCGGTCGATCAGTGTTTTCAGGCCCAGATAGGCGGCCCGCGTCCGGTCGAGCGAGAAGATCCGCGCCACAAGCACGTTCCAGACCGTATCGTTGAAGAAGATGATGCCCAGAATGACGCCGTAAGCCCAGAAGGGCACCACCGGCGGCAGGAAGGTCAGGAAGACCGTGCCGAAGAAAACGGCCGGTTTCGGATTGGCCAGCTGGGCCGCAATGCCACGCCAGACTTGCCCCAGCGCGGTGCGGCTGGCGTGATCCTCGGGCAGTTCCATCGACATCGGCTCGGCCGAATGGCGCCACATCTTGTAGGCAAGGTAAAGCAAATAGGCCGCGCCCGCGAATTTCAGCACGGTGAGCAGGGTGGGGGCGATCTTGAACAGCAGCGCCAGTCCGAACATCGCCGCAACGGCCCAGATGCAGGCGCCAAGGCCGATGCCGACAGCGAGCCAGGCGCCGCGCACGAAGCCCTCGCGCAGACTTGTCCGGGCCGCCAGCAGCACCGCCGGACCCGGAGAGATCGCCGCCGCAAGCGAGATCATGTAGATGCCCAGAAAGGCGGCGAAGCTCATCTCAGTCCTTGCGCCCCGTCACCACGTCGATATCGGGCGCGTCGACCGCCTTCATGCCGACGACATGATAGCCCGCATCGACGTGCAGGTTCTCGCCCGTGGTCCCCGACCCCAGATCCGAGAGCAGGTAAAGCGCGGCCTTGCCGACCTCTTCCTGCGTCACGTTGCGGCGCAGGGGCGAATTCAGCTCGTTCCACTTCATGATGTAGCGGAAATCGCCGATGCCCGGGCGGCCAGCGTCTTGATCGGCCCGGCCGAGATCGCGTTGCAGCGGATGCCGAGCTTGCCCAGATCCTCGGCGATGTACTTGACCGAGGCTTCCAGCGCGGCTTTCGCAACGCCCATCACGTTGTAATGCGGCATCACCTGTTCGGCGCCGTAATAGGTCAGCGTGAGCAGCGAGCCCCCCGCGGGCATCATCGCCGCGGCGCGGGCGCAGACGGCGGTGAAGGAATAGACCGAAATGTCCATCGTCATGGTGAAGTTGCCGCGCGAGGTGTCGACATAGCGACCGCGCAGCTCGTTCTTGTCGGAGAACCCGATCGCATGGACCACGAAATCGAGTGTCCCCCACGCGTCCTTCAGCCCGGCGAAAAGCGCATCCATGCTGTCTTCATTCGCCACGTCGCATTCGAACAGGAGCGGCTTGCCAAGGCTTTCGGCCAACGGCTCGACGCGCTTTTTCAGCGCCTCGCCCTGATAGGAGAAGGCAAGCTCAGCGCCCGCATCGGCAAGCGCCTTGGCGATGCCCCAGGCGATCGACTTGTCATTGGCGAGCCCCATGATCAGGCCCCGTTTTCCCGCCATCAGGCCCGTCGTCATTTCCGCAATCTCCCGCTTGCCTCTGGAAAGTGCGCTCTCATTAGGCGAAGATTGCAAAGTCAGCAAGGCGGGTTGACGTCGGGGCAGCGGCGCCTTGGCGTCGCATCCTCAACAGAAAGGGCAGGATATGAGCGACAGAACCGGCATCTTTGCGGGCGAAGATCCCTTTGCGCTGGCGCAATCCTGGCTGACCGAAGCCGAGAAAACCGAGATCAACGACCCCAATGCCATTGCCCTGGCCACCGTCGATGCCGAGGGGCTGCCCAATGTGCGGATGGTGCTTCTGAAAGAGATCGAGGCGCACGACGCGCCCTCGGGCGGGGCGTTTTTGTTCTATACCAATTACGGTTCTGCAAAGTCGGCCGAGATCGAGGC
This sequence comes from Rhodobacter capsulatus, assembly GCF_052363175.1. Classification (GTDB taxonomy): domain Bacteria; phylum Pseudomonadota; class Alphaproteobacteria; order Rhodobacterales; family Rhodobacteraceae; genus Rhodobacter; species Rhodobacter capsulatus_D. The sequence goes on from NZ_CP198946.1 coordinate 1,403,726, forward strand.
TGCGGGCAAAGCCGCCTTCGTGCTGCACTGGAAGAGCCTGCGTCGGCAAATCCGCGTGCGCGGCCTCGTGAGTCGTGAAGAGGGGCCGCAGGCGGACGCCTATTATGCCTCGCGCTCGCTCAAGTCGCGGCTCGGTGCCTGGGCCTCGCGGCAAAGTGAACCGCTGTCCTCGCGCACGGCGCTGATGGCCGAGGTGGCGAAGGTGACGGCCGCGCATGGCACCGCGCCCTCGCGTCCGCCGTTCTGGGGTGGTTTCCGCATCTTGCCGCTCGAGATCGAATTCTGGGCTGACGGGGCGTTTCGGCTGCATGATCGCTTCCGCTGGCGCCGTGACGCGCCGGGCGCCGCCTGGGAGATCCTTCGGCTGAACCCCTGATCCTGACGCTGCGTCAGCCTGAAATGCGGCTCAAATTGACTGCATTTCACGCTTCGCCAATCGCAGACTGCCCAAAAAGACAAGCCAAATCAGCTTGAATCCGGTTGCGAACCTGTGACAACTGATCTGCAGCGCTCTGGCGGACGTCCACAGTCCCGGCGCATCAGAAAATGGACGGCAGCGGATGGTTGACGAAGCGGGCGCGGCGCGTGAAGTCGCGGGTCGGGTGAAATGGTTCGACGCGGGCAAGGGTTCGGGTTCATCCTCGACGGCGAGGCGGACCGGACATTCTTCTCCATGCCAATGTGCTGCGCAATTTCGGACAAAGCTCGGTGGCTGACAATGCAGGATTCGCGTGCTGGTGCAGGCGACGCCGCGCGGGGCGCAGGCGATCGAAGTGCTCGAAATCTCGCCGCCCGAAACCGACAACCGGCTGGCGCCGATCGAGGATCTGGGCGAGACCGACCCCGAGGTGATCGCGGCGCTGCCGCTGGAACCGGCGCGGGTGAAGTGGTTCGACAAGGGCAAGGGTTTTGGCTTTGCAAATGTCTTCGGCAGGCCCGAAGATGTCTTCATCCATGTCGAGGTGCTGCGCCGCTCGGGGTTCGCCGATCTGGCGCCGGGAGAGGCGGTATGTCTGCGGGTGATCGAGGGGCGGCGCGGCCGGATGGCGGCGCAGGTCACAAGCTGGGAATCCGCGCTGCGCACGCGCTGATCCTTTTTCTTGTCGCGGGTCTTTGCGGGCTGGCGGCTCCTGTGGCCGCTGCCGACTGCGATGATGCCAGCTTCGCGGCGGCGCGTCAGGGGCAGGGCGAGGCCGTGCTCTGCATCGAACGCCCCGAAGGTCGGCTGCGCCTGAACGTCGAGATCGCCGATACCGAGGCCGAGCGCGAACGCGGTCTGATGGGGCGCGATCATCTTGATCCGGGCAGCGGCATGATCTTCGTCTATCCGGGGCCGCGCACGGTCGCGTTCTGGATGCATGATACGCCTTTGCCCTCGACATGCTTTTCATCGATGCCACGGGCCACATTCTGACCATCCATCCCGACGCGCGCCCTATGACGAGACCCCGATCTGGTCGGGCGGTCCGATCAATATGTGCTTGAGATCGCGGGCGGGCAGGCGGCTGCGCTGGGGCTGGCACCCGGACAGCGCATCCTGCCGCTCGACTGAGCCATTTCCCCTTTTCAGCGCCCGCCGGTGTCGCTATTGAAGGCGCAATCGGGGCGTAGCGCAGCCTGGTAGCGCGTCTGTTTTGGGTACAGAAGGTCGTGAGTTCAGATCTCGCCGCCCCGACCATTCCGAATTCCCTTTATAGTCAATGGCTTAGGCGGCGGCTCGGTCGGCCATGTGTTACAGTCAGGCGTGTGTAACACATGGGCTTTCCGGTTGGGCCGACTCGCCTTTGACATGAAAACGGGCGAGGTTTTCACCTCGCCCGCGTGCTTGTTGATTGTGCCGGGGATCAAGCGGCTTCGAGCCTGCACTTGATGGCCGCAATAACGTCTTCGAGATGTTCGGGCGGCGTCGCCGCAAGTGCATCGTCGGTTTCGTGGAGTGCGCAATTTCAGAACGAGGTAGAGCTTGTTCGGTGAACCGGTGTCTTTTCGTCATCCGCTCACGAAGCCGTGAGTTCAATCTCTCCTCGGCACGTCGCGGGCAGGATGTTTGCGTCACAGAGAACTTCGGTCAGGGCCGTTTCCCAGTCGGCGGCCCGCGCGGCCATGCGCAGATCAAACAGAAGGCGGGCGTAAGCGTTCTCGTCAATGAAGGTCGGCCCTGCTTTGAGCGACGGCGATTACGTGTTGAAGGCGCGCAACCGCTGCCGGATGCAGGCGCAAGGCGGTGCGACGATCACCGCCGAGCGGTTCAGAAAGTTCGCACCGGGGCTGGTCAAGATACGGTTGAAGCCTTTCGGGAACAGAGATTCGTGCCCAGAAGCGGCCATCCTTCTCTTTCCAATACCGAAGCTTCCCAGCCATCTTGCACCCCGATTCTGGCACCAACTCTGGGACCAAAAATGGCACAAGGGTCGGAAAATCAAGGTTATTCTTTGAGATCAAAGGGATGCTCTGGTAGGCCCGGAGGGACTCGAACCCCCAACCAAGGCGTTATGAGCGCCCGGCTCTAACCATTGAGCTACAGGCCCCCAGAGTGCGCAAAGCTCTAGGCAAGATGGGCACAACGGTCAAGCGCCGGAATGGGGCAGGGGGCCGCCCCATTCCGATCCCCGACGCTCAGCGCAGATGCGCGAGGAAGGTGTCGATTTCTTCCGCGGTCGTGTCCCAGGTCGTCACCATCCGCGCGGCCAAGGGCGTCTCGCCCGGGCCGTCGAGCGATTGGTCGAAGGGCCAGAGATAATAGGGCGCCCGCCGCATGGAGCGCGCGATGCGCGGCACGGGGAAGGCGGCGAAGACCTCGTTCGCCTGCGTCGGATGGGTAAGCGATGCCCCGGGCACCGCCGCAATCCCCGCCGAGAGCCGTGCGGCCATCGCATTCGCGTGCCGGGCGAGGCGCAGCCACAGATCGCCGTCCAGATAGGCCGCCATCTGCGCCGCAAGGAAGCGGTGCTTCGAAAAGAGATGGCCGCCGCGCTTGCGGCGCAGCTCGAACTCCCAGGCGCGGGCGGGATCGAAGATGATCACCGCCTCGACCCCCATGCAGCCGTTCTTGGTGCCGCCAAAGCTCAGCACGTCGATCCCGGCTTTCCAGGTCACCTCGGCGGGCGTGCAGCCCAGAGTGACGAGGGCATTGGCAAACCGCGCCCCGTCCATGTGCACCGGCAGCTTGAACTCGCGCGCGACCGCCGTCAGCGCGGCGACTTCGGCGGGGGTGTAGATTGTTCCGGCCTCGGTCGCATTCGTCAGCGAGACCATGCCGCGCTGCACGTTATGCACCCCGGCCCGCGCGGTATGGGCGATCGCCGCGCGCAGACCGGCAGGGTCCATCTTCGCATGCGGGCCGTCCACCAGAACCAGTTTCGAGCCGCCGGTGTAGAATTCGGGCGCGCCGCATTCGTCTTCTTCGATATGGGCATTGCGGTGGCAGAAGATCGCCCCCCAGGGCTGAGTCAGCACCGCACAGGACAGCGCATTCGCCGCCGTTCCGGTCGCCACCAGATAGACCGAAGCATGCGGCGCCTCGAAGATCTCGCGCAGATGTTCGACCACCGCCCCGGTCAGCGGATCGGCCCCATACGAGGCCACATGACCCGCATTCGCCGCCGCCAGCGCAGCCATGATCTCGGGTGCGACGCCCGCGGTGTTGTCAGAAGCAAAATGCATTCAGAGGTCCTCGATGATATAGTCCTGCCAGTCTTCCTCGGGCACCTCTGCCTCGGAGACGGTCCATCCGCGCACCGATTGACGGGCGTCATGCACCGTCTCGGGATCGCCGGAAATCAGATAGTGCCAGGGCTCGAGCGGCTTGCCCTCGTAGCGCAGCCGATAGGCGCAGGTCACGGGCATCCAGTAGACGCTTTTCTTCAGCGATTTCGGCGTCAACCGCACGCATTCGGGCACGAATTGATGCCGGATCTCGTAGTTGCGGCAGCGGCAGCTTTCGCCGTCGAGCAGCCGACAGGCGACCCGGGTGAACTCGAGCTCGCCCGTGTCTTCGTATTCGAGCTTGTTGAGGCAGCATTTGCCGCAGCCATCGCACAAGGCCTCCCATTCGGCGGGGGTCAGCTTGGCCAGCGGCAAGGTCCAGAACAGGGGCGCAGATTACTACTCATCGCGCAAAGCTGACTCGGATCGGGGCATTTTCATAGTCACATCACGCGGAGCGCAGGATTTCGCGCGCGGTTTCGCAATCGGCTGCCATCTGTTTCATCAGGGCGGGCAGGCCGTCGAACTTCATTTCCGGGCGCAGATAGTCGACCAGCGCCACCGAGAGGTGCTGGCCGTACAAATCGCCCTCGAAATCGAAGAGGAAGGTCTCGAGATTCGGCGCGTTTTCGCCAAACATCGGCCGCACGCCAAGGCTCGCCGCGCCGAGGTAAGCCCCCGCATGCGGGCCGGTCAGCACATCGACCTTGACCGCATAGACGCCGAGCTTCGGCAGATGCAGCCGCGCCACCGACATGTTGGCGGTCGGAAAGCCAAGGTCGCGGCCGCGCTTGTCGCCGTGCATCACCTCGCCCTCGATCCGGTGCAGGTGACCGAGCATCTTCGCCGCATCGCGCACCCGCCCTCGGCCAGCGCCTTGCGGATGTTGGTCGAGGACCTCGATCCCGTCGATGTGCAGAAGCGGCGCCACCGTGACGTCAAAGCCAAGCTCGCGGCCAAGCGCGATCAACTCGGTCGTGCCCGCGGCGCGGCCCTTGCCAAAGCGGAAATCGCCGCCCACCGTGACATGGGCGACGCCCAGCCCCTCGGCCAGAACTTCGCGGGCGAAGGTTTCCGGGTCCATCCCCGCAAGGTCGCGGTTGAAGGGCAGCTCGTAAAGCCGTTCGACGCCGAGTTTCGCCAGCCGATGTTCCCGCGCTTCGGCGTTCATCAGCCGGAAGGGCGCGGCATCCGGGGCGAAGACTTCGCGCGGATGGGGTTCGAAGGTGATGATGCCCAAGGGCTCGCGACCGCGCGCCAGATCGATCACCGATTGATGCCCCAGATGCACCCGTCGAAATTGCCCATCGCCACCGAGGCGCCACGCGCCTCGGGCGAGAGCCGTCCAATGGGTATAGGTCTGCATTCCCGGTCTCGTCCCCGCCTCCGGCGAGGCCGCCGGTCGTGTCAGCTCTTGCAGGCGGGCGCCAGAACCTGCGCTTCGCCCTCGATCACCACCGTATCGCCCACGCGGCAGCGGGTTTCAAGGGTCACGCGACGCTTCACCGGGTCGATCGACGCAACCGTGACTTCGGCCGTGACGACGTCACCGGGGCGGACCGGGGCGCGGAATTTCAGCGATTGGCCAAGGTAGATCGTGCCATGGCCCGGCAGCTGCTCGCCGATCACCGCCGAGATCAGCCCGGCCGAGAGCATCCCATGCGCGATCCAGCCCTTGAACATCGTGCCCTTGGCGAAGTCGTCATCCAGATGCACCGGGTTGCAGTCGGTCGAGACCTCGGCAAAAAGTTCGATGTCGCGGTCGGTGATTTCCTTGGTCAGGCTGCGCATCATGCCGACCTCGAGCTGGTCGATGCAGATCGTGCCGCGGACGATGGGGTCGGTCATGAGAGGCGCTCCGGCTTGGGTCATGTTGCGCCGCGGCATAGCATGGCACTATTCACCATGCAAGCGCAGCGAAACTTATGAACCCAAGATGAAGGTCGAACGCAAGATAGTTGCGAGACGATTTCAGCGCAGACGGCCGATCGTGTATTGCGGGTCTTGCTGACGCGCGCCGAGCCAGCCCCGGAGCAGGTCCCGGTTCGGATTGTCGACATCGGGGCCGAATTGCTCGGCGGCGAGCCCGCCCGAGACGAAGAGCACGTCGAGGTTCTCGCCGATCGCGCCCGCCACATCGGTGTTGATGCCGTCGCCGATCGCCAGCACGCGGCTGTCATCGGCCAGACCGAACTCCGCCATGCGGCGCCGCGCCATGTCATAGATCGGCGGATGCGGTTTGCCGAAATACATCGTGCGCCCGCCCATTTCCTCGTAAAGCGCGGCGAGCGCGCATGCGCAATAGATCCGGGTTTCGCCCATGTCGACGACGACATCGGGGTTGGCGCAAAGCATCGGCAGGCCGCGGGTCTTGGCTTCAAGGAAGCGCGGGCGGTAGTCTTCGGGGACTTCGTTCAGCTCGTCGAAGGGGCCGGTGCAGACGATGCCCTCGGCCTGATCGAAGGGACCAGCTGAACATGGGTCCGGCCCTCCCATTCTTTCGGGATCTCGGTGAAGAAGCCGTCGTCCTTGTGCGGCCCGAGGTGCCAGAGCTTGCGCCCGACCGCGCCTGCGAACATCGCATCCTGCGCCGCGTCGCCCGAGGTGACGATGGCATCCCAGGCCTCGCGCGGCACGCCCATCCGGTCGAGCCCCTCGGCGACAAAGCGGGCCGGGCGCGGCGCGTTGGTGATCAGGATCACCCGGCCGCCCTGACCGCGGAAGCCTTGAAGCGCGGCGACGGCCGCGGGGAAGGGGGCGACGCCATTGTGCACGCAGCCCCAGAGATCGCACAGCAGCACGTCGTAACGGGCGGAGATTTCGGCGAGCGACTGGAGGATGCGGGTCATGGGGCGGCCTTTCGGAACGGTTCGGACATCGATGCGGCCAGCTTATGACATGGGTGCGACAGAATGACAAAGGGCACGACGCGGTGCGGCGCGCGTCGCGGCCGCCCGGGGCAGGGCGCTGCCCCCTCTGGCTGCGCATTCACCCCGAGGTATTTTTGGCAAGATGAAATCCGGTTCATTCATCTTGCCAAAAATACCTCGAAAATCCCGGGACAGGGCAGCGCCCCCTGCTTGCCCAGGGCCCCAAGCTGCGGTATCTCTGCATCTCAAGAACACCAATGAAAGCGAGCACCATGTCCGGCGATCTTCTGTCTTCGACCCAGACCGAGACTTATGACGCCTCCTCGATCGAGGTGCTCGAAGGGCTGGAGCCGGTGCGCAAGCGGCCGGGCATGTATATCGGCGGCACGGATGAGCGCGCGCTGCATCACATGGTGGCCGAGATTCTCGACAACGCCATGGACGAGGCGGTGGCGGGGCACGCCAATCGGATCGAGGTCGAGGTGAACGCCGATGGCTCGGTCACCGTGCGCGACAACGGCCGCGGCATTCCGGTCGATCCGCATCCGAAATTCCCCGGCAAATCGGCGCTGGAAGTGATCCTGTGCACGCTGCATGCAGGGGGCAAGTTCTCGAACAAGGCCTATTCGACCTCGGGCGGGTTGAACGGGGTGGGCTCGTCGGTGGTGAATGCGCTCTCGGATCTGATGGTGGTGCAGGTCGCGCGCAACAAGGAGCTTTACGAGCAGCGGTTTTCGCGCGGGGTGCCGCAGGGGCCGGTCGAAAAGCTTGGCGCGGCGCCCAATCGGCGCGGCACGATGGTGACCTTTCACCCCGATCCGGAGATTTTCGGCTCGCTCAGCCTGAAACCCGCGCGGCTCTTCAAGATGACGCGCTCGAAGGCTTATCTGTTTTCGGGCGTCGAGATCGCTGGAAGACCGCGATCCCCGATGGCGACACGCCGACGGAAGCGACCTTCCATTTCCCGAATGGCCTTGCCGATTATCTGGGCGAAGCCCTGACCGGGGCCTCGACCTATTCCGACAAGCCCTTTGCGGGGCGGGTGAGTTTCGAGGAGAAATACAACATCAGGGTCGGTCGAATGGGCGATCAACTGGACGCCGGTGCGCGACGGCTTCCTGCATTCCTATTGCAACACCGTGCCGACGCCCGAAGGCGGCACGCATGAAGCCGGGTTCTGGGCCGCGATCCTCAAGGGCATCCGCGCCTATGGCGAGCGGATCAACAACAAGAAGGCGGCGCAGATCACCCGCGAGGACATGCTGACGGGCGGCTGCGCGTTGATTTCGATCTTCATCCGCGAGCCGTCCTTTGTCGGCCAGACCAAGGACCGGCTTTCGACCGAGGAAGCCGCGCGCTGGGTCGAAAATGCGGTGCGGGATTATTTCGACACCTGGCTGACCACCGATACCAAGGCCGCGGGGCGATCCTGATTTTCTTGTGCTGCGGGCCGGGCGGCTGCGGCGCAAGGCGGAAAAGGACCTCGCGCAAATCGGCGACGAAGAAGCTGCGGCTGCCCGGGAAGCTGGTCGATTGCTCGGCCACGAACCGCGAGGGACGGAGCTGTTCATCGTCGAAGGCGACTCGGCCGGTGGCTCGGCCAAGATGGCGCGGGACCGGACGATGCAGGCGCTTTTGCCCTGCGCGGCAAGATCCTGAACGTGCTGGGCGCGGCGAGTTCGAAACTGGGCCAGAATCAGGAGATCAACGATCTGGCGCAGGCTTTGGGCGTGGGTCTGGGCACGAAGTTCCGCGTCGATGATCTGCGCTATGACAAGATCATCATCATGACCGACGCCGATGTCGACGGCGCGCATATCGCGTCGCTTCTGATGACCTTCTTCTTCACCCAGATGCGGGGGCTGATCGACAAGGGCCATCTGTATCTGGCCTGCCCGCCGCTTTACCGGCTGACGCAGGGGGCGAAGCGGATCTATGTCGCCGACGATGCCGAGAAGGAGCTCTGGATGGCCAAGGGTCTGGGCGGGCGCGGCAAGATCGACGTGCAGCGCTTCAAGGGTCTGGGCGAGATGGATGCCAAGGACCTGAAGGACGACGATGAACCCGGCAACGCGCAAGCTGATCCGGGTCACGATCGACGACGAATTCGCGGGCGAGACCGATGATCTGGTCGAGCGGCTGATGGGGAAAAAGCCCGAGCTGCGGTTCCAATATATCACCGAGAACGCGCGGTTCGTCGAAGAGCTGGATGTGTGATCCCGCAGGGGGGGAACGTGTTGATCGACAGCGTTGTCGACGCCGCAAAAGCTAGCCTCGTCGCCGACCTCTTTGCGGTTCCGGCGATCGAGGACTATGTGGTCGCCCGTTGGGCATATCTGAACGGATTGAAACGCCAATACTACTGGAGCGCGGCACAGGCGCTTGAGAAACTGCTCAAAGCCTCGTTGATCTCTGCGAATGTGGGGGTGAGAAACGACAAGCACCACATCGCCAAGATGAGCACCAAACTTGAGGCTCTCGGCCAAGGCCTTCGCTCACAGAGCCCTTCTCAACGGTTGAGCCACACAAACTTATCCGGGAACACAATCTGACCCGATGGGGTTCATCGCGCAGATCGATCAATACGGGGCCCCTAACTCGCTACGGATTGCTGGACTTCGTGACCTATGAGGGCGACATCCATCGGTTTGATGAAACCGTTTTCGGATCATCGTCGCAGAGGTCGATCGCTTCCGTAGGCAAGAACGATAATCCCGGCTTTCGTCCTGAGCACTGGGCGTTTTCTTCAGACGCGAGAGATGCTGCACTCAAAGGTAATCGGATTTTCCAAAGCTCCAATCCAGCTCACCTTCTGCACGGCGACGGTTTCTGTATGGCGCGTACGCCCAAGAAAATGCACGATTACGATTCAGAACCCTGAAGTCGGCGATGCAATGGCTCCGTGGACTTGCGCAGATGGGCTAGAGATTCTTCAGGCCCTTTCCGATACCTTTGCCCCAGAGATTTGCCGGTTGATGCGCCCGGTGGTATGTGTGTACGAAGTTCGACAAGTTTGTCTCAACAAAGCCGTCTATCCAAAGCGCGCGAGTGACAACCAATCTTGACCGGCCTAGACGGTGCATGGAAGCCTTAACGGCTGTTCTCTGAGACCGCTATCTCGGTCGAACGTCGCTCGCCCGCCTGTGGATGGAGTATGCAGCTGTTGCAGCCATCAGACTTCGGGCGCATTGAACGAGCGCGCCCGATCCTGTCTTGTGTTCAGCCGTGCCGGGGCGCTGACAGGACTGAGCCAGCCCGCTCAGTTCAGCACCTGCCGCCGCCGCTCGGCCTCGCGTGCCAGGATCGTGCGGGCCGGATGCGCCGAGATCGGCACCCGGCGGTCGGGGGATATTTCGCCCGCGGCGATCAGTGCATGATAGCGCGCGCAGCACACCCGCAGAAACGAGGTAAAGTTGCCCAGGTCGTGATCGGCATCCATCGCCTCGTGCCAGAGCTTGGTGATCAACTGCGCGGTGGTCATGCCGTCGCGCTGCCCGATCTCGGTCAGCGTGTCCCAGAAATGGGTCTCGATCCGGATCGAGGTGGCGACCCCGTCGATGCGCAGGCTGTGGGTGCGGCTTTGCCATTGACCCGCATCGGCCTTGATGAAGAGTTCACACATCGCGGGCCTCCTTCCCGTTGATGTTACAACAGCGCCATGAACTGTTTGAGCCACGCATGGACATCCTGGACGACGGCCCCGAGGCTTCGAAAACGGCCCCTCCGGCAACACGCCCGAATTCACCGTCTCGGAAATCTCGGGCGCGGTGAAACGGGTGATCGAGGGCGAGTTCACCCGTGTACGCGTGCGCGGCGAGGTCGGGCAGGTCAGCCGTCCCGGCTCGGGGCATCTTTACTTGACCTCAAGGACCAGAATGCCGTCATCGCCGCCGTCAGCTGGAAGGGGCAGGTGGCCCGGATGCAGATCCGCCCCGAGGAGGGGATGGAGGTCATCGCCACCGGCAAGCTGACCACCTTTCCGGGGCAGTCGAAATATCAGCTGATCGTCGATGATGTCGAACCCGCGGGGGCGGGGGCGCTGATGGCGATGCTCGAAGCCCGGCGCAAGGCGCTGACGGCCGAGGGGCTCTTCGATCCCGCCCGCAAGAAACCGCTGCCCTATCTGCCCGCGGTGATCGGGGTCGTCACCTCGCCTTCGGGTGCGGTCATCCGGGACATCCTGCACCGGCTGCGTGACCGCTTTCCGCGCCGGGTGCTGATCTGGCCGGTGGCGGTGCAGGGGCAGGCCTGCGCGCCCGAGGTGGCGGCGGCGATCCGTGGTTTCAACGCGCTTGCGCCCGGGGGCAAGGTGCCGCGGCCCGATCTGATCATCGTCGCGCGCGGTGGCGGCTCGCTCGAAGACCTCTGGGGCTTCAACGAGGTGGTCGTGCGGGCGGCCGCCGAAAGCAAGATCCCGCTGATTTCCGCCGTGGGGCACGAAACCGACACGACGCTGATCGACTTTGCCGCCGATCGCCGCGCGCCCACCCCCACGGCAGCGGCGGAAATGGCGGTGCCGGTGCGGGCGGAGCTGGCGATCCGGCTTGCCGAGATGCAGGCCCGCATCGCCCGGGCGACGCAACTGCGCCTCAGCACCCGGGCGCAGCGCCTGGCCGATCTGTCCCGCGCGCTTGGCCGCCTGAGGCGATCACCCGGCCGCGCCGCCAGCGCTTCGATCTGGTCGCCGACCGGCTTCGCCCGCGCTGCGCATGGTTGTCGTGCGCAAGCGTGCGGCCTTTGCCCCGCTCGAGGCCCGGATCTCGCCGCGGCTGTTGCAGACCTATCTGCGGGTCGAGCGCGACCGGCTGGCGTCGCTCTCCGACCGGTTAGAGCGCGCAGAAGACCCGGCTGACCCGGGCGCAGGACCGCTTCGCGCGGCTCACCGCGATGCTGCAGACGCTCGGCTATCAGGAGACCCTGCGGCGCGGCTATGCGGTGGTGCGCGGCCCGGCCGATCAGGTGCTGACCACCGCCGCCACCGCCGCGACCTGCGCGCCCCTCGAAATCGAGTTTCAGGATGGTCGTCTGCGCGTCCTCCCCTCCGACGCGCCGCCGCCCCCGCCGCAGGTGGCCCCGAAACCGGTCCAGAAACCGGCCGCAAAAACCCGCAAACCTGCCAAGGCCCCGCCCGATCAGGGCTCGCTGTTCTGAGGGGTTTCACGGGCAACCCGCGAAGAGCGTATTTGAGCCAAGAAAAAGCCCATCGCTTTTCCTGGCTCAAATACGCCCTTTCTGACCGCAGGACCGGGCGCGGCGTGTCAGACCCGACCTCCGGCCCGGGGCAGTTCAGCGGTGCGGTGCTGGTGTCGAGCGAGACGAGGGGCGAGCTGTCCTTCTTGCCTTCGAACCAGGCGACCAGCGCGTTGCCCTGCATGTGGAAGGTCCAGCATTGCAGCCCGACATCGGCGCTGTGGTAGTCGAAGCAGATCTGCTCGCCCTTCTGGAACCAGTCGCCTTCCTCGCAATCGCCCTCGGCGAAGGCCCAGACGACCTTGTGACCGGGGCGGTATTCTTCGATCCGTAGGTCACGCCGCCCGCGGAATAGGTGATGGTCTTGCCGAGCGTCTGCGCGTCGAATTGCTCTGCCGTGAGCGGGGGCCGATGTCCTCGGCCAGCGCGCCAAGGGGCGAGGGCAAGGGCGAGTGAAATGAAAACTGGGCGCATCGGGTCTCCCTTGCGCCCAGCTTGCCGTATGTGCACGGGCGTGGAAAGCCACGCCTGCGTGAAAGTTTCTCAGGCGTCGGCCTTTTCCGGTTCCGCCGCAGCGGGGGCGGCCGGAGCTGCGGGGGCCACGCTCACTTGCGGGGCCTCGGCCGGTTCGGCGTCGGTCAGGACGAGCGGCGTTTCGCCCTCGGCCGGTTCCGCCGCGGCGGGGGCCGGGGCGAGCTTCGGTTTCGGCTCGCTGTAGACGCTTTCGCCCTTGCGCACGGCCAGAACGCGATGGTCCATCAGCCGCGCGAATTGCGAGGCACCAGCGCCAGCATCGCCATCACCGGCAGGCTGTAGGGCAGGATCGGACGACCCTGTTCCTTCAGATCGCCCAGTTGCAGCGCCGGATAGGGCGCGTCGGATGGGCGTGGTGATCGGAGTGGCGCGGCGCGTTCAGCATCATCAGCGCCGAGCCGGTCTCGATCGCATCCCAGCTGTGCGCGGCCGTCACCGGTTCATATTCGCCCGGTGCGGTTTCTTTTCGCACAAGGCCATAATGCTGGACGTAATCCGACAGCATCAGCTGCGCCTGCGTCAGCGCGCAGAGGAACAGGAAGCTGGCAAACCCGGCCGAGCCGAACAGAAGCCCGGCGCCGATCACGAACCACACCCACCCAGAACATAGGTGGCATAGGGGTTGATGCGGTTGAGCCGCTCCTTGAGCGTCGGCTTGCCCGGATTGGCCTTCACCCGCGCGTCGATGATCGCCTGTTCCTTGGCGTAGCCCGCCTTGAACGACTCTGACCACGTGCGCGAGGCATAGTTCCAGTAGCTTTCGCCCAGCGTCGCCGTGGCCGGATCGGCGGGCGTCGCGACCGAGACATGGTGCACCAGCCGGTGTGCCGAGACATGGTGGCCATAGAGCAGCGAGATGTAGACCCACTTGCCCAGATTGAACAATTTCCGGTCGGCGCGGTGGATCAGCTCATGCGCGTTCGCATTCGAGATCTGCCCGAACCAGAGCGCGGCGGCGATCATCAGGCCAAGCGTCCCCATCGTCGAGATGCCCGCATAGCCCGCGAGCGAGGCGACGACGATCGGCAAAAGCACGAAATGGGTGATCGCGAGCGCCGACGACAGCTTGTCGGCGGCGGGGAATGCCGAGCCCTCGGGGGCATCGGGCGCGGGCTTCGGCGCGCGGCGGTCGACGACGAAGATGCCGACCGTGATCCAGGCGACAGCGAGCCAGGAGAAGAGGCCTCCGAACAGCGCACCAAGATCAGCGGCACGGGGCAAAGGCGAAGAGAGCGAAAGTGTCGACTTCGGGGTTTCGCGGCCGATCTTGCGCAGTTTGCGCAGGGCGACCATGAATTTCGCGAAGGACAGTTCAGCGGGCTTTTCAGTCATGATGCGGTTTACTCCGGCATGAGATGGCTCCGACTTGAGCGCGCACTGTAGCCAGCTTTGGGAAATCCGCAGGGCGACGACTTGCCGCAAGGTCGTTTTCCGCCCACGGCAGCCGCAGTTGCGGGGGAAATCGGCAGATTTGGGCGATTTTTCCGCAAACCGGGCTGCTGTGGCGATGCGTCGTCTTTGCCGGGCCAGCCCGGGATGCGGAAATCCGCCCGCGTCCCGAGGCGGCGCCGCGGTGTTGCAAAGGCCCGAGTCGGGCCTTTCTTCTCTGCGTCCTGCCGTGCCCTTGGCCCCGGTCCGGGCTTCTCCCTTCCCTCTTCCCCCGATCCGCTAGGGGTTTGCAAAACGGAGGCTCCGATGTCGTTCTTCAACAAGCTGAAGTCCCGGCTCACCCGCTCGTCCTCGAAACTCGAGGAGGGGCTCGATGCGATCATCGCCGAGGCCCCGGACACCACGCCCGAGCCGAAGTCGAGGCACTGCCCGAACCGGAGGTCGTGGCTGCGCCTGAGCCTGTGGCCGAGCTGAGCCTGAAGTCGACGCGGAGCCCGCGGTCGAGCCAGTGCCGGAGGCCGAAGCGGAGCCTGTCGCCGCGCTTGAGCCCGAGGTGGAGCCGGAGCCTGAGGTCGAGAGTGAGCCGGAAGCAGAAGCCGAGCCTGAACCTCAACCGGAGCCGGAATATGAACCTGAGCCTGAGCCTGAGAAGCGCGGCTTCGGCCGCCTGCTGGGCCGGGGCGCTGCGCCCGAACCTGAGCCTGAGCCCGAACCGGAACCCGAAGAGCCCGAACCCGTGCCGGAACCGGTGGCGGCGCCCGCGCCTGCGCGGCAGGGCTGCTTGGCCGTCTGGTCAGCCGGGCCGACGTGCCGCGCAGGGTGCTTGATGATGCGATGCTCGAAAGTATCGAGGAATTGCTGATCGCCGCCGACATGGGGTCGACACCGCCCTGCGGGTGACGGCGAACCTCGCCGAGGGCGGATGGGGCGCAAGCTGTCGGTCGACGAGTTGAAGGATCTGCTGGCCGCCGAAGTGGCGCGGATCATGGAGCCGGTGGCGCGGCCGATGCCGATCTATGCGCGCCGCCCGCAGGTGGTGCTGGTGGTGGGGGTGAACGGCTCGGGCAAGACGACGACGATCGGCAAGCTGGCGTCGCAGTTCCGCGCCGCGGGCAAGTCGGTGATCATCGCCGCGGGCGACACGTTCCGCGCCGCGGCGGTCGAGCAGCTGAAGGTCTGGGGCGACCGGGCGGGCGTGCCGGTGATGACTGCGCCCGAGGGGCCGATCCGCCTCGCTCGCCTTTGACGCGCTGACGCGGGCGAAGGCCGAGGGTGATCTCTTGATGATTGACACCGCCGGGCGGCTGCAGAACCGCACCGACCTGATGGAGGAGCTGGCGAAGATCGTGCGGGTGATCCGCAAGATCGACGAGTCTGCGCCGCATAACACGCTTCTGGTGCTCGATGCGACGACCGGGCAGAACGCGCTGTTGCAGGTCGAGGTGTTCCGCAAGATTTCCGACGTGTCGGGGCTCGTGATGACGAAGCTCGACGGCACGGCGAAGGGCGGCGTGCTGGTGGCCTTGGCTGACAAGTTCGGCCTGCCGATCCATGCGATCGGGGTGGGCGAGCAGATCGACGATCTGTCGCCCTTCGATCCCGAGGAATTTGCCGCGGCGCTGGTGGGGCTGGAACAGGCCTGAGGGCGGTTGCGCCCGCCTCGGGCGGGCAGGCCCGCCGCTCGCCCGGCGCTTCGGGGCGCTGCCCCCGCTTTGCGCTGGCGCGCAAAACCTCCGGCGTTTTGCCCAAGGAAAAGCGGGGTGGGTTGCGGCGCGAAGGACACAATCCCGTCAGGAATGCGCGCTCGCGACGAAAAGCCCTGTCCTTGCGCGCGGGCTTGCCTATCTAACGGGCACGGGTCGCCCGATGGGAGAGGCGCCGGAGCGCGGGAAGCCGCGGAGGGGAGAGATGGCAGAACGCAAACCGATACCGCAGGGTCTGAAACTCGCGCTTGATTTCGGGCCGCTTGTCGTTTTCTTTGCCGCCTTCTTCCGCTGCGCGACCATCCGGTGAGTTTTGGCGGCGAGACCTATGGCGGCTTCGTTCTGGCCACCGCCGTCTTCGTGCCGGTGCTGATGCTGTCGATGGCGGTGCTGTGGCGGCTCTCGGGCCATCTGGCGCCGATGCAGGTGGCGACGCTGATCCTTGTCACCGTCTTTGGCGGGCTCTCGGTCTGGTTCAACGATCCGCGCTTCTTCAAGATGAAGCCGACGCTGATCTATCTGCTGTTTGCCGGGCTTCTGGGCTTTGCCTGCTGCGCGGCAAGCCCTGGCTGCAGTTGGTGATGGATGGCGCGATCCCGATGCGGCCCGAGGGCTGGGCGATCCTGACGAAACGCCTGGTCGGGTTCTTCCTGTTCCTGGCCGTCGCGAACGAGGTGATCTGGCGCAATTTCTCGGATGTGACCTGGGTCAATTTCAAGACCTTCGGGCTGACCGTGCTGCTCATGGGCTTCTTTGCCGCGCAAAGCCCGCTCTTCACCCGCTTTGCCCCCGAAGACAGCGACAAGCCCGAGGCCTGAGCCCCGGTGAAATATCTGCAACTTTAGCTTGTCGGCGGATTGCCGCAATCGCGCCACTTTTCGGCGCGAGCCTCTGGCCATCACGGATCGGGGGCATCGCCTGCTGCCCGAGGCCGCGCAGAATGGTCATCGGCAACAGGAGTCCGACATGTCCGCAGTTGAACTGAATGCCCGCGAAGACAGCTCCGATGTGGGCTTCCACCACGAACCGCTTGCGCTGCTCTTGGTGGTGCTGTTCGCCCGGTGGGGCTGCTTTACACCTCGGTCCGGGGTGGGGTCGCGCTGATCCTTGTCGCGCTCGTCGGCTCGCTTTTCACCATGGGCTTTGCGCCGCTTGCGGTCTGGCCGGTCTGCATCGCCTGGGTGCTGGTCGCCGGGATGATGCGCCGCTACTGAGCCGCCGTCAGATCCCGTCCTCCGATCGCCTCGGCGCAAGCCGGGGCGAAGTCATGTTTCATAGATTCGCAAACCGGCGTTCGATCTGCGCGGCTTCCTCGGCAAGACCCCAGGGCGGGTTGAGCACGAACATGCCCGAGCCGATCATCCCATGCCCCTCGCGCGCGGGGGGGAATTTCACTTCCGACAGCAGCGCCTCGGGATGGGCGGCGACAAGCCCGCGCACCATCGACCGCTGCGCCGCCGCCACCGGCACATGCGCCGCGAGGATCGGATACCAGAGCGCGATCACGCCCACGTTCCACTTCCGCGCCACCTGAGCCAGAACCGTCGGCACGCTGTCGTAATCCGACTTCACCTCCCATGAAGGATCGATCAGCAGGACGCCCCGCCGCGGTGTCGGCGGGCACATCGCCAGCGCCATCTGCAGCCCGTCCTTCTGATGGAAGATCCGCCATGGGGCGCCATCGCCGCCTTCAGCGCGGCGAATTCCTGCGGGTGCAGCTCGCACAGCTGGATCGAGTCGACCGGCCGCAACAGCGTTGCCGCCAGCATCGGCGAGCCCGGATAGGCCGCGCGGCCATGCGCCTTGCGCACCGCGGAAAGCGCCCGGCTGTAGGGGTGATCGGGGGCAAACCAGCGCTCGGCCTCGGCCCGGGTGATGCCCGCGGCCGCCTCGCCGGTTTTCGCCGCCTCGGCGCCATCGAGCGCATAAAGCCCGCGCCCGGAATGCGTCTCCATATACGAGAGCGGCTTGTCCTTGCGCGTCATGTAGTCGAGCAGCGCCGCCATCAGCGCATGCTTGTGCACATCGGCCAGATTTCCGGCGTGATAGGCATGTTGATAAGACAGCATTGAAGCCTCCCTTTGCGCCTTCCTGACCCGTGCGGGGCCGCGGCGCAAGCGCCGTTTAAAAGAAAACGGCGCGCTCAGGAGGAGGAGAGAGCGCCGCCGCATGAACCTCGGCCCAGGGAGGAGGAGAGGGCCTCGGATGTTCCGGTGCCACCCGGGAGGAGGATGGGCAGCACCACACCGCCGCCCAGGGAGGAGGAGAGGGCGGTCGGGATCTGGTCGAAGGAACGGCGGCCTCTGGGAGGAGGACGAGGCCGCCGCCTTCTATCGAAGCCCCAGGGAGGAGGAGAGGGGCTTGATCCTTGGTCCGGCAGATGGGGCCGGTATGAGGGTGGCGGCATCCTCAGGGAGGAGGAGAGAGGATGCCGCCGATCTCCGAGACCCAGGGAGGAGGAGAGGGTCTCCGGAAGTCTAGTCTTACTTGCCGTAGGCCGCTTCCAGCGCGATGCGCGTCAGCATCGAGCGGTGCATGCCAAGGTCGCTCAGTTCCCGGTTCGACAGCGAGCGCAGTTCAGCCAGCGTCTGGCGATAGACCTTGCGGCGGGCCAGAGCCTCGCGGATCGAAGCCACAAGACTGGAAAACCGCTATCGGTCGTCCGGATGTCGCTGACCAGTGCCATCGGTCGTCTACTTTCGTTCGTGTCGTCTCGGAGTTTAGCTGGGGACCGATCGGTTGTCGCCGTGGTGCACCGTCGCTGTTGGGCTAACATGGCCCGATTGCTGCGCCTGCACAATGGGCGGCGGGGCAATGCGGCCTTGCAGAAAATGCATAACTGATTCTGACCTGATTTCGCCTGCAAACTGGATTAATTCCATATTTGGCTGCGCAAATATCGTGCAAATCTTGCATGAGAGGTGCGCCCCTTGCAGCCCGCGGCAAATGCGCCACAGTCCCCGCCAAATCGACAGGAGAGACCCATGACGCTTACGAAGGAATCGGTGCTGGAGGCGCTGCGCAAGACCGCTCTGCCGGGGGGCGGGGATGCGATCGGGCGCAATCTGGTGCATGCGCTGGCGGTCGAGTCGGGGTGGTGCGCTTTGTTCTGGAAGGCGCTCCCGAGGCGGAGCTTCTGGCGATGCGGCCGGTGCTGGAAGGGCGGTGCGGGCGCTGGACGGGGTGAAAAGCCTGTCGGTGGTGATTCCGGCCGGGCCGTCGAAGGCGCCGGGCGGCGGGGTGAAGATCGGCGGGCACGCCAAGCCGCAGGACGGGCCGCTGCCGGTGCCGGGCGTTGCGCATGTGATTGCGGTGGGCTCGGGCAAGGGGCGTGGGCAAATCCACCGTCGCCTCGAACTCGCCGTCGCGCTGGCGCGGGCGGGCAAGCGGGTGGGGCTGCTCGATGCCGATCTTTACGGGCCGAGCCAACCGCGGATGATGGGCGCCACGGAAAAGCCCGCCTCGCCCGACGGGCAGACGATCCTGCCCGTGCGCGCATGGGGTGGTGCTGATGTCGCTTGGGCTGATGCTGCGCGAGGACGAGGCGGTGATCTGGCGCGGCCCGATGCTGATGGGGGCGCTGCAGCAGATGCTGGGTCAGGTGAAATGGGATCATTTCGGCCCGCTCGACGTGCTGGTGATCGATCTGCCGCCCGGCACCGGGGATATTCAGCTGAGCCTGTGCCAGAAGACGGTGCTCGATGGCGCGGTGATCGTCTCGACGCCGCAGGACATTGCGCTTTTGGACGCGAAGAAGGCGCTCGACATGTTTGCCAAGCTGAAGATGCCGGTTCTGGGGCTGATCGAGAACATGTCGACCTATGTCTGTCCGAACTGCGGGCATGAGGCGCATCTTTTCGGTCATGGGGGGGTCGAGACCGAGGCGGCGCGGCTCGGTCTGCCGTTCCTCGGTGCGCTGCCGCTGGCGCTTGAGGTGCGCGAGGCCGGGGATGCGGGCCGCCCGGTGGCGCTGGGCGAGGGCGCGGCGGCCGAGGCCTATGCGGCGATCGCGGCGAAGCTGATCGAGGTTGGGGTGGTGTGAGTTCGCCTCGGGCGGGCCTGAGGCGACCCGCCGGGGGCTCTGCCCCGTCGTCCATTGGTTCTCGAACCAATGGCGCACCAATGGGCGACCCCGAGATATTTAGAGCAAGATAAAGGAGGGGGCAGTCTGCGGGCTGCCCTTTCGTTTTGGCTGGGATTGTCTTCCACCGGTGGGCGCGGGGTGGGAATTCATGGGCGGAAGGGGGCGTATTGGCGCCTCTGCCCGAATCACTCGTCCGTGTTTTGGCGTGATCGGGGCGATTTTCCGGGCCTCGGTGCCGGGTTCGGCGCGGATGAGGGGCTTTGCTGGGAATTTGCCCCACCGGACGGGAAACCAAGTCTTTTCGGATGCCACGTCTAGATGTTGTGGTTGATCTGGATCAAATCCCCCAAGGCTTCGCTTTTGTCGCAAAAGTTATCCACAAGCTCTTGAGTTTGCATCTGTTTCTTAACAACATGCAGGGCGCGAATTCCATCGTTTCCCAAAATTTCCCTTGAAATCCCACCCGGGACCATGGCATCACTGTCTCACGGAAGACGGGCAAGAGGCATCAAGACCTCAACGGCGCAAAGACCGAGAGTTTCATACAGGCACCCGCTTCACGAAAGAGAGATCCGGCGCGCGAGCGAGCAGACATCCCCCAGGTGGCGCGCGCAGACCGGACAGCCCAGGAATGGGACGAGGGCGGCGGATCGAGCAGTGGCAGCAGCTCGGTCCGCCGTTTTCCATAAAAACCACCGCGGGGAAGGGCACAGGAGTTGCCGCCTTGGCGGGAATGTTCATCGGCGAATACACCTTCAAGGTGGACAGCAAGGGTCGCGTGTCGATCCCCGCGCTGTTTCGTCGTGAACTCGAAGAGGGTGACCCCGAGGCCGCCGTCACCAAACGCCCCCGTCTGGTCATCGTTTACGGCGCCGACACGCAGAAGATGCTGCAGGTGCATTCCTTTGCGGGCTTCCAGAAGCTGGCCGCCGCGATCAACGCGCGCCCCTACAACGACCCCGGCCGGTCCGTCCTGCAACGCCTCGTGCTGAACAAGGCGCATCCGACCGAGATTGATCCCGATGGCCGTCTGGTCCTGCCCGCCAACCTGCGCGAGCGCTTCCAGCTGACCGGCGACGCCTATTTCGCCGGCATGGGCGAGACCTTCGAGATCTGGAACCCCGAGACTTTCGCCGCTGTCGATCAGGCGCGGCTCGAGAAACTGATGGCCGAGATGGGCGACGATTTCGACCCGCTCAGCCTGCTCAATGGGGGCTGAGATGCAGACACCCGAGGCCCCCCACATTCCCGTTCTTCTGCGACCGCTCCTTCAGGCGGTCGCGCCTGTCTTGGGGACATGGCTTGACGGCACCTTCGGGGCGGGGGGCTATTCGAAGGGCCTGCTGGCTGCGGGCGCCGCGCGGGTGATCGGCATCGATCGCGACCCGCTCGCCTTCGAGATGGCGGCGCCGTGGCGGGGCGAGTATGGCGACCGGCTGGTGCTGGTCGAAAACACCTTCTCGAACCTGGATGCCGTGGCCGAAGAGATCGCGCCCGAGGGGCTCGACGGGGTGGTGCTCGATCTTGGCGTCTCCTCGATGCAGCTCGATCAGGCCGAGCGCGGCTTTTCCTTCCTGCGCGATGGGCCGCTCGACATGCGGATGTCGCAATCCGGGCCGTCGGCCGCCGATCTGGTGAACGAGGCCGACGAGGGCGCGCTGGCCGACATTCTGTATCACTACGGCGAGGAACGCGCCTCGCGCCGGATTGCCCGCGCCATCGTCGAGGCCCGCAAGACCGCGCCTTATGAAAGCACGAAGCAGCTGGTGGCCACGGTCGAGCGCTGCCTGCCGCGGCCGAAGCCGGGGCAGAGCCACCCGGCGACCCGCAGCTTTCAGGCGCTGCGCATCGCGGTGAACGATGAATTCGGCCAGCTGATCGAGGGGCTCGAAGCCGCCGAACGCGCGCTGAAGCCCGGCGGCAAGCTGGCCGTGGTCACCTTTCATTCGCTCGAAGACCGGGTGGTGAAGCGCTTCTTTCAGGCGCGCTCGGGCCGGGCGCCGGGGCTCGCGCTATGCGCCCGAGACCGCGGCCGAGGCGGCGGCCTTCGATCTTGTGACCCGAAAGGGGGTCGGACCGGACGAAATCGAGCTTGCAGAGAACCCGCGGGCACGATCTGCTATCCTGCGTATCGGTACACGCACCGAATCCCCTGCCGGTAGAGCTGATCGTCATAGCCTTGGCCTCTTACTCCCTTTTCGAAACCGACCGCAGCCGGGGCCGCCCCAGATGAAGACCATCTCGTATATCCTTGTTTCGCTTTGTGTTCTGGGTCTTGCCTTCTGGGCCTATCACGTCAACTACGCGACCCAGGACCGCGAAGAAGAGCTGCGCGCCCTGAATTCCGAGATCGCCGATCTGCAGGAAGGCCTGAGCGTTCTGCGCGCCGAATGGGCCTATCTGAACCGCCCCGAGCGGCTGCGCGAACTTGTGAACTTGAATTTTGTCTCGCTCGGTCTTCTGCCGATGACGCCCGATCAATTCGGCACCGCCGCGATGGTGGCCTATCCGGTGCCGGAAGGCGCCGATCCGAGCGCGATCGATCAGGCCGTCGCACAAGCCGTCGAAGTTTCTGCCCCGCCGACTGATGACGACAGCTCGCAAGTTGTCGAGGAGGAAGCTCAATGAGCCAACGCACCCCGCTGCGACCGCTTGCCCGCATCCTTGACGCCCGCGCGCGCGGCGAAAACCCCGACCTGATCGAGCGCGACAATATCCGCGCGCGCGGCGAGGCGGGGCGGGAAGCGGCCCGGGCGCGGGTGGCCTGGCGCATCGGTCTGGTGATCGGCATCTTCTGTGTCTGCTTTGGCGCCGTCGGCGTGCGGATGGGGACGCTCGCGGCCTCGACCCCCGAGGAGCCGCAGCGCGCGGACACCGCCCCGGTGATCATGGCGCAGCGCGCCGACATCATCGACCGCGAGGGCCGGGTTCTGGCGACGAACCTGGTGACCCATGCGCTTTACGCGCAGCCGCCGATGATGGTCGACCCGGTCGGCACGGCGAAGAAACTGGCGAAGATCTTCCCCGATCTCGACGCGAAACGCCTTGCCGCCGATTTCACCGGCCCGCGCAAATTCGTCTGGATCAAGAAGAAGATCTCGCCCGAGCAGCTGCAGGCGGTGCATGACATCGGCGAACCGGGGTTGCTGTTCGGCCCGCGCGAGATGCGGCTTTACCCGAACGGGCGGCTGGCCGCGCATGTGCTGGGCGGCGCACGCTTCGGCAACGAGGGCGTTGACAGTGCCGAGATCGTCGGCACCGCGGGCGTCGAGAAGGCCTTTGACGGCTGGCTGCGCGATCCGGCGAACAACGGCGCGCCGCTGAAGCTTTCCATCGATCTGACGGTGCAGCAGGCGGTCGAGGAGATCCTTGCGGGCGGCATGAAGCTGATGAATGCCAAGGGCGCGACCGCGGTGGTGATGGAGGCCCATACGGGCGAGATCCTCGCAATGGCCTCGCTGCCCGATTTCGACCCGAACGACCGCCCGGCGCCGCTGGCCAAGGGGGATGCGAGCGACAGCCCGCTCTTCAACCGCGCGGTGCAGGGGGTCTACGAGCTTGGCTCGACCTTCAAGATCTTTGCCGTGGCGCAAGCGCTGGAACTGGGGCTGGTCAGTCCGACGACCATGCTCGACACAAAGTCACCGATGGTCTGGGGCCGATCCGCATCCGCGATTTCCACATTACGGGCCCGCGCTCTCGATCACCGATATCGTTGTCGAAAGCTCGAACGTCGGCACGGCGCGGATTGCGCTTCTGATCGGCGGGCAGCGGCAGAAGGCGTTCCTCGAAAGCCTCGGCTTCATGGCGCCGACGCCGGTTGAACTGTCCGAGGCGAATTCGGGCCGTCCGATCGTGCCGGCGAAATGGTCGGAAATCACCTCGATGACGGTGGGCTATGGCCATGGTCTGGCGGCCTCGCCGCTGCATCTGGCGGCGGCCTATGCGACGATCGCGAATGGCGGCACCAAGGTCAAGCCGACGCTGGTGCATTCGGCGACACATGAAAAGGGCCCGCAGGTGATGAGCACCGAGGCCGCCAAAACCTCGCTTGCGATGATGCGGGCGGTGGTGACACGCGGCACGGCCTCCTTCGCCGATGTGCCGGGTTACGAGGTCGCGGGCAAGACCGGGACCGCCGACAAGGTGAAACCGGGTGGCGGCTATTACGACAACAAGGTGATCGCCACCTTCGCCTCGGCCTTCCCGGCCTCGGATCCGAAATACATTCTGGTGCTGAGCCTTGACGAGCCCTCGTCCTTTGCGGCGAACGAAACGCGGCGCACCGCGGGCTGGACGGCCGTTCCGGTCGCGGCCGAGGTGATCCGCCGCATCGCGCCGATCCTGGGCCTGCGCCCGGCCGACAGCGTGCCGGAGGTGCTGGACGGCATCCAGCTGGTCAAGGCCGAGAAAAGCCACTGAGGGCGGAGGCGCTGCCCCGCACCCGGGATATTTCGGGCAAGATAAAGCAGCGGGTCGGATCGGAAGATCCGGCCCGTTTGTTTGGGCGCTCAGCTGCGGGGGCAGGGCGCGGGCGTGCGCAGGATGCAGGGCACCCGGAAGTGGTCTCTCGTGTCGATCCCGCCCTCGATCAGCTCGAAGACCTTGGCGATCATCCCGTCCACGTCCTGCTCGATCATGCCAACATTGTCGGGCAGTTGCGCGGCGAAGCTGTCATAGTCGAAGCAGCCGTAGCGCATCCGCCCGGCGTGATCGGGGACCGAGCGGTTGAGCCAGCCCACCACCCCTTCGAGGGTGATCGTCGAGTTCACGAACAGCCCCGGCGGCAGCGCGATCGGCAGATCGTCGAGCGCCCGCTCGGTCTTGTCGGGGGAATAGCCGCAGGCAAGGATATGGGTTTCTGGCAGCGCGATGCCGCGCTCGGCATGGGCGGTGCGAAAGCCCCGGATCCGCTCGGCGGTGTTGTGATCGGAGGCCCGGCCGCCGATGAAGAGCAGGGGGCCCGGGTAGCCCAGATCGTCGCGGCAGCGGTCGAGAATGAGATGCGTCAGCGTCTGCGCCCCGGCAAAGTTGTCCGAGGTGACCGAAGCGGCCTTTGACCCCGGCAGGTCGAGGTTGAGCACCCGCACCCCCGCCGCGGCGCAAAGGTCGGCGATCCGGTCCGGGTCGGTCGCCCCGTTCGCGACCAGACACTCGACCTGATAGGACAGCAGCGCCCGGGCCGCCTCGAATTCCAGCTCCGGGTCGCGCTGCGTGCAAGTCATCACCGGGAACAGCCCATGCGCGCGCGCCACCGCCTCGAATCGCTCGGCCATCGCGCCGAAATAGCGGTTGTCATATTTCGGAACGATCATGCCGACGATGTTCGAGCGTTCCCGCCGCAGCACCGAGGCTTGAATGTTCACCGCATAGCCCTGTTCCCCCGCGAGCGCGGTGATCCGCTCGGCCAGTTTTTCACTGATGCGGCGCTTCTTCCACGACCCGTTCAGAACGGCGCTGACCGCACTGGGAGAGGTTCCAGCAAGCGTGGCCAGGTCATAGATCGTGGGGCGCTTGCGGCCGGGGCCGGAGGTGTCGGTCATGGTTTCCCGTTTTGCTGTCATCTTGCATCTTGACGTGAATCGAAACCGGATGCAATTCTGCTTCATCGATTGAGCAAGCTTGCGCAACCGATGAAGCAAGCGGGCGGAGGCGAGGAGGAGGCGCATCCGGGTCGCGTCGGCATGTGCCGCGACGGGCTGTCAGGTCCGGGCGGTCGGCGGCGGGACCGGGGCCAAGACCGAGCCGGGCTTTGCAGATCATCCAGAGGAGGAGACCAGGATGAACAAGACGATTTCGCTGGCGGGGGCTTCGGTTCTCGTTGCAGCTTTCTTCGGTGCTGCCGCAAGTGCGCAGGAAGCCGCCACCGTGGCGTTCCTGATGCCCGACCAGGCCTCGACCCGCTACGAACAGCACGATTTCCCGGGCTTCAAGGCGGCCATGGACAAGCTCTGCGCCGAGTGCACGGTGATCTATCAGAACGCCAATGCCGATGTGGCGCTGCAACAGCAGCAGTTCAACTCGGTGATCGCGCAAGGCGCCAAGGTGATCGTGCTCGATCCGGTCGACAGCGCCGCCGCGGCGAACCTGGTCGAGATCGCGCAGTCGCAAGGCGTCAAGGTCATCGCCTATGACCGCCCGATCCCGGCGAAACCGGCCGATTACTACGTCTCCTTCGACAACGAAGGCATCGGCTATGCGATCGCGAAATCGCTTGTCGATCACATGAAGGCCTCGGGTGTGCCGGATGGCGCGGGGGTGCTTGAGATCAACGGCTCGCCGACCGATGCGGCCGCCGGTCTGATCCGGGACGGTATCCACCGCGCGCTGGAAGAATCCGCCTATACGAAGCTTTCGGAATTCGACACGCCGGATTGGGCGCCGCCGAAAGCGCAGGAATGGACCGCCGGGCAGATCACCCGCTTTGGCGATCAGATCAAGGGCATCGTCGCGGCGAACGACGGCACCGGCGGCGGCGCGATTGCCGCGCTCAAGGCCGCGGGCGTCGATCCGATCCCGCCGGTCACCGGCAACGACGCCACCATCGCGGCGCTGCAGCTGATCATCGCGGGCGATCAATACAACACGATCTCGAAACCCTCGGAAATCGTGGCCGAAGCGGCGGCGAACGTGACCGTGACCTTCCTCAAGGGCGAAACGCCCGCGCCGAAAACCACGCTTTACGACACGCCCTCGGAACTTTTCGTTCCGGCCGTCGTGACCAAGGAAAACATCAAGGCCGAGATCTTCGACAAGGGCATTCAGACTGCCGCCGAGATCTGCACCGGCGAATATGCCGAGGGCTGCAAGGCGCTCGGGATCGAGTAAGCTGTGAAGGACTGGCGCAGGCGGGCAACTGCCTGCGCCGCCAAGGGGGAGGAGAGAGCCTGATGGCTGTGAAAGACGCAACGCTTGCGGCAGGCCGCGAGCCGATCTTGCGCCTGCGCGGGATTACCAAGACCTTCGGCGCGGTTTCGGCGCTGAGCGACATCGACCTGGACGTCCATGCGGGCGAGGTGGTGGCGCTGGTCGGCGACAACGGCGCGGGGAAAAGCACGCTGATCAAGATCCTTGCGGGCGTGTTCCAGCCCACCTCGGGCACGATCGAATTCATGGGGCGGCCGGTCAGCATCGACAGCCCCTCGGCAGCGCTGACGTTGGGCATCTCGACGGTGTTTCAGGATCTGTCGCTGTGCGAAAACCTCGATGTGGTGGCGAACCTGTTCCTCGGGCAGGAACTTTCGCCCTGGGCGCTGGACGAAGTGCAGATGGAGGTCCGCGCCTGGCAGCTTCTGGGAGAGCTTGCCGCCCGGATCCCGTCCGTGCGCGAACCCATCGCCTCGCTTTCGGGCGGGCAGCGCCAGACCGTGGCCATCGCCCGCTCGCTGCTCTCGAGCCGAAGATCGTCATGCTCGACGAGCCGACAGCGGCTTTGGGCGTGGCGCAGACCGCCGAGGTCTTGAACCTGATCGAACGCCTGCGCGACCGCGGCTATGGCGTGATCCTGATTTCGCACAACATGGACAATGTCCGCGCCGTGTCCGACCGCATCGCGGTGCTGCGGCTCGGTCGCAACAACGGCACCTTCCCGAAGGACGCCACGCGCGAGCAGATCGTGGCGGCGATCATGGGCGCCGATGACAATGTCGCCGCCCGCCGTGATGCCATCGAAAGAACAAGGGCCCAGCAATGAGCATGAAACCCGACACTCCGAAACCCGCCTATGACCGCGCCGATGCGCGGGTGCGGGCCGATACCGGGCTTTCCGGCGCCGCGCGCGCCTTTGTCGACCGCATCCGCTCGGGCGATCTGGGCATCCTGCCGGTGGTGGTGGGGCTGATCCTGATCTCGCTCGTTTTCACCGCGCTCAATCCGGTCTTCCTGCTGCCCAACAACCTCGTCAACCTGCTGTTCGATGCTGCCGCGGTGGGGTTCATCTCGCTTGGCATCGTGATGGTGCTGCTTCTGGGCGAGATCGACCTTTCGGTCGGCTCGATGAGCGGCCTTGCCTCGGCTTTGGTCGGCGTTCTTTGGGTGAACATGGGCCTGCCGCTGCCGCTGGCGCTTCTCGCCGCGCTGACGGCCGGGGCGGTGATGGGGGCGGCCTATGCGACGCTTCTGAACCGCTTCACCATGCCGAGCTTCGTCTCCACCCTGTCGGGGCTGCTCGCGCTTCTGGGGATGCAGCTTTACATCCTCGGGCCGACCGGCTCGATCAACCTGCCTTACGCCTCGTTCCTTGTCCGCTTCGGACAAATCCTGATCATGCCGGACTGGGCTTCTTACGCGCTGGCGCTGGTGCCCGGACTTGGCATCCTGTGGTTCGGCTTTCGGCAGATGAAGGCACGGGCGGCGGCAAACCTCTCCACCAGCGCCAGTGTCGTGCTGGTCAAGGCGGGCGCCGTGACCGTTCTGCTTGAAGGCGCCGTCGCCTATCTGAACCTTGGCCGCGGTGTGCCCTTCATGTTCGTCGTCTTCGTGCTCTGCGTCGCGGCGATGCAATATGCGCTGACCCGCACGAAATGGGGCCGGTCGATGTTCGCCGTCGGCGGCAATATCGAGGCGGCGCGGCGCTCGGGCATCAAGGTGAAACGCATCCGCCTGACCGCCTTCATGCTTGGCCCGCTCGCAGCCCTTGGTGGCGTCTTCTCGGCCGCGCGTCTGGCCACGGCCAGCCAGCAGGCGGGGACGGGGACGTGAACCTGAATGCCATCGCCGCAGCCGTGATCGGGGGCACATCGCTCTTTGGCGGTCGCGGCTCGGCCTGGGCAGCCCTTCTCGGCGTGCTCGTGATCCAGTCGATCTCGAACGGCCTCACCCTTCTCAATCTCAGCTCGTCGCTGCGTTACATGATCACCGGGGCGGTTCTGGCCATCGCCGTGATCATCGACTCGCTCGCACGGCAATCGCGCGCCAGCCACGGCCGCGCCTGACAACCGGAGGATAGAATGACAAACCTCATGCAGGGCAAAACCGCCGCCATCACCGGCGCCGCCTCGGCATCGGCCTCGCTTGCGCGAAAATTCTGGTCGAGGAAGGCGCGCAGGTCGTGCTGATCGACCGCGACGAGACGAAACTGGCCGCAGCCTGCGCCGAGATCGGACCCGGCGCCCATCCGCTGTCCCTTGATCTGTTTGACGGCAAGGCGGTCTCGGGATGCTGCCCGCGATCCGTGATCTGGTCGGCGATCTCGACATCTTCCACGCCAATGCGGGCGCCTATGTCGGTGGCCCCGCCGCCGAGGGCAACCCGGATGTCTGGGACAAGGTGCTCAATCTGAACATCAACGCCGCCTTCCGCACGGTGAACGCGGTGCTGCCGCACATGATCGCGCGCAAGACCGGCGACATCATCTTCACCTCCTCCGTCGCGGGGGTGGTGCCGGTGGTCTGGGAACCCGTCTACACCGCCTCGAAATTCGCGGTGCAGGCCTTCCTGCATGCCACCCGCCGCCAAGTGGCGCCGCATGGCATCCGCATGGGCGCGGTGCTGCCCGGCCCGGTGGTGACGGCGCTTCTGGACGACTGGCCGAAGGCGAAGATGGAGGAAGCCCTGGCCAATGGCTCGCTGATGCAGGCGCGCGAAGTCGCCGAGGCGGTGCTCTTCATGCTCAGCCGCAACCGCGGCGTCGTCGTGCGCGACCTCGTGCTGTTGCCCAACAGCGTCGATCTCTGACCCCACGGCCAGCCCGGAGGATTTCCCATGTCCGCACCTAACGCCCGCCATCTCATTGGTGTCGATGTCGGCACCGGCTCTGCCCGCGCCGGGGTCTTTGACCTGACCGGGCAGTTGCTTGGCACCGATCACCACCCGATCACGCTCTTCCGCGAGGAAGGCTCGGTCGTCGAGCAATCGAGCGACGAGATCTGGGCGGCAGTCGGCCGTTCGGTGCAGGGCGCGCTGAAGGCGGCGGGGCTTTCGGCGTCGGATATCGCCGGGATCGGCTTTGACGCCACCTGTTCGCTGGTGGTGCTGGACCCGGAGGGTCGGCCGCTGCCGGTCGGCCCCTCGAACGATCCCGCGCGCAACGTGATCGTCTGGATGGATCACCGCGCCACCGCGCAGACCGAGCGGATCAACGCGACGAAACACCGGGTGCTGGATTACGTCGGCGGCCGGATCTCGCCCGAGATGGAGACGCCGAAGCTTTTGTGGCTCAAGGAACACCGCCGTGCCGACTTCGACGCCGCTGGGCATTTCTTTGACCTGACCGACTTCCTGACCTGGAAGGCGACGGGCTCGGGGGCGCGCTCGATCTGCACCGTCACCTGCAAATGGACCTATATGGGCCACGAAAGCCGCTGGGACGAAAGCTATTTCCGCCAGATCGGGCTTTCGGAACTGGCCGACGAAGGCTTTGCCCGCATCGGCACCGAGGTCGTGATGCCCGGCACCGCCCTTGGCGCCGGTCTGACCGAGGCCGCTGCGCGAGACTTGGGCCTTCTGCCCGGCACCCCCGTCGCTGCCGGGCTGATCGATGCCCATGCGGGCGGCGTCGGCACCGTCGGCGCCGCGGGCGAGGGGGGGGCTGTGGCAAACCTCGCCTATGTCTTCGGCACCTCTTCCTGCACCATGACCACGACCGAAGAACCCGTCTTCGTTCCGGGCGTCTGGGGCCCCTATTACTCGGCGATGGTGCCGGGGGGCCTGGCTCAACGAAGGCGGTCAGTCTGCCGCCGGGGCTGCGATCGATCAGCTTCTGCGGTTCCATCCCGCCTCCGCCGAGGCCTCGACCGCGGCTTCCCGTGCCGGGCTTTCCCTCCCCGCCTGGCTCAGCGCGCGCGCCGAGGCCTTGGTGGGGGCGCGGGAGGTGACGCGGCCCGTCTGGCCGACGGGTTGCATGTCGTCCCCGAATTTCTGGGCAACCGCGCGCCGCATGCCGACCCCTATACCCGCGCGATCATCGCGGGGCTCGGCATGGAGGATGACATCGACAATCTGGTCGCGCTTTACATCGCGGGGATCTGCGGGCTCGGCTACGGGCTGCGCCAGATCATCGAGGTGCAGGCGAAACGTGGGGCTTCGGTCTCGACGATCGTGATCAGCGGCGGGGCAGGGCGGTCGGATCTGGTGCGCCAGATCCTCGCCGATGCGACCGGCGTGACGGTGGCCGCGCCGCAGACCGAAGAGCCGGTTCTGCTTGGCTCGGCAATCCTGGCGCGGTGGCCGGGGGCGGCGCCGGATGTGGCGACCGCGATGGCGCAGATGTCGCGCATCGCGCGGCGCTATGCGCCGGGCGGCGAGGAAACGCGCGCCTATCACGACGCCCGTTTCGCGCTTTTCGAGAAGTTTCAGGCGCTTGCCCGCGACGCCGCGCTGCGGGAGGCATGATGAGCTTGCCCCTTCGCGCGCTTCTGTGGGACATGGACGGCACGCTGGTCGACAGCGAGCCGGTGCATCGCCGCTCCTTCGTCGATGCGGCGCGGTCCTGCGGGCTGGCCCTGCCCGAGGATTTCCACGACGGGCTGATCGGCAAGAGCGAGGATGCGATCCATGCGATCCTCGTGTCTGACCACGGCTTGCAGGCCGATTTCGCCACCTGGTCGGAGCGTCGCTTCGCCGCCTATCTCGCGCGGATCGAGGAGGTGCAGCCCTTCGCGCTCGCCACCGATCTTTGGGCGCGGGCCGAGGCGGCGGGGCTGGATCAAGCGATCGTCTCGAACTCGCCCGAGGGGATCTTGCAGGCGAACCTGACCCGGCTCGGTCTTGCCCCCGGCTCGGTCGTCACGGTCAGCCGCAATGATGTCGCGCGCGGCAAGCCGCATCCCGACCCTATCTGCTGGCACTTTCGCGGCTTGGCGTGCTTGCAACGGCGGCGGCGGTGATCGAGGACAGCAGCGCCGGTCTTGCGGCGGCGCAGGCGGCCGGGATTGCGACCTACATGATGCCCTGGTTTGAGGGCGAAAAGGGCGATTGGGCACCCTTCGCGGATTTGCAGGTGCTTTTGTCCAAGGTCTGACCGCGCCACGCGGCGTTCCTGACCCGCCGTCACGCAGCCGCAGGAAGACTGTTTGCTGACAACGCGAAATCGGTCGTGATGAGATCATGAAGAGCGTTCACCTGGATCACCATTTCTGCGGTGGTGTCGGAGCCCTCGGAAGCGGCCTTCGGGTGAGGCGCATAAACCAAAGGGTATGCCACAGGCTTACGCCTTGGGGCGGACCCCGTCTTTCAGCGCCAAGGCGCGGTGCGCAGGGCAAGCGTCGCGATGGCCGACCAGAGGCTGAGACGCAGCATCATCGCCGCCAGCGTGCGCGGCTCATAGGCGCCGCCCTCGAGCACATGCGCAAGCAGAGCGGCAAAGACGATCCCGGTCGAGACGGCAAGGGCAAACGCCAGCCAGCGTGCCCAGCCCGCACCGCGCCACAGCCCGAGACCGGCGGCGACATAGGCGAAGCCCGCGCCGAAATTGAACCACAGCACGAAGGGCACCACTGCCCCCATGTCGGCGCCGCCAAAAAGCACCCGCCCGCCCGAAAAGATCGTGACAAGGCCGAACAGCGTGGCAATCGGGGCGGCAATCGTCAGGGACAGCGGTCGCGACATCGGGGTCTCCGGCAGGGTTTTCTCTTCCTGACAAGGCGGGGGCCGCGGGGCAAGCCCTGGCGGATCGATCCGGGGCGGGCCAATTGGCGCATCCTCGCCCTTGACAGCCCCCGCGCCGGGCCGCACCACCGCAACCGACCCTGCGATGGACTGCCGATGACCGCCCTTGCCCGTCTGTTCTCCGAATCTTTCCGCGCCTTCTTCCTGTTGGCCGCGCTTTGGGCACTGGGGGCGATGGCGCTCTGGCTCTGGTGGCTGTGGCAAAATCAGTTCGGCGTCGGGTTCGATCTGCCGACTGCGCTCGCGCCGAGCCATTGGCACGCGCATGAGCTGATCTTCGGTTTCGGCATGGCGGCGACGGCGGGGTTCTTTCTGACCGCCGCGCCGAACTGGACCGGAAAGCCCGTCGCCGGGCGGGTTTTCATTGCGGCGATGGCGGGGCTTTGGCTTGCGGGCCGTGGTGCGGTGCTGCTTTGGGGCTGGGTGCCGCCGCTCTTGGCCGCGGGTCTGGTTCTGGCCTTCCTTGTGCTTTTGACCGAGCGGATGGCGCGGCAGCTGATCCGCCGTCCCGCATCGCAGGAGGGGCTGTATCTGGCGCTGCTGGCGCTGATGACCCTGTCCGAGGGGCGGGTGCTGCTCGAATGGCTTGATCTGCCGGGCGGCGATGCCACGGCGGGGCTGCGCGGCGGGCTTGCGGCGCTGGTCGCGCTGATCGTGGCGCTTGGCGGCAAGATCACCCCGCAATTCACCCGTAACGCGCTGACCCGCGCGGGTGTCGGGGCCGCGGCGCTGCCGCGCACATTCGCGGTTCTGGATCGGGGCGCCACCGCGGCGGCCTGTCTGGCGGCGATCTCGGCCAGTCTTGCGCTCTCCGACACGCTGACCGGAGCCGCGCAGCTGGCGCTGGGGCGACGCAGCTGCTGCGGATGGCCTTCTGGCGCAGCCGGACCGTGGCGCAGAACCCGCTCCTTGCCGCACTGCATCTGGCGATGCTTGGCACCGGGATCGGTGCGCTTTTGCAGGGGGCGGCGGCCTTTGGCTGGGGCGAGGAAATCGGCGCGCTGCATGTCAGCGCGATTGCAGGCGTCGGCGGCATGATCCTGGCCGTGATGAGCCGCGCGACGCTGGCCCAGACCGGCCGCCCGCTTGTCGCGCCGCGCCCCGTTGCGCTCGCCTATGCGCTGCTGCCGTTTGCGGCCCTTGCGCGCTGGAGCGCCGCCAGCTTCGCCGAGGCCTATGGCCCCGGCACCCTTGCCGCCGCCGCGCTCTGGTGCCTTGCCTTCGCGCTTTTCGCCCTCAGCTACGCGCCCGCCTTTGGGGGCCGCGCAAACCCTTGATCGGCGCGGGATTTCCTGTCTTTCGGTGGGCACCCGGCCAGAAGCAAAGGAGCCTGCCGTGACCCTGCGCCCCCTTTTCTTCGCGGCCAGTGCGGCGCTTGCGCTGCTCGCCCCCATCGCCCCCGCGACATGGGCCGAGACGCCCACCGAAGGCCCGACCCTTGCCGCGCCCGCGCCCTTCAGCTTTGACGCCTTGGCCGCCCGCGCCGCCGTGATCGCCCGCGCGCCCTATGTGCCCAGCCCGCCGCGCCAGCCCGAGGTGCTCGCCCGCATCGATTTCGACGCGCATTGGAAAATTCGCTACCGCAAGGACAAGACCCTGCATCAGGACGGCGTGCCGGTGCAGTTCTTCCACATGGGCACCTATTTCCGCCAGCCGGTGAAGATGTTTGCCGTGCATAACGGCGCGGCGCGCGAGGTCGTCTATTCCCCCGACCTCTTCGACATGCCCGACGACAGCCCGGCGCATGATCTTGCGCCCGATGCGGGCTTCGCGGGCTTCCGCATCCTGCGCCCGGATCTTTCGGGTGACTGGATCTCCTTCCTTGGCGCCTCCTACTTCCGGACCGAGGGGGCGCTGAGCCAATTCGGTCTTTCGGCGCGGGCCATCGCCGTCGATACTGGCCTGCCCTCGGGCGAGGAATTCCCCCGCTTCACCGAGGTCTATCTGGAAGACGCGCCCGAGGGGCAGGCGATCGTCACCGCGCTGGTCGAGGGGCGCAGCTTGGCCGGGGTCTGGCGGATGGTGATCACCAACCGCGCGGGGCAGGGGCAGGTGATGGCGGTCGAAAGCCGTCTTTACCTGCGCAAGCCGGTGGCGCGGCTCGGCATCGCGCCGCTGACCTCGATGTTCTGGTATTCCGAGACGAACCGGCTGCAATCGCTCGACTGGCGCCCCGAGGTGCATGACAGCGACGGGTTGTTGATCGCACCGGCCGAGGGCACGCCGATCTGGCGCGCGCTCGATGCGCCGGGCAAGATCGTCACCACGCGCTTTGCCGGGCCCGCGCCGCAGGGCTTCGGTCTTGTGCAACGCGACCGGAATTTCGATCATTATCAGGATGATGGCGTCTGGTATGACCGCCGTCCCACGGTCTGGGTCGAACCGACCTCGGACTGGGGCAGGGGGGCGGTGACGCTGGTCGAGCTGCCGACGCATGACGAGACGAACGACAATATCGTCGCCTTCTGGACGCCCGAGACCCTGCCCGCGCCGGGGCAGGAGCTGCGTTTCGACTACACCCTGCACTGGGTCGACAAGGCGCCGCTGCAAACCGATCTGGCGCAGGTGGTGGACAGTCGCATCGGCGCGGGGGGCAATCCGGGCCAGTCGTTGCCGAAGGATCAGATCAAGGTGGTGCTGGATTTCGAAGGCCCGGCGCTGGAAGGCCTGGGCGAGGCCGATGCCGTGCAGCCTGCGATCACAGCGCCGAAGGGGGTCGAGATCATCAACCCCTTCGCCCATCCGATCCGCGGCACCGACCGCTGGCGGCTCGTTTTCGACGTGAAGACCGCACCCGGCACCGAGACGGTCGATCTGCTGGCCACGATCAAGCGCGGCGGTCGGGCGCTGAGCGAGACCTGGGCCGGGGTGTTGCATCCTGCGCAGATCGAGCGGCTGCGGTAAGCGCCGCACCGCTGATGCAAAAGGCCGGGGTTTCCCCCGGCCTTGTTCGTTTCTGACGCGTCGCTCAGCGGCTCGGCACCGGAACGTAGTCGCGCTGCACCTTGCCGGTGTAAAGCTGGCGCGGACGGCCGATCTTGCCCGTCGGATCGCCGAGCATTTCCTTCCATTGCGAAATCCAGCCCACCGTGCGCGAGAGCGCAAAAATCGGGGTGAACATCGCGGTCGGGAAGCCCATCGCCTCGAGGATGATCCCCGAGTAGAAGTCGACGTTCGGGTAAAGTTTCTTCGAGACGAAATATTCGTCCTCGAGCGCGATCCGTTCCAGTTCCTTGGCGACCTGCAGGATCGGGTTGTCGTGCACGCCGAGCAGGTCGAGCACCTCGTCGGCCGATTCCTTCATCACCTTGGCGCGCGGGTCGAAGTTCTTGTAGACGCGGTGGCCAAAGCCCATCAGGCGGAACGGGTCGTTCTTGTCCTTGGCTTTGGCGATATATTCCGGAATGCGCTCCACCGAGCCGATTTCGCGCAGCATCTCGAGGCAGGCTTGGTTCGCACCGCCATGCGCTTACCCCAAAGGCAGGCGATCCCGGCCGCGACGCAGGCAAAGGGTTCGCCCCGAAGAGCCCGCCAGACGCACCGTCGAGGTCGAGGCGTTCTGTTCGTGATCGGCATGCAGCATCATGATCCGGTCCATGGCCTTGGCCAGTTCCGGTTTCACCACATAGGGTTCGGCGGGGACCGAGAAGCACATGTGCAGGAAGTTCGCCGCGTAATCGAGATCGTTGCGCGGATAGACGAAGGGCTGGCCGATCGAATATTTGTAGGCCATCGCGGCGATCGTCGGCAGTTTCGCGATCATCCGCATCGCGGCGACCTCACGCTGCCACGGGTCGTTGATGTCGAGAGAGTCGTGATAGAAGGCCGACATCGCGCCGACGACACCCACCATCGTCGCCATCGGGTGGCTGTCCCGGCGGAAGCCGCGGAAGAACATGGATCTGTTCGTGCAGCATCGTGTGCCGGGTGATCCGGAACTCGAAATCGGTCATCTGCTTTTCGGTCGGCAACTCGCCGTTCAGCAGCAGGTAGCAGACTTCAAGGTAATGCGACTTTTCGGCCAGTTGCTCGATCGGATAGCCGCGGTACAGAAGCTCACCCTTGTCGCCGTCGATATAGGTGATCTCCGATCGCAGGCGGCCGTCGAGGTGAAGCCGGGGTCGAAGGTGAAGACGTCGGCCTGCGCATAAAGCTTGCGGATGTCGAGCACATCCGGCCCCACCGAAGGCGACAGCACCGGCAGATCGTAGGTCTTGCCGTCAAGCGTCAGCGTTGCCGTGCGTTTCGTTTCAGCCATGGTTCCCTCTCCATTCATCCGGCGGGCCACGCCGGTGCATCCTTCCCGGTTCCCGCGGGCCGGTTCCCGACGAACCGGCTGCGGGAGAGGGCGGCCGGGCCTCAGGCCGCCTGATCGCTCAGCCGGGCCAGCACTTCCTCGCGGCCCAGCAATTCCATCATGTCGAAGACCGAGGGCGTTGCCGCCCGTCCCGCCAGCGCTGCCCGCAAGGGCGCCGCGATCTTGCCAAGGCCCAGTCCATGCGCCTCGGCCACACGCGCGACCACGCTTTCGAGCTCACGCACCCAGCTAGCATTTTGCAACTGCGGCGTCAATTCTTTCAGTATACCACGGGATACCGGATCAAGCGATCCCATCGCCTTCTCGTCGATCTCGACGGGGCGGGAAATCAGGGCGAAGCGCGCTTTTTCCAGCAGCTGACCAAAGGTCTTTGCCCCGGATTTCACCACGGGCAGCGCCTTGTGCAAAGCCGCAGATTGAGCCTGCGTCAGCGCAGGCAGGTTCGCCGCCTCCAGATAGCCCGAAATCTGGGCGATCAGATCGTCCTCGGCGATCTGGCCCATGTGATGGCCGCAGACATTTTCGAGTTTCTTGAAATCGAGCCGCGACGGCGCGCGGCCGATTCCTTCCAGTTCGAACCATTCCTGCGCCTGCGCGTCGGTGAAGACCTCGTCATCGCCATGGCTCCAGCCCAGACGCGCCAGATAGTTGCGCATGCCCGCGGCCGGGTAGCCCATCGCCTGATATTCTTCCAAGCCCACCGCGCCGTGACGCTTGGACAGTTTCTTGCCGTCGGGGCCGTGGATAAGCGGGATATGCGCGAACACCGGCACCTCCCAGCCCATCGCGTGATACACCTGCATCTGCCGCGCCGCGTTGATCAGATGGTCGTCGCCCCGGATGATATGGGTAACGCCCATGTCGTGGTCATCGACGACGACGGCAAGCATGTAAGTAGGTGTACCATCCGAGCGTAAACAAACCATATCGTCGAGCTGGTCGTTCCGCACCGTGACCTCGCCCTGCACCTTGTCGGCAATCACCGTCGCGCCGTCGCGCGGCGCCTTCAGGCGGATCGCATAGGGCGCATCCGGGTGCGTCGACGGGTCAGCGTCGCGCCAGGGCGACTGGAACAGTGTCGATTTCCCCTCGGCTCTTGCGGCCTCGCGGAAGGCTTCGATTTCGTCCTGGCTCGAGAAGCACTTGTAGGCGGCGCCCCGGGCCAGCATCTCGCGCGCGACTTCGGCGTGCCGCGGCGCACGGTCGAACTGGCTCACCACCTCGCCGTCGAAATCGAGGCCGAGCCAGTCGAGCCCCTTCAGGATCGCCGCCGTCGCCTCGGGGGTCGAGCGCGCGCGGTCGGTATCCTCGATCCGCAGCAGGAAGGTGCCGCCGTGACCGCGGGCAAACAACCAGTTGAACAGCGCCGTCCGGGCGCCGCCGATATGCAGATAGCCGGTGGGCGAGGGGGCGAAACGGGTGACGATCTTTTGCGACATTGCGGCCTTTCTTGCGGGCTCCGGGACCGCCGGAGGGCGCGTTTTAACCTTTTGGAAACCATGAAGCCCGTAGGCTTGCTTGAGGGTTTCTCTAATGCAGGAGAGGGCGACAGGACAAGTGGCGCAGGCATCCCCCATGCACCCCGGCGCGACAAGGCTCCGGCTTTCGGGGCTTTGGGGGGGCTTGGCCGATCCCCTGGCGGCGCTTGATCGGGCGCAACTCGACTGGGTGCTCTGGGCGCCTTTGGGACTTGGGACTGGCGTCGGGCTTTACTTCCTGCTGCCCTTCGAGCCCGGCGTGCCCGTCTTCGCCGCGGCTGCCGCGGTGATCGTGCTGGCGGTGCTTTGTGGCTGCGCGGCCCGGGCTTCCTGCACCTGCCCGCGACGCTTCTGGTGATGGCCGCGCTTGGGCTGATGTCGGCCAGCTGGCGCGCACATGCGGTGGCGGCTCCGGTGCTTCCTTTCAACTATTACGGCCCGGTCGAGGGGCGGATCATCGAGATCGACCGCTCGGCCCGTGACGTGATCCGGCTGACGCTGGATCAGGTCAGGCTGGCCAAGGTCGCGCCCGAGGCCCGGCCCGCCAAGATCCGCATCGCGCTGCATGGCGATATCGCCCGCCTTGCGCCCGAGCCGGGTCTGCGCGTCGCGACGACCGCACACCTCAGCCCGCCCGCCGAGCCGATCGCCCCCGGCGCCTGGGATTTTCGCCGCAACGCCTGGTTCGAGGGGCTGGGGGCGCTTGGCTACACCCGCAGCCCCGTGGTGGTGATCGCCCCGCCCGCAGACGATTGGGGGCTGGCCGCGCATCGGATGCGGATGCGGCTTTCGGCAGCGATGCAGGCGCGCATCGGTGGTCAGGCCGGGGCGGTCGCGGCGGCGCTGATGACGGGCGATCGCTCGGGGATTGCCGAGGCGACGAATGCGACGATGCGGGCCTCGAACCTCTACCACATCGTGTCGATTTCCGGGCTGCACATGGGGATGCTGGCGGGCTTCGTCTTCGGGGCGCTGCGCTGGGGGCTCGCGCTGATTGGCCCCTTCGCGCTGATCTGGCCGACAAAGAAGATCGCGGCAGCCGTCGCGCTGGCGGCCTCGACGCTTTATCTTTGGGTCTCGGGCGGCGATATCGCCACGCAACGCGCCTGGATCATGACGGCGGTGATGCTGACGGCGATCCTTGTCGACCGGCGCGCGCTGAGCCTGCACACGGTGGCGCTGGCGGCGATCTTCCTTTTGTTTCTGTGGCCCGAGGCGCTGACCGGCCCCGGCTTTCAGATGTCCTTCGCCGCGACCGTGGCGCTGATCCTGATGGCGGCACCCTGGGCGGCGCATCATCATCGCCTGCCGTGGGTGGCTCGCCCGGTGATCATGCTGGTGCTGACCTCGCTCATCGCGGGCTGGCGACGGCGCCGATCGCCGCGGCGCATTTCGGGCGGATGTCGCAATACGGCATTCTCGCGAACCTGCTCGCGGTGCCGGTGATGGGGATCGTGGTGATGCCCGCCGGGGTCGTCGCGGCTTTATTGGCGCCGTTGGGTCTGGCTGGTCCGGCACTCTGGCTGATGGGGCTCGGCACCGAATGGGTGCTGGCGGTGGCCGAGTTCGTCGCGGGTCTTGCCGGGGCGCAGACCTTCCTGCCCGAGCCGCCCGGTTGGGTGCTGCCAGTGCTGGCCCTGCCGCGGGCGCTGCCGTGCTGTCTCGTGGGGCGTTCCGCTCGGCGATGGTCGCGGTGCTGTTGCTCGCCTTCGCGGGCTGGGGGCTCGCCTCGCGTCCCGCGCTGCTCATCGCCCCCGAAGGCGCGCTTGTCGGCCTGATGACGCCCGAGGGGCGGGCTTTGTCGAAAGCCGCGCCCAGCTTCACCGCCGAGGGCTGGCTTGAAGCCGATGGCGATGCCGTAACGCCGAAAGAGGCCGTTGTTCGGACGGGGT
This sequence comes from Rhodobacter capsulatus, assembly GCF_052363175.1. Classification (GTDB taxonomy): domain Bacteria; phylum Pseudomonadota; class Alphaproteobacteria; order Rhodobacterales; family Rhodobacteraceae; genus Rhodobacter; species Rhodobacter capsulatus_D. The sequence continues at coordinate 1,443,495 of NZ_CP198946.1, forward strand.
TCAGTGGTCCGAAAGGGGCAAGACAGGCCGCATGGCAGGGCAGGGCGCTTGTGCATCTGACCGGCAAGGCGGCGCTCGGAAATCTGGAAAAAGCCTGCCGGGACGGGGCCTTGGTTGTTCTTGATACGATCGCGCCCAAGGGGTTCAAGGGCGATTGCCAGCTTTACGACGCGCGACGGCTGGCCCGCACCGGCGCGCTTGCCTTTGACGCGGCGGGGCAGAGCCGCGCGGCCCGGGCCGAGGCTGGGCACCGGCTCTGGACTGACCGGCTGAAACGGAAAAGGCCGCCCGAAGACCGGACGGCGCCAGAGCCGGATCTGCCCGCGGGCGATCAGTAGCTGCGGATAAGCCCGACCAGACGGCCTTGCACCTTCACCTGATCTTCGCGCAGAAGCCGCGTCTCATAGGCCGGGTTCGCGGCCTCAAGCGCGATCATCCCGCCGCGCCGGTAATAGCGCTTCAGCGTCGCCTCGTGATCCTCGATCAGCGCGACGACGATATCGCCATTCTCTGCCGTCGACTGGCTGCGGATCACCACGATGTCGCCATCGTTGATCCCCGCCTCGATCATGGAATCGCCCTTGATTTCAAGCGCGTAATGCTCGCCCCGCCCCGCGAGCATCGAGCCCGGAACGGTGACGTTATGCGCGACCTCGGCAATCGCCTCGATCGGCACACCGGCCGCAATGCGCCCCATCATCGGGATATCCAGCGCCGCGGCCGAAACCTCCATCAGCCGCGCGGCGGATCGATGCGGCTGCCCGGGATCACCGTCGGGTTGAAGCCCGGCTGCGTCTGCAGCCCGCGTTCCGCCTCGGCCGCGCGTTCCATCGACTCGGGCAGTTTGACGATTTCAAGCGCCCGCGCGCGATGCGCCAGGCGCCGGATGAATCCGCGTTCTTCCAGAGCCGTGATCAGCCGGTGAATCCCGATTTCGAGCGCAGATCCAGCGCATCCTTCATTTCGTCGAACGAGGGCGGAACTCCATCCCGCGCCATGCGCTTTTGGATGAAATCCAAGAGTTCCAATTGCTTGTGTGTCAGCATCCGGTTGCCCCCCGCTCGCGTCAGTGCCCGACGTTCCGCAAGTGTTCTAACCCCGTTCCCGTTTCGTGTCAATGACACCCCCGGGCTCGGCGTTAATGCACTGGCAAGGGTTGTGGCGGTTTCAGGGCGCCGCGCGATAGGGGCCGGACTTGCCGCCGTCTTTCGACAAAAGCCGTATCCCCTCTATATGCATCGATTTTTCGGTGGCTTTCAGCATGTCATAGAGCGTCAGCGCCGCACCCGAAACGGCGGTCAGCGCCTCCATCTCGACCCCGGTCGGGCCGGTCGTCTTCACCGTCGCCTCGATCCGCACGCCGGGCAGGGCCGGATCGGGCGTCAGCTCGACCGAGACTTTCGACAGCGCCAGCGGATGGCAGAGCGGGATCAGATCGGCGGTCTTCTTCGCCGCCATGATCCCCGCGACGCGGGCAATTCCCAGCACGTCGCCCTTTCCGCCGTGCCGCGAGCACCAGCGCCAGCGTTTCGGGCGCCATCACGATGCAGCCCTCGGCCACCGCGACCCGGGTCGTCGGCAGCTTCTCGGACACGTCGACCATATGGGCTTTGCCCGCGGCGTCGAAATGGGTCAGCATGCCAGAAGCGCCTTCGTGGCGGCGGCAACATCGGCCTGTCGCATCAGGCTTTCGCCGATCAGGAAGCGCCGCGCGCCGACCGCGGCCATCGCGGCCATGTCGTCGGGGGTGAAGATGCCGCTTTCGCAGACCAAGTCCCGCCCTTCCGCCAAGATCGTCGGCGCAAGCGCGCGGGTCACATCAAGCGTCACCTCGAAGGTCTTCAGATTGCGGTTGTTCACCCCAAGCAGCGGAGATTTCAGCCATTTCAGCGCGCGGTCAAGTTCGGCGCGGTCATGCACCTCGATCAGCACATCCATGCCCCAGCCCGTCGCCGCCGCTTCCAGATCGACCGCCAGCGCATCCTCGACCGAGGCCATGATGATCAGGATGCAATCGGCGCCCCAGGCCCTGGCCTCGGCGACCTGATAGGTGTCGTAAAGGAAATCCTTGCGCAAAGCGGGCAGGGAACAGGCGTTCCGCGCCGCAATCAGGTACTCCGGCGCGCCCTGAAAGCTGGGCGTGTCGGTCAGGACGGACAAACAGGCCGCGCCGCCCGCCTCGTAGGCCCGCGCGAGGGCAGGCGGGTCGAAATCGGGCCGGATGAGCCCTTTCGACGGCGAGGCCTTCTTGATTTCCGCAATCAGCCCATAGCCTTGCGCGGCCTTCTGGCGCAAAGCTTCGGCAAAGCCGCGGCAGGGCGCCTGCGCCTTGGCCTGCGCGTCAAGCTCCGCCAAGGACACACGGGTTTTCGCCTCGGCCACTTCCTGAAGCTTGTAGGCCTTGATCCGGTCGAGGATGTTCGTCATGCGCCCAGCACCTCGCGCAGCGCCACAAGACGCGCCTTGGCGGCCCCGGAGTCGAGACTTTCCGCCGCCATCGCGGCCCCCGTCTTCAGATCGCCCGCCTTGCCCGCCACAACCAGCGCCGCGGCGGCATTCAGCAGCACCGCATCGCGGTAAGCGCCCTTGCGGCCATCCAGCAAATCATTGAACGCGCGCGCATTCTCGGCCGGTTCGCCGCCGATGATCGCCTCGAACGGATGCGTCGGCAGACCGGCTTCCTCGGGGTGGACCTCGAATTCCGAAATCTCGCCATTGCGCAGCGCAGCCACCCAGCTCACCCCGCAGATCGAGAGCTCATCGGTGCCGTCCGAGCCGTGCACGAGCCAGGCCGCCTCCGAGCCGAGCGCCTTCAGCACCTCGGCCATCGGCCGGATCCAGGCGCGCGAGAACGCCCCGGTCAGCTGCCGCTTCACCCCGCCCGGGTTCGTCAGCGGCCCGAGCAGGTTGAAGACTGTGCGCGTGCCCAGCTCGACCCGCGCCGGGCCGATATGCTTCATCGCCGGATGGTGCATCGGCGCCATGAGAAACGTGATCCCGGCATGGGCCAGCGCCTTTTCGGCGGCCTCCGGCCCCTTCATCACGTCGAGCCCCATCGCCGTTAGCGCATCCGCCGCGCCCGACTTGGACGACAGGTTGCGGTTGCCGTGCTTGGCGACCGGCACGCCCGCGCCAGCGACGACGAAAGCCGTCGCGGTCGAGATGTTCAGCGTGCCCTTGCCGTCGCCGCCGGTGCCGACGATGTCCATCGCCCCCTCGGGCGCGGCGATCCGGTGCATCTTCGAGCGCATCACCGAGGCGGCGGCGGCGATCTCATCCACCGTCTCGCCACGGGTGCGCAGCGCCATCAGCAACCCGCCCATCTGTGCGGGCGTCGCCGCGCCCTCGAAGAAGATCTCAAACGCCGTTTCGGCCTCGGCACGGGTCAGCGGGCGGTCGGCGGCAAGGCCGATCAGGGGCTTGAGTTCGCTCATGCGCTCACCTTCACTTTCGCTTCCGTCAGGAAATTGCGCAGCATCGCGTGGCCATGCTCGGAGGCGATGGATTCAGGGTGGAACTGCACCCTCGATCAGTTTGGTGCGATGCCGCAGCCCCATGATCATGCCGCTGTCGAGCCATGCCGTGACTTCAAGGCAGTCGGGCAGGCTTTCCCGCTCGACGATGAGCGAGTGATAGCGCGTTGCCTGAAACGGGCTCGGCAGACCGGCGAAGACGCCTTTGCCCTCGTGATGGATCGTGCCCATCTTGCCGTGCACGATCTCGCCCGCGCGGATCACCTTGCCGCCGAAAGCCTCGCCAATGGTCTGATGGCCAAGGCAGACCCCATCAGCGGCACGCCCGCCTCGGCCGCGGCGAGCGTCAGCGGAATGCAGATCCCGCCTGCGCCGGATCGCAGGGCCCGGGGACAGCACGATCGCTTCGGCACCCAGCCCCATCGCCTCCTGCACATCCATGGCGTCGTTGCGCACCACCTTCACATCCGCGCCGAGCGCGCCGAAGTAATGCACCAGGTTCCAGGTGAAGCTGTCGTAGTTGTCGATGAGCAGGAGCATGCGCAAATCCTTCTGGCCGCCCGCATTCTGGGGGTGAACCGGGTCAGGCGTCGCGGTATAGATGTTCAGAGCAAGCGGCCGGGGTCAAGCCTTCAAGGCCGCGATCTAGGCGCGCAGAAAGCGGCAAAAAGGTCGAAGAGGGGCAGGATGGCTGGCGGTCTGATCAAGGGCATGGTTGCGGGTGTGGTCGTCTCGGGGCTGGGGCTGGGCGGGGTCTCGCTGGTGATGCCGTTGCCGCAGCAGGGTCTGGGCAAGACTGCGTCCCCCGACGCCACGCCGTCTCAGGCCGTGGCCCTGCCCGAGGCCTCCGAATTCGCCCGCACCGGGGTTGAAGCTCCGCCTGCGGCCCCCGCCGCAACGCCCGTGCCCGAGGAAACGCCCGCCATCCCCGCCGCCCCCGCCCAGACGCCGGTCATCGAGACCGCGCCCGCGCCGGCAACCGAGCCGCCCGCGAAACCCGAAACCGCCGAAACGCCGCCGGTGATCGCGCCGCCGCCGCAAACCCCCGCGGTCGCGCTCGAGACCCCGCCGCAGGCCGAGCCCGCGATGCCGGTGCCGCCGCCGGGCGAGGCCGCGGCCCCGATCTGCCCCGGCCGAAGCTGCGCCTGCGCCCGCCGCGAGCGGCGAGATCACCTTGATGCCGGATGGTGCCGTGGTGCCGCAAAGCCCCGCGCGGCCCCGGGTGATCGTGCCGGGCGACAGCGCGGGCTTTGCCGCGGCCGCGGGCACGAAGGTGAACCGCCTGCCGCAGATTGCGCAGCCGCAGGGAGTTCCGTTCCGCCCTCCGGCACGCCGGTCAAACCCTTCGGCAAGACGGAGGCCGCGCCCGCCGAGGTGCCGCACCCCGCGCCCGAGGACACCGGCCCCGCGCTCGAGCGCTTTGCCGCGCCCTTCGTCGCCAAACCCGGCAAACCCAGCGTGACGGTGCTGCTGGTCGATGTCGGCACCCTGAAGGGGGGGCTTGATCCGCAGACGATCGCGGCGCTTGGCGATTGGGTGACGGTGGTGCTGGATCCCGCCGCGCCCGGCGTGACCGAGGCGGCGCAAGGCTACCGCGACGCCGGGCTCGAGGTCGCGATGCTGGCCGATCCCCTGCCCGAAGGGGCGACGGCGCAGGATCTGGAAGTGGCGCTGGCCGCCTGGCATCAGGCCGTGCCGCAGGCGATTGCGCTTGTGGAACCGGAAACCCCGGTGCTGCAGGGCACGCCCGTCTGCTGACGCAGGTGGAAAAGGCGCTTGGCGCCGAGGGATGGGCTATGTCACGCAACCGGGCGCGATCGGTGTAAAGGCGACGCGGGACACCCCGCGCGAGGGCATCTTTCGCGTGCTCGATGCGCAGCGCGACAAGGCGGCGGTGATCACCCGCACGCTCGGCCGCGCGGCGTTCGAGGCGACGAAGGACGGCTCGACGGTGGTCATGCTCTCCGCCTGGCCCGAATCCGTGGCCGGTCTGACCGCCTGGGCCTCGGAAGACGGGGCAATACAACCTCGCGCCGCTTTCGGCGCTGCTGAAGGCGCAAGGCGGCAAGTAAGGCCGCGCCCGGCCCGGCCCCCTGCAAGAGCGTATTTGGACCAAGAAGAAACGGCATCGGCTTCTTCTTGGACCAAATACGCCCCTTTCCGCAGGTCGTCCCGGTCGCCGCCGCCGGAATTGCGTATTTCGCCCAAGAAAAAGCCCTCCCCGAAGGGAAGGCTGTTTTTCCTTGTCCAAATACGCCCTTCGCGCGGGCGGGCTTAAAGGTTGCCGCGGCGCACGAAGAGCCCCGCATCTTCCGCCGCGCGGCGCAGGGCCTTGGATTTGTTCACGGTTTCCTGAACTCCGCCTCGGGGTCGCTGTCATAGACGACACCGCCGCCCGCCTGGATGTAAAGCGTCTGATCCTTCACCACCGCGGTGCGCAGCGCGATGCACATGTCCATCTCGCCATTTGCCGCGAAATAGCCGACACCGCCGCCATAGATGCCGCGCTTTTCCGGTTCCAGCTCATCGATGATCTCCATCGCCCGCACTTTCGGCGCGCCCGAAACGGTGCCCGCGGGCAGACCGGCGAGCAGGGCGGAGAGCGCATCCTCGCCCTCGGCCAGTTCGCCCACCACGTTCGAGACGATGTGCATGACGTGGGAATAGCGCTCGATCACGAATTTCTCGGTCGGGCGCACGGTGCCGATCTTCGCCACCCGGCCGACATCGTTGCGGCCCAGATCGAGCAGCATCAGATGCTCGGCCAGTTCCTTCTTGTCGGCGAGCAGGTCCGCTTCCAGCGCCTTGTCTTCCTCGGGCGTCGCGCCGCGGGGGCGGGTGCCCGCGATCGGGCGGATCGTCACCTCGCCATCGCGCAGCCGCACGAGGATCTCGGGCGAGGCGCCGACGATCTGGAAGCCGCCGAAATTGAGGAAGAACATGAAGGGCGAAGGGTTGGTGCGCCGCAGCGAGCGGTAAAGCGCAAAGGGCGGCAGCGGGAAATCCGCAGACCAGCGCTGCGCGGGCACGACCTGAAAGATGTCGCCCGCGCGGATGTAGTCCTTCGCCTTCTCCACCGCGGCCTTGTAGCCCTCGGGGGTGAAGTTCGATTTCAGCGGCCCGACCTGCGCGGCCTCGCCCATCTCGCGGCCCTGTGCGGGCGTGCGGTCAAGATCGCGCAATGCATCCATCACCCGTTCCGCCGCCTGCGCATAGGCCGCCCGCGCCGAGAGGCCCGATCCATGGAAGGCGGGGGCGCAAAGGATCACGTCGCCCTTGACGCCATCCAGCACGGCGACGACCGAGGGCCGCATCAGCACCGCATCGGGCACGCCGAGCGGATCGGGATTGACGTTCGGCAGATGCTCGACGAGCCGGATCGTGTCATAGCCAAGATAGCCGAAGAGCCCGGCCGCCGCCGCGGGCAGGCCCTCGGGCATGTCGATGCGGCTTTCGGCGATCAGCGCCCGCAGGCTCTCGAACGGATGGCCGGGCAGGTCTTCGAAGCGATCTTCGAACCGGGCCTGCCGGTTGATCCGCGCCGCCGTGCCGCGGCATTCCCAGATCACGTCGGGCTTCATGCCGATGATCGAATAGCGCCCGCGCACTTCGCCGCCGGTCACCGATTCCAGCATGAAGCTGTTCTTCTGTGCATCCGCCAGCTTCAGCATCAGCGAGACCGGCGTATCGAGATCGGCCGCCAGCCGCGCATAGACCAGCTGGTTGCGGCCCTCGGCCCAGGCGGCCTCGAACGCGTCATATCCGGGGAAAAGCGCGACCATCGGGGCCTCCGTCACTGAAACTGCGATTGCACGGCAGCGATCATCGCGCTGTCGAGCTTGATACCGGCCTCGGCCTGCGCCGCGCGGGCGTAGAAGGCGACGAGATCGGTGCCGATCGACTGGCCAAGCCGCGTGTCGAAGGTCTTGCGCAGCTGCACCAGTTCCGGATCGGCCATGTCGGCCGGTTTCACCGCGCGCACGAGCAGCACGAAGACCTTGCCGTCCTCGGTCAGAACGGCGGTCTTGCTACCTCGGTCGTGAAGGCGGTTTTCGCCAGCGCCTGCGGCGCGCCCTCGACAAAGCCGTCGCGCTGCAGATCGGGGGCCGATTTCTCGGTCAGCCCGGCCTCGGTCAGCGTTTTGCCCGCCGCCAGCGTCTCGCCCACGGCCTTGGCCTTCGCCTGTTTCGCCTTCACGAGCTCGGCCGCACGCCAGCTGGCTTCGACCTTGTCGCGAACCTGCGCGAAGGGGATCGGCGCCGCCGCCGTCACGCCATCAAGACGCAGCGCGAAAACGCTGCCATCTTCGAGCGTGCCAAGTTCCGGGAAATCGTCGGCGGTGACCTTCGCGGCCGCTTCGCGGAAGGCGTCATAGGCGGCGATGCCGTCGCGGGTATCGGCCGCCATCGAGATCTTGCCCGCCTGCATCTTGGTTTCCTTGACCATGTCCTCGCGTCGCGCCCGAGGCCAGCTTGTCTTCAAGCTCCGAAGTCATGTCGCCGATCATTCGCCGCGCCTTGTCGATCGCCAGTTCGGCGGCAATGTCACCCTTGGCTTCGTCGAAGGTGGTGGTTTCGCTCGGCACGAGGCTTTCGAACTCGAAGATCGCCGGGCCAAGATCGGTGTCGAGCGGCCCGACCGGGCCGGGGGTCGTCTGGGCAAAGACGGTCTTGCCCGCATCGCCGCCGACCTGATCCTGCGAGACCTCGCCAAGGTCGATATCCGTCGCGCTCAGCCCGCGCTCCTTGGCCAGATCGACCAGCGTCGCCGTACCCGCCTTGATCTTCGCCATCGCGGCTTCGGCCTCGGCCATGGTCGGGAAGACGAGCTTTTTCAGCTTGCGCCGCTCGGGCTGCACATAGTCCGACTTGCGCTCGTCATAGGTCGATTTCAGCAGCGCCTCGTCGATGGTGATGTCGTTCTTCAGCATCTCGGGCGTCAGCCAGACGTAGGAAATCTCGCGCGTTTCGGGCTTGGTGAATTCGGCGATCTGCGCCTCGTAATAGGCCTTCAGCGTCGCGTCATCGGGCTTGGGCAGCGCCTCGACGATCCCGGCATCGGGATCTCGGCAAAGGCCACATCGCGGGTTTCGCCCAGATAGCCGATGTAGCTGTCCAGAAGCGGCGCCGGAGCCGCCACGCCGCCCGCCGCCGCGCCTTGCAGGATCGAGCGGGCGATATCGGCGCGCAACTGCGTCTCGAAACCGCTTTCGGTCATGCCTTGCTGCCGCAGCGCCTCGCGATAGGTCTCGCGGTCGAATTTGCCATCCATGCCCTGAAACGGCCGGGCCGAACGGATCTGCTTGCTCACCTCGGCATCGCCGACCGACAGCCAAGCCGCCGGGCCTGTTCGCTCAGCGCCGCGGTGTTGAAAAGCTGCGCCTGCACTGCCTGATCCAACCCCATCGCCCGCACTTCGGACATCGAGGGCGCATGGCCGATCTGCTGCGCGACGGCGTCGATTTCCTGCCGCAGCGCCTGGGTATACTGCCGGGTGCTGATTTCGCTCTCGCCCACCGCCCCGATGCTTTGACCGCGGTTCGAGAAGCTGCTGACCTTGTAGCCGCCAAGGCCCAGAACGATCATCGCCAGAAGCACCCAGACCATCACGCTCTTGCCAGAGCTGCGCAACAACGTCGACATGGGACCTCCCGGGGTTTTCTGGTCTTTGGGGTGTTTAGGGCTTTGGCCGCAAGGCCGCAAGCATCAGAGCCGCAGTCGTCCCCGATCAGGGCTGCAATGCGGCAAGCCGCCTCATCAATTCCGCGATACCCGCGGTGTCGATATTGGCAAAAGCGATGCGCAGCTGGCGCTGCCCGGCGGGGTCGGTCGCGGGCATGAACATCGTGCCCGGCAGCAGCAGCACCGAGGCCTCGGTCACCAGACGCTTGGCAAACTCCGGGGCGGGCAGGGGCGAGGGGTGTTCGACATAGGCGAAATAGGCGCCACAGCCGAGCGTTTTCCAGCCCGGCAGTGCGGCGAGCCCCGCCGTCATCGCAGCGCGACGGGCGAGGATCTCGGCCCGTTCGCCCGCGACCCATTGCGTCAGGTTCTGCATCCCCCAAAGCGCCGCGATCTGGCCCAACTGGCTCGGGCAGATGGCGACGGTATCGAGGAATTTCTCCACCTCGGCCAGCCGCGCCGCACTCGCGACGATCGCGCCGACGCGGTGGCCGGTCAGCCGATAGGCCTTCGAAAAGGAGTAAAGCTGGATCAGCGTCTCGTCCCAATCGGGGTCGGTGAAAAGATCATGCGGGGCTCCCGATCGGGCGTCGAAATCGCGGTAGGTCTCGTCGACGATCAGCGCAAGGCCGTGACGGCGGGCCAGATCGGCAAAGGCGCGCACCAGCTCGGCCGGATATTCGACGCCGCCCGGGTTGTTCGGCGTGACCAGCACGATGGCGCGGGTGGCGGGGGTGATCAGCGCCGCCGCGTGATCCGGGTCGGGCAGCAGGCTCGGCCCGGTCGGCAGCGGCACCGTCGTCACGCCCGCCATGTCGAGCCACATTTTATGGTTGAAATACCAGGGCGTTGGCAGAAGAACTTCATCCCCGGCACCCGCCAGAGTGGCGAGCGCCGCGCAGAAGGCCTGATTGCAGCCCTGGGTGATCGCCACCTGCGCCGGGGTGATGGTGCCCCCATAGGTCGCGGACCATTGCGCCGCCACCTCGGCGCGCAGATCGCCATTGCCCAGGACCGGCCCGTAAAGATGCGCGGCGGGGTTGTCGAGCGCCGCTTGCGCGATCGCCTGACGCAGCGCGAGCGGCGGCGGATCGATCGGCGCGGCTTGGGATACGTTGATCAAGGGCCGCTCGGGCGGGAAGGTGACCCTCGATCCAGCGCCGCGCCTCCATCACCGGGGGCAAAGGTAGTGCCAAGCGCGGGGTTCAGCGGGTGGATCATGGCGGCCTCCGGTCAGTGTCGCGCCACCCTTCCATTCGCCCGCGCCCTTGGCAGGGAGGACGCCTGCGGCGGGCGCGTATTTTGCCAAGAAAACCGCCTGCTTTTTCTTGGTGCAAATACGCCCTGTCGCGGGTGGGGCGGGCGCGCGGCTTCAGTCGGTGCCGCGATAGGGCTGGACGTATTGCAGCGCCATGTCCCAGGGGAAAAAGATCCAGGTGTCTTGCGAGACTTCGGTGATGTAGGTGTCGACCTGCTCGCGGCCCTTCGGTTTCGCATAGACGGTGGCGAAATGCGCCTTGGGATACAGGCGGCGCACTAGTTCGAGCGTCTTGCCGCTGTCCACCAGATCGTCGATCACCAGAATGCCTTCGCCCTCGGCGCCCATCAGATCATCCTGCGGCGCCTTGATCACCACCGGATCGGATTGGGTCTGGTGGTTGTAGCCCTTGACCGAGATCGTGTCGATGATGCGGATGTTGAGTTCGCGCGCGATGATCGCCGCGGGGACCATGCCGCCGCGGGTGATGCCCACGATTGCCTTCCAGGCGCCATTGTCGGGCCCCTTGCCATCGAGCCGCCAGGCCAGCGCCCGCGCATCGCGGTGCAGCTGGTCCCAGCTGACGTGAAAGCCTTTTTCATGCGGCAAACGTTCGGCCATCTTTGCCTCCTCAGGTCAGGGCAAGCTTCAGGCCCATCAGCCCCAGAAGCCCGCCGAAAGTGCGGTCGATCAGTGTTTTCAGGCCCAGATAGGCGGCCCGCGTCCGGTCGAGCGAGAAGATCCGCGCCACAAGCACGTTCCAGACCGTATCGTTGAAGAAGATGATGCCCAGAATGACGCCGTAAGCCCAGAAGGGCACCACCGGCGGCAGGAAGGTCAGGAAGACCGTGCCGAAGAAAACGGCCGGTTTCGGATTGGCCAGCTGGGCCGCAATGCCACGCCAGACTTGCCCCAGCGCGGTGCGGCTGGCGTGATCCTCGGGCAGTTCCATCGACATCGGCTCGGCCGAATGGCGCCACATCTTGTAGGCAAGGTAAAGCAAATAGGCCGCGCCCGCGAATTTCAGCACGGTGAGCAGGGTGGGGGCGATCTTGAACAGCAGCGCCAGTCCGAACATCGCCGCAACGGCCCAGATGCAGGCGCCAAGGCCGATGCCGACAGCGAGCCAGGCGCCGCGCACGAAGCCCTCGCGCAGACTTGTCCGGGCCGCCAGCAGCACCGCCGGACCCGGAGAGATCGCCGCCGCAAGCGAGATCATGTAGATGCCCAGAAAGGCGGCGAAGCTCATCTCAGTCCTTGCGCCCCGTCACCACGTCGATATCGGGCGCGTCGACCGCCTTCATGCCGACGACATGATAGCCCGCATCGACGTGCAGGTTCTCGCCCGTGGTCCCCGACCCCAGATCCGAGAGCAGGTAAAGCGCGGCCTTGCCGACCTCTTCCTGCGTCACGTTGCGGCGCAGGGGCGAATTCAGCTCGTTCCACTTCATGATGTAGCGGAAATCGCCGATGCCCGAGGCGGCCAGCGTCTTGATCGGCCCGGCCGAGATCGCGTTGCAGCGGATGCCGAGCTTGCCCAGATCCTCGGCGATGTACTTGACCGAGGCTTCCAGCGCGGCTTTCGCAACGCCCATCACGTTGTAATGCGGCATCACCTGTTCGGCGCCGTAATAGGTCAGCGTGAGCAGCGAGCCCCCCGCGGGCATCATCGCCGCGGCGCGGGCGCAGACGGCGGTGAAGGAATAGACCGAAATGTCCATCGTCATGGTGAAGTTGCCGCGCGAGGTGTCGACATAGCGACCGCGCAGCTCGTTCTTGTCGGAGAACCCGATCGCATGGACCACGAAATCGAGTGTCCCCCACGCGTCCTTCAGCCCGGCGAAAAGCGCATCCATGCTGTCTTCATTCGCCACGTCGCATTCGAACAGGAGCGGCTTGCCAAGGCTTTCGGCCAACGGCTCGACGCGCTTTTTCAGCGCCTCGCCCTGATAGGAGAAGGCAAGCTCAGCGCCCGCATCGGCAAGCGCCTTGGCGATGCCCCAGGCGATCGACTTGTCATTGGCGAGCCCCATGATCAGGCCCCGTTTTCCCGCCATCAGGCCCGTCGTCATTTCCGCAATCTCCCGCTTGCCTCTGGAAAGTGCGCTCTCATTAGGCGAAGATTGCAAAGTCAGCAAGGCGGGTTGACGTCGGGGCAGCGGCGCCTTGGCGTCGCATCCTCAACAGAAAGGGCAGGATATGAGCGACAGAACCGGCATCTTTGCGGGCGAAGATCCCTTTGCGCTGGCGCAATCCTGGCTGACCGAAGCCGAGAAAACCGAGATCAACGACCCCAATGCCATTGCCCTGGCCACCGTCGATGCCGAGGGGCTGCCCAATGTGCGGATGGTGCTTCTGAAAGAGATCGAGGCGCACGACGCGCCCTCGGGCGGGGCGTTTTGTTCTATACCAATTACGGTTCTGCAAAGTCGGCCGAGATCGAGGCTGCGGGCAAAGCCGCCTTCGTGCTGCACTGGAAGAGCCTGCGTCGGCAAATCCGCGTGCGCGGCCTCGTGAGTCGTGAAGAGGGGCCGCAGGCGGACGCCTATTATGCCTCGCGCTCGCTCAAGTCGCGGCTCGGTGCCTGGGCCTCGCGGCAAAGTGAACCGCTGTCCTCGCGCACGGCGCTGATGGCCGAGGTGGCGAAGGTGACGGCCGCGCATGGCACCGCGCCCTCGCGTCCGCCGTTCTGGGGTGGTTTCCGCATCTTGCCGCTCGAGATCGAATTCTGGGCTGACGGGGCGTTTCGGCTGCATGATCGCTTCCGCTGGCGCCGTGACGCGCCGGGCGCCGCCTGGGAGATCCTTCGGCTGAACCCCTGATCCTGACGCTGCGTCAGCCTGAAATGCGGCTCAAATTGACTGCATTTCACGCTTCGCCAATCGCAGACTGCCCAAAAAGACAAGCCAAATCAGCTTGAATCCGGTTGCGAACCTGTGACAACTGATCTGCAGCGCTCTGGCGGACGTCCACAGTCCCGGCGCATCAGAAAATGGACGGCAGCGGATGGTTGACGAAGCGGGCGCGGCGCGTGAAGTCGCGGGTCGGGTGAAATGGTTCGACGCGGGCAAGGGGTTCGGGTTCATCCTCGACGGCGAGGGCGGACCGGACATTCTTCTCCATGCCAATGTGCTGCGCAATTTCGGACAAAGCTCGGTGGCTGACAATGCAGGGATTCGCGTGCTGGTGCAGGCGACGCCGCGCGGGGCGCAGGCGATCGAAGTGCTCGAAATCTCGCCGCCCGAAACCGACAACCGGCTGGCGCCGATCGAGGATCTGGGCGAGACCGACCCCGAGGTGATCGCGGCGCTGCCGCTGGAACCGGCGCGGGTGAAGTGGTTCGACAAGGGCAAGGGTTTTGGCTTTGCAAATGTCTTCGGCAGGCCCGAAGATGTCTTCATCCATGTCGAGGTGCTGCGCCGCTCGGGGTTCGCCGATCTGGCGCCGGGAGAGGCGGTATGTCTGCGGGTGATCGAGGGGCGGCGCGGCCGGATGGCGGCGCAGGTCACAAGCTGGGAATCCGCGCTGCGCACGCGCTGATCCTTTTTCTTGTCGCGGGTCTTTGCGGGCTGGCGGCTCCTGTGGCCGCTGCCGACTGCGATGATGCCAGCTTCGCGGCGGCGCGTCAGGGGCAGGGCGAGGCCGTGCTCTGCATCGAACGCCCCGAAGGTCGGCTGCGCCTGAACGTCGAGATCGCCGATACCGAGGCCGAGCGCGAACGCGGTCTGATGGGGCGCGATCATCTTGATCCGGGCAGCGGCATGATCTTCGTCTATCCGGGGCCGCGCACGGTCGCGTTCTGGATGCATGATACGCCTTTGCCCCTCGACATGCTTTTCATCGATGCCACGGGCCACATTCTGACCATCCATCCCGACGCGCGCCCCTATGACGAGACCCCGATCTGGTCGGGCGGTCCGATCCAATATGTGCTTGAGATCGCGGGCGGGCAGGCGGCTGCGCTGGGGCTGGCACCCGGACAGCGCATCCTGCCGCTCGACTGAGCCATTTCCCCTTTTCAGCGCCCGCCGGTGTCGCTATTGAAGGCGCAATCGGGGCGTAGCGCAGCCTGGTAGCGCGTCTGTTTTGGGTACAGAAGGTCGTGAGTTCGAATCTCGCCGCCCCGACCATTCCGAATTCCCCTTTATAGTCAATGGCTTAGGCGGCGGCTCGGTCGGCCATGTGTTACAGTCAGGCGTGTGTAACACATGGGCTTTCCGGTTGGGCCGACTCGCCTTTGACATGAAAACGGGCGAGGTTTTCACCTCGCCCGCGTGCTTGTTGATTGTGCCGGGGATCAAGCGGCTTCGAGCCTGCACTTGATGGCCGCAATAACGTCTTCGAGATGTTCGGGCGGCGTCGCCGCAAGTGCATCGTCGGTTTCGTGGAGTGCGCAATTTCAGAACGAGGTAGAGCTTGTTCGGTGAACCGGTGTCTTTCGTCATCCGCTCACGAAGCCGTGAGTTCAATCTCTCCTCGGCACGTCGCGGGCAGGATGTTTGCGTCACAGAGAACTTCGGTCAGGGCCGTTTCCCAGTCGGCGGCCCGCGCGGCCATGCGCAGATCAAACAGAAGGCGGGCGTAAGCGTTCTCGTCAATGAAGGTCGGCCCTGCTTTGAGCGACGGCGATTACGTGTTGAAGGCGCGCAACCGCTGCCGGATGCAGGCGCAAGGCGGTGCGACGATCACCGCCGAGCGGTTCAGAAAGTTCGCACCGGGGCTGGTCAAGATACGGTTGAAGCCTTTCGGGAACAGAGATTCGTGCCCAGAAGCGGCCATCCTTCTCTTTCCAATACCGAAGCTTCCCAGCCATCTTGCACCCCGATTCTGGCACCAACTCTGGGACCAAAAATGGCACAAGGGTCGGAAAATCAAGGTTATTCTTTGAGATCAAAGGGATGCTCTGGTAGGCCCGGAGGGACTCGAACCCCCCAACCAAGGCGTTATGAGCGCCCGGCTCTAACCATTGAGCTACAGGCCCCCAGAGTGCGCAAAGCTCTAGGCAAGATGGGCACAACGGTCAAGCGCCGGAATGGGGCAGGGGGGCCGCCCCATTCCGATCCCCGACGCTCAGCGCAGATGCGCGAGGAAGGTGTCGATTTCTTCCGCGGTCGTGTCCCAGGTCGTCACCATCCGCGCGGCCAAGGGCGTCTCGCCCGGGCCGTCGAGCGATTGGTCGAAGGGCCAGAGATAATAGGAGGCGCCCGCCGCATGGAGCGCGCGATGCGCGGCACGGGGGAAGGCGGCGAAGACCTCGTTCGCCTGCGTCGGATGGGTAAGCGATGCCCCGGGCACCGCCGCAATCCCCGCCGAGAGCCGTGCGGCCATCGCATTCGCGTGCCGGGCGAGGCGCAGCCACAGATCGCCGTCCAGATAGGCCGCCATCTGCGCCGCAAGGAAGCGGTGCTTCGAAAAGAGATGGCCGCCGCGCTTGCGGCGCAGCTCGAACTCCCAGGCGCGGGCGGGATCGAAGATGATCACCGCCTCGACCCCCATGCAGCCGTTCTTGGTGCCGCCAAAGCTCAGCACGTCGATCCCGGCTTTCCAGGTCACCTCGGCGGGCGTGCAGCCCAGAGTGACGAGGGCATTGGCAAACCGCGCCCCGTCCATGTGCACCGGCAGCTTGAACTCGCGCGCGACCGCCGTCAGCGCGGCGACTTCGGCGGGGGTGTAGATTGTTCCGGCCTCGGTCGCATTCGTCAGCGAGACCATGCCGCGCTGCACGTTATGCACCCCGGCCCGCGCGGTATGGGCGATCGCCGCGCGCAGACCGGCAGGGTCCATCTTCGCATGCGGGCCGTCCACCAGAACCAGTTTCGAGCCGCCGGTGTAGAATTCGGGCGCGCCGCATTCGTCTTCTTCGATATGGGCATTGCGGTGGCAGAAGATCGCCCCCCAGGGCTGAGTCAGCACCGCACAGGACAGCGCATTCGCCGCCGTTCCGGTCGCCACCAGATAGACCGAAGCATGCGGCGCCTCGAAGATCTCGCGCAGATGTTCGACCACCGCCCCGGTCAGCGGATCGGCCCCATACGAGGCCACATGACCCGCATTCGCCGCCGCCAGCGCAGCCATGATCTCGGGTGCGACGCCCGCGGTGTTGTCAGAAGCAAAATGCATTCAGAGGTCCTCGATGATATAGTCCTGCCAGTCTTCCTCGGGCACCTCTGCCTCGGAGACGGTCCATCCGCGCACCGATTGACGGGCGTCATGCACCGTCTCGGGATCGCCGGAAATCAGATAGTGCCAGGGCTCGAGCGGCTTGCCCTCGTAGCGCAGCCGATAGGCGCAGGTCACGGGCATCCAGTAGACGCTTTTCTTCAGCGATTTCGGCGTCAACCGCACGCATTCGGGCACGAATTGATGCCGGATCTCGTAGTTGCGGCAGCGGCAGCTTTCGCCGTCGAGCAGCCGACAGGCGACCCGGGTGAACTCGAGCTCGCCCGTGTCTTCGTATTCGAGCTTGTTGAGGCAGCATTTGCCGCAGCCATCGCACAAGGCCTCCCATTCGGCGGGGGTCAGCTTGGCCAGCGGCAAGGTCCAGAACAGGGGGCGCAGATTACTACTCATCGCGCAAAAGCTGACTCGGATCGGGGCATTTTCATAGTCACATCACGCGGAGCGCAGGATTTCGCGCGCGGTTTCGCAATCGGCTGCCATCTGTTTCATCAGGGCGGGCAGGCCGTCGAACTTCATTTCCGGGCGCAGATAGTCGACCAGCGCCACCGAGAGGTGCTGGCCGTACAAATCGCCCTCGAAATCGAAGAGGAAGGTCTCGAGATTCGGCGCGTTTTCGCCAAACATCGGCCGCACGCCAAGGCTCGCCGCGCCGAGGTAAGCCCCCGCATGCGGGCCGGTCAGCACATCGACCTTGACCGCATAGACGCCGAGCTTCGGCAGATGCAGCCGCGCCACCGACATGTTGGCGGTCGGAAAGCCAAGGTCGCGGCCGCGCTTGTCGCCGTGCATCACCTCGCCCTCGATCCGGTGCAGGTGACCGAGCATCTTCGCCGCATCGCGCACCCGCCCCTCGGCCAGCGCCTTGCGGATGTTGGTCGAGGAGACCTCGATCCCGTCGATGTGCAGAAGCGGCGCCACCGTGACGTCAAAGCCAAGCTCGCGGCCAAGCGCGATCAACTCGGTCGTGCCCGCCCGCGGCGCGGCCCTTGCCAAAGCGGAAATCGCCGCCCACCGTGACATGGGCGACGCCCAGCCCCCTCGGCCAGAACTTCGCGGGCGAAGGTTTCCGGGTCCATCCCCGCAAGGTCGCGGTTGAAGGGCAGCTCGTAAAGCCGTTCGACGCCGAGTTTCGCCAGCCGATGTTCCCGCGCTTCGGCGTTCATCAGCCGGAAGGGCGCGGCATCCGGGGCGAAGACTTCGCGCGGATGGGGTTCGAAGGTGATGATGCCCAAGGGCTCGCGACCGCGCGCCAGATCGATCACCGATTGATGCCCCAGATGCACCCCGTCGAAATTGCCCATCGCCACCGAGGCGCCACGCGCCTCGGGCGAGAGCCCCGTCCAATGGGTATAGGTCTGCATTCCCGGTCTCGTCCCCGCCTCCGGCGAGGCCGCCGGTCGTGTCAGCTCTTGCAGGCGGGCGCCAGAACCTGCGCTTCGCCCTCGATCACCACCGTATCGCCCACGCGGCAGCGGGTTTCAAGGGTCACGCGACGCTTCACCGGGTCGATCGACGCAACCGTGACTTCGGCCGTGACGACGTCACCGGGGCGGACCGGGGCGCGGAATTTCAGCGATTGGCCAAGGTAGATCGTGCCATGGCCCGGCAGCTGCTCGCCGATCACCGCCGAGATCAGCCCGGCCGAGAGCATCCCATGCGCGATCCAGCCCTTGAACATCGTGCCCTTGGCGAAGTCGTCATCCAGATGCACCGGGTTGCAGTCGGTCGAGACCTCGGCAAAAAGTTCGATGTCGCGGTCGGTGATTTCCTTGGTCAGGCTGCGCATCATGCCGACCTCGAGCTGGTCGATGCAGATCGTGCCGCGGACGATGGGGTCGGTCATGAGAGGCGCTCCGGCTTGGGGTCATGTTGCGCCGCGGCATAGCATGGCACTATTCACCATGCAAGCGCAGCGAAACTTATGAACCCAAGATGAAGGTCGAACGCAAGATAGTTGCGAGACGATTTCAGCGCAGACGGCCGATCGTGTATTGCGGGTCTTGCTGACGCGCGCCGAGCCAGCCCCGGAGCAGGTCCCGGTTCGGATTGTCGACATCGGGGCCGAATTGCTCGGCGGCGAGCCCGCCCGAGACGAAGAGCACGTCGAGGTTCTCGCCGATCGCGCCCGCCACATCGGTGTTGATGCCGTCGCCGATCGCCAGCACGCGGCTGTCATCGGCCAGACCGAACTCCGCCATGCGGCGCCGCGCCATGTCATAGATCGGCGGATGCGGTTTGCCGAAATACATCGTGCGCCCGCCCATTTCCTCGTAAAGCGCGGCGAGCGCGCCGGCGCAATAGATCCGGGTTTCGCCCATGTCGACGACGACATCGGGGTTGGCGCAAAGCATCGGCAGGCCGCGGGTCTTGGCTTCAAGGAAGCGCGGGCGGTAGTCTTCGGGGACTTCGTTCAGCTCGTCGAAGGGGCCGGTGCAGACGATGCCCTCGGCCTGATCGAAGGGGACCAGCTGAACATGGGTCCGGCCCTCCCATTCTTTCGGGATCTCGGTGAAGAAGCCGTCGTCCTTGTGCGGCCCGAGGTGCCAGAGCTTGCGCCCGACCGCGCCTGCGAACATCGCATCCTGCGCCGCGTCGCCCGAGGTGACGATGGCATCCCAGGCCTCGCGCGGCACGCCCATCCGGTCGAGCCCCTCGGCGACAAAGCGGGCCGGGCGCGGCGCGTTGGTGATCAGGATCACCCGGCCGCCCTGACCGCGGAAGCCTTGAAGCGCGGCGACGGCCGCGGGGAAGGGGGCGACGCCATTGTGCACGCAGCCCCAGAGATCGCACAGCAGCACGTCGTAACGGGCGGAGATTTCGGCGAGCGACTGGAGGATGCGGGTCATGGGGCGGCCTTTCGGAACGGTTCGGACATCGATGCGGCCAGCTTATGACATGGGTGCGACAGAATGACAAAGGGGCACGACGCGGTGCGGCGCGCGTCGCGGCCGCCCGGGGCAGGGGGGGCGCTGCCCCCCTCTGGCTGCGCCATTCACCCCCCGAGGTATTTTTGGCAAGATGAAATCCGGTTCATTCATCTTGCCAAAAATACCTCGGGGGAGTCCCGAAGGGACGGGGGCAGCGCCCCCCCCTGCTTGCCCCGGGGCCCCAAGCTGCGGTATCTCTGCATCTCAAGAACACCAATGAAAGCGAGCACCATGTCCGGCGATCTTCTGTCTTCGACCCAGACCGAGACTTATGACGCCTCCTCGATCGAGGTGCTCGAAGGGCTGGAGCCGGTGCGCAAGCGGCCGGGCATGTATATCGGCGGCACGGATGAGCGCGCGCTGCATCACATGGTGGCCGAGATTCTCGACAACGCCATGGACGAGGCGGTGGCGGGGCACGCCAATCGGATCGAGGTCGAGGTGAACGCCGATGGCTCGGTCACCGTGCGCGACAACGGCCGCGGCATTCCGGTCGATCCGCATCCGAAATTCCCGGCAAATCGGCGCTGGAAGTGATCCTGTGCACGCTGCATGCAGGGGGCAAGTTCTCGAACAAGGCCTATTCGACCTCGGGCGGGTTGAACGGGGTGGGCTCGTCGGTGGTGAATGCGCTCTCGGATCTGATGGTGGTGCAGGTCGCGCGCAACAAGGAGCTTTACGAGCAGCGGTTTTCGCGCGGGGTGCCGCAGGGGCCGGTCGAAAAGCTTGGCGCGGCGCCCAATCGGCGCGGCACGATGGTGACCTTTCACCCCGATCCGGAGATTTTCGGCTCGCTCAGCCTGAAACCCGCGCGGCTCTTCAAGATGACGCGCTCGAAGGCTTATCTGTTTTCGGGCGTCGAGATCCGCTGGAAGACCGCGATCCCCGATGGCGACACGCCGACGGAAGCGACCTTCCATTTCCCGAATGGCCTTGCCGATTATCTGGGCGAAGCCCTGACCGGGGCCTCGACCTATTCCGACAAGCCCTTTGCGGGGCGGGTGAGTTTCGAGGAGAAATACAACATCCCAGGGTCGGTCGAATGGGCGATCAACTGGACGCCGGTGCGCGACGGCTTCCTGCATTCCTATTGCAACACCGTGCCGACGCCCGAAGGCGGCACGCATGAAGCCGGGTTCTGGGCCGCGATCCTCAAGGGCATCCGCGCCTATGGCGAGCGGATCAACAACAAGAAGGCGGCGCAGATCACCCGCGAGGACATGCTGACGGGCGGCTGCGCGTTGATTTCGATCTTCATCCGCGAGCCGTCCTTTGTCGGCCAGACCAAGGACCGGCTTTCGACCGAGGAAGCCGCGCGCTGGGTCGAAAATGCGGTGCGGGATTATTTCGACACCTGGCTGACCACCGATACCAAGGCCGCGGGGGCGATCCTTGATTTTCTTGTGCTGCGGGCCGAGGAGCGGCTGCGGCGCAAGGCGGAAAAGGAGACCTCGCGCAAATCGGCGACGAAGAAGCTGCGGCTGCCCGGGAAGCTGGTCGATTGCTCGGCCACGAACCGCGAGGGGACGGAGCTGTTCATCGTCGAAGGCGACTCGGCCGGTGGCTCGGCCAAGATGGCGCGGGACCGGACGATGCAGGCGCTTTTGCCCCTGCGCGGCAAGATCCTGAACGTGCTGGGCGCGGCGAGTTCGAAACTGGGCCAGAATCAGGAGATCAACGATCTGGCGCAGGCTTTGGGCGTGGGTCTGGGCACGAAGTTCCGCGTCGATGATCTGCGCTATGACAAGATCATCATCATGACCGACGCCGATGTCGACGGCGCGCATATCGCGTCGCTTCTGATGACCTTCTTCTTCACCCAGATGCGGGGCTGATCGACAAGGGCCATCTGTATCTGGCCTGCCCGCCGCTTTACCGGCTGACGCAGGGGGCGAAGCGGATCTATGTCGCCGACGATGCCGAGAAGGAGCTCTGGATGGCCAAGGGTCTGGGCGGGCGCGGCAAGATCGACGTGCAGCGCTTCAAGGGTCTGGGCGAGATGGATGCCAAGGACCTGAAGGACACGACGATGAACCCGGCAACGCGCAAGCTGATCCGGGTCACGATCGACGACGAATTCGCGGGCGAGACCGATGATCTGGTCGAGCGGCTGATGGGGAAAAAGCCCGAGCTGCGGTTCCAATATATCACCGAGAACGCGCGGTTCGTCGAAGAGCTGGATGTGTGATCCCGCAGGGGGGGAACGTGTTGATCGACAGCGTTGTCGACGCCGCAAAAGCTAGCCTCGTCGCCGACCTCTTTGCGGTTCCGGCGATCGAGGACTATGTGGTCGCCCGTTGGGCATATCTGAACGGATTGAAACGCCAATACTACTGGAGCGCGGCACAGGCGCTTGAGAAACTGCTCAAAGCCTCGTTGATCTCTGCGAATGTGGGGGTGAGAAACGACAAGCACCACATCGCCAAGATGAGCACCAAACTTGAGGCTCTCGGGCCAAGGCCTTCGCTCACAGAGCCCTTCTCAACGGTTGAGCCACACAAACTTATCCGGGGAACACAATCTGACCCGATGGGGTTCATCGCGCAGATCGATCAATACGGGGCCCCTAACTCTCGCTACGGATTGCTGGACTTCGTGACCTATGAGGGCGACATCCATCGGTTTGATGAAACCGTTTTTCGGATCATCGTCGCAGGGGAGTCGATCGCTTCCGTAGGCAAGAACGATAATCCCGGCTTTCGTCCTGAGCACTGGGCGTTTTCTTCAGACGCGAGAGATGCTGCACTCAAAGGTAATCGGATTTTCCAAAGCTCCAATCCAGCTCACCTTCTGCACGGCGACGGTTTCTGTATGGCGCGTACGCCCAAGAAAATGCACGATTACGATTCAGAACCCCTGAAGTCGGCGATGCAATGGCTCCGTGGACTTGCGCAGATGGGCTAGAGATTCTTCGAGGCCCTTTCCGATACCTTTGCCCCAGAGATTTGCCGGTTGATGCGCCCGGTGGTATGTGTGTACGAAGTTCGACAAGTTTGTCTCAACAAAGCCGTCTATCCAAAGCGCGCGAGTGACAACCAATCTTGACCGGCCTAGACGGTGCATGGAAGCCTTAACGGCTGTTCTCTGAGACCGCTATCTCGGTCGAACGTCGCTCGCCCGCCTGTGGATGGAGTATGCAGCTGTTGCAGCCATCAGACTTCGGGCGCATTGAACGAGCGCGCCCGATCCTGTCTTGTGTTCAGCCGTGCCGGGGCGCTGACAGGACTGAGCCAGCCCGCTCAGTTCAGCACCTGCCGCCGCCGCTCGGCCTCGCGTGCCAGGATCGTGCGGGCCGGATGCGCCGAGATCGGCACCCGGCGGTCGGGGGATATTTCGCCCGCGGCGATCAGTGCATGATAGCGCGCAGCACACCCGCAGAAACGAGGTAAAGTTGCCCAGGTCGTGATCGGCATCCATCGCCTCGTGCCAGAGCTTGGTGATCAACTGCGCGGTGGTCATGCCGTCGCGCTGCCCGATCTCGGTCAGCGTGTCCCAGAAATGGGTCTCGATCCGGATCGAGGTGGCGACCCCGTCGATGCGCAGGCTGTGGGTGCGGCTTTGCCATTGACCCGCATCGGCCTTGATGAAGAGTTCACACATCGCGGGGCCTCCCTTCCCGTTGATGTTACAACAGCGCCATGAACTGTTTGAGCCACGCAGGATGCGCGGGCCAGGCAGGCGCGGTCACCAGATTGCCATCGGTCACAGCCTCTGTCACCGTAATTTCCGCGTAAGTCCCGCCCGAGGCGGTCACCTCGTAGGAACAGGCCGGATAGGCCGAGCAGGTCCGCCCCTTCAGCACCCCGGCCGCGGCCAGCAGTTGCGCCCCGTGACAGATCGCGGCGACCGGTTTGCCCGCCTCGAAGAAGTGCCGGACCATCGCCAGAACCTCGGGGTTGAGTCGCAGATATTCCGGCGCCCGCCCGCCCGGGATCACCAGCGCATCGTAGGTTTCGGCCTTGATCGCGGCGAAATCGGCATTGAGCGCGAAATTGTGACCGGGCTTTTCGGAATAGGTCTGATCGCCCTCGAAATCATGAATCGCCGTCTTCACCGTATCGCCCGCCGCCTTGCCGGGGCAGACCGCATCGACGCTGTGATCGCAGGCCAGAAGCGTCTGAAACGGCACCATCGTCTCGTAATCCTCGGTGAAGTCACCGGTAATCATCAGGATCTTCGCCATCTTGCATCCTCCCTTTGCTGTGGCAGGGGTCCAGCATGAGGCAATCCGGCGCAGCTGTGGTGTTAGCCAGATACTACGCCTGCGGGCGGTGCTGCCGGGGGCGAGGCTTGTCCCGCCGCATCCAAAGGTCTGCCTGCAAGTGACTGGAAAAATGCCGAAACACTCGCCGAGTCGTGGTGGCTCCGGCGGCCTTGCCGCGCGAATAGTATGGTTAATTTTATAGGTTTTATCCCCTTGGCATTTATGTTTCGAAAATCACCTTAACCTTAACGTGTGCCCATTCTTCGACGGGCAACGATATCAGGAGTGCTGCTCGATGCGATCCTATCTCATTCTGGCGGGAATTGTCGTTCTGACAATCCTTGGCGATTACGCGCTCAAATATGCTTCGCTGCGCGCCTCGCCCCATACCTCGCCCTGGTTTCTGGGCGGGGCGGCGCTTTATGCGCTGACCGCGCTGGGGTGGATGTGGCTGATGCAAAGCCAGAGCCTTGCGCAGATCGCCGTTCTCTACAGTTCTGCCACCATCCTGCTGCTCACCGGCGTCGGTATCGTTTTCTTCGGAGAAACCCTCTCGACGCGACAGATCGCGGGCATCGCCGCCGCGCTCTTTTCCGTCGTGATGATGCAGGCCGAGGCCTGACGTCCGACCAAACCCCAACAACCCCGAGACTCGCGATGTTTCTTGTAAAACACTATGTCACCCGCAGCGAAATCCACGGACTTGGCGTTTTCACCCATGTTCCGATCCGTGCCGGTGATACGGTCTGGCGCTATGATCCGATGTTTGATGTGGACATTCCGGAGGCCGCGCTGCAGAAATTTCCGGAAGATTTGGCGCAAACAGTCCTTCATCACGCAGAATATATCCCGCATCTCGGGATCTTCCGGCTTGGCAATGATGGAGACATGTTCATGAATCACAGCAAGGATCCGAGTCTGATCGATCGCGGCGAAGAGATGATCGCGGCGCGGGATCTGGCCCCGGGAACCGAACTGACCTGCGATTACGGGCAGGTCCATGTTCTTGGCTTCGAAAACGCCCCGCGGCCGCTGGAGGCGGCTGCCTGATGAGCGGAAATACCCTGCCGCGGCAGATCGTGGTCCTTGTGACCGCGGTTTTGCTTGCGGTGCTGGCCGTGCTTTGGATGTCGCTCGTGTCCGTGCGGGCGACGATGGACCGAAGCGCGGCCGAGGAATCGACGAAACGAGTCGCCGGTCGGGTGCAGAATCTGCTCGAACAGGTTTCGTTGCTCGCAAGCGACTATCACAACTGGACCGACCTTTACGTCGATGCGGAGGATCTGGCGATCGATCGTCTGGCCTCGAACTACGGCATCACTGCGCATCGGGGGGAGGTGTTTCAATATGCCGAGGTTTTTGATGGCCCTTTCGTGGCGCCGCTCTCTTGGCATGAGGGGGAGGGGCTTGCGCCGCAGCCGGGCTTCCTGACGGAGCGCACCCGTCAGGTGTTGCGCGACATCGTTCCCGGGCTCGACCCCGAGCATCGCGAAACGCACGCCTATTTCGAGATGCGCAACGGCCTGCCGGTGATGTTCTCGAGCTCGTATCTGTTGCCCGAAAACCCGGAGATGCTGGCCCGGGTTCCCCCCGGCAGTGCCGCGATCGCGACGATCGGAAAGGTGCTGGCGCCGCAACGCTTGCGCGATATGGAAAGCGAATTCTCCATCTCCGGGCTTGCGGTGACGATTACCCCGCCCGAGGGGACGGTCTCAACTTCGCTGGCGGGGGTCGACGGACGCCCTGTCGGCTGGCTGCGCTGGACCCCGCCGCAGCCCGGCACGCTGCTGTTTTGGAAGATGTTTCCGATCATGGCGGCGATCAGCGTTGTGTTCATGGTGATATCCTATTCTGCCGCGCTGCTCTTGCGCTCCAAGGCCGCCGGACTGATCGAGCGCGAGGCGATTTCCTTTGACCGCGCCCGCAGCGATGCGCTCACCGGGCTGCCGAACCGTTTTGCCATGCGCGAGCATCTCGATTCCCTGCGGGACCGTGGCGAAATCGACTGCGCCGTGCTGGCCATCGATCTGGTGCGCTTCAAGCTGATCAATGACACGGTTGGGCATCTGGGCGGCGATGTCTTTTTGGTGGAATTTGCCGCGCGCCTGCGCACGATCGCCGATGAAACCGCTTTTCTTGCCCGTTATGGGGGCGACGAATTCTTCGTGGTGTTTTCCGCCACAGCGGACCTGGAGCGGATCGTCGCTGAAAAATGTCTGCAGATCAATGCTCTGTCAGAGAAGCCGATCCTGTGTAACGGGATGAGCTTCGAGGTGCAGGCCTCCAAGGGCCTCGCCTTCGAAGATCACCGTGGCATGGAACAAGAAGAGCTTCTGCGCCGCGCGGACCGGGCGATGTATTCCGCCAAGTTGCGCGAGACGCTGGAAGTCGTGCGTTATGACAAACGGATGGAAACCGAGGATATCGATCACAAGCGGATCGAAAAAGAGCTGCGCCGCGCGCTGAGCGAAGGGCAGGGGCTTGAGGTGCATTACCAGCCCATCGTTCCGGCCAATCCTGGGGCGGGACCGACCCGCTACGAGGCGCTGGCGCGCTGGACCTC
The DNA here is from genome assembly GCF_052363175.1 of Rhodobacter capsulatus. GTDB lineage: Bacteria > Pseudomonadota > Alphaproteobacteria > Rhodobacterales > Rhodobacteraceae > Rhodobacter > Rhodobacter capsulatus_D. Next base: position 1,469,781 of record NZ_CP198946.1, read on the forward strand.
GCCCGAGCTTGGCAAGGTCTCGCCCGACCGCTTCATCAAGGTGGCCGAGGCGACCGGGCTGATCATGCCGCTGGGCTGGAAGCTGCTCGATCTCGTCTGCGCGGATATGCACCTGCTCGACAAGGCGCGTGTCAGCATCAACGTGTCGCCGACACAGCTGATGAGCCGCGGCTTTGCCGAGAAGTTCACGGACATGGTGATGTCGCATGGCATTGCGCCC